>CALGFD010000019.1 GCA_937881075.1 uncultured Planctomycetales bacterium
CGTCCACCGGCGGGGCCAACCCGCTGATAGCACGCCGCCTACAATCTTTCATATTTAAGCGGCGTGCTTTTCCGTCCACCGGCGGGGCCAACCCGCTGATAGCACGCCGCCTACAATCTTTCATATTGTGACATGTTTTCTTGGTTTATTTAGGACGATCGATCCGCTACGGGATCGCTCGATGTCAATGTCCCATGGCTATACCTGTTCGCTGCTCACGCGCGGCGGTCTTGTCTAGCGCGACATGGGGAACTCGTATCACCGTGCAGCAACTACCTTGGTGTCCTTTAGGTCCCGGGAAGTCCCCATCATGCCTCAACTCTCGTCGCGCTGACCCGAATCGAGACGGCGAATCTGGTCGCGAAGTTTTGCGGCCTCCCGGTAATCTTCCTTGAGAATCGCCTTGCGCATAGCCTCGCGCAGTGAACATAGGGCGTCATCACATCGTGGAGCGGGTGTGACTTGGCTTAAGTTCGACATCGGCTCTTCCGCCGAGTCTTCCCGCAATTGCTCTAGTTGTCGCCGACGATCAAACATCGCTAGGTAGCGAAGGTCCGGTTTGTAGGGCAGTAATTTGACAGACTCCACGGCTTTCAGGTCAATTTCACCTCGCTTGGCGAGCAACTCGGCCTTGAAGCGGTGATAAGTAGCCCGTGAACCGCCGCCCGCTTCTTTGAATGCTTGTTCGCGGGCGGCCTCGGAAACCGGCGATTGTTCGTACTGAGAATCGACCAATAGATGGGCCACGAGTATCAACTTCGGATCTACATTGGCCTCCATGGTCCGCAAGACGAGTGTCTTCCAGTCCAGTCCGGCTCGCTTGTGGTCCCTCGCTATTTGGTAGAACCGAAAACTTGGTTCCATGATAAAAAACAAATTCTGGCCGATGAACGTAAACACTTCTTGGTCGTCATACCAACCTGCACGGGCAATCTCCCGATGTACTTCCAAGGCGCTAGGTTGGAAGTTGACAAGTACGCCGCGATCATAGACGGCGCCAATATTTCGGTTCAGAGCATTCCAGTCATTGCAAATTAGGCAGACTCGGCTAATCGCCTCGAAACTTTTGGGAAGGTCCTCCGCATTGAACAGTCGATGGTTGCTTCCCCAGGCGATCTGCTTGACAGGGCGTGTGTCACAAAGACATTTCAGCAATATCACGTTCTCGACTTTTTGCAGCAGGTCGTCGAGGTCATCGAAGACGATGGGAGTCGTTCGAAAACGATATACGCGTTCATAGAGATCCAGCGGACTGTGTTTGCCCTTGATCAGCCCCCACCCCGACGGTCTCAAAGCGTCGTTCATCAGTCGAGATACCGTCTCGGACTTTCCAACTCCCGGACTGCCAACAATACAAAGCAACTCGTAGTTTCCCCCGGCAAACGCCGCGACGATGGCCTGCAGTTCCTGATAGGTTTGGACGGTCAGGCAGTGTGGCGGAAGCGGTTGTCCTTTACGCATTAGAATCCTCCATGATTCGGGCTAAAACGATCTGTTCGGGAAAGGTGAGACAATGAGATCTTGCTGTCTCAATGTCTCATGATGCGGCATATATGGCAGCACACAGCGACTGCCTGTCATCACGATATATAGAATCGCGGAGCAGTCGATTCCCACATGCTTGGAAGGAAAAGGGTACCACTATTGATCCTCAGAAAAGTGGAGTAACTTTTATCCGTAGTCCAGGCGAATCGGCAAACTGGCCTGGCGGAGGAAGCTATGGAGCCGTCGGGATGAGGTCCGGGCTCGACGAAGTGGCTGTTTCAGCACGCTGTTGAAGTGCAGTACGTCGTCCGTCAGGAAGTTCGAGAGAACGTCATACTTCAAGTGATTCCACAGGTACTCGACGGGGTTGAGGTCAGGATGTACGACGGCAGTCTTTCAAGCGACAATCGCGGGAACTCACGCCCTACGGCACGAATCGAGTCACCTTTGTACATCGGCCCGCCGTTCCAGATGACACTTACCGCTCCCCGAAAACGCCGCGGAGGAAATCGGCCGCTCGCTCTTCGTTCAGACAGCCCCAGGTTCTGCCGCAGTGGAGAGATGGTCAGCGCCCCTGCGGGCAACACTCGATTTCACGGCCTGTGCGCGAATGACTCCGAGTCTCATGACGATAACGTAGCGTATTGCCACAACGACAACGCCAGCAAGGCCCTGTAACGGTTCTCGGAAGGAGACAATTATCTTGCCTGGATGGCGACATTGCTGTCCGAAGTACTTGCTGGGCAGCAACTTAAGTTGCTCATAATGGATAATTTCTGCTGTGGTTTCACGCCCGCGCGAAGCGGGCGACAGCAGCGACACGATATCTTTGTCGAGTGGATTTGTTTCAATCCACGCCCGCGCGAAGCGGGCGACCGAGTGCTCCACGAGAAGGAAGAAACGATTTATGGTTTCAATCCACGCCCGCGCGAAGCGGGCGACGCTCGGCCTGCTGTTGCGAAAGCCTGAATAGAATGTTTCAATCCACGCCCGCGCGAAGCGGGCGACGTCGCCTTCCTTGTGGGCGGTAACGCGGCCGGCACGTTTCAATCCACGCCCGCGCGAAGCGGGCGACTTGCCGGTTTGAAAGTACTGCAAGCCCGACGTATGTTTCAATCCACGCCCGCGCGAAGCGGGCGACTGCCGGCGTCCAGTTCCAACTCCGGCCAGAGGTGGTTTCAATCCACGCCCGCGCGAAGCGGGCGACCCGGCCGACTGCCGCGAGCTGAACGGACGCATTGAGTTTCAATCCACGCCCGCGCGAAGCGGGCGACGATGATGCACTGCACGGTCGAGCAGATTTTCGAGTTTCAATCCACGCCCGCGCGAAGCGGGCGACGATGTTATCCCAATAGTGGTTGTCCGGCCGATCCGGTTTCAATCCACGCCCGCGCGAAGCGGGCGACCGCAATTCACACACGCCGCCGCTAAGATTTCATCGTTTCAATCCACGCCCGCGCGAAGCGGGCGACCGGATACGGCGGCAGTTCGTCAGTAAACCAATTCGTTTCAATCCACGCCCGCGCGAAGCGGGCGACGATCCGCGACGTGCAGGCGAGGCTAATCGGCGCTGTTTCAATCCACGCCCGCGCGAAGCGGGCGACAAAAGCAAAAGAGGATTGAAAAATGGCAATCAAGTTTCAATCCACGCCCGCGCGAAGCGGGCGACACGCGCTGCTTGACGAGTACGGCTACCAGCTACCAGTTTCAATCCACGCCCGCGCGAAGCGGGCGACGCTCGCGGCTGTTCACCTCGAAAGTGCCGTACTCGTTTCAATCCACGCCCGCGCGAAGCGGGCGACGCGGGCTTTAGCGAAAGGCTTAGGAGTGGAATCAGTTTCAATCCACGCCCGCGCGAAGCGGGCGACAGTCGAGCACAATCGAACGAGGAACCTCTAAGGGGTTTCAATCCACGCCCGCGCGAAGCGGGCGACTCTGCAACACCCCACGCAAGTCTTCGGCCAAACTGTTTCAATCCACGCCCGCGCGAAGCGGGCGACGGGCTCGCCGCCGACTCGTCGGTTTGCGGATCGTCGTTTCAATCCACGCCCGCGCGAAGCGGGCGACGCTCCCACCTGGCGTTTTGCAAAAGCTCGTCGGCGTTTCAATCCACGCCCGCGCGAAGCGGGCGACTTCCAGCCCAGCATCCATGCCAGCAGATCGCAAAGTTTCAATCCACGCCCGCGCGAAGCGGGCGACGAACAAGGCCGAAGATGAGGCCGTCCCCGGTGATGTTTCAATCCACGCCCGCGCGAAGCGGGCGACAGGATGTCGAGCGTTACGCCCGCGGTCGTGGCCTGTTTCAATCCACGCCCGCGCGAAGCGGGCGACTACCGGCACCCGACTGCGTGGCAGCCATGGTAAGTTTCAATCCACGCCCGCGCGAAGCGGGCGACCAGCAGTCCGCCAGTGTACGCGGTGCCGCCGAACCGTTTCAATCCACGCCCGCGCGAAGCGGGCGACGTTCGGCAAGTCGGACTTCGAAGAGATGCAGCAAGTTTCAATCCACGCCCGCGCGAAGCGGGCGACATCGCTTTCAATCGACGCTCGACGATGATCTGCTCGTTTCAATCCACGCCCGCGCGAAGCGGGCGACCCGCTGATTATCAAATACCCGCACTACCAGTGCGTTTCAATCCACGCCCGCGCGAAGCGGGCGACTCTCGACCTGCGTCCTCTTCGCCCAAGAGGAAATGTTTCAATCCACGCCCGCGCGAAGCGGGCGACATCGTTCGCCGTAGGTGGCTGGTTGGTGATGTACTGTTTCAATCCACGCCCGCGCGAAGCGGGCGACCTCGCTGTTTCAGGTAGTGGAAGATGACACGCATGTTTCAATCCACGCCCGCGCGAAGCGGGCGACCGAGCGCCATCAACGCTTCCGGCAACACGATTATGTTTCAATCCACGCCCGCGCGAAGCGGGCGACATAAATATCGGCGACTGATCGCTGAGCCGTTGGTTTCAATCCACGCCCGCGCGAAGCGGGCGACAAAAACCACGAAGCACGCGCGGAGCCCGGCGACCGGTTTCAATCCACGCCCGCGCGAAGCGGGCGACAAAAGGCATCGCAGCTATAAGCCACAACAAATAGTTTCAATCCACGCCCGCGCGAAGCGGGCGACGTCCAAACCCTAAAATCTTCGGCTTGCTAATCAGGTTTCAATCCACGCCCGCGCGAAGCGGGCGACACCCTCCACTCCATGTCGCTGCTAAAGCTAATACTGTTTCAATCCACGCCCGCGCGAAGCGGGCGACAGTGTCGCATCTAAGGCACGGGCGTGCCCCGAGTTGCGCACGGCAATCCGCGAACCCACGCCAAAATAGCACGGAGCCCCGCCGGACTAGCCATGTCGACTGCGCTAATCATCACGGAGGTACGACGTTATGTCAATCGCGAACCTCCTGGAGGAACTGCCCACACTATGGTTTCGCGGAAGGAGCGGCGCGGCGTTGGTCGCCCCTCCGGTTGTTAGGCAATCAGCGGGCCTTCCGGATCGTAGGTCTCTTTCGCCCCGATGTGCTCGACGCGCCGTTGCCAGTTGCTGCCGAGAAAATAGTACCGCAGACTGTCCTTTTCCGGATTGATTTCGCCTTCCAACTGGCTCTTCAACGACACCCACATCGCCGGGTCGACGAGGCACTCGAACACCGAGTTCTGCACCCGCTGGCCGTGATCCTGGCAGATCTTGGCGACGTGCCGCAGTCGCCGCCGACCCTCGGCGGTTTGGACATTGACGTCGTAGGTCACCAGCACCATCATGGCAAGGCCTATTTCCAGAAGAAGGGCGGGTACGTATCCAATTCGCCGCGCAGCCAGCGGGCAAGCAGGCGGGCCTGCACGTGGGGCAGCAGCCCAGTACTGATCTTTTCGTTCAGGAACGGGTGCAGGATTGGTTCTTCCTTTCGCTTCTGATAGGCGACGAGCACCGCCTTGCGAGTCGCGGCATCCATTTCCACGCCGCCGGCCGGCTGACGCACAAAACCCTTGGCCGCCACTTGCTGACGGTTGACCAAGGACAGCGCCAAGCGGTCGGCGATCATCGACCGAAATTCCTCGACCAAGTCAAGGGCTAGCGACGCCCGCCCCGATCGATCAGCGTGCAAGAAGCCCATTTGCGGATCAAGCCCGACTGCCTCACACGCCGAGGCCACATCGTACGTCAACAACGAATAGAGAAACGACAGCAAGGCGTTCATATTGTCTCGCGGCGGGCGACGCGTCCGTTCACGAAGGAAGAACGCCTCTTTCTGCTGCAGAATCAAATCGTCGAATGCGGCGAAGTACTCTCGAGCGGCGTCGCCTTCCTTGCCGCGGACCTCGTCCAACGGCATGGGGCGTTGGAGTTCGCGAATCAGACACGCCAGGCGATCAATCGCGGGGACGACTTTTTCGAGCGGTACCCGGTCGATGTGATCGCGGCGTGCCCGCTGTAACACGGATCGAGCATTGGCGACCTTGGCAGCCACGACGGATCGGGCAAAATCGGCCGCCGCGCAGGGATCGCTCGTCATGCGATGCTGAGCACGTCGCAGGAGGACATTGCCCGACTGCGGTCCGAGCACGCGAGCCAGGAAGCGGCCGGTTTCGGTGAGAAACGAGATGCTGACGCCGCTGCGGCCGCAAAGGCCCATCACAAACGGGCTGCAGCCGACGTTGCCGAAGCAGACAATGCCGCCAAGATTGTGCACGGGCACGCGAAACCGGGTCTCTTTTTCCACGCGAACCAGCACGTTTGTCCCCTCACGGGCCAAGTAGGATCCCTGCGTGGTCACGTAGAGCGTGTTGTCGTGCTTCTTCATGCGAACTCCTCAAGGGGAATCGCCAAGCATGCCGGTAACCGACCGGCGGATGTAGTCGACGGCCGAGCGGGTCGGCTTGAGTTTGGGCATACACCGCTCGTTGAGCGAACAGAAGCGGCACTTCTTGCTGTATACGGGTTCCGGTGTGACGCCGGAGTCGATCAATCGATGAAGCTCGTGCGCGCGATTCCAGGTGCGCGTCCGCAGCGGTTCGTCGAGCGTAATCACCTGACGACGCCGACTCTGGCCATGAAACAACGCGCCAGAGGGAATGAAGCCGCCGAGCATCTCTTCGAGGCACATTGCCTGGGCGCACAGTTGCACGGAATAGGACATCTCCGATTTTCGCCGGCCCCGTTTGTATTCCACGGGCAACGGCAGCCATCGCCGGCCGGAGTCATCGATCGTCACGGTTCGCTCATCGCGGCTGTCCGTGGGGTGAAACTCGACGACGTCGGCCACGCCATAGAGGCCCAGTTTTTGAGAGCAAAGGCGCACACCGCGGGCCACTCGCACTCCGGCGACCGTTTCCGACGGCGCCTCGTGGACCTTCTGATGGAGAGTGCGACCTTCGGCCGTCTGGACGTTTTCGGACCATTGCCCTTCGACGTGCACCAGCGCGCACCGCCTGGGGCAGAACTCCAAGTGCTGCAAGGCAGAGATCGGCAGGTAGTCGTCCTCGCTGTACATATGGAGTGGCACGCAAGCCGACTGAAACAGGACCGCCTTCAGCCTCGCCCTCTCCCAAAGGGAGAGGGGACCGTTGCCGCTTGTTCTTGCCTCTGGAGCACAACTTCACGCTATTACAGTTCATCGAACTGGCGAGGCAGTTCCAGCAATTCCACGCCGGCCGGCACCTTGTCGCGAAGCACTTCAACCTGATAGTCGTCGAACTGCCGAGGCGGCGCAGTAATGTCCTTGTTGCTGACTTTCACGACCTGCTCGAAGAGAACCTGGGCCGGGGCACAGCCGAGCATCGCCTGTTGCTGACGTTGCGTCGAATTGCTGTCGGTGCCGACGTGCTTGAACACGTAGAGCGGCTGCCGGACAGTCATGACGCCCTTGCTAGCGGAGCGGTCGTGCTCGTACATGTTCAAAACGGCCTCGAACAGCAGCTTCAGGTCATCCTTGGAGAAGCCCGTCTGTTGGGCGAGGTGAGCGCTGATGAATCCTTTGCCAAGGAACAGGCCATAGGGAATCAGCGACTTGCGGCCCATCGTGCGAAGGGTATCTTCGGGGGCCTTCTGTTCCCAATCGAGATATGTCGCCGATGTCGTTTCCTTCTTCGCCGGTACATCGTCCTGGGTAGTTGCGACTCTGGTAAGCGAAAGGTCGAGGGTAACCACGGGGTCGACCGATCGGGAAAAGGCGATTTGGACCGGCCCTCGGACCTGCCCAGCATTGGGACCGGTCGAAAGTACAGCGCCAAAGGCGCGCACGTCGTAGAAGTTATCGCACATCCACTTCCTCGCAGCCTCGACTTTGTCTTTGTTCGGCCCCCATTTTCCCTTGACGATCGGCGGCATCCCGCCCGTCTTTTCGTGAGCTAAAGCAATCTTCGCATTCAGCGCCGTGGAATGTTGGACGAAAATACAGTTGCCCGGCTCATTAGCCACTGTTTGTCGCGCTTGGACATAGTTTCGGATGCGACGCTTGATGGCCACGTCGGAGACCAGGCCGTGCATATCCTCGGGATCGACTCGCGGGGCATTGCCAGCGTCGGGATCGCCGTTGGGATTGCCATTTTCACAGTCAAAGAGGAACAGGAATTCGTAACGGTTGGTGATGGGATTAGACATTGGTTCTTCCTTCTTGTATTTGTAATGGCTGGTTGAGATTAAATCAGGTTCTTCAGTTTATTAACGAGCTCGCGGCAATCGATTGTGCCCGCTTTTTCCTCGGTTGTGATAAGCACGCCGTTCTGCCCGCCGCTCTCTTCCAAGGGCAATATGTCCAGTTTGCGGTACAGCTTGAGGCGGTCGTTCCAATCGACTCGGTAACTGTAGTTGTCCATCATCCCAAGGTGTTCGATATAGATTGGACGACCGTCTTTCGTGTTCTTTACAGTGAAGTCAGGCCTAATCGCTCTCGCCCCATTCTCCTTATCTTTGCCATTCATTCTGGTCCCGCGATCGTCAAATTCGAGCGGCTGTTCATAGACGTACTCGATCCCGAGATGTGCCAAAAGATTTGCAACGATCACCTCGGATTTCGACCGCACGTTCTCGCCATTCATTGTCCAATGGCGGAAGGGAGACTCATCGAATGGAGTGAATGCTCGCTGATGGTAATAACCGAGATGGAATAGACATTGGTCCTCTAAATCGAACGTCCGCGGAATTGTTTGTCCGACCGAAAGATTGATTTCGGTCAGCAGGGTGACATATTGTTGACGCAAGTGGAACGGTTCGATCTTGGGAATATGGTGCTGCACCAGGGTTTGTAGGCGGGGCAATGCCGCGATCGGGCGCGTCGCCGCAGTCGCGTAGTGAGTCTGGGCGATCGTGGCCCCGATCTCTCCCTGTGCACGGCGCTGTATCATTTCTAGCACCGCCATAAGTCGGCCGATGTGATAGGCTGTTCGAGGATGGTTTACGTCTAAAATAGCGTCCACAGCATATTCTCCTTTGTTCGTAATTCGGGCAAATCGGTTGCAGTACGCTCGCATCACTGCCATCCGAGCATAAAGCAAGGAACGATTATAACTCTTGCGTTCATCACCATCGCTTCTCTCTTTTGAGTTGACGTAAAGGATCGCCTGATTCGCGATGATGGACGCGCGATGGGCGAGGACCGCTTGCTCAATAAGGGCCCGGGGAATCGCGGTTTTCGGACCACCGATTGCCGCTTTCCACAGCCCGGCGCGGTGCGGTCCGAGAGGGCGAGTCCAGTCGGCGTACGATTGGGAGGGCGGACGTTCCCTTAGGCAGCAGGTCAAGACGTGCTCGTAACGAGGCGGCTTCCCCAATTCTTGGTAGTCCAGAAGTTGAATCTGTAAATCATCAAACCAAGCGCTAATTGCCCGCAGAAGTTCTTCGAACGGGCCTTCCATCCAGTCGCGGACGACCACTCGGCCGCTATTGGCCGAAAGGGTCAGGGCATAGTAGCGATACTTCACCAGTTCAGGCCGGTGGCCTGATTGGATTGCTTCCAGCAGCCGCCGAGCACGGCCCAAAGCCTGATGCTGGGAGAGATTGTCTGCCGTCTCTTCGGCCGGCTCGGAATCTTCCTCGCCATCCTCCGGCAGTCGCAAACCAAAACCTTCAAAGAGTTCCCGCATCGGGTCGTCTTCGTTGGCCACCTTACCGCTGTACCAATAAATGACCTTCACGCCGGCCAGCCGGCGGCTATTGTTGCGAATCAAATGGTTGAGACTGGTGACGTAGGTCTTCACCATCGCCTCACTCATGGCGGCATTGGCCCCTTGCTCCAACCCAAACGAAGCGAAGGCCTCCTTGTCGAAACTTGTCAAGGCGTCGCCCATCGAAAGCCCGCCCACATCGGATAGACCTTCGATCTTGTTGTGAGTCGGCTGCGGCTCGATCAGCGAGCCGCTGAGCAGGCATCGCATTAGGATCGGCCCTTCGGCCGGGGCAGCGTTCTTTCCCCGCGACGGCTTGGTCGACTTGGCCTTGCGCTGAGTTGCCATCGATTCACGCTTTGCCTTCCACCACTCGCGCCAGGTGTCTTGCTCGACGATGACGGTTGCGCCCGTCACATCGCCGACGGCAAGGGTGCCCAATTCCATGGGCTTCGCCTTATGCTCCGCCAAGGCGAGGCGAGCGGACTCCAACACCGCTTCATCGCGGAGACTGGCTGCGATCGGCCCTAAAACGCCAACCTCGGCCGACGCCTCTTCGAGCAGCGAAACGAAATACTCGTGCTTAGCACGATGTTTGTCGTCGATCTGGCCATCCTTGGTGAGCAAGCAGACCACATCGACACCGTCGACCAAAAAATGTCGGCATCCGGCCCCGGCCGATACCATTTCTTGTTGTGTCAGGTCGGGACATGCGGCGAACTGGCGTCCCTTGCTGCCACGGCTTCCGTCGCTCAGGTCTTGAATGCCCAAGAACGCTCCGGTCGAGGAAAACAGCATCAGCCATCGCACCAATTTCGGCTTAAAACCCGGCTCGACCACCAAGTGTTCCTGCAAGGCGTGCGTCACAAGTTCATGCAACATCAGTCGGCCCTCCCTGCGTGCTCCGGCTTGAACACTTGGTCGCTTTCAAAGGGCGGCACTTCCAGCACGCCGTCCGTCACCTTCGCACGAAAGAGGCTGATAAACGGCGAAGCGTGGCAGTCATTGACCGGTCGCAAATCGAAGACATCATAGAGCATCAGCCCAAGATCGCTTGTAAACGCACAGGGCGGCGACTCTCCGTCGAGCGACTCGACATAGCGAAAGAAGGCCACAAACTCGCGGCAGCCGAACGACGGCTGGTGAAAGCACTTGCCTTGCGAGGCCCGCCGGACGAATTGCTCGTCGTACGCCCGTTGCTGCGAGGCCTTGTCTGGCCGGGGAACAATCTCGGCCGTGAGCCGAAAGCGCGGGTTGCGGAGCGCCATCGTTTGGCGTTGCGTGCGACCTTTGGCTTCTTCGGTGGCGTCGGCCCAGAGTGGCTCGACTTCGGCCTTGCCGGACATCCACTTTTGCACCGCCTGCGGATTGAGCTTCTCTTTCACTTCGTTGCGGCGCAGGGCAATCAGCGACGGCGGATTGAGAATTTCAATACGCGTGACTTGCCAGCGAAACTCGGGCTTGAAGTAGATCGCCTCGAAGATGCCGCGGGCCGCACTGGGCGTCGGGCACGGATACGAGAAGCGCTCGACCTTCATCTCGGGCCGGGCGAAACAGGCGAAATCTCCCCAGACTTCTAGAACATGCGCACGAGTAGAACTCATACTGCCCTCGCTTTGAGTCGTTCTGCGTGAAGAGATTATCGCAGTGAGTCTAATTGAAGGGCGTACACCACACAAGTAGGTGCAAAAAAGCACCAGGAATAGCTACTTGCGATCTGGCAAATCGCGAGCCCTTTAGCTTGCCTACATCACCCAAAGATTCTCGACTTCGGTCGAAATGCCCAGCAGGCGATCGTACTTCACCTCGGGCATGGCCGCGAACCAGTCGGCGTTCCAGGCCTCGACCGGCCGACGCCGACCGAATTGAACAGGCTCCAAAAAAGCATCCAGCGGCAGGCCACCGGTTGGTCGGAAGAGGTTCACCGCGTGCGGCGATGCACGTCGAATCCAACGTCGGATTCGATCGGGCGCAATACGGCCCGCCTCGTCCATGTCACGAAGTTCCGCGCGCAACGCGTCGAACTCGGCCGCATCGTACGGCACAAGAATCTGCACGGTGTCCGACTTAATCAGGCGGTATAACCTCGCAACCTCGGCAAAATCGCCGGCTCGCATGGCGTCCAAGAGCGGCCGTTCGTCGTCCAACTCGGACGTCGCGCGGCCGGAAAGGCAGTAGAGCTGTTGATAGTACGCGTTGAGCCGATTGGGATTGTTGAGAATCTCCATATCGTCGAGATTTTCGTGCAGGGCAAGGGCGGCCAAAAAATTGACCGTCGCGTCGACGCTTCGATCATAGCCGGGCGGGTAGAGACGTCGATCGTCCTGCGGTTTGAAGACCACCACCTTGCCAAGCCGGCCGAGGCCATGCCGATTGCAGCGGCCGGCAGCCTGGGCGATTGCCTCGAGCGGGGCCAACGCCCGATAGACCAGCGGGAAATCGAGATCAACGCCCGCCTCGACGCATTGCGTGGCGATCAGCCGCACCGGCTTGCCATCCTTCAGCCGTTGATAAACCTTGGCTAGCACGGCTGCCCGATGTGCCGGGCACATGTTGGTCGACAAATGCAACAAGCCCTTGGCGTCGCGTTCTCGTAGCGCTGTGGCCAACTCGATGGCGTGCCGTTTGAGGTTCACAATGCACAACACTTGCCGGTGACCGTGCAGTTCGTCGGCCAGTTCCGCAAGCGGAATGGAATCCTGATGTCGCCAGGCAACTGAAACACGCTGGGCCGCAAACTGAAATAGCGACTTGTTGTCTTGGGCAATCTCCCGGGGCTGCCAATGAACGGTCGAGAGCGCGGGGCAGATCCGCTGGTCGAGAGCTTCGAACGCCGGCTGCGTCGCCGTGGAAAGCACAGCTGTCGCCCGATAGGGCCCGGCCGGATCGCACAGACGCGACAAAGTGGCCAGCGTAGCGACGGCCGATTCTGGCGGCAACGTCTGCACCTCATCGCATAGGATCACACTGCGAGCCAGCCTGTGTAGCTTGCGACATGCGGACGGACGATCGGCCATCAACGACTGGAAGAACTGAACATTGGTTGTCAATACAACCGGTGCGTCCCAATTCTGTGTGAGGAGCCGCAAGCGATCGGCTTGTCCATCGTCGGACGAGCCACCGGAAGAACCATCCTCCCAGCGGTCGGCCAGACTATGATGCTCGATGACGGTATCGTCGGCAAAGCCATTGGCCTGACTGAAGATGTTGCGATAGATGCCGGCGGTTTGGTCAATAATGTTCAGAAACGGCATCACCACGATCACGCGGCGAAGGCCATGCGTGCGAGCGTGATGAAGAGCGAACGCTAGCATGGCCAACGTTTTGCCGGCACCGGTCGGAGCCGAGAGCGTGAAGACGCCCTGCGATTGCTGGGCTGCCGCCACACATTCCGCGTACAACGCTTCGCGAGTGGAGGACATCGGCGACTGCTGGCCCACTCGCAACGAGGCGAGGTGCTTTTCTAAGCCTGCAAGAGCTTTGACCGGATCGAGCGTCGGTCCTTCAGGCCGCGGGCGATAGCTTTCCACACGGTCGCCGTTGAAATGGGCCTCCGTCTCCAGGAAATCGGCATCGACCAGCGCTGAGAATAACATGCGGACGTCCAGTAGATCGCTGGCCGGAACGCCGCGCCAGCTAAGTCCTGCGGCCACGCTTGGCGCCTGAAAACCATCGGCCAAGAAACGCTGGAATACGACATTCTTAGGCGTACCGAATCTGTCGCCATTGTCATTGAAGAAGGCTATCTTGTCGGTGGCCAGTGCGCCGGGCGTGGATTTCAGCCATTCGAGTCCGGAGTGGTGACCGGCGATGGCCAAGGCCGGAAAGAGCCCAGGCTGTTTGGCCGTCAGAGCCACGAGCGTGCCGATGGTCCAGTGGTCGCAGTGAGCTACGCTATTGCCGCGAAGGCGCTGCTGGAACTTGTCAGAGTACTTGCCGATGTCGTGCAGCAATCCAGCGGCGTAGCCCTGCTGTTGGCAACCGAAGGCCGCGGCAAACTGCCCAGTGCGAATGGCAACCCGCCGCAAGTGATCTTGCAGTAGCTCGGCCGGTCCGCCCCCGTCAGATGCGCTATGACCAAAATACTCAACTCGGTGCTGGCCGTTTTGAACCAGTCCCATAAAGCCCCTCCCACGCTTCGGTTGCCGGTTGCTGACGTGGAACCACAACTTGTGCACGTCGTCAATTGTCGCCTGCAGTCTCAGCGTCTTACTTCATAGGCGCGGGCTTCCACGATGCCTGCCCCTTGCAGTTGAGCGACAATCTGCCGCAGGTATGGCTCCGCGTATTCAAAGAATCGGCGATTCCCGCCGCAGAGATAATTGAGCCCCGGCTGTCCATCCGGCGTCTTCAGGAACCGGTTCTTGGGACACTCGCCGTTACAGGCGAAGTTGTACTTGCACTGCTTGCAGTAATCAGGCAACGATTCCCGCTTGCTCATGCCGAACCGTCGTTGCTGGTCCGAGTAGACAATGTCACCAAGAGGTCCATCGTTCAGATGTCCCAGCCGATATTCCGGGTAGACAAAGTGGTCACAAGAATAGAGGCTGCCATCATGCTCCATCGTCACTAGGGATCGGCCGCACACCGGGGCTAGCGAGCAGATTTGCGCAGGCTTCCCCATCCACTGGCCAACCAGTGACTCGAACCAGTTGACAAACACTTTGCCAATATCTTTCATCCAGAGGTCGAACGTCCGGCAGAGAAACTCGCCCCAATCATCGTAATCGACCGACCACTCCGTTACTAATCCGTTGCCTGGTTTCGCTCCATGCGTGCCGATGGCGGGAATGCGGTCAGGGTGCCATTGCCCAGGCGCGGTCCTCCGAAAATCCTTGTGACCTACGCAAGGCAGCCATTGCAGCCGAGCACATCCCAGGTCTTTGGTCAGGAAGTTGTAGACTTCGACCGGCTGTTTTGCAGTGACGCGATTGATGACCGTCAAGGGATTGAAGGGAATGTCATACTGCTTCAACAGTTGGGCAGCTCTGTAAGTCTGATCGAACCCCGTTCGGTAGTGGTCGTGCAAGTGCTTGGGACCATCGATACTCAGACCGACGTAGAAATTGTGCTCTTTGAAGAACTCGCACCACGACTCGTCCACCAGCACGCCGTTGGTCTGGAAATCGTTCTCAACGCGTTTTCCCTGAGCGTACTTCTGCTCCAACTCCACTATCTTGCGGAAGAAGTCGAGGCCCAGCAACGCCGGCTCGCCGCCATGCCAGTTGAAGGTAACCGGCTCCTCCTCGTTGCCTTCGAGATATTGCCGAATGAACTTTTCGAGCAGCTCATCAGTAATCCGCCCCGAAGTGCCCTTGTACTCGTAATAGCAATAGGCGCATTTTAGGTTGCAGGCTGAACCGAGCGGTTTGACTACAACGTGGAACGAACGGGGATACTTTTGTTGATTCGCCATGCGAGACCAATAAGGCTGGAAGTGTCAGCGCAAGTACCGAAGGTGTGGCCGTCATTATCGACAAACCATTGCATCCAATCAAGCCGCAGGGCGAAGGCGATCTGCTCCTCCGTAAACCGCTTCTTCTTCATGGTTCTGATCCCCTATGCTGAAGGCTAACATAACAAAAATACTCGCCTTCAACATGGACCAAGAATTGGGGAGACCGTCACGAGCCGCTTTGCAAGGCGTTAACAATCTCGTTAGTAACACGCTCCCGGATGGCGTTTTGCGTTGCCACGTGTGCTCTCCCGTGCTAAGGGTCTGTTGGGTTACAGACGCTTAGTCGGTGTCAGTGTGCACACAAGCAGGGAGCAGGTGCGAGGGCGGGCGGAGGTACTGCAGGGGTACTGCGGAGCGGAGGGAAGTCGCATTCCTTGGATGCGTGGCACCCTCACTACCCCGGCGAAGCTTTTGCGGTATTTCAATACGTCCACTAAAACGAGGAGAGGAGCCGAGTCGAAAACTCCATAACACTACAACAGAATCCGATTCCAAGACCTTTTCCAATGTGGGAAATCGTGCAGAAAGATTGACTTTGCCGTTGAGCGTCTGGTTTGGGGCCACTCTTGTTGCCCACAGCGGTGGATCAGATAACGGCAAGGACAGAGGCAACTGCTCGCGAAGTGAATGCTTTTTCATTGCAGTTAGCTTGATTCCATATGCCCACAACCAAGGTAGGTCCGCATTTGCTATTTCAATCGTCTCTTTGCCGAAATAGTGAAGGAAAATCTCCAGAGCCCAGTTCCTGCCAGCGTCGCTTTTCGCCGATACAGCGACTCTCCACTCCTGGGCAGTCCGTTCGCTCGGCGATCCACCGTCCCGCGCGATCGCGGCGTCTTCGGAAAGTAAGACAATGACTAGCGCAATTCCTGTCTTCCAGTTCCCCCAGCCCTTCCTTTTCAGCATACACTGACTCCCACATGTGCCCGTCTTCCAGTTATCACGCCCCAGTGTTTCTTCTCGGATCCCACAGATCCAAGTAATAGTCCACTAAACGTCCCTGACGGTAAGTAATCTCATCGATACTGCTAGCGTCGTTTCTGTATTTGCATTTTATCTCTCTAAGACAGGCTAGTTCCACACCGATCGCCGCCCCTTCATACCACAATCTTTCAGCGTTGTTGTAGTACTCTATCTTGGTTCCCTTCGCCTTTTCTTTACAGACGTCAGGAGCAAACTTCTTCAGGTCATCGATGTGTCGTTGCTCGTGTTTCCTAACGCACTCGATAATGTCGTTAACAGCAGCAACGCCCTTCGGTGCTTTGTCTGCAAAAGGTAGCCGGATCTCAAATCCATCATTGCCGTCACAAACCACAGTATTGCTATTGCCATCGGTCATCCCGCCTGTTTGAACTAAGCCAGTCTGGTCAGTCCGTGTCAACGGATTGTCGCCGACGTATTCATAAAGATTTATCCCGCCCCTATACCCAATTGGATCTCGGCTAATCCACGTCGAAAGACTGGCATCGTAGTACCGGTTGCGGACTTGGTACAAGCCCGTTTCAGCATCGAAGAAGTAGCCGCAGTAGAGCGGGCCTGAGTCGGACGGAGCACCGATCACGTCCCAGTCGGCTTCGCACGCCGTCGCCTTGCCATAGGCATCGTAAACGACGTGCTCGGTGCTCTTGCCTGACGCATCCGTGGTGATTGTTGTCGTCACGTTGTAGTTCGCATCGTTCAGGTAGTAGCGGATGCTGTCCGGCGATGAGGCACCAAGCGTGCAGTCGCCATCCAAGTCGCCGTCGTGGAAGCGAACGATGGGCGAGTCGATGTAGCGGGGTGAGTAGACGTACTGATCCCAGGTCACGTCTTCACCATCGTCCGTCACCGTTTCGAGCATCTGCCACTGCTGGTTGTAATAGAAATCGGTAGTCGTGTCGCTTGACTCGCCTGCCACGATCTTCTCAATGCGGCGGTTTGCCCCATCGTATTCGTAGGTGGCAATCACGTCGTCCGGCTCGCCCGAATCGTCAGTATAGACGCCCACCAACCGATTCCAGGCATCATACTTGTAATGCACTCGGGTCGTTGGGCTATCAGGGCTTGGCCCAGAGATCATGTTGCCGGCGTTGTCATAGACGGGCGTGACCGAGCCGCCGCTAATCGATTGGATTTGGTTGGCAGCGTCCACCGTTCGGTCTTGGCTGTCGTTGTTGTCGTCGAACGTGCTAAAATTGCCCAAGCCGTCGAGGGTCCAATCCTGATACTTCGTTTGGCTCGTGATCGTTGGATCGTCGGGATCAAAGAAGTCCAACGTGCCTCGCTTGGTGTTGGTCAGCCGATTCAGGGCGTCATACTCATAGCGTTCATCCAGGCCGTCGGCGTTCTGCTCCAAGTTCTGCTTCCACAACCGGTTGCCCGAGCGGTCGTAGCCATAGGCATACTCGTCGATGGGCGTGGGCGTGCCGCTATAGTCCTCCCAGACCTGATCGACGACACGGCCAAACCGGTCCAGCCCAGTGACGTTGCCCGAGCCATCGAGATACGTCAGCTTCGTCTCGGCATCGACGTAATCCTCCTCGACGATCTGGCTGCGACCGAGGTATTTGTAGGTGGCACGAACCGTTTCCGTGCCGTCAGCATCGTCGTAGATGGCGGAGAGTCGGGACATGAGGTCGTCAATTGCCGCGTTGGGACCGTAGTTGTAGTCGTACCCGACATGGCGGCCGTTGGGATACGTCACCTGATCGAGGCGGACGTAATTCACCGGGCGGTCGGATCCCGAGGTGCTGTAACCATCGTCGTACGAGTATTGTACACTCATCGTCGAATTTGTGTTCACCTCGCCGTCGTGGGCCTGCCACTCCTGGGCCAGATTGCCCCAGGAATCGTAGGCGTATTGGACCTGATTGACGACCGAGGTGCCGGCCGTGTCGCTGTAGCTGGTGACTGTGTGGACACGGCCCATGTGGTCGTAGGCGGTGCCGATGAGGCGAACCGCGCCGTCAACGTTTTGGCCGCTGTCACCCAGGTTAGTGACGGTATCGGCCGAGAGGCGTCCGGCCGAGTCGTAGTCGTAGGAGTGGACCACGCCCCGCTGGTCGGTGGCGGTCGCCTTGCGGCCGAGTTGGTCATAACTGGTCGCGGTGTGGTCCGTGCCTGAACTAATCGCCCAAGCCCCATCGACGATTGTGCTTGGCACGACGCTATCCGTGCTATCCGGATAGACCACGCCAGTTTGCCAGGAGTGGTTGATCGAGGTCGCCGAGTCGTCGTAGAGGTATTTGGTCACTTGGTCCGTGACTAGGGAGAAATAGCCCGACACGGTGAAATGGCTGGGTGAGCCGCTGATAAAATCAAACGCCAGTTCGCTAGCGGCGTAACCGCTCTGGACGTCATGCACCACCGCCTGAACGGCGATTCCGCTAATGACGGGCGTCGTTCCACTCATGTCCACGGTGGCCAGCAGCACGTCGGTCGACCGGGTTGTCAGCGAGGCAAAGGTGGTGCCGGTGTCATACTCCCAGGCCGAGCCATTGTAACGGACGACGAGGACGTGCTGATCGTTCGCCGTGCCGCCAAAACGAGTGCCGACATCCTCGACGCTGTACATCAGGTAGGTGTCCGCACTGCTGACGCCGGTGGTCAGGCTCGTCGCAACGTCGTCGGCAGCGAGGTTGTAGCCCGAGGCGTTGACGGCCGTTTGGGTGGCCAACCGTCCATAGCTGTCGAACTGGTAGTTGACGAGGATGTCCTGGTCGGCGGTAAACGTCGTGGACGCTGCGGTGGCCGAGTTGCCGTCAAGGTAGTTCTGGACTGTTTGAATCACGCGGCCGGCATCGTCGTAGAGCGTTGCGTTGCTGCGGCAGAGATTGTCGAGGGTTTCCGACACGCGCCCCGCCGAGTCGTACTTGGTCAGCGTAAGCTGGAAGTCGAGGCCGGCCCGGGAATCGGGGTATAGGGTCGCGTCGTAAGGCGTCGGGGCATCCTCTTCGGCGACGTTAGGGACGCCATCGCTGTCACTGTCGCGAAGATTGCCGCTGGCGTCGAAGAGGTAGTGGACCGAGTCGGACGTCGTTTCATGCCCGTAGTTGGCCGCGGCGGTGGTGCGGCCGATGCCATCGTACCAGTAGGCTGCGCCGGTGGCATAGCCGGTCGTAGTGGTCAACAGCCCAGTGCCGGTGGTCTCGGGCAGGCGCTGGTAGCTGGTCGTGGCCACCGTTTGGCCGGCCTGATCGTAGTAGGTCTTTGTCTGCTGCAGAACGGCATCGTTGCTATCACTGCTGGCGGCCGCATAGGTGCCGGTAGTTTCGATAGGCTCGCCGCTGTCACAGCCGGAGTAGCTGACGATCACGCGTCCCAGCCCGTCGTATTGGTATTTCTGGAAGGCGCCGGCGTCGCCGGTCTGGGTCTTGATGATGTGGCCAGCCGGATCGTACCAGGTGTAGGCGGCCAGATAGTCACCGACCGTACCGGGATTTGCGGCGCCTTGCTGATCGACTTCATAGGTGCGTGTTTCGTAGACCCGGCCTCGAGCGTCGAAAGATGTCTTGGTCTTGCCGCGGAGTTCCGACGCTTCGAGCGTGAAGTCGGTGCTGGCGTAAGTGAGCGCTTCGGTGACGCGGCCAAGGTTGTCGTACGCGTAGTGCATCACTACGTTGGCCGAAGTGAGGGCGTCGCTTGCTCGATTTCGCCAGTCGTAGTGGTAGGTCGTGGTCAGATTATCGGCGCCACCGCCAGGATAGTGCGTGGTCGACGACAAGTTGCCATTGGCGTCATAGCTGGAGCTCGACACCTTGACCATGTTGTTGACCTCACTGCCGGAGTGATGACTGGGGTCGGCGTCCGTAGCGCCCTCGTCGTACGTGCCCATCCAGGTTTCGATCACATTGCCGCGGGCGTCGAAGACGTTGCGGGTAATGGTGCCATCGGCGGCGACCGTTTTGTTCTGGCGTCCCATCCGGGTCGCATCACCAAAGTCCTCGTAGTCATAGGTGGTTTGGAGATAGTCGTCGCCCGGGTCACCGGCGCCACCGGTTGGAATGTTGTGATAGACTCGCGTCGAGACCAGCCGGGTCTTGCTGTATTGGTAGGTGGTCCAGGCTGTGTAGTAAGTCTGAGAAAAGGCAGTGGCCGCAAGTTGTGCTAGCGTTCCGCCATACGGCACTTGGATTCGCTCGGTTATGCGGCCATCGCGATCGGTTATGGCAATCGATACGGGCCCGACGATGTGCTCGGACGAATCAGAGACCAAGATATAGCCCTGGGCGGTGCGCGTCTCGTGATTTGCGTCATTGTAGAACGTCCAAGTAGCGGTGCGAATCTCGTGGGCATCGCCGTTGATGTCGGCGATGTGGGCCGGGCCCAGGGTGCGAGTAACACGGCCAAGGGCGTCGTAGGTGTAATTCGTGACAAGGGCTGAATCATAGACGAAGTGGGCACCATCAACAGTAAACTCACCATCGTCGGCTTGGCCGTTCCACCAATCGGCGGTGAAAGTGAGATCGCCGGCTAGGAAGCCCTTAGCGATGTCGTGCTCAACCGCGCTGATGCCTTCCAACGATGTAATCGTGTCGGCGTCAAAATTGACCTCAGCAATCAGCACGTCGGTCGCGCAGGGAGTGAAAGTGCGGTAGGCGGTGTCGTCGTCGTAGCACCAATGGTCAATGTCATATTTCACCACGATGAAATGTTCGCTGTTGCCCGAGGGGGGCGGGTTGGCGTCGAAGCGTTCGAACACGTTTTCGGCGCTGTACATGATGAAGCCCGTGCCGGTGGCTGCATCCTGGGCGGCGACGCCGTAGTTGAGCGTCCCTGCTGCGGTCCCAATGCCGTCTTTCGGCTGGACAGTTGCACTGGGCCGTCCGGTGAGGTTGTCGTAGGAATAGAAAGTGAAATGGCCGTTTTCGTCCTCGGCCCACACCAGTCTGCCTTGATTGTTGTAGTGCTCGACTCGCTCGGCGCTGATGCCCGAGCCATTCTGGCCGCTCGATACCTCCGGCAACGTGGTGGTTCTCTCCTCGATCTGGAACGAACCGGAGTACCAAGCGTAGGCATATTCGGTGGTGATGGCCCCATTGCCGTCCGCGTCTTCATAGGTCGTATAGTTAGCGACTACGTAGATGATGCTGTGGCCTGCAGCAACGGCAGCCTCGTAGTTGACGGCCTCGTTGGTCCAGCGGGCAAAGTAGTCCTGGTGACGGAGCAAGGCGGTGTCAGGGTCGGGACTAGACAGCCAGGAAGTCACATCGGAGACCGTCTCGAAAACCTGGTCCGCGTTGTTGTCGCTGAGACGGGAAAGTTGATAGGCGACATAGCCTTCCGCACCACCAGCGGTGTCGCCGTCGATGGCCGAGTCGGTTGAGGCATAGTAGACGGTTTCGTAGACCAAACCATTGGCCGTGAAACTAACGCCGAGGTCGGCTTGGTCGGAATCATAGCCATGTTCGTCGTTAGAACTGACAACAGTGGTGTCGATCGCCGACGGCTCGGCGGTAAGTACTAACCTCCCGTCATCGTCATAACGATTGTAGGTAATCGTGTGTGTCCCTGCCGCTGCGTCATACAAATCAATTAGGAGCGTCTGGCCGAGATAGTTGGTGTAGACCGTATTTGTTGACTTGATGGAGCCATTGGAATTGTTGAGCAGAGTCTCGACGCTCTTGCGATGCCACGTATTATAGCCGTCGCTGTTGCCGCTTAGCGTATTGGTGAACTCAGTCTCGTTGCTTTGCCCAAAGATAGCTTCCTTGCTGACCCGACGATCGGCGTCGTATTCGTAATAGAAGCAGGTGTAGTCAGCGATGGTTTTGCCATTGGTGACTTGTGTCTCCGTAACGGTATCGAGATTGCCAACGCCAAAATTACTTAAGGCGGCGGCGTAGGCATTGGGCAGCAGCACGCGCCGCAGGCTGTGGGCATAGCCGGGGTTTGTCTCGGCGTCGTACTGGCCTGTGTAATAGCGGTAGTAGTAGGTGTCATCGCCTGTCCACGACGAGCCGTTCCATTGCTGCGTAACAACGGTCTTCAAGTCGCCTGTCGCTCCGAAGGACGCGGAGTCGCCATAGTAGTCATAAGTGAGTTGGCGGACATTAGTCCAGTTGGTTCCGTCGTATTCGGAAAGGGTAATGGTATGGACATGTCCACGGCGTCCGACCGCACTCGCCCCATTCCAATAGGTGAACTCTCGTAGCTGGTATGGATCGCCTCCTTCGGTCGTCTTGTATAACACCTTTACAATCTTGCCATCGTAACTCCAGCCGTTCTCTTGGATATCGGAGGGCACTTCGATTGTAGCTCCGCTGGGAGCAACTACCCGGAACAAGCCGTATCGTGGATGTGCCGGAGCGCCCGGGTTGGCATCTGCGTCGTAGAATTCGCAGCGCGTACCATCGGTGTCAGTGTAGATATATAGACCGTTTTCCGTGTCATGGACAAGCGTCTGCTTTGCGCCGTAGCGGGCTGTATAGTTGCCACTGTTTTCGTCGAACCAGACCGATGCTTCGGCGCCAAAACGAACGGCGAAATTCTGGCTGCCACCCAAGAGCGTTGGAAATTCGTCAGCGTCACTCCAGCCCGAACCAAACCCAGAATCTTCGTATGCACGGCTACTGTAGGTCAGACCCCCGGGGGCGGTGCCGCACGGGGAGCATCCGCCGGTGCTGGCCATATTATTTGTGGACGTTTTACTGCCACCTGAGGCGGCGCTACTGCCAGCGGTTTGGGGTGGGCTACCGCCGCCAATTCCTCCGTTCCCTCCACAACCACACGGGTCAGTGCACGGCGGCACGGCGGGGGTGACCGGAATGCTGTAAGGGTCGTAGCGCCAGACATCGCTGTAGCCACCAAAAGTACAGCGACCCAAATCGAATGTCCAGAAGTCCTGAGTAACAGGATACGACGGATAGGTGTAAAGCCTCACATGGTACACGGTGGCTACCCCGTCAACAACCGTCGGTACGGAGCCGTCCGCAACCAAGCCCTGCAATGCCTGCATGACTGCGGTTTCTGGAGAGCCTGCATTTATCCAGGAAGTGTCAAGGGTGAAGACATGATCCGAACCAGAGGGCAGCATGCCAGCCGCCCCGGAGACCATGACCGTTGCATTAGTAAGCCAAGCTGGCCTCTCTGAGTTCAGTTCAGCGGATTCGACATAGGGCTTCCAATGTTCGCTTGTTGTCGGAATCAAGGGAGTGCCCCAAGGCACCTCATCGGTGATGGTGATCGGATACCAGTCTGTATCAAGTTGATACGTACGCGTACCGGATTCGTAAGTTCCAGAAGCGGTGATGTTACCGACACGATACCACCCCGACGAGTCATCAGGAACATTTTCGTCAAAGACATTTAACGTCGTTACCTTCCCCGCGCCATAAATTTCCGTGGCGGCCCCGTCTGTCGCCACGATTCTAAAGTAATAGGACTCCCCGGAAGCTAGACCAGAGATCATGAATGTCGAAGGCGCATCATCATCCCCACCATCACGGGTAGCAACGGTGAAGTATTCATCGGGTACGCCATTGTCGTCGGCATCCAATGAGACCTGGACAGAGTACATCCATTGGCCGCCAGTGAAGCCGTCCCACGAAATCGCCACCTCGGTGCCTAGAACCGAACAGTCTCCCCAAAGGTATCCCTCCCAGGGAGTTTCGTAATCATGATGATATCCCCAAACTGTACCGTCCTTCGCCAGAATACCAGCCCCGACAGCGGCAATTGTCCCGGCGTTGGTCCAAGACAACTCGCTACCAGGTAGCCCAAACGCCAACTCTTTATCCGCCACGTCGGCTTGGATCGTGCCCTCATTGTACAAGCTGTCGTTGGAACAATGCCGAGCGATTATTCCAAATCCGTGTATCAACACGTTCGATCCAACCGTCAGCGTCGTTGACGACGATTCGCCTAAGCTGCCCACACAGATGCCGCCATAGTAAGACGAGTAGTAGTGGTAATCGGTCTGTAGCAGAATCTCGCCTGTTCCTGTCAGGTCCTGGGTTCCTGTGAATTGGAGGAGACCGTAATCATTGATGGTGATCTTACCCGTATAGGTGAGATCAAAACCGTCCTTGATATTCAGGTAGCCGGCGTTGACCATTGTTTCGCCGGTGTACCGTTTGGTGTTGGCACCCTCTAGTGTCAGTGTGCCGCTGCCCGTCTTTGTCAGGCCGGCAGTGCCGGCCAAGGTCGCGGTTACGGTGCCGGCCTGTCCGTCATAGTCGCTGCCCGACTTGGAAAGAGTGCCGTTTTGTACGGTGCCGCCCAGAATATGAACGGCTCCTCCTGAGACGTGCTGGGTGTTGCCGCCCAGATCGAGCGTGCCGCTGCTGTTAATTGTGAGGGCGCCAGCTGTGGCAAGTGTATCGCCGCCAGTTCTTTGGAGCGACAACGTCCCGTAGTTGACCGTCGTTGTGCCCGTGTACGTGTTGTCCCCTGCCAGGATCAACGTCCCGTAACCGGTCTTGGTGACCGACCCAGTTCCACCGCCGCCGAATCCCGTGGCCAACGTGACCGTGTAGCCGCTGCCCACGTCCAGCGTCGCGCTCACCCCGTTGTTAATCGCTAGTCGGCTCGAAACGTCTTGCGTGTTGCTGCCGTTCCACTGCAACGTCGAGTTACCCGCGAAGGTAATCGCCCCACTGCTGCCCAACCCTCCATTGCCGAACGACAATACTCCAGCGCTGATTGTCGTCCCACCCGTGTACGTGCTGTTGCCCGTTAGATTTGTCGTTCCACCGCCCGCTTGCGCCAAGACCACCGTCCCTGAACCATTTTCAATCACGCCGGAAAATGTGTTGTTCCCGCTACCGTTGATGGTCAGCGTCTTCGTTCCCACCACGCCCAGGGTTACCCTGCCGCCGCCACTCAAGCCGCCCACCGCCGGACTGTAGCCGTTCAGATCGAACGTACCGTTGACGGTCACCACGCCATTACCCGTGGCAGTGCTGCTGCCGGCCCGCAGGGTTTTGCCCTCATTGATCGTCGTAGTGCCGTACCAGGAAGTGTTGTTGCCAGAGAGCGTCAAAACACCGGTGCCTTGCTGGACAAGACTGAGGCTTCCTGAGATCGTGTTACCAAACGTGATGGCATCGCCGTAGTTGAACGTTAGCGTCCCAGAGTAGCCGCTGACGTTTCCCGCGATCCCGCCCGTCGGCCCGCCGGCTTCCAGTTGCAACGTCCCGTAGTTGACCGTCGTTGTGCCCGTGTACGTGTTGTCCCCCGCCAGGATCAACGTCCCGTAGCCGGTCTTGGTGACCGACCCAGTTCCACCACCGCCGAATCCCGTGGCCAGTATCACCGTATAGCCGCTGCCCACATCCAGCGTCGCGCTCACCCCGTTGTTAATCGCTAGTCGGCTCGAAACGTCTTGCGTATTGCTGCCATTCCACTGCAACGTCGAGTTGCCCGCGAAGGTAATCGACCCGCTGCTGCCCAAGCCGCCGTTGCCGAATGACAATATTCCAGCGCTGATTGTCGTCCCACCCGTGTACGTGTTGTCGCCCGTTAGGGTCAACGTACCGCTGCCTAGCTTGGTCAGCGTTCCACCGCTACTGGTTAGCGCATTAGTCAGCGTCACCAAATACCCACCCGTGTCAATGTTGTAGGCTTGATTGGCAGCAGGACTGAAACGATCCGAATAGTCTGTAGTGTTGTACCAAGTAGATTGCAGCGTACCGCCGCTAAACGTGATAGTGCCCGAGGTTCCAATCGCATTGGCGCCACCAAGGCTGAGTGTGCCGGCCCCCAGCGTGGTGCCTCCCGTATAAGAATTGTTGCCGCTGAGTGTGAGCGTGCCGGCCCCCGCCTTCGTCAAACTGCCATCACCGCTTAGGATGCCGGAGTATGTCGTAGCGACACCATTCCCGCCGACGGTCAAATCAACATTCTGACTATTGGCGTTGGTCAGCGCCAAACTCTGATTGCCTTTGAGACCGCCCAGCGTGACCGCCGTGTGTTCACCAAAGCTCAGAGTGCCGCCATAGCTGCTGTAGTCCAGTGTGCTGTAAGAAAGAGCATTGGGGTTTCCAACCAACAACTCGCCGCCACTAATCTTCGTATCGCCGGTGTAGGTGCTACTACCGGTAAGAATCAGCGTACCGGATCCTTTTTGCGTGACACTCAGGCTGCCCGAAATAGCATTACTGGCTGTGAAAACGCCGCTCCGATTAAAACTCAGGTTTCCAGCGCCGCCGACTCCCTCCGTTCCCAAAGTTCCCGTCGTTCCACCATTGCCAACTTGCAGGGCTGTATAGGCGTTGATCGTTGTTCCGCCCGAATAGGTGTTATCGCCAGTCAAAATCGCCACCGGCGGCACCCAGCCGATGGGAATAAGAATGCCTCCGCCACCTCCGAATACCTGCTGGGTAACACTGCCAGTGCCAGAAATCGTATTGCCGATCACCACGTCGTTGCTGTGGGCGAGTACCAGTGCCCCATTGTTCTTTACCGCCCCCAATCCCAATGTTCCTGTCGTGGTGTAATAGCCAAGCTGCAGCGTGCCGACACTGATCGACGTTTCGCCACTGTATGTGTTGTTGCCAGTAAGCGTCAGAGTGCCGGTACCGAGTTTGACCAAGCCATGGCTACCGCCAATGGATTGGGAATACGTGAAGCTGCCGGCTCCAGTCACATCAAAGCCGATATTGCCCGTCGTAAATGTCGAGTTGCCGAGCAGGCTGTTGATTTGAGATTCGGTCCAGCCCGATACGCCCGATGCGTCTGTTTTTACGGCGAGAGTAGCACCCGTTGAAACACTGACAGTCCCCGAAGCCCCGGCGGAAGGCAGCGCGGAGGTGGTCATTGCCTTCAATGTGCCTTCGGCGACATAGGTGCCATCGGAGTAAGTGTTACTGCTTCCAGAGAGGACCAGTGATCCGGAGTTGCTCTTGTGAAGGCTGCCGGTTCCACTAAGGCTGCTGGAGATCGTCAACGTCTGGTCGCCCGCTACGTCGACGTCAACCGAGCCACCCAAGACCACCCCACTCAGGTCGACTGTTGAGCCGCTCACGCCCGCATCCACCGTGATCCCATCGGTCAGCGTAATGGCGCTGCCGGAGAGCGTAAAACCGCTGCTGGCAAACTCAATCGATTGGAATGTCGTGTTCGTGTAGTTGTTGTAGTTTGACGTGTTCGTGCCCGCGAATACGAGACAATCACCTTCCACGGGGGCGTACTCGCCTGCCCAATTTGCGCCCGTCGTCCAATCGGTATTAGCGCCATCCCCTTCCCAAATGAACGGCGATGCCGTCGTATAGGTTTCACCGGTGAATGCCGTTTGGCCACTCGCCCCCGATCCGGTCAGCGTACCATCCGCCCCGGTGATGGTCGTGTTCTGGTCGCTCAATGTCAAAGCCAGTGTGCCATTGCCGTACACACTCGACACGGTGACGATATAGGTGGCCTTGTTGGTGTTCGGGCCAATGCCAACGATGGATGTGACCGTCGCAGCGTTCTGGGAATGGGCCAGGTCTCGTATAACATTGAAATCGCCCGCTTCGACACCGGTGACGTCCTCACTGAAAAGGACGAGGAATTGAAGCTCATTTGCGTTGGTCGGGTTGGTGTCGAGCCGGTAGATGCCCACGGCTTCCGGTGCCCGGCCAGTCGCCGAGAGGTTTAGGCGATTTCGCAGCAATATTAGGTCCGACGAGGTCACGGTCCCTGAATAGTTGACGTCGCCGTTGCTCCAACTGGCGTTCGATGTGCCCAGATTGGCTCTGACGATATCTTCGTCGGTGCTGTCGACCGCCGTGCTAAGGTTTACATCGCCGATGATTGTGCGTTGGACGACGACCCGCGAATTGGCGGTGTTGTCCGTCCAACCGAGGGTATAATCACCCGTTGCCGTCGAACTGTAGATTTGCCCGTAGGCAAAACGTGTCTGCTGTGGATTTGAGTGCGGGTAACTGGCGATCAAATCCGATCGGACCGTGCTGGCCGGTGTCGAGCCGCCATAATAGTCGAAGACCAGTTGGCCATCGCGAATATCGGCCCCGCCCAGATTCAGCACCGGGTTCCAGGCCTTGGGCGTACTCAAGCTCTCGCCCTTCAGAACTAACCTACCCGAGTCGACCGTCGTCAACCCGCTGTACGTATTCGCCCCACTGAGCGTTACCTCGCCATCTGATATTTTCGTAAGCGGAGTGCCACTGCCCTGCAAATTAGCGGTGATCGTACCGCTAGAAACAGTGTAGCTGGAAGCGATCAAGGTGCTGGTGGGGCCCGCGATCGTGCCATTTACGAGTGCGACCGCCCCGGCCGTGACCACGTTCCCGTTGATGTCTAGCGTTGCCCCGTTGGTCACCACGATACCGTGGTTGCTAGAGCCAATCGCGCTATTATTGCCCAAGGTCACCGTGCCGCCGCCAACAGTCGTGCTTCCGGTGTAGGTGTTGGTACCGGAGAGCACCAGCGCTCCACTGCCGGAAGTGGTGAGGCTGCCGTTGCCGCTGAGGCTGCTGGAGATCGTCAACGACTGGCTGTCGGCCATGTCGACATCGATTGCGCCACCAAGAGTCACCCCACTCAACGCGATCGTCGAGCCGCTTACGCCCGTATCCACCGTAATCCCGTCGGTCAGCGTAATGGGGCTACCGGAGAGCGTAAAACCGCTGCTGGCAAACTGAATTGATTGGAACGACGTGCCAGACGGTAAATTGTTGGTTGTTGACGTATTCGAAGTGCCGTCGAAAACCAGCACATCGTTCGCCACTGGAACTTGGTGGTTGTCCTGGTTGCCCACCCACCAGTTTCCGGCCTCGCTCCAATTACCGTTTATCGCCCCGCCCCAATGACAAACGCTCAGCAATTGCCGCTCTTCGAGTGGTTCGAACTGAAAATTGCGGCGATTGCGCGAGCATCCTCCGCGGCACTTCTTTTCGCCCAGCCCAACGAGACCCAAGAGTTTCTGCCAAGGAGACAATGTTTTGGATTTGCACATGGGTGTAGCTCTTTCAATTACCGGGATGCTTTGAGGCCCAAGGATGCTCTTGTTGTGGGGGGCTCAAGGCGGGATTGTGCTTAGCAGAGAGACAACAGCGTCTATTTAGTTCTTGGGGCCAAGAGGCCCAAAATCTCTCGCGCGTTTTTGGAAAAATCTTCGAAATTTCAAAAAAACTTCTGTTGATTACCTTTTCGTTGAGACAACTCAGCTTCGCATTGCCCCCAAACTGCCGAGTCTCTCGCCAAATCGCTCCACACGCGCTTGGCCCGCCAATAGCGACGATAGACGGCATCGCGCCCTAAACCAACCGCCGCGGCGACCTGCTCAACATCATCTCCGGCGAAATGGCGGCGATGGAAGATTTCGTAGGTCTCGTCCGATGTCCGTGCCCGGAGCTTGGCAAGCAGATCCTCCTGCTCGTGCATGATTTCTGATAGCAGGCAGCAGTCCTCCGGCCCGAGGTCGGGACTCTCGGCCAAGTCGTCAATCGCCTGGCACGGCTGCTTACACTCGAACTTCGGCTTGGCCAGCAAACGAAAAACACACCGCCGGGTCAGTCCCACCAGCCACGCCTCAAGACCACCGTTGGCTGGGCAATAGGTGAGTCTTTGCAGGCTGCACAAAGTCTCTCGCCATACCTCCTGCCGAAAATCCTCTTGTGTACTGCGAAGTACAGAAGTCTTGCAAATGCCACGAAGCGTGTGGCTGATCAGTGAGGCATGAACGCGATAGAACTGTTCCCAGGCGATGTGAAGTTGCCTCGGAATGGTATGGCGATGCTTCAAGCACTGCAGAAAGGACTGCACATCCCGCAACAGCTTCAGGTCATCTTCAGGAGCGTGAACAGCCCATTCGATGGAACAAGGCCCGGGAAGTGTGATCGCAGTTGAGATTTCGGCGTTCTCGTAGCAGCCGGCCGTGCAGCATAGCGAAACGCAATTCTCCAACGGCGCCGGCCACGGTCCGCCGCCTATGGCGAATGTACTCCAACTCGGTGAATGACAGTACTTGCTGCCCTGCATTTGGCTTGCTGTAAACCGAAATCGTCCACCAGGCATTCCCTGCTGATGAGACGAGTCCCGGGCGCACAGCAAGACAAACCGACAAGGTGTCGTCGGCCGGGAATCGCTGTGGCCTGCTTGAGAGTGTCCAATCAACTCCAGGCTTCGAGATACTTCTGCCTCGTGCCCCTCACGCCAGCCAGGCGTGTTGGTAGAGCTGCCTCACTTCGCTGTTCCATTGCCCAAACAGCCACACCTTACAAAAGGCGAGCCGCTTCGCTCAGGAACACCGAGGGTGAGTCTAGCAGACGCGGACGACAGAAGTCAAGTTACGAATCGGTAAAAAGTCGCTGGGAATTGAGCCTAATGGTTCTGGCAGAATTGCAGATGCCCGGCCTCCACTGCGCTCCGACGGCTTACTTCTTCCCGGAATGTGTCGATTGCATATCGGCTGATCACCTGCTAGGCTCTCACTCATCGATCTGTGCAACTGATAAACGCGATTGTGAGCCGATGATGCTCGCATCATGGATGTGTCTTCGGACGAATCATGGTGATCGGTTGCATCGGTATCAATGACTTCAGCACATTGCATGTGCGATGGGCAGTTCTACCAGGGCAATTCTCAACAAGAGGGAGCATCTCATGTCAGATTCCAACATTCCCGTTGCGCTCGAACAACACCCTGCGTCCGCTGGTGGGCACGCAGCCGCTCCGGCACAACAGCAGGTTCAAATCCAAATTGACGACTCGAAGGCGATAGCGCTTTATGCCAATTTCTGCCGCATTAGCGGGACGCCGGAAGAGATGATCATCGACTTCGGTTTGAACCCGCAACCGTTCGGCGTGCCGACCGAGCCGATTCCGGTCACGCAGCGGATCATCACCAACTTCTACACAGCCAAGCGGATGTTTCACGCCCTGGCAATGACGATCCAGCGTCACGAAGGTGTCTTCGGCGTCCTGGAAACCGATGTGCAAAAACGAGTTACGCACCGCGTGTAGCGGTTTCGGAATCGCTGCCAGTCACGATTCGCGCTAGTTGACTTGCGGCTGTGCCGCTACCTTTGGCAGCACGGACGATCGCGGTAACGCATGTCCAACGGCCTTCTTCCTGAGTCGGGAGCGGCCCGCGAATCCATGCTGCCGTGGTGCCTCATGCGCCTTCGGCTGGGAGGCCGATTCTCCACGCTCAAAACACCGGTTCTCGTGTCAGTCACCAGAATTGGCATGCCGGGCGTTTTGTGCTGCGCTGTTGTGCCAGATGATTTTAGAGGGGGGCGAGTTGCCCTGCTTGTTTTCGGTGGCTAAACTGGCAGTTGCCCAGCCTGGGAAGGGCTAGGCGTTTTATGACAAAAGGAGACTTGAAGACCACGGCCGCTTAGCCGGCCTTGATGAGACAATTTGAACGACGCGCGAGCGTCCAAAAACTGCTTCGCACCAAACGACCAACCTGGGCATTCCTGTGCTCTTGAATAGCAGAAGCAGCCTCTGGACCGCGCCCCGTGAGAACGGGGCGTCGGCCATGCTGTTCTGCTATGCCCCTTGGTCGGGGCGGTGCGAGCGGCATCGGACGGCGCCCTTTTTGTTTGCACCGCCGCGGCTCTAGCAAAGGTTTCACGGTCATGAATGCAATCCGAATGCTTGGCACTCTATCCACAGGGCAGCCCATAGTCTCTTCCCTGCTAGCGCAATGTCTAGAGACAGTGGCTGCCTACGGTCCAATCGCCGTTGAGATTCTGCGTCGCCCAAATCGCATAAATCGGCTGGGCGACTTGTTGGTTTGGGATGGTGAGGGAGGGAGGAAAATCATTGCCGGACTAGATGGCGTCGGGGAGAACGTCAACCGGATCAATTCCGCAGTCGCCGGCATTGAAACGGCTCAGTTGGCCACCAACGGTATCCTGAACACTCTCCAGACCGTATCATTCGCCACCCTTGGCGTAACCGCGCTTTCTGCCGGATATATGTTCTTCCGACTGAAAGCTTTGGACGCTCGCGTCAGTACTCTTAATCAGAAAATTGCAGACGTGGAAAATCAGGTGGCTGCTGAGCAACGCGCGCGGCTACTCTCGGCAATCCAATTCATAAGAGGGTTCGAAAGCAAGTCGGACAATCATCATCTGGAGGAAGCCTTGGGGTTTGCACGCATGGCGGCCAACACCTACGCCCAATTGGCCCAGGGCGAGGCTAGAGGTCAACGGCGGCTGCCTGTGCTCAATTACCACGGTCGCTGCTATCTGCTGTCTCTGATGACGGAAGTCCGAGCCCTTTTGCTCATGGATGACTCTCCACAAGCGAGCGAACGGATCTGCGAGGAGCAGCCGACGCTCGTTGAAGTCGCGCGTGCAACCTTCGAGAAGACGATCGGTCAATCTCCCGAAGATTTGTTGGACCCGGGTTTAAGGGTAGACGGAATAACCTTGGAGCTACTTGCCGAAACGTACCGGCAGGCGTACCAAGCAGGTGCGATCGGAGACCCAGAAATACGTGACGCAGCCGAGATGTTTGAGCACCTGCGCGATGGGATCTACCGATCTCGTTCCAGGCGTTTTTCATTATTTGCATCGTCATCCCGTGATGGCATCTTAGCAAGGTTTCGCTATTTGATTGCCTGCGTGGAAGATGTAAATCGGGTCAAAGCGCTTCAACTGCTTATTGACGAGTGCCAACAACGAAAGACTACTCTACGCCACATCGAGTCTCAGCTTCATTCTTGGCGGTCGCGGCTAGAACCTAACCAGCTGCTTGCGTTTGATTTTGGGCAAATGGAAGACGGGTAAGTCAAACGGGAGTGACATATATGCAAGAACCGCGTCTATCTGCAGTTCCGTGTGCACTGGCTGTAGTGACTCTGGCGTTGATTTGTGGCGAAGCCGGTTTAGGCGGAGTAACCGCTCGACACGCTTTGCCCATCTCCGCCAGTGTATTCGGAAGCTCCCAGTCATTGAAGGAAAGGGAGCCGGTTCCGAAGCCTGCTGAGCTACAGAAGATCTTGGCCGTGATTCGGGAGGTTTATCGAGACGAATACCAGGGCAATAAGACGACGTTAGCCAGAAAGCTAATTAAGGCCGCTGGCGAAACGGATCAACCTGCCGAACGTTTTGGACTTCTTCAGGAGGCCTTGGAAGCAGCGATTCAAGCGGAGCAATGGAACCTCGCGATTGATGTGATCGAATCCTTATCCGAGCAGTACTCCGTCGACGGAATGCAAATGAAAGTTGACGCGCTTCGGCGCCTCACGAGAAGACCGAAGCTGCCTGCCGAGAACAAGAAGGCATTGGTGGAATCCGGACTGGACATGGTGGAAACGGCCGTGCGGGAAGAGACTTTCGCGGCGGCGAAAGAAGTTTGCGACATGCTGCTGGATCTGACTCGCCAAAGTCAGGACAAGCAGTTGCGACAAAAGGTACTTGATAGGAACGATTGGGCTAAAAAGGCATCGCGAAGGTTTTTTGAGTACCGAAAGGCATTGGCCACTCTGAAGGAGACGCCGGATGACGGGAATGCGAATACCGTTGCCGGAAAGTATCTCTGTCTCACGAAAGGTAATTGGAACGAGGGTCTTCAGTCGTTGGGCATCGGCAGCGACGAGCGATGGAGGGCGATGGCGCAAAAGGACATGGCAGGCGCCTCTGCCACCTCAGAGCAGTGTATTCTCGGTGATCAATGGTGGGACTTGGCGGAAAAGGAGCCGGAGCTATCGCAGGCGGTGCGAAAACGAGCTGTCTATTGGTATGAGCTTGCCTTGCCACAACTGACGGGCCTTGAGAAGAGGAGGGTACTCAAGCGAGTAGATGAGGTCCGAGGGATAGCGGGCCAAACGCAGCCGCGGCGATCGAAGGTCGACGGCGTGGTCGCTGCCTCAGCCAAACGCGAATCCCCACAATTCCTTTCCGAAATGGAAGCCTTCGACGTCAGAAGGGGGCCATGGCCCTTTATTAGCCGCGCTGTGATTTTGCCTAACGGCGAGCGATGTGAGCATAGTCTGCAGATGCACCCGCCAAGCAGCGGCTACTCAAGTGCCAAATACCGATTGGAGAGCAAGTCTTCCACTCTTGTCGGTTCAGTAGTCATTACCAGAGGCAGCACCGGCTTGCCGCCGATGAGTCCGATCTCCTTTGTTGTTCTCGGCGATGGAAAAGTGTTGTGGCAGTCAAATCCCATCCAGTCGTTGGATTCCCCGCAGGCTTTTCAGGCAAACGTCCGCCATGTGAACCAACTGGAGCTTCGAGTCGTCTGCCCGGGTTTTAACGAGCGTGCCCATGCGTTCTTTTGCGATCCACAACTGCTCAAAGTCGCGGCCAAGTCGAACCCATCGAGAGGAGAGGCGGTTAGACTGCGGTCCGACGGAACGCCTGAAGAAAAAGTGGCCGCCGGCTACAAATATCTTCAGATCAATGGATTTTCGCTGCTCGTACACAACGCTGTTCTCGAAAGCCAGGAAGTCACACTATACCAGCGGAAACCCCTGGATGTTCTCCAGTTAGAACTCGATATGGTTGTCCGAGATTTGCCGCCCAAAACCATCGACTGCCTACGCGCGGTTCCAATTTGGGTGCAGTGGGATATGCCCTCGGGCATCGCTTTGGCGCGATATATCCCGGGTAGCAAGATCGGAAAGAGGTACGTGTTCACGTCACTGGAACGAGCCGTGAAAAGCAACTGCATCGAGATCCTGCAGATGAAGTCCATGACGGCGGAGCACCAAGGAGACCGCCATCGGTGCACGATGCTGCACGAACTCACTCATGCGGTCCATCACCACGTCTTTGACTTCGAAAACCCCATAATCAAAGCAGCGTACGCAAACGCGATCACAAAAGGCCTATACTCGGGCCGATATGCTGCAACGAATGCCAAGGAATACTTTGCCGAACTCAGCTGCGCGTACTTTGGCCATCTGAATTACTATCCCTACAGCAGAGAGGATTTGAAGACTTATGATCCAGTCGGTTACGAGATGATGACACGCACCTGGGGAACTCCCGAGGACATCGAGAAGGCTCAACGACCCGAAAGGGAAAAGGTCGCGATGACGAAGCTGAACATGGCTAGGAAATCGCTTTCAAATGAGAAGACTCGGGCAGCCGGCGAAGCAATGTTGACCGAAATAATCCGAGACTATCCCAACACACGAGGGGCAAAGGACGCAAAAGCGTTACTCGGAAATCATTAGCGGTGAGCAACGAAGTTGTTGAAGCCAAAAGGGCGCCAGTGACGCGCCGTTTGCCGAAGAGCGAAATCGAAGAATGTGTTTGTGGGCGCGCTCGTGCTGTTGCCTTTTCGTCACGGGTTGGATTCAAACCGTCAGCACTCGGCGAAATGCAGCAGCCGGCTATACGTTGAAAGAAAGCAACATCGATCTTCGCTAAGACTGTTACCGATTGGCAGTTCTCGTCGAGGCTTTCGTTGCGTGTTGTTTTCGACCGTTCGGCCATTGCGGGTTGAGCGTCCCGGCCGGTGGGCACGTTAGCGGTCTTGATGCGCCGTCGGGGGGCTGCATCGCCGCTTACCGGATTGCCGCAGGCGGCTTGGCCTCGTAGCCGATAGCTTCTGCCATACGGGGACGATCCACGAAGCAGTCATGGGAGCCAGTCGCCGGACCAGTTCAAGATTGGTTGCTGAATATTTCGACGCAAGGAAGCAGGGCTTCGATCTGGCGACGTCGACGTTCGCCGGGTGCTGGAGCGTCGTCGAGCGATAAAGAGACGCTTCACGTCCCTTGCGGATGAATCGGCAACCAAATGGCGGAAACCCTAAGATTGTCCGGTCGTGGGCAGCGGCTGCAGTCGGGGTACGAGAAGCTTGGGCGGTTTGGGGTGTTGATTGTGGATGCCCTGGTGCGGGCGATGTCTTGTCTCTGGCGGTTCACGCGCTTTTTGTCTCGCTTTTTGCCATTTGATGATCTGGCCGAGCCAAGATTTACACAGACACAAGTATTTCAGGTGTGGGTGCGATGACAACTTGTAGCGCGGGAGATATCGTAACGCTTATTCCCTCTGGTCTGCACATGATCGTCGAGCGGGAGCTAGGCGATGATCGTTACTACTGCACTTGGTTTAGCTCCATGGGCAAGAAGGTCGGCAACGAATTCTGCGGCGACCTGTTGGAAGTACTTGGGCAAACGCCGATGAATACGAGACACACAAGGCAATGGTTGAAGGAAAGGTGCCAATCAGCAAACAGGAGTTGCTTGAATTGACCACATCAAGTTCCCGGCGCTATGAAAGGGTAGCATCGTCTGCCTAGTCATCAAACGTCGCCATTTGTAGCTTCTCGAGAAACCGTCGCACCGTGCTTTGGTTCAGGCCAACCGAGTCCGCTATTTGCTTGATCGTATTCCCTTGTAATCTCAACTCGATGATGCGGCGATAGTGGGCCGGCTGCCCTGCTAGTAGATCATCCCATCGTTCCTGCGCGATGGCCCACTGAGAGGGACTTGGACAATTGTCCAGAACATGATATCCCTTCGACTCTAGCAGTTGATCCAACGATTCTTGGCGAAGACCATTGCTTTTTCGCGTCGAAGTGGCGCGTCGGATTTCATTGTTAACCTTGTTTCGCACCATGCCAAACAGGTACGCCGCTAGTTCCTTGGGTTCGTGAAAGCGATCGAGCTTATCGCGGGCGCCAAACAACGACTTCCAAACCAGCTGAACAAAGTCCAACGAGTCGAAACTTTGGCGAAGGACGGGGTTTAATGCCCGCCTGATGGAACGACGAATTGCATCGCCGTACTGTTCGATCAACTGCCGCGCCGCTTCTTCAGACCCATCTTTCACCTGATCGAGCAAGATCCGAAATTCGTCAACTGATTCGCGCATGCTGAACCTTAGCCCACCTATCTAGGTTTCTTGGAGATTTTCGTGCGCATTTATCACGCTAGTGCGCCATTGGTAAGGTGTGAAGTGTCTCATTCTTTCGGAGGAGGGGAGGGGCAGCCCCTCCTTCGACTTTGCAGAGCCCAAAGACAGAGTTCAAGAAAAAGGCCCTCCGAGGTGGGGCAATACCTACGAAGGGCCGGCGCGAAATGTTTTTCGCGTTCGCTAGAGTGTAACTAGCCAACACAAAAAAGCGATCCCTCTGAAGGGGGCACGATGATTCTTGTTCCGTGTCCGAACCCGAGATGCTGCCAACCCATAAAACCGTGGAACATCTCATGCGTGCGATGCGGATGGGTAGAGTGTTGCGTTTGTGGAAAGTGGGGCCCCTTCGATCCACCGCATTATTGCTGCCCCGACTGTCATTTTGGACACGCAAACTTGCTCCATTCCACTGATCTGGACGGTTACCGGCTTTAACTCGAAGCTCGTGTCTGCAGGGTCGAAGCAACAACCAACGTGGATGAAAATGAAACCAAAGAAGGCCCCGGGGTGTCGCCGTCCTTCGCTCGATCCTACCACAACGCCAAACCTATCAGATACGCTCTCAGCGTCGACGCCTGCTGAAAGACTATCTTTACAGGCTCCCGCTAATCGAGGAATAATAGGTTCGCTCGACCTGCCCGACGGCGAGAGCCGCGACGGTCTTCAGGGACGATGGGACCCGCTGCCATGCTGCCGGCAGGCGATTCGACTACGACTGCAAGGATACTCAATTTGCGCAATTGCCAAGATCGTCGGAGTTGACGAAGGGACTGTACGAACAATGCTCAAGAGAGTGCCGCGGGGCCCGGTAGACAGGCCCCCTGTTTCCTCGCCATGTTCGACCGAATCCCCCCAAGAATCTACCTTCTTCGACGCGGAGAAGATCGCCGCTGCCATTAAGAGTCGGTGGCGGCGGGGTGAACGACCTGACACACAAGCGGCTCTGAGCGATCAGCCGAGCTTGAACCGATATCGAACACTGGTTCTCGATTTGGCTTATCACGAGTTTCGCCTGCGTCAACAATCGGGTGAGGCAATTGACGCCAGGCACTTCTGCCAACGATTTGCGAACCTGCAGCAATCGCTTTACGTTCTGATTGTCATGCGGAGCCTGTTGGCGCACGATCCAGACTTGCAGTCTCTGCAGACCGTGCTGAGTTGGCCGGAGTCGGGAGATTGCTTTCTGCAATTCGAACTGCAATCGCAAATCGGCGAAGGCGCGATTGGACGAGTGTTCGTCGCAAGGCAGTTGGACTTGGGCGGGCGGCAGGTAGTAGTCAAGGTTGCACCTCATGCCGGGGCGGAAGCGAGCATCCTGGCCCGGCTGGTCCACAACAATATTGTTCCAATCTATTCTCTTCGGCATGACGAGACGACCGGTTTGGAAGCGTTTTGCATGCCTTACCTTGGGCGAGCCACGCTTGCAGATGTGCTGAGCGCGTTCTATGGCAAAGCACCTCCCCCCAGAGGGACAGACTTGTTGTCTGCTCTCGCCAAGCGGAATCGCGAGGTTCAACTCGCAGAGTCGAAGCCATGTGACCCCGTTTTGCGACGAGGAAGCTATGTCGACAGCGTAATTCATGTGGTTGCCCAGCTGGCCGATGCACTTGCCCACTCGCACGACCGGGGAGTCTTTCATCGGGACTTGAAGCCTTCGAACGTCTTGATGACGCCCTGGGGGCAGCCTCTGTTACTCGACTTCAATCTGTCCGTCGATGTCAACCTGCCCATATGCAAGATCGGCGGGACATTGCCATACATGGCCCCGGAAGAGGTGAACCACTTTGCTAGTATTGAGAGTTCACACGGCGCTAAACGTTACGATCCACGGTCCGACGTTTTTTCTCTAGCGGTCATCGCCTACGAAATGCTTACATTGCGTTTGCCGTTTGGCGAGCCGCCCCAAGCTTCGCCGCTTCTGGAAAATGCAAGCGCGTGGCTGGCACAACAAAAGGCCGGGCCTGGCTCGATTAGGACCTATAATCCAGAGGTCAACAAGAGCTTGGCCGCCTTGATTGAACAATGCTTGGTCGTGGATCCAGAGCAGCGGCCAAGATCGGCAAAGGAACTCGCGACGGAGTTGCGGCGCCAGTTGAAGGTGATGCCTCGAATTGGACGGTGGGCGTCGACGCGAAAGCTGCGGCTAGGTGCCGCCGCTGCGGTTGTGTTGGCAATGGCTGCGGCGTTCGCAGCAGCTTCGGCCGCAAGGCCGTCCCAGGCTGAGCGATATATCTCTCTCGGTCTGACGTACTTCGAAGAAAGGCAGTATCAGCAGACGGTGTCAGTTCTGACTGACCTGCTGGTGATTAGCCCAAGGTCATATGATGCCTACCTACTGCGAGGGCACGCCTACAAGCGGCTAGGGGAGTTTGCCCTAGCTGCCGCTGATTACCGCTCAGCCTCCCGAATGAAACCCGACTCGATCTCGTACGGTTGCGAGGCCTATTGCCTCACCGAATTGAAGGACATTAGCAACGCGATATCCCGTTACAACACTGCCTTGCGAGAAAACCATCCCAGTCCCGCGATCCTCCACAATAATCTCGGATATTGCCACTTGGCAGCGGGCGAGATCACCAAGGCCCAGAAACACTTGGCCGAGGCCATCCGGCTCGATGCCGGCCTCCAGGTCGCCCACTTTAACATGGCTGTCTGCTATGTGAAAAAAGCTCTGAGGGGGGCTCCGCTCTCAGCGAAGGCGATGGTCCACGCGAGAAAGGCAATTGAAATTGGGCCTGACACAGCGGATCTATACTGGGTAGCCGCGCAGCTGTGCGCGATTACAGCTCGAAACGACCCGAGTGAGGTTGGACAGGCCCAGAAGTTCATTCTACGGGCGCTGGAGTGCGGGAAGAGTGCGGATGAATTTCGAATCGGCTTATTTGCAGCGGTTCAAAGCGATCCAGCCTTTGCAGCTAAGTTCAACGCTGCCAAGCAACAGATGGATGCGCCTCGGCAACCTTCGTATCTCGATCCATCGCCATAGTCCCCGCTCCACCACTCTTTCTTCTCCGAAGAGTGCGATCGCCTCGTTTCTTTCGGTTCCCCTCGGGACGCCACCCGATCTTGCCGTATTCGCAATGGAAGGCAAGATTTTCTTATAAATCACGCGCATTATTTTGCTCTCGCTACCATTTATGAGTAGCGCTCCGAATGCCTGACCAGCCCTTCTGGTTGTGGTCGTTCTATTCACGCCTTCTCTAACATCTGGAGCAGTCTCATGTTCACCAATCGCGTTTCGCGCCAACGACGTCATCTCTCCATGGAAAATCTGGAAAGACGAGACATGCTGTCTCATCCTGCAGTCGCCGCTGTGAATGTGGCAAGCACATCCTGGTCATCGGCATTTGTGTCACACCTCGAGTCATTGGGCCTCGGTTCCGGCGGGTATGCTGTACCCGTTGGCTCTTCCTCCCAACTTCAAACCCTGCCGTGGACGAACATTGACCAGATTCGAATCACATTTTCAGAGGACGTGATTATTGCGGCAGGAGACCTATCCGTCAGCGGAGCAAACACGACTGCCTATGCCTTCAGCAGCTTTAGCTACGACTCAATTGACCACGTCGCAACCTGGACTTTGTCTGCACCTCTTGCAAAAGACAAGTTGCTTCTGGATTTGGATGCAGATGGCTTGGCGCCAGTGCGCAGTGTGTCCACGGAGGATGTGTTGGATGGCGCGTGGGTCAACTGTCAGAGTGTCTACAACTCTGGCGACAGTACAGGGGGAACTGATTTCGAGTTTCGATTGAACGTTCTTCCCGGTGATGTAAATGCCAGCAATAGCGTGAATGTGGTTGATGCCGCCCTCGTAAATCAACAGGTGGGAAAGGGCATTGGTGACACCGGCTACAACATGCGTTACGACATAGATGGCAGCGGCATAATTGCCAGCAGCGAAGTTCAAGCTATTCAGGCAAAGATTGGCAGCGTCTTGCCTACTGGAGATCCGGCAGGCTTGAACAATGACGCTCCAACCACATGCGGAATAGCGGATCAGGGCATAGCTTTGGGGGCGGTAGATCGAGTGTTAGCCCTCGCCGATTTCTTCGACGACGCGGAGACTGATCCGGACGACCTCACTTACGCTGTGATTCAGAACACGAACGTTTCCCTCGTCGATTCCACATCCATCGATTCCTCCGGCAATCTTACGCTCGGTCTCGCCGACAACACGACTGGGGACGCGATACTGACGATTCGTGCAACCGATGCTGCTGGCCTTTTCGTCGATACAACCTTCGAGGTGCATGTGAGTGAGGCACCCGTGATTAGCGAGTTTGCCTGCATTTGTCTGTTCGACGGCTGGTATCTATTGTCCGGGACTGTGGCAGATGCAGACGATCCGGTCGACGGAGATGTCGTGCACTTTGGTGGTGTCTTGGCTGCCTACAACCTTACGGCAACCGTCGAAAGTGGAGCGTTTACCCTCTATACGACGCTCCCCGGCATTGGATCCGGCACGGCTGTAGCAGTCGTCGTGGACCCGCATGGCGTGTGTTCAGAGGAGGCATACGACATCATACTAGTCTAACTACCTGCTAATAGAGCACCGTGAGCCGTCAGCACGTCTGATGCCCTTCGGGGAACAATGATGCCGAATATTGCGGGAAGTGGGGAATTGAGGAAACAGAGATACTCCATGTCTCAAGCAGCTTTCGGCTTAACCCTTTGCGACCGCGGCGCTGGGGGGGTTCATGCGCGGATGGAAACGACGCTTTGATTCGGCAAGACCCGGTGCTGCTGCGACGTTGGGTCGCTCGAGAAAGGTAAGGTCGGCAGAGCAGAACAATCCGTAGAGTCAGTCCCGGCTCCGGTTGCTTTCTAGAGTGCGAAGTCAAGAATCGGAGCGGCTTTTTCTCGGCTGTGGCGGCGCTGGCCGTTAGGTTGGTTGGTACATGCTTGGGCACGGGATAGTGGCGGAACATCGCCCGAGTCTCGCAGCAGAATGTCCACGCCTGTGCGAATTTATCGCATCGGTCATTGACTCCCTTCGTTTTGTCGGTTAACAGATTTGCATCATGACGGGCCGAGTGGCTAGTTCGATCATAAGAGATACCGGGGGCATTCTCATCATGTTGCGAGCATCTGGGGTTGGGTACGGGGGGCGAAGTCTTTCCCACGTTTCTTTGGGGGCGGCTGTAAGCGTTTCCAAGTCCTATTCTCAACACCACACTGCCATCTCACGACACGCTGAAAGATCGCACCCACATGAGTCGAACCTCATAGTAATTTGCGATTCAACTGCTCACGATGAGCGGGTGGGGGGCACAATTGCTGACGTCGCGTATGGAGTTTCACCTGTCCCATGGGAGATTGGTTGTTGTGGCCGCGAGATGCGGCTGCTGCGAGAAGTTCAATCTTATCTATGGTGTCTGAGCAACTACACACCCGTGCCGTCGCGGTTGCAGTACGCATGGGATGCTTTCTATCGGCAGTATTGCAACCTGGTTAAACATGCGGTGGTCGCCGCTTGGGGCGCGTGGCGGCCAGTGGATATGCTCGACGACGCGATCCAGGAAGTCTGGCGAGAACTTCTCTGTGCACTGCGGAAACTCGTTTACGAACCAAGCCGAGGCAGTCTAGCGACATGGTTGGCGAACGTGGTGCGCCGGACGGTTCGACGTCTCGGGAAGAGCTTTAAGTTCTCCAAGCTGGAGCATCGCTGCACAATCGAGAGTCTTGCGACGGCTCTATATTCACATCATCTTGGCCCCGAGGATGCGTACGCCGAAACGGAGTTGAGGGAACGAATTCAATCCTTAATGGCCGACTATCGTCAACGGATGTCGCCGAAAAACTACGAGGTGTTTCGTCGTCGGTTTTTGGAGGGACAAAGCCCAGGGGATATTGCCAAGGCAATTGGGATCACTCGCAAGGCGGTCTATCGTCGTTGCGCGCGATTGAAGACCGGTTGCCCGGAGTTGACGGCGATTCTGGCAAAATACCGGGCATGCCTGGATGTTGACATTTAGGACTTCAAGCCAGTCGCATTATGTTTGCTGCCTTTTCCAGGTTGCCAATCCGCGAGGGGCAAGGTGGGATACTCTTCGTAGGTCGAAAAACGGGCCCCCTCCAAAAAAGTCGCGTTCCTCCTGGAAATGTGTGGGCAATAATCGCGGGTCCATGCCCAATATTCTGATAGAGGAACGTTGTGCGGGTCGCAGAGGGGCACCTTCTTCGGACCGCCACTTCCTCCTGACGCATGTCCCTGCGACTCGTCAGACGTAACTCTCGCTTGAACAATTGAGATTTTCTTTGTCCAGACTCTGTTTCAAGGTGATTCCATGCGCAGATCGAAAAAGTCATCTCCTCTGCAAGCACTTTCTCGCTGGCTAGGACTTCGTAGACCGGCCAAGCCCAACAAGCGATCGTCTTCGTCACAACGGGGCTTTGGCCTCGAGCCCCTGGAAAACAGGATGCTCTTATCGGTATGCACGTGGACCGGTAATGGCGGCGATGGCCTTTGGGGCACGGCCGCTAATTGGTCGAACAATCAAGTGCCCCAAGCCGGCGACGATCTTTGTTTCGTGGGTTCAGGAGTCGATACGTACAATGATCTGACTGCCGGAACGGCTATCCGCTCGATCGACTTTCAGTCCAGCGGTTTTTCGATCAACCCGTATGGTGGAAACAACTTGACGATTGCTTCGGGCGGTAGCGTCACGGTGAATACGGGCGTTACCAGCACGATCGCGACCGATATCGTCCTCAGCGGAGGACTTACCTTCGATGTGAGCGACGCGTCCAGCGGGCTGACTGTCTCGGGGGCAGTAAGCGAAAGCGGAGGGAGTTTTGGGATCGTCACGACCGGTCCAGGCTCGCTGACTCTTTCCGGTACCAACACCTACACGGGCGGCACTGGTGTCCTAGCTGGCACGCTGCAAGTCGGCAATGGCGCGGCGCTGGGATCAGGCTCGTTGACGGTCTATGGCAGCGCCGTTCTCGATCTGTACGGTCATAGTGTCACGGTGACGAGCCTTCAAGGCATGTTGGGCTCGGGTGGCACGATCACCAACACTGCCGGCACGGGAAGTCAAACCCTGACGGTGAATAACTCGACTGACACGACCTATCCCGGCGTCATTACCAACGATGCGTTACACCCCCTCATTCTAGCGAAGACCGGTACCGGCACGCTGACGCTTTCTGGCACCAATACCTACACGGGCGGCACCGCTGTCCTCGACGGCAATCTCCGAATCGGCAGCGACAGCGCTCTGGGTACCGGTTGGTTGAAGGTGTATGGAAACGCGGTACTCGATCTGTACGGCCATAATGTCACGGTGACAAACCTTCAAGGAATATTGGGCTCGGGTGGCACGATCACCAACACTGCCGGCACGGGAAGTCAAACCCTGACGGTGAATAACTCGACTGACACGACTTACCCCGGCATCATTACGAACGATGCGTCACACCCTCTCATTTTTGCGAAGAATGGCACAGGCACGCTGACTCTCTCCGGCACCAATTCCTACACTGGCGGGACAGGAGTCCTCGCCGGCACACTGCGGCTCGACAGCGACAGCGCGCTGGGTACCGGTTGGTTGAAAATGTATGACACTGCTGTGCTCGATTTGTACGGCCATAATGCCACGGTGACAAACCTGCAAGGTTTTCTAGGCACAGGCGGGACAATTACCAACACCGCCGGCACGGGAACTCAAACCCTGACGGTCAGCAATTCATCAATGACGACCTATCTCGGAGTCATTACCAACGATGCATCGCATCCCCTTATGTTTGTCAAAGACGGCACAGGCAGTTTAACGCTTTCCGGCACTAATACCTATACGGGCGGTACGGCAATCCTCTCCGGTACGCTGCAACTCGGCGGTGACAGCGCGCTGGGCACAGGAATGTTAAAGATGTATGGGAGTGCGGTTCTTGATCTGTGCGGGCACAATGTTACGGTAACAAACCTGCAAGGCATTTTAGGATCAGGCGGAACGATCACCAACACCGCCGGCACGGGAACACAAACCCTAACAGTTAACAGCTTATCAAGCACGACTTACCCCGGCGTCATTACCAACGACGCGTCGCATCCTCTCATGCTCGTCAAGGACGGCACTGGCACATTGACTCTTTCCGGAGAGAACACGTATACCGGCGGTACGACAATCAGTAACGGCACACTGCGGTTAGGTGCCAGTGCTGCCTTGCCCAGTGGGCGAGCTGCGACAATCAACAACGGTAGTATTCTTGATCTTGGTGGCTACAGCAACACGTCAAGCCCCGTCTCCAGCGTGATTGTGAACTACGGGGTAATTACCAACGGCACGTTATCGGCTAGTTCGTCCTTCAACGTCTACTACGGCTGGGTTGATGCCAATCTAACGGGTACCGCATCTCTTATTAAGAACGGTCTCAATACGTTTGCGCTTGCTGGCACCAACAGCTACACAGGCGGCGAGACGGTAATCGGCGGCACGCTTGTGGATATGTCCGATGGTGCCAGCGCGACGTTTTACTGGAACGGCGTCAGCAGTGGTGGAAGTTGGACCGACAAGACATGGCTGTTGGGCAATCCCAACGGAGGCAATCTGCCATGGCTCAACGCCGCGCGGAGTGTGGCGATGATCAATAGCAGCGGCGTTGGCACCCAGAACACCACGGCGATCACCGTTCCTTCATTGACCAGGGTGGGCGCGGTCGTGTTCGCTGGGGGCAGTTGTGCAATCAATGGCGAGGGCAGTTTCATCCCCGGCTCGATGATTCCCTTGGATGGGAGTTGGCGGGTGGGCTTGCGGGCTGTGAGCGGAGCGACGGGCACAATTAACGTCACGTTCACCGACAACATCAGCAACCCAACAGGCGTTTACATTCCATCGAGCCACGCTGGCGCCTTGGTCCTTAATGGGGCAAGCTCGTGCACGGGGATCAGCAGCATCTATGGAGGAACCGTGCGAATCGGCAATGACGGCGCCTTCGGAAGTGGCACACTAGAGCTTTTCGGCGGCACCCTGAGTTCGGGCAATGCAAACGCGCATACTCTGAGCAATCCGCTGAGATTGTCCGGCGCCATTACTTTGGGCGACACTACAAATAATGGTGCTTTGACGTTCAATGGTTCAGGAGTACTCACTGCTTCCGTGACCTTGACGATCAACAGTCCCGTGACCTTCGCCGGTCCTTTGAGTGGAGCGAGCTACGGTCTTCAAAAACTTGGCCCGAGCAAGCTAATGTTGAACGGGACGTTGACCGTGAGTTATCTCTCCGTGGGTGGGGGGACGGTGGAACTCGGCACAGACCTCAATGTGCCTGGTCTCGCAGTTTATGGAGGCGCCGCTCTTGACCTCCATGGCCACAACGCCACCGTCCAGTACTTCTCGCCGGCCACGGGCGGAACGATCACCAACACCGCCGGCACGGGAACTCAGACGCTGACCGTGGATAATTCGTCGGATACGACGTACGCGGGCGCCATTACCAATGACGCGTCGCATCCGTTAAAATTGGTCAAGCAAGGGGCCGGCATATTAACTCTCACCGGCAACAATACCTTGACGGGTGGTACAGAAATCCTCGCGGGCAATCTCTGCGTCATGGGAACTCTGGGGGACGTCACATTCGGCGGCACTGGAGAGACGATCCTATCTGGCACCGGCACGGTGGGCGACGTCTCTGTGATCAACTGGGGTACGGTATCCCCAGGCGCGAACGGAGGTAGCGGAATTGGCACTCTCAACACGGGAAGCATCACTTTCGGGGACGCCAATTCCGTCGGGTATTTTAAAGCCACACTCGCAGACGGATCGCCAGCTTGTGACCAACTGAACGTCACCGGTACCGTGACGATTGTTACCGGTGTCCTCATACTAGACGGGGTCCCGTCATCGCCCGGCCAGATTTCAGTGCTGATCGTCAACGATGGCAGCGACCCCATTAGCGGAACGTTCTACGGCCTTCCCGAAGGCAGTCAAATTACTGTGAACGGGGTGAGGTACACGGTCACCTATGTCTACAATGCCGATGGCACGGCCAACGACATGGCTTTGATCCCCGTATAACTACCCTGCCTGTGAGGAGGCAACCTCTTCGCTAACTTGCCGTTTAGAGAGAATCCGAGCTTAGCGTGGCGAGCAACTGGGGAATAAGGGGTTCCGACGGCTGGCCGTCGGAACCCCTTTGCTGTTTCGTGGTCACAACGATTGATCACGGCACAAGTCCCGAAACGATGTTAGCCCCCGTTATTTGCTTCTGCGTCGCGTTCCGCATTGGTGCTGGTCGCCAGCCGACTGCACCTTCAAACGTCGGTCTAAAACCGTGGCGCGGCGATGGCTGTGTACAGGTCGAAAAACAAGGCGATCGGAAAACACTTCCGGTAGGGCGAGCGAGGCTTGTGGCGGAACCACCATCACAAGCCGAAACTCTTTCAGAGACGGACGCTTTCATCTCGACGGTTTGGCGGACCACTAACCTGGAGGGCTAGGGTGGCTGGCTTCCCAGCCGAATTGGGTATTGCGGTATTAGTCTTGGCCGACGAGATTGGGGAGGTTCGTGAAGGAAACGCGATGAAAGCGATAGTTGCTGCATCTGCCATTCTTATCTTCCTACTGCCTTCTGCTCAAGTGGCTGCGGCTGGAGTGCTAGTGGTTGTCTCCGGCGATTTAACCCGCGTCTCAGAAGGCAAATACACGTATACCCTCGGCCTAAGGAATGAGGACGTGTCGGAAAGTCTTCTGGCTTGGCAACTTCTCTGCCAGATCGTACCTCACAATGGATCGAATGGCCTGACATTCCTCGGCGTCCGCCAGCCAGTAAATTACGTCTTTGACGCAGAGTCGATGGGGCTCGCCGTTTCTGAAACTTCTACTCCCACAAGTCTGACAATCTCCGACGTCGCAAATAATTCTGTTAGCGTGGCGACGACGGGCACCAATCTCCTGCAACTCGACTTCGACGCATCCCAAGCTATCGGACAATTTGATCTTGTCCTTGTGCCCGACATGGACTCAGGCTCCTTCTGGTTGTCAGATCAGTATAACAGTTACGAATGGCATATCCCGGGTTCGGCATCGGGAGTGGTAAGCACTCTGAGCTTTCCGGTACCAGAGCCGAGCCAATTCACATTGATGCTTGCGTCCTTGTTGCTCGTCCTTATTGCCCGCAGAACTAGAACTCTGCGCTGAAGGCTGCCGGCTTAGCAGTATTAAGGCGGGGTCGTGGCCCACTGGCCGTCTCTTCGATTACCTAAGCGACGAAACGTTTCCGCATCGATTCCGAAGCTCATCCATCGGACGGAGCCGTCGCAGAGGGACATGTTTAGGCCGCCGGCATGGGCGCTGCCAAACCATTGGTTCTGATAGCCGTTGAGGAACGTCAGTGGCTTGTCCTGACGGGGCAAGTTGTTGAAGCTGGCGGTGCCGATAGTGCCGCTGATGCCCGTCCACCGTACCAAATCACTGGCGAAACCACAGAACTGAGTCCGGCTATCGACCAAGTCCTTGCCATCCATGTAGTGGTCGCTGTCGATCGACTTTTCACCAATGAACATAGTATTGGAGCCCCCGTCCCTAATATCGGCGAGCGTGACCTGGCTACGATGGTGGGAGATGCCGGTCTGGAATTGCATGTCGGTGGAAGACCAGTAGCCTGGGCTGTCGGCCTGGGCGAGGGTTCCAGGGTGACGTGTCGGCGTCTGTGCATAGTCGCCACCATTGACGGCGTAATCCGTCCGCGGGACCTGCTTCACGCCTGCCGTGAGTTTGTATTGGATGTCCAGAGCATTCGGATACAAGCCCGGCTGCCGTCGGCTGGGACAATTGAGGATCGGTAACGGGGTGGCAAGACGCAAAGCATTGGCGTCGTCGATGGTCATGCCGCTATCCGATGCACCGAGTTGGTGTAAAGCCTGTTGTTCAAGAAAAGGGAGTATGTTGTAGATCCACCCGCCTGGCTGACGATTATCGAAGCCGCGGTCGGGATGGCCGAGCCACGAGCCGTCCCAGCCTCCCGTTGGGAAGATTCTCAAGAGACTCTCGTGCATCAGTGCGGCACAAGCCAACTGCTTCACGTGATTCTGACAGGCGCTTTTCCGGGCGGCTTCGCGGGCCGCTTGCACGGCCGGCAACAGTAAAGCCAGCAGTATGCCGACGATCGTCACCACAACAAGGAGTTCGACGAGCGTGAAGCCCGCCGTCCGGTCGTTGTCACGGCCAGTGCTTCCGCCTCTTAACCAGTTCGTACCGCAAGTACCTTCCTTCACCGCTGTCGATTGCCTCGTTCCTTTGCCTAAGCTGCAAGATGACTCAGTTCTTTGACAAGTCATCACCGGATCCGGCCTTTTGGGAGGTCCTGCCAATAGTCTCCTAGTCTATCTGGATTACGAACAGCGTTACAGAGCGCTTTCCAAACTCTCACCTCCCACAAACTGAGACTGTTCGAACACGAGGGGGCATAACTCGGAAATCATTAGGGGCAGCAACGAAGTTGTTGAAAGCTAAAAGAGTGCGAGCGAGGAGTTGACGGCAAAGCTTCCATTCTCGCCCTCGCCGTTGAGGGCGAGGGCGAGAATCAATCGAGAAGTAGCCAATTTCCTGGAACAAGAATCTCGGGTATATCGACGACTTCCGATCTAACGCCTACGTTTATGTCTACCGACGTTAAAGCCTTTGATGCTGCCGGTTCTCTTGCCGGCTCGGTAGATCGAATAACCAGCCCAAACGGCCAATGCTATCAGGACACAGGTTCCCATTACGACTCCTTCTATAAAAGTGTTGGTCTTTGCTAGATTAATATGAAAGATTGTAGGCGGCGAGCTATCAGCGGGTTGGCCCCGCCGCTGGACTCAAAAGCACGCCGCTTACGATTCTATTGAACTGAACCGCCGGTCGACTCGGCTATG
>CALGFD010000020.1 GCA_937881075.1 uncultured Planctomycetales bacterium
ATGTCCGTCCACCCTTTGTTTTGCGCCGCCCGTCGGCACTGGATGGAAAAGACTCGCCCGAAAGGGCGGCGGCAGTAACTCTTGACTTTAGCATTCAGGGCTAGGACTGAAGCTGCGGCCCAGCCCTGGGATTTTCAGAGGTATAGACTCCGGTGTCCGATGGACGTGGAAACGAAGCGGCCCCCCAAACGATCATCGGCGTCTGGGGGCCTGTGCGCATCGGCACACCGTCGATCCAGTTATTCCTCGCCAGATTGCATCCCCGCAGAGCCTAGCTCCGCTTCACCGGACATCCTCAATCGTATGCCAGGACCCTAAAACAATCCACGCTCCTTGACACATTCAGAGGAAGCTATCAACAGCCTGAAACGCAGTCCAACTTGTCGTTGTGCCAGCGGGGACTCTCAGTGAACTTGAGGCCCGTGGTGGAATCAGCGAGTGTCTTGATGCGGGTCGTCATAGCGCACATCCTCAGTATTTGGATTCTGACCACGTTTAGGACTTGGCCCGATTAACGAACGCCAGGACCAAGTCAGTGACCGCCCGAGTCACGTGCCCTTTGCCGGTGAGGTCGTTACAGAAGAGCATTTCGCCGGGGCGGAATCGCCGCGACTGGCCATCGCTGGTCACTACGTCGCCCTCGCCCGACAGGACGATGACGATGTAGGGCTGAGGGGCGGTGTGGGCGGGCGTCTCCGTCCCGGCGGGGAACGAGATTACGCACATGCTCGTGACCGCGCCAAAATCGCTCATCTGCCCCCTGGGGTTCGGCGGCGGGCCCAAGGCAAGCTCACGGTCCGGCAGATCCTGGACGCCAAAGTGCGTCTCACCCTGTTCGTCCGCATGGATGCGAGCGGCGACGCAAGCCTCGACTACGGTGACAACCGAAGCGCTCCGCCGGGGCTTCTGGCACTTCGGCGACTTTTCCCGTGCTTACAAGGACTGCTTCGGCGAGCTACCATCGGACACCCTTCGACGGAAGCCAAACGCTTTTTTCAAGCTGGGCATTGGGGATGCCACCTGAACCTTCCATCGCGTATTATCTCAACAACCCGCCAAAGTGCCGGAGGTGTGTTGAGACAGGCTGGGAAACTGAAACTTGGCCAGCACGAGGCATAAGAAAACGGTAAACGACAGCACCGAACCATTTTGGGCCCGCTGAGGGCCAGCGTTTTGGCGCCATGACGCAACAGGGCTGCGTCCCAGGCCTAGAAGCCGCCGCACCCTGGCCCGATGGAACTGCCCCATCTTCCATTTCAGATCGATCTCGAATCCGCCGCGGGCCCGCAGACCAGTCACTTCGCCGGCCGGCCAAGCATTGGGCAGCGCCTCGACGTCCTCCCAATCCTTGCGATTCATCCGCAGTCCCAAGGAGCTGGCCGCCGCCTTCGAGAGGTCCGGAGTCGTTCGCGGCGTGATTTGGGCCAAGGGAAACAGGCCAACTAAGTGACTGGTGTGCCGATGATTCGTTTCGCCGCCATCGTCGTGCTGCCACTCCTGCAACTGGCCGTTGCGACCGGTCCCCGATACGGTGGCAGCGGGCGACTAAGTATTTTCCGCGGAGCGTTACCGGCGGGTCAGTTTCAATCCACGCCCGCGCGAAGCGGGCGACCAGTTCATTGTCGGGCGTGTAGGTTTTGCGAATTGTTTCAATGCACGCCCGCGGTCATCACGCCGACTTCAAAAGCGACTTCTGCAACACAAGCCTGTAAGCTTCCGCGTGTTGCTCCGCGGCAGTGTACAGCTTTGGGCACACAAAGTGGGAAAGGCGAGCTTATCGCCCGCCAGTTCGCCGGGGGAGGATTTTAGCCATTCGAGTCCGGCATGGTGCCCGGCGATGGCCAAGGCCGGAAACAGCCCAAGCCGTTTGGCTGTTAAAGCCACGAGCGCGCCGATGGTCCAGTGATCGCAGCGAGCCACGCTGTTACCGCGAAGGCGCTGCTGGTGACCAGCTTCAACTTCTTGTGCCAGGTGCTACCTCTGAACCGGTCAAGCATTTGCACTTCTCGGCCCCAACTGCTTGAGCCACCGGTTCTCGATCTCCATCTCCTTCAGTCGCTTGGCCTCCGCGGCCTTCATGCCGCCGTACTGCAACCGTCGGCCCAACTTCGACTGCCTGATTTCCAAGGCGCGCAGCACCACCGACTCGTCCTTGCCGGCGTTGAACATCGTGTCCGCGTCGCGCAACTTCCGCACGATCTGCTCGGGACTGCGCCGTTTCCGTCGTCTCGCCGTCATCTCTAGGTCTCCTTGCCTCTCGGCTCCGAGACCTCCACAACACATGGATCAGATTGTCAATAGCAGGTCAGAGGGGCTTCTTTCGTTCTCACACCGGATCAGAGAAGCAAGTCGCCGCTGGAGTCGCCGTACGCCCGGCTACCGCCCAAGGAACCGTCGCCCTGTCAACTAACAACCGGCGCGGACGACGCGATGAAAGTCCGCGATGCCGGCACCTCTCTTCCGGCTTACTGACGGCGCTTGTCGCGCCGAAGTGCGAAAACCGACACCGCCGCCAGCACCACCAGCGCCAGCGTCCCCGGCTCCGGCACCGCCGCCGGCGAGGTGGCCGCGAGCGAACCGTTCCCCAACATCCCGCCCGCCAGACTCGCA
>CALGFD010000021.1 GCA_937881075.1 uncultured Planctomycetales bacterium
CTGACCACTGACCACTGACCACTGACCACTGACCACTGACCACTGACCACTGACCGCTCATTCGGCCTTATTCTGCAGCAGCCAGCCGCCGCCGACCAGCGTCAGCAGCAGTCCGAGCAGGCCGAACATGACGATCGCAATCAGCGACTGGTGCGGGATCGGGTAGCCGAGGAGACTCGGCACGAAATTGCCCACGGCAGCGACCAGTTTGTCGCTGAACGCCATAAAGGCGAAGAGCACGCCGCCGAGGGTGCCGCCGGCGATATAGCCGGTCGATAGCAACATGCCGGGGCTCATTTCCGTTTCCAAATCGGTGGCTGGGCCGGAGTTCCGTTTCCGGTTGATCAGATCGACCACCCACCGCACCAGACCGCCGGCAAAAATCGGAGCGGTTGACTCCAGAGGCAGGTAGACACCAACGGCAAACGGCAGGGAACGGACGCCGCATAGTTCCAGAACCAGGGCGATCAACGCACCGAGGGCCACTAGAATCCACGGGAGTTTTTGGTTGAGGATGCCGTGGGTGATCAGGGCGAACAACTCGGCCTGTGGCGGCGTGAACTTGACCGGCACTGGGGATCCGTCGTCGCGAACCTTGAGACGCCCGCTGATGCCAGGATCGACGAGCCAGGCAATCTTGCCTTGCTCGTTCACATAGTATTTGGCTGGCGGCACTCCCTCGGCGTTTCCTTCGGTGGGATGCCAGACGTAGTACGACTTGCCATCGGGAGCCGTTTCTTGGGCGGCCGTGGCCTTGAGGTTCGATACGTCCAACGCTTCCTTCGGCTGCGGCAGATTTTTCTGCGAATAGACCGTGCCGGCTTGGTTCAACACCAAGAGCGTGACGCCGATCACCAGGGCCGAGGTGAGCGAGCCGGTCAACATTGCCCATTGCTGCCACTTTGGCGTCGCCCCTACCAGAAAGCCTGTCTTGAGTGCCTGCGCGTTGGTACCACCGTTCGAACAGGCGATGCAGACGACCGCGGCGACCGACAGGGCGATCAACTGGTCCTTTTGCGTCGTCAGACCCGCCAACAAGAAGATCAGGCACGTCAACAGCAGGGTGGCGATGGTCATGCCGGAGATGGGGTTCGACGACGAACCGATTTCGCCGGTCAATCGGGCGGAGACGACAACGAAAAGGAATCCGAAAACGATCATTAGCAGCGCGGCGATGAACGAGATGCTGAGCGAAGACGGCGAGAACCCCGTACCACCCTGCGGGTCGAGTACCAGGAAGGCCCAAATGCCGGCGATCAACAACAGACAGCCGAACAGGACGCTTCGGATGGAAAGGTCGTCCTCGGTGCGGCGGATACTGGCAACGGCCTCTACGCTAGCCGCCCGCACGTCACGCAGGCCCGAAGTGATCGAGGACACGATCATCGGCATGGCGCGGCACATGCTGATGATGCCGCCGGCGGCCACGGCCCCCGCGCCAATGTAGAGCACGTAGAAATCACGCAACTGCGAGGCGTTCATGTCGCGGATCAGCATCTTGGCGGGGTCCAGCGGATTGGGCAAGCCACCACCGAAGAACATGATCATTGGGCCAAGCACGAACGAGGCGAGGATGCCGCCGGCGACCATGATGCAGGAGACCCGGGTGCCAATGATATAGCCGACGCCCATCAAGGCCGGGCTGGCCGAGAAGGCCGGGGTGGCGCCCTTGAGCCAGCCGAGCGGTTTTTCAACCACCTCGCGCCACAGTTGCAGCCCTTGCATCAGGAACTGGTAGCCAAAGGCCAATCCGAAGCCGACGAATACCGTCTTGGCGGTGGCCCCACCGGTTTCGCCGATCACCAGCACGTCGGCGCAGGCAGTGCCTTCGGGGAACTTGAGCGTGCCGTGTTGCTTGACGCAAAACGCCCGGCGAAGCGGGACCATCATCAGAACCCCCAACAGGCCGCCGAGTACTGAGACGACCATCACGCGAGTGATTTCCATCTCGAAACCGAGGATCATCACGGCCGGCATGGTGATGCCCACGCCAAAGGCGATCGATTCGCCGGCGGAACCAGTGGTCTGAACGATGTTATTTTCCAGGATCGTGGCGCGGCGGAAACCGAATGCTTTGGAGAACCCGCGGAAGAGGGTGATGGCCAGCACGGCCACCGGGATCGAAGCCGAGACAGTCATGCCGACCTTCATCACCAGGTAGAGCGACGAGGCGCCGAAGACGATGCCCAGCACCGCGCCGACCAGGACGGCCGAGAAGGTGAACTCAGGCATGGTTTGACTATCGGAAACGTAAGGCTGGTGCCCCTCGGGATGGCTTACTTCCTGCGAGTTCTTATGCATGGGGGGAATTTCCTCAGCCGACGGTGAGAATTAGGGCGGGTGAAGGCTAGCGTCAACAGTTGAATGCGCCGGCTCTGCCAGCGTCAATATCACTCAAGACTCCGCACTGGCACGGGCCAGTGGCGCACTGGAAGAACGTGCTACCAGGTGTGAACACTCCGCTAATGAACAGGTTCCTTCTTGGCGGGCATCGGGAAGCGGTCTTGGATCGGCTGCACGCCCATCTCTTCGTGCCGCAAGGCTTCCATCGCCTTGACGGCGGCACTGGCGCCTTCCAGGGTGGTGATGCAGGGGATGCCGTGGGAGACGGCCGCAGCGCGAATCTTGCCTTCATCGGTGCGGGCGCCCTTGCCGCTGGGCGTGTTGACGACCAACTGCAAGTTGCCATCGATCATGTAGTCCAAAACATTCGGGTGGCCTTCCTGCAACTTCATCAGCGATTGGACGGGGATGCCCGCTTCTTCCAGCCGCAGGGCCGTGCCGCGGGTGGCCAACAGTTCGAAGCCCATGGCGACCAGCCGGCGAGCCAATTCGGCTACCTGATCCTTAGATCGCTTGCTGACGCTGACGAACACCTTGCCGCTGGTGGGCAGCACGGTGCCTGCGGAAATCTGGCTCTTGGCGAACGCGATCGGGAAGCTCTCGCTAACGCCCATCACTTCCCCGGTCGATTTCATTTCGGGGCCGAGCACGACGTCGATGCCGGCGAACTTGGCGAAGGGGAACACGGCTTCCTTGACCGAGTATTGCTTCGGCACCGGCTCGCGGGTGTAGCCTTGTTCGGCCAACGACAGGCCGGTCATGACCTTGGCCGCGACCTTGGCCAACGGCATGCCAGTGGCCTTCGAGACGAAGGGCACGGTGCGGCTGGCCCGCGGGTTCACTTCGAGCACGTAGACGTTCTGCTGGCCGTCCTCGCGCTTGACCGCGTACTGGATGTTCATCAGGCCCTTCACCTGCAAACGCTTGGCCAGCGCGCAGGTGGCTTGACGGATCTCGTTGATCACTTCGGCGGGTAGGCTGTGGGGCGGGATTACACAGGCCGAATCTCCCGAGTGAACGCCCGCTTCTTCAATGTGTTCCATGATGCCGGCCACAATCACCTGCTCGCCGTCGGCGATGGCATCGACGTCGACCTCGATGGCGTCTTCCAAAAAACGATCGATCAGCACCGGCTGGCCCTGGGCGACGACGAACGCCGCGGCGACGAAGCGGTCGAACTGGGCGACGTCGTAGCAGATTTCCATGGCCCGACCACCGAGCACGAAACTCGGCCGGACCAGCGCGGGGTAACCCACTTTGGCCACTTCTGTCCGGGCTTGCGACATATTTCGGGCAATCGCGCTGGCCGGCTGCTTCAGGTTCAAGCGGTGGAGAATATTCTTGAACTTCTCGCGGTCTTCGGCGTCCTCGATCGTGTCGACGCTGGTGCCGATGATCGGTACGCCGGCATTGCTCAGCGCCCGAGCGAGGTTCAACGGCGTCTGGCCGCCGAACTGCACGATCACCCCGTCCGGATCAATCCGGTCGCAAATGTTCAGCACGTCCTCGGTCGTCAGCGGCTCGAAGAACAGCAAGTCGGAGGTGTCGTAGTCGGTCGAAACGGTTTCGGGATTCGAGTTGACCATGATCGACTCGATACCCAACTCCCGCAGGGCGAAACTGGCGTGGCAGCAGCAGTAGTCGAACTCGATGCCCTGGCCGATGCGGTTCGGGCCACCGCCGAGGATCATTACCCGCTTCTTGCCGGGTTGTTTCTTGGGAGTCTCGTCCTCGTCTTCGTAGGTCGAGTAGTAGTAAGGCGTGTAGGCCTCGAACTCGGCGGCGCAGGTATCGACCGACTTGAACGTGGCGACGATGCCGCGGCGTTTCCGCTCCTGGCGGACGTCCATTTCGGTCGTCTTCCAGATGATCGCCAATTGACGATCCGAGAAGCCGAACTGCTTGGCCCGGCGGAGCGTGGCGTCGTCGCACTGCTCGATCGAACCGATGGTGCGGAGATACTCCTCCATTTCGAGGATCTCTTTGAGGTTCTCCAAGAACCACAAGTCGATGCCGGTCAGTTCGTAAATCTCCTCGAGCGTCAGGCCGTACTTCATCGCGTAACGCAACGACCAGACGCGCTGATCACCCGGCGTGACGAGGAGCGAACGGACCTCTTCGATCGACGGTTGTTCCGGAGTGCCCCACAGGTCCTTGCCGTCGCAGCCGAAGCCGAAGCTGCCGACTTCGAGGCCGCGCAGCGCCTTTTGGAAAGACTCCTTGAAGGTCCGCCCGATGGCCATCGTCTCGCCGACGCTCTTCATCTGCGTGGTGAGCTTCGGGTCGGCCTCGGGGAATTTCTCGAAGGCAAACCGCGGCACCTTGGTGACCACGTAGTCGATGGTCGGCTCGAAGCAGGCCATCGTCTCCCGGGTGATGTCGTTGGGCAGTTCGTGCAGTCGGTAGCCGATGGCCAGCTTGGCGGCGATCTTCGCGATCGGAAAGCCCGTGGCCTTCGAAGCCAAGGCGCTCGAACGGCTCACACGGGGATTCATTTCGATCACCACCATGCGGCCGTTCTCGGGATTGATGGCGAACTGGATGTTCGAGCCGCCCGTCTCGACGCCGATCTCCCGCATTACCGCGATCGAGGCGTCGCGCATCCGCTGGTATTCTTTATCGGTCAGAGTCTGAGCGGGGGCCACGGTGATCGAGTCGCCGGTGTGGACGCCCATCGCGTCGAAGTTCTCAATCGAGCAGATGATGACGCAGTTGTCGTCCTTGTCGCGCATCACCTCCATCTCGTACTCTTTCCAACCGATCACGGATTCCTCCAAGAGGACCTGATGAATCGGGGAAAGGTCCAAGCCGCGCTGCACCAGGCCGTCAAACTCCTCGCGGTTGTAGGCGATGCTCGAACCGGTGCCGCCGAGAGTGAAACTGGGACGCACAACGCAGGGCAAGCCAATCGCCTGGACCGCTTTGCGGGCTTCACTGAGGCTGCCGACCGTCTGGCCGCGAGGCACTTCGAGACCAATGTTCTCCATGGCGACCTTGAACTGGTCGCGGGCCTCGGCCTTTTCGATCACGGCGGCGTTGGCGCCGATCATCTCGACGCCATACTTCTGCAGCACGCCGTGGTGGTGCAGGTCCATGGCGAGGTTCAAGCCGGTCTGACCGCCGAGGGTCGGCAAGATCGCGTCGGGCCGTTCGGCCTCGATCACCTTGGCGACCATTTGCCAGGTCAGCGGTTCGATGTAGGTGCGGTCGGCCATCTCCGGGTCGGTCATGATCGTGGCCGGATTGGAGTTGACCAAAACGACCTCGTAGCCCTCTTCGCGGAGGGCTTTGCAGGCCTGGGTGCCGGAGTAGTCGAACTCACAGGCCTGGCCGATGATGATGGGACCGGAACCGATCAGGAGGATCTTCTTGATATCGTTGCGACGTGGCACTATTTACGCCTTCCCGGACGATGGCAGCGAGAGATTTCTTCCTGGCCCCACATATCGGGGGACAGACGCCGTGTAAAATCCCTTGATATTAGCACGGTTAGTGTCGTGTTTTCAAGTGGCGAACGGTGGGGATTGCGGCTGAAGCACCCCCCAACTCCACCGGATTGCCACTAGCCACCCTCTCCTCGCTAGCCATAGAGTTATCTTGGCGAGTCCCGCTTGCCCGACAGGCAAGATGGGGCTCTTGTAGGCGGCGGACGTTACTCTCATCAAAGGGGGGAAGACCGATGGCTGTTTCAGTCATTACTCATCGTGCCGCAGATCGCCATGTTCTGGCCACATCTAACAGTCGGATTCGGTCGCGAGGCTGGGTGCCGTCCGGAGGTCACGCGACACATTCCAGGAGCGTTGTTCTTGTCGGCTGTACATATTTGCTTGCCGCCTTCCTCGCCGGTTGGGCGTCCACGGCATCCGCGGCGCTAATCCAGTACACGTGGGCCAACACGGCGGGGGGCACCTATGATTGGAACAACGCAGCAAACTGGGGAGGAGCAACATTCCCTAATCTTGGCGGGGCCAGCGGGCACAAGGCAAACCTTTCGAAAAACATCACAGGCGACATGACGGTGAACCTTGGCCAGTCGATTACCGTGGGGGCCATCACCATCGAGGATAGCGGAGGCGGCACTGACAGCGTCTTTACTCTTCAAGAAAACGGCGGCTCTTTCATATTTGACTTTGGCGCCTCGGCATTCAAACTGATCGGCATTCTCGGAACCACCACCAGTACGACCGGCCATCTTCTTGCCACCGACATCCAACTTAAGAGCAACCTGAGCGCGGAGGTGACGGGCTTGATGACCGTCTCCGGCGGCATTGGCGAGATTGGCGGGAGCAAGACGCTGACCAAGACAGGATCAGGGCTGCTGTATCTGACCGGCAGCAACAGCTATTCCGGCGGGACGATCATCGACGCCGGTACTCTCAACATCGCCAGCGATGCAGCGCTCGGCACCGCGCCCGATGTGACAACGACAAACATCACCTTCACTGGCGGCACGCTGCAGACGAACGCGAATCTTACGATCAGTCCCTCGCGCAGCATCTTGTTGGGCGCCGGTGGCGGCACGATTGACACCCAAGCGAACGAGGTCAGCTATTCTGGGGCAGTCACCGGCACCACCGCTCTGACCAAGGCGGGCAGTGGTCTGCTCGCCTTGAACGTCAGCAGCATCAACAGCGGCGGTGCCGTCATTAAAGGAGGCGTGTTCCGCCCTGCGATGCTCAGCGGCGGTGCCCTGAAGTTCAATGATACTTCGGCAGTGGCCGATGCCAACGCCGTGTACGAAGGCAGCGGCACCTTCAGCCGCGCCTTGGGGACCGGCAGTGGCGATGTCTCCTGGACAGCCAATTCGAGCGGTGGTTTTTCAGCCTATGGCGGCAGCCTGTTGGTGGACTTGGCCACGGCGAATACCCGTGACACCATCGCCTGGTCGGCCGGCAACTTCCTCGATACGAACTACGCGCTCCTCTTCGGCTCGACCTACTCGGACAACATCGTGGAATGGTACGACCACATCGATCTGGACACGGGCTCGGCCACTGTCTCGCGCACCATCAAGGTTGTCGACAATCCGAACACCACGGCCGACCGCGCCAAGATTACGGGTGACTTGAAGAACACAGGCACGGGCACTGCCAGCCTCGTCAAAATGGGCGACGGGGTTCTGGAACTGGCCGGCAGCAACGCCTACAAGGGCACCACCACCGTCTCGGAAGGCACGCTGCTGGTCACCGGCTCGCTCGACAGCCGCACCTCGGCCGTGACGGTCAATAGCGGCGCAACGTTGGGCGGCACCGGTTCGATCTTGCGACCGGTGGTGGTCAATGGTGGCGGGCATGTGTCCCCAGGCAGCAGCACTGGAACGCTTACCCTGGCCGGTCTGCAGTTGGTGAGCGGGGCGGCCTACGACTTCCAGATCGACGGGGCGCTCAGTGATCGTATCGAGATCACCGGAGCTGGCGCGTCCTTTCAACTGGCCGCCAATGGTGTGTTCGATATCAACGTCGACTTTCTCCCAAGCGGGGCGACGCTCGCCGAATACACGCTGTTCCATTGGACGGGCGATGACCCATTGTTCGCCGGGACCACTTGGAACGTCAGTGGAGCCCCGGGCGCCGCGGTCAGTTTCCGGCCAGCCGATAACCTGATCGTCCTCGCGGTTCCGGAAATGGGAACGCTGAGCCTGCTTCTGTCGGGACTTGCTTTCATGGCCTGGATGGTCGGTCGGTGCCGCCGCCGGGAGGACTTGCTGAGAGACTGAACCTGCCGGGCCGCTAAACTCGCGATAATCCACGTAATTTGTCGCGGAACTGAGACTATTTCGCTTGCTACCGCTGCAAAATGCGCTGGTGGCATTCTTCTTCCGGCTACGGGCCGCCGCCCCCCGCTGCCTTCACGCTCCGCAGTGTGGTAGAATTTGTGCGGATTTCTTGAGCACTTGCCGGAGGACATTCGTGGCCGAAAAACCTTGGGGGGGCGTTTTCGAGCAGGCGACCGATCGCCGGGTGGAACTGTTCACCGAAAGTATCAGCTTTGACCATCGGCTCTTCCGTCAGGACATCGAGGGCTCCATCGCCCATGCCCAGATGCTCGCCAAGGTCGGTTTGATCTCACCGACCGAGTGCCAACAAATCGAGCAGGAACTGCTGCGGATCGGCCAAGAGATCGAAGAGGACCGGTTCGCCTTCTGCACCGAACTAGAAGATATCCACATGCACATCGAGCGGGCGCTGATCGAGCGGCTCGGCGATGTGGGGCGAAAACTACACACCGCCCGCAGCCGCAACGACCAGGTGGCCACCGATCTGCGGCTATGGGTCCGCTGGGCCATTGATGGACTCGATGTGCGGCTGGCCGATCTGCAGTGGGCGTTCGTCGGCCGCTGTGAGCGGGACATGGACGTGATCCTGCCCGGCTATACGCACTTCCAGCGAGCGCAACCGGTGTTGGCCCCGCATTACTGGCTAGCCTACTGTGAGAAGCTGGCCCGAGACCGGGCGCGGCTGGCCGACTGTCGGCGACGGGTGAATGTGCTGCCGCTGGGCGCTGCGGCCCTGGCCGGCACGAGCTTGCCGATCGACCGCGAGGAAACGGCCAAGCGGTTGGGTTTCGACGGGGTCGCTGCGAACAGTCTCGACGCCGTGAGCGATCGCGATTTCGCCTTGGAGTTCGCGTTTGATCTGGTCGTCATTGCCGAACACCTCAGCACCTGGGCCGAAGAGTGGATTTTGTGGTCGACCGTGGAATTTAACTTCCTGAAGCTGCCGCAGGCGTTCTGCACTGGCTCGTCGATCATGCCCCAGAAGATCAACCCGGACGTGCTGGAACTGGTCCGTGGCAAGACGGCTCGCGTGGTGGGCAGCCTGCAGACGCTCTTGGTGCTGGTGAAGGGGCTGCCGCTGGCCTACAACCGTGACTTGCAAGAGGACAAGCCGCCGTTGTTCGACGCCTTCGAGACGGTGCGGATGTCGCTCGAACTGGCGGCACCGCTAGTCGCTGGCGCCGAGTTGAACCGACCGGCAATCGCCGAGCGGCTCGATCGCGGACACCTCGATGCAACAACGCTGATGGAATACCTGATTCGCCGTGGCATTCCGCAGCGAACCGCGCACGAGTTGGTTGGCCGGCTGGTCCGCAAAGCGCTCGATCGGGATGTACGGTTGGCCGATTTGTCGCTGGCCGATTTCCGGGAAGCCGAGCCGACGTTGGATGAGAGCGTTTACGACATTTTGGGACCAGAAAAGGCCGTGGCGGCGATGGTCAGCTACGGCTCGACCAACCGCCAGCAGGTGCAGCAGCAGGTCGAGCGGTGGCGCGAGACTTTGGACGCGACGAAATAACACTTTGAGCAATGGCAGGCGGGCCTGCAATGAACTATCGAAGCCTAACCGGTGGCGCGGCGTTATTTTCGGTGCTTTTGTTCGGTTCCTGGGCTGCCGCACAGCAGCGGCCGGCCCGTCCGCCGGCGACGCCGAAGATCGGCGATGCGAAGGCGGCGGCTGCCGAGCCCACCGGGCCAGAGGACCCGGCGGTTGAGGCCCTGCTGGCCACCAAGCCAAAGACGCCCGCGGAGCGAGTCCGGGCAGCAGGTATCTTGGTGGACTTGAAGCGGCCGGATCTGGCCAAGGGCTTCTTAATTAAGGTGCTGGAGGCCGGCCTGAGCCAAGGAAGACTCGTCGCGCTGCACAATGAGGTCGGCGGCGATCTGCTGGCATCGTTTGCCCGCAACAGCGAGTTGCAGCCAGAAGCAAAGCAATTGGCCGACGCCGTTGCCGCAGCCGTGCGAGCGGCGAGTCAGGACACCGAGCACATTGGCAAGCTGATCAAGCAGCTTCAAGAACCGGAACGTTACATCGAGGCCATTCGTGGGCTGCAAGCGGCTGGCGACGCGGCGATCGATCCACTGGTTCAAGTGCTGGCCGACCCGGCCCGGGCCGCGGAATATCCGGCGGTGCGGGCGGCGTTGCTGGAAATGGGGCAGCCAGCCCGCGAGGCACTGATGGCGGTGGTCGACACGGCCGCCGATCCAAAATTGGTGGTCGAGGCGATGCGTGTATTGAGCTTGAGCAGCGATACAAGCGTCCGGCTTTGCCTGCTGCGGCCGGCCTTTACCGGAGGAACGGCGGCCGAGGTTCAAGCGGCAGCAATCGCGGCAGTGGGTGCAAAAAGCGGCAACATCAAGGCAGCGGATGCGGTCGCCACCTTGCTAAAGGCGTCGGAGACCGCATGGCGGGGCAAGACGGCGGGTGACTACCGCAGTGGCCGAGTGTCGCTTTGGCGGTGGGATCCAAGCGAGAAGCATTGTGTCATGACGATGGTAACGCCGGACGAATCCGGGCGAAATGTTGCCGCTCGTTGGGCGCGTGACGCCTACCTCATCGCGCCGAATGATCCGAATGTCCGCCGCCTCCACTTACTGACGTTCTTCGAGTCGGCCGCCTATGCCAATGGTTTGGACAAGCCAATCAGCGAGAAGTCCCCGACGTTCGCCGAGGCCGCCAAGTTTGGCGTCGGCCCGGTGGAAGAGGTTTTGAAATACGCGATGGCGAACGAGCGCTGGGCGGCGGCGACCGTGGCGGCGCAGGTGTTGGGAAAATTGGGGAAACCGAGCGAGCTGCTGTATCGCGGCTCGGAACCGGCACCGCTGGTCGTGGCGGCCCAATCGGACAATCGGCGTTTGCGGATGGCCGCGCTCGATGCGATCGTCCGTCTACAGCCAACGAAGACTTATCCTGGTTCCAGCTACGTGCCGCAAGGGCTCGGCTTCTTCGCCAGCAGCAGCGGCACACGTCGGGCGCTGGTTGCCTGCCCGAGTGCTGACGAGTCGCGGGATTTGGCGGGACGGTTGGGAGGTGCGGGCATTCAGGCTGAAGCCTTTACCAACGGCAGGGACCTGCTGTTCCAGGCGGCTCGGTCGGCCGACTACGAATTGGTACTGATCGACATGGCCATCGACCAGCCAGTGGTCGCCATCCTGCTGCAGCAACTGCGGCACGATCCGCGGACAGCCGGGTTGCGAGTAGGGCTAATTGCGCGAGCAGGCTTTTTCGAGCGGGCCGAACGGCTGGCAGCCACCGATCCGCTGGCGATCGCCCTGCCGCGACCGCACGATGACCAAGCTTTCACATTTGATCTCGAACAGCTTGGCAGGTTGTCGCCTGATGAGTTCGTTGGCTTCGAGGAGCGGCAGCGGCAAGCCGTGCGAGCCTTGCGGTTGCTGACGGAGCTGAGCCGTTCGTCGAGCAAGATCTACGATCTCCGCGGCGTTCAGCCGACGGTGATTGCGGCGGCCTACACTCCAACGTTGGCGGGGGATTCGGTTCCGTTGTTGGCCGCGATGAACTCGGCCGAATGTCAGCGAGCGCTGGTGGATATTGCCAGCCGGTTGGAGTTGTCGCTGGAAGTGCGCCAGCGTGCCGGAGCGGGTTTTCGCGAAAATGTGCAGCGCAACGGGATCTTGCTGACTACCGAAGAGATTCGCCAGCAGTACCAACGCTACAACGAGAGCGAGAAGCAGGTCCGCGGAACGCAGAAAGTGTTGGGTCTGATTCTTGACTGCCTGGAAGCGTCGGCCCCGGTGAAGAAATAGGAGTGGTTTGGGGCTGCCTTGCGCACGCGCGAACATTCTGCAACACACTAACCCTCGACGCTATGCCTCCCTTCCTTCCTGCTTTCGACGGCAACGAGACTGGCCCGCCGATCCCCGGCTTGATTGGTTCGGGGCCGGCGATGGAGAACGTCTATCGGTTGACCCGGCAGGTGGCGCGGTCGAACGCCTCGGTGTTGTTGCTGGGGGAAACGGGGACCGGCAAGGAATTGATTGCCAAGGCCATCCATCGCCTCAGCACGCGGGGCAGCGGCCCGTTCATCCGCGTCAACTGCGGCGCGTTGGCCGAGAATCTCCTTGAAAGTGAATTGTTCGGCCATGTCCGCGGGGCCTTCACCGGCGCGGTTGACAATCGTACGGGTCGCTTCGAGGCGGCACACACCGGCACCGTGTTCCTCGACGAAGTGAACTCGACCACGCCGAAGTTGCAGGTCAAGCTGCTGCGGGTGTTGCAGGAGCACGAGTTTGAACGGGTTGGCGACGCCCAAACGATTCGCGTGGATACGCGCGTGGTGGCGGCCAGTAATCGCGACTTGCTGGAAGAGACCGAGGCCGGGCGTTTCCGCGAGGACCTTTACTATCGGCTCAACGTGGTGACGATCTATTTGCCGCCGCTACGGGAACGCCGCGAAGACATTCCAGAGTTGGCCTACTACTTTCTGAAGATCTACAATGAAGAGAACGTCCGCAATGTGCAGCGGATTGCGCCAGCCGCGTTGCAGGCACTGCAGAACTACAGTTGGCCGGGCAACGTTCGCGAGTTGCAAAACTACATTGAGCGGGCGGTTGTGCTAGCGCCTTGCGACGAGTTGACCCCGGAGTTGCTGCCCGAGGCCGTGCTGGGGGGCAAACCGCGGCGGATTGGCCGACATCGCGGCGTCGACACCGAGACGCTGGCGTCCGAATTAGTGCAATATGGCATCGAGGCCGCGGGGCCGACCGCGGAAAACTTGCACACCGCCATCGTTTCCCGCGTCGAGCGCGAGTTGATCGCCCAGGTGATGGCAGCCTGCGACAATGTGCAGGTCAAGGCGGCGGAGCGACTCGGGATCAACCGCAACACCCTGCACAAGAAACTCAAGGAATATGGCCTGGAGAAATAGCGTGGCATTGCGGGAGGGGCCAAAATGTCAGGCGTAGGAATCATTTGCTTTGCTGCCAGTTACGCCGTGGCCCTGGCACTAGAAGTCTCGCGACTGCTGTTCCGCAGCAGCGTTCGAGGCGCGGCGATGCTCGCTTTCGCGGCGGCCGGATTGGTGGCCCATACCGCCTATCTCTACTATCGTGGCGTGCAGGCAGTCGGAGCTCCTCTATCGAGCGAGAAAGACTGGTATCTATTGGCGGCCTGGGCCCTGGTGGCCGTATATCTCTATCTTTCGTTCTATCATGCGAAGGTGCCGTTCGGGCTGTTCCTATTGCCGCTGGCGCTTGGATTGATCGCCACGGCTCGGTACCTGGCCGATCCGCAGCCGCTTGGTGAGGAGCCGGCCTCGCGGGTGTGGGGCGCTATGCATGGGATGGCAGTTCTGCTGTCGGCGGTGGCGATCTTGCTGGGCTTTGTCTCGGGGTTGATGTATCTGGGGCAGGCCCGACGTCTTAAATCGAAGCGCTTGCCTGCCGGACGATTGAAACTGCCGAGCTTGGAGTGGCTCGAAGCGTTCAACCGTCGGGCGCTCATCGCTTCGGCGGGGCTGTTGGCTGCGGGAGTGGCCGCCGGCGGCATCCTCAACACCATCCAAAAACACGAGCATAGCAACTATCTGCTGTGGACGGATCCGGTCATCATTAGTACCTGGCTGATGCTGCTGTGGCTCGTCTTGGCGGCACTGATGGCCAAGTTTCCCCGGCTCTCACACCATGGGCGCAAGGTCGCTTTCCTCACTCTGGCCAGCTTCATCTTCCTGGTGATCATGCTGACGGCCGGCTTGTTAATGGATAGCCGACACTGGGGGCGGGGAAAGAATGCAGAAGACAAAATGCAGAAGGCAGATTGCCGATTGCCGATGGATGCAACGATCGCCGCGGACTGCCGACATTCGTCATGCTGCATTCATCATTCAGCATGGGATAATGTTGCTGCCGGAGGCCGGCCATGTTAGTGCAGGTCGTCGGCTGCAGCCATCACGGTACCTCGATCCGCTTGCGCGAGCGGCTTGCCTTTCGGCCGGAACAGGTGCGCGAGGCGCTTGATCAATGGCGCCGGGTCTTTCCTGGCGTCGAGGCGGTGCTGTTGTCGACCTGCAATCGGGTTGAACTGTATGCGGCCACCGATCGGCAGAGCGAGCCGGCGCTGGACCAGATTGCCAATTTTCTCGCCCGGTTTCACGGGCTGGATGCGGCCGAGGTGCGGGAGCAAGTGTATTGCCACAGCGACGATGCGGCCGTGCGGCACCTGTTCGCCGTGGCGTCGAGTCTCGACAGCATGGTGCTCGGCGAGCCGCAAATTCTTTCGCAGGTGAAGACTGCCTATCAAATCGCTTCGGAACAGGACAGCACCGGTCCGCTGTTGCACGCCGTGTTCCAGGCCGCACTGCACGTGGCCCATCGCGTCATTCAGGAAACGGGTGTGCATCACCGCCGGGTGAGTGTGGCCAGCGTGGCGGTCGCCGATTTCGCTCGACAACTTTTCGAGCGGTTCGACGACAAGCACGCGGTGGTGATCGGCGCGGGCGAGATGGCCGAAGAGACGCTGCTCTACCTGCAAGAGGAGGGCGTCAAGCGGGTATCGGTCGTTAATCGACACCTGGATCGAGCAGTCGAGTTGGCCCATCGTTGGAAAGGTCAGGCGGTGCCTTGGGAGCAGCTTGGTGAAGCATTGGCGATGGCCGACCTGGTGGTCAGTACGACCGGCGCGACCGAGCCCATTGTCACCTGCGAGCAGTTCCGCGCGGTGGAAGCCTTGCGACAGCCGCGGCCGCTATTGATTCTCGACCTGGCCGTGCCGCGGGATTTTGAGCCGTCCATTGCCGATCGGCCCGACGTGTATCTCTACTCCGTCGACGATTTGAAAGCGGCCTGTGAGCGGAACCGGCTGGAACGCGATAAAGACGTGCCGGCGGCGATGCGGATTGTTGAGCAAGAGACGTCGCGGTTCATGAACGGCATGTACCATCGGGCCGTCGGACCGGTGATCGAACAACTTCGCACGGGCTGGCAGAAGCCGAAGGAGGAGGAACTCGAACGTCTGTTGAATAAGCTGCCGGACATCGACGAGCGAGCGCGGGAGGAGATTCGCCGTTCGTTCGACCGACTGGTCAACAAGCTCTTGCACCCGCCGCTGGCGTCGCTGCGTGATGAGTCGCGCAACGGCGTGCCGCGAGGACTCTTGGCGGCGCTGGCGCGGCTGTTCCAGTTGAAAGATTAGCTGTGACCACAGATAAAGATATCCGCGTGTGGACGCGGATGAATATGGATTCAGAAGTAGCCGGCGGCTAACAGCCGCCGGTTATTCACCTCACCTTCTCTCGCGAGATGTTCTAATCGCGGCTTTGGTGTTGTTCAGTCGTGTGAACAACTCTTTTTCCCGAATTAGCGTAGCGGAACGTTTCCATTTTAAAGCCGGGTCGCCCATTTCGACCTCTATTGTACGTTGCGCCCATGACAATCGAAAGACAGGCATTGCAGGTGTACTTCTTCCGGTCGGGCTTAACGTAACATCAATCGTGTTGTTCCCACGTGGTATCCATCGGGTGATGAAATAGGTGTTTGGATGCTTGCCTGGCATCGAATCAACAGAGCAAAACCCCGAGCCGTCGTTGTCAAATTCAATTCTGATGAAACCGGCATGGCCCTCGCAAAAACCCACCCACGCACCTACAACAAGTTCTCGACTCGGCGGGATTACTGGGGATGTGCCGAGGCAAATTCTACCAGCTATAATGGCGATCAGCACGGTTGAAGCGAGAATCAGCCGTTTCATATTCACGCTCATGGAATGTTACATCCAACCGACAACCTGCGTGACCGGCGGCTGTTAGCCGGCGGCTATTCTTCGGGCAAAATATCAAACTCGTTTGCGAACCGTCGCCACTACGATGCCAGCCGGATCGTCTCCGCGTTAACATTCGCCACTTCTTCGGCAAGCAGACGGTAATCCTCCGCCCCGTTCGAGTCGGGGGCGTATTGGAAAATCGATTTGCCGAAGCTGGGGGCCTCGGCCAGTCGCACATTGCGGCGAATGCGAGTCTGGAAGGCTTTGGCGTTCGACCAAGGGTTTTCTTGGCCGCGGGCATTGCGGAAAAACTCGTCGACGTCTTGGCCGACTTCGAGGGCCAGTCGCGTGCCGGCATCGTACATGCAGAGCACCACGCCGCTTAACCGAAGCTGGTCATTCAGCCGGGCGGCGACAAGATCAATCGTTTCCAGCAGCTTGCTCAGACCATGCAGCGCGAAGTAGTGCGGCTGCAACGGTATGAAGACCTCGTTGACGGCCGCCAGGGCGTTGAGCGTGAGGATGCCCAACGATGGCGGGCAGTCGATGAAGAGATAGTCGATCGCAGGCGGATTGCCGCGGAGCTTGTCGCGAAGAATGACCTCGCGGCCAATGACGCTGACCAGTTCAATCTCGGCGGCCGCCACATCGAGGCTCGATGGCAGGAGCCAGAGATTTTCGGCTACCTCACGAGTGACCTCGCCGATGGCCGTTTTGCCCGTCAAGACATGGTAGACCGAGAGGTCATCGGGCGTTGGCTCGACGCCGAAGTGTAGCGAGGCGTGCGCCTGTGGATCGAGGTCCACGAGGCAGACTCTCTGGCCGTTGGCGGCCAAGGCGGCGCTGAGGTTGACGGCGGTGGTGGTTTTGCCCACGCCGCCCTTCTGGTTCATGATGGCGATCGATCGCATGTCTAATGAGCCTCCGCCGACAGCCTGTGGGGTGCCATGTTCAAGCTTGCCGTGAGCATGCGGTTTTGTTGCCGACGTTGCATGGCCATGCCAGCGTGTGGCCACGGCACCCAATACCTTGCGTCCCGGTTGCCGGAAATGTCCCTCAGAGTTTACGTATCCTTCCAGCCGATGCAAGGCGGATTCTGATGCAGGATCCACGCGCCGGTAAGTGAGGTAAGACGGGCAGGACGGCGGCAAAGGGGCATGCAGCGGCACGCGGTGTGCCGACTGCCTACCGCACCTTGCAGCGGAAGCGGAGGACGCCGCCTTTGCCGATTTCCAACGGATGGATCAGCTCACAGCGAACCGTAAGCGAGCCACCCTCGTTGGGAACGAAGGCGAACTTGGCTTCAATGCTGCACTGGGCGCTGCCGGGGACGTACTCCAGGCGGGTGCTGAGGCTGTCCAGGATCACGACATGCCCGATTGGCTGATTGCCCGTATTGTCGAAGCGGATCGTGAAGTCGATTTCTTCGCCGGGCAGGGCGAACGAAGTTGAGGCCACCTTGACCAAACGCAACTGGGGGTTACCCGGAGGAGCGGTGTAGGTGTAGACCGACGAACTGGCGTCGTACTTGACGGCCGCCATAGCGCCGCGAGCTTCGAGGATGACTTGCACAGCTTGGGTGTTCGACCAGGCGATGGCTGCTTGCGAGCCATGGGCGAGGAAGGGCATCTCGGCCATTTCCATCGAGCCACGGCGGATAATCGCGAGGTTTTCGTAGGGTTTGAACCGATCTTGGAAGCCCCGTGGGCCGACCGCACTGGACATGGCCCCGTCGCCCTGCTTGCTTCGCATGGCAACGGCGGGTCGAGCGGCGATTTCGTTGTTCGGTTGCGTATGTTGCTTGGCGCTGCTGACCAACTGGAGCGTTGTCGGCGCGTCGAGTTTCTGCGGGTTGTGGACACCGCCGACGTGCAGACGGTCTTCGTTGGCGGCCAAGCTCACAACCTGACGTACGGCGCCGAAACGCGGGCTGTAGACGTAGACCTTGTTGCTCGGTTCGACCAGCGTGCGGCCGTCGACCGTGTCGTAGTGAGCAACCGTATCCTCTACGCCGACGCCGAGAACTTCGGTACGGTTATGAACGCCGGCGGGGCGGCCTTCGTCGCCGCCGTCGCGAAGGTATTCATCTTCCGGCCAAGGCTGTTTGATGCCCGGTGGCGCCCAGGGGCCGCGGGGCGAATACGGGTGGGGCACGCCTTGTTCCATGCCCGGTGGCCCGACTGGAGCGGCATAGCCGGCGGCGGCCACCGCTCCGCTGTAAGCTTCTGGCGGCAGCGATTCGCTCGCGCCTTGCGGGCAGGCAGCGGTCGAGCAACGCGAGCCGGCGGGATGCCGGCACGAACAGAAAATGAGCGTACAAAGGGCAATCAAGGCCAAGCGTCCGGCGGGCGAGAGGGCAGCGGATATTTGCTTCACAGCCTCAACCCTTTCTCGGCTGACGAGGTTGAATGTGCCTTGGGCGGAGGCGGCAGCAGGGTCACTTGGGCCGTGTCTTCTGCCACGGCCTCACCGGCCGAGGATTGCGGCTCTTCTTCGACGGCCGGACGTGGTTGTTCGACCGGCGGTTTCTGCTTGACCGGCGCCTGCTGCGACGCCGAACGCGGCTTGCGTTCCGCTTGGGGAGCAAGCGGCTGAGGCGTGGGGATGCGCTCGGCCGCGATCGCGATGAACGGCGGCGAACCGTAAAAGAACGTTGGATCGAAGCCTTGTTCCGGCAGACGCCCGCCGAGGCGGAGGACGGCCACTGGTCGGCCGAGGCCATCGGCCACGGCCAGTGGGTCTTGCCCGGGCAGGGCCTCGAACCAGTTCTGCAGTTGCTGGTCGGTGCGAGCCGGCAAGGCGCTGCGCGGATCTTCGAGATAGATAACGCGCGTAATGAACTTGCCGTCAGCCGCCAGTTTCAGGTCCTCCTCGGTCAATTGAATCGGGATCGGGAACCGCCGCTCTTGCCCCGGAGGAGTGTAGAGCCGATCGATCACTTCGATGGTGGGGAAGACTTCGATACCTTCGGCCAAGCGAATGCCGGTCACGCGAAGCCGATAGACGGCGCCGATGAGAAAGCCAGCCCGGCGCGAGTTGCCTTGGGGCTGGTCGAACTGATTATCGACAACCAGCGAGATCGAAGCGCCCGCCGGGGCTTTGATCTCGACTGGTTGGAAGTACCCGGGCAACGGTCCACCCCGCTGGAGTTGCTGGCGACCAATCGCTCCCGGTGGCATGACACCTTGATGCAAGTAGTGCACGGATTGCTGGGCGGGCAACAGCGTCGCCAAGCTCAGCCATCCGAGCACAAACATTGTCATCCTGCCGGCAACTCGCCGAACGCAGCGCGACGCTTGCGAGGCCAGACAGCGGGTGGATTGGACCATTGTCACGGGTCGTCGTGGGTGAGGAGAAAGATCGGGTTCGTTGGACATGGTCACGGCAAAGCCCGCGGGGCGGCCCGCGGGCGTCACCGCATACCTACTTCAATTACTCGGTTGGGCACGGGGCCTCGACTTCTTCTTCGCAGACCTCTTCACATTGGCCTTTCACGCAGCGTTCCTTGACCGGCCGTTCGCCGACGCGTTCATGGCGGTCGCCGAGCGGTTGCTTGTAGCGGCCGACTCCGGCGCCGGTGCGTTCGACGATCCGAACGTGGCTAGCGGGCTTGGGATAGCTGTAGCCCGGCTGCTGCTTCACGTCGACCTTGACCGCCTTGGTTGGCTTCGGCAGATGGACGCGCGTGTGATTCTTGATGGTGTGCTTCTGGAGACCGGCGGGCACTCCCAACGGGACCGAAGGCGGACCCGGCAGACCGATCGGCGTGCCGCACATCGGCATGCCATACTGCGGGGCAGTGACGCCGGCGATGTAGTTGGTCGGCATGGTCGACGGGCCACCGACGGGCATTCCCATCGGCATCGGGGCGTTCGGTACGTCCTGGCCGTTCCACGGGCCATTCGACTGCCCATTCTCAGGCGATTGATAGCCGACGGTGGAAACACCGCCCTCCGTCGGGCGGCCGCTGGGGACCTGCAAATCCTTGTTGCCCAAGCGGACGATGGCCAGGATGGCGCCGCGACGATCGGCTTCGACGATCGGGTCGACGCCCGGATCCAGTCGCGTGCTGACCAGGGTTTCAACGCCGGCCAGGGCGAGTTCCTGGAACTCGGGATCGGGCAGGTAGATCACTTTGGTGACGAAGTTGCCGGAGAGGACCTGGTCAAAGTCTTCCGGCGTGAATTGCACCGGGATGGCGTTATGGGCCAAGAAGGCCTCGGTCCGCGGCAACACCGGTGCGACTTCCAGCGTGGGATAGAGTTCCACGCCGGGACGACCGGGGATGTTTGTCAGCTTGAGGCGGTAAATCGCCGCCTGGGGGAAGTTGTAACGACCCGGGGCCACCAACGGCTGCGAGTCGAACGCGCCGGGGGCGCTGATGTCCCACGTCACCGTGGTGCCTTCCGGACCGACGAAGGCGATCTGCGACGTCATCGCGGGGGCCGGCATGGTGGGCTGATACATCATGACACCGGGACCGGGACCGTCGACACCCGGACCGGGGTGCATCAACATCGACGCCGGCGGCAAGTTGTTTTTGCCCGTCGCGCAGGCCGGGCCGGACGGCGCCCGGCAGCCCGCCATGGCGGCGGCTAGGATCATCACGGACACAACCAAAGACCTCATAATTTCCCCCCTCCCAAATGGCGGCATCGCCGCATTCAAAATATCTCGAGTGTTTGCGGGGCAAGTAGCCAGCGCCGCGCCAGGGGCGGCAGCGTTTTGGGTCGCCAATCCCGACCCGCGACTTGCTTGGTCGAGCCCGACGGCGCACTGGTCGCCGCGCAAGGCATCTGTCTGAGGTTTATTGGTCGGCGCGATACAACACGATTCTTTGGTAAATCCGGCAGAACCGACAGTTCGCGACTATTAGTTTTCTCTTGCCCGTCTCCGCGCTGCCTCCCAGTTTGTCGGCGGGCGCAGGCCGCGACCGGCGCTCCAGATGAGGCGGGGTGTCAGAAAGGGAGAGCAATTCGGCCTTGACCGCGACGCCAACCGTCGACTATTCTTCGCCCCCTACTGAAGTGGTAATGATTAACTTCTCAAATCTTTAACTGCGGGGCATACCGTTATCGCAGCCATGCTTTTGGGAAATATGACGGGCGACTCAAGGCGATTGCGCATCGGTATCTGGCTGGTCATTCTGCTAGTCGCTGCTGGGTGTCGCGGCAAAATCTATCAGGCGTCGCGACTGCCGCCGGAGCTGTTGGCGCCGGCATCCCCAAATCTCGACAAGCTCAATCTCTCCGGCTTGAGCGATCAATCCGTTTCCGCCGAGGTGATTCAGCCTGGGGATGTGCTCGACGTGACGACGGTGACCGACTTCGCCAAGTTGGTCACGACCACAACGCCGGTCCGCGTGGCCGAGGATGGCAGCATCATCGTGCCATTGGTGGGACGTGTGCAGGTGGGTGGCCTGGAAGTGCAGCAGGCCGAGAAGGTGGTCAATGCCGAGAGTATTGCCCGCGGCGTCTTCCGGAATCCCAGCCTCACCGTGACAATGAAGCAGTGTCGGGTTCGAAACGTGACGGTGGTGGGCGCAGTGAACAAGCCGGGCAAGCACGAGCTGCCGCGGGGCTCCAGTTCGCTGATGACGGCGATTCTGGCGGCGGACGGTTTAAGCAAGGACGCCGGCACGGAGGTGGAGATTCGGCATACGGACTCGCGTCAGACGACGCCGCCAGGTTTGCCGCCAGCGATGGCGGCGGACGGTTCGATTGCCCAAACGAGTTATGATGAGGCGGCCGGTCCTGCGGTCGTCCGAGTGGATCTGGCCTTGGCCAGCACCGGGGCCTACAGACTGCCCGATCTGCGCGACGGTGACGTGGTTCACGTTTCCAAACGCAATCTGCCGCCAGTGCACGTGATGGGATTGGTGCGAAAGCCGGGGGAATACGCGTATCCAGCCAACCAGGAACTGCGCGTGCTGGATGCCATCGCACTCGCCGGCGGACATTCAAATCCGCTGGCAGAAGACGTGATCGTGATTCGCCAAGTGCCGAACGCGCCCGAACCGGCGCGGATTGCCGTAAGTATTCAGGCGGCGAAGAATGGCAGCGACAACCTGGTGCTTGCTCCGGGCGATACGATCAGTGTGGAGCAGTCGCCAGTGACAATGACTTACGACGTGATCAACACCTTCTTCCGGGTTGGCATCGGTGCCTCCGTGAATTGGTTCTAAAGAGAACCGCAGAAGGCCGAACGCGTTGTGAGCGGATCACTGCACCATCGGCTTGCCGTCTTCGCCCGCCGCCACTTTCGTTAACCTATTAGAGCGACAGGCATCGTCCATGGGCCCGACGCAGCGAGAGCGGCTCGACAAAATTCTTTTAGCCGTGGTCGACGCATGCCTGGCGGGCGTGATTTTTGTGGTGCCGTTGTTGATGGGAGGTCGGCACGCTGCCGGGCAGTTTGCGCTGACAGCCTTGGCCCTGCTGGCCGCGCTTGCCTGGTTGACCCGGCAGTGCCTGCAACCGCAATCGGCCTGGCACGGCGGTTGGGCCACTTGGGTGGCCTTGCTGGCATTGTTCGTCGTGGCCTTGCAGACGGTGCCCTTGCCGGCCTGGTTGCTTGGGTGGTTGTCGCCGCAGGTGGTGCAACTGTTGCCTTTGTGGGGCGGGGCAGAAAGCCCAGCAGCCCTGCCTCGCTGGCCCTGCCTATCGCTGACGCCAGCGGAGACACAGGCCGGGTTTATCATCCTGGTGGATTACTGTCTGCTTTTCTTCGTCACCCTGCACCGCGTGGAACGTATCGAGGACGTGCAGCGGGTGCTTCGTTGGTGCTGCCTCTCGGTTGTCCTGGTGGGGCTGTTTGGCCTCGTTCAATTCCTGTTCAGCAACGGCAAGTTCTTCTGGTTCTACCAACATCCGTTCAGCGACACGCGGCATGTGGCGGTGGGGCCGTTCAGCAATCGTAATCATTTTGCCCACTTCCTCGCCCTGGGCATCGGCCCGCTGCTGTGGTGGTTGGCCCATTCCGTTTCGTGTCGGAAGAAACGGGGCAATTCCCAGGATTGGGCCGTGCCTGCCCTGGTGATGGCTCTGGCGGTGGTGCTGTTTGTTGGATTGCTATCCCTTTCCCGCGGCGGAATGCTTGCCACATTGGCAGCGACGGCGGTTTACCTTGCCTTTGGGTATCAAAGCTTGTTTCTCAGCCGAAGACTACTCGTAGCGATCAGTGGCGGCATCTTGCTGAGCGCGACGGCGTTGATGCTATTTGGCTTTGACCAAGTCAGCGAGCGGTGGCAGCAACTTACTTCGGGATCGCTGGACCAGATCGACCAATCGGCCGGCCGACGAAAAATTTGGAATGGAGCCGTCAATGCAATCGCCGAATCGCCGCTGTGTGGGAGCGGCGTGGGCAGCTTCGGGAGCATTTACCTGGTGCATAGCGAGACTTCATCGGAGGATGCCTCTTGTCCCACCCATGCGGAAAACGGTTATCTGCAAATCCTCGCGGAGACCGGCCTGATCGGCTTCGGATTGCTGGTCGGGGGCATCGTTCTTTGCGGTTTTTGTTGCTTCAGCGGATTGCGAATTCCCGAGCAGCCGCGGCTACGAATGTGTTTCGTGGCCATTGCCGCCAGCTTGGCGGCATCGCTGGTGCACGCGGTCGTCGATTTTGTTTGGTATGCGCCAGCCTGCATGGCGCTGGCACTAATTCTGGCGGCATGTGCCTGTCGCGCATGCCGTTGGCTGCCCGTGTCGAGCCAAGGCGCTCCTCGCCAGGTTCAAACTTCGGCAGCAGAGGGCATTTTGTGGGTGCCCCGGGTCCCGTGGGTGGTGGCGACTCTGTTGATCCTGTGCCTTGGCGCCCGGATGCTTGACGATCGCTTGGGCGCCGCGGTGGCCCAGACCTATTGGGATGCCTATCGGGTTGAACGTCAGGAAGTCAACGACAGCGCCATGGCCGAAACGAATCGGCTCGCGGATGTCGCATCGTTGGAGCAGTGGATCGAGGATCTCGAGGAACTCCTGCGTTGGCAGCCGTCGCATTATCAGGCCCATCTCGCCTTGGCCGAACTGCATCGGTACCGATTCGACGCCGGCCAAGCCGCTGCGGCCAATGCGATGAGCTTGTCGGACTTGCGGGATGCGGCGGAGCAGGCCCAATTTCACTCACCAGGCGAGCTTCTCGCTTGGCTGACTCGTGCGACCGGAGACCATGTCGGCCACTTGCAGCAATCGCTTGGGCACGCCCTCCAGGCATTGCGACTGTGCCCGCTGGAAGGACGCGCGTACGTCTATCTGGCAGAGCTCTCTTTTCTGGCCGGGGCCGATGCGGCTTGGCGGCAGTCGTGCATCGACCAAGCGTTGTTGGTGCGGCCCGCCGACGGGGCCGTACTCTATGCGGCCGCGGGGAACGCGCTGTTGGCAGGGGACACGCAACGCTGGTTAGAGCATTTGAAGCAGTCGTCTCGAGCCAGCGGACTTCAGCAACAGCGAATCGTCCGCGATATGGTCGCTGCTGCTCCGGCGGGAAGTTTGCCGGCCATCGTGGAGTTTTTGTTGCGCGAAATTCAACCCGGATTGCCGTCGTTGCCGATTCTCCGTGACGCGTGCGCCCGGGAAGCTACCGCCTCGCTGCCGGCGATTCATGCCTATTGGGCAGCTCGCGCGGAAGAAGAGGCGGCCAAGTCCGACCACGTGGCGGCAGCAGCCCTCTGGATTTCCGCTGCACAAATGCACCGCAACGTGGGCAGCGCGATTGACGCACGCCGCTGCTTGGAAAAGGCCCTGCAGTGTGATCCGGACAGCTACGCGGCGCACAGCGCCAGTGTCAGCGAAGGGCTGGCGGTAGCGGACTACACGACGGCCGAGGAGCATGCGCGCTGGTGTCTTCAGCGGCGGCCAAACGACGCTATGATGGCCAAGCGACTACGCGATGCGTTGAAGGGGCGACTGGAAAACGAGCGACGTGCCAGCGCTGCCAAGGAGCCCTTACGATGAGCAATGGTTTCGTTGACATTCACTGCCACATTTTGCCCGGCATCGACGACGGTGCACGTGACTGGGAGGAAGCGATCGGGATGGCCGAAATGGCAGTGGCCGACGGGATCCGGACAATCGTGGCAACGCCCCATCAACTCGGCAACCACGGCGAAAACTCCGGCGGAACGATCCGTGCGCTTGCCGGACAGTTTCAGGAGATGCTCGATCGCCGGCGGATTCCCTTGCGCGTGCTGCCCGGCGGCGATGTGCGGATCGAGCCGCAACTCGTACCGGGGATCCATGCTCGCCAGGTTCTCACGCTTGCCGATCGGAAACGCCACGTTCTGCTGGAACTCCCGCACGAGGTCTACTTTCCGCTCAATCGCCTATTGAAGGAATTGTCGGCGTCGGGGATCGTCGGAATTCTTTCCCACCCCGAGCGGAACCAGGCCATTCTCCAGCAACCGCGATTGGCCCGGGAATTGGCTGATCAAGGCTGCCTGCTGCAAATCACCGCTGGCAGCCTGTTGGGAGCGTTCGGGGCGGCGAGCCGGCAATTTGCCGAGTCGCTGATCGGGCAAGGGCTCGTTCACTTCGTCGCGACGGACGCGCACGGGCTCAGAGCTCGACGTCCACGGTTGTCCGAGGCCTTCTCGCTTGTGGCTGCGATCGCCGGTAAGTCAACGGCCGAAAGACTTTTCTATCACAACCCAAAAGCCGTTTCCGAGGGAGCAGACGCAGCGACAACAAGCAAAAAGATGACAAACCGCTCCTGGGCCTCGTGGTTTCCCTGGATATCGGCTGGAGAGCCAAGCCGGACAGGGACGATATAGCAGAGGAACGTATTCCTCACTCGGGTAGCTACCACGGCGGTATAGGTAATTTGGGCAGGCTCATTAGCCTGGGAGACAAGGGAATGAAAGTATTTCATATAGCGCGTGCAATCATGCTGACGTTGGCGACGAGCAGCTTGTGCTTGCCGCAGGTCCTTTTTGCGGCCGCTCCGGGACAGGCGCCGACCCCACAGACCATCGACATCGCCTTGGCCGATGGCGGTGTGCTGCACGGACAAGTGGTCGACCTTCAGGGTGCTCCCGTCCAGGGATTGCCGGTTGCCGTCAAGGCGAAGGATCAAGTTGCCGCCACCACGACGACGTCCGCCGATGGCCGCTTTGCGGTCAAGGGACTGAAGGGCGGCGTGTACCATGTGGCGGCCGGCAAAGGTCAAGGGGCCTATCGACTGTGGTCCAAGGGAACTGCGCCGCCGTCGGCAAACCAGGGCGCGATCGTTTACACGGCGAATGGCGCCGCGGCGGGCGCCGGCGGGCTGAAAATGCTGTTGGCCAACCCGGTGGTCATCGCCGGTGTCGTGGCAACGGCCGTTGCTGTGCCGATAGCCGTAGCCAATTCGCGTCCGTCGAGTCCGTGATCGGCGGACAGATCGGTCTCAAGAAATAGTCAAAGGGACGACCAATACGGTCGTCCCTTTTTGCTTTGCCTGTGGCTGCCGTCAGGAAGTCGGTTGCATGTTTCCGGCGGGTGGGATTAGCGGCGCGTGGTCGAGGAAGTCGATCAACTTGTCCGTGCAGGAAGGCTGCTGTAGTTTGCGAATTGCCTCGCCCTCGATTTGCCGGATGCGCTCCCGGGTGACGGAGAAGATCTTGCCGACCTCGGAGAGGGTATAGGAGTAGCCGTCCGAGAGGCCGTAGCGAAGCCGGATGATTTCCCGTTCGCGATAGTTCAAGGCCTTCATCGCCTGGGCAATGCCTTCCTTGAGGGCGTCACTATTGAGACTGATCAACGGGTCGTGGTGCCGCTGGTCGGGAAGCAATTCACCGAGGTAGTTTTCTCCCTGATCGCCCAGTGGTTCGTCGAGGGAGAGCATGCGGCGGTTGGCCTTCAAGGCCCGGCCGGCGGCGGCCACTGACATTCCTGCCGCCCGGGCGGTCTCTTCCAGGGTAGGCTTGCCCTGCTGATTCTGGCTGATCTGTCGCCCAGCATTGAGGACCTTGTCGACGGTCGTCAGCATGTGAACGGGGATGCGAATGGTCCGGCTGTGATCGGCAATTGAGCGGCTGATTGCCTGGCGGATCCACCAAGTGGCATAGGTCGAGAACTTGAAGCCGCGGCCCGGTTCGAACTTGTCGACGGCGCGCATCAATCCGGTGTTGCCCTCCTGAATCAGGTCAAGGAAGCTAATGCCGCGATTACGGTAGCGCTTGGCGATGGAGACGACCAACCGGAGATTGGCGTTGGACAATTCTTGGCGTGCGGCGTTGTGGGCCTGACGATGGGCGCTGATGCGGGCCAATCGCCGCCGCAGGGTGCGCGGCGTTTCGTGGGTGATGCGCATCAACTGGCGGAGTTCGTCGCGGATTTCGGCCCGGCGTTGCTGGTTGCCTTCGCGGCCGGCCCGCTCGCGTTCGGCGACCGCGGCGGTCATTCGCAGGCCGATCTCCTCGAGGCGTTCGAGCACCAGTTCGAGTTGTTGACGGCGAATCGGTGTCTCTTCGGCCAACCGGATGGCCTTGGCGCGCCGCAAGAGCAGCCGGCGACGGTACTGTCGGCGTCGTTCCAAGGGGAACTGCTTTGACATGGCGGCGGCGAAATCGGTTCGGTTGCGCCGCAGCAGGTCGGCCAGGGTGCGGATGTTGGCGTTGATGACGGACATCGCCCGGCGGCGTTCCTGGTCGGTCGACAGGGCCGCGGCGCAGACGACCTCAACGCGCATCTTCCCGGTGGCGACCTTCTCGAGCATGGCGACGGCAACCTGAAGAATGTAGTCGCTGCTGAGCATGGCCTGCCGTAAACGGCGGCGGGTGCTTTCGATCCGGCGCGCGGCTTCAAACTCTTGCTGCCGGTTGAGCAGCGGGCTGCTGCTCATCTGGGTCAAATAAAGCTGGACCGGATCGGACGAATTACCGTCCATAGCCTCTCCTGATTGGCACGATTCCTGGAAAAGACGCGCGACGCCCTAACTGCAACTACGGAGAATACCGCGCGAAAGTTCACGAGCATCCCTGAATCATTTTAGCGGCGAGGACAAGGTCCCTGACGGTAGCACACGTTACCCGGTGGACGGAGGCATGTGGAAATCGACCGCGAGGACAAATGATCAAAAAGTGATCAGCGTGATGCCGTTTCCAGCTGTGGGTGTTCCGGTTTTCGCAAGGCGGGAATGCTTTAGCGGCTGTGGAGTTTTGCAGGGTTCGATCACCAGTAGGACCTGTCTGCTGTCTATCGGCTGCTTAGCTCGTGCACGGCATCGACGAGTTCGATGGCGTGTTTGGGCGGTGTCTGCGGCAGCACGCCGTGGCCCAAGTTGAAGATATGCCCCGGTCGGCCGGCGGCCTGGCGAAGAAGCTCCTTGGCCCGGCGGCGAATTTCGACCGGTTCGGCCAACAGGACGACGGGATCGAGATTGCCTTGGACGGCTTTGTCGAAGCCTATGGCCTGCCAGGCGTCGCTCAGGCGCACCCGCCAGTCGACACCAACCACCGCGTCGCGCTGCTTGCGGCCGAACGCTTCGGCCAACAGCGGCAGTAGGGCCGGATTGCCCGTGGCGAAGTGGATCACCGGGACGCCGGGCCGAATGGCTTCGATCACCGAGCGGGTATGCGGCAGCACGTAGCGGCGATAATCGTCCACGCCGAGGCACCCGACCCAGCTATCGAAAAGCTGTACGACCTGCGCCCCGGCATCGATTTGGGCGTTGAGGTACATGGTGATCGCCCGGGTGAAACGGCCCATCAGCGCATCCCAGGCCCCCGTGTCGCGGTACATCAACGTCTTGGCCCAACGGTAATCGCGGCTCGAACCACCTTCGATCGCGTAGGCAGCCAGCGTGAACGGAGCGCCGGCGAAGCCAATCAGGGGCAGTCGCTCGGGCAGCCCAGCGCGGGTCTTCCGCACCGTGTCGATGACAAACTGCAATGGCTCGACCGTCTCCAAGTCGAGGACCCGCTCCACATCGGCGGCTTCGCGGATCGGATTACCGAGCACCGGTCCTTCGCCGGCGGCGAACTCGAGGTGAATGCCCATCGGTTCGAGGATCAGCAGCAGATCGGAGAAGATGATGGCGGCGTCCACGCCGAGGCGTTCGACGGTGGTCAGCATCACCTCCGCGCAGAGATCGGAGTTCTTGCAGAGTTCGAGAAAAGAGACTTTGCGGCGCAGTTCGCGGTAGTCGGGCATGTAGCGGCCGGCCTGGCGCATCAGCCAGATGGGCGTGTAAGGTGCCGGTTCACGGCGCACCGCCTTCATAAAGGGACTATCGAACCAGGCAGGATTGGGCATCGCGGGGATTGCTCGTTGCTGGAGAAAACTGGCGGCCACACTCGAAACCGAGTCGCCACACCCCTCAATCCTACCGCGACGGTCGATCGGGCTCAATCACTGGTACGAGGCGAAGATCGCGTTTAGCGGCCGACGGCACGTCGGTCCGCGGCAATTGCGGCTGTGAACGCCGCTTCTATATCCAGCCCCACCCTAGCACGAAAACCGAAAAGAATCCCCAAAAACACAGCCAGAAAGGAACGATTATCATCACTTCGTATACGCTCCGAATCAAGTAGTATTGCCAGGTATGCACCATGGGCCATCGGCAAAGATCGACAACGAAGGATGTCATTGGAACCGCCCAAATAGCAATGGGTCCACCTAGCCAGCAGCCAATCCGGTAGATGAAGGGATTGAACCACTCCGGTTCGCAGAGGAACCAGATATACGGCAGACTTAGGAAGAAGAACAAAGTGAAGAACCAGGCGGCCGTCCGCCTGTTACATCTGGTGAGGAGGACACGCTTTATCGCGTAGACAACCACCAGCAGCGCGACCGAAAAAACAAACGCAGCAATAGGTGACTGCCCCAGCCAGTTCTTTCCTTCTCGGGGATCCCCGATCGGAACGGGCATTTCAAAGATCGGCGGCAGGAGTCGAAATGCGAGAGCGAAGCCCGCGACGATCAACAGGAGCATTGCCACCGAAAGTGCGAGAGTGAGATATCACTTCACTTCTTTGCCGCCTTGTAAAAGATATGGATGCTTTACTCGGCACTTGCCCGACCATTCTGTGACCTCGACCCACAGTCAGTCATGCTCCCCGTTGCGAATGGTTGTGTCTCCTAAATTGTATTCTGTCCTCACAGACAAAGAAGTTCGCTCAACATCTTAATCCATTTACTGTTCGATGCCCACTCGGGCAAAGACGCCTTGACGATAGTAGTGCTTGACTTCCTGCATCTCGGTCACGAGGTCGGCCCGGTCGAGCAATTGGCGGGCGGCACAGCGGCCGGTAATCACCAGTTCGACGTCGTCAGGGCGAGAGTCAACCAACGAAAGCAAATCGTCAAGCGAGAAGAGACTGAGGACCGGGCCGAGGTTAGCCTCGTCGAGCACGACGAGTTGGTAGTCGCCCGAGGCCACCGCCTGGCGGCATTCCCGCAGCCCGTTTTCGGCGCCGTTGAGATCGCGCTCTGTGGGTTGGCCGCGGATCAACTCCGGCTGCCCAAACTGTCGGAAGGTAATGCGGTCGGTGAAGCGGCCCAGAGCCGTTCGTTCACTGGTGGCGATGCCCTTGGCGAACTGGGCGAAGAAGACCTTCCAGCCCGCGCCGGCGGCCCGTAGCGCCAAGCCGAGAGCCGCGGTGGTCTTGCCTTTGCCGTTGCCGGTGTAGACGTGCAAATAGCCGGGCATGATTGTCGACCGTGACGGATGCGATTTGGGAAAGGAGGCGACGCGAAAGTCAGGTCGGGATCGAAATAGCCGGAGTCTAACAGACTCCGGCCTCTGGCTTGCGCGATTAGTGTCGGGCAAATCTCTTTCGCTGGTTGCGACCGGGGGCTGTTCGCCCCCGGCTAGCGCGTGTTGCCATCTTCAATGCACAGACGCTTTCTAGCTCCTGCGGCTACGTCGCCGTTGCCAAGCCAAAGCGGCCAAGCCGCAGAGCACGAGCACCAGGGTGGAGGGCTCGGGCGCGGGAGTAGGATTGATTTCGGCCAAGCCCATAATGGGGCTGCCCCACGCGCCGCCATCATCGAGGTAAGCGGTACCGCCGGCCGTCACGTCGCCGATCGCGCGGACAGCGTTGTACCAATGGTTGACGCCCGCCTCGCCGATGACCTCATAGTTGGCACCGCTGCCACTAGTGCCGTTCCACATGCCGAGAGTGCTGCCGAGTTGGTTCCAGTAGAGATCGACGTTGTTGGTGGTAAATAGCACGTGACCGGCGCTATCGACCTCCACGTCGCTAGCCGGATGGGGAATGTCACTGAGGGTCGCGGCGTCGAAAAGGGACTTTCCCCCCTCGGCGACTTGGGCGGCCGAAAAAGTGACGAGGCGGTCGTCGGTGCCGAGATTGGTGCCGTAATAGAGGTTGCCGGTGGCATCGAAGGCGATGCCCGCGGCGAATCCGCCGACGCTGGCAATCAGGGTGTGATTGTTGTTGCCGCTGGTATCCAACTGCCAGATGGCGTTGTCGGCGCCAAAGATGGTGGAGTTGGGGCCGGAGACATAGGCCGCACCGCCGGAGAACGCCAGTTCATAGTTGCTGGCCAAGGTAGCCACATGGTTCCAGGCGGGCGCCGAATCCAGGCCCGTAACCTGGTAGATGCGGTCGTTAACGTTGCCGCCGACGGTGTAGCCGACCCATACCGATTCACCGCTCGGATCAAACTTCACAAAGGAATTGTAGGTGGCCGACGTGGTGTAGCCAGCGTCACCGAGATCGGAGATCAACTGCCAAGAATTGCGATTGTAGAGTCGTAAGTGCTGGCTGGCGTAGACGGCCACGAGATCGCCGTGCACGTCGTAGCCGGTCGGATCGAGGCTGGTCAGGTGATCGGCCGCTTGATAGGCCGACGAAGGGTCGATGATGTTCGAATCGGCGACGGCAAGGCCCGCGTTGCCGAGGGACATGGCCAGGGCGATGCCGAACGCAAAGAAGATGCGAACACGTGAGGACACCAACTGCATGAGTACCTGCTCCTGTCTGAGGGGTTGAGGGAAATATCAAATGCCTGTGAGGGCTTCTCCGCCGGCGCGCGTGATCAGCGCCTTGAGAGTCTTGAGGTCCGTGGATTGGCTAAGGAATCGCGCCGAGCCATCACAAAACGCGCAATTGACGCCGCCGGGATGGTCGCTCCGCATTTCGTTCTCGAGCAACCGTGGGTTGGAAGGAATCACGTTGATGCCGTACTTCTGATCGAAGATGTTCAGGCCGTTGATCCATTGGCCGTCCGTCCAGCCGGCATCCTCGGAGACGACGATTGTGTAGGAAGTCCCGTCGCGGATGTCTTTGATGCTGAAGGCGCGGTCGTAGACCATTACCCCGTTTTCGGCCACCCAGGAACTGCTGAGAGGTTGGATGGCTTCACCGAATAGACCGCCATAGTCACTGGCACCGTGTCCTTGCACCAGCGGCGAGCTTCGGCGCGTGCTGGGGCAGAGGTAAACGGAAATGACTTGCGCGGCGGCGGTAGCGTTCGCCGACGAGTAGGAAGGCTTTGTGAAGTCAATCGAATTGTTCAGGCCCATCTGCTCGATGTGGGGCAGAAGAAAGGCCGACCAGGCAAACTGGCGGCCATTGGCCGTACGGAAGGCCGGTTCGAGACAGCCTGGCGGGAAGCTCTTGTTGGCCGTATGGTAGACCTGCAAGGCCACGCTGATCTGATGGAGATTGTTGACGCAACCGACGCGACGGGCCGCCTCGCGGGCGGCTTGCACGGCCGGCAACAACAGCGACATCAAGACGCCGATGATCGTGATCGTCACCAACAACTCGACCAGCGAAAAGCCGATTGGGCGCGGCACTGCGCGGCGAAGAGGCATGATCCACCAACGACTTCCTGGCGGGCCGTCGTTCACGACTTGGCGACATCGGCGCAGCGCAAAAAAGCGAGCGACCGAGCGCGATCAAGCCAAACGGCGTAAACGAAAACCTGCCGATTGCCGACACTCTGGCGGCCACTGTCCCTCGCAACGGGCCGCAGTCACGCGTTGGTAGGTCTTCTGGCTCCCGAGTCTTGGGCCAACCCGCCTTCTCGCCGCGGCATCGCCACGACAATGGCCTAACAGATTGGGCCGCCCAAGGGTGACTGGGGGACTCCCATGCACCCATACACTCGGTTACAGCGGCGGGGCCGCCCCGGAATTGCACCGGAGTTCCCTGTTCGTCGACCGCCTCAAAGGAAGCGATCGACCACCAACGCACGTCGTAACGGGCCTAACTCTAGCAGTCCCGCGGGAAATTGTCAAACCGTCTCGCTGGGGGACGCCAAGGCAAGAAATAAAAACCGCTTGTCGACTCAGGGGCGCTGGGAGCGGGAGGCGGCAAGCGGCTATTCACTCAAGCCAATTCGCGACTTAGTCCAAAAAGCCCACCAAGTCCTGGCTTCGCGAGGGTTGCTGCAGTTTGCGAACCGCCTTGGCTTCGATCTGGCGGATACGCTCGCGGGTAACCTTAAAAATGTGGCCGACTTCCTCGAGCGTGTAGCTGTAGCCGTCGCCGAGGCCGTAGCGGAGCTTGATGATCTCGCGCTCGCGGTAGCTCAACGTCTTCAGGACCTTGGCGATCCGGCTGCGGAGCATGCCGTGCGTGGCGCCGATGGCGGGGCTGCGGGCGCCGCTGTCGGGCAGCAAGTCGCCGAAGTGGCTGTCTTCGCTGTTGCCCACCGGGCGATCAAGGCTGATCGGGTAGCGGCTCATCGCCAACACACGGCGGGCCTCCTCGACGCAGGTGTCGCTGGCCTTGGCCGTCTCTTCGATCGTGGGCTCGCGGCCAAGCTTCTGCAGCAGCTTGCGGGAAACATTGCGAACGCGCGACATGGTCTCGACCATGTGAACCGGGATGCGAATCGTCCGGCTCTGATCGGCCACGGCGCGAGTGATGGCTTGGCGGATCCACCAAGTGGCATAGGTGCAGAACTTGAAGCCGCGGCGGTACTCGAACTTGTCGACCGCCCGCATCAAACCGGCGTTGCCTTCCTGGATCAGATCGAGGAAGCTCAGGCCGCGGTTGCGATATTTCTTTGCGATGGAAACGACCAAGCGGAGGTTGCCTTCGGAAAGACCGCGCTTGGCTTCCTGGTACTGGGCGTAGATCTGCTTGAGATATTGCACGCGGTTCCGCAGGCTGGTGGGCGATTCCTGGGTGGCGCGGAGAATGCTGCGGTACTCGGCGATCCACGGCTCGCGCTGCTTGGGATGGCTCTTGCCAGCGGCGTGATCGGCACTGGCTTGGCGGATGCGCTCCCGCAACTCGTCGACGCGGCGACTGAACTCTTCGAGCGTCTTGATCATCGGTTCGATCCGCTGGGTCCGCAGGCCGAGTTCCTCGACCAGGCGGACGGTGCGGCGGCGGCGGCGGCTCAGGCGTCGCCAGGCGGCGCGGCGCTGGGCGGCCGAGCGCGATCTGCTGGTGGCGATGTTGTAGTCGCGACGGTTGCGCTTCAGGAGCGTTTCCAGGGTGTGCAGATTATGCGGCAAACGGCCGAGAATCTGGTGTTTTTCGAGTTGATCGGTTACGGAGACTTGAACGGTGCGGTCAAAGGGGAGTTCGCCATCGTGGACGCGGCGGAGGACCTTGACGGCCGTCTGCATCACGTAATCGCACTCGAGCACCTTGTGGCGGAACCGGGTACGGGTGCGTTCGATTTGCTTGGCCAGGGCGACTTCCTGCTGCCGCGTGAGCAAGGGGATCTCGCCCATTTGGGTCAGATACATCCGCACCGGGTCATCCGACCAGGAGTCGTCTTCCACGCCTGCCAGAAGGTCGTCGGCGTTGACGTCGAGTTCCGGATCATGCTCTTCGTCCTCGTCGAGAACGGCGACATCCAAATCATCCTCATCGACGTCCAAGACATCGACCGGATCATCTACCAGATCCAAGCTCTCATCTACTCGAGAAATGGATTCGTCTTCCAAACCGTCCAGCAGTGCGTCGTACAAAATGCCACTCCCTCAATGAGTTCGAAGGTCGCCGTGTTTCCGCAGGCGCCGATTAATACATTATCTAACTAACGACGGCCGTAAACCAAAAAATTCTACCACCGAATTTTTGCGGCGTGCCGCGTGCTTGCTATTTGGCAAGGGATTCGGTTTGCGGTGAATTTTCGGCCGCGCGTTGCAAGAATCCCAATCGTTCCAGAATCCGTAATCGTGCTCCGCAACTGCTCCACACACCGCGTTCGACGATTTTTCGCGAATCGATCGAAGCTCGGACTCCGGCATTCCGACAGGGCATCAATTTGATTCGGGTGGCCGGCGGTCGACGACATGCGACAGCGCGAATTCCACCCTACGCCCGCAGGCATTTGATGCGCGTACGTGCCAGTGGGATTCATTATAATCCAGCCCACTCAAGCGTCTAGTAAATTTTGAACAATTCCACGAGGGGGCAACGGGCTGGCCCGAAATGGGTTAATATGGGGTAGCTGGGTAAGGAGGGTTAGTGCTGCTGCGGCCGCCGTCCGATTAGAATTCCGTCAAACGCCCCTTTCGACCGCCCGCCAACTCGCATCCTCGCCGAAGGGCGGCTAAACTGCTAGAGGTGGACCAGTGTAACCGGGAGCAGTGATGAGCGCGACCTACCTCTTGCCCTGCACTTGTGGCAAGCAACTTCCGATCGAGCGACGGCAAGCGGGCGAGAATGTGGTCTGTACGTGCGGGGCGACCGTGCAGGCGCCGACGCTGTTGCGGATGAGCGATCTCGAGGTCGTGCCCGAGGAGGTCGACGACCGGCCTGCGCCGAGCGCCTGGAACTGGTCGCATCGGCTGATTCTGGCTGGGGCGGTGCTTGTTTTCGCGGCGATCGTGCTCGGGTTGCTGCTGCAAACCGCGCGGCCGATTGCGCCGGCCGATGTCATCGACCCCGAGCATATCCGCGCGACGGCCAATAGCTTTTCGCCGGTCGCGAGTTGGAGCACGTGGGAAGCGATGAAGGTCGGCTTGGACCGCCGAACCGATGAGAGATACCTGACGGCGATGCTCTATTTCCGTGTATGGGGAACCGGAGTCATTCTGATGGCCGTAGCCGGCTTGGCCTCGCTCGGGGCGGGCGTTTGGCGTCGGCGCCAACACCGGTAAATGCGCGTTTGCCGCCGGTCAGCGATCGAACAGCTTTTTGACGATGTGTTTTGTCGCCGCGCGGCCACCACGACCGATGGCGGTGGTTAGCGGAATGCCTTTCGGGCAGACCTTCACGCAGTTCTGCGCCTGGCCGCACACCTGGATGCCGCCTTCGGCGATCAAGGCGTCGAGCCGTTCGTTGGCAGTCATCGAGCCGATCGGGTTGGAATTGAACAGGTCGACCTGGGCGATCGCGTGGGCGCCCATGAACGCCCGATAGTTGGCTTCGCGGAGCCGGGCTTCATAGGCTTCGGTGCTCTCGCCCGGCTCGCGGTACAGTTCAATCTTGATGAACTGTGGGCAGGCATCGAGGCAGCAACCGCAACTGATGCACTTGCTGTAGAGATAGGCCAACTGTTGCACGTCTTGGGACTGTCGCGGCCCGGCGCCCATATCCAGATAGCTGTCGACGGGAATCCAGGCGCGAACCTTTTGCAGGCTGACGAAGATCCTTGAGCGGTCAACGACAAGGTCGCGAATGACCGGGAATTTTTTCATCGGCTGCAACTCAATCTCTTCCGGCCGATCCTGCAGCAGTTGGTCGACCAGGGCGGTGCAAGCCTGGCGGACGCGACCATTGATGACCATCGTGCAGGCCCCGCAGACTTCCTCCAGGCAGTTGCAGTCCCAAGCGACCGGCGCCACCCGCTGGCCGTCAATCGTCTCGGCCTTGGCGGCGATCTTCTGCAAGACGCTGATGCAGTTCATGTCCGGTTCCCAAGCGATTGAGAACCGCTGCCAGTAGCTTGGCTGGGCCGGGCCGTCCTGTCGCAGCACGCGAACCCGAAAGGCTCGAGTCGGTTCGGCGCTCCAGTTGTCCGCCGCTTTTCGCTTTTCCATGATCGTTAACACATCCTCCGGTCGACCGAGCAATCGAGCAACCGTTAGCGACTGCCGGCCAGTTGTTTGGCCGCTTCCCGTTCTTTCCAGACTTCCTCGATAATCTCGCCGCCGAGAATGCCATACAGGCGCGGCCGCGGCGCGAGCAGCGAAGTGTCGATAGCTTCATACGTCAACCGCGGTTCGCCTTCGGCGTCCAGCGTGGCGATGGTCGTTTTCAGCCACTTGCGGTTGTTTTCCTCGAAATGTTCACACCACTCGACGGCCTCGCGACGGCGATCGATCGGATCGGTCGCGGTGATCTCGGGGAAGGCGAACTCCGGCTTGTAGTGCGCGCCGCGGCATTCATCCCGGGCCAGTGCGCCCTTGAGGATGATCTTGGCCAGCGGGAACATATCCTCCAAGGCACGGGCGAAGAACACCTCCTGGTTGGCCCATTGGCCGGTGTCGCTCAGAGAGCATGCTTCGGCTTCTTCCTGGAGTTCGGAGACACGCTCATAGGCTTGGGCGAGGTCGGCGTTGTGCCGAATCACCGTGGCGTACTTGGTCATAAGCTGGCCCAACTCGGCGTGGATGCTAAAGACGCTGGGGCCGCCCGTCGGACGCGCGAGCATCGTCTGGAAGCGAGAGTTCTCCTTGTAGGCGGCGCGATCGAACAGCGTGCTCGACTGTTCGGCCGCCAAGCCAGCCGGAAGGGTCGTCGTGTAATTGATGATGCCGGGCGCCACGGTCAGGCCACTAAATAGGCAGGCGACCAGGGAGTTGGCACCCAGGCGGTTGGCTCCGTGGTACTGGTATTCGCATTCGCCAATGGCGAACACACCGGGGATACTGGTGTGCTGGTGGCGCGGCGACTCGATCCGCAGCCCGCCTTGGGCCGTAGCTTCGTAGTCGACCCACAGTCCGCCCATGCTGTAGTGGACGGCGGGAAAGATTTTCATGGGAGTGATCCGGGGATCGACGCCCTGGAACTTCTCGTAGATTTCCAGCACGCCGCCAAGCTTGCGGTCCAGCACGTCGCGGGGCAAGCCGGTCACATCGAGATAGACGCAGGGCCGGTCCGGTTGGACGCTCAAGCCTTCTTGGATGCAGACTTTGAAAACCTCGCGAGTCGCGATGTCGCGGGGGAGGAGATTACCATATTTCGGATAACGCTCCTCGAGAAAATAGAACCGCTCGCGCTCGGGAATGTCTTGGCCCGGTCGCGGATCGTGCGGGGTGCGCGGGACCCAGAGCCGGCCGCCTTCGCCGCGGGCGCTTTCGCTGATCAACCGCAATTTGTCAGCGCCAGGGATCGCCGTCGGATGCACCTGAATGAATTCGCCATTGCCGTACCGTGCGCCGGCTTGGACCAGTCGGCTATCGGCGCTGCCCGTGCAGGCCAGCGAGTTGGTGGACTGGCCGAAGATCAGCCCGCAGCCGCCCGTGGCGAGCACCAAGGCGTCGCAGGGGATCGCCCGAATCTCCATGGTGATCATATCCTGGGCGACACAGCCGCGGCAGCGCCCCTGGTCGTCGAGAATTGGCGCCAAGAAGTCCCAGTGCTCGTACTTGCGGATGTGGCCGGTGACCTCCCAACGGCGGACTTGCTCATCGAGGGCGTAGAGCAATTGTTGGCCGGTGGTGGCGCCGGCGAAGGCCGTGCGGCGATAGAGGGTGCCACCGAAGCGGCGTTGGTCGCGAAAGCCTTCCGGGGTCCGGTTGAACGTGACGCCGAGACGGTCCATCAGGTCGATGATTCGCGGCGCCCATTCGGCGAGTTCCTTCACGGGCGGCTGGTGCTGAAGGAAATCGCCGCCGTAGACGGTGTCTTCGAAATGTTTCCCTTCATGATCGCCGAGTTGGCGAGTGAGTTCATTGACGCTATTGATGCCGCCCTGGGCGCAACAACTGTGCGAGCGTTTCAACGGCGCGAAGCTCATAATGCTGACCGCGCAATCCAACTCGGCCAGCTTCATGGCAGCCGCCGATCCCGCCAAGCCGCCGCCGATAATCATGACCGATGGTTTCGCCATGGATAGCATCCCTCGGGTGTTTGTGATCGCTCGCTAGCCAACGGCGACGGGCTCGGCCATCAAGCGGGTCATATTTCCGACCAGGCTCTTGACGGCAGCCACGCTCGTCTCGAAAGCCTCGCGTTCGGCGGCCGACAGTTCAATCTCGATAATCCGTTCCACGCCGTGACTCCCCAGCACGACCGGAACGCCGACGTAATAGCCACCCACTCCGTACTCACGGTCGCAGTAGGCGGCACAGCCAATCAGCCGCTTCTTGTCGTGCACGATGGCTTCTACCATGCGGGTTGTGGCCGCGGCGGGTGCGTACGAGGCGCTGCCAGTTTTCAGTAGCGAGACAATCTCGGCGCCGCCGTCGCGGGTGCGCTGGACAAGCTCGTTGATCCGTGCCGCCGGCAGGAGTTGGCCCAGGGGTACGCCGCCAACCGAGGTGCAACCGGTCAGCGGGACCATCGTATCGCCATGACCGCCCAGTAGCAGTGTGGACACGTCTTCCACGCTCACGCCGAGTTCCCGGGCAATGAAGCTGCGGAAGCGGGCAGCGTCCAAGACGCCGGCCTGGCCGACAATGCGTCGCGGTGGGAAGCCGGTGACTTGCCACACCCGTTGCACCATTGCATCGAGGGGATTGCTGAGGACGATGACAATCGCCTCGGGGCTGCTGCGGGCGATTTCGCCGGCCACGCTGCCGACGATCCGGGCGTTGATCGCCAGAAGGTCGTCCCGACTCATGCCCGGTTTGCGGGGGACACCGGCGGTAATCACCACCAAGTCGCTGCCGGCCGTATCGGCGTAGTTGGTCGTGCCGACGATGTTGGCGTCGAAGCCGAGGATCGGCCCGGCTTGGGCAAGGTCCAAGGCTTTTCCCAGGGGCATCGTGCCGGTCTGAGGAATATCCAAGAGGACAATGTCGCCAAGCTCCGTGGCGGCGCACCATTGAGCGACGGTGGCGCCGACGTTGCCGGCCCCAATAATACTGATCTTAGCGCGTCTCATGCTTTTTAATCTCCTGGGCCTTCCGGTCCTCGGTCCAACCGCGCAATTCTATCGAAGTCGGGAATAGTGCGGTCAGGTGCGGCGTTCGGCTCCAGGACAACCTCCTTGTCAAGATTCCGTGGGGTGTACGTCAAGTTGTCAAGCAATTCTCGTCGTCGGCGGCGGGCAAACCAGGCCATTGCCCAAATAACGAGCATGAAAAAGAAGCAAAAAACCGCGACAAAAACGCTCCACGTGCGGGATTCTACCGGGGGTATCGCCTGATGCCAGACCAGACTGCGGCCGATCAACAACGGCGACAGAAAACGGTTGGTCTTGGGATCTCCAGGTGAGAGGCGGGGATCGGCCAGTTTGGGGACCCGGTAACTCCAGGTTTTGAAGAAAAATCCTGCGATGCGGACTCTTTCGGCATAGCCGGGCGAGGTGCTGTAGGGCATTCCTGGGGGCAATTCGCGAAGGCAGAACGTCAATGGGTTGCCCGACGAGTCGTCGGTGAAGAGGGCAACTTGGTAATAATGGGTCAAATCGGCCTGCCGCTGCATTTCGGGGTTTTCGACCGCCACCTTTTCAATTCGCCGTACCGTGCCGGACAGGGCGACCAGCCGGCCCCGCTGGCTGGCTGGCTCATTGAACAACGGAACCACGGAATATTGCACTTCATCCTGGGAAGGAGTCCAACGCCATGCCGCGGGCAGGCTGGACAATTGCTCGTCGGCTTCCCGCAACAACTGTCCGGGCTGGGCGCGGCCGACGGCGGCCAAGAGTTGGTAGAAGGCCTCGGATTCCGTGGCCAGGACGAGTTTTTGGTCCTGTACATTGTCGAGCAGGCCGACATCCATGCCCAAGTCGCCTAGCGGTGTTTCGGGATACCAGGCGAGCCGTGGGGCGACGAAGGTCAGAAAATTTTCTCCCTTTTCGTCTTTGCCCATCTTGGCGAAGGCCGCCACCGCGCCTCCGCGGGCGCCCGACGTGAGCTCCCGCAAGGCAGCGGGGATTTTTTCAACAAAGAGTTCCGCCCTCAAGGGCGTCGCCCCGTCGAGCACCATCCGGCAGCGAAAATACTGGGACATTTCGTACCGCTGGGCCATCTCCGCCAACGGCTTCGCCGGTTCAATCGACGTGACACGGCCGCGCAGGCGATAGAGTTGGCCTCGGTGTGCCGGAGGATCCTGTTCGACCGCCGGCAACTCCTTGGCGTCGTTTGCCCAGCGTTGCGAGTCGCTGCCGGGGAACCGACGCAGACGATAAAGCATCCGCAATAGCACGTCGATTTCGGGCTCGGTGATCGAGGAGTTGTCGTGCAGACGGTCGAACCAGGTCTGGTCAACCCCGAGCGACGCGAAGAGTCTTTGGGCGGCGTCGACGGGCGGCGAGGGAGGTGGTTGTGGTTCGGCGGCCGGCAGGAAACTGGAGAAACCGACGGCCGCCACCGCCAAGGCCGCCCTGAGAAGGCAAAAAGTCCGCTTCCTCCGCCATCCTGTCAGCCCGGCGACAAACGGCCGGCGCTCATCAGTCTGCGTAATGCGACGGTCGTTAGTGTTGGTCGGCGGTGTCATGGGCGTGGCTAGCTCTCGCCAATCGGTTTTGCGGGCGGTTGGGGCCTCGGCGGTCCGGTCTCCAAGGCCCTGAAGTCCGGGTGGCGGCCCTGTACGGTCGGGCGACGACTACCCGTGCGGCGATAAGCATACCAAGTGCCAAGCACTGTTAGTAGCACAGCAGGGATCAGGATTTTGACCAGAAGCCAAAAATCCAGTTCTTCGGGAGGCGCGATCAGCGCGGATCCGGGCCGTTGCCAAGCCAAGGAACCGGCCAGCAACAGCGGCGCGACGCGTACGCCGTCTTGCGCCTGATAGGCCCAGCGTTTTACGAGAAAACCGGTCAGATTGACTTGTTCGGCAAGCTTTGTGGAGATGGGAAACTCTGCTGGGAGCGTTAGGCAGCAAACGACCACGGGCGAGGCCGCGCGGTTCTGGGGGTAGAGCCATAGTTGGTAGTAGCCTCGCAACTTCTGGCCGTCCTTGGCGAATTGCTGTGGCGCGACGCGTCGCACGACACCAGAAAGGCTGATCAATCGCCCGCGATACGAATCGGTACGCGCGAGCAACTCATCAGAGGCCACGTTTCCGCTCGACTGTCGACGAATCTCGTCCTCACCAGCATGCGTCAGAAGAGCAAACCATTGCAGGATCAAATCTCGCTCGGCTGCCAGCGAGGGCGTGTCGTCCTGGAGAGATGGAAAGTCAGCGCAATTGCGCGCCGCCTTCTCCAGCGGTCCGAGTTCCTCTCGGCTTATCGGCGACGATCCATCAAGGCCCGCCTGATCGGTATGGCGCGAAACGCCGGAACTCTGGGCGATCAGGTCGTGCAGCGATCGCCGGAGATTGGCATCCTGCAGTTGCTCGGTCAGGATCAGCGTCACGCCGATCAAAAACAACAGCAGTAGTGGTCGGCGGTAACGCGGACCGGAGGGGGATTTGTGCGGGGATGTGGTACGGAAATCGAGCGCGGCCAAGCGGATCGAATCCTCGAGAAAGAAAGAGTGAAGGAGGCTCAGACACCACGGACATTGTACCGCGGGCGGCCCTAATACGCCATTGATGCGGGACGAGCCTTAACGATTTTGACAGCGAATGATCGGCGAGGCTGGGCTGATCGAGCGGGGCTGGCCGCGGCGAATCATTGTCCGAGCGGCAGGCATCAATTACACTAGAAGTAGAGTCTACTTGCTACGAGTGGTCGCAGTTGAGCAGGCTGTGCAGCGGCATCGTTAGACACTTGAACCGGGATCTTTGCATGCGACGCTGGCGAAGGACGACCTGGCTCTGCTTCTTCGCCGCGTCGGTCGGCGTGGGCGTGGCCGGCGCCCTGGCTGGTGAGCACCACCAGGCCTTCCTCGAGTCTCTACGAGGACGCGAGTATTATGACCTGGCGCTGGACTATCTGGCGTCCATGCGCACCAGTCCGCTGGCCGACCAGGCGTTTCGCGACGTGATTGACTACGAGGTCGGAGTGACCTTGATCGATGGGGTGCATCTGTTGCCGGTGAAGGAGCGTGGGCGACAGTTGGACGAGGCGGCGCGATCGATTCGCCTTTTCATGGCGGCCCATCCCAAGCATCTGCTGGCCCAGTTGGCTGGCCGACAGTTGGCCACGATCGATCTTGAGCGGGGTCAGGCGATGCTCGAGCAGGCCAGGCAATCGGGCAAGGTCGCGGCCGAGAAAGTCCGCGATGTCGAGACGGCCCGCCAACAGGTCCTTGCCGCACAGCAATCATTGGCGGAGGTGGACACGCAACTGAACAAGTTGCAGAAGCGGTACAAGGATATCGACAAGAGCGACTTGGATCTGGTGAGGGAGCGCGATCGCATTCGGGCGGAGATCATTCTCACCCGCATGTCCCTGGCAAAAAGCGTCTACATCCTGGCGCAGACGCACGAGGCGGGCAGTCCCGAACGCAAGAAGTTGTTGCTGGAGGCGGCCAAGAAGTATGGCGAGTATTATGCCAAGTATGACCGCTGGTTGATTCGTTTTTCCTTCCGCATGGAAGAAGCTCGCTGTTATCGTGAGGCGGGCGAGGTCGATCGGGCGATCGACATTCTGGAAGAGTTGGCCGACATGGACCCGGTCGAGGAGGAAGCCGTACGCCGGATTCGCACGGCGGCCACGCTGATGCAGATGCAGACCTGTCTGCTTGCCACAGAACGCCGATATGGCGAAGCCTGGCGGTCCTATGAGCATTGGCGCGACAACGCCCAGCGGCCGGCCGAGTGCGTAAGCGAAGCAGCGGTGATCAAGTGTTTGGCCGGGGAGGCCGCCTTGGAATTGGCCCGGAGCCTCGACCCGCGCGATACGGCGGCCGTTTCCTCGCGCGAAGAGTATCTGCGGCAGGCCAGACAATTGCTGTCCTTTGCGGCCAAATTTAGCAGTGAATTGGAGGTGAAGGCGCGGCTGCGACTGATGGATCCCCTATTGGTCGAAGAGCGGCGGGACGTGAACTTGCCCAAGACCTATGAGGAAGCCCGCGACCGGGCGATCCTCGCCGCGGCTCGGCTGCGAGAGCCGAAACTGCGGTCGAATCCGCCGACGCAGCTTTGCCGCGAGGCGCTACAATGTATGCGGTTTGCCTTGGCTCATCGACCAGTGGATGCGCCGCTCGACGAGTTGAACATTCTGCGCGGCTGCCTGGCCGAGCTGAGTCTGACGTTGGGCGATGAGTACGAGGCGGCCGTGTTGGGCGAGTTCTTGGCACGCCGCTACGGTGATCGGCCCCAGGGACAAGCGGGAGCGAAGATCGCTTTACTCGCCTACGACCGGCTGGCGTCGGAAGCCAGGCGGAAAGACGATCGCACGTTGGCCCGCGAGCGGATGCGGACGATGACCCAGTATGCCGCCGAGCGGTGGCCGGGCAGTGTGACAGCGGACGACGCCTGGATCTTGCTGGCGCGGGCCGAGTTGAACGGGAAGAAACCCGATCAAGCGCTGGAGCATCTGCGGCGGATTGTCCCGCAGTCCGCCCGGCGTGGGGAGGCGGATATTATTGCCGGCCAGATCCTGTGGCAAGCCTACCGCGATACGCTTCGACTGCCCGAGGAGCGGCAGCCGCCAACAGCCGAACTGGCTGTTCGGCTTTCGCTGGCGCGGAAGACTCTGGATGACGGGATCCAGCGGGTTTTCAAGAGTCTGCAAACGGGCGACGAGATTCCCTATCCCCTGGTGGCCGCGATCCTGTCACTTAGCGAGATTGAGTTGGAGCTTGGGCATGCGGAGCGAGCCACGGCTTTGCTCAATGATTCGCGGATTGGGCCGGCGACTATTGCCAAGTTCCCCAACAAGATTTCCAGTCGCGGCAGTTTTCAGATCGACAGCCTGAAAGCGGCCATCCGCGCCTATCTGGCCCGGGGGCAACTGGCCGAGGCCGAGCAAATCGTGACGGCGCTGGAAAAGAATCGCCGGCCGAAAGAAGTCACGCAGTTCTATCTGAACTTGGGGCGACAGTTGGAGGAGTCGCTGAAGCGGGCTCAAGCCAGCGGCAATGCCGAAGAGGTGGGGCGAGCCGCGCGAAGTCTGGAGTTCCTGCTAACGCACATCGTTTCTCGACCGCCACGGAAATCAACCTTCGAGTTGCTTTACTGGAGCGCGGAGACGTTTATGCGGTTGGGATCGGCGTTCGAGGCCAGAGGGAAGGCGCTGCCGGCCGAGGCGGCCGACTACTATGGCAAAGCGGCGCAAGTCTACGAGAAGCTGGCGGCGATTTGTGTCGAAGACGAGTCGTTTGCGCCAAAGCCCGAAGCGATTTGGAACGTGCGGGTGCGGATGGCTCGTTGCCAGCGGCGGCTGGGCCGATTCGACGACAGCGTCACGAGTCTCGCCGCCATTCTGCTGCAGCGGCCGAACGCGCTTGACGTGCAATGCGAAATTGCCGCGACTTGCCAGGAATGGGGACAGACGAAGCCGGAGGCGTACGGGCTGGCCATTCGCGGCGGACGGCTGCCGGCGGCTGCGGGGCAAGAGGCCGTCGTCTGGGGCTGGGGCGGCATTGCCGCCCGGATCGAAGGCAGCGAGCGCCATCAGGACGTTTTTCACCAAGCCCGTTACCAGCTGGCTTGGTGCCGGATGGAGCAGGCCCGGCAGCGGTCGGGTAACGAGCGGCGCGAAGGGCTCCTACAGGCCCTCCAAGATATCGTCGTAGTTCAGCGGCTCCATCCGGATATGGGCGGAAAGAAATGGTACAATCAATACGATGAGTTGTTGCGCCAAATTCAGCAATCACTCGGCGTTCCTCGTAGCGAACAAGGATTAACTGCAGCCGAGCGGCAGGAGGCTGCCCCCGCGGAGTAAACCGGGCTACAGAAGGTGCCGACCCAAAATCGACAGGAGAAGCGATGAAATCCTACCGACTCGTACTCGCGCTAGTGATCGCGATGGCCTCGTCGGCCGTTTGTCAAGCTTTGGATAGCATCAGGACGAGCAAGGGTGTGCTTTCCGGGCGGGTGATCGGGATGGATGCCACGAAGGTGGATTTTGAGCAAGGTGTCGGCGCGTCGGCGCTATTGAAGGAACTGCCTGCCAACGAGGTCCAAGCGATTTATTTCGAAGGCGAGCCGCGTGATCTACGGAATGCGAAGAACGAGGTCCTCCGCGGACGCTACGCCGAGGCCTTGGAAATGCTCGAGCAGATGAAAGACGAGCCCGTCCGGCCCGAGGCGGTGCAAGACCTGCAGTTCTACAAGGCGTATTGTGCGGCGAAACTGGCGTTAGGCGGCAGCGGCAAGATTCCCGAGGCCGGTAAGATGATGCTCGCCTTTGTCGACGGCAATCCCAAGAGTTACCACTATTACCAAGCCACGGCGATGGTCGGTGACTTGCTGGTCGCCATTCGCCAATACTCCAAGGCAGGCGAGTACTACAGCCGGCTGCAGAATGCTCCCTGGCCTGACTACAAAATGCGGGCCGGAGTAGCGATCGGCAAGGCGTTGCTGGATCAGGACAAGGCCGACCAAGCGCTGGCCGCCTTCGACAAAGTCATCGCCACCGAGGGCACCGGGGAACTCGCCCAGGAGCAGCGGTTGTTTGCTGCGGTGGGCAAGGCCCGGGCGCTGGTGGCCCTGACAAAGGCCGAGGAGGCCATCAAATTGTTGGAGGAAGTCCTCAAGAAGGCCGATGCCGAGCACGCTCCGCTGATGGCCCAGGCGTACAACGCCCAAGGCGCGGCCTACAAGCAGGCCGGCCGAATTAAGGAGGCCCAATTGGCCTATTTGCACGTCGACATGCTCTATTCGTCGCAGCCGGCCGCCCATGCCGAGGCCTTGGCGAACTTGGTGGAACTGTGGGAACAGGATCACCAGCGGGAGCGGGCGAATCGTCACCGCCAGGTGCTTGAAGAGCAATACCCCGACAGTCCCTGGGCAAAAAAGGCGGGAAACTGAGCGAGATTGCTCGACGTCAGGCCCGGGGATGGAACTTTTTGTGCACGGCCTTGAGCCGTGTGGGGTCGACGTGCGTGTAGATCTGCGTGGTCGCGATGCTGGCGTGGCCGAGCATCTCTTGGACTTGTCGCAAATCGGCCCCGCCGGCAAGCAAGTGCGTGGCGAAGCTATGTCGCAGGGTGTGCGGGCTGATGTCGGACGGCGCGCCGACGCGTTTGGCGTAGCGTTTCAGTAGTTCCCAGATCCGCTCCCGCCGCAACCGCAGTCCGCGCTGCGACAGCAGCACCCAGTCGGTTCCCGTCCCACGTCGCGCGGCAAGTTTTTGCCGCTCGTGTTCGAGATAGGCGCGGACGGCCTCGATCGCGCGTCGGTTGAGCGGAGTCCAGCGCTGCTTGTCCCCCTTGCCTCGGCAGATGCAGTAGCCTTCGTCGAGGTGCAAATCGCACATTCGGAGATTGGAGATTTCTGACGCCCGGCAACCGGTGGCGTAGAGCAACTCAAGCAGGGCGCGATCGCGGCGCCAGCAGGTGTCGGTCTGGCCGGGTGCGGTGAACAGCTTTTCGACCTGCGGCGTGCTGAGGACTCTTGGCACCCGCTGCCAGAGCTTTGGACTGCCCAGCAGTTCGGCCAGGTTCTCGTCAAGGGCTCCTTCCAATTGCAGATAACGAAGGAAGAGTTTCAGCGACACGACATGGCGGGCGATGCTGGCCGGAGCGAGCGATCGATTGTGCAGCCAGTTGACGTAGTCGGCCAAATCGCGGATGGTCAGATCGGGAATGCGACGCCGCTGGAGCCACTCGAAGAAATGCTGCAAGTCTCGGCGGTATGCGGCCACCGTGTTTTCCGACAGATGACACTCGCCGGCGGAGTATGCCACGAACGCCTCGAGCCAGGTCGTCGCCGGTGCTGCCACTCGGGCAGCTTGCGGACGCAGCATTCGGCGGCGAGGTGAGGGCATGGTGGCGAGGGTTCGAGGTTCAGGGATTCTGTCGTGCCAGTCTTTGCTTTCGGATGATGCGCCGGCCAGGCTCAAGTGGTTCGTCGACGGGCGTAACCAACGGTCGGTCCACTCCTCAAAACCGTTTCAGTCCGGTAAAATCTCCACCACAATGGAGGGTTTGTCAACCGCTTTGCCACCTAGAGGCTGCTGCAATGGCTATCCAGACGCTTTCCGAAGTCGCGCCGAATCATGAGGCCGATCTGTTCCTGCTGATGACTGTCAAAGAGGAGTTGAAGACCAAGACCGGCAAGCCCTATTACCGGGTCGGCTTTCGCGACGGCGGCCGGGAAGTGAGCTTTCCCGTTTGGGGCGACTCGCCCTGGGCCTTGGAGTGCCGCGACCACTGGGAGCCGGGCACCTTCTACAAGATCCGCGCCGTTTACCACGAGACCAATTTTGGTCCTCAGTTGGACATCCGCAAAATTCGCGAAGTGGTCGACGCAGACACCGCCGACGGGTTTGATCCAGCCCTTTGTCTGCCCCGCTCGCGCTTCGACTGTGAGCAGATGTTTGCTGAACTGATGGAAATCGCCCAGAAGCACATTGCCGACGGCGGCCTGCTGCGGCTTGTGGAGTGGCTGTTGGAACGCCATCGCGAGGCGTGGCTAAAGCATCCGGCCGCACGACACAATCATCACGCCTACCTTGGGGGACTGCTCGAGCACACGTTGAGCGTCGCACGGACGTGTGTCTATTTCGCTGAAAAATATGCGGCGTACTACCCGGAGATGGAGCCGCCGTTAAATCCAAGCTTGGTCGTGGCTGGAGGCATCCTTCATGACATCGGCAAGTTGCGCGAGATGGAGTGTCAGCCCCAGGGCACCGTTCACACGCCGGAGGGCGCATTGATTGGCCACGTCGTGAGCGGCCGCGACATCGTCCGCGAGGCTGCCGCCGAGGTGCGGAAAGAAACAGCCATCGACGCCGACCTGATGCTGCGTCTGGAGCACATCCTGATTTCTCACCAGGGCCGCCTCGACTGGGGCTCGCCGAAACTGCCGATGACGCCGGAAGCCATGCTGGTGCATTATGCCGACGACCTGGATGCCAAATACCAAATGATGGTGCGGGTACTCCGCGAAGATACCGGCGGCGGTCCGGCGACATCCAAGAGGAACGTGTTGATGCAGGCAGTGTATCGGGGAGGCTAGGGGCTAGGGATTAGGTTCGCCCGTCGTTGGACTTGGGCCCCCAGCCGCCGCAATTTGGCGTCGAGCCGTTCATAGCCGCGGTCGAGATGATAGAGCCGCTCGACGATCGTTTGGCCCTCGGCGGCCAGCCCGGCAAGGACCAAGGCGGCGCTGGCGCGCAAGTCGGGGCCGGCGACGCGGGCGCCGCTCAGAGAGCGGTTGCCGCCCACGCAAAGGCAGCCGTCGTGCAGATCGATCTGGGCGCCGAGCCGGTTTAGCTCGGCCACATGGAGCACTCGGGCGGGAAAAACGCTGTCGCGAATGCGAGCCTTGCCGCTCGACACAGAGGCCAGAGCCGTCCACAGGGCCTGGAGATCGGTCGGCATGCCGGGGTACACCTGGGCAACTATGTCGACCGCGCGAAGCGGCTGTCGGACCGCTAGGGAAACGCTTGTCCTGCCGTTGGTTACCTCGGCTCCCGCGGCGGCGAGTTTTTCGGCGACCGAGGCGAGGTGCCGCGGGACAACTTCCTTGACGGTGACGGAGCCAGCGGTGATCGCCCCGGCCATTAGGAGTGTGGCGGCTTCGATGCGGTCGGGAATCAGGCGGTGTGTCGCGCCGCCCAGTTCGGGGGCGCCTTCGATACGGACCGTCGCCGTGCCGAGGCCCTCGATGCGGGCGCCGAGGGCGACCAGGAATCGGCCCAGGTCGACCACTTCCGGTTCGGTGGCCGCTCCTTTCAGGATCGTGGTGCCTCGAGCGAGCACGGCGGCGCTGATGACATTCGCCGTGCCAGTCACGGTCGGGCCGGCGGGGCCGCGAAGATCAATGCTCGCCCCGCGCAACCGTTCGGCCGAAGCGATGATGCAGCCGTGTTCGATCCGCATCGTCGCGCCAAGCGCGGCGAGGCCTTTCAGATGAAGGTCGACGGGGCGATTGCCGAGATTGCAGCCGCCAGGCAGAGGAACCACCGCGCGATGGCGTCGGGCCAGCAGCGGCCCCAGCACGCAGAAGCCGGCTCGCATCCGTCGCACCAGTTTTTGAGGAGCGTCGACGGACCGGTCGTCGACGGTTTCGAGCCAAAGTGTATGGCGATCGAGCCACGCGACCTTCAGACCGAGGTGGCGGAGCAAGGCGGCTTGGGTCGCGACGTCGGTCACGCGGGGCACACGTTCCAAGCGGACCGGGGCCGAAGCGAGGAGTGCCGCGGCCATGATCGGCAGGGCGGCGTTCTTGGCCCCGCTCGCGGTCACCTCGCCAAAAAGTGGAATCCGGCCGGTAATTTCGAGGTGGGACATGGCCAGGCCGAACTCACGGGACGACGATCGATTATTTCCCGCCTTTGGCCGACGGGTGCTGGTCCTTGTCGGCCGCCTCGTTCGCTTTTGGCTCGGTTGCCGGAGCGGTTTCCGCCTTCTGATGAATGTCGAGGATGTCTTGCAGGATGAACGGCTTGGGGAAGGGCTCGTCGAGCTGGCTCAAAACGCGCCGATAGCGTTTGACGACGTCCACCAAATCCTCGCCCGTGGTCTGGTCGTGGATGTACTCCTTATGTGTATCGAGCGCTTTGCGCCAGGCGGCCAACCCGTCCTGGTAGGCGTTGCGGGCTGCCACCAGATCGCCTTCGGCATAGCTCCGTTCACCCTGGTACACGAGTTGACGGGCCTTGATCAAATCGTCGGTCTGTTCCGACTTGGCGCGCTGTCGCCAGAAGTTGAAATTGACCACTTCACGATACCGCTGAATATAGCCGGCGAGCATTTCGTGCTCTTCGGCCTCCTTGGCAAGCTGCAAGGCTTCCTTGCGTTGGTCGCCAGCCACGCGGCGTGCGACTTCGTTGTGGGAAACGGCGATGGCATTTTCCGCTTGCTGGGCGTCGGCCATTTGCTTGCCCGGCGTGCGTTTTTCGGGCGGGGTATCGAGGGCCTCGCGTTGGGCGGGCGTGAGGGCGGCCTTCTTCTCGGCGACGATCTTCGCCCGCAGGCCAGGCTGGAGAGCCTCCAACTTCGCCAAGGCGCGCTTGGCCGCTTCCTCATGCATTTCGCGATCGTTCAGGCGGATTTCGACCGGCTTCTCGCTGCCTTCCCGGGTGAAGCTGGTGGGCAGCTCTTCGTTTCCGTAGCGATGCCACTCGTTGCCGGCGGTGATCCAGGCAATCTTGGCCTTTTCGCCGAAGATGCCGTCTCTTTCCAGGGCCTCGGCGTAATTCATCTGGCACATTGGGCCCTGAGAGCGATACACCAAGGGGCTCTTGGTGAGCATCGAGGCTCCCTCGGCATCGACCATGTCCACGGCCTTTTGGTACCACTTCTTGCCCACCAGCCAATTGTCGAGTTGACCGCGGTCGTCGAGGCAGCTATCGCGCATGTCGGCCGGCAGGGAATTGCGGAAATCCTGGTCATTGGCGAAGAGGTGGCGATACTGCTTGCTTTCGTCGGCCTTGCCAATCTTCTGCGAGGTATTCCATCCCAATTCATAGACCAAGCGGGGCCGGGCGATATTGTGTTTGTTGTACTCGATGCCCTCCTGAAGGAAGTTCAGGCCGCGGATCACCCAGCGGTACCGCTCACGGTAGTTGTCGAACTCGACGGAACAGTTGTAGGAAAGGTTCCAGGCCTGGTTGATCCAGACGTTGAGGAAGTTGGGGAGCACCTTGGTGATTTGGTTGAGCGTGGCGCCGTAATTGGCCCAGTCCTTCTTCATTTTGTAGTCGGCCGCCTTGTTCCAGAGGACGGCCGCCGCCACGCCGCGGAACCCCAAGGTGGTCAGCTTGACGGTCACGCTGGTGGGATCGATTTCGCCCAACTGTGCCTGGCTGAGGTTGTACTTGTCGCGCAGCTGCGAGAGCTTGCCGCCGGGGCTGGCGGCCGAACTCGAGGTAGCGCTGGTGGCCGGACTGCTCAGCCAGAACAACGGCAGCAGGAGGAGGATGATGACGACGCCGTAGACGACTTTGCGATAGAAGGAACTGCGTGGGTTCATAGGAGGAAACCGAACTGCGTCGGGGATCTTGGTGGTGCGAGTCTCGTTTCTGCAAGCCTCGTTACTGGGCGACCTCGCGGTTCTTCAGGCAGAGATAGGCAGCCACGAAAATCGGGATGACGAAACCAAGGGTGCGGCAGGTGTAGGCCATCAGCGTATCCCCAGGGATGTTGAAGCCGCTGGCGACGAACTCGGCGAAATTGAAACGGCTGAAGTCGGGTAGCACGGAGGCCAACAGCCGCATGCCGAACTCGACGATCTGGTCGAGGGTCTTGGCCACGTTGGTTCGCAGGCCGGGCTCCAGTTCCGAGGTGACGTTTGCCTGGGTGACCAGGCGAATGATCGATTCAAAGGGACCGCCGCCGTACGTCTTTCCGGTGGCGAGACGGTACATGAAGTCGCTGAAGAAGCCGCCGAAAATCGCGCCGAGCGTGGCCAAGACGGCGACCGGGGCGCTGAGGAAAGTGCTGAAGAGGACCCCCAGGGCGATGACAATTGCCGTCTGCAGCCAGATGCCGACGTAGCCCTTGACGAAATTCAGGAAGAATGAGGCGTCGCGGGCACGCAGGTAAAGGTCACCTTGGGCCACGCCGAAGTACTGCATAGGCTCGGCGCACTGAAGCCAGACTTCCAGCTTTCCCTCGTCGACCATGTCCTTGAAGAGGTCGACCGTCTTCCCGTCGGGGGTCGAAAGCCGGCGAGGAATCTGCTGGACATCGATGACAAACTCCTTGCCTTCGAAGAAGCGGACCTCGACCTTCTTGCCGGTCTTGGGATTGCGGACGCTCAGGCTGCCGAGGATGCCTTTCTCGATGTTTCCCTTGTAGGTGCGGAAGATTTCGATGCTTAACTCGACGGGAAGGTGCTCGGGAAAGTCCTCCGATCGCAGGCCTTCGAAGCTCCAGACGGCAGCGGCCAGCGTACCGCCTTCGATATAGCTGCGATAGGTCCACTCATCGCCAACGCTGATGCCTTTTTCCGTGGGCTGGCCGGTGCGGTCGCGGAAGGAGAGCTTGCCGTAGACCGGCACACGGGCCAAAAGCATTCCCTGCTCGCGGCCGATTTCATAGGCGGTCTGGTTGCCCTCCGTGCGAACCTTGATCGGATGAACGTGTCCCTGTTCGGGTTGGGTTTCGCGCTCGACAATGCCGGCGCCGGAGGCGTCGGGCGTGATGGTGACCTTGTGGCGATGATGGTGAACGCGGCTGGTCGCGCCCCGCAGGGCGATCTGCTTGGCGTCTTTCTCGGCCTTCGTTCCCTCGGCGGGCTGCAGCAAGTCGGCGGTCAGTTCGTGCTCGTGCGCCAGGCCACGGAGCACGAACAGGTAACTGATTCCGCCCATGGCCACCAGTAGAACCGTGGCTACGGTGAGGAAACCGAGGATCCGGCCGAGGATAATTTCGCTGGTGCGGACCGGCTTGGTGACGATCGTGTAGAGAGTTCGATTTTTGATGTCGGCCGGCAGGCTCAGGGCGCTGATAAATAGAGCCAGCAGCAGCACTAGGTAGGTGGTGGCCGTGAGCACAAAGTCAAGGTACAGGCGGGCCGGGTCGACGCTCTGCGGGTCGAGATACCAACCAGCGAACAGCAACAACAGAATAAAAAGGGCAAAGACCACCACCACCCGGCGGCGAATCGACTCCTTGACCGCCAGCAGGGCCAGGGCGGCGACGCGGCGGGGCGACATGCGCAGCACGTCCAGAACCGTGTCGCCCAGGCTTTGGCCGGTAACGACGAAGGCTTCGCGCGGCCCGCGGCGAAGGGCCAGAATCAGCAGCGCTGTGGCGAAAACGAGGCCCGTCGCGCCGATCGCCGTCTTCAGCCACTGGTAGGCCGCGCCCGCGTACCACTGGTTGCCCAACAGCCAGCCCAGCGGTTGGACGAACTTGGCGCTGATCGAGGCGGTGGTTTCGGCGGGGAGCGATTTCCAGACGGTCAAACCGATCAGGAGCACCAGGATCGCCGCGGTGAGGGTCACGGAGATCCAAACTCCGACGGTTGGGCTGGTGAGCCCTTCTTTCGCCCGGATGGCCCGGACCAGCCAGACCAAGCCGCCGAGCATCACCAGCAGAAATACCGACAACGGCAAGGTGTGAAAGAGGAATCCCTCCGTCCAACCGGGGCCGAACAGCCAAGTCAAGAAAGGTGTAACATCAATAAGGTCGACGACCATGGAACGGTATCAGGGATGGAGGTTTTTTGGTTGGGGTCAGCATCCACTGGGAGGAGCGGCTATTTCTGGGAAACGCCGCGAACCCGCCGCCCCGGGTGCTCTTCGCTTTCGCGGATAATGTTCACGAACAGGTCTTCCAGCGTGGTCACCGGATTGTCGAGACTGAGCACTTGCCCCTGGTGGCGCTCGATTGCTTGCCGGATCTCTTCTTGGGCCACGGCGCTGAGGCCGCTGGCGCGAATTTCCGTGACGTCGCGGACCTTCAGCAGGCTGTCGACGCGCCCCATTTCCTTCAGCTCACCTTGGTAGAGGATCGCGATGCGGTCGCACACGTCCTGCACGTCGGCCAACAGGTGGCTGCACATCAGGACCGTCTTGCCTTCCTCGCGAAGCTTGAGGATCAAGTCCTTCATTTCGCGGGTGCCCATCGGGTCGAGGCCGGAAGTCGGCTCGTCGAGGACGATCAATTCCGGGTCGTTGATCAGTGCCTGGGCCAGGCCGATGCGGCGGGTCATGCCCTTGCTGTATTCCTTCAGTTGTCGCCGCTTGGCCCAATTGAGGCCAACCATCTCGATCAGGTCGGCGACGCGTTGCCGGCGGACGGCGCGGGGGATGTCGAACAAACGGCCGTAGAAGTCGAGGGTCTCTTCGGCGTTGAGGAACTTGTAGAGATACGACTCCTCGGGCAGGTAGCCGATGCGCTCGTTCTTGGACACATCGCTGGCATCCCGGTCGAAGACCAAGGCCTGACCGGCCGTGGGGAACAGCAGGCCGAGGATGAGCTTGATCGTGGTGGTCTTGCCCGAGCCGTTGGGCCCAAGCAGGCCGAAGATTTCGCCGCGCCGGACTTCCAGGTCGAGGGCCTTCAGGGCGTGGACTTTCTTTCGCCCCCAGAAATCGCGGTAAACCTTGGTGAGATTCCGGGTCTCAATAATGACGTCAGACTGCATAGGGACCTCGCGGGACACGGCGACACAATGGCAGGTATCGCTTCTTTACGGGGGAGGCAGGGTTTGTGTTCACTCCCCGATGTGGGGCAGAAAAATTACTATAAATCGCTCGTCGTAAGCTTGCAAGTTACTTGCCCTTAGGTGGGCCGACGGGAGGCGAGAAGGTTAGTTGGCCGTTAGCGGAACCCCGTCGAAGCGGGGTTTTTCGCGTCGGATTTACATTGCTCCAAACTTGCGTAAACAGTACAATCCGCCGGTCTCTCCATCTCGACCCGCGAAGTGCATCGGCCTCAGTCAAAGGATTGACGAGTCATGAGCAGGGAAGTTGCCGCCGCAGCCAAGGGCGTCGGCCCATTTGAACAACTCCGTTTTGCCCGACAAGTGATCCTCGAGGAAAGCCGCGCGCTGGAGCGGATTGCCGACGGACTGAACGGCGAATTCTGCCGCGCGGTCGACCTGATCCTCGCATGCCACGGCAATCTGTTGGTCACGGGAATGGGCAAGGCAGGGCTGGTCGGGCAGAAGATCATGGCCACCCTTGCCTCGACGGGCACCCCGAGCCACTATCTCCATCCGGCCGAGGCCGTGCACGGCGATTTGGGTCGGGTTCGTTCGGAAGACCTGGTCTTGATGCTCTCGCAAAGCGGGGAAACGGAAGAAATCTTGCGAATCCTGCCGTCGCTGCGCGAGTTCGGCGTGCCGATCATCGCCATTACCGCTCGGGCCAGCAGCAGCCTGGGCCGCGCGGCCACGGTGACCATCGAGTTGGGCTCCCTCGAGGAAGCCTGTTCGCTGGGGCTGGCGCCGAGCACGAGCACGACCGCCATGTTGGCCGTCGGCGACGCCTTGGCGTTGGTCGTCAGTCAAATGCGTGGCTTCCGCCGCGAAGATTTTGCCAAATTCCATCCGGCGGGCAGCCTCGGCTATCAGCTAAGCCGGGTTGAGAACCACATGCGGCCCCTGGCGCAGTGTCGGGTGGCGGACCAGCGACGCACCGTGCGCGAGGTGCTGGTGACCGTCAGTGTGCCGGGCCGCCGGACTGGCGCCATCATGCTGATTGACCGAGAGGGGCGGCTGTCGGGCGTCTTCACCGATAGCGACCTGGCCCGCCTTTTCGAACATCGTCGTGACCAGGACCTTGACGTGTCGGTCGAGCAGGTAATGACCAAGAACCCGCTGCGGGTGCAAGAGGCCTCGTTGATGGTCGACGCCGTGGCCGTGATGGCCGGGCGAAAGATCAGCGAGCTGCCGGTGGTGGACAGCGACAACAAGCCGGTCGGCTTGATCGATATCACCGACCTCGTGGCGCTGTTGCCGAAGGAGGTTCAGCCGGCCGAGAAGACGGCGCCGCCGGTAAACCCGGCCACGAGTTGGCGGGTGATTCATGCCGACGAAGAACACGGCTCGAATTGCTAGCAAACCTAGTCCCCTAGCCCCCAATCCCCAGTTCCCTCGCTCATGGCTCTTGACGAACGTTGCCAATCGATTCGCTTGATTCTGTCCGACGTCGACGGTGTTTTGACCGACGGCGGCATTGTCTTGGATAACCAGGGGATCGAGATCAAGCGGTTCCACGTCCGCGACGGCTTAGGGGTGCGGTTGTGGCAGAAGGCGGGCTACCGGTTCGGGCTAATCACGCACCGCAGTTCGCATCTTGTGAAGCTGCGGGTGGCCGAGCTTGGCATCGACATCTTGCGGCAGGGTATCGACGACAAGATGACGGCGATGCGCGGCATCCTCAACGATCTTCGGCTGACGCTGCCGCAGGTGTGTTACGTGGGGGACGACCTGCCCGATTTGCGGCCGTTGCAGGCGGCGGGGCTGGGGGTGGCGGTGGCTGACGCCTGCGCCGAGTTGAGACAAGCTGCCCACTACGTGACGTCCCTGGCCGGCGGCACCGGCGCGATTCGCGAAGTGGTGGAACTGATTCTCAAGAGCCAATGCCGCTGGGACAACCTCGTCCAGGCCTATCGCTAGCCGTCAACCACACCCTTGCTTGGGGTAAGAGGAGTGCCTTTGCCGCGACCTCGCACGAAGCGTGAGGACGCCATTTCACGGGAGCGTCGTAGTCAGCGAATCGATCATGGCCATCTCGATGCTAACTGCCGATCCATCCCCTCCTGTGCCGATTTCGATCGAGCGCGCGCGACGTGTCGGCGGCAGCCTGGCAATCGTCTTGGCGATGTATTTTCTCTATTCGTTGCTGGTGGTGCGGTGGATTGAGCCGGGTGTACAACGTTCGAGTGAATCGAATCAAGACTTCGGCAACGCCAACAAGGACTTTGTCGAGGAACGGCTCAAGCAGTTTGCAGGACTCTTCCCGCCGGGGTCTTGGGCACTCAAGAATCCGAAAATCCTCGAGAGCGATCGGGCCACGCTGCTGCTGCAAGAGTATCGCACGATGAGCGACGGCTGGGTCGAGATCACTCCCTGTGCGATCGTCTTTCCCTACGAGGGGCCGGCGGAAGATGAACAGCAACGTCGACGGCAGTCGATCATTTTGGAGGTGCCTGCCGGGGCCCTGCTGAAGTTTGATCAGGGGCTCAACCTTGCCCAGGCGAGGATGGGACGGCTAATCGGTGGGCAACTTCGGGGAAAGGTCACGATTCGCAGCGACTGGAAGGAGCCGGGGCCCGAGGATGATCTTTGCATGGAGACCGAAGACATCCGACTGACCGATCGCACGGTGACGACGGCCAACCCGGTGAGCTTCCGCTGGGGGCCCCACTTCGGCAACGGCCGGGACATGGTCATCAAACTTTTGGCCGCCCCGCCGAAGCGCGGGGCGAGCGCCAACGGGCCGAACATCTCGGGCGTCGATACGTTCGAGATTCGGCATGTCGAGCGACTACACCTGGACTTGGGACAGACCGGGGCGATGGGGCAAAAGGCGGCCGAAAAAGTGCCGATTGAAATCTCCTGTCGCGGCCCGTTTGTGTTCGATGTGACCAAGCGAGTGGCCACCTTCCGCGATCGCGTCGATGTGACCAAGCAGAATGCAACGGGACCCGCCGATCAAATCGCTTGCGAAGTCCTGGCGTTGTTCTTCTCCGAGGACGATCAGAAGCAGAAAGCATCCGGTTCAGCCGGCCGTCGAGCGGCTGATTCGTTCAGTTTGAAGGCGGAACGACTGGAAGCCAAGGGGAATCCAGTGGTGATTACCGCGCCGAGCCAGCAAGCGACTGCTCGCGGGCCGCGAGTGGAATACAATCTGGTAACGCGATCGATTTTGTTGGACGGCGGACCGGAGGTTTTTCTTCGACAGCTTAACAACGAGATCCATGCCAGCAGCTTGAGCTATCAGGCCGGCGAGAATGGGCGGATGGGACGTGTGGCAGCGGCGGGACCAGGCTGGCTGCGAGGCCAGTCGGCCGATCGGCCCGATCAGCAATTGGAAGCCGTATGGAAAGACCAACTCACGGTGACCCCGCAGGAACACTACCAGGTGATTTCCCTGACCGGGGGCGCCGAATTGAAGTTTCCTGGCATGGGTCAATTGCAGGCCCGAGAAATCTTCTTCTGGCTCCACGAAACACCGCCAGCCAGCGAGGGAGCGACGTCCCGGTTGCGACCCGATCGGATGTTGGCGCGAAACGATGTGCATATGAACTCGCCGCAATTGTCCGGCAAGGTTGAACAGATGGAGGTCTGGTTCCAGGAGGTACCGAACCAAGCGGCGCCGCCGGTCGCCGGAGCGCCGACAAGCGTGGCCGGTCCGAGCCGAGTCTATGCACCGGCGCCGGTTCCAGCCCAGCAGCCGCTACTGCCGCGACAATCGGCGCAGCAGCGATTCGAAGTGACCGGCCGACTGTTGCGAGCTCAACTTCTGCTCGGCGGTCCGCAGCCCGGCGTGAACGCGTTATTGCTTCAAGACGGTGCGCAATTCGTCGAGACGCAAACGGCCTTGCCCGGGGAACGGCCGTTGCTGATTCGTGGCGACCGGCTGGAATTGAACGAGGCAAGCGGGCCGAATTCGACGGTAACCGTGGTGGGACGGCCGGCGCGATTCGAGGCGCGAGGTTTAGGGCTGACGGCCACGAATATCAACGTGCATCGGGGCGAGAATCGGATGTGGATCGATGGGCCTGGTCAGATGGACCTGCCGCTCAGCGGTGGAATGCCTGGCATGGGAAACTTGCCCACGTCTCCGGCCGCGGGCACCACGCCCGGCGTCTTGACAGTGGATTGGCGGAAAGGGATGGAATTCAACGGCGCTCGGGCGCGGTTCGAGGAATCGGTCGTAGCGGTCGGTACACAGCAGCAGGCGCGGACCGAGTTGCGGACTGAGGTGCTGGAAGTGCGGATGCAACGGCCGATACGATTCGCCGAGTCGCAGAGCTCAGAACCGCCCCGGGTGGAGCATATCCAGTGCCTGGGCGGCGTGTCGATCGAGAACCGATCGCTCGATTGGCAGCAGCAGTTGCAGGCCATCGACCGGATGCAACTGCTGGACCTGGGCATCAACGTCCTTAGCGGGGAATTAACGGGCGGCGGGCCGGGGTGGTTCAATAGCGTCCGTCGCGGTTCGACGACGGTGGCGGGACCGGCGCCCGTTGCTCCGGTCAGTTTGCAGGCGGCGCCTGCGAAGCAAGACCAGATGATTTGTCTCAACGTGCGGTTTGCAAAATCGATCTCCGGCAACGTGCTGCGGCATCGGTTGACCTTTCATGAGCAAGTGCGAGCGGCGTATGGCCCAGCGGGCGGTTGGGATACGGTGCTGGCCACGGACAATCCGGACAAGCTGGGCCCCGGCGGAATGGCGGCCCGTTGCGAGCAGTTATCGGTGGGCGAGGTGGCCCAGCCGCTCGGCGACCGGCGGGCGATGGAAATGGATGCGATCGGCAACTCGGTGGTGGAAGGGACGACCTATAGCGCGCGCGGTAATCGAATCAGCTATAGCCAAGCGAAAGAGTTGCTGATGCTGGAAGGTGACGGGAGAAACGATGCCGAATTGTTCCAGCAGCCGCAGCCGGGGGCGCCCGCCAACAACATGCGAGCTCAGAAGATCCAGTATTGGCTGAAGACCAAACAGATCAAGATCGACAACGCGCAATCGTTCCAACTCAGCCCGATTCCCAACGGAAACCCGATGTCGATGCCCAATTTTCCTGCTCGTCCGGTGGGGCGGTGAAGGTCGAGTGACTCCAGCCGGAAAGAATCACGTGATCGTCGAACGCCTTTTCGCTCTGGTGTCGCGGATTTTGCAGCAGCCATGGTTCCTGTTCGCAGCGCTGACGATTGGCATCCTGCTGGCCGGTCGGTCGGCGATGCTTCGAGATCCGGGCACGTTTTGGCACGTGGCGGCTGGGGAATGGATGCTGCGGTCGGGCGAAATTCTTCGCGCCGACCCGTTCAGCTTCACTTTTTTCGGCCGCCCTTGGACCGATGATCAATGGCTGGCCGAGTGCGGGATGGCGACGGTTGTGCGGAGTTGGGGTTGGGATGGCCTACTGCTCGCTGTGGCGGTGATTCTTTCGGCTTTTTTCGCATGGTTGGCGACGCGGTTGCTGCAAACGGGGTTGAATTTGCTTCCGACGGTGTTGCTGCTTGGCCTGGTGCTGTTGATGGCATCGCCGCAGTTCCATTTGCGACCGCTGATACTGACGATGGTGTTGCTTGGCGTCACGATGGCGTTGCTGGTGGACGTCGAAAGCGGCCGAAAATCCGTGAGACAGCTGTGGTGGTTGACGCCGCTGTTTGCGGTGTGGGCCAACCTGCACGGCGGCGTGCTGGCGGGGATCGGCAGTGCTGGATTATGTCTGGCCGGATGGATCGTCTTTGGGTTGCCCGATAGCAAACCGCGCGTCGGTCGTTTAGGTTGGCGACTGGAATTGATACTGCTTGGCAGCAGCTTGCTCCTGGCGACCGTAGTGAATCCCTACGGGCTTGCCCTGCCAGGTGAGTGGCTGGAGACGCTGCGAATGCCGCTGCCGGCGCTGTTGGATGAGCATCGTCCGTTGACGCTCGATGATTTTATAATCTGGGCGGTATTTGCCTCGGCCGCAGTCTATCTGGTGGCGCTACTGGGCACATGGCCGCGACGACCGCGGCTGACATGGTTGGTGCCGTTGCTGTGGTTTGTCTTTGCGCTGCTAAGAGTGCGAAACGCCGCGCTGTTTGGGATTGTGGGCATGGTCGCATTGGCCGACATGCTACCGCACTCGTCGCTGGGGCGATGGCTCGAGCGGCGGGAGTGGCTCGCCTCGCGGCGTACGATCGGGAGGTGGCAACTGTTGGTCGCACCGTTGGCGGTCGTGTTGGCCGCGGTTGGTTTCTCAGGGACGGGGATGCCAGCGCGACTGAGTTTGACGGCATTGGCGGAAGTGGATTCGCAGAGGTGGCCGGTAGCCCTCTTACCGAAACTTGATACGATCGCAAGGAAAGAGCACGCTCCCGTGGCCATCTTCAACGACCTGAACTTTGGCGGGTTTTTGATTTACTACCAGCCGCGGATGCAGGTGTTCGTCGATGACCGTTGTTCGCTCTATGGGCAAGAGTTTTTGTTGGAATACGATCGCGCGCGACGGATCGAGCCGGAACGGATCGACGCTTGGCGGCAGCAGTATGGTTTTCGCTATGCCTTGGTGGAACGCGGCAACGCCTTTGATCGATATTTGGGGGACTCGCGGCAGTGGGCACTGTTGGGGCGGAGCGAAAGTGCGTCGCTCTACGAGTATCAGCGGGCGGGGAAAGGCATCGAGAGGCGTTGAGGGCGGCGATAAGCCTTTCTTAGGCGGATATGGGCGGTTTGGCGGGCGTGCGGTAAAATGGCGTTTTTGCGGGAGAATCCGGGAGTGACCGGCGGCTGAGGAAGCTATGAAAACCCTATTGACGGAAGAGCAACTTCAAAGCGGTATTTGCCGCCTAGCCAGCGAGATTCAGGTGCATTACGATCACAAGCCGCTGACGATCGTCGGCGTGTTGATCGGCAGTGTGGTGTTGCTGGCCGATCTCATTCGCAAGTTGGAGATGCCGCTGAAGGTGGAGATGGTGCAAGCTCGAAGCTATCGGGGCAACAGCACGCGGCCGGGTCCGCTGGTGATCAATACGGACCTGTTGTCGTCGGGGATCCAGGGGCGGGATGTGCTGTTGGTGGACGACATCTTTGACACGGGTAACACGCTGTGGGAGTTGATCCCGCAGATTGATGAATTGGGGCCGGCTAGCATTCGCAGCGCGGTATTGTTACAGAAGGAAGGTCGGACGGAAGTGAAGATGCGGCCGGATTTCGTCGGTTTTAAGATCCCGGACGAATTCGTGGTGGGTTATGGCCTCGATTACAACGACATGTACCGCAACTTGCCCTACCTCGCGGTGCTGGAGCCGCACGAAATCGAAGCTGACTGAGACGAGCGAAAGTCATGAAGCGAATTTTGCAGATTATTCCCACGCTGGACCGAGCCGGGGCCGAGAAGCAGATGTGCCTGCTGGCGAAGGGGCTGCCGCGCGAGGAGTTTGAGGTTCACGTGTGCGCGTTGACGCGAGGCGGACCGCGAGCAAGCGAACTGACCGAGGCGGGGGTGCCGTTGACGGTGATCGGCAAGCGATGGAAGCTTGATCCGCGGGCGTTTTGGCGCTTGAAGAAGCAGATAGCCAGGTTGCAGCCGGATTTGGTTCACACCTGGATGTTCGCTGCCAACACGTATGGTTTTGCGGCGGCCAGCATGTGCGGGGTGAAGAACATTGTGGTCGGGCAGCGGTGCGTGGACCCGTGGAAGAGCCGAGGACAATTGTTGTTCGATCGGATGTTAGCGCGTCGCAGCCGGGCCGTGGTGGTCAACAGCGAAGGCGTGCGGGATTTTTATATCGAGCGGGGCACGCCGGCGGAGCGGGTGCGATTGATTCCCAATTGCGTAGAAATGCCGCCGGTGCCGGTTGGCACCCGGCAGCAGTTGCTGGCAGAACTGGGACTGCCGGCTGATAGTCGTTTGATCGGGCTGGTGGGCCGCTTGTGGCCGCAGAAGCGGGTGAAAGACGGAATTTGGGCGGCGGACCTGCTCAAGGTGATCCGCGACGACGTGCATCTGTTGGTGATCGGCGACGGGCCGCAGCGGGAGCAGTTGGCACGATATCGCGACCAGGTGCGGATTGGCGACAAGGTCCATTTCCTGGGCGAGCGAGGGGACGTGGCCCGGCTGATGCCGCATTTTGACTTGCTCTGGTCCACCAGCGGTTACGAGGGGCAGTCGAACGTGATTCTGGAGGCGATGGCGGCGGGCGTGCCTGTGGTCGCGACCGACATCCCTGGGACGCGGGAGTTGATTACCTCCGGTGAGACGGGATATTTGGTGCCGGTGGGCGATCGGGCCGCGTTTGCCAAGCTTGCCGAACGATTGCTGAACAATCAAGCGCTGGCCGAGCAACTTGCTGCGGCCGCGCGGCTGAAAGTCTGCGAGCAATTCAGCGTTGTCCGGATGATCGAGCGGTACACCGAACTTTACCGGGAGATTTTGGTAAGCGATTGAACGCGGGCGTGAACGGACTGGCCGACATGTGCCGGGGCCCCCTCCGGCGTGAGCGGTGGCCGCGCGAGCGTGGTTTTTGGCGACATCCGCTTTTTGAACGCCTATTCCGCTCGCCGCTTGGCTTGGATGACGCGGGGCAGGCGGGCCAAGTCTTTCAGAACGGCCACTTGTTCGAAGCGACGGTCGGCTTCGACCAGGACGCGTGCGGCATCGCAGATCGTAGGGCTGAATTCGATAAGCAGATAGCCGCCGGGCACAAGGCGGTCGACTGCCTGGGCGATGATCCGCCCAATCACCTCGGTGCCGTTCGGGCCGGCCACGAGCGCGGTGCGGGGCTCGAACTCGCGGACGCCGGGGGCAAGTTCCTCGTATTCGGCCTCGGTGACGTACGGTGGGTTGCTCACGATGAGGTGAAACGTCCTGTCTGCCGACACGGCCGTGAGCAGGTCGCTTTCAAGAAACTCGATCCGGTCGGTGACACTGTGGGCCTTGGCGTTTTCACGAGCCATGTCCAAGGCCTTCGGGCTGATGTCGACGGCCGTTACTCGGCAATTGGGCAGGTGCTTGGCCAGACTAATGGCGATCGCGCCGCTGCCGGTACCGACGTCGGCGATGGCCAAGTGGCCGGCGGGCGTCTGTTTGGCCAGGTCCAGGGCCGTAAGGACCAGCAGTTCGGTCTCTGGGCGGGGGATCAAGACGTCGGGAGTTACCCGGAAAGAAAGCGAGTAAAACTCGCGATGGCCAACGAGGTAGGCTACCGGCATGCCTTCGGCCCGGCGGCGAACGAACTCGCGAAAGGCGCTGCGAGCGTCTTCAGAGGGCACTTCTTCGAAACGCGTGTAGAGTTCGATTCGCTGGCAATGGAGCGCTTCGGCCAGCAGAACCTCGGCATCTAGCCGAGCAGTCTCCGAGCCGTGGGACTGGAGATAGTCGGTGGTCCACTTCAATAGACGGCCGACGGTCCAGAGATCGGCAGTGGACATGGAAAAGCGGCGAGTGGTTAGTGGTTAGTGGCGAGTGGGCTCGTGGCGCGCGGCCAGTTGTCTCCGTCTCTGGCTACTGACCACTAGCCACCGACCACTTGTGAGTTATTCTACTGTGCCGAACGCCGCGCGCTGTTCTTGTCGCTCGTACTCCATCAAGGCGTCGATGACCGGCGAGAGGTTGCCCGCGATGATCGTGTCCAGCTTGTAGAGCGTCAGGTTGATGCGGTGATCGGTCAGTCGATTTTCGGGGAAGTTGTAGGTGCGGATGCGCTGGCTGCGGTCACCGGAACCAATCTTGCTCTTTCGCTCGTCAGAACGCTTTTTGTGCTCCTCCTCGCGTTTGGCTTCGTAGAGGCGAGTCTTGAGCACGCGGAGGGCCTTGGCAAAGTTCTTGTGCTGGCTCTTTTCGTCCTGGCAGGAGACGACGAGGCCCGTCTCGTAGTGGGTCAGGCGAATGGCCGAGGCGGTCTTGTTGACGTGTTGTCCACCGGGGCCGCTGGCGTGGAAGATATCCTTGCGGTAATCGTCCGGCTTGAGGTCAATTTCGACGTCTTCGGGCTCGGCCATGACGGCCACGGTGGCGGCGGAGGTATGGACGCGGCCCTTGGCTTCGGTTTCGGGAACGCGTTGCACGCGGTGCCCGCCGCTTTCAAATTGGAGCTTGCGGTAGGCACCTTCTCCCTCGACGCCGAGGATAATTTCCTTGAAGCCGCCAAGTTCGGTCGGCGACATTTCGAGGAGTTCGACCTTCCAGCGATTGTCCTCGGCGTAGTGCTTGTACATTTCGTAGAGGTCGCGGGCGAACAGGGCGGCCTCTTCGCCGCCGGTGCCGGCCCGGATTTCGAGGATGCAGCTTGTGCGATTGGCGTCCTCGCCGCCGATGGTCAGATCAAGCAGTTCGTTCCAGACGGCTTCGCGTTTTTCCTTGAGTTCGGGAAGTTCGGCCTCGGCCAATTCGCGCATGTCGGCATCGGCACCTTCGAGCATTTCGAGGGCTTCGCGGATCTGCGTATTGAGTTCTTTGAAGTGGCGGTACTTGGTGGCCAATTTGGCCAACGAGCCGCGTTCGCGGGCGACCGCCGTCAGTCGGGCGGGGTTTGCCAACACGTCGGGGTCGACGAGCTGTTTTTCCAACTCCTCGAACCGGCTCAGCTTTTGATCAAGGGCGTTGGACATAACAAGAACCTTGGCAAACCATGCACCGCGATAATTGCGCACCCCGCGCGCGGACGATCAGACGACGAAAGCGAGGAAGCGACGCTGGCTACTGGGCGGCTTCGGCAGTGTCGGCGGCGGCCTTCTTGCCACGGGTGAGGCTCGTGTAGCCGGTGGCCGCGAACTTCTTCTGGAATTTCTCGATACGGCCGGCCGTGTCGACGTACTTCAGCTTGCCGGTGTAGAAGGGATGGCAAGCATTGCAAATATCGACCTTCAGCTCAGGCTGAGTGCTTCGGGTGACAAAGGTGTTGCCGCAGCCGCAGGTGACCTTGGTAACGACGTAGTTGGGGTGAATCTTATCCTTCATGACCGCTCCTCGCGCTATCTCACTATCGGCGTCAAACTCGTTAGTCTAACATCGGCCGGGGAGGCAGGCAAGGGCAGGGAAACCTCCGATGGCAGTCTTTAGGGGGGGCGGCTGGAGAACTGGGACTAGCGGCCGTCCGGCGAAGGGCGTTTTGAACCGGCTGGGAGTGACGGTTTTTTGGAAACCGGCGCAGGCGCTTTCGCCTTATCGATGGCTGGGGTGGCGGTATGGATCGCCGCTGACGGAGGTAACGGGGGAGTCTCTGGTTTGGCTGCCGGAGGGGAGACTTTCGCCAGCAGTTCTTCGACGGCTTGTTGACTTGTGCGATCGTTGCCCCATGGCGCGACCATCGCGTGGAATTGATTGCACCACCAGCAGACATAGGCGGTGTTGGCGGTCTGAGACGGAGCATCGAAGCCAAGAGTCTTGCAAAGGCCTGCTTGCGACAGGGGCGTCATCGCGAAGGCGAAACTGGCGAAACTGAGGATGAGAAAGCCGTTGAGGAAGCCGAGAACGCCGGCTGCCGTATTGTCCATTACTTGGGGAAAGGGAATATTGAGTCGGCCAGAAAGGCAGGCGTAGCAGGTGCCGTAGCCGATCAGCAGGGTTGCCACGGCCACGGTGACCAAGGTCAAGGCATGACCGAACGGGATCATCGTCGTGGCCGGCACGCTGACCACGATGATCGGAGTGAGAAAGATGGCCATGTAGACGGCCAGGAGGACATGGAAGAACATGATCCAAGTCGCATAAAAGCCGACCTTAACGGCCATCCAGGCAAACAATCCGCCGACGAGCACGGCCAGCCAAAAAACCATTGACGTTTAACCTATCACTCGTTTGACTTCGTCGAGGCTGGTAATCCCGGCCACGACCTTTTTCATGGTTTCGGTTCGCAGGCTAGTGCGACCCTGCTTATCCCCTTCGGTCTTCAATCGTGCGGCGATCGCTCCATCGCGAGCGATTTCCGCGCGCAAGTCATCGTTGATTGGCAAAAGATCGCAGACTGCGACGCGACCGTGGTAGCCTGTGCCGCCACAGGCCTCGCAGCCTTGCGCGTCGAAAATGTGCGTGATATCAAAGCCTTTTTCGCGAAAAGCCCGGGCGACGGGCGGGGTGAGCACCGCCGGCTTCTTGCATCGCTCGCAAAGCCGCCGCACGAGCCGCTGCGAAATCAGCAGGCTGAGGCCGGAGGAGAGCAGGATCGGCGAGATGCCAAGATCGAGCAACCGCACCAGCGCGGTTGCGTTGCTGTCGCAGTGGATCGTGGCAAGGACAAGGTGGCCGGTTTGGGCGGCCCGCAAGGCGATTTCGGCGGTTTCCTCGTCGCGAATCTCGCCGACGCAGATCACATCGGGATCTTGGCGAAGAATGCTGCGGAGGGCTTTGGCGAAGGTGATGTCGGCTTTCGGATTGATTTCAATCTGGCTGGCGTCGGCCAGATGGGCTTCGATGGGGTCCTCGACCGTAATCACGTTGCGGGTGTAGCGGTCGATTTCGTTGAGCATCGAGTAGAGGGTGGTGGTCTTGCCGCTGCCAGTTGGTCCGCAGACGAGAACCATGCCCGATGGCTTGTTGATCGCCTGGGTGATCGTCGCTCGCTGGTCTGGCAGAATGCCGATGTCGACCAGGGTGAAGCGGCCGGCGTTCTGGTTGAGCACGCGGATCGAGAGTTTTTCGCCGTTTAGCGCGCCGGCACTGGCGACGCGAAAGGAAGCTAGGACCTCCCCTTTGCGCGCGGTGAAGGCGCCGTCTTGGGCACGGCGGCGCTCGGAGATATCCATGCTGGATACGGCTTTAACACTGTTGATCACGGCTCGGCAAGTCTCGGCCGGGAGCGTCTGGACGGTTCGCAAGGTACCGTCGATTCGCATTCGCACGGTATAGATCGATGGGTCCTTAGGATCGATGAGGATATCGCTGGCGCGTTGTTGCAGGGCGCTATCGATAATCTGGGTGGTCATGTTGCAGACGTGGCGGTTGGCGTCACGCTTATCGCCATGCCCGTAGATCTCGCGAAGCTCGGTGCCGGTGGCGTCGAAGATTTGCAGGCGCTCGCCGCCGTCCGATTGGTCGCTTCCGGCTCCCCAGATACTCCATATGGCGTTTCGTATTCTTGCTGCAAGCGCGGCGAACGGATTGGCGGAGTCGGTCGAATCACGCCGATCGGAGAGAACCAAGCCGAGAAAAATCAGTGGGCCAAGAAACAGCGACAGGACCTGCACCAGCGGTTTGTACGGCCGGGGAACGAGCGGGCTGGTTTCGACTTGTTGCGACAGATGCAGGCAAAGGTAGACCCATGCGCACAGCAGGACTACGCGAATCCAACTGAAAGGCCAAGGGGCATCGACCGTGGTGGTCGCCGGTGTTGAATCGAACGCGGCAGCGACGGCGAGGACCGAGTTTAGGGCAACATCCAACAGCATTCAGCTTCGTCTTCGAGGAAAGCGAGATCGTCCGCAGCGGTTCTGAACAGGGAGGAGGCTTTGCCCCAGCAAGACCGCACCCCCCAATATTACTTGTGAATCGCGAGCTCCGTCAAGAGCAAGCCGTGGTCTGGCGGATTTCCCCGATCGCTACGAACGCGAGCGACGCTGTTACTTGGCGGGCGGTTTGGGGGAAGCCAACTCCTCAAGCCATTTGGCTCGAAGCAGGTCGCCGGCATAACCGGGCGAGGAGGAGTTGCTGCCGTACTGGAGGATTGCCCGTTCGCGCTGACCGGAAGCTTCGTAGCTGCGGGCGAGGTTGTAAAGGGCACCGGTCGTCCAGCGGCCGTTGGGGTAGGCTTCGAAGGTGCGACGGAGGAAGTAATCGATGGCGGCCGAGTAATTGCCGCGCTGGTAGGTGATCAGTCCCGCCCAATAGCTGGCGTTTTGTTTCCCCAGGCTGCGCATCAGTTTTTCTTCATTGCTAATGGACGAGGTGAAGAGTTCTTCTTGCGACGGTCGAGCCGCCTGGAAGTACTGCATGGCGCCCGTCTCGCCGAGCAGTTTGCCTTTCAACTGCAAGATGCGGCCGCGATAGAGTGGTGCGGAGGGGATGGCGTAGAACGGCAACATGGCGGCCAACTGGCTCCTAACTTGTCGGTCGTCGAGTTGGCGACGGCGCTCGATTGTTTCGAAGGGTTGCAGCCACAGTTCCACTTTTCCGATGCCAGCGGCGGCCTTCCATCGCTCGGCCTGCTTGCTGGGGGAGCTGGCGAGGACCATCTTGTTGGCACCGACCAGCTTGGACTCGAGCACCTTCATCGCTTGTGCGAGGTAGTTGGGCGACGCGTCCAAAAGGGCGATGACGTGCTGAATCTCGGCAGCTTTCAGTGGATAGGGGTGGGTTCCGTTGGCATCGAGGCGTCGGAGCAGCTTGTCGTCTCCGGCAACCTGTTTGAGCGTGGCCGGTTGGAAAATCAGTTCGCCCTTGTCGTTGAGCGCCACGCCGTTGGAGCCGGGAATCGGCAGGCCCAAAATCGGGTCAAAGAGGTAGACTTCTTTGTCGATCAGCACGCCGACGCACCACACGGCTTGCGGACTTGGTGGGGCAGCGGCGGCAGGCGTTTGGGCCACCGCGGGAAGCTCGATGGCGAGCACGGCGGCATCGATGTCCAACTGGCGGAGCAATAGCACGAACACAGACGCCCGCTCGAGGGCTGTACCGCGGCCGTGAAGGAGGGTTTCCCAAGGGAGTTGTGGTGGGCGGCGGGGGTCGTTCGGCTCGATTTGGATGTTGCGGACCGTCCAGTCGAAAAGGTTTTTCGCGCGCTGCAATTCGTCGAGCAGTTCGCCCTTGTTCGAGGCAGCGATATCGCGCAACCACGTAGCTTCCTGGAGAGCGTAGCCGTCGAAGCGTGAAAACCGCATCGCGGCCAAGTCTTTGACTTCGGATAATTGTCGATATTTTTCGGGCACGGTGGCCAGCATCGGATCGATGGACCAACCGGGGGGCGCCGACTGGGACTGAATCCACTGATTGAGACGGTCGACGACCTGGCGGAGCATTTCTGGCTCGGGCCAGGAGGCCAACAGATGATCTTCGGGAAGGTTCTTGCTCTGGAGGCGTTGGATGATCTGGTGCGCCACTTCGTTCGAACCGAACTCTTCCAGTCGGTTCAGGTTGTCGATCGCATAGGTCAGCAGTTCCTCGCGGTATTCATTGCTTGCCGGACTGGCTGCGGAAGCTTTGGTGGCATCGACGGCTGCTGTCTCATCGCTGCCGCGGCAGCCGAGAATCGCCAACAGCGGGAGCAGATAGATGGTCGATCGCAGACTCAAGGCGTTAGTCCTTCAATGGTTTGGCGGATGGTTAGCAGACGTTTCAGCAGGCCGGCGAACTCGTCGAGCGGGACCATGTTGGCGCCGTCGCTGGGAGATTGATCAGGATTGGGATGGGTTTCAAAAAACAGGGCGTCGACGCCGACGGCTACAGCGGCACGGGCCAGGGGCTCGACCATGGCACGATTGCCACCGGTGGCCGAGCCTAGCCCGCCTGGCTCCTGAACGCTGTGGGTTGCGTCGAAGACTACCGGCACGCCAAGCGATTGCATCTGTGGGATCGAACGCATGTCGTTGACTAGGCGTCCATAGCCGAAAAACGTGCCACGCTCGCCGAGCAGGATGTTTTGGCAGCCGGCCGCGGCCAGCTTGCCGACGACGTGTTTCATATCCCAGGGAGCAAGGAACTGTCCTTTTTTGACGTGTACCGCTTTGCCGGTGGCGGCGGCGGCCAGCAGCAAGTCCGTTTGCCGGGCGAGAAAGGCGGGGATCTGTACCAGATCGCAGACGTGGCCCGCGGCGGCGGCCTGCTGAGACTCATGGACGTCGGTGGTGACCGGCAGGCCGATTGTCTGTTTGACTTTTTGGAGGATGGCGAGCCCTTGGTCGAGTCCCAGGCCGCGAAAGGCGCTGGCACTCGTGCGGTTTGCCTTGTCGAACGATGCTTTGAAGACCAGTGGCAGATGCAGTGCTTCGCTAATGTGTTTCAGGCGATCGGCAATGCAGAGCGTCAAGTCTTCACTTTCCATCACACACGGCCCGGCGATGACCAGCAGCGGCTGGCCGGTGCCACAACGAAGATCGGCGATGGCGATAGGATTCTTTGGGGTAGCGTCTGGCATTAGATCTTCGGCAGGATGGTGAGATATTCAGCGCGGGGTGATAGTGGCTTTTGGAACGATTAGCGTCAGTCGGGAGGGGAGGACGTCCACTTCCAACGGCAATTTTCCGCCCGGGTCGCCATCGAGTTGGTAGGGCACCTCGTCGTTCGATGTTAGCTTTAGCCGAGTGACGCGGCGTGTGGCCCAGTCGGCAATTGTGTGGTGGCGGCGGAGCAGGATCATGGCCGTGTACCAGAGGCCGTGCCACATCCGACCGCCGCGCAGCGTGCACAGGTCGAGCATCCCATCCGATCCGTCCGCGTGGGGCGCGATCCTAAAACCTCCACCGTAGCAGGGCAGGTTGAACAGGAACAGCCAGCGTGCCGACAACGCAAGCGGTTGCTCGTCCCCCTCCAAGTGTATCTGAATTTCCGGGTAATGGTAGCTGAAGGCCGCCTCGGCGATGGGCTTCAGGTACGCCAACTGGTTCATGTGTCCTTTGCGGCGGCCGTGAACCCGGTGGACGACGTCGGCGTCGAAGCCACAGCCGACCATCAGCAAGAAGATTCGGCTGTTGGCCAGCCCGGCATCGACCTTGGCGGCGGTTCCTTCGAGGATGGTGCGGCAGGCGACGTCGGGATCGTTGCTGAGGGCGAAGTAGCGGGCGGCGAGGTTGGAATTGCCGGCGGGAAAAAGCGTCAGGGGCACGCCGGGGAGGGTGCGATTGACCAATTCGGCCGCGGTGCCATCGCCACCGACGGCCACTAGCGTGCGGAGCGAGCCCTCGGTGAGCATTTCGTTAGCGGCTGAGGCGACGGCCTGGAGGTCGGTAAAGATTTCGACCTTGAAATCCTGCCTCTGCAGGAGTTCGGCCAATCGCTGGGCGCGAGGCAGGGAGTCTCTAGCTCCAGCGCGGGGATTCACAAGGATCGCGACGCGATTGGCTTGCCGGGGCAGCGTTGCGGTGGATACGACCGGTGGCAATGGAATCTCCCTGAATCGGCGTGCGGAATGCGCTGCAAATCGTCCTAGTGCGTGTCGCACTCACCTCTAGCGTGCAACCGCGGCCAACGACAGCGGTTCCAAAGCGAAATGACGCGACACCGTCGTGAGATGCGCTCTAGTATACGAGAGTCGCCCTTGGGTTGCAGCATCTTGCACTGGTTGTGCAGCAGAATGCAACAGGGGTCGTTGGGGCGTTTGTCGGGCCGAAGACCCGCTTGGCAAAGACTTCGTCTTTCCAAAACCATTGTGCCACATGAGGATGTGACGCGTGTTCGAGAAACATTTGGGGATTATAAACTGTGGCATCGCAAGTGCGTTTAGGGGGGCCGCGAGCGAATAAGAGCTCGCCCTGATACGAGATTGGCCCGTGGGGCCTCTGACGATTTTGGGTTGGTCAGTTACCTTGCCCTTACTGGCCAGCTAGCCACTGTGGAAGGTGGCACGTCAAAGGCCCCTATTTTTTTTGCGCACAGGAGTCGCCGCTCGAAATGGCTTCCGGCGGCGGTTAGCCGCCGGCTAATTTCTCTAGCGACAACACTTCTTCGGCGGCGGCGAGGGTGGCGTCGATGTCGGCTTCGGTGTGGGCGGCCGAGACGAACAGGGCCTCGAACTGGCTGCAGGGCAGGTAGGCGCCGCGGTCGATCATGCCCCAGAAGTAGCGGGCGTAGCGTTTCGTGTCGCAGGCGGCGGCGGTGGTCCAATCGGTGACCGGGCCGTCGTGGAAAAACAGGGTCATCATCGAACCGACGCGGGCGAGATGGTGCGGAACGGCGAGTTTTTCGGCTGCCTTTGCCAGGCCCTGAAAAAGCCGCGAAGAAAGCCGCTCCAAGAGCGGATAGGGATTGGTTTCGCGGAGGTGTTTTAGCGTGGCGATGCCGGCTGCGGCGGCGAGCGGATTGCCGCTGAGGGTGCCGGCTTGGAAGACTTTGCCGGCCGGCAGCACGTGGTCCATGATGTCGGCGCGACCGCCGTAGGCGCCGACGGGCAGACCGCCGCCGATGATCTTGCCGAGGGTGGTGAGGTCGGGTTGGATGCCGAAGAGTTCTTGGGCCCCGCCGTAGGCGACGCGGAAGCCGGTCATGACCTCGTCGAAGATCAGCAGGGCGCCGTGTTTGTAGGTTAATTCGCGCAACGTCGGCAGGAAATCGGGGAGCGGGGCGACACAGCCCATGTTGCCGACGACCGGTTCGACGATCACCGCGGCGATCTGGTTGCCGTGGTTGGCGAAGGCTTCTTCGGCGGCTTGGGGATCGTTAAAGGGAAGGATCAGGGTATCGCGGGCGGCGCCTTCGGTCACGCCGGGGGAATTGGGCACTCCGAGGGTGGCGGCCGAACTGCCGGCAGCGACCAGCAGGCTGTCGGCGTGGCCATGGTAGTTGCCGGCGAATTTGATCACGGTCGATCGGCCGGTGTAGCCGCGGGCGAGGCGGATCGCGCTCATCGTGGCCTCGGTACCGGAGTTGACCAGGCGTACCTTTTCGATGGAGGGGACGGCGTCGATCAGCAGTTCGGCGAGTTGGTTTTCCGCCAAGCAAGGGGCGCCGAAGCTGGTGCCACGACCGGCGGCGTGGCGGATGGCCTCGACGACCGGCGGGAAGCCGTGGCCGAGGATCATTGGGCCCCAGGAGCCGATGTAGTCGATGTAGCGGTTGCCATCGACGTCGAACAGGTAGGCGCCTTCGCCACGATCAATGACGATTGGCTCGCCACCGACGGCGCCAAAGGCCCGGGCGGGGCTGTTGACGCCGCCGGGCATCAGTTGCTTTGCTCGGGCGAACGCTTGATGGCTTTTTTCGCGATTCATCATCTATTACGGCGTGATTCTTGGGAAAGGCCGCTGGCAGCGATGACCAGTCCAGTTGACGCTGCTTTCGACGATACCAGAGGAAGTGGCGGGGGGCAATCTGGTCTGACGTTCGCTCTCAATCCGGGAAGGCGAGTCCACGAAGAGCACGAAGGGGTGATGAAGCGCCGCCGTGCCGGCGGCGGCTAAACGATCCGGCGGTCGGACGCGGCAATCGGCGTTGGTGTCGGCGGCGGCTAAACGACCCGGTGGTCGGTGTTAATGCCAAATAGGTCGCGGTTGACACGTTTTCGCCGCACTGCCATACTACGCGATTAGCCTAGCTTCAAACTGGGGGGGTGAGTGAGTTTAGCGATGGCTTGGCTCACCACGACCGGATTCAATTCTCGCCCGACCGCCTCGAGGTGACGTGCTATGTCTACAGCGATGGAACAACGGTACCAGCAGCGATTAGCCCGCTACGTGACGGCGATGCGGAACGAGAAGCCGGACATGGTGCCGATTCGGCCGTTGGTGGCGGAGTTCACTGCTTGCTACGCCGGGTACACGATTCAGGAGGTGACGCAGGATTGCCAGAAGGCATTTGCCGCGGCGCGGAAGTGCGCGGCGGATTTTGACTGGGACGCGGTGGCGGGCAATATGGTGTACGGCTGGAGCGGGTTGACGCAGGCGATCGGGTTGAGGTATTACGCCACGCCCGGCATCGATCTGCCGGTGAACACGTCGTTTCAATACCTGGAGCCGGGCGATGATGAGGCCTGGATGCGGGCGGACGAATACGATCTGTTGATCGAGGATGTGACCGGTTACCTGTTTAACGTTTGGCTGCCGCGGGTATCGGCCGACGTCAGCCCGACCGGGCAGCCGAGCACGTTCCGCAACAACATGTCGTTCTTGAAGGGCGGCATGGCGATGCTGGACTACTTCCACAACTTTGGCCGTCAGGCGGCCTTGCTGCGAAGTGAGTCGGGGACGGTCAGTTGTCTATCGGGGATTCTGAAAGCGCCGTTCGACATCCTGGCGGACAAGCTTCGCGGTTATAAGGGGCTGTGCATGGACATGTTTCGCCAGCCGGACAAGGTGTTGAAGGCCTGCGAGGCGTTGATGCCGCACCTGCTGCACGTGGCCTTGAGCGGGGCCGATCCCGACAAGAACGTGCCGATCGGGCTGTGGATGCACCGCGGCTGCATTCCTTTCCTATCACCAAGTCAGTTCGAAAAGTTCTACTGGCCGACGCTGAAACAGATCATCGAGGAGCTTTGGGCCCGCGGACATCAGACGTTGTTCTACGCCGAAGGCGAATGGAATCCGAACCTGAAATGGATCGCGGAGCTGCCGGAGTTGAGCATCATTTACCACGTGGATCGCGGCGACATTTTCGAGGTCCACCGCGCGGTCGGCGAGAAGTTCTGCATCAGCGGGGGGGTTCCCAACGACCTGTTGGCCTTCGGCACGCCGGACGAGGTCAAGGCCTGCTGCAAGAAGGTGATCGAGTGCGTGGGGCGCGAGGGCGGCTACATCATGGACGCCAGCGCGATCATGCAGGACGACACGAAGGTCGAGAACCTTCGGGCGATGACCGATGCCACGCGGGAGTACGGGGTTTATTGATAAGTTGTCGAGGCACTGCTGGACAAGCCAGCAGTGGCACCCGCCACGGGTTTATTGATAGATTGCCGGGCGCTGCTGGATGAGCCAGTAGTGGCACCCGGGAGGCTGCCGAACGACGCAGTGGTGGCACTCGCTATTAGAAAATCAGCCTTAGCCAGGAGTCGAGCATGAACGAGCATACGCAAACCAAGCGGCCGCCAGGGACGTGCGTGACCTGGGAGGAAAAGCGTCCGGAGTTTCCCAAGATCGAGGGGGACGAACAGCTCGTCAAGCGCGTGTGGGAAGACGTGGACGCCTTGGGCTACACGTATATCTGGCAGGTGCTGTTGTCGTTCTAACCCATCCTGGAATTTGCTTCGTAGGGGAAGCCGATGAGCCAAGCAAGTCTTTTCGAGGCGGTTGCCGGTGCGCAAGAGAAGGAAGTGATGGAGCTGGTGCGGAGCCAGGTCGCGGCGGGCGTGCCAGCCAACGACATTTTGGCCGAGTGCAACCGGGGGATGATCGAGCTGGGCAATCGGTTTGCGAAGGGGGATTGCTTCCTGCCCGACCTGATGTTTGCCGGGATGATCATGAAGAATGCGATGACCGTGCTCGGTCCGCTGTTGCAGCAAGGGGAGCAGGCGCAGGCTCGTGGCACGGTGGTGATCGGCTCGGTGCAGCATGACGTGCACGACATCGGCAAGGACATTGTGGTGACGATGCTGCGCGGGGTGGGCTACGAAGTGGTCGATTTGGGGGTGGATGTGCCGCCGGCGAAGTTCGTCGAGGCCATTGCCGAACATAAGCCGCAGGTGGTGGGGATGAGCGTGCTTTTGACGACGTGCTTCAAGTCGGTGATTGCCACGGTGGAGGCGATCAAGGAGGCCGGGCAGCGCGAGAGCGTTTCGATCATGGTCGGCGGGGCGGCGGCGAGCGATTTGTTGTGCAAGAACGCGGGTTGCGATTACTATGGGCGTAGCGCGGTCGATGGCGTGAAGCATGCCGACAGTGTGGTCGGGGCTGCATAGGTTTAGGGGATCGGGTGAGCAAGGGGCCCGTTGGACACCGCTGGCAGTGCGGGGCCGGCCAGACAGAGACATCGATCGAACATGAAGATGGCACGGACGGACGGCATCCTGCGGATGCGAGGCGGGGCATGGAGGGCCCTGGGCGTCGCGGGACTCTTGCTCTGCACGAATGCGGCCTTGGGACAGGACTGGGCCAAGGCGATGTTCGACCATACCACGCACGACTTCGGGGTTGTCGCGCGGGGTGCGAAGGTCGAGCACCGTTTCGTGGTCGAGAACATCTATGAGGAAGACGCGCACATCAAGTCGGTCTCTTCCAGTTGCGGATGCTCGAAGCCACAGATCAGCAAGCCGCTATTAAAGACCTGGGAGAAGGCCGAGATCCTGGTCACGCTCGACACGCGCGACTTTCTGGGGCGCAAGGACGCCACGATTACGGTGGTGTTGGACTTGCCTTTCCCGGCCGAAGTGCAGCTTCACATCCACGCTTACATCCGCAGCGATATTGTGATCCAGCCGGGCTCGGCCGAGTTTGGCGCGGTGAACCAGGGATCGGCGGCGGCTCGCCGGTTGACGATCAGCTATGCCGGGCGCGACGATTGGCGGATCGAGCGCGTGGAGTGCGCGAATCCTCACATCGTGGCGACCCTGGGGGAGGTGCAACGGACGCCGGGCCTGGTGAGTTACGAGCTTTCGGTGAAGTTGCAGGAGAACGCGCCGCCGGGGTATTTTCGAGATCAATTGACGTTGGTGACGAATGATTTTGATGGCAAGGCGGCACGGGTGCCGGTGATGGTGGACGGGACGGTCTCGCCGGCCTTGGTGGTCAGGCCGTCGCCGTTATCGCTGGGAACGGTGGTATCGGGCGGGGCGGTGACACGAAATCTGGTGATTCAGGGACGAGCGCCGTTTCGCGTGATTGCCGTGCGCTGCATCGACGATCGTTTTGCGGCACGGGTGCCGACGGATGCCAAGACGGTTCAGATCGTGCCGGTGACGTTCTCGGCGAAAGGTGAGGCGGGCAACGGAGGAAAAGCAACCAGCAAGATCCAGATTGAGACGGATTTGTCGGGCGGGATGACGGCCGAGGTTGAGGCCGTGGTGGAAGTGGTGGCGGAGGGACGATCGGCAACGCCTTTAGGCGATGTGCGATCGGGGGCTGAATGAAGCCACGTCGAGGCAGAAGTGCAGTGAAGGGGTGACCGCCTGATCGCGTGGGCCGGTTGATCGGAAGGGCAGTAGGGGCAGGGCATGTCGAGTGCGGGGGCGACGTCGAACAAGACGGCGGATGGGGTCTGTCGGTATCATCCGTTGGTCGTCGTGCTGCTGGCCATGGCAGGCGGCATTCTCGTTGATCGTTTCTATCCCTTGCCGATCGGCGTCTGGTTGGGGCTGGCGACCATCTGTTTGATGCTTTGGCTGGCAGCCAGAATCGGCGATTCGAAACGAGCGGAAGCGATTCGGGCGGAGGGTGGGGCGCTGCCCGAGATCGTGATGGCTTTGGTCTTGCTGGCGTCGGTCGGCGCGTTGGCCGGAGGCTGGCACCATTGCTGCTGGTACCTTTTCCCGTCCAACGATCTGGGGCTATTTGCGAGGCGGAAGCCGCAGCCGGTTTGCATTGAGGGGATTGCGGTGACGGGGCCGCGTCGTTTGCCGCCGCCGATGGAGGACCCGATGGCGATGCGGCGGCGAGGGCTGGCCTCGCGGTTTATCGTCGATGTGCACGCCGTGCGAGACGGCAGCCAGTGGCGACCTGCCGCTGGCCTCGCGATGTTGTTTGTGCAAGGGGAAGCGCCGGCGATCGCGGCGGGGGATCGCATCCGGTGTGTCGGCACGCTTGCGGCGCCGGACCGCCCTCAGAATCCTGGCAGCTTTGACCACGGCGCGTATCTCCGTGCGGAAGGGGTTTTGAGCCGGATTTACGTCGAGAATCCAAAATGCGTCTCTTGTCTGCAACGGGGAAGCTTTTTCAATCTTGCTCGAATGCTGGACACAGTGCGGAACCACAGCAATGCACTTCTCGAGCAGAATCTCGATCCGCGGTGCGCCCGGTTGGCGGAGATGGTGCTGCTCGGCGAGCGGGAGCAGATCGAGGACGATCGGATCGAGCCGTTCATGACCACAGGCACGATTCATTTGCTGGTGATTTCGGGGTCGCACCTGGTAATCGTTGCCGGCGGGATGCTGTGGCTTTTTCGACGGCTGTTGGGGCGGCGGCGGGGTGCGATGTACTTGCTGGTCGCAGTGGCGACCGTGTTTTACACGCTGTTGGTCGATGCGGGGCCACCGGTCGTCCGAGCGACGGTGTTTGTGCTGATTGTATGTTTGGCCGAGTATCTTGGGCGGGCGCGGTTCACGTTCAATTCGCTGGCTGCGGGGGCAATCGTAGTTTTGATTCTCAATCCGAATCATCTGTTTCACGTCGGCGCGCAGTTATCGTTCTTGTCGGTGGCCGGATTGATGTGGTGGATGCCCCGGTGGCAGCGGCGGCAGGACGTGTTGGAGCGGCTGATCGAACGAAATTTGCCTGGACCTCAGCGGTGGCTTTGGAAAGCCGGTCGATCGCTGCGTGCGATGGTGATGCTCAGTGGGATCCTTTGGCTGTTATCGGCGCCGTTGGTGCTGGCGCGATTTCACCTGTTTACGTTGATTTCGCCCCTGGTGAATGCGGTGGTGTGGTTGCCGGTGGCGTGTGGTTTGTTGAGTGGTTATGTCTTGGTGACGATTGGCAGCCTGCTGCCGCCGCTGGCGCCGTTGCTCGGCTGGTTTTGCAACATGAATCTGTGGCTACTGGAGGCTTGCGTATCGTTGGCGGACCGGGTGCCGGGCGGGCATTTCTGGTTGCCGGGGCCGGCCGATTGGTGGCTGTGGGGTTTTTATGGTGGGTTGGGAGTGTTGGCGGCGTGTCCCAAGTTGCGGCTGCGGCGGCGTTGGTTCCTCGTCCTTGTTGCCGCGTGGATTGGTGTCGGACTGGGGGCAGCACGCTGGCCGGGAACGAGTGAGAAGCTCGATTGCACATTTCTGAGCATGGGGCATGGCTGCGCGGTGGTGCTGGAAATGCCGGACGGTCGAGCGGTGCTCTATGACGCGGGCCGCTTCGGTTCGTCGTCGGTGGGTGGTCGGACGGTCGCCGAGTTTCTGTGGTCGCGGGGACGGATGCGGATTGACCGGATCGTGCTTTCGCACCCGGATTTGGATCACTTCAACGCCGTGCTGGAACTGGTCGACAAGTTTTCGATCGGCGAAGTCGATGTTTCGCCATCGATGTTCGACGGTGGCGGGCCGGCCGTCCGATTGCTTCGCGAAACGCTCAATCGTCAGGGGATTCCGATTCGCTTGGTCGCGGCCGGCGACCGTTGGGAGTTGGGGAAGGGCGCGGCGATCGAGGTGTTGCACCCGGCCGGTGACCGAACGTCAACATCGGACAATGCGGGCAGCTTGGTGCTGTTGGTCGAGTATCTAGGCAGGCGGGTTTTGCTGACGGGCGATTTGGAGTCGCCGGGGACCGAGAGGCTGCTGGCGACGCGACCGCGGCGCTGCGAAGTGATGCTCGCACCGCATCACGGCAGCAGGAAGAGCAATTCGCCGCAGTTGGCGGCTTGGTGCCAGCCGCGGTGGGTGGTTTTCAGCGGCGACGGGCGATGGAATATTCCGGCCGTGGAAAAGACCTATCGAGCCGTTGGCGCCGAAACGTTTTGGACATCTGAGCGGGGAGCGATCGCGGTACGGGTGGACTCAAGCGGAGTCCGGGTGACGCCTTTTCACGGCGATGTTTTTGATTGTCGTCGTTAACCTTTGCTCGCTTTGCACCACGGAATTGTGGTTCCTCTGCAGTTTGCCATGGGTTACACGTTGCATACCCACACGACGAAACGTTCAAAGAAGACGATCAGGGCGATAATCGGAACGATAAGAACCAGGGCGAAGGCTGCGCCGAGGATTGTCCGTCGCGGTGACGACTTGCCCTTCTTTGCTGTGCGAAAGAGGACGACCGCGATGGCGAGCCAGACCAAGATGCCGAGGCCCACTGCAAGGAAATGATTCCCTTCAAGGTTTGGGTTGTGCGCGAATAGCGTGGGAATTGGGAGCAAAAAACCTACGGCCATAAGCTTGCTCCTAAGCAGTGATTTCCAGCACTGGCGTAGCCAGCGTCATTCAAACGCCCAAAGGGCAATTGCTGCAATCAATTCGGCCGCCGCTGGCACTTGGTGGCCAGCCAGTCGGCAGCTTCGGCAATGCCGTCGCCGCGGACGGCGGAGACGACGAAGATGGGTGCGTTGGGGGCCAAACGCCGCATGTCGGCGGTGATTCGTTCGACGCTGAAATTGAGGTGCGGGAGCAGGTCGGCCTTGGTGACGAACAGGGCATCGGAGCCCTGGAAGATGGCCGGGTATTTCACCGCTTTATCGTCGCCCTCGCTGGTGCTGAGCACGACGATGCGGAGGTGTTCGCCGAGGTCGAAGCCGGCGGTGCAGACCAGATTGCCGACGTTTTCAATCACGAGCAGATCGACGGCGTTCAGGTCGAGTTCTTGGCCGGCGATGGCGATCATGTTGGCGTCGAGGTGGCAGGCGCCGTCGGTGTTGATTTGGACGACCGGAACGCCGATTTGTTCCATGCGTTCGGCGTCGATGGAGCCAGCGATGTCGCCTTCGATCACGGCGGGGCGCAAGCGGCCTTTGAGGGCGGCAAAAAGGGCTTCCAGAAGGGTTGTTTTGCCGGCGCCGGGAGAGCCGACGACGTTGAGGCCGAACACGTTGGCGGCTTCGAGTCGGGCGCGATTTTCGGCGGCAAGCTGGTCGTTGGCTTTGAGGATCTTCTTGGCGGCAACGATTTTCATAGTCGGCTTGGGGCGGTTGCCCGGAGAGGAACGGATTTCAGTCGTCTTGGTCTTCGATTTCGATGCTTTGGAGGAGCATTTCGCGGCCGCCTTCGATGAGGATATCGTCGCTGCCGCAGGCTGGGCAGTGCGGGGTCAATTCGTCGATTTGGCGGCTGCTATTGCAGGAGCGGCAGTGGCAGGTGGGCTTGGGTTCGTCAATGACGACTTCCGCGCCTTCGACACGGGTGCCGGGGGACAGGAGGTCGAAGGCGAAGCGGAGCGAGTCGCAGTTGACGCCCGACAACAGGCCGATGCTCAGTTCGAGCTTGGCGGCGCGACCGGGTTGGCCGGCCCGATCCAATTCCTGACCGACCTGTTCGATCAGCGCTTCGACGATCGAGAGTTCGTGCATGGAGGGCTGGAATTAGGCTAGGCCGGGCGGAAAAAACGCTGGGCGGGGTCGTTGGGGACACCGCCCAGTTGTATTATCTGGGATTGACCCGCGGTCGTCTACACGGGGGCGAAAATGGGGGAGGACCGCGGTTTTTTTTCGGTTGCCGACGTGGTTAGATCGCTTCGCCGCCGCGTTCGCCGGTACGGATGCGGATGCATTCTTCCAGCGGGAGCACGAAGATCTTGCCATCGCCGATTTCGCCGGTGGCGCCGGTGTGACTGCCCTTGATGATGGCGTTGATGGTGGGTTCCAGGAAGGCGTCGTTGACGGCGATCGTCAGTTGCACCTTGCGAAGCAGATCGACGGAGAATTCGTGACCGCGATAGGCCTCGGTGTGGCCCTTCTGGCGGCCGAATCCCTGTACGTCCATGACGGTGAGGCGGAACACTTCGACCTCGGCGAGGGCTTGCTTGACGGCTTCGAGGCGGTGCGGCTGAATAATGGCGATGATCAGTTTCATGTTCTCATCCTTTAAGCTCGGTGCGGTAGGTGGATGCGCCATTATACCACCGGCTCTGGATCCATAAGGGACTCCGCAAGATGGGGTGAGCGAAGCGGGGCGGCCTGGCAGGTGGGATTGGGTTGGCTGTAGTGAAGGTTTGGACTTTGTTGTCGACGTTCGTTGGTTCTGCTACATTGCCGGGTGCCTGTGCCTGCCGAAAGGCTTCCATTCGACGGTCCGAATTTGCGGAGGGTAGTGAAATGAGGAATTGCAGCGGTGTGCTCTTGATCGCGCTGGTCGCCTTGGGGCTTCAGGCCAACGGCTATCGTTGTTCGGCTGACGAAGGCAATGGGGCGACGCCGGCGAAGGAGGTCTTCTACAACATCCCGCACAGCCACTGGGAGGGCGCGGTATTTGTGACGCGGGAAGGCTACCTGGACGAAGGATTGCCGACGATCTTAAAGGCCCTTCGATTGTTGAATGCGTATCCCAACTATCGTTTCACGCTGGATCAGGCCTGTTATGTGAAGCCATTTTTGGAACGTTATCCGGACGAGGAGGCGGCATTTCGGCAGTTCGTGCGGGAGGGCCGGCTGGGGATTGTCGGTGGCATGGATGTGATGCCCGATGTGAACATGCCGAGCGGCGAGTCGTTTGTGCGACAAATTCTCTACGGCAAGGACTACTTCCGCAAGAAGTTGGATGTCGACGTGACAACGGCCTGGCAGATTGACACGTTTGGGCATCACAACCAGATACCGCAGTTGTTGAAGCTGGCCGGCTTCAAGTCGTTTTGGTTTGTGCGGGGCGTACCCCATCGCGATATGCCGGCCGAGTTCGTGTGGGAGGGGCTCGACGGTTCGCAGATCCCCGCCTACTGGCTGCCGCACAGTTACGCGTTGACGTATGGATCGCCGAAGGATCAGGCGGGATTCAACGCCTTCATGAAAAAGAAGTTCGAAATGATGGGGCCTTTTTCCGGGCCTAGTGGCCGGGTGGGGTCGGCTGGGCCGGATGTGATTCCGCCGGAAGACCACGTGCCGGCCATGACCGACGCATTCAACCGGCAGCCGAACAGGCCCTTTGAACTCCGGTTCGCCGTGCCGGCGGATTTCGAGAAGATGGTTGAAGCGCGGGGAAACCGAAAAGTGATTCGGGGCGATCTGAATCCGGTGTTTCAGGGCACCTACAGCAGCCGGATCGAGTTGAAACAGCAAACACGCGAACTGGAGCGACTGCTGACCACTGCGGAGAAACTCGGTGCGATGCTGCAGTGGCTTGGCATGCCGGCCGATAGCGAATTGCTTTGGAAGGGATGGGAGCCGATGCTCTTCAACCAGACCCACGATTTGATGTCGGGAGTGATGACCGAATGGGTCTACGAAGACACGATCCGCGGCTTCGACTTTTCGAAGCGCATTGCCGAAGAGGCGGTCGAGACCGGGCTGCGAGGCTTGGCGGAGCGAGTGGATACGCGCGGCGACGGTGTGCCGGTGGTCGTATTCAACGGGCTGGGTTGGGCACGGACCGATGTAGCGACGGTCAAGGTCGGCTTTTCTGCGACCGGCATTCGCGGATTGAAACTAGTTGGCCCAGGCGGTGATTCGCTGCCTCTGCAGGTTTTGAGCAGCGAATGGAGCCGGGATGGGAATTTGGTCGGGGCCGAGATCGCGTTTGTGGCGAAGGACGTGCCCGGGTTGGGCTATGCGGTGTACCACGCGTTGCCGGTGAAGGAGGAAGCGGCGATGCCTGTTGCGGAAAAGGCGAGCGAGGCGGTGCTGGAGAACGAGCACTACCGCGTGGAGTTTGATCCGGCGGGCGGGGCCATGACGCGGTTGTTGGTCAAAGACGGGAATTGGGAAGCTCTGCGCGCGCCGGGCAATGTGGTCGCGAGGGAGCAGGACCGGGGCGACTTGTGGGAACTCTACCGACCGCTTGACGCCAGCAGCCATGTGGCGATGACTGAGCGGCATCCGGCCCCGGCGGAAGGCAAGGGCGTCTTCAGCAACCGGCAGTCGGACAAGCCGGGGACGGTGACGCGCGGCCCAGTGTTTTCGGAGTTCCAGGTGGCCCATCCGTTTGGGAAACAAGGCAAGTTCGCCACGGCGGTGCGGCTCTATCCGGGACTGCGACGGGTCGACATCCGTACGCGGTTGGTGAACGACGAGCCGTTTGTCCGCTACCGGGTGCTGTTCCCCACGTCGATCGAAGGCGGCAAGAGCGTGCACGAGATTCCGTTTGGGGCGATCGAGCGGCCGGCGGGGATCGAGTTTCCGGCTCAGAATTGGATCGACTATGGCGACGGCCAGCGAGGCATTGCCTTGATGAACCGCGGGCTGCCGGGCAATAACGTAGCCGACGGGACGATGATGCTGTCGGTGCTGCGGAGCACGCGAATCGTGGCGTACAGCGGAGTCGCCAGTGGAGGTTATGCGGCCGGCCACGAGTCGAGTCTGGAACTGAACCGGGAAAAGACGCTGGAGTACTCGTTGATGGCGCACACGGGCGATTGGCGGAAGGCCGAGGTGTATCGCGAGGCGATGGCCTTTAATAATCCGTTGCTGGCGGTGACGGCTGCGAAGCATGCGGGCCGATTGCCGGGCCAGTGGGGACTGCTGGACGTTGCGGCGAAGAACGTGGTGGTCTCGGCGCTGAAGCCGGGCGCGGACGGCAGCACGATTCTCCGCGTGTATGAGGCCAGCGGCGAAGCGACTGTTGCCGGGATCGGCTGGCAGGCCGATGTGACGGGCGTGGAGGAGGTGAATTTGATGGAGGACCCGGGCAAGCCGCTGTCGCTCGAAGGGCGAGAGTTGCGGCTGCCACTGCGGCCGTTTGAGATCAAGACGCTGCGGGTGAGAGTGCGATTGCCGGCGGATGGGCAGAATGCAGAATGCAAAATGCAAAATGGCGGGCGAAAACAAAAACGCCTGGCCGTGGTGACCAGGCGTGAGGAAGGTGTTGGTAGTTCTTGGCGTGCCTAGAACGTGAGGATTGCGTCGGCGGCGACGAGGAATTGGCTGCTGCTTTCGCCGTTGTTGAAGGGCAACTGTCCGGCGGCATTTCGCGGGCCATTGTAGCCGTCCCAGCGGAGTTCGGGGCGGAACAGCCAGTTGGCGTTGGGCCGGTAGTTGAGGCCAATGGTGATTTCGTTGAAGTCGCCGGCAAAGCCGCCGCCGTCCCAAATTCGGATGCCGGCCGCGTCGGGAGCGCCGGCCACGCGAACGCCGTCTGCGTCGCGGAACCATTCCACACGGGTGTTCAACGACCAGCGATCGTTGAGCTTGTAGAGGGCGTACTGGTTGATCCCGTACCACGTGGCGACCTGGTCCACGGCCGGGGCGTTTTGCTCTTGGCCGATGTCATTTTGCAGGATGTATTGCAGGCGTTCGGTCAACTGATACTTGTAGACCAAGCTGCCGACGAACCGCTGTTGGATGCCGGCCTCATCTTGCGGGCCGACGTTGACGGAGTAGGCGAGCGAGGTCTTCTTGTTTTCGCTGTTCCAGCGGACGCCGCCCATGAAGTCGACGATGTTGTTGTTGTCTTCGAACTGCATCCAACCGCGGGTCAGGCCGCCGAGCAACGACCAACGATCGTTGAGTTTGTAGTCGGCGAGGAAGCCGGTGACCAAGATCGGTTCGCTGAAGGCCATGGCGTAGGAGTGCGAGTAGAAGGGGTTCGGCGGCGCGGCCACGACTTCGTAGCCGAGGATGCCGGCGAAGTGACCGCCGCGCAAGAGCAGGTTATTGTAGGCGACTTCGCCGTACGCCTGGGGAATGGCCAGGCCGTAGGGTTGGCGATTGAAGCCGTTGATGCGGTCGGTCAGGCCGTTGGTGATGCCGAAGCGCCAGTCGGTGCCGTAGATCATGTCGAGGTGGGCACCCCACGCCCAGCCGTCGCCGTCGTTCTTGGCCGGTCGATCGAGGAACATCCAGAACTGGTTCATCTGGTATTCGCCGTTCCAGTCATTGGTGAAGACTGGGCCGTTGAATTGGGCATCGGGGTGGTTGGTGAAGGTGATGCCTTGTTCCAGCCAACCGCCGAGGACGAAGCCGTGTTTTTTGAGGAAATTGGGCTGCGGCAGGTGCCAGCCGGGGGCGGTTTCTTCCTGGTGGATATAGGCCTCGTTGCCGTCGATGGCCAGGGCGCCGGTGGCATCGGTGCCGCCGGGAGCGGTGGCATCGAGGGCGGTGGCAGCCGGAGGGGCGGGGGCCTGTTCGGCCTTGGGCTGTTCGACCAAGTCCCACTCGCCACGGACGGGGACGCAGAAAACGCAGCTTAGGATCGCGCTGCAGAAGATGATGCGGAGGGCGGAGACTTTCATACGAGTTGCCGCGTTGGGGTTGAAAACGGAGCCGTTGCTTACTTCCGGGTGTAACAATTGTGCTATCGGACCCGGTTCTGGCCGTGATTTACCCGAAAACAGGCAGGACAGGGACAATCGGGGGAACCGTCAGGTTCGGCGTGGAGGTTGTGCGGGGTAGGAAGAGTTTGGCGGAAGTGTGGGGCGGAAGATGGCGGGAGTTTGCCGGTGGAGGTGAGGTTACTGCTCGTCGGCGGTGTTGGACCGTCGGATTGATTGCTTAGCAGTGTTCCGAGCAACGGCGAGCCTAAGCAAGCTGGTGTGGCGAAAGCACGGGCTGGCAAGCAGCCCGTGGCACCCGGCGGGCGGAAGATGGCAGGAGTTTGCCGGTGGAGGTGAGGTTACTGCTCGTCGGCGTGTTGGACCGTCGGATTGATTGCTTAGCAGTGTTCCGAGCAACGGCGAGCCTAAGCAAGCTGGTGTGGCGAAAGCACGGGCTGGCAAGCAGCCCGTGGCACCCGGCGGGCATCCCGTGCCATGCAAACCCATTGACCGACAGGCCGCTTAGCCGACGTCTTCGAACAGGGCGTCGACGAAGGGGGCGGGTTCAAAGAGGGCGAGGTCTTCGGCGGTCTCGCCGACGCCGATGTACTTGACCGGCAGGCCAACCTGCTTGCGAATGGCGACGACCACACCGCCTTTGGCCGTGCCGTCGAGCTTGGCCAGCACCAGGCCGGTGCAGCGGACGGCCTCGGTGAACTTCTGGGCCTGGCTAATGCCGTTTTGGCCGGTGGTGGCGTCGAGCACCAGGAGGACTTCGTGGGGGGCCTCGGGAATCTGTTTGCCGAGGACGCGGTGGATCTTGCCCAACTCTTGCATCAGCGTTTGTTGGGTTTGCAGGCGGCCGGCGGTGTCGACGATGCAGACGTCGGCCTGGCATTCGAGTGCTTTGGCGACGGTACGATGGGCGACGCTGGCCGGATCGCTGCCTTGGGGGGCGGTGACAATTTCGGCGCCGAGGCGGCCTGCCCAAATGGTGAGTTGTTCGACGGCGGCGGCGCGGAAGGTGTCGGCGGCGCCGAGGAGGACCTTTTTGCCGTCGGCTTGGAACATCTGTGTGAGCTTGGCGATCGAGGTGGTCTTGCCAGAGCCGTTGACGCCGGCGACCATGACCACGGTGGGGCCGCTGGGGGCGAAGCGGATCGGTTCGGCCGGCTGGGCCAGCAGCGCCTTGAGTTGCTCTTTGATGCTGGCGATGATTTCCGCTTCCTGAACCACGCGGGCGCGGAAGGTGCGGCCGATTTCGTCGCAGATTTCTTGGGCCGCTTCCACGCCCATATCGGTCTTGATGAGCCGTTCAAAGAGGTCGCTCAAGAACGATTCATCGACCAAGCGGCCCTGCGATTTGAACAGGTCGCGGATGTCGGTGTTGAGAACCTGGGTGGTCTTTTTGAGACCCTGTTTGAATTTTTCGAAGAGGCCCATGGGAGTGGCGAGTGGTTAGTGGCGAGTGGCTGGTGTGGGGCTGGGGGCTAGAGATTAGGGATTAGAGGGTTCAGGGTTCAGGAGGAAATTCGGCTCATGCAGTCGTAACTACTCACCCGCTACTCTTTGCTTTCCGCGCGGCCGTGCATCACCTTGTCGAGGATTCCGTTGACGAATTGGGAGGACTGGGCGGAGCCGAATCGTTTGGCCAGTTCGACGGCTTCGTCGATGGCCACCCGGGCGGGCGTGTCGCAGTGCAGCAATTCAAACGCGCCGAGCCGCAGCACGTTGCGGTCGGTGGCGGCCATTCGCTTGAGGCTCCAGTTGGCGGCCGTGTCCTGTAGAAGCTTGTCGACCTCGTTGCGGTACAGACGGACCCCGGCAACCAGTTGGCGGGCGAACTCGATCAGGTCGTCTTGCCGCAGGCGACGGACGATCAACTGGTCGCCCACCGCCGGATTGTTGCGGGGATTGAGATCGTCCTGGTAGAGGACTTGGAAGGCGACTTCACGAGCGCGACTGCGGCGGACCATTTAGGAGGGCTAGAGGCTAGAGGTCTAGGATTTAGGATTTAGGATTTAGGATTTGCGGTTGCTATCCCTACTTCACGGGCAGTTTGGCCAGGAGGTCGATCATTTCCAGGGCGGCTTTGGCGCAATCGATTCCCTTGTTGCCGATGTGGGCGTTGGCCTGATCCTTTCCGGTCGTGGCAGCCTGACCGCCCGAGCGAACGATTGCCTGCTCGACGGTGTTGCAGGTGAGTACGCCGAAGAGGACTGGCAGGCCGTGGTGGACGCCGATATCGCAGAGGGCGTTGCTGACCGCGCGGTTGATGTGCTGGTCGTGGCTGGTTTCACCGCGGATGACTGCACCGAGGCAGATCACGGCCGCGTAGCGACCGGTGCCGGCGAACCGTTCGGCGACGGTGGGAATCTCGAAGGCGCCGGGCGTCCAGGCGACGTCGATCTGGTCGTCGGCGATGCCGTGTTCCAGGAGGGTTTGCACCGCGCCGTCCAAGAGTCGCTGGGTGATGGACTCGTTGAAGCGTGAGACGACAATGGCGAAGCGGCCTTTTTGCGGGGCAACGGCGCCTTGGAAGACGTTGGGCATGGTGGTCACCTGGCAGGAGGAAGCTTACATCTTCATGTTCATGCTCATCAGGAACTCGGCGTTACTCTTGGTTTTTTGCAGCCGGGTGGTGAGCAGTTCCATGGCATCGGGCGGATTCATGTCGTTGAGCACGCGCCGCAAGATGCAGACCCGGCGGTGCTCTTCCGGATCCAACAGCATTTCTTCCTTGCGGGTGCCGCTCTTGGTGATGTCGATCGAGGGCCAAATGCGGCGGTCGACGAGCTTGCGATCGAGGACGATTTCCTGATTGCCGGTGCCTTTGAACTCCTCGAAGATGACTTCGTCCATGCGGCTGCCGGTGTCGATCAGGGCGGTGCCGATGACGGTCAGCGAGCCGCCTTCTTCGACCTTGCGGGCGGAGCCGAAGAAGCGTTTTGGGCGGGTCAGGGCGTTGGCGTCGACGCCCCCGGAGAGCAGTTTGCCGGAGGGCGGGCACTCGGAGTTCCAAGCGCGGGCCAGACGGGTGATCGAGTCGAGGAAGATCAAGACGTCGTGGCCGTATTCGACCATCCGTTTGGCCTTTTCGAGGACCATTTCCGAGACTTGGATGTGGCGGGTGGCCGGCTCATCGAAGGTGGAACTGATGACCTCGCAGTTGGGGCCTTTGACCTCGCGTTCCATGTCGGTGACTTCTTCCGGCCGCTCGTCGATTAGGAGCATGAAGACATAGAGGTCGGGATAGTTCTTCAAGGCGGCCTTGGCCATCTTCTGCATCAGCACGGTCTTGCCGGCGCGGGGCGGGCTGACGATCAGGCCGCGCTGGCCGAAGCCGATGGGGACGATCAGGTCGACGACCCGCATTTCGACTTCGCTGGGGACGGTTTCCATACGGATGCGGGTGTCGGGGTGCAGTGGGGTGAGTTCGTCGAAGGGGACCTTGCTGGAGAGGGCGTTCGGTTCCTGGTAGTTGATCGCTTCGACGCGGAGCAGGGCGAAGTAGCGTTCGTTTTCCTTGGGCGGACGAATCTGGCCGGAGACGGTAGCGCCCGTTTTGAGGCCGAAGCGGCGGATCTGGCTGGGGGAGACGTAGATGTCGTCGGGGCAGGAGAGGTAGTGGTAGTCGGGGCTGCGGAGGAAGCCGAAGCCGTCGGGGAGGACTTCGAGGGTGCCTTCGCCGTACATCAGGCCGTTGAGCTTGACCCGTTCCTTGAGGATTCTGAAGATCAGATCCTGCTTTTTGATGCCGGCGAAGTCGGTGAGGTTATCCTTGCGTGCCTCCTCGATCAGTTCGGCCATCGACATCTTCTGCAGTTCGGCGATGTGGGTATCGCCCGACTGCTTGATTTGCTCGTAGCGGTCTTGTTCGGGTGGCTGAGGGCGGCGGGAGCGGCTTTCGGCAGCGATTTCCTCGGCCAGCGACAGGGGCTCTTCGCGTTCCAGGGCGCGGAGGGCCTCCTGGACGGAGGGAGAAAGGTGTTGGTCCTGTGACGCTCGGGCGTCGTGATCGGAACTGTCGGCGGGATTGTCGTGGTGGAAGCTCATGCTCGCGCTGCTCCTCAGGGATCGGGTGCCGAGACGGGGAAGGGTTCGGCGGCGGGGTGAATCGCTCGGAAGATAAGGGTTCGTTTGTGGTTGGCTTCGGGTATCGGGATATTGGATGGGTATGGGATTCGCGAAGACGTTGCTTTTCTCAAGGGATTTGTCTCGGCAGGCGGTTGTCGTCGCCCGAGGAAACTCCTTCGGCGCCTCGGCTGAAAACGCTCTGCGAGGGGGCGGTGGCCGTTTGCGAAAGGGGGGAATCACTGGACAAGCGAAGGCCAGAGCCGTTTGAGTTGGGCTCGGGTCTGTCGTGGGGGGCCGGCGTTATCAATTATTGCATCGGCAAGACGGCGTTTGCGGTCCAACGATTCCTGGGCGCCCTCCCGGGCGGCAAAATCCTCCTTAGTCCAACCACGGGCGAGGGCTCGCTGGAGCCGCAGGTCGCGTGGCACGTCGACGAATATCAGTTTTTGGCACATTTCGGACCAGCCGGCCTCGAGCATGATGGCGGCATCGAGGACGGCCAGTTTCACCCCGGCGGCCTGCAGTTGTGCGGCTTGTTGCTTCAACAAGCGGCCGATTTCGGGGTGGGTCAGTTGTTCGAGGTATTTTCGTTCTTGTTCCCCGCGCGGATTGGCGGCGAAAACGATTCGCGCTAGCCGACCGCGATCAATTTCTCCCGCGGCGTCGAGTATCGCATCTCCCCATCGCTGTTGCGCGGCGGCCTTCACGGTTGGCAAGCGCAGTGCTTGGTGGCCGGCCTGATCGGCATCGAGCACGGCGGCGCCGAGGTCGGCGAGTTGGCGAGCGATGGAGCTCTTGCCGCTGGCAACGCCGCCGAGGAGGCCGACGATACGCATTGGCTGGTAGTTGGTGGTTGTGGTTGGTGGTGTGTGGTGAGTGATCGGTAGCCGGCGGTCAAAGGCGGGTGGTTGGCGGGAGCTTAGCGGGGTTGGAACGGTTTGCCCTAGGATTCGACTACTTCCGCAGCAGCCCAACTAGGACCTGCTTTGACATCGACTTTCAAGGGGACGTTTAGTTTGTAGGCGCCGGCCATTTCTTCTTTTACGAGAGCGGCCAAGGCGTGCAGTTGTTCGGTGGGAACTTCGAAGATCAGTTCGTCGTGGATCTGAAGCAAAAGTTTCGCCGAGAGTCGCTCGCTCCGGAGGCGGCGATGGATTGCGATCATGGCGATTTTGATCAGATCTGCCGCCGAACCTTGGATCACCGTATTGATTGCGGTGCGTTCGGCGAGATTTCTCTGTCGGCCCGAAGTTGGGCGTACCCCGGTGATCGCACGTCGCCGCCCCAGGATAGTTTTAACATAACCAGAGGCGCGGCATTGTGCCAGTACTTGGGCGAGGAATTCCTCGATGCCGGGGTACCCCTCAAAGTAAGTGTTGATGAACAGGGCGGCCGCTTCTTGGGGAATTCCCAGGGCGCGGGCGAGACCGAAGGGGCTTTGGCCGTAGAGGACGCCGAAGTTGACGGCCTTGGCCGCCCGGCGCATGTCGGCAGTCACTTCGGCCAGCGGCACGCCGTTGACGAGGCTGGCGACCTGGGCATGGATATCTTCATCGCGCGTGAAGGCCTCGCACAGTCGAGCGTCGCCGGAGAAATGGGCGAGCACGCGCAATTCGATCTGCGAGTAGTCGGCCGCCAGCAACGTCCAGCCGGGTTGGGCGGGGACGAAGGCGGAGCGGATTTCGCGGCCCTCTTCGGTGCGCACCGGGATGTTTTGCAGATTGGGATCGTTGGAACTCAAGCGGCCGGTGGCGGCGACCACCTGGTTGAAGGAGGTGTGCACGCGACCGGTCGCGGGACAGATCAATTCGGGCAGGGCATCGAGGTAGGTGCCCTTGAGCTTGGCGTACTGCCGGTAGGCGAGGATCTTTCGCGGCAAGTCGTGGAGAGTGGCTAGCTCTTCGAGGACTTCGGCGTCGGTGCTGGCGCCGGTTTTTGCTGTCTTCTTCACCACGGGCAGCTTGAGGCGATCGAAGAGCACCTCCTGCATTTGTTTGGGCGAGGCGATGTTGAACGGGCCGCCGGCGAGGTCGTGAATCTCTTGTTCGAGGGCTAACATCCGCTCGCCATAGCGTTGGCTTAGTTCATGGAGGCGATCGACGTCGACCCGGACGCCGTTGAACTCCATTTCGACCAGTACGTCGATCAATGGCAGTTCGATGGTGCGGAGCAACGTATCCAGTTCGGCGACTTGTAGCTTGGGCGCCAGTAGTGGTTGCAGCAGCACGGGCAGCCAAGCGTCTTCGCCGGCGTAGTCGGCGACTTGGCGGGTGGGTACTTCGTCCATGCGACGCTGGTTTTTGCCCTTGCCGATCAGTTCCGTGATCTTGATCGTGTCGTGACCGAGGTAATTGCGCGCGAGGTCGTCGAGATTGTGGCTGCGACGGCCGGCTTCGAGCAGGTAATCGGCGACCATGGTGTCAAACGTGACGCCGGCGACCTCGATGCCTGCTGAGCGGAGGACGATCATGTCGTACTTGAGGTTCTGGCCAATTTTGGCGATGGTCGGATCCTCAAAGATTGGTTTTAGCGCGGCGAGGACGGTGTCGGAGTCGAGGTGCGGTTCGTTGGCTGGCGCGCGGAGCGGCAGGTACCAGGCCTCGGCTTCGTTCCAGGCGAACGACATTCCCACAAGTTTTGCCCAGCGGGGTCGGACACTGGTGGTCTCGGTATCGAAGGAAAATGATTTTTGTTGGCGAAGCTCGGACAGGAAGTGGTCGAACTGTTCGGGCGTGTCGACCAGCACGGTGCTGACGGTGGCGGTGGCGGCGGGAGGCGTGGGGCGGGAGGCGGGGGATGGGAGGCGGGAGGCGGGGGATGGGAGGCGGGAGGCGGGGGATGCGGGGCGAGGGAGAGGGCCCCCTACGCGATCAACAATCGCTTTCAGTTTGGGGCCCATGCCGCGGAAGCCGAACTCGTGGAAGATGGCCAGGGCGGCGTCGAGGTTCACGGCGGCGATGCCACCTGGACGCCAATCGATTTCGACGGGCACATGGGCATTGAGCCGGACCAGTTCTCGGCTGAGCAGGGCCTGATCGCGGAAGTTGCGAAGATTCTCCTTTCGCTTGGCGCCGGGCACATCATCGGCGTGATCGAGAACGGCTTCCAGCGTGCCGTACTGTTCGAGGAGTTGGCGAGCCAGCTTGGGACCAATCAAAGGGACGCCGGGCACGTTGTCGACCGAGTCGCCCACGAGCGCTTGGAAGTCGACGACTTGCGGCGGTTCGATACCCCAATCGGCCAGCAGCGCGTCGCGGTCGTAGGTTTCGTTCTTGCGAATGTTGTAGACGAACACTCGATCGGTGATGAGTTGGCGGGAGTCTTTGTCCCCGGTGACAAGGAAGCACTGGCCGCCGAGTTCGTCGGTGATTCGGGCGATGGTGGCGAGGAGATCATCGGCCTCGAAGGTTTCGACGCCCAGCGCCGGTATCCCGAGGGCTTCGACGACGCGGCGGATCGCGGGGAGTTGCTGGGCGAGGTCGTCGTGCATCTCGCTCCGCTGCTCCTTGTACTGTTGGTACAAGGTATGGCGAAAGGTTTTGCCGGGCAGGTCGAAGGCACAAAAGAGATAGTCGGGCTTCTTGTCTTCCAGCAAGTAGAGCAGGTCGCGACTGAAGCCAAAGACCGCGCCGACCGGTTCGCCGCGGGGGCCGGTCATTTCCGGCATGGCGTGGAAGACCTGATGGATCAGGGAGTGGGCGTCGACGACCCAAACGGTTTTGCCGGCGAGGTTTTTTGGCGGCGGCAACGGATCGGAAGGTTGGAGTGAAGCATCGTTCGCCGCAGGCTCGACAGCGGTCGTGGGAGTGGCGGCCGACGCCTGGCCGGCGATGACGGGCGAGGAAAGGGGAGGAGAATGAGCCGAGGCGGCCTGCGCCGCCTCGGCCGGATTGATCACAGGCTGATCCTCGTTCTCCGACTCGAAAGCGAAGAGCGAGGTTTGCCGTTTCTTATCGGTCATAGGGACTCGGGTAACGAACGCCGGGAAAGATCACCCCAGAGGCACGGAGGACACAGAGCTATGAAGCAGCATCGAAACCACTGATACACGCAGATCGACGCTGATAGGGGAGTCGATTTCCTTCCCGTAAGGACTGCATTCGCGTTCCTTTACCGGGTTTCAATTGCTCCGTGTTCTCCGTGCCTCTGCGGCGAATCTAGTTCTACAAAGGCTCGTTAAGTCTTCAGGTTACTTCGTTTCGGTGACCGGCTTGAGGATCACCTTGTGCAGGTCCATGACCTGCTTGCCGGGCATCGAGCTGGGCTTGACGGTGAGGGTATATCGGCCCGCCTCGGGGAGGTTGATCTGGCCAATCTTGCGGATGCGGAAGGTGTTCCAGCCACCGCTGTCGGCGACCTTGGCGGCGATGTTCTGGTCGGCGACCGAGACGGTGTAGTCGCTGCCTTCCGACTCCTTGTCGCAGGAGAGGATCACCTGCACCTCGAACTTGCCGGGCTGCGTGGCCTTGAACTCCCAGGACACCCAGTCCTTGGGGTCCTTCCAGACGCCGATGTTGTCGCGATCGTAGGCCATTTCATACTTGGCGGTGTTGCCGTGGATCGTGGCGTCCATGGCCAACAGGGCGATCTCGCCGTCCTCCGACTGGGTTGGAAGGAACGGAGCGATCTCCGGCGTGCCTTCGATTTCGAGGACCACGACCGAGTCGATGGCGTTGGGGGCCTCGGCCGGAACCTTTACCGTGACGCCGTCCTCGGTCGCCGTGGTCTGCAGGGCGGCGCGGCTGGCATCGGAGAGCAAGTAGGCGTTGGTGACCTTGTTCTTCAGGCCGGGCACGGCCAGCGAACCGCTCTTGGGCCAATCGTAGACATGCAGATAGAGCTTGCCGGGTTTCTGGGTGCAGCGGCCCCAGGGGAGACGGCGGAAGGGGCTGGCGGTGGTGCCGTAGATCGATTCGCTGAAGACGTCCATCCACTTGCCGATCTCGGTCAGGCGTTCGATGCTGGGCTCGGGGATGAGGCCTTCGGAGGTCGGTCCGACGTTCAGCAAGTAGTTGCCGCCCTTGCTGGCCGACTCGACGAGTTGGCGAACGCAGGTTTCGACCGATTTCCAGTTGTTATCGTAGGACTTGAAGCCCCAGGTATCGTTCATTGTCATGCAAGTTTCCCAGTCGCGGCCGGGGAAGCCGGTCGGCGGGATATACTGCTCGGGGGTCTCGGTGTCGCCCTCGTAGCCGCCACCCAGCCGGTTGTTGGTGATGATGTTCGGCTGCAACTTGAGGAGCGGGCGGAGCAGGTCGGCGCGTTCCTTGTTCATATCGACGGGGGTATCCCACCAAAGCACGGCCACGGGACCGTAGTTGCTAAGGATTTCACGCACTTGGGGGACGGCGATGTTCTTGATGTACTCGGTCATGTCGCCGTCTTGGGCCGGATCCCAGTGGCCGCGCATGGCAGCGCCGCCGGGGTGGTGCCAGTCTTGGGCCTGGGAGTAGTAGAAGCCGAGTTTCATGTCGTGCTTCTGGCAGGCTTCGGCGAGTTCCTTCAGCGGATCGCGTTTGAAGGGCGTGGCGTCATAGATATTGTAGGGGCTGGCCTTCGACGGGTACATCGCGAAGCCTTCGTGGTGCTTGGCGGTGATGACGATGTACTTCATGCCGGCCTTTTTGGCGAGCAAGACCCATTTTTCGGCGTCGTACTTGGTGGGGTTGAACTGGGTGGCCAGCTTCTCGTAGTCCTTGACGGGGATCTTGCCGATCAGTTGGATCCATTCGCCGATGCCGCGGATCGGCTTGCCTTGCCAAGTGCCGGCAGGGATGCAGTAGGTACCCCAGTGGATGAACATGCCGAAGCGGGCTTCGCGCCACCACTTCATTCGCTGGTCGCGTTGCTCCTTGGTCTCTTCCACCGGTTTTTCGTCGGCGATGGCGCGCTGGGCGCTGGCACCGGCCAAGAGGCCGACGCTGATCATCGCAAGCACAAGCGAGCGAACGTGTTTCGCGGCGAGCATGCTGGGATTCTCCTTTGTCCCCGGGTGTGGTTGTTGGGCATCGTCGCGGCAGGCAGTTGGGCCATGGCGAGGGGGTGACGATGCCGAAGGTGAAAACGTTTTCCCATCTTATGTTAGCGGGGAGGGCTCCGCAACCGTTTGCCGAGGAGGGGTACGGGCCGACGGCACGCCGGTCGGAGAGACGCCGCCGTGCCGGCGGCTAATTGGCGATTGTCGTGCTGGCAGAGCAACGGGCATGATCGCCGCGGGCCGGCAGTTGCTAAACGGGCTGGTCATGTTGGTGGCTGAACGAGACGGGGCTTCGTGATGGCGGCTGAGCGCTGGCCTTACGATCGGTACAATCGTTGGGAGTTGCGGGGGAATCTTTGGCGCGGCTCTAGCAGGGGGTGCGGTAGTTGGGGTTTCGTTGACACTGCCTGATAGGATAGGTAGAATCGACAATAGGTGCAGATCGGGCAGACGCTGCGCATCTAAGGAACAGAGCCCGCCGAAGGGGACGCCGGCAGGGAACGGATGATTTTGCACATATCACGGCCAGGCGGAAGAGCTCCGGTCTTCCGTCGCGGAGGAGCAATGGATTTATGGCTCGCGAGAACCAAGGCCTTCAAATCGCCCTGATCGTGTTTGTCATGTTGGCGATCGTGTTGGGCGTCGTTACCTATGTCGTCTACCGGCAGTACGACGAGGCCGCGATCAAGGCGAAAAACGCCACCGAGGAGGCCAACAAGAAGAGCCAGGCGGCGGCGAAGGCGGAAAGCGACGTGGCCGAGCTGAAGCGGATCATCGGCGCGAAGAACGACTCGACAGAGACGATCACGAAGAACTTCACGGATGACCTGAACAAGTTTGGGATGGCGTTTCCCGAGGAGTCGCGATTCTATCGCCCGCTGTTGGAAAAAATGCAGCAGGTGATCAATCAGAAGAATGCCGAGTTGGCCGACACGAAGACCCAGTTGAAGGCGTTGGCCGACAAGTACAAAGTTCGCGAGGCGAGCAAGGACCCGCAGATCGCGCAGTTCAAGACGGCGGCGGCAAAGGCGGAAGAGGACTTGGCGAGCGAGAAGAGCAAGTACGACAGCGAGCGCGAGCGGATCAAGCAGGACGAGACCAAGCTGCAAGAGGACTTGAAGAAGGCCCGGCAGGAAGGCGACGCGATGCTGGCCGAGGTGAAAGACAAGCTGGACTTGGCGCTGAGGCAAGTCAACAATCTGCGTCAAATCAGTAGTCAGCAGGCGGAAAAGCTGGAAGGCTTGACTTCGGATAAGGTGACCTCGTTCCACGGCGAAGTGGTGTGGGTGAACCAGCGGGCGGGCACGGTCTGGATCAACCTTGGCCGCGGCGACTCGCTGCAGCGGCAGATCAATTTCAGCATCTTCCCGGCCGAGATGGCGGGGACGGCGGCCTCGGGCAAGAAGGCCAGCATCGAGGTTACGCAGATCCTCGGCAGTCACTTGGCGGAAGCACGCGTGCTGGAGGACAAGGTATCGGACCCGATTCTGCCGGGGGACAAGATTTACACGCCGTTGTGGAGTCCGGGCGAGAAGCGGCACTTCGCCTTGGCGGGTTTCATGGACCTGGACGACGACGGCAAGAGCGACGTAGACGCCGTGATCAACCTGATTCGGCTCAACGGCGGCGAGGTGGACTGCTACATCGCCGAGAGCGGCAAAGACAGGGACAAAGCGGTCGGGCAGATCACCGTCAACACGAATTGCCTGATTCTTGGCGAGGCGCCGAACGAGAAGGGCAATCCGCGGCAACTGTCGGCCTTCACGAAGATTCTCAAAGACGCGGAGCAATTGCGATTGCAGAAGGTCCAATTCGGCGATCTGCTGCAGCGAATGGGTTGGAAGAACATGGCACCGGTGGTTCATTATGGGCGGGGAGCCAATCCGAACGACTTCCGTGCCAAGCCGGGCGACGACATTCAGCGGCGTTCGCCGGGCAATGTGAGCGACGTTTTCGAGAAGCGTGAACCGAATCCCAAACCGGCTCCGGCGGGAGCCGGCGGCGGGATGTATTACCGCTTCTAAGAGGCAGACTGAAGTGCTGCCGCCAAGTTCGCGATTGTCCTGACGCGTTGAGCTTCGAGCAGCGTTGTCGATCCGCTTGATGCGTGTCGCACTTGCCTGTCGCGTGCAAAGCGCGCTCAAACAGCAATGGTTCCGCAAGCGAAATGACGCTATCCAAGCGTGCCATTCGCTCTAGAAGGAGGCGTCATGGCCGAGACCGCATCTTCGGGCAATCCGTTGGACAAGGACTTTCTGCAAATCCGCGCGCGGTTGATCGAACTGGCGGCGGCGATGGATCGGGTCGACCGCGGCGGCGGAGCGGCGGGCGATCCTCGATTGGAGCAGATTCGCCGCAGTCTGGCGATCGTTGCCGGTAACGAGCCAAATCGGGCTGAGCAGGTGCAGATGGAGTTTTCGTTGAGCGCTAGGGGCTAGGGGAGCCGACGTGCCGTCGGCTGCTAAACGGGCCTGCAATTAGGGGCGAGGGGCGCAGAGAGGACGTTTCTTCCTCGTTCCGCATGGAATCTTTCACTTGATTCGGACAAAGCATGTATTTCTTCGATCCGCACATTCACGTTGCTTCACGGACGACGGACGATCTTCAGGCATTGGCTCGGGCGGGCTGTGTGGGGCTGGGCGAGCCGGCGTTCTGGATGGGTTACGACCGCACGGCGGCGGTTTGCTTCTATGATTACTTCCGGCAGTTGACGGAGTGGGAGCCGAAGCGGGTGGCCAACTACGGCATGGCCCATTGGGCATGGGTCGGGATGAATGCGAAGGAGGCCGAAAATGTTGGCCTGGCCCGGGAGGTGATTGCGCTGTTGCCGGAGTTTCTCGACCGGCCGAACGTGCTGGGCGTCGGTGAGATCGGCTTGAACAAGTGCACCCGCAATGAACTCACGACGCTCGAAGAACTGGTTGCACTGGCGTTGGCACGCGGCGAGCAGTTGTTGTTCCACACGCCGCACCTCGAAGAGAAGTATCGCGGCACGGGAATGATCCTCGATCTGCTGGCGGCCGATGATCGCGTCGTGCCGGAGCGGGTATGGATCGATCATTGCGAGGAGCACACGATTCGACCGGTGTTGGAGGCGGGTTACTGGGCGGGACTGACGCTGTACCCGACCACGAAGATGACGCCGGAGCGAGCCGTGGACATGATCGAGATCTACGGGCCGGAGCGGATTTTGGTCACGTCTTCGGCCGACTGGGGGCCTTCGGATCCGATGGCCGTGCCGGCATTCATCCAGGCGATGCGGCGGCGTGGGCATGACGATGCGCTGATTCGCCGGGTGGTTTATGACAATCCGTTACGGCTGATGCGTCAGAGCCGGAACTTTCAAGGATGAAGGGGAAGTCAGAATGCCGAATGCCGAATGCCGAATGCCGAATGCCGAATGCCGAATGCCGAATGCCGAATGATGCAGGTTTTGAGTCACGGCAGTCGGTAATCCCTAATCCTCAGCTTTTCGCTACTGGGGCAGTAGCTTCTTCTGGGGAATGGGCTGTTGGGGCGTCTTCTGAGCATCGGCGGCGGCCACTCGCTTAATCGTCACCGGGGCGACATCCGCCTGGCGTTGGCCGTCGAGCCTCCGCTCTTTGGACTCGAGAGTGAGGGTGTCGGCGTCGGTCAGGGTGACGATGTGGGTTGCCGAGACGTCGCTGCCGTCGGCGAGGATGCCGTTGTACTTCACCAACCACTGGTTGCCGTTGCGGGTCCAGGTGCTCTCGCCAAAGGCGCCGTCGGCGTTGAAGGTCCAAGAGCGGATGCGATGGGCGCGGGGATCCCAGCCGATGACTTCGGTGCCGCCGAGGGTAGTCTGGCCTTGGTGGGCGATGCCGAACTTGCGGATGAGATAGCTGCCATTGCCTGCCCAAGCGCAACTGCTACGGATGTGAACGCCGGAGTCGTGGGCGGTAGCATCGGTCCAATCGCCGACCATCCAGGCCAGATCTGTCAGTTGGCTGGGTGGTGGGGATGCATTGGCGATGGTTTCACGGAAACTGGCAATCAGCCACTGATCGCCTTGTTTGACGTAAACGATGGTCGAGAGGGGATCGCCTTCGCGGTTTTCGCGGGCCGGTTGCATCTCGGCGACCAAGTCGACCAGGGCAACCGCGTCGGAAAACAGCCGATGGTCGGTGACGTGAAGGGCGATCTTGCTGCCTTTGTGTTCGGCGAGGAATTTCTCGAAGGCTTTCTCAATGCTCTGTCGACCGACGAGGCGTTCGCCGGTGGAACCGATGAAGTCGCCATCGGTTGTCCAGCAGGCGGCGAGGGCCTTGGCGTCGCCGCGATTGAAATGGTCCTGCAGGGTCGCAACCGCTTTCTGCAAGGGGTTGGCCGATTGATCGGCCGCTTGGGCTATTGTCGGGAGCGACAGGACAACGACCAGAGTCAGGACGGCAGGACGGTACATGATGATCTCCCGGCCTATGGGCCGAACAGGGAGGGCCAAATGCAGTGAATCCGCACGCACAATCATACGTCATCGGGGGCGCGGAAGGGTAGCCAGTTGCTGCAACTGTCGCCCTGCCGGCGGCGGCTCAAGAAGCAGGTCAGTTTTTCCCAAGCGTCTACTGCCTCCGCTGCCGCCGTGCGATTTGGGGCGGTCGGGCCGGTTGTGGCGGTGAAAAGGGTGTTTCTTGCCGAGTTGGCAGGTGCGGCCTAGACTAAGATAGTTTTGATGAGCCCCGAAATATGCGGAAGTATCGAGGAGCGGATCATGCGACGGGCCTGGCTTATTGCTCTGCTGGTGCTGGCGTTAGGCGTTTTGGAGACGACTGCCCTGGGCCAGATGTTCCCGCGCGGTCGCCGCGGGTCTGGCGGGTACGACGGTTACGGCTACGATTTCGGCGTGACCTATGACCTGAGCAGCGCCAGCAACGCGGCGCGCTATACGGCGCAGGCGGAACGGTTGGCTGGCGAGCGGGCCGCGATGCAGCAGCGGGCGGCGCAGCAGAGTCGCATCAATACGGCAATGGCGTCGGACGTGGCGTCGCGGCAGCAGGCGATTTTCAGCCAGCAGCAGTCGGCCCGCGATTGGTGGTTCCAGGCCCAGCAACAGCAGATGGCCCAGCAGCGGGCGATGAGTTTTGCTTCGGCAGGAGCCGCGCCGGCCATGGGGTTTGAGCCGGTGACGATGGGACGGGCTGGCGAGCCGAAGGTGGCGATGGATGTGATCCAATGGCTGCCGGTGCTCTGTGACCCGCGGTTTGCCGAAGACCGGGCGAAGATCGAGGCGCCGTATCGGCGGGCACCGAAGGGGTTGAGCGTGCCGACGGCGGCCGACTATCAGTCCATGATCGAAACGGTCGGACGGATGAAGACTGCTCTGAAGACGATGGCGCCCGAGATCACCGCGCAAGAGTACTTAAACGCGGACAGCTTCCTCGATCAGTTGGCCACCGAGGCCCGCGAGCGGTTGGCCAAGGCGGAAGGGGAGAAGTAATTGACGAGGGATTGGGGCCGGCGTGCCGCCGGCCGCTAAACGGTTGTCGCTGCTTCATAGTCATTGCCGCCGGCCGCTGAAGCGTGACCAACGCCGGCTGCCCTCACCCTAACCCTCTCCCGGCGGGAGAGGGGACCAGTATCACAACGAACTTCTACGCCAGCATCACAACGGCTTCTAAGCCGGCATCACAACGGACTCCGAAGCCACCTTTCAACTGATATCTAAGATTGCTGCAGGCCGAAGTGTTTTACCACGACGTTGAAGACGTCGGTGTCGTTGACCACGGGGCCGGGGAAGAGGGTCGGATCGGAGGCCAGCAGGACGCTTCGCTGGGAGCCGTTGACGGCCGGTGCGCCGTGAGAGCCTTTCACCAAGTTGGCATTCAGCGGGATTGATTTGGTGGCCGGATCGAAGTGGAGTTCGACCGGATCGTAGCCCGGCTTGCGATGGATGTCGACGGTTCGCGCGTAACCGGGGGCCCGATCGTCGCTCGTCCACCAATAGTAGGCCTGCCAACTTTGCGGTGTGGAAACAAGGATCACGTCGCCGCTGCGCGGATGCTCGAGGTGATAGCGACTCCGCTGCGTGCCGGCGAGCACTTCTTGGATGCCGGGCTGGTTGCGGAAGAGGTCGGCGACCGTGGCAACGACGTTTGCGTCCGAGTCTTTGACGAAGACATGGGAGAACTGGTGGTCGACCAGGGCGAACGCCAGGCTATTTTTGAGGTCGAGGTGTTCGCCGTCGGGCTTTTCTTGAACGTGCAGAAGGCCGGCCTCACGGAGGATCCGGTTCGGGTAGCTGACGTGGTTGACCGGCGTGATCGCGTACTCGCCGGCCACCAGCCAGAGCGGCGGTTCTTCGTAGGCGTCGTTCATGGCTGGGGCAAGCTTGCCGAGCAGCTCATCGAGGTCGGCAAGCGCCTGATCGGCTGCGGCACTCTCGGGGCCCGACCGCTGAGCGGCGTAATCCAACTGCGGCAGGTAGATATAGAAGAAGTCGGGCTGCCACTGCTGGGCGGCAACCATCGCCGAGTCGGCGATCCACTCGCTCGACTTGATGCCGGCCATCGGTCCCCAATAGTTCATTAACGGGAAATGGCCGAGTTGGTCGCGGAGCATGCCGTACAGTTCGGGCGGACGGGTGTAGCACCAAAGCGACTCGGTGCCATCGGGATTGTGGATCGGGGCGGGGGTGCAGACGTAATCGGCTTCGCAGCCTTTGCTGTGCAGGGGAAACCAGACGGCGGAGGTCAGTCCGCGGCCGTGATGGGACAATAAGTCCCAAATTTGCGGCTGTTGGATGCAATCGTTCGGCGCAGTCCACATCTCAACGTGGCACTTTTCGCGATGATAGAACCCATTGGCGACGATGCCATGTTCGCTGGGCCGCTTGCCGGTGGTCATGGCCGCTTGTACCGGACAGGTGACGCAGGGAAAACTGGGGATCAACTCGGCCAATTCGCCGCCGGCCATCAGGGAGCGCAGGTTGCGCATCACGGCGACGTCTTTTTCGCGCAACGCGGGGACCGAAAGCAGAATGACGGGGCGTGGCATGTGGTTTATTTCCAATGGACTAGAGATCGGAAGGGCTACGGGTTGGTCGAGCGGTGGAAGTGAACGTGGCGCCAAGCATTATTCTCGCGTCGCCAAACGCGGGTTTCTTCGCTGCGGAAGGTGACGGCGGCGCCGTTTTCGTCGGACCGTTGTAGGAGGCGGACATAGCAGAGGATGGCCACGTCGCCGAACACGCGGACATGGGGCGCGCACATGGTGGTGTTGTGGGGGCCGGCGGTGCCGCCGCGATCGAAGTAGAACTTGTGGAAGTCCATACCGGTGACCAAATGGCCGCGGGCTTCGGGCTCGAAGGCGCTGAGGCTGGGATCGCAGAGCTCGCTGTATGTGGTCCAATCGCCGGCGGCGATGCTTTCGAGGAGGCGGCGGTTCAGTTCGAGAAGTTCTTTAACGACGCCTGTGGGCTCGTAGGAGGAAGAATCCATGGCGGCTAGTCCTTTTTGAGGAGGCCCAGTTTCAAGAGTTTTTCACGGCACTCGTCGCGTTCGCGGTTGCGGGGTTGATTGGCCCAGGAGCTGTCGCCGGCAGCAAGGAAGTCGGCCTCGCCGGCGGGCAGGCTCTTCGTGGCGGCGAGGCGCGCGATGACTTCCCGATCGAGCCGCGTAAGTTGGATTTGTTCGAGGCGATAGTCGACGAAGGCCTCCCAAACCAGCGGGAAGAGCGGACGAACAATCTGTTGACCGATGACGTTGGCGTATTGGCGGATTTCCCACTGGGCGCTGGGGTCCATTCGCAGTTGCAGGAAGTGCAGCAGGTTATGGAGATCGACTTTCCAGTAAGCTTCGGTGTAGGTGGAGAGGGGCAGATCTTTGCGGGCCTGTTCGCGGGCCACGCCGAGGTCCAAGCGGTGCTGGTAGACCTCGCGGGCATGTCTCTGGAGGTCGGCTTCCTGCGTGGAAAGCTCCGAGCCGGTGGAGGCGTCGAAAAAACCCCCGCTGCCCTGACGATTGGTGGTGGCTTGGTGGCGCCAGTGGTCGGCCGCGGTGGTCTGGGTGGCGTCGATGGCCACGGAGTAGCGGGTGCTGGTCTCGTTGATCGAGGCCATGCGATGGCGAATCCATTGCCGCCAACAATCCATGGGTACACGGACGAGGAACTTCAACTCGGCCATCTCGAAGGGGGTGGTGTGCCAGTGTCGCATCAAGTAGCGGATCAAGGTGCGGTCGTCCGAGACGGGCCGGGTGCCGGCGGCGTAGCTGACGCGAGCGGCCTGGACGACGGCGTGATCGCTGCCCATCGCATCGACGAGGCAGACGAAGCCGTCGTCAAGGACGCGAAATTTCTTCCAGCGGAGTTCTTCGAGGGGGCCGGCGCTGCCTTCCACTACGTTTTCTCCAACAGCTTCTTCAGTTTATTGGCCAGCAGGGTGGGATTATCGCTTTGGACGAGGTGCTGGATTTCGCCAGGGGGTACCTTGAGTTTATCGAGGACCTCACCGACACGCTTCCAGAGGCGGACCTTGGCCTTGCCCTCGGCGAGGAACAGGTCGGTGACAAGTTCGCCGAGCCGCTGGAGCATGATTTCGTCGCGGTTCTCGTAGTAATTGCGAATAATGCGGTCTTGGTAATTGGAACGTTTGGCCATGATAGTTTTCGAGCGGGATAGATGCCCGAAGCAATTATGGGCATTCTGGCGGAGGTTGCCAGGGGGGCGAGGGGAGCAGGATCAGTCTTTCCCCGGCGACCGTTTCGACTTACATTGCCAGCATGGCATCTCCGCCGCGTCGCCACCCGCTGATTGCTGGGACAATCATCACCAGCCTGGGCACCCTGTTGAGCCGAGGGTTGGGATTGCTGCGCGACATGTCGACGGCGTGGCTGCTGGGGGCATCGCGGGGGGGCGTGGCCGATGCGTTTCTGGTTGCCTTTCGGGTGCCGAACCTTTTTCGGCAATTATTTGGTGAAGGGGCGCTGACGGCCAGCTATCTGCCGGTGCTGACGCTCCAGTTGGAAAAGGATCGGCATGTTGCGCGACAGTTGGCAAGCGTCGTGGTCACGCTGCTGGCGGTCGTCTTGATCGTGTTGGTGGCGTGCGGGGAATTGCTTATCGGCGCAATTGGGTATTTCTGGGGCGACGTGCCGGGCATGTCCTTGTTGCTGGGTCTCACGGCGGTGATGTTGCCGTACCTCTTGCTGATCTGCATTGCCGCACAACTAACCACGATGCTATATGCCGCGCAGCATTTCACCGTGCCGGCGCTTGCGCCGACGATGCTGAACATCGTCTGGCTGATCGCGGCGCTTGGCGTTGCCCCACGGTTTTGCGAGCAGGCGACGAAGGCCTACGTTTTGGCGATTGGCGTGCTGGTTTCGGGGGTTGCCCAGATTGTCGTGCAGCTGCCGATGCTTGGGCGAATGGGCTACCGCTTTCACTATCACTGGCCGGCTGCGCGGGAAGGGGTTCGGCGGGTGTTGCGGAACATGGCGCCGACGGTGGTGGGCTTGTCGATTGTGCAGATGAATGTGTTGATGGACAGCATGATTGCCTGGGGGCTTGCGGCGAGTTCTCAAGGACCGCAGACGATTGCCTGGCTGGGCAACGTGCCCTATCCGATGAAGCAGGGGGCAGCCGCGGTGATCTATTTCGGCGATCGGATTTGCGAGTTTCCGCTGGGACTGGTGGGGACGGCGGTGGCAGTGGCGATTTTTCCGTTATTGTCGAAGCACGCTGCGCGCGGCGAGATGGACCGACTGGGTAAGGACATGACGTTGGGGCTCAAGTTGGTTCTTTATTTGGGCGTGCCTGCCTCGGCCGGATTGTATTTGCTGGCGGAGCCGATCACACGGCTGCTCTTCCAATATGGGGAGTTTCACGGCGGCGATACGTTGCGTGCGGCGCGAATGGTTGCCTGGTACGGCATTGCCGTTTGGGCGTACTGTGGGCTGCAAGTGCTGGTGCGGGGGTTTTACGCGCTCGAAAAGTACCAAACGCCGGTGCGGGTTGGGGCGTGGATGGTGGGACTGAATCTATCGCTGAATCTGTCGCTGATATGGCCGTTTGCGGAGGCGGGTTTAGCGCTATCGACGGCGGTTTGCGCGGGGCTGCAATTTGTGATTCTCGCCGCATTGTTTTTTCACAAAGCGTGTCTCGATGTGCGGCCGCTGCTGTTGACGATCGTCCGGGCGGTCGTGGCGACGGCGATTATGGCTTGGCTGGTGGTTTGGGTGGACGATCAATTGCCCGAAGTGGACACGATGGTCCATCGCTTACTGCAGGTTGGCATCCCGGCGACGGCCGGCGCGGCGGTCTACTGTACGGTCTACCGGTTGCTGGGAGGGCGGGAGTTCGATATGCTACTAAGCGGAAGGTCCGAGGAGTGACGCGAAACGCTGGGTGAGTCGGGCGGCGGGCGCTGTCCCGAGCAAGGTACAACCGAGAACTTTTCTTTGCCCCAGTGGGCCATCGAGAGCTTCGCGAAGATTGATGAAGCAGATCATAGCGATCGTTAAGCCGTATCTCGTCGAGCGGGTGCTGGAGGTTTTGCAGTCGTCGCCGGTAGAGGCGTGCGGTGTGAGCGAGGTGAAAGGCTATGGTCGGCAGAAGAACTATTTGGATGAGTACCGTGGCAGCGAGTATTCGATGGCGTATTTGCCGAAGGTGGAGATAACGCTGTGGGTGGAAGACGAGCACAGCGAGGAAGTGATGCGGAAGGTGGTTGACGTTGCCCGGACGGGTCGGATGGGCGACGGGAAGATATTTGTGCTGCCGGCGCTGGAGTCGAAGGCGACTCGGCCGGACGGTTTGAAGGAAGGAGGCGACTGACACGGGCGGCGCGCACCGGGTCATCAACGAGGGGCGGGAGCCCTGCTGAGCTTTGCCAAGAAACGACACCAGCCCGGGGCGCTGGGAGCCGGGCTGGATCCAATCCGGTGATTACCGCCGCCCAAGCCGATGAAGGCGGGTTAAGCCGAGGGGCGGCGGTAATGTTGGTAAGCGAGGATGACTTCGTAAAGGTCCATGGAGATGGTAACCTCGTCGTCGGCGAAGTCGCGGAGCCATGTACGTTGGGATTGAACGGCGTCGGCCAGCAAGGGCATGATTTCCATCAAGGGGACGGTCACCTTTTCCTGGCGGGGTTCGGCGACGTTAAGATTCGAGGATTCCTCTTGAGGGCCGTAATACACGCGCAAGTGGCTGGCGTTCATGGGGGCTTTCCTTCCTTGTTGTGCCACCCTGTTCGTTCGCCCTAGGTATCGGCAGCCAGTGGCTTGCGAGTTTGAGGATTTTGAAGGAAAATGCGGCTTTTGCCCAGCACACCTCCTGGGGCGGTGGTGCCCAGAAAGCCGATAAACGATAAAATATGGCTTCTCCGGGTAATATGGATTGTTTATGGTAACCACGGTAACGATTGATCTCAGGCAGGTCGCGCGTGGCCTCGACGTGCCTTTGCGCCAGGTTCAGGCCGTTGTGGAACTCCTCGATGAAGGCAACACGGTGCCTTTCATCACCCGCTATCGGAAGGACCAGACGGGCGGGTTGGATGAGGAGCAGATCCGGGAGATCCAGGCCCGACTGACGCGGATGCGGATGCTGGCCGATCGCAAGCAGACGATTTTGCGTTCGATCGAGTCGCAGGGGAAGCTGACGGAAAAGCTGGCCAAGCAGATCCTCTCGGCCACGACCGCCAAGCGGTTGGAAGATCTCTATCTACCGTACAAGCCGAAGAAGCAGACGCTAGCGACGCTTGCACGCTCGCGAGGGCTGGAGTTGCTAGCGCGCGAGATTCTTGAGGCGGCCCCGAATTGTCTTGATCTCGACGCGCGGGCGGCGGACTTTATCAACCCCGATCGGCAGGTGCCGACGGCGGCTGATGCGCTGCTGGGCGCGGGTCACATTCTAGCCGAGCAGTTTAGTGAGCAGGCCGAGCTGCGGCAGCAGCTTCGGGAGATTCTGCAGCGAACCGGGGCGTTGGTGAGCAGTCGTTGGCCGGCGGAGGAGAAGTCGGCGCCGGAAGGAAAGCCAACGGAAAAGGCCAAACCGGTCGAGGCTCCCATCGAACAGGCCGCGCACGTGGAGCCGGTTGCCGAGTCGGCCGAACCGGTAGCGGAAGTCTCGGCTCAGGAAGTCGTGGCGGAGTCGGAGGTCGAAGCAGCAGCGCCGGCAGGGGAGGCAGGGGGTGTTGCCACGTCGGCGGAAGAGAACGCCGACACGACCGAGGTCGCTGGGGTTGTGGAAGTCACGGGGGACGCCGTCGAAGGTGTGCCGGCAGACCAGACGCGGGCGACCGAGCCTGGGGCAACCGCCGAAGCGACAGGCGTTGAACTGGCTGCCGGCGATGTAGCCGCGGCGGCGCCGAGTGCCGCGGCGCAGCGCAAGCTGGCGCGTCAGCAGGCGAAGCTGGCCGCACAGAAGAAGCGCGAAGAGAAAAAGAAGAAACTCGAAGAGAAGCGGATCAAGGACTTCCAGGATTACTTCGCCTATCGCGAAGAGATTAAGAAGATGCCACCGCACCGGGTGCTGGCGATCAACCGCGGTGAGCGGGCAAGAGTCTTGCGGGTGCGGGTTGAGGCGGACCAGCCGGCGATGGCCGCGGCGATGGAAGTGACGTTGGTGCCGGCCGAGCATCCGCATGGCGATTATCTGCGAGGTTGCGCACGAGATGCGTTGACGCGGCTGATCCTGCCGAGTCTCGAACGGGAAGTCCGCCGCGAACTGACCGATCATGCCGAAGCCCACGCGGTGGGGGTGTTTGCCAAGAACCTGCGGAACTTGCTGTTGCAGGCGCCGGTGCACAATCATCGGCTGCTGGCCGTTGATCCGGGTTTCCGTAGCGGCTGCAAGTTGGCGGCGATCGACCAATTCGGCAAATTGATCGAGCATGCGGTGATTTATCTGGTGGGCAAGCCGGACCGGACCGACGAAGCCAAGCAAAAAGTGCTCGACATGATTCAGCGTTTAGAGCTGAGCGTGATCGTGATCGGCAACGGCACGGCCTGTCGGCACACCGAGGACTTCGTTGCCAGTCTGGTCGAGAACGATCTCAAGGACCGCGGCGTCGCTTACGTGATCGTCAACGAGGCGGGCGCGAGCGTGTATTCGACCAGCCGGATTGGGCGCGAAGAATTTCCGGAGTACGATGCCACACTGCGCGGGGCGATTTCGATCGGCCGCCGACTGCTCGACCCCTTGAGCGAGCTGGTGAAGATCGAGCCGGCCAGCATTGGCGTGGGGCTTTATCAACACGACGTGAAGGCAAAGCATCTCAGCACCTCGTTGGACGAAGTGGTCGAATCGTGCGTGAACTACGTGGGCGTGGACGTGAACACGGCCAGCCCGGCGTTGTTGCGCTATGTGTCGGGATTGAATCAGTTAACAGCGAGACGGTTGTTCGAGTATCGGACGGAGCACGGTCCGTTTGGCAGTCGGGAGCAGCTTCGCCAGGTGCCGGGATTGGGCGAGGCGACGTTTGTGCAGGCGGCCGGATTCTTGAAGATACCCGGGGGCGACAATCCGCTCGACGCTACCTGGATTCATCCGGAGAGCTACGAAGTGGCGAACCGGGTGCTGGAGAAGGTACACGGCGCGCCGGCCGATCTCCGCGACAAGGAAACGCTGGCCGCGTTGGGCGAAAAAGTCGCCCAGGTAGACCTCGACGCGCTGGCCAATGAAATGCAGGTTGGTGCGTTGACGTTGAAGGACATTCTGGCGCAGTTGACTCGGCCGGGGCGTGATCCGCGCGAGGATTTGCCGGCGCCGGTGTTCAAGCGGGGCGTGATCAAGCTGGAAGACCTCGAGCCGGGCATGGAATTGACCGGCACCGTGCTGAATGTGGTCGATTTTGGCTGCTTCGTCGACATCGGCATGCATCAAAGCGGCCTGGTGCACGTCAGCCGGCTGGCCGACAAGTTTATCCGCGACCCGCACGACGTGGTGGCGGTGGGCGACATTGTCAAAGTTTGGGTGATGGAGGTCGACAAGGAGCGGCACCGGGTGTCGCTGACCATGGTGCGACCGGGCAGCGAGCGACCGAAACATCCGCACCACGGCCGACCGCAACACGCGAAGCCGGAAGGCGGCGAAGGGCGGCCGGAAGGCGACAACCGGCCGCGACAGCGTCCGCCGCGCCCGGCACAGCAACAGCGACCGCCTCGACCGGGAGGTCCTCAGCAGGGTCGACCGCCGCGACCGCAGGGCGGCCATGGCCGGTATCCGCAGGAGCGTCGCCCGATGCCGCCGCGCCCGGCGCCGAAGCCAAAACCGGTGGTGCCGATCACCGAGGCGATGAAGGCCGGCAAGGAGCCGATGCGGACCTTCGGCGACCTGATGCAGTTTTTCCAGCAGGGGACGGAGAAGCCGGCAGTGCCCGAAAAGCCGTCCGGCAAGGACAAGAAGAAGACCGTCAAGCCCGCTTCAGAGCAGCCGGTTCAAGCGCCGGCGGTTTTATCGCCAGCTCAGGGCGAGCAGCCCGTCGAGCAACAGGCCGTTGTTGAACAAGCGACTGTTGAACGGGCGGCCGTGGAACCAGCGACCGCCGAACCGGTGGTTCAGGCGGATGCAGCGGCCAGCGAACGGGCGGGCGACGACCACCAGCGGCCGGCGGAGTAGGCGCTGGATTTTTGTGTGCGATAGTTTCCTGTGCCGTGGCAGGTTCGTTTCTGCTCGGGCCTGCGCTCTGGTCCGCGCCAAGCATTTTCCTTTCAGCGGAGGGGCAGTTACGATGCGATGCCGATGGGCTCTCATGTCGGTCTCTTGCATGTTGTTCTTCGCGGCCCGGGTCGCTGCGGCGCCGCCTTCCGCTTCGCCGGGCTCTAACACGACGAAGGCGGCAACGTCGGTGCAGACCGAGGCGGCCAAGAGAAAGCTGCCGATCACGATCTCTCGTGAGACGACGTATATCACCGCGCCGCTGCGGGCCGACGGCTATCCGGACTACGTCGCTGCGCTCGATGAGATGGCCAGCCAGGGCGTGACGACGGAAAATAACGCGGCGGTGCTGTTGTTAGAGGCCGTTGGACCGGCCTCTTTGACCTACGGCTTCAATCAGGAGCCGCTAACGGCCGAAGAGCGGGCCAAAGTGTATACGATGCTCGGCATGGCCGCGTTGGCAGACAACGGCGAGTATTTTGTCAACTTTATCGAGTACGTCGAGAAACACGACCCCGAGGCACTCAAACGCGACCAAACGAGAAGGTCAATCGCCGACAAGGAGTTCGCTCGTGCAGGCAAGCGGCCGTGGCAGAAGAAGGACTGCCCGCTGGTCGCGGCTTGGCTAAGGGCCAACGAAGAACCGCTGGATAAGATCGTCGAGGCCAGTCGGCGTCCGCGATTCTACCTCCCACTGATCCCGAAGGGGACAAGCTGGGACTCAGTCACTCTGGCATTTCTCTCGATCAATCGGCCGCTCCTATTCGGAGAAAGCGCACTCGCGACGTGGAGGCGTGAAACGACCGCACCACTGGTAATGCGGGCCATGCTTCGCACAGCCGAGGGGCGATTCAAGGAGGCCTGGGGAGACTTGCTTGCTTGCCATCGTCTGGCACGGCTCGTCGCGCAGGTTCCCGCCTTGGACGCAGTACTGATGGCGTCTCGGTGGGAGGGAGCGGCCACCGTGGGCGACGGCGAGCTGGCCCACTACGGGCAGCTTACCGCAGAGCAAGCCAAACAGTGCCTGGCGGATCTGCGAGGGTTGCCTCGCCTGCCCTCGATCATAGAACGGTTCGACGTTTGGCAGCGTTTTGAGTTCCTCGACGCCATCTGCGCAATCGCCAGCAGGCGGACGAACGCTGCCGAGATATTCGGCGTCGCCGGACGGGTCGAGAACGGTTGGGATCAAATTATGCGGCGACGGCTGATCGCCGAGTTGGACGCCGGTAAGGTGGATTGGGACAGCTTGTTGCGGTTTGGCAATCAGCACTACGACCAAATTGCCGCCGCGCTGCGAAAGCCGGATTGGCGCGAGCAGGATGCCGCTCTGGTGGCGATCGACAAGCAGATTCGGCGAGATGCCAAGAAGCTTGAAAGCGGCGAGTCACCGGAGGAATTCGACCGCTGGCTGCCGGCCGAAGGCATCAAGATGCTGCCCGCCACCGATCCGCGCAGTTTGCTTACGTCTCCACCGACCAACTTGTTCATGGAGCGGGCGTCGCAAATGGTCTTCGCGATTGCCGCATGGCGGGCGGTGAAACATCGATATCCAAATTACGAGCGTGACTTATTCTCGATTAAAATCCTCGATCGCCTACCCGCCGATCCGTACGACAGAAAGCGGCCCTTGGGATATTCGCCGCGATGGAATGCGAAGCCGTTTGGCCCTGTTATCGGCTATTGCCTTTCCAGCGTAGGTCCGAATGGTAAATGGAATGAATTGCCGCCTGGAGTGACCAAAGCAGGGCTTAGTAGGGTCGAGTTTAATGGACTACATCAGCCGTTCGGTCCATTGGACAAATTAGAGGATAACGACGACCTGGTGCTGGTTGTGCCCGCGCCGGACGACGAGGAAAAATAAAAGCGCCGCGCGTCGTTTCGGACGCACGGCGATTGTTTTTGATGCCGGTTTGCGGAAAAAGCTATTCGGCGGGGGCGAGGGCGAGTTGTCGCAGCGATTCGAGGACCGAGAGGACGTCGTCGCGGGCGATCTCTCCCCAATTGCAGATCTTGTGGCTGAGGATCGCCAGCTTGAATAGCTCGAAGGCCTCTTTCAGATCCGCCGGCAGCGGCGGCAGGGCCTCGAAGGGCCGCAGCAATGGGGCGGCAGGGGCATCCATCGCCGCAGAAGCCGATTCGGTCGAATGGGAGTCGTCGGTGTCGAAGGGGATGTCGTCGGCTGAGTCGCTGCCGAAATCCTCGGCGTCGTGCACCTCGCCGAACGATTCGCTGATCGTAGCCGGCAGTGATCCGTCGTGCGTGGCGGCGACGTCTTCGTCGAGTTCGCTGCTGACGATGTCGGCGTCGCAGGGTTGCTGATCGGGTTGGCCGCCGAGGGCTTCCCAGCGCTGGTTGCGCATTTGGGAAACGGACCAGTCGTTCTGCACGGCGCCTTCGAGGTACATCTCGGCATCGTCCCAGTCGAGGGCCGCCTGAAAATGGCTCCAGTACAGGCCGCGGTACTGTTGATGCACCTTCTCGAAGCGCTCGTAGACGCGGCGGAGGCGGCCGACGTGTTGCGGGGTGACGTTGCCGACCTGCTGACTCCAGGCGTCATCGGAGTAGGCACTGACGGGCGCGCCGGCCTGTTGCAGGGCCTCGCGCCACTCGAAGATGATTCGCCCTTTTTCCCAGTTGGTCGTGCTGACCAGGCGGTTCCAGCGGCCGACGTACTCGTTGGCGGTTTGAACGACGATTTCCGACGTCTCATCCATGGGGGAGGATTCCTTCCTGCCGATCGGAGGTTCAGTTATCAGTTATCAGTGAAAGGGTTCAGGGTTCAGGAGTGCTATGCAAAATGCAAATTGGAGAACTATTCGGTCCCAGCGCTGCAGGTCCCCAAATCCCTAAACTCGAAAACCCACCGCCCAAGAACGCTCGTAGGCTGGGTGTCCCGTCTTCTCTCGGCTGGGGAGAAGCCGGGACGGAAATCCCAGCCTACGACCTTACACGCAGATGGCCGGATTCATTCTAGCCAGTTTCTTTGGGCGTGCCGGTGGGGTAGCCAGACGGTTGTGAAGATTGCCAAAGACGGCTTCAGAACACGAGGAATTCGAGGCTTTCCCCTCGATGGTGTGATCGTCCCTGCGCGGCGGCGGTCCGTGGAAAAGGTGTCGATGGCCGGGAAGCAGGGGTGAAGGAGGCGGGAGGCGGGGCGTTATTTTGCTTCGGGTGCGGGGGCGGCGTTGGGGAGATCGACGACGCGGATGACAAACAGGACCGTTTGACGGCGGGCATTGGCGGCGGCTTGGCTCTGTTGCGCCGGGGCTTGTGTGGGGGCCACGTCTTCCGCTTGGGGGCGGACGTTGGCCTCCCGATCGGATTGGGCGCCGGTGGTTCGATTCAACACGGTCGGCGGGGGCGCGGCTTCTTGTCGCGGGTTGGCGGCATCGGCCGGCTGCCGTTGGCTCAGAGCGGCGCCGCCGAGCAGGCGTTGATTGAGGTTGCGGTTGCGCTGGTCAAAAACGACCTGGGCTTTGCGCTGGTGGGGCGGTTGCAGGGTGACCGCGACGAAGTATTCGGGTTGTGCGGCGAGCGCGGCGAGGACATTTTGCAGTTGTTCGCCGGTCGCCTGGGCGTGGAACTGCGTCGGCGCGGCGGCGACTGCGTCCTTATCTTGACGTTGCTTCGCGGCTGATTGACCGGGCACGTCGTCGCGCTGCGGGTGTTTTTCGGCCGCCCTTGGCGGAGCATTCTTTATTGAAAAATCTCGTTGGTTCCAGGTGATGTCGTTGGCGGCGAGGAGGTTTTGCAGGGCGTTCCTTTGGGCTGCCGCGGGAGTGATCTGGCAGTGGATCACGAAGGGCGTTTCGGCAGCGGGCGCAGCGGAGAAGGTGGTGGCGGTCTTTTCGCGGATCGGGGAAGTCTTGCCCTGGGGGCGAGCCTCATGAAGGGCGTCCGAGGCGGTCTCTGCCAGCGCCGGCGCGTAGAAGCGATCTGTACGAGCGGCGGGTGGTTCGGGCGCGGCAGGCGCAGCGGCACTCGGTGCGGCGGGTAGTGCTTCAGCTTCGCTGGCTGCGAACTGGTCGGCCGGCTGGTCGCGTTTCGCTTCGGCGGGGGCTTGGATGCTGGACGGGGGCAGAGGTCGGTTGAGCCCTTCCCAGCGGGTTTTGGCGGGGGCGACGGCGACTTTGCGATCGCGGCCCAGTTCGGCGGGGTTCCAGCGTTCGTGGACGCTGATCAACACGGCGATGGCGGCGGTCAGGCTCAGCCAGAGGAGGTTGCGTCGGCTCAACAATCGGCGGGCGAAGGGCTCGCCGGTCGGCAGCGGCGAGGCGGGATCATCACTGGTGTCGAAGACGGGGGAAGTCTGCAAGCGACGTTGTTGGGCCAGTTCGAGAGCGTGCTTGCTGAGGTCTTCGCCCAGGTTCTGTCGAGGCAGCGAACGAACTTGCTCGCTAACCGCGCGCAATTGTTCCAGCGAACGGCGGGCGGCCGGGTCGGTGGCCAGCAGTTTTTCGACTTCGGCGCGCTCGGCGGGGCTGAGTTCGTCGTCGAGATAGGCACTCAGCAGTTCGTCGTGAGGGAAACCGTTCATGGGCGGATCAAACTACTCAATAAAACCGCGGAAAACCGAGACTACTGCGAATGTGGTCACTACGCAATTGGTCGGCGGTCTACGCCCGCCGCCACTTCTGTTCTTGTGTGGAACTATTTATTTCTTGGGCGAATGGGTGCTGCCATGGTCCGTGGCGGCCGGTTCGAGGTTGAATGGCGCGCTGCTGAGGATCTGTCGCAATTGGGTTCTTGCCCGATGAAGCCGACTGCGGACGGTGCCGAGAGGCACCTCGAGGATCGCGGCGATCGTTTCATAGTCGCAGCCGTCGATCTCGCGCAGCAAGAGGACGGCGCGGTGCTCCTGGTCGAGCTGAGCGATAGCCTGGCGAACCTGCTGGCAGCGTTCACGGGCCTCGACTTGTTCGGCCGGGGTAGGGGCGGCGGTTGGCGGTTCGGGGTTGCGACCGTCTTTCTGTGGGGCATCGAGGGATCGGGTCGGCCGCTGTCGGCGGCGGTGGCTGATGGCGAGGTTGAAGGCGATGCGGTACAGCCAGGTGTAGAAACGGCTCCGCTGTTCGAAGGTATCCAACTTCAGAAAGGCCTGAACGAGGGTTTCTTGGACGATATCGCGGGCGTCTTCCGCGTGGCCGGCGAGATAGAGCACGGTATTGAACAAGCGGTCCTGGTATTTGCGGACCAGGTGTTCGAAGGCGGCCGTCTGACCTTGGAGGGTCATGCGGATTAGCTCCGTGTCGTCGAGGGCGGAAAAGTCGCTAGTCATAGGACGTGGTGTCGGGGCCGGAAGTTCCCAATTCCGGAAAGCTCTCATCTTGTCGGTCACAGGGGCGGCTGTCAAACCCGGGGGCCGTCCGGAGCAGGGGGAGATGCGCCCAAAGGGCCGCCGAGGGGGGCTGTTGGCGTCGGCGGAAGTCTCTGCTGGGCGGCAAAGTCTGTGCAGGTGGCAGTGTGAGGAGGGGGCGGTGGGGGGCCTTTTTTCGTGCGGGAAGTTGGCTCACGCCGCAGAGTTTGTTGTTTGGGGAAAGACGGCCGGGTTTGTGGGGTGTGCGGAATTTCTGCGACCGCAGCGGTGGAAGCGTTTAATGCGTCGCGCCAAAAGGAAAAGGCCGGTTGGGCGTTGATTTCGTCAAATTCATGCTTCTGAGGGAGACGATTGCTGTAACGAGTGAGACGAATCGGCGGGATGGAACGAAAAGGAGTCTGCGATGAGACGTTTCGGCCCTGCGCTGCTTGCGCTTTCCGTAATTTGTAGCGGTTCGGTAGCGTGCGCGCAGTATGGACTATACGGTTCTCCGGAGACGTTGCCGGTGGCAGCGCAGTCGGCGACGCCGACCTACACGGCGGCGAGTGCCTACCCAACGACGGGTGCGCCAGCGGCGTATGCTACTCAGCCGCAGTACCGCTATCCGGCGCAGGGAACGGTTTACCAATCGCCCTACCAGGGCTATCCGGCCGGCGCGGCCTATCCGACGGGCTATCCGCAGACGCGAGGGTATCAGCCTGCCGCCGGGTCTTATCGGTATCCGGCTCAGACGCCGGCGACCGCCATGTACCAGCCGTATCAGCCGGGCTCGCAGTATCGCTATCCGGCGCCGAGCAGTTACAGTCGGATGGGAGGGCGCACGGCGGCGGTGGCGTCGGCTGCCCAGGTTCCGGCGGTACCCGCGCCTGCTGGCGTGGTCCCGGCCCCGGCGCCGGTGGCGGGCGGCGAGTACTCTCCGATCGTCAGTGAGCCGGTTCCTCAGGGACCGAACTTGATGAATCAGATGATGTCGGACCAGTGCGGTTGGGGCAACGGCTATGGCGGCGGCTGCTATGGTGGCGGCTGCGGTCAGCCGGGTTATGGCCAATGCGGCGAGATGTGTGAGATGGGCTGCGGCGATTGCTGTCCCTGGTACGCATCGATCTCGGCATTGGTGATGGGCCGCAGCGGCTCGCGTCGCCTATGGACGAGCTATGCCACGAATGACGAAACCAATCAATTAACGAATTCCGATTTTGGGATGCAGTGGGCTTGGGGCGGGGAAGCGACGTTCGGTCGCCGCTTCTGCTGTGATTGTGTGCCGTATGCCATTCAGGCGACCTATTGGACGACCGAGCAAATGAGTGGCGAGCGGATTACGACCAATCCGGGCAACTACGTGAGCACGCCCTTGATTGTGACCCCGATGACGTTCGGCGGGGTGAGCGCGCAGAACTGGTTTGACGGGGCGCAAGAACATCGGCTGAGCCGATGGGACGAGTTCCACAATGTGGAAGTCAACCTGGTCCGCGAGCAGTTGGCGTGGGCTTGTGACTCGCATTGGGACATTGGCTGGTCGGTCGGCATCCGCTACTTCCGCTTCGCCGAGAACCTGACGTTCGCTTCGGTTCGGCAAGGCGCTGTGTGGGGCGACCTGGCGGACATGGCCTATTTCAGTGACACAATCAGCAACAATTTGATTGGTCCCCAGTTCGGTTTCAACGCTGCCTACTGTGTGGGGAGTGGCGTACGGCTGTTCATCTCGCCCCAGGTGGGTATTTACGGGAACTTCCTGGAGAGCGATTTCGCCGCCCACACGGGCGATGGCGTCAATGGCGTCGGGCCGTATGGCAGCTTCCCGGTGCATTCGACGCGGACGGGTCTGAGTTTCCTGACGCAGATCGACACCGGTGTCGATTGGCAGCTCACGCGAAACTGGAGCGCTCGGGCGGGCTACCGGGTCGTGGCGATTACGGGGATGGGCTTGGCCGACGACCAGTTCCCGCAGTACATGGTGGACACGCCGGACATTGCCGACATCCAGCACACCAGCAGCCTGGTGCTGCATGGAGCATTTTTTGGTGTGACCTACAACTTCTAAGCGAGAAGGTAGCGGTCGGAGCCATTTTGCAGGGCGTCGCACCTCGTCGGCGACGCCCTGTTTGTTTGGGGATTGGGGATTGGGGGCGGGGGGGGAGAGAGAAAGGAAATGAAACGGCGTTTGACGAGGATTGCGCCGCTTCCAGCGGGAATTTTCCTAGCAATCTTCTACGGACTCATCAGTTTGGTTGTCGTGCCATTTGCACTGTTCGACGCGCTCTCCACGGGAGGCCGAGGGTCCATAGTACCCTTTTTGCTCTTGTTCTTGCCGGTTCTTTACGCGGCAGGAGGCTTTGTCGGGGGCTTCATTGTGGCGGCGATCTACAACTTGATCGCCTCGCGGACAGGGGGTTTAGAGTTTGAAGTGGAGGAGGTGCCGCCGCTTTCGTAGCGAACATGGGCCGGCGTTGAGCATGCGGAACGCTGCAGCGCCGGCGTGCCGCCGGCGGCTAAACGCGCGATGCGGCGGGCAAGGCGACGAGGCCGGTCGGCGAATTGAGTCTGTTGTTTTAAGCTTCGAGCGCGCCGGCGGCCAAGCGGAGAGAGTCGACCGATGGGAGCAGGCGTTCGCGACCTACTCGTTCTGGCCGTCAAGGGGCTGTTTGACGGAGGGCGATTGGCCTTTCTTGCCAAAGCTCGCCTGGAAGTCGGGGTCGTTGCGGATCGGGTCGAAGTCGGACTCGTCCTCAATCAGGCTGTGGTATACGGAGTTCATGGACACGGCTTCGGCGAGGTAGCGGAGGGCAAGCCGTTTTTGGCCGGAAAGACTGAGGTAGCAGGCGAGGTTATAGCGAAGCAGCGACTCCTCGGGGTCGAAGTGAATGGCTTGCTTAAGAGTGTCGATGGCCAAGTCGATGCGGCCGGTCCGTTTATAGCACCAGCCGAGGGCCAGACGGATGCGGACGTCTTCGGGGGCCGACTTGATAGCACGCTCCAGAGGTACTAACGCTTCGAACGGTCGCTCCAAGGCGCGAAGACCTTCACCCCAGAGGTAAAGGGCTTCGATGGTATAGCCGGCCGGGTCGCCGAGTCGCGCCAGGGTCTGCAAAGCCTGTTGCGGCAGGCCCAGTTCCAGGTAACCTTCGGCCTCGCGTTGAAGTTTGTTGCTCCGGATGTGCTTTTTGACATTCATGGTGGGCACCCTCCCTATGCTCCCCTGGAGTCTATTGTAATCGAGGTGAGGCGTTTCAAGAATGAAAACCGGTTATTGGGGTCGCAAGTGCCTATTCGCCAACCGGTAAGAGCGGATTGCGGCGGCGGAGCGGCGGAGGTGGACATTGCCCCGGGAGGCCGGGATTTTTCCGTGTGGACGATTTTCCACAGGTGGTGAACGGGGCGTTGTGGAAAGGCAACGTGCAAGGAAATTTTGCCACGCATCGCGAACCGATCGAAGCCTTTGGGAGGCAACGGATTGCGTGACGGGGAGTCGTTGCGAAGGCGTTTTGGCTTGAGGCTTGCGTAAGTATCCCTGCGCTTTGGCGAGGGGGACTTATGCGTCTTGTCGGCTGGTTCTTAGCGGTCCTGTTGTTGCTCGGCGGAACGGCTGTGGATGTCTCGGCCAGCGAGCCCGGCGGACATTTGCAGGGCGTGCAGGGAATGCCGCACGACGACTTTTGGCGGCGGACAACTGACGGATGGCAGCGTGCGGAATGGCTTCCGGGGGCCCGACCGATGCCGCCGCGGGGGCCGCATCCGGCGGTACTTGGCCTATTCTTGGCGCTGCTGAGCGCGACGGCCCTGGTGGGCTTTTCGTCGAGCGACGCGCGGTTGTAGACGGTTGGTTTGGGGAAGCTTGCCGCTTGTTCGCCTGGGAGCGTCTCAATCACGGCGAGCGTCGAGCGCGTCGGCCGGTTTCTTCTGGGCGGCGAACCAATACTTCCAGGCCTGTTTGTCGAAGTTGAAGTTGCGGCCGGTGATCGTGGCGAGGGCGTCGAGGACGGTCTGGTTTGGAATCGCCTGGTGAATGATCTTGGGGCCACCGCCCATCGACATGCCGGAACCGCCGGAGCCAAAGCTAGTGCTCATGGCTTGGTCGCCGCCGGGTTTGGAAATCTTGAACTTGTGGACGGTGACGAGGGCATCGATCAAGGGGCCGACAGCAGTGGGGTCCTTCATGCGTCCCAAGGCGATGCCGGCGAGATTGACAATCTTGTTGTCTTTGTCTTTGAGCTTGCCGACGAAGTAGGCGATGACATCGGGGCGTTTTTTGGTTTGGAGGTAATCGAGGCAGGTCAGGCGGACTTCTTCGACTGGATCGGACACGGCGGCAATCGCGAGTGCCCGGGCGGCCTCAACGGTGTCGATGTTGGCGAGGGCTTTGATGTAAAGCAGTCGGACTTGGGGATCGCTGTCATCGCGGAGGCCGACGGTCAGGGCTTTGACGGCCATCGGCTCGGTGAGGGAGCGGATGCTGTCGCGGCCTTGGTTGTCGCGGTCGGTGCCGAGCCATCCCCGCCAGCGTTTAATTTTTTGAAACCACTCCTGTTGGGCGGCTTCGAGTTTCTTTTTGTTTTCGAGGAGTTCGATTTCCTGGGGCAGTTTCCACTGGCCCTTGTAGCGGACGTAGCCGCGGTCGGTCATCACTTCTTGGCGGGTCTGCCATTTTCCCTCGATGCGATTGTAGCCGAGGGCGCGGCGGGCCTCGACGTGATCGGGATCGAGTTCGATGACGCGACGGAGGTGGATTTCGCGTTGGGCGGTCAATTTGTGTTCGCGGCACCACTGGGCCAATTCCCACTGGGCATCGGCGGTGTCGGGGTAGTCGGCGTAGATACGCTCGTACTCGGCCTCCTCGGGGCGGACGCGGACCACCTTTTCGACTTGCGAAGCGTCGAGGGTGAGCTTGGCGCCGTCGGAGATTTGGATGATGTAGCGCTGACGTGGCGACTCATTGCGATTGACCAGGTCGCCCGTGATACGACCGCCGCCGGAGAGGACAAAGACGTCGGCCGGCGCCAAGGAGACGAGTTGCCCGAGCAAGAGAGCAGGGCAAATGAGTAGTAGCTTCATTCGCGGCAACCTCCCCAGAATCTGTTCCTACCCCTAGTATACGTGGCTTGGTGCAAGGCACAAAGGAAATCTGGGTTGGGGCGAGGAGGTGACGGGAGAATCCCCCCAAATTGGCCTGGAGCGGTTCGGCGGGTGTTCGGTACTCTATAGCCCATGGGAAGACAAATATTGATCTTGCTGATTATTGGGGCGGGTTTTGGCGCCACGTATTTTTTTCTGAATTATGAGATCCAAACGCAGCACGAAAACGGGCGGGCGGTGGGATGGCGGATCGTCGCCAAGACGGCGGGGCAGGCGCCGGCAGGCGAGCCGGCGCCGGGCGTGGCTCCCGTTGCGCGGCCGACGTTGCGGATCGCGAGTTTTCATCTCGGGCGGTTCGACGAAACGAAACTGGCCAATCGCCGGGTGAGCGACTTGCTGTTGCACTTGCTGTCGCGGTTCGATCTGATTGCCCTGCAAGGGGTGCGGGGGAAGAATCAAGGCGTGCTGATTCACCTGGTTGAGCGAATCAACGCCGCGACGGGGCGGACGTTTGATTTCGCGACTTGTGCCACGCAGCAGCGTGATGGGCTTGAACACTACAACGCCTTTCTGTTCGATCGAGCGAGGGTCGAGGTCGATCGGACGAAGGTGCAGTTTGTGGAGGACTACCTCGGGCGGTTTCGGGTGAAGCCGCTGGTGGGCATGTTCCGGGCACGGGGGCCCGATGCGAACGAGGCCTTCACGTTTGCCTTGATCGGCGTGGAGACCGACCGCGACCAGACGGCGCGGGAGTTGGATTTGTTGGCCGAGGCCTATCGGGCGGTGCGGCGGATGTGGCCGGCGGAGGACGATGTGATTCTGCTGGGCGATTTGGAAAGCGACGACCAACACTTGGGACAACTCGGGCAACTGTTGGGCGTGGGGCCGCTGCTGTCTGGCGTGCCGACGACGACAAGGGGAACGCACCTATTGGACAACATTTTGCTCGACCGGCGGGCGACGCGGGAGTTCACCGGCCGGGTGGAGGTGGTCGACCTGATGCGGGAGTTCGATTTGACGATGCCGCAGGCGTTGGAGGTCTCGGAGCACTTGCCGATCTGGGCGGAGTTCAGCGTGTATGAAGGAGGCGAGGCGGGACACGTTTCGCCGAGGGGGAACTAAAAATGCGATTGGCCACGATTGTTGCTTGCGGACTTATCGTATCTTTGGTTTTCGTCGCATCCTTGCGTGCCGATGAAGATCATAAGTCGGACGACCATCAGATAAGCAACGACGCCTTCAAGAAGCTGATAAACGGTACCACGGAGGAGAAGCAGACGATCGCGGAGCGGGTCGTAGTGAACTCCGAACAATACAGCCCGGAGGTCTTTTATGCGCTGGCTATGTACTTCTTTAAGCAGGGCAAAAAGGAAGAGGCCTTTTTTTGGTACCACGCGGGCAGATTGCGGCTATTGTTTGAGGTTCGCTGCAGCACCGACCCATCGGCAGGTGCAATAATAGGAGCAATGGATTTTTGCTACGGACAGGTGGTCGACCCACCTATTGACTTAGAGAAGGGGAAACTTCGTTCGATTGCCGAGAAGGTCGTGGATTGGGATCGGAAGACAGCCCGCAAGTATTCGGCAACATCAAGAGCCGTCCCGAAAGACCAGTGGGAGAAGATCGCGGAGGAGAACCGGAAGGAATACCTGCTCGCGATGGGCCGGCTTACAACGCCCACTTCGCTGGGCACACCCCGAGAGTTTTTTCGTGACCCAGATGCGGTCGCAATTGCCGAGGCCGCCGAGCGAGGAAACGTAAAAGAAATTGATCGTCTAGTATCTGCCGGCGCTCCGATCAACGCAACGGGGAAGTACGGCGTGACGCCATTGCTGTGGGCGATGTGGGCAAGGAACAAGGCGGGCTTTATTCGGCTATTGGAGCGAGGAGCCAGCCCCGATGTTATCGTCATCATTCCCCGCGAGGACGTTTCCGAGGGTGGGGAACTCACCTACGCCCTTAAATCCTGGTCGGCTATCGCCCAGGCGGCTGGCGAGCTGGATGATTCGGAATGGCTGGAGGTGTTGTTGAAACATGGGGCAAATCCCAATCTGCCACCGCCGGATGCCGAGAAGGCAATCGTGCGTTATGCCGGGCGGACTGCGATCTTCACGGCGGTCGACATCGGCAACCAAAAAAACATCGACCTACTGCTCCGTGCTGGTGCTGATCCAAATCACCAGGATGCGTTCGGCAAGACACCGGCGATTGCGCTAATGTATTCGGACCAGATTAAGAACCGGTTTACGACGCTCCATCATTTGCTGGAGGTCGGAATTGACTATCGGATCAAGGACAGGCTGGGAGAAGACGTTGTGTACCTGGCTCTGCGGTACGAACCCGATCTCAAGTCGGACGAGGCCATTTGGCGAGACAAAGTGATCGAGCTGCTGAAGAAGAAGGGGGAAGATTTAGAAGCAGTGAGGAAGCGGATTGCGGACGAGAGGGCCAAACGTGAACAAGCGTCAAAGGCGTGTCAAGATTTCGCCGAGTCGATGGAGAAGGAAGAGGCCGAGCTAGACGTGACACGAAAACAGATGACGGAAGAGCGGAGCCACTTTGAAAAGGAGCAAAAGAGTCGCCAGGATCAAGCTGGAGGCGACTAAGACTTTATAACGATGAATAATGACGAAATGATCCTGTCGCCGAGATTTTCTGCGGCTCTCAGCTATGCCGCGGAGTTGCATGCTGCGCAGCGGCGGAAGGCGTCGGGCGAGCCGTACATTGCCCATCTCTTGGCGGTTGCGGCCCTGGTGCTGGAGCATGGCGGCAACGAGGACGAGGCGATCGCCGCGCTGCTGCATGACGCGGTCGAAGATCAGGGCGGCTTGGCGACGCGGGCGGAGATTGCGAGGCGGTTCGGACCCGTCGTGGTTGAACTGGTTGACGGCTGTACGGATACGGCGGAGTGTCCGAAGCCGCCGTGGCGGGCGCGGAAAGAGGCCTATCTGGCGCGAATCGCCGATGCGCCGGGGTCGTTGCGGCTGATCGTGGCGGCCGACAAGTTGCACAACGTGCACTCGTTGCTGCGGGAGTATCGCCGGCACGGTGAGGCGCTGTGGCGATCGTTTAACGGCGGCCGCGACGGGACGCTTTGGTACTATTGCAAGCTGGTTGAGGCATTGCGAAGGCAGTCGCATGGCGAGATTGTGGTCGACTTGGCGACGGCAGTCGCGGAGTTGGAAAAGGCCTGCGGCGAGGATTTGTAAGGAAGCGCAGAGCGAAACCAAGATTGTCGAGTACGCTCACGCGAAGGCAAGACGCAGTCCGAGACATTCTCGCCTTGACGCCTTTTGCTTAGAAGATTCACGTGGCCTGGCTTCGGCCCTCACCCTATCCCTCTCCCAAAGGGAGAGGAGACGATCTGCGGGTGTTCTGCGCGTTGCCCGCGTGGCCGGGGTCTCGAGTTCGTGCTAGAGCTTCGCTCAGGATGACGCTTCACGACTGGTGGTGAGAGGATGACGCCTCACGGCTGGAGTTTGTTGGTGCAGCGGTCTCGCCTGATGAGGCTCTTGGGGTGGCTATTTTTGTCTCTTGAACAGGGGGCATGCGGTGTGTTAGGTTAGCCGCCGAAGCGAGTTGGTCGAGCGAGGCAGATCGCCGCGGCCGGCGTATGAGATTGGGTATCCGCAGCGCCTGACGAACAGGTAGCCAGAAGAGCCCGTCGCTGGAAGTTGTTCCGGCGGCGGGCTTTTTTTGTTGCGCGCAGCGGTGGTTCTTCGCGGACAGGAGGTCACACGCATGATTGCTGCCAAGGTGGTTGCCGAGGTTTGTCGGATGTTGGCCGAGGGGAAACACAGTCAACGGGCGATCGCAAGACTGACGGGCATTTGCCGCGGCAGCGTGGCGACGATCGCGTCGGGGAAGTGGGCCGAACGGAGAGCGTTGCGGGGCGCGGCGGAGGAGGGGATTGCGGAAACGGCCGGGCCGCCGCAACGGTGCCCGGGCTGCGGGGCGATGGTCACCATGCCCTGCGTGTTGTGTCAGGTGCTCGAAAGGCAGGCGAGTGCGGCGGGGTGTCCGTCATCGAGGGCAATGGCAGCGAGTGTGCGTCGCCCGCTCGCTCAGAAGGAGATTGTGTTGGGTCTCGAACTGCGTTCGGAGCATCGTGTCCGGTATGAGGAAGTGTTCCTCCGGAAGCGGGAAGAGGAAGCGGCGGAAGTGGCGATTTGCGCCTGTGGTTTTTAGAGGAGCGGTCAAGGCGATGAGCGGTTCAAAAGTGGATTGTGTGGCGGAATCGACCCAGCGTCGAATCGGCATGAGCTATGCCGAGGGGCGGCAGTTGGTTCGGGACGGCGACCTGTTGCTGTTTCGCCGGCGAAACTGGATTGCGCGGCTGATCGCGGTGGCCGGGCGATCGGAATACGTCCACGCGGCGATGGCGGCTTGGTGGCGAGGGCGACTGATGTGCGTGGAGATGTCTTCGGACGGGGGACGAGCGCAACTGCTCTCGAACCTGGTCGAACGCTGGCCGGGAATGATCGACGTCTATCAGGCGAACGCATCGCGACGACGATTTTCGCGGTTGAAGGCCGTGCAGGCGATGATCGGCATCACGGGGACACGCTACGGCTGGTGGAATCTTCATCGGGCGGCGCTGTTGCACCTTTCGGTGGTTCGTTTTCTGGTGTCGCCCGAGGTGGCAGACCGTGAAGCGTCGCGATGGCCGCCGTTTTGTTCGGAAGCGGTGTCGCAGGCGTGCCGGGCGGGTGGAGTTGATCCGGTGCCGCACTTGGCAGACCGATTGACGGAGCCGGGCGACCTGTCGCGAAGCACGTTCTTTGCGTACCGGTGGACGCTGGTGACGGAAGCCGATCAGGTGCGTAGACGGACCACAGGGGATTGAGTCGCGAAAGGCACTGGCTGGCAAGCAGCCAGTGGCACCGGGCGATAGGCACCACCGAGGCACGGAGGACACGGAGAGGAGCTGGGAACCACGGATGAATGCGGATCGACACGGATCGCGAGGATTAAGAGCGAGTTGGACCAATAGGCAGGGAGAGACAAAGCAATGACAAGCAGTCGCAGACGGGTTGTGAGAGATATTGGTTGGGCGATCGTCTACGCCTTGCTGGCGGGGCTAGTGGTTTGTTGCGCGGCGAAGTTGGCGCCGGCCGACGAGGCGGATTGCGTGCTGTTGGATTTCTACGCCGATTGGTGTGGCCCGTGCCGGGCGACGGCGGCGCAGGTTGACGCGCTGGCGGCGGAAGGTTTTGCCGTGCAACGGGTGAACGTGGAACAGGAGCGGGAGTTGGCGGCGCGGTTTCGGGTGGAGTCGCTCCCCTGCTTCGTGATGCTGCGCGGCGGCCAGGAAGTCGAACGGGTCAGCGGCGTGATTAACATGGAACGACTGCGGCTGATGTTTCGCGGTGCTTCGCGTCCCGCGGCGGATGCGAAACAGGGAGAGCCGCGTCCGGCCTGGCGGTATGAGGGGAGCGCGGGGCATCGCGCGGCGATTGTGCGGATCTATTGTCAGGATGGCGTGCGAACGCGCTCGATTGGCTCGGGGACGATCGTGCGTTGGAGCGGAAGGATTTTTGTGCTCACGGCCAGGCATGTCATCAAGGATGCCAAACGCATACTCGTTGAATTGGCTACCAAGCAGACACGCGAAGCGCGATTGCTGGCGGCCGACGCCACCTGGGATTGTGCGGTGCTGGAAATTCTGGGGCCGCTCACGGGGATCGACACGGCCGAACTGGAGCAGGGCGAGGCGGCGATGCAGACGGCGGGTTGCCGGCTGGAGAGTTGCGGGTACGGGCCGGACGGACGATTGGCCTGCAACACGGGGCTCTTTCAAGGCTATCGACGATCGAGTGCGACGCCTGGCGGTCCGGACGATTGGATGGTGGTCTCTGGCCACGCGCGGAGCGGCGATTCTGGAGGGGGCGTGTTCAATACGCGGGGCAAACTGGTGGGCGTGTTGTGGGGCACCGATGGCGAGAACGTGGTCTGTGTTCAGGCTGGTCGGATCCATCGGCTGTTGAACTCGGTCGTGGCCCATCGAACGACGAGCGAGACGGCCGCGGCGGGTGGTACTGTGCGCGACGGGTACCATGGGATTGTGAGCGCTACGCCGTTGCAGGATGGGCTTCCACGGAGTGTGAGCGCTACGAGTTGCGCCAGCGAGCAGTGCTTGCGGCGAGGGACGGGCGAGATGCCGCGGCAGCCGTCGCCGCCGTGTATGGGGCAAGACGATCAGCTGCGCGAGGCCGTGCGAGCGATCGACAACAAGCTCGGCTATCTGGTGGAGCGGCAGACGGCCAAGCCCAGTGAGGAGCGGGAGGAGGGGCTTTCGCCCGTGGTGGCCAGCGTGGTGGCGCTGGCTGCGGTTGGTGTCGGAGTGGCGATCTACTTTGCAGCGAGATCGTAGCATTCTTCATCAGGCTCTGTTGAACCGCTCCCATTTGTCATCCTGAGCGTCCACGAAGGAGCTGGCGCGCTCTCGCGGGGAACGTAGATTCCTCGCTCTGCTCGGAACGACCGCTCCAGGTTTTTCGAGGGTTTCAACAAAGCCTTTTCAGCACGAGCACAGACGAGAAAGAAGGAGTCAAAGGATGATGCATGGCGTTGCGGCAGCGTGGCAGTACGTGATTCTTGGCGTCGGGGCGCTGGGGGCGACCATCGGCATGTTGTGGCTTTACAATCGACGGGAACGGCGGCGGAAGCACGCCATTGAGTTGATGAAGCTGATGAATCGCTGGGGGCTGGAGTGGTTTTCCGACCTGTACGAGGACTATGCGGTGGGGGATTACTCGGGGATGGCGGTGAAGGTCAAGGAAATTGTTCAGGCCGTGCGAAGCGATGAGGCGATGGTGGCCAAGTTGGGCGAGGTGGCCAAAAGAGTAGCGGCCCATTACGCCGCCAACGACCGCGGCCGAGCGCAGGAACTGTTGGTGATCCTGCAACCGGCAAAAGCGGCGGTTGCGGTCGCGGCGTGACGGCCTGAAGCATTGGCAAGGGAACCAACGATGACGATTCAAGAATCTCGTGAGATTGAAAAGCTGCGCGATGAATTGCACGAGTACCACGTCGACGTGCAGCGGCTGATTCAGCGGTGTGAATCGTGCCGGGCCGACGTGGAGGGGGTCGTGGCCGACGTGTATGGGCTGCCGGGCAAGAAGGAAAACAATCCGGGGTTGTTGGGCGAAGTGGCAGAACTCCGCCGGCAGGCCAGGACGCTGTTGGTGGCGCTGCGCGGGGCATGGTTGCTGTTGACGGCGCTGGTTGGCGCGGTGGCCACGGCTTTTCTACGGAAGATGTTTTGAGGCTGCGTGCGCGCAGGAGCAAGCCGAAGTCAATTGCCGTTCGGCCCTCACCCTAGTGATCTTCCCAAGGGAGAGGAGAGCATTTGACGGAGTATCCCATCAACTTGGGAGAGACTGCGAGGAGATCCGATGCAGGTGCGAAATCGAATCAAGGGACTGCGCTGGGTAACGGCGGCCGAACTGCGGCCGCACCCGAGGAACTGGCGGATTCATCCGGCCGAACAGCAAGGCGCGCTGCGGGGGATTCTCGCGGAAATCGGCTACGCCGGCGCGCTTCTGGCCCGCGAACTGCCGGACGGGTCGCTGCAGTTGATCGATGGCCACCTTCGTGCCGAGACGACGCCGGACGTCGAGGTGCCGGTGCTGGTGGTCGACCTCACTGATCAAGAGACGGCAAAGCTTTTGGCGCTGCACGATCCGCTGTCGGCGATGGCGGAGACCAATGCCGACGTGCTGGCAGAACTGCTGCCGGAGGTGGAAACCGAAAACGAGGCGCTTCAGGCGCTGTTGCATCGAATGTCGTCGAGCGCCGACCTGGATGAGGGCGGCGGGTGCGGCGGGAATGAGGAAGTTGTTCTCAAAGAGACGTTCCAGGTAGTTATCGAGTGCGGTGATGAGGCGGAGCAGCAGGTCGTGTACGAACGGATGAAAGCGGAGGGCTACGCCTGCCGGCTGCTGACGCTGTAGAGGCACGAAAGCGAAGCTTAGCGCGAGGGTCCCAAGGATGCCAATGGTGGATCTGGAAGTGGTGTGTCCGGTGTACGACTCATTTCGAGTGCAGCAGGTGGGCGGGATGTTTGACGTGCCGATCGCCGAGCGGGCCGCGCAACGGTTTCGCGTGGAGGTGCCGGCCTGGTTGAGCGAGGACGCGACAAGCGCGGGCGATGCGGGAGACTGGGCGCTGGGCCTGATCGTTGGGCCGTCGGGGAGCGGCAAGACGACCGTTGCGCGCCGGCTTTTCGGCGGCCGACTTTATGAGCGGCAGCCGTGGCCGGAGGAGGCGGCCGTGGTGGACGGGCTGGGATCGCGGCCGATCAAAGAGATCACTGGTCTTTTCACGGCCGTTGGTTTTTCGTCGCCGCCGAGTTGGATCAAGCCGTACCGGGTGTTGAGCAATGGCGAGCAGTTTCGCTGCGATCTGGCCAGGGCGTTGGTGGGGGAAGGGAGGTGGGAGGCGGGAGATGGGGGGCGGGAGGCGGGGAGGGCGGAATGCAAAATACAAATTACAGATGGTGTTTCGCAGAAAGATTTTTTCACCACGGACCGCTCTTGCCCGTCCCTCGCCCCGCTGGTGGTTTTCGATGAGTTTACCAGCGTCGTGGATCGCAATGTGGCGCGGGCGGTGTCGGCGGCGATTGCCAAAGGGATTCGCGGGGGGCGTTTGGCTTGCCGGTTCGTGGCGGTGACGTGCCACTACGACGTGCAGCCGTGGTTGGAGCCGGACTGGGTGATCGACATGGCGACGTCGACCTTTTCACGGAGGCGTCTTCGGCGACCGCCGATCCGACTCGAAATCTTTCGCTGCGGGCGTGGTGCGTGGCCGTTGTTTGCACGCCATCACTATCTAAGCGGGGCGTTGCCGCGATTCGCGCGGTGTTTTGTGGCGTTGTGGGAGGGGGTGCCGGTGACGTTTTGTGCCACGGTGTCGCTGATCGGCCATCAGCGGCATTGGCGGATCAGTCGGATTGTGACGTTGCCTGACTACCAGGGGCTTGGGATTGGGATGCGAGTGGCCGAAGCGATCGCCGAGTTGCATGTGCGGGAGGGGAATCGGATGAACGTGACGGCGAGTCACCCGGCGTTGATTGCCCACTGTCGGCGCTCGCCCCAATGGCGCACGGTCGGAGTGAGAAAGTGCGGCTCGCTTCGCTCGCGAGAGTTCATCGGGAACTATCGCGGTTCGGCGGGGCGGGCCGTGGTGTCGTTCGAGTACCTGGGATTGCGGGGCAAGGACGCGGCGGGCGCAGGTGGATTGCCCGGTGGCGTCGCCATCGCTTAACGGTTGAAGAAGGAAGGGAGTGTTTTGATGGCTCGAGTGGGGCGGCCGCCGGTTTTGGATGAAGGCAAGCGACGGGAGATCTTGGCCTTGCTGAGCGTCGGTTGCAGTATGAGCATGGCGGCCGAGTACGTGGGCTGCGTGCCGGACACGATTCAGAACACGGCCAAGCGCGACCCCAAGTTTGCCGAGCGACTTGTGCAGGCGAAGTGCAACGCCGAGCTGGGGCTGGTGCGGAACATTCGCAACGCGGCCAAGAAGGAGCAGTATTGGCGGGCGGCGGCGTGGGCGTTGGAGCGGAATTTTCCGGAGAAGTACGGGCGTCGCGGCCCGGACGTCATCACCTTGGAGCAGATCGGCTTATTGCTTTCACGGTTTTCGGCAATTGTTGCCGAGCAAGTTCCGGAACGGGGGCGCAAGGCGTTGTTGAAGAAGCTGCACGAATTGGCGCGGGCCTTGGGCATCACGTTGAAGTTGGAGGTTACGGATGAGCCGCAATGATGCCGGCAGCTTGCTGTGGCCAGTTGATCGCCAGTTGCTCGGCAGGGTGTTGCATCTTTGGTACGGACGGTTGGTGCGAGAGCATCGCCAGCGGCGGCGCTCGGTGCGGCAACAGGAAACAGAGCTGGACTTGTTGGCCTGGGGACGCAAATACCTGCCGCAGCACTTCCGCCGTGGGCCGTCGGGGATGCACGTGTGGCTATCGGGGCGATTGAGCCGGGCGCATCAGGCCCGCGGGGTGAAGTTGAACGTGTTAGGGCCGCGGGGCGGAGCCAAGTCGACGATCGGCACGCTCTGTTACCCGCTGCGGGCCGCGCTGGAACTAGGCGAGCCGTACATTTGGATTGTCTCGGACACGAAACACCAGGCGTGCGCACACTTGGAGAGCCTCCAGGCCGAGTTGTTGGACAATGAAGCGTTGGCCCAAGACTTTCCGACGGCCGTGGGTCGGGGGCCGGTCTGGCGAAGCAACATGATCGTGATGCGGAACGGTGCGACCATCGAGGCTTTGGGCACGGGGCAGCGGATTCGCGGTCGGCGTCGGCGAGCGAATCGGCCAACCTTGATCATTTGTGACGACTTGCAGAACGATTCGCATGCGGTTTCGGCTCGGCTACGGGAGAAATCGCGGATCTGGTTTCACTCGGCGCTCATGAAGGCCGGCACGCGGCGCAGCAACGTGGTGAATTTGGCCACGGCGTTGCATCGCGACGCTTTGGCGCTGGAGCTTGTCCGCACGCCGGGCTGGACGTCGCGGGTGTTTCGCGCGATTGTGCGTTGGCCAGAGAATCTGTCGCTGTGGCAGGAGTGGGAAGCGATTTACGCGGATCTCAATCGGGCCGATTATCGGCAAGCCGCTGAGCAGTTTTACCGGGGGCATCGCGAGGAGATGGAGCGGGGAGCGAGCGTGCTCTGGCCGGAGGAGGAATCGCTGTACGAACTCATGTGCATGCGAGTAGAAGGGGGCCGAACGGCGTTTGAACGGGAGAAACAGAACTCGCCCGTCAATCCGGAGTTGTGCGAATGGCCGGAATCCTATTTCGACGAGTCGATTTGGTGCGACGGTTGGCCGGCAAACTTGGTGGTGAAGGCGATGGCGCTGGATCCGAGCAAGGGGAGCGATGCGCGGCGAGGCGATTATTCGGCGTTGGTAATGTTGGGAGTGGATCGACAGGGGGTGGTCTATGTCGAGGCCGATTTGGCCCGGCGACCGACGTCGCAAATTGTGGCGGACGGTGCGGAGTGGTACGGCCGGTTTCGACCCGACGTGTTTGGCATCGAGGCGAATCAGTTCCAGGACCTATTGGCTGGCGAATTCGAGACGGCCTTTCGCCGGCAGGGGATCTTGGGACCGCGGCCGATGCCGTTGGAAAATCGGGTCGCCAAACAGGTGCGGATCCGCCGGCTCGGGCCGTACTTGTCGTCGCGGCGGATGAAGTTCCTGAACAACAGCCCGGGCACGAGAATTCTTGTCGAGCAACTTCGTGATTTTCCCATTGGTGATCACGATGATGGGCCCGACGCGCTGGAAATGGCGTTGCGACTGGCGGGCGAGGTGCTGAACGGGCGGGCGTTTCGCGATGGATTGGGAAACAGGCTGCCGGTCGGGTGAGAGGGCCTCGTTTTCCGAATCGAGGAATCTTACGGCAGCCTAGCGAGAAACACGGATTGGACCAAGGCAAGGAGAGTGATATGGCGGGACATGAGCAAGCGGCAGAGCGGCCAGCGGCTGATCAACAGCGGTTGCTGCACTTGGAGCGGCGTTTGACGGAAGCCTTTGATGCGATGTGGGACCGCTTCGTCGATCCCCGCGACGCGCTGTACGACGACGATGGTTCGGCATGGCGGCGATTGGGTGAACGAAGTTCGGGCGGCTGCGTGGGGATGCCGTATCTGAACGAGCAACAGTTGGCCGAGATTCGCGAACAGTGTCGGGGGCTGGCGGTGGCGAACGAGTTTGCCATCAACGGGCACGAAAACCGCATCAGTTATCTGGTCGGCAGCGGCCATCTCTATCGGGCGTCCTCACGGCGAAGCGAATTGACGGACGAGCCGCTGGTCCAGGCGGTGCAGGGCGTGCTGGACGAATTTATTCGGTTGAACCACTGGCATCGGCGGCAACAGGAGATCGTGCGGCGGAAGGATCGCGATGGAGAGTGTTTTTTGCGGCTGTTTCGGATGGCCGACGGGACCACGCGGCTGCGATTCATCGAGCCGGCCGAAGTTGCCACCCCGGCGGCAGGGGCAGCGAATTCGGCGGCGAGTTTTGGCGTACAAACCGATCCGCTTGACGTGGAAACGGTGCAAGGTTACTGGGTGAATGGCCGATGGGTGGAGGCCGCCGAGATCCAACACCGCAAGGCGAACGTGGATGGCAACGTGAAACGCGGGCTGCCGCTGTTCTATCCGGTGCGAAAGAACTTGCGACGGGCCGAAAAGCTACTGCGGAACATGAGCGTGGTGGCGGAGATCCAGTCGGCCATCGCCATTATTCGCAAACATCGCTCGGCGACCGCGGCCGGTCTTGAGCAGTACGTGGCCGGGCAGGCGGATTTGACGGTAGCCAGCGGAACCGGCTCGCGGCCGAGTTACTTTCGCCGCTATTCGCCGGGGACGATCCTCGACGCCATGGCGGGGACGGAATACGAATTCCCCGCGTCGGGCATCGACGCCGGCCGTTATGTGAGCGTGTTGCAGGCGGAGTTGCGGGCGATCGCCAGCCGGCTGGTCATGCCGGAGTTCATGCTCACGAGCGACGCGAGCAATGCCAACTATGCCTCGACGATGGTCGCCGAGGGCCCCGCCGTGAAAATGTTCCACCGGCTGCAGCACGAGCTGATCGAAGAGGATCTGGAATTGTTGTGGCGAGCCGTCGGGCACGCGGTCGACGTCGGCCGCTTGCCGCGCGAGGCGTTGGAGCGAGTGGACATTCGCGGGATTCCGCCGGGGCTGGCGGTACGCGATCGGTTGAAAGACGCACAGGCCGACCAAATCTTGGTGCGCAACGGGGCGATGTCGGTACAAACGATGGCGATGCGGCACGGCCTAGATCCGGATCGCGAGCAGGGGCTGAAGCGGCTGCATCCCGAGGTGTCGGACGAGTAGGCACCCGATTTGCGGCGATGTCGAAGTCTGGTCTGGTGGGGCTATGTGAAAAAAGGAATAGGGTTGAATGGCGCAGACGATCTGGAAGGGTGTGATTCGGTGCGATGAATTACGGTTGCCGGTGCGGCTGTATTCGGCCGTTCAAGACCGGTCCATTCGTTTCAACCTGTTGCACGATCGCGACAGGGTGCGGTTGAAGCAGCGGATGGTCAACCCGCTGACCGGCAAAGCGGTCGAGCACGAGGCGAAGCGTGGCTATGAGGTGCAACATGGCCTCTTCGTCGTACTAAACGACGAGGAGTTGGCGTCGGCCGAACCGCCCGCGTCGCGAGACATCGAAGTGCTCTGTTTTGTGAAGCCGGAGGCGGTCGAAGAGCAGTGGTACGACAGGCCCTATTTTCTCGGGCCTGACGGAGATGAGGCGAGTTATTTTGCCCTGGTATCTGCTTTGCGACGGGAGGGGCTGGAAGGAATTATGCGCTGGGTAATGCGGCGGAGAGAATATCTCGGCGCGCTCCGCGAGCAGGATGGTTACTTGGCGCTAATAACATTGCGACACGCGGGCGAAGTGATTTCGACGTCGGAGTTGGATGCGCCGGAGGGACGAGCCTTCAGCGCGAAGGAGTTGAGCATGGCCCGGCAACTCGTGCAAGCCTTGGATGGGCCGTTCGACCCCGCCGAGTATCACGACGAGCATCGGGAGCGGGTGATGGGATTGGTGGCCGCTAAGGCCCGGGGCGAATCGCTTCAGGTGGAACAACCACCGCCGCCGAAGGTGGCCGAGGAATCGTTGGAAAAGGTGTTACAGGCCAGCCTGGCCGCGGTGCATTAGTGCATGTCGCACTTGGCTGCAGCGTGCAGGCGCACTCAAGCTGCAATGGTTCCGAAAGCGATGTGAGCGGAATTCGCTTTAGAAGTTGAAGCTGTATTCGGAAGGCGATGGAAGATGGTGACTGCTGGCAAGAACAAAGACGATAGGAAGGACGGCGAGAAGGAAGTCTCGAAGCCCGTCCTGCGGCCCTTTTGGTCGGGCACGATTAGTTTTGGGTTGGTCACGGTTCCCGTGAACTTGTTCCCGGCTTATCGGCACGTCGGCATTTCCCTGCGGATGCTGGATGAAGATGGAGTTCCGTTGCGGCGCCGGTATTATTGTCCGCGCGAAGATCGGGAAGTACCGCCGGAGCGAATCGTGCGGGGTTACGAGGTCGGCGATGAGAAGTACATCGTGGTTCGCGACGAGGAACTCGAGGCGTTGGAGCCGCGGAAGTCCCGCGACATCGATTTGACGAGATTTGTACCCAAGTCGGCTATTTCGCCGGCCTATTTTCAGCGGGCCTATTTCCTGACGCCGGCGGGAGAGTCGGCGAAAGCCTATCGATTGCTGGCCGAGGCGATGGAAAAGAGCGGTCGCGTGGGAATTGCCACCGTGGTGATGCGCGGTAAGGAGTATTTGGTGGCGATCATTGCTGAACGGGGAATTTTACGGGCAGAGACGATGCGTTTCAGCGACGAACTGCGGCGGCCCGAGGATTTGGGACTGGAATCGCCGCGGCAAGCCGGCAAGGAGGAGGTTGAAACGATAGCCAAGCTGTTGCACCGGCACGAGGCGAAACAGCTTCCCGTCGAATCGCTCCATGATTCGTCAACCGCTCGTCTCCGAGAACTGATCGAAAAAAAGTTCTCCAAGGGGCAGGATGTGGTTGAATCGCCGGAATTGATCGAGGAGGAGATGACGCTCGATCTCGACGAAGAGGAGGCGGGCGAGGAGGTCGACCTGCTGGGAATTATCCGGCAGGAGTTGCAGAACGAACACAAGCTGGCGACCAACGGGCACCGGGCGCGGCCGCGCTCGAAAGCAAGTGGGGGTGGGCAGAAGCGGCGAGCGGACAAGAAGACGGCCACCGAGCGGAGGCGGTCGCAACGTTGACCGCCTGGGCCCGGTAAACCGCTCTCACCTCTTGCACTCAGCGGTTGCCGCCGGCGTCGGGTGGCGGAACGGGGGTGGATGGAACATTGTTGCGACGCTGCAAATCTATCTCGCCTTGGTTTCTCTGGACGTCGTCGCCGGGGGCCGGCGGTCCCTGAGTTCTCCCGCCAGCACGGTTATCGCGGTCCTCCAAGGGCAATCGGGCGGCCATGCGCTCGATGCGATCAAAGAACTGGCTCACCCGCGACAGGAATCGCCCGTCGCCGAGGAGGTTGTCGTTGCCTGTCTCAAGACGCGGCGCATTGCGAAGATCGTTGAGCTTCATGGCAAGGGTGGCCCGACTCTTTCCGGCCTGATCCAGGGGGCCGAACTGCAGGACCGTTAGCGGCACGACGTAGGAATCATTGGCGGCGATGATCGACGCGAAGGCCGTCGGGCAGCGGCCCTGGTAGTTGATCAGGACATCTTGCACGGTGCCGATCAACTGGTTGTTGCGGTCGAACACTTCGATGCCGATGATTTTTGAGCTCCGCAGGACTTCGCTTTGCCGCCGCAACGGCCCATCGCGGAGGTCGCGGCGGGTCTCGATTTGGCCGCTGTCCGAGGGCGGTGTGGTGGCCGGGGCGCGATCGTCCGTGCGATTGCGACGCAGCACTTGAGCGAGGACGTCGGTGGTCAGGGTGGCGGCAACGACGGTCGCCGCAACTAGCCACAGAACAAAAGACTTCGAAGACATGGCAAACTCCTTGGGGATTTGATGCACGTCGGTGTGCACTCGCTACGGGGCGGGCGCTAAACGACGCCGACGATTTGAATCGGATGTTTTTCTTGGAGCAAAAACCGCGCCCTTCGGTAGGGCGGCAGCCGTTTTTCGATAGCCGACGTTTTCCCGATCCCCAAATTGTCCGTTATCCGCAGGGGGGCTGTAGGCCGGGAAGGAAACCGGTGGGGCGTAGCGGTCGCCTACAATAAGAGCGCCGAACTGGCAGCGGAACAGACATCGATTACCCCAAGCGTAACGACAACCGGTTGAGGACTACCGAGACGGGGATGCCATGCGAGGCGAAGTCATTTACCTCTATGCGTACGACGTGGCGTATGAGGCTGATCTGCCGGCAATTGACCGTTTGCTGACTGGCGCGGCCAAGCCTTTGCGGTTGGAGAATCCCAAGGACACACCGCGCGATTTCCCGGCGTACCGACCGTTGACGGTTCCGTTGGGAGACTTGGTGTTGCCGGGGCGGCACGGTCCGATGCGGTTCTCCGCTCTGGTGAAGGTGTTTACCGTTGGCGCGATCTCGCTCAGTGTCCGCACGAAGTTCTCCGGTGAAGGGTTGTTGGATCTGGTCGCTTTCCGCGAGATTCGCTTTGCAGACAACACGACGTTGCACGAGCGAGTCGCGATGATGACGGAGCAGTTCGTGCAACGGATTATGCCACACCTGACGGCCGCCAACCAAGTGTTGGAGGAACCGGAGATCTACACGCTGTTTTGCATCGATGACCTTGATGGGCAACGGTCGGCCGACGACTGCATGCAGCAGTGGCTGCGCCGGAACGAACGCGAGGTGGCCGCGCTGCTCGACGGCGAGAGCGATGCGGCCCGGCTGAGCGCCCAGGAAGTCGAAGAGACGCTCAAGTACCGGTATTCGTATTACACCGAAGACTTGGCGGTGCTGGATTGGGAGGCGGCGTTACTGGTTGACTCGACGAAGGGCTATGAGGACATGCTCTTCGTCTTCGAGGTGGCCAATCTGCAGCTGGAAGAATTGAAGGCCTACGACACGAAGCTCGACGCGGTGTTGGATAAGGCGTATGACGACGTGGGTGCGGTGAGACGGCCGCACGCCTTCCGCAATCGGCAAAGCGTTTTGCGCGAGCTCCGCGAGATTCGCATGGATCTTGCGAAGGTTACCGATGAACTCACGAACACGACCAAGTTTTTTGGCGATTGGCACCTGGCGCGTGTGTACATGGGCTGCGCGGCGCGGTTCCATTTATCGGAATGGGCCGACAGCGTGACGCGAAAGTTACGGATTCTGGACAGCCTCTACACCATTCTGCAGCAGGACAGCACGAATCGGGTGATGATGATCCTGGAGGCGGCGATTGTCGCCCTATTCATCGTCGACCTGATCATTATTGCCCTGTTGGGCGTCCAATAGCCGCCGAAGCTGGTCGTCTGGGGCCGCCTCAGGAGGACTGCTGGTCGTGTCCGGCGACTTTGAGGATCTTGTTGTAGAGGCCGAGGATCAATAGGGTGGGCACCCACTGGCCCACGAAGTTGGCGGCTTGGGCCCGGTTGGTCAGTGCGAGGCCCAACGAGATTCCAATTGCGCCCAGGGCGCTCCACAAGAACAGGTCGGACGGTAGTTTTGCTGTCTGCTCCTCAATCATATGAGCGACGCGGCCTTCGCTCTTTTCGGTGGCCGAACCGCGGCCGCCGATGGCCGATCGCAATCGTGACATTGTCTGCGTAGCCATGATTTACTCCAGGCGAAAAAAGGTTTGCGACAAAGAGACACCATGCGAGCGAGCAAGTTGTGTTCCGCAAGGCGCGCGTTGGGGGCGGTGGAGAGCGAGGGGCGTTTTGTGGACAAGCCCGAGGATCTTGGCCCGCCGCTGGTCCTTCTTAGAAGAACGCGGCCTTTCTGCATTCCGGACGGGTGTGGATCGAACGGGCGACAATTGCTTTCCTTGGCCCCATCGCGGCCGCCGGGATGACGCTTGGGTGGCCGGGTCGGTCGTGGGTGGGCCGCCGGAACGGCCGTTTCGCCCCAATTCGTTGCGGCACTGGCGGTGCCCTTGACGGCGAGCCGTAGGCGACTTAACTTATTAAAGTAACGTTCAGCGTTACCCTGCCACTGGGGAATAGTGTAACGGCAGCACAAGTGACTCTGGATCACTTAGTCTAGGTTCAAATCCTAGTTCCCCAGCTAGCTTAAGGCCTTCTGCAGCAGCGAGTTGCAGAGGGCCTTTTTGTTGGCGCCAGCCCAGTGCCCGGCAATTGGGACCAAAAAGGGACAAGGCCGGCGACATCGGCACCAACGCCGCCAGGGTATCACTATCTGCCGCGGTGTTGAAACGTGCCAAGACGGTTTCAGCGGTCGCGCGATCCAGGGCCGATCCCGACCACCGGCCCCGGATCTCCAACCCTTGTAGTGCCTGCAATCGAGCTACTACAATGCGGGCCGGTAGGTGTTTTCCCGTTTCGTCTGGGAGCCGGGTGATGACGACGCGACGACTGAGTGACTCGTGGGCGGGCCGTATTCTCGCCTTCTGCTTGGCCATTGTAGTGCTGCTGATCGGTTCGACCGAGGCGCAGACTACCAAGAATATGACCTGGGACAATGCGCCGCCCCCTGCCCACAAGCTGTTTCTCAGCGAAGAGGAATTTCGCGAGTTGTTTCCCGAGCGGTTGCGGCGTGATGCGGGCTTCTGTCCCGTCCCCTGCATCCACAACGTCAACGGCAAGCGGCCCGATGGCCGACCGTTTGTGCAAGGGCACTGGGAGACCGATCGGAAGACGGGCAAGACCGACTACCAGTATCGTCCCGGTCGCTCGACGTTGGAGAAAGGCAAGCCGTATTTCTGCCACGTCACGGCCTACTACCGTTATGCGCTGCCGGACGCCGAGCAGCCGCGACCGGTGGAGGATAACCGGCCTTACCGGCGTTTGGACATGACGACTTTTGCGTCGGTCAATGCCCCGTACACGGCTCAGGCGATCCGGGAGTGGAAGGCTCGTGACGCGAAGCAGTACGGGGAAAAAGTGAAGGATACGAAGCACCGCTACTACAAGTACCGCTACGTGGCGGACTTGGGGTTTGGGCTGGACCGCAACGACATGTTTTCGGTTCTCAGTACCAATGGCAAGTCGTGCGAGGTCCATATCCAACTTAACAGCTCCAAGCACTGGTTCTACGCGCGGCTCTTCCTGCACATGGAGGACGGCGCTGTAAGCCAAGAGCGGGCACTGGCGGTCGCCCGGAATGCCGCGGCCATTCTCGCCAAGAAGGGTTTTGGCGCGAATGTAACCTTGGAGAGAGACAAAGAAGCAGGCGCGGTGGGTTTGTTGGACGGCTGGATCGCCGACAATCTCGGCAAGATGCCAGAAGAGGACCGACGGCTCGACCGAGTCCAGCTGGGCAAGAAGTTTCATATCGTCTGCGCCTACAAATTGCCGCCTGATCTTGACGAGATCTGCATCGGCTTTGAAAAGAACCCTGGCCAGGACGCCGTCGCGGCAAGTCGCGAGCGATCCACCCGGGTCAAGGAAGACTCGGTTTGGTGGAAGCCTCTGAATCCCAGCGGCTACAAAGCCCTGGACATTGGTTTGATCTACTCGTCCCGAGAAAAGCACGATGCGGATGGCACGCGAGTCAAGGTTCGCAAGACGGCGGATGGCAGTCTGGTGGTCTCGTTTCTAGTGGACACGGCCGATCCCCAAGAGCCATTCATTGTTGGCCCTGGGGCGTGGGATTTTTTGGTGCGCATGACGGCGATCAAGCGCGGCGCGACTCCCATGGATAGCGACCACGAGGTCGAGGTATCGACGCACAAGGTGTCGGTGAAGATTGTCGACAATGAGGCATTTTCGTCGCGGGTGCTGAAGCCGCGGGAAAAGGCGTCGGCCGACCGGGCAAGGCCGGCGGATCGCCCCTGACCGCAGCGTCGGGCCTTGGGTTCGCGGGCATCGGGCATTCTGGCCGCGGATTCAATCGCCCTCCCCGGGCCCGCCGAATTGCTTCGGTCGGGCCGGGGAGAACAACATGAGAATCGCTGACGGTGGTGGGCGGTGGTGTGCTTGTTTCGCGTCGCGGCAAGCCCCAATCGCTTCTCCAGGGGCGGGGTCGTCTTCAGGGGCATGGTCGGCGAGCATAAGCTTACCTCACGAATGGTGCGATTTTGGAAGTCAGTGGTGGCGAAATTGTCGGCGAAATTTTCGTGATTGCGGCGAGCGAAGAGCATACTCTCCGGTTGGGCGACGGAGATAAACGCCGGCAATTGTTCTCGGCAGACCTCGCCGCCGTCGATTGACCCCCTAGGGAGTGTCGCCTACAATCGAGCCCGAGGAAAGGCGCCGTTTTGACGCCCGATTCCCCTCGCTCGTCGGGCAGCCGGGCGGAGGTTCAAGAGCTCCTGCTATGGCCGTGGGCGGTGCAATTATGGCAGAACTTCGTGCAATCCAGGGGCCCAGCAGCGGTCAGGTCTTTCCTCTGGACCGGCCTTCGACGGTGCTCGGGCGACATCCGGCTTGCGATATCCTGCTCGACTCGGGGGCCGTAAGCAGGCAGCACGCGACGATCACCCAGATTGATGGTCAGTTCTACCTGGAAGATTTGCACAGCCGCAACGGCACGTACCTCAACGGCCGGCCGGTGACCGAGCGGCAGCTCCTGGCCGACCACGACGAGATCGGCCTCTGCGATTTATCCTTTGTGTTCCATGCGCAGACTCCCTCGGCGGACGCGCGACGGGCAACCGCTGGATGGCAGAATCATGCTTCGGAAGCGTTGATGATTGACGACGATCGCCCGGCTACCGAGTCGATCATGTCGAAGCTGACGGTGGCCGGTTCGCGAGCCTTGCAGTTGGAAGTCAACACCGAGGCGAAGCTGAAGGCCTTGCTGGAGATCAGCCAGAACTTGGGCAAGGCGCTAGGGCTGGCCGAAGTCTTGCCCAAGCTGCTGGACAGCCTGTTTACGATTTTTGCCCAGGCCGACCGGGGGTTCATCGTCCTCCGCGATCCAGCCACCGGGCGGTTGGTGCCGAAGGCGATCAAGTATCGCCGTGATGACGATACTTCGACGGCGCGGATCAGCCGCACTATCGTCGGCAACGTGATGGACAGCAAGGAGGCGATCCTTTCCGCCGATGCGGCCACTGACGTCCGGTTTGACATGGCCGACAGCATTGTCGACTTTCATATCCGCTCGATGATTTGTGCGCCGTTGGTGACCAGCGACGGCCACGCGCTGGGAGTGATTCAACTGGACACGCTCGACGAGAAGAGTCGTTTTCGCAACGACGATCTGGAGTTGCTTGTGAGTGTGGCCTGCCAGGCGGCGTTCGCGGTGGAGAACGCGCAACTGCACGAGGCGGCCCTGCGTGATCAGGCATTGAAGCGGGAATTGGCCGTCGCCCACGAAGTGCAGCGGGGCCTGCTGCCGTCGGCCGCGCCGCAGCTTCCCGGCTACGATTTCTTCGAGTTCTACGAGCCGGCCAGTCACTTGGGCGGAGACTATTACGATTATGTGGAGCTCCCTGGCGGCCGGCTGGCGGTCGTGGTCGCCGACGTGTCCGGCAAGGGGATTTCGGCCTCCTTGCTGATGGCCAAACTGTCGGCCGAAACGCGGTACTGCCTGGCCAGCGAGGCCGACCCCGCGCGGGCCATCGCGCGGTTGAACCGGGCATTTTGCGACAGTGGTTGGGAAGACCGATTTGTCACCATGGTGCTGGCTGTTCTCGACCCCGGCCGGCACGAGGTGACGGTGGTCAATGCCGGCCACCTGCCACCGTTGTGGTGGCGCGGCGCCAAGGGCATTGAGGCCGTGGCGGAAAGCCAGGCCTGCCTGCCGCTGGGCATCGACCGCGACGGGCAGTATCAACCCTGTGCGTTGAAGCTTCTGCCGGGCGAGGCCCTTCTCTTGTATACCGACGGAATTACCGAGGCCATGAACTCGCAAGATGAACTTTACGGCTCCCATCGCCTCCGCCGTCTGTTGGCCACCGATTTGACGGACGTCGAGATGCTCGGCCGGCACGTGTTGGACGATGTTCGGCGGTTCACTGGTGGACGCCCGCAGAGTGACGACATGTGCATTACCTGTTTCGGTCGGACGAAGTCGGGATAGAATTCGGCGGGCACGTGCATGCGGGGCGAGGTAGCGTTGGTATGGATGTTGGCGTGGCGCGGCGGCACTGATGCGGCGGGCGGGGCGAGTCTTCTGCATTGGAGGTGGCACCAATGTCGTGGCGATGGCGAAGGCAGGAATCGGCGTTTTCCGGGGCGGCCCGACCGGCGATGGAGCGTGGCGCTTTGGAGCGGCGGACGACCGAGATTGGTCGGCAGCTTCTGGCCGCCGCCCGCCAAGCCCAGCCCGGCGTGCTCAGCGCCCAGTTCTGGTCCGACCAGTTGATGAACTGGGCGATGCACGATCCGGTTTTCAAGGTGCAGTTGTTTCGCTTCATCGACGTGTTGCCGATGCTCCGCACGCCCGAACGGGTGTACGAATACCTGGCCGATTATCTGTCTCAGCCAGGGGTCACGCTGCCGCAGGCGATGAATCTTGGGCTGAAGGTTGGCGGATTGGCGAAAGGGTTGATGGCCAAGACGATCACCGGGCGAGTCGCCGCGTTGGCTCACAACTTCATCGCCGGAATCGATGCCCGGGCCGCCTTGCCGACGCTCAAGCAACTTTGGGATGATGGCGTCGGCTTCAGCGTCGACTTGCTGGGCGAAGCGTGTGTCAGCGAGGAAGAAGCCCGCGTCTATCAGGCCCGCTATTTGGAACTGGCCGAAACGCTGTCGACAGCCGTGGCCGAGTGGGACGAAAATCCGCTTTTGGAGAGCGACTACTGGGGGCCGGTGCGGCGCAGCAACATGTCGATCAAAATCAGTTCGCTCTGCCCGCGGACGGAGCCGATCGATTTCGAGGGCACGATCACGATCTTGGTTGAGGCCTTGCGTCCGATCCTGGAAGCCGCTGGACGAAACGGCGTGCTGGTGAACTTCGACATGGAGCAGGCGGCGTGGAAGGATCTCACCATGAGGCTGTTCCAACGGTGCTGCGAACAGTTTGATTTCCCCGCCGGTCTGGCGATGCAGGCCTACCTGCGCAGCGGCATCGAAGACGCCGATCGGATGATCGCCTGGGCACGCCGCAGCGGCCGACAAGTGACGGTGCGATTGATCAAGGGCGCCTACTGGGATTACGAGACGGTCCACGCCGAGCGGATGAACTGGCCGACGCCGGTGTGGAAAGTGAAACGCGAAACGGACGCGAACTTCGAGAGGATGGCGGACCGATTCGTGGCGGCGGTACCTCGTCGGCCGGGGGAAGGCGGCGTGAAACTGGCCGTCGGATCGCACAACATCCGCTCCATTGCTTACGTGCTTGCGCTGTTGGAGCAACATGACTTGCCGACCTCGGCCGTCGAATTTCAGAAGCTGTACGGGATGGCCGATCAATTGCGTGCCGCGTTGGTCGATCGTCGGCTGCGTGTGCGGGAGTACGTACCGGTTGGCGAAATGTTGATTGGGATGGCGTATCTTGTTCGCCGGTTGCTGGAGAACACGTCCAATCAGTCGTGGCTCCGCGCGAGTGTCTCGGATCAGGTGCCGGAGGAAGTGCTGTTGGCCTCGCCACAACTGGCCGAAGACAGGGAAGCGGAAAACCGATCCGGCTCGCACGATGCCGAGCCCGGCAGGGCGTATGACGCGATGCAAGCGGCACATCGCCATGCCTTGTCCGCGGCCATTGAAGGGCTCGGCGATGGACTGCCAATGCTCAATGAGCCATTTCGGGATTTTGCGCAGGAGGAGGAACGGGGGGCGTTCGCTGCGGCTATTGCCAAAACGCGTGTGCCGGTTGTCCAACATTCGGCCACGGCCGAAGAGGCAAAGGACGCGATCACTCGCGCGGCCGCGGCTTTTCCTGCCTGGCGGGATGGCGATCCGGTAGAGCGATCGGCGATTATCGTGCGAGCGGCCGATTTGATGCGGGAGCGTCGCGACGAACTGTCTGCGATCATGATTCGTGAGGCCGGCAAGACCTGGCGCGAAGCCGACGCCGATGCATGCGAAGCAATCGACATGTGCGAGTATTACGCGCGGCAAGCGGTTCCGCTCTTTGAGCCGCGACGATTGGGGCGGTTCATCGGCGAGTTGAATCACCAGTGGTATCAAGCTCGCGGCGTGGTTTCGGTGATCAGTCCTTGGAACTTTCCCTTGGCGATTTGTTGTGGCATGACCAGCGCCGCGCTGGCGGTCGGCAATGCGGCGGTGGTCAAGCCATCGTCGCAAACGCGGGGCATCGCGAAGGTGATGTGTGAAATCTTTTGGCAAGCGGGCGTACCGAAAGAGGTGTTGCACTTTGTGCCCGGGGCAGGGCGGGCGGTAGGCGACGTCCTGGTGCGCGATCCGCGGGTCGCGATGATCGCCTTTACCGGGTCGAAGGAGGTCGGATTGGCCATTCTTCGTGCCGCCGGTGAAACGCCCGAGGGGCAGGGCTTTGTGAAAAAGGTTGTCTGCGAGATGGGCGGAAAAAACGCCATCATCGTGGACGAATCGGCCGACCTGGACGAGGCCGTGCTGGGCGTCCGTCATTCCGCCTTCTCCTACGCCGGGCAAAAATGTTCCGCGTGCAGTCGGGCGATTGTTGTCGAGGGCGTCCACGATGCATTTCTGAAGCGATTGGTGGAATCGACCCGTTCGCTGGTGATCGGCGATCCGGCCGCGCCGGCCACGGACGTCGGTCCGGTGATTGACGATGCGGCCGCGGCCAAAATTTGCGAGTACATTGAGATTGGCCGTTCAGAAGGTGTGTTGGAATTGGCCTGTTCGGTGCCGGCCGGGTTGGCCGAATCGGTGGGCAAGCCATACGTCGGGCCCCACATCTTCTCGGGGATTGGACCGTCGCACCGACTGGCCAACGAGGAAATTTTCGGGCCGGTGTTGTCGGTAATGCGGGTGCGCGACTTGGACGAAGCACTGCAAGTGGCCAATGCCACCGAATACAAACTGACCGGGGGCGTGTTCAGTCGCAAGCCGTCCCACTTGCAACAGGCACGGCGAGAGTTTCGTGTCGGCAATCTGTATTTGAATCGAGGCATCACCGGGGCGCTGGTTGGCCGCCAACCGTTCGGCGGTTTCGGGCTCTCGGGCATCGGCAGCAAGGCCGGCGGCAGTGATTATTTGCTGCACTTCGTCGAACCGCGTTGCTCGACCGAGAACACGATGCGGCACGGCTTTGCACCGGGTGTGGAATAGCGAATCGCACTTAAGTCTTTGGAAGGTAGTCACAATAGCATGTCACCGCAAAGCGGCTGTGTTCATTGCCACCGCGTAAGGTGAGTGCCATTGTGGTCGCGGGCGTTGCCGATCGGCGGGCGGCGACCTATATTTCACTGGGCAAATCACTCTTTCTGGCGAACATTTTGGAACAGACAGAAAGGTTGCTGGCTATGAACCGGATTGCTCTTGCTTTGGCATTGGTCTTCGTTGCCGTCGTATCCACGGCGGAGGCCGCTTGGTACGTCGGACCGACGGTCGTGCAGGCGTATTACCCGGTAGGTCCGGTATACGCGTATCCGGCGCCGGTGGTGATGCCGGTCGCCCCTGCGCCGTACGTCGCATACACGCCGCTGGCAGTGGCACCGGTCGCGCCCGCCGCGGTTTGGGTTGCGCGACCCGCCGTGGTCGTTCGTGGCAAAGTATACCTTCCCGGCCGACCGATTCGTAACGCGGTGCGGGCGGTGGTGCCGTAGAAATAAGGGGGCAGGGTTCGAGGGGCAGGGTTCGGTAGGACTGTTCCCAGGAAGCCGGGGGTGGAGGCGTCCGGCGAACGCGACGGAGAATCGGAGCGGCCGGCTTTTTTTCCCTGGGCTGGCCTGGCCGAGGCCGCGCGGCACGTGCCCAGTGGCATCGGAGATGCTTGTTTCTTCCAGGCTGTCGTCGGCCGTTGGCTCGCTTCATTCGACGGCCGATTTCTGATATTCTGAGAGCATGAAAAACCTCACATCGCATCGGAAATGGGTGGTTCTGCTAACCGTAGCACTGGTTGCGGGAATGGAGCGCGCGGTTTGGGCGGCGACAGAGGTCTCCAATCCGGCGGCCACCGAGAAGCAACCAAGCAGTCCCGCCGAGATTGAGCGGCTGATTAAGCAGTTGGGCGATAAGGACTACTTCGTGCGGCGGAAGGCCCAGGAGACCTTGTCGCGACTGGGGTTCGAGGCCTTTGACGCCTTGAACACGGCCACCTTGGACGAGGACCTGGAGATTTCGTCGCGGGCGAAGTACCTGTTGCGACTGATGCGGGTGGAATGGACCGTACCGAGCGACCCGCCCGAGGTGAAGAAGTGTCTGCAGGATTACGAGTACGAAGACGCGCGCACGCGGGAGAAGCGAATGGAGGCATTGGCGAGCATGCCGGATGGGCTGGGCGTGACCGCGCTGTGCCGTCTGGTTCGCTTTGAAAAGTCCACCCTCTCCTCGAAGACGGCGGCCCTCACGTTTCTCCGTCGCCAATCGCCCGGCGCGGCGGCCTCGCGGGTGGCAATCGAGGCGATTCAAAAGAACTTGCAGGGCTGTCGGCGGGCGGGCGCGACTTGGCTGCTCGCCTGGACGCGTCTGGTCCAATCGCCTGAGGCCGAGATGGGACATTGGGCGGCCACGATCGACCACGAGGCGCAACTGCTGAAGCGGTCACCCAACGAGAGTGGCGTGGAGATCGTCGCCGGGCTGACACGGTTTCAGGTGGCCTGGCTGAAGAAACTTGGCAAGCAAGAGCAGATTGCCACGGCCATTAATCGCTTGGTGGAAATGGAACGCGGCGATCAGGAAACGCTGGGGCCGTTGTTGGAGTGGTTGGTCGACGAGAAGGCGTGGAAGGGGGTGGATGATCTGGCCAGACGCTTTGCCTCACGGGTAGCGGCCGAGCCGGCGCTGCTTTATATCGTGGCCCAGGCCTATGCCGAACAAGGCAAGGGGGATTTGGCCAAGGAGACGGCCGGTCGAGCGCTGAAGCTGAACCCCGGCAAGCAGGACGAGCAACTACTGCGACACCTGCAAGTGGCGATGGCGCTGCGCAACCGAGGGCTTTTCGTTTGGGCTCGCCCCGAGTTGGAGCATGTCCTCGATCAGAGCAAGGCCAACATGAACGAGTTGTCGGTCATCACCGCGACCACGTTGGCGGAGATGCTGCACGATCAGGGGCAGGAGGCCGAGGCTGCCGACGTCATGGAACGGATCGTCAAGGAACTCGATTCGGGCAAATTGACGGAAAACGAGCTTTATAACCGCAGGCCGCAAGAGATCCGCTCGCGAATGCTTTACTTTCGGGCTTGCCACGCGGCGGCGCAGAATGACAGCAAGAAGCAGCGTGAGTACCTCGACAAGGCTTTGGAGGCCGAGCCCACCGACGTCGACGTGTTGATCGCCTGCTACCGCCTGGCAGGACAGTCGGCCGAGTATCGCGCCAAGATTGTTGGTTTAATCAAGAAGGCGAGCGAGAAACTCCGCGAGGAGATTGCCGCCGATGCGGAGGACGCGTCGAGCAACAATCAACTGGCCTGGTTGGTCGGCAACACCGAAGGGGATTTTGACGAGGCCCTGCGGTGCTCGCAAAAGTCGCTGGAACTGCAGCCGACCGAAGGCGGCTACTACGACACCTTGGCGCATGTCTACGCCGGCAAGGGCGACTGGGAGAATGCTTTGAAGTATCAACTAAAAGCGGCCGAGCTCGATCCACACTCCGGATTGGTGCAGAAGGAATTGGCAGCCTTTCGCAAGAAGCTCGAAGAGGCGAAGAAGAAGTGAAACCAGTACTGGTTGGCGAGCGGGAGATTTGGTGTGTCGACCGCGGGGCGGGACCGGTCGTGTTGTTGGTGCACGGTTTTCCGCTCGATCACTCGATGTGGTCTTGGCAGATTGACGTGTTGGCCGAGAAGCACCGTGTGATCGTGCCAGATCTGCCGGGATTTGGACGGAGCCCGACGGCCGGCGAAACCATGACGATGGCGGCTTACGCTGACGAACTGGCCGGACTGCTCGACGCGCTTCAGGTCAACGAACCGGTCGTCTTCTGCGGCCTGTCGATGGGCGGCTACATCGCCTTTTCGTTTGTCCAACGGCATGCCGAACGATTGCGCGGCTTGGTGCTGTGCGACACGCGGGCGGCGGCCGATTCGAGCGAGGCGGCTGCCAACCGTTATCGGCAGGCGGACCAAGTGCTGCGCGAAGGTCCCGGGCAACTTGCCGAAACGATGCTCCCGCGGCTGCTCGCGGCGTCGACGGCGGCCGAGCGACCGGAACTTCTCGCGTCGCTTCGCCAGATTGCCGCCAGCAATTCGGCAAAGGGAGTTGCGGCGGCGCTGAGGGGAATGGCTGAGCGTGCTGATATGACGGCGAGACTCGGTCAGATTGCCTGCCCGACGCTGGTGATGGTTGGGGCGGACGACGGATTTTCAACGCCCGAGGAAATGAGGAAGCTGGCGGCGGCGATTCCCCAGTCGCGGTTTATCGAGATTCCTCGTGGCGGACATCTTGCGCCACTGGAAAATCCGGCGGCGGCTAATCAGGCGCTGTCGGGATTTCTGGACGCGCTTTAGTCAGTGGTCGGGCTCGCTGCGCTCGACCCGGCCGACGTGGCCAGCCCGGCCAGGATGCGATAAGCCGCGGTGCCGCGCGGGCAGTGCTTGGTGAGTAGCACGACATTTCGCATTACGCAATGTTCGATGTGCGATTTGTATTTATGCGTGCCGACGTGCCGTCGGCGACGAAACGGCATCGTAATTAGCGCTGATCAGCGAAGATTAGCGTTCTTTTCTTGGGAACACTGATCGGCGCTGATTGGCTCTGATGGTGGTGGGGCTCGCTGCGCTCGACCCACCCTACGCATGGCCCATAAGCGGCGCTACGGCAATTGGAAGAGGGATTGGCTCTTCACGATCGCGTAGTCGTCTGGGAAGGTATGGAAGGCTTGGATGAGCAGGCTGCGATTGCGGGCCTCGAGGTTGACATAGCTGAGCGCGCCGAGGGCCATCCGGCCGCTGGCATCGAAGCGATGCAACATGCCTTGTTGTTGCCCGGCGTTGGCCAGTTCCTGCTGGAAGGTCCAGAAGACCTCGGGATCGGTGGGCTCGAGCTGGAAGCTCATCTGGTAGGAAGCGCCGCCGCGGCATTCGACGCTGTCGGTCCGCTGTCCCTTGAGGCTGTAGGAGAGCAATCGTCGCATCTTGGGCAGGGGGTGCTGGGCCGATGCGGCGACTTCCGTCAGCGTCAGGCCGGCGTAGCGCCACGTTACCACATGCCCGGCGCTGGTGATATCAATTTTTGCCGTATAACCGCCCCGTTCGATCGTGCAGGATTCGAATACTTCGAATAATTCCGGATGCAACGGACGCCCGTAGAGCTGGAAGGTCAACTCAGCGACCTTGGGTCGGACGGTAAGCACGTCGAAGCCTCCTTGATATCGATTGTCCCGCAAGGGGACGTGAACTCCATGCAACGCAGTCATTATACCGACCGCGTCCAACAGGCGCGAAGGGCGCTTTTCAAAAAACAGAATCGGCGAGTCGCGCGAGAGCGATGAAACACAACGAGGCACGCAATTTTCATGCGAGCCTGCTATCGCTGCTGGCTTGCAGAGACGTTGCTTAGACTTTCGGCGGTGGGCGACGGCCGAGATCCATTTCTTCGCCGAAGTAATACTTGCGGGCCTCAGGATTATTGAGGACTTGATCCGGATCACCATGGCAAAGGACCTTGCCGGCGCGAATTACATAGCTTCGGTCCGTGATTTGCAAGGTCTCGCGGACCTGATGGTCGGTGATCAGGATGGCGATTCCCTCGGTGCGCAGCCGGCGGATAATTTTTTGGATGCTCGCAATGGTTACGGGATCAATGCCGGTGAAGGGCTCGTCCAAGAGAATGATCTTGGGATTGGAGACCAAGCAGCGGGCAATTTCCAAACGTCGCCGTTCGCCGCCCGAGAGCGACATGGCCAACGACTTGCGGAGCTTGACGATGTCAAACTGCTCGAGCAGTTCGTTGCAGCGTCGCCAGCGGCGTTTCCGGTCGAAGCCGAGCAATTCCATCACGCCGAGGAGATTTTTTTCGACAGTCAGTTTGCGAAAGACGCTGGACTCTTGGGCGAGATAGCCCATCCCGCCATCGCGCGAGCGGCGGTACATCGGCCAATCGGTAATATCGACACCGTCGAGGCGGACTTTGCCGGCATTGGGGACAATCATCCCGCAGGTCATGCGGAAACTGGTTGTCTTTCCGGCGCCGTTGGGACCCAACAGGCCGACGATTTCGCCACTGCGGACGCGGAACTCGACGCCGTCGACCACGCGTCGGGCACCGTAGACTTTCACTAATCCTCGAGCTTCGAGCATCAGGCAAGGGCTGGGGCTAGAGACTGGGGGCTATTGATACTCAGGTAAATAACGTCGGGCGTTCTAACCAAAAAGCTCCTGTTTACCGGCCTCCCGACATTCCTTTGCTGAACCTCAATAAAGTTCCGGGGAGGATTAGCGGACCAAACCCATTCGACTGAAGTTGGGATAGAACGGAAGCGGGATGTCGAACCAGGGTGTCCGGATCTTGTCCCAGGAATGCGGCCAGTAGATAAACAAGGCCTTGCCTATCAATAACTCGCGGCTTACCCAGTAATCGGTCCCCCATAAACGGCTGTCCTTGCTCTTGGCGCTGTTGTCCCCGAGCACGAAGAACTGGTCCGGCCCCAGACCGAACTCCACGTAGCCGGGCGGCGTGACGTCGCCGCGGAATTGCGGCCCGTCGTTGCCTGCGATGGCGAGGTAGTAGATGTCGCGGAGCAGGCGCAAGTTGCTGACGCGCACCTTGGCTCCTTGCGAAGCGATGCCGGCCGGTGAAAAGTCCGAGGCGTCGGGTTGGGAGTTGCCCAAGTTTTGGTACGTCGTCGGCTGATCGAACGAGACGAGTCGGTCGTCGATCCAGAGCAGCAATTGGTTATCGCAATTGGTGAATCGGACGCGATGTTTTCCGACGCCCTGCAGTTTTGTAGTCGCCGTGGGGCGCCATGGCTCCATGTCGGGTCCGCTAATCTGCAGTTCGGCGCGGCCCGTGCTTAGGTCGATGACACAGAGGAAGCGACGGCCGCCCTCGCGGAGTTCGAAGGCGATCTTCCCGCCGGGCTGGAGCACGTCCACTGTCGTTTCCAAACCCAAATCGCCTACCCAAAATTGGCCCGTCTCGGGGTGGTTGCCTTCGCGCGACCCACCGGTGTCGTAGGCGGTGAAGTCGGTGACCAGCGACGGTTCGACGTCGGGGGCAGGTCCGCCGTTCTCGACGTTTTGCCATTGTTCGCCCGACGGCACGAGGTGGCGGTAGCGCAGCCAGTTCAGGCCTTGCTGCTCGGCATCGCTGAGAAAGCTGGTCATGTCGTCCGACTTCCAAGCCGCTCTGCCGTGATTGGACGCGGCCGGTTGCCAGCGAGTAGGCCAGCCGTAGCTGGCGATTCGCGGCATATAATCGTTGTCGAAGACCGGCTGCAGCATCGCCAGCAGTTTTCCCGGTGGCTTGCGGGCGATCTGGAAAGCGCCGCGGGCGTCTTGTTTACCGTTGCGCGTCCAGATGTCCCCGTTTTGAATCCGTATCGTTTCGCCGGGCAATCCGATTAGCCGCTTGATGAAATTGGTTTGAGCATCGGCCGGATAATGGAAAACAAGTACGTCCCAGCGCTGCGGCTCGCCGATCTCATAGGCGAACTTGCTGACCAAGATTCGGTCGCCGCTAAAGGAGGGATACGCGGTTCGCTGGGGATTGCTCGGACTGAGGTCGGCCGGGTATCGGCACATCGGGCAGGTGCCACTATCGACGCGCCTGGGAATCACGTTGGGATTGTCGGCAACCTCTTCACTGGAGCTAATCTGATAGGGACTGCCACATTTGGGACAGACGAGGTCCTTGTGGCGGCCCATGAGCGTCGGCGCCATCGAGCCGGTTGGGATCACAAACGCTTCGGCTTCGAAGGTACGAAACAAAAACGCCAGAATGAAGGCAATCACCACCGACTCGATCGTCTCGCGAATGCCTGCTGCCGAGGGGAGAAGGTGTTGGCCGGGGGGCGCGTGGGAAGGGTCGGTTTTTTTCGCGGGTAATGCCGGCGATTTCTGCGTGGTCATACGGACTCTGCCTTCGTCCGATCGCTGCATCCGTGTAAGGCCGAAGGCCGGGACCAAGCGGATTTCAGACGCAATCAATTTGATGTCAGGGAATCGAACTTCCGTAATATATACGATCGAAGTTGCCGGCGGAACTTGAAAAACGACGAGTATTGGCTGCGAGTTGGTAAAAGCGGAGGATCTGGTAGTCTCGGCAACGAGCGGAGAGCGGACGACGCTGCCGGCCGGAGGGTGACAAAAAAAGGTATCTTTCTTGCCAGAGCTTCCCGCCTCTTCCCTTGATCGCCGCAAATCGGCGAGCCTTGGCGGATTTGGCGGCAAGAGATTATGCCGCTCTCGACAGGGACTCGGCCGCCGCGGACCACTTCTGTCGGAGCATCAAGTCGACGATCCGCTCGGCGGCGTGTCCATCGCCATAGGGGCTGTGGTCGATCTGGTGCAACGAGTAGGCGGCGCGGTCGCTCAGCAGCCGGCTGGTGCGGTCGACGATGCGAAAGACGTCCGTCCCCACCAGTTCCACCGCACCGGCATCGACTGCCTCGGGCCGCTCGGTCGTTTCCCGCATCACCAGTACCGGCTTGCGAAGCGAGGGGGCCTCTTCTTGCACCCCGCCGGAGTCGGTGAGAATGAGCGTCGAACGGTCCATCAGCCAGACAAACTCCGGATACGGGGCCGGTTCGCAGAGATGAATATTGGGCGCATCGGACAGTAACCGCTGCACGGGTTGGCGGACGTTGGGATTCAGGTGGACCGGGTAGACGAACTCGGTATGGGGAAAGCGCTTGGCGAGGATGAGAATCGCCCGGCACATCTGTTCCATGCCGTCGCCGAAGTTCTCGCGGCGGTGGCCGGTGATCAACACCATTCGCCGGTCGCCCAAGGCGGCGTACTTCTCTCGCCACGGCCGGTTCTGCTGGCGCTCGCGGGCGACGGTCCACAACAGGGCATCGATGACGGTGTTGCCGGTGACGTGAACGGTTTCCGAGGCGACGCCTTCCTGCAAGAGGTTGTCGGCCGCCCGGTCGGTGGGAGCACAATGCAGCGCGGTTACCAGGCTGGCGATTCGGCGGTTCAGTTCTTCGGGCCAGGGGGCTTGCATGTTGCCGGTGCGGAGGCCGGCCTCGACGTGCACGAAGGGGATATGGCGGTAGAACGCTGCCAAGGCGGCGGCCATGACCGTGGTCGTATCGCCCTGCGCGACGACGCAATCCGGTTGATACTCGAGAAGGGCCGCGTCCAAGCCGGTCAGGCAACGGGCAGTCACGTCGGCCAACGTCTGATTCGGCGCCATCAGTTCCAGATCGCGATCGACCTGGATGCCGAAATACTCGGTCACCTGGTCGAGCATCTGCCGATGTTGGCCCGTCGAGCAGACGATCGGTTCGATGTGGTCGTTGCGGCGGCACTCGTGGACGAGCGCGGCCATTTTGATGGCTTCGGGGCGGGTGCCGAAGATCAACAGCGGGCGTAGTTTTTCCATCTCGTTCGCATTCCCTTGCGGTTAAGCAGCGTCTTCCTTTTTCACGCTGCGGTCTTCACGCCACTTCGCCTCGAACTTGCGACGGTTCTCGAAATAGAGCCGGCGGTAGCGGTTTTCGCCCAGCAGATTGAAGGAGGCCTCTTTCCAGTGATGGACGAAGGCGTCGCGGGCGAAGCGAATGGCATAGCCGTGGCGGCGGACGCGGAAACAATAGTCGTCGTCTTCGAAATAACCTAAGCCAAAGCGCTCGTCCAACGGCCCCACCGTTTCGTAGACCGATCGCGGCATGACGGCGCAGAAGAAGCCCAGCATGTCGATCGGGACCGTTTGGCCATCGTGCTTGCGGCAGTAGTGGGCGGCCCAGCCGGGCATCGACGCGAGGTTGCGGTAATCGACCGGGATCTTGGCGTCGTTGCCAACGCTGTTGCTGACGGGACCCGCCAATCCCAAGCCGGGGATCTTCTGCAGGTGCCGAATCAGGGTCGAGAGCCAACCGTGGGTGACCACCGTATCGTTGTTCAACAGGCAGAGATACTCGCCGCGGGCCTGTTCGAGGGCCTGATTGTTGGCGCCGGCGTAACCGCGGTTTTCGCGATTGAGAATCACGCGCAGCTTGGGCTCGTCCTTGGCAATTTCGGCCAACCAGTCGGCGGTTCCATCGGTCGAGCCGTTATCCACGACGATGATTTCGTAACGGGGGTAGTCGGTGCGGCGGAAAATACTATCGAGGCAGGCCTTGTTCAGTTCCAGATTGTTGTATGTGGCGATCAGGATTGAGGTCAGCGGGAACAACTCCTCAATCGCCCCGTTGAGATCATCCCACCGAGTCTTCCAGGTGTTGGCAGCAGCGAACGCTTGTCGCCGCTGTCGCTGCATTGAATCGTTGCTGGCCAAAGCCTGCTCGATCGTCGCCGCGAACTGCTCGGCGGTGTCGGCCAAGGCCAGCACGTTCTGTTCGGCCATCGGCCGCAGTTCGGGAAGACTCACGGCCACGACGGGTTTGCCGGTGGCCAGCATCTCGTAGGCTTTGACGGGGTTGGTGGCCTCGGTCAGCGGCAGCCGCTTGAAGGGGATAAGGTGGCAATCCCAGTGGGCAACAAGGCGCGGCAGATCGACGTACGGTTGTTCGCCCAGCAGGGTCACGTTCGGCAGTTTTGCGAGGCGGCTTGTGTCGCCGGTGTGCGTGCTGCCGATCAGTTCAAACTTCCAATCGGGCCGCAACTCGGCGAGGTCGGCCACCAGGTCCGCATCAAACCACTCGGCAATCGCACCGTAGAAGCCGATTGTCGTGGGACGTGGCTCGTTCGCTGTCGCAACCGCCATCTCTTGGGCGAAATGGTCATAGTCGCAGGCATTGCGGACGAGGATCGTTCGCCGCGCCTGGGGCGACATTTTTTCGTAGAGCAGATCGGAAGTGACCACGACCAGGTCGGATTCGGTGACTGCCCGTTGCTCGGCCTGGAGCATGGCCTCGCTGTTGGTGGAGAATCCGCTGTGGTCGTCCATACAATCGTAGACGACCGGCCAACCGAAGCGGCTTCGCAATGCTTCGGCCAGCTTGGTCCAGAACGGGAGTTGCAGCACGACGACGGCCGTGGTGATGCGGCGGCTGATTCGCAGGCGGTCGATGGCGTCGACCATCCGCATTACGTCGGCGTCCGAGAGGACTTGTTGGTAGACGTTTGTGCCAGGGGTGCCCGGCAGTTTCAATTCGAACAGGTTTTTTTCGAGCGGTTCGGCGGCGGCCGTCGTGCCATGGGCGAAGTCGAGCGTGGCGTAGAATACCCGCTGATCGTGGGCGAGGTATTGCCGCATCAACTGCTGCGGGCGCTGGACTCGCGAGTTCCAGGGCATCACCGGCAGGCAAAGGACATCGTAGCTGGCAAAGTCTTGCTCGCTCTCCGCGCCCGAATTGCGCAGCAACGCGGGAACCAATCGCCGAAGCTGGTGCACGGTCTGGGCGGCAACCTTCGTGCCCTTTTGGGCGAGCTTTCGCGGGTGTAGGGCTTGCCCGACCATCTTCATCGCTTCCAGGCGACGACCGAGGGGCGCGTAGAGGAGCCAGTAACGCAGCTTTCGCAAGGCTTCGAGCGATCGCCACATCCGACTGGTGGTGATTTGATGCAATTGGAAGTGAACCGCGCTCAACTGGATCTCGGCCTCCATCAGGCGCGATTCCAGTTGTTGCAGGCGTTCCTCCAATTTCGAACTGGGCGGGGTGTGGCGTTGCATGCGAAACGGTCCAACTACGTCAAACGCGACTCGGTGACGGATGTTCTTTGGTTAGGCGGCCGCACTCTTGGCCGAAGGGGTCTCGCGCAAGTTGCTGAAGCGACCGGCCGACCAAGCGCGGGCGGTGATCGGATGCCCACCCTGGGTCAGCCAGAGGAAGATCTGCCCGTAGGGCTTGTACGCTTCACGGCAGTCGAGGCTGCGGCGGAGCGCTGGGGAGATCATCGGCCGGGAGCGTTGCCGACAGACGTCCTGCATGGCGGCAGTGATGTCGCGGACAAACTGCGGATCCTCATTGGTACTGTGGTACGCCAGGCTCACGTAATCGAGATTGGTGATATCGCCGAACGGTGGTCGAATGAGACGGCCGCCGATGCGCGGCAGTATGTCGGGGGCCGAACCGACGCGGGTGGCGATGATCGGCAATCCGGCGGCGAGCGCTTCGGCCAGGGCCAAGCTCCATCCTTCGCACAACGATGGCAGGATGAACGCATCGGCCGCCCAATAGAAGCGGGCGACGTCCTCACGATGGCCGGCCAGGATCACCGATTCCTCTAGAGCGTGGCTGCTGATGGCGGCTTTGACCTGCTCGGTGTAGGCGGCATCCATGCCGCGGCCGGCGAACACGAGTTTGGCCTCGGGGCATTCGCGGACCACTTGGGAGAATGCGTTGACAAGGGTGGCCTGACACTTGATGGCATGGAGCGAGCCGACGTTGAGGAACAGGAAGTCCTCGTCGGCCAAGCCCAGTTCGGCCCGAACTGCCGCTCGCGCGCCCTGCCGGACGGCGTCGATCCCGGCCACGTCGACGCCATTGGGCACGAGGATCATTTTTTCCACTGGCAGGCCGAGCTTCACGTCGGAATAGTGGGCGGCCATTTGCGAGACGCAGATGTAGGCCGAGGTGTACTGGTCGTTGGCTTGATAGGCGAGAACGCCGTCGGGCGGCAGGAAAATGTAGGTGTTGTGAACGGTCTGCACGAAGGGGATGCCCGCTTCCTGCGCGATCCGCGCGCCGAAAAGCGAGTAGTGGGCATTGACCACGTCGATCTGTTTATCTTTGAGCAACTGCCGGTAGTGGCGTTCGCGGTCGGCCTCGGGCAGTTGCAGGATCGGCACGCCGATCTGGCGCATCTTGGCCGCGTCGGAGCCTTGTTCGCCGAGGATCAGCAGCGAGACCTCAAAGCCCTCGGAACGCAGCGACTGGGCCAGGTCGATGACCACGCGTTCCATGCCGCCCTGGGTGAAGCTGTCGGCTTGCAGCAGGACGCGCAGCGGGCGATCGTTCGGCGGCAAAACGCGGGGCAGGGCGCGGGTGCGGAGAGTTTCCGCTCGGGTCGCCTCATAGAACAGCCGTCCATTGGCCCACGTGGTCGCCATCTGCAGCATGGTCTTGCCGGGCGCCGCGCGGAAGACCTGTGAGGTCAGCAGCGATAGTCGCACCGCAGCCGCCTCATCGTCGGCGAAGCAGAGGTCGGCGGCGCGTTGTGATTCGGCCCGATAGCGATCGACCGCCGCGGTGCCTGCGGGGAACCAGGCGACGATGGGGGCGTCGCTTTGCCGCAGGCTGTCACTGGCCGTCGACAGGCTGGCCGCCTCGAGCAACAGCAGTCGCTTTTCCTGGTCGTCCTGTGCGATCTGCTGGCCGGCCCATTCGACAATCTGGTGCGGGGCGGGGTCCACGTCCTTCAAGACGGCGATCGTGGCCGGGTCGGCATAAATCGTCCAGGGCTTGGCATGAAACGCCTTGCGCTGCTCGTGATACTGCATCAGCCGGCGGGCATGCTCCGGAATCTGCAATTCCTCGGCCCGTCCACTGAGGCTGTTTAGATGGACGCGGTACTGATACAGCGTCTCGTCGGTCCCCAAGTGGGCGATGGGGGCCACGAGGCTCAAGCGTAGCCAGTAGTCGAAGTCTTCGATGCCGAGAATCGGGTCGTATTCGCCCAGCATGCGCCCGATTACCCCTCGGTACATGAAGCAGGGGCCGATGAAATTGTCGGCGTGTTCCCCGAACAGACGCATATCGTGGGGCAAGTGGATGGCCGGATCATGGGGCGACCGCCGGTTTTGGGGACGGAAGGTCGGGTCCGTCAGCGGTCGGCCGTCGGAATCGATGGCGGTGTAATCGGCATAGACCATGCCGATGTCGGAATTCGATTGCAGGAACTCGACCTGCCGCCGCAACTGGTCGGGGCCCATCAAGTTGTCGGCCGAGGTCCAGGTCCAAAATTCGCCGCGGGCGAATTCGAAGCCGTTGCTCAGCGCCTTGGGCAGTTTTTGGTTCGACTGGGTGAGAATGCGGACGCGCGGATCATCGAGAAACTCCGCCAAGACCCGTTCGACGCCGTCGGTCGAACCGTCGTTGACGATGATCAACTCGAAGTTGCGGTAGGTTTGAGCGAGAACGCTGCGGACGGCGCCGGGGAGCATGGCGGCATGGTTGTAGACCGGTAGCACCACGCTGACCAGACCGGGAACTTCGTTGGTTCGCTGAGCGTTCGCGGCCCAGCCGACCGGGTGCCAGACGCGACGGCGAATGGCGGCCACCGTGGCGCGAATGCGATACTGCAAATTGAGCGGCAGGCGGCGGAAGGCGTTCCGCGCGACCCGCTTGGCAGTGGTCCGCGGCGTGCGAAGTTGCTGGGCGACGCGGAGCGGTACCCGAGCCAGGGCCTCGCGGCGGCTGTTGGGCGGCACGACCCTACGGCGGAGTTCTTGCAGTTGGTTCGCCAGTTTCCAGGCCCGCGACAGCTTCATCGTTTCCAATTGTTCGCCGCGTTGTTCGGCAACCGTCCACATTAGCGCCAGCTTGCTGTCGCGCTCGGCAATGACGCGGGCCTGATGCTGCTTGTCCATTTGCAGGCGGGTGACCGTCTCGCGGAGGCTCTCGATCTCCTGCTGCATTTCCTCGGCCCGTTGTTGCTGAATGGGAATCGCCTCCAATTGCAGGCGCAGCTCGGCTTCGCGGCGATTGGCGGCAATTGCCAGGGCAGTCATGTCGGTCATGGCGGCGGTCATCTGGTCGAGGGAGAAGTCGTCACTGACATTCACCGGAAGCCAACAGGACGGGACCGCGGAAACGACTTCCTTGCAGCCGAGGGCCGCCACGAGATACGCTCGTTGATGTTCCGGCACGATGGCGGAGCGATGGACGGCGAGAATTTCCTCGCGCAGCTCGTCGGCAACCCCGCGTAGGCTATTGATGAACAAGTCGGTCCACTGGCTGCCGCCGAACCATTGGCCGAGGAAATTGAGGCCGGCGGCCTCGAAGGCGGCGGAAAGATCGGCGATCGGCGTCTCTTTGCCATAGGGCCACTGGGAGTGAGCGCTTTGGTGCGTCCGCCAGAGCCAATACCAGTAGCACATTCGGTTCGGCACCAGGGCCAGCACGTACTTGCGGCTGCGGCTGGCCATGCCCCGCAGGAACGCTACTTGCTCGTCGAAGCTGTAGTGTTCAAGCACGCCGGCATTGAAGACCAGATCGAAGTCGGGGGCGCCGGGAACGAAGACGTCCTGGCAGAGAAAGTTGGCGTCGAGATTTTCCTGAGCAAACGACTGCTGGGCGTATTTCAGGGCTTCTTCCGAGAAGTCCATCAAGGTCACGTCGAGCCTGCCCGCCCGGCGAAGCATCAGGCTCTGCCAACCGGCGCCGCAGCCGGCTTCGAGCACACGGCCGCCATTGGGGAGCAATTCGTGGATTCGATCGGCCAGTTGCGAGCCAAAGGCCTGCATCGGCTCGTCGATATGGAGCATCGGCATCGAGGAATAGACATGATCCCATTTCGCCTGTTCCTCGCTGCGGTGGCCATACTGACCACGCTCGAGCAGATAGCTGGGGGAACCGTAGGCGACCAGCAACTGCTGGCCATTCCAATGCGGTGGCTGGCAAGGAAACACGACCGTGGACAGCCTGGTAAAGCCATCAAGTTGTTCGGGGAAACACTCTTCGCGAAATTGGGCGCAGTGGACGTCGTCGAGCGGCCATTCGCGATACGGCACGAGGGCAAGATACAGCTTGTCGCATTTCTCGAGGTGCGACTTCATCACTCGCAGGGGATCGGAGAAGTGCTCGAGGCAGTTGGAGACGACGATGACATCGAAGTGATTGCGGATTTTGCCGTCATCGGTGTGGAAAAAGTCGTATTGCGGGAAGCACATCTTTGCTTCCGCGATTGCCCGGGTCGAAAAGTCCAGTCCTGCGAGCTTGCAGCGGGGAAAAGCTTTGGCCAGCACGTGAACGCCGTTGCCGAAGGCGCAACCCCAGTCCAACACCGAGGCATTCGAGGCAGCCAGATACTCGCGTTCGGGCCCAGGCAGGTGGGCGACGAGTTGCTCCATGAAGTAGGCGGTTTGGGCACGTCCGCCGTGGGCATCCCATTGCTGGTTGAAGTAGCTTTCCCACCAGTCGCGGCTATTGACCGTCGCTGAGTCCGTTGTGCTCATCCGCCCAATCGCATCCATGCTTAGTGTACTGATGGCCGACATTGGCCCAAAGCCAGGGACTGGTCCGCCGACGGCTGCCGTTCGTGACCTTGAGCATATCGGGCATAGGTTTTATACGGGTCGAGATTCTACTTCTTTTGGGCGAGCGCCGACAAGATGGATTTAGGAAAGCTGGGAAAATTGTCCGCGAGCGGGCTTTGGTCGTCGAGGCGATCTAGGGGGCGAGGAGGAGATGCGGCGGTGAGAAGGCTATTTTCGGGATTGCCCGGAAATCCGTAGCCGGTTTATATTACCACACCCCGCTCGTGCGCGAGATATCGGTGCAAGGAGGAAACCGTGATGAGCCAACGACTGCAAGAATCTGCGACCCCCCAGACGCCCCGCTTAGGCCGAAGTCGGTGGCGACGGACCATCTTCATCAGCTTGGCGATACTCGGACTCTGCGTCGCCGCCCGCTACTATCGCGGATCGACGGCGGCCGTCGCCGACCCGACGCAAGACAGCTACTCGCGTAAACCGCGGAGTGCGGCCAACGCGTCTCGATCCACGACCGAGGCGGCCCAAGCGCACGAAAGCTCGACCAATCACCGGCAGCCGCGAGCCAAAGCCGGGCCGGAACCTTCGGCCCAGGCCGGTCGCGAGGAATCGAACGTTCCCGACGTGGTGGCGACGGTCAACAACCAGCGAATCACACGTGATGATCTGGCACGGGAGTGTCTGCGACACTATGGCAACGAGGTTCTTGAGAGCGTGGTGAACAAGCACCTGATCGTCGAGGAATGCCGGCGGCGGGGGATCGTGGTGTCGCGAGCCGAGGTCGATGGGGAAATCGAGCGGACGGCCAAGCGGTTTGCCCTGCCTGTCGACCAGTATTTGAAGCTTCTGCAGCAGGATCGGAACATCACCCCCTCCCAATACGCAAACGAAATTGTCTGGCCCAAGTTGGCACTTCAGAAACTGGCCGGCGAGCGGATTTCGATCAGCCGACAGGAGTTAAAGAAGGAGTACGAAACGCAGTTCGGCGAACGGGTTTCCGCGCGGCTGATTGCCGTCAGCGATGCGGAATTGGCCGAGAAGCTTCGGGCCAAGGCGGTGGCCAACCCGGAGGACTTCGGGAACCTGGCGAAGCGGTACTCGGAAGACACGGCCAGCGCGAGCATGAAGGGCTTCATTCAGCCGATTCGCAAGCATGGCAGCTACAAGGAGATTGAAACCGCTCTGTTCAACATGGCCGACGGCGATGTGTCGCCGGTCATTCGTGCCGGCAACCAGTATGTGTTCCTGAAACGCGAAAGACTGATCGAGGCCCAGCGAGTCTCGTTTGAGGAGGCCGCGCCCCAACTGGAAGAATCGCTTCGCGAGCGTAAGGCCCGGGCGGCGGCCCAGGACATCTTCCGGCAATTGCAGGATGATGTCAAAGACAAGATTGATATGGTCTGGAGCGACCCGAAGAAGCGGGCGCGGATGCCGGGGGTGGCCGCGGTGGTCGACGGCCGGCAGATTACCGTTCGCCAATTGGCCGAGGAGTGCATTGCCCGACATGGCACACAGACGCTGGAAGGGGTGATTACCCGAAAGCTGCTGGAACAGGCGTGTCGCAAGCAGGGGATAGCCGTCACCGACGCCGATCTCGACGAAGAGATTGCCCGGGCAGCGCTGGCCGGGATGAAATCGAAACCCGATGGATCGCCGGACGTGGCAGCTTGGTTGGAGTTTGTGACGAAGAAACAGGGCATTCCCGTGGACATTTATCGCAATGATGCGGTTTGGCCTTCGGTGGCGCTCAAGAAACTGGTGGGCGAGAAGGTGGCGATCACCGAAGAGGACCTCCACAAGGGTTTCGAGGCCAATTTTGGGCCAAAAGTCCGCTGTCTGGCCATCGTGCTGAACAATCAGCGTCGGGCTCAGCAAGTGTTTGAGATGGCCCGTAAAAATAACACCACCGAGAACTTTGGCGACTTGGCGGCGCAGTACTCGATCGAGCCGGGGAGCCAGGCCAATCGCGGCGAGGTTCCGCCGATCCGAAAGCATGGGGGGCAGCCGAAGCTCGAAGAAGAGGCGTTTTCGCTGAAGCCGGGCGAGCTCTCCGGCATCGTTCAGGTCGGTGACAAGTTCATCATCTTGCGTTGCGAAGAGTACACCAAGCCGCTGGCGGAAGCGAAGTTCGAACTGGTCCGCGACGAAATCTACCGCGACTTGCATGAGAAGAAGCTGCGGCTGGCGATGGCCGAGCGATTCGAGGAACTGCAGGAAGCGGCGACGATTGATAATTACCTAACCGGGTCGAGCCGTTCGCCGAAGGCCACCGAAAGCGCCCGGCCGTCGAAAGTGCCGATGATGCGGCAGATTCCGGCGGGGTGAGGAAGTCCCAGGCCAGCAAATCGCCAGGGAAAGACGGTCGTCTCAACGCTACTCGCCCGCCGGGCGATTGTAGAAGCGCGACAGGTTGATGCCACCACGGACCTCCTCATCGAGGAGCGTCAGGCGGCTTTCGAGCCGTTCGACGCGCCGCTGCAGGGCTGGCAGGAGATAGCGTTGGGTGTCTTCTGGCTTGGGACGGGGCACGCTGGGGTAACCCAAGTGGCGCTGCAAGGCGGCGAACAGATACAGCGGGTCCTTGCGGCGGTTGGCAATCGCGATGCGGCCTTCTTTTTCGCCGAAAAGGATCGGTTTTTCCGCTTCCCCGCGCGTCTGCCGATACAGTTCGCTGCGGACGTAGATCATGTCGGCGAAGTCGACCAGCCCGATTTGCCGCCGCACGGTGAGGATCCATTCGCTCCACTCGGCCGAGAAGAACGGATCCCTAGCGATGGCTTCCAAGCCGCGGTCGTAGCCCAAGCGGTTGCGGCAGAGCGTTTCAAACTGGTAGAGGAAAATGCCGGCCGGCGACATCCCTTTCGCCCGGTATTCAACCTCCCGCTGCAGGATTTCCAGGGCGATGCGGAAGTCGAAACGTCCCTCGGCCTTCTCGGCCTCGGCGACCACGTAGGTCTGAAACGGGGTGAAGTAATGGGGGAGGCGGTCCATGGCCGTGGCAAATCCGCCAGTTAGCCGGAGTTCGCTCGCCATGAAGTCCAGCGCGAACGGCAGCATGGTGGTGGTGAGCACTTCCTGGCGGATCGCGTCCAACAGGTCCTGCGTCGCCATGTTTTGCTGCATGCGGTCGCGAAGGGTTTCAAAGAAATAGGCCTGCTCGATGTATTCTTCGCGATCCAGGCAGGTCATCAGGAGTGCTCCCGCAAACGAGGCCTTGCGACTATACTGGGGTCTTCCGCGTCTTGGCCCATTCTAACCCGACCTGACTGCTGCCGTGAATCCCTCCGAAGAAACGCTCTTGGCCGTGCTGCTACGCCATGGTATCGAACTGCCTGGCGGGCAAGTCGAACAACTCACCCGCTACTGCGAGTTGCTCTGGGACTGGAACACAAAGATCAACCTGACCCGGCACACCGACTACGAGAAGTTTGTCAGCCGCGATTTGGTTGATAGCCGGGCCTTTGCCCAGTTCCTCGAGCCCCACGAGCGAGTATTGGATGTCGGCACCGGGGGCGGCGTGCCGGGCGTGGTCCTGGCCATTCTCCGCGAGGACCTGAAAGTCTCGCTTTGCGAATCGGTCGGCAAGAAAGCCCGGGCCGTGGCCGACATCGTCCAACGACTGGGATTGGCCGCTCCGGTCATACACGGGCGTGCCGAGGATCTCCTGGCCGGGGAGAAATTCGAGACGCTGGTGATTCGCGCCGTGGCTCCGCTGAAGAAACTCTTGGAATGGTTCCGTCCCCATTGGGGCTCGATGGGCCGACTCCTGGTGCTCAAAGGACCGTCGTGGGTCGAGGAACGGGGCGAAGCGAGGCACTTTGGCCTGATGCACGACTTGGCCCTGCGCAAGCTGACCTCCTACCCGATCGCTGGCACGGACGCGGAGAGCGTGCTGCTGCAGATCAGCCCGAAGGCATAGTGGTTGGTCTTCGCCCGGTTCGTTCGCGGCGTCGATCAGCCGCCCGAGGCTAGCCAGGAGACGAACTGCAGCACGACGAACACGATCAGCATGAAGCCGGTGATCCAGAAGGCGACGCGCGCGGCGTGCCGGAGGATTTGGCGGGTTTCTTCATGCCTCGTTGCAGCATAGACGAGGCTGACCGCGATAATCGCCGGAACGGCGTACCAAAGGTTCATGTCCCAGAAGTTCGCGACGCAGACAGCGGCAAGCAATACGTTGAACATGGTAAGCGGTCGCGGAAAGGCCGAAAGTCGTTAGAGCGATCGAACGGCTAGCTCGCTTTTTTCTCCTCGGTTCTTCCTGGGCAACTCACGGCCGGACCGGCCCAGGCGTCGTAGATCACCAGGATATTCAGGAGGCCGGCGATCATGGTATAGAATCCGGCCAATTCGAAGTAACGGTGCAGGCGGCGATAGAGATCCTGGAGGCTCGGTTGATCGAAGTTGCCGTTTGGGTCGTTCGGGGCAACGCTCAACTCTTGGGCCTTCTTCCGCTCTTGCTCGGAAAGCCATGGTGGAGCCATGAAGCCGTCCCACCAGACGCGGCGGTGGCTGGCCATGCGTTGAGCCTGGACCAGGGCGGGCATCGCCGGAAGGCCGACGCCGATTTGGCACAGGTAGGCCCAGCGTCGGTCGTTGGGTCGCCAGGAAAAATAGACGGCTCGTCCGGCGCCGATTGTGCCTTGGCCGTCGAGCAGCGGCTGACCGCTGCTGCTGAGGTAGACGCCGTAGAGGAATAGCCCCATGATGCAGACAAAGAACACCGCGGCCTTGGCATACCGCCCCTGATACAAATGGCCAAGGCCGGGAATCAGCCAAGCCAGAAAGGCGGCCACGCCGGCGTCCTTCAAATTGATGACGGTTGAGGGAGCAGAATTTCCTTGCATTTCGGCATTGTAGCCCGTCGACCCGATGGGGGGAAGCCGAAGAGGCCGACGAGTCCGACCGCAAATCAGGTTCGCATCGGCAAGGGCGCCAGCCACTGCTCGAAGAAGTGGACGGTCGGCAACAATCGCACGCCGGTCTCCCATTGGCACTGGGCAATTAGGCCGCCGCTACCGAAATCCAGGGCCCGCCGTACCCGTAGAACGGCTTCGCGGAGGTCGTCGACGGTCGCCTCGCCCCGCAGCATGGGGCGAGCCACGCCGCCCCAAAAAGTGATGTGCCCTCGATAGCGCTTGGCAAGCCGCTCGACGTTCATCACCTGCAAGTCGCCCTGCACGGCGTCGACTCCCAACTGCACGAGGTCGCCAAGGATTTCGGAAAGGTCTCCGCCGCTTTGCAGGAAGACGAACTTGTCGTGGGCGTGCAAGATCCTGCAATAGTCGCAGTAGAACGGGCGGAAAACATCGCACCACATCGCCGCCGGCATTTTCAGCCCGTCGGCAGTCGCCAAGTCGTCCCGCAGAACCACGCCATCCACTTCCGTGGCCGCCCAAAGCTCCAACTCCTTGCAGGCCGCATCGTGGAGCATAGCGAGCAGGCTGCGCGTCGCTTTCAGGTGTCGGGCGAGATCGTGGAGTGCCGTCTCATTGCCGCGGAGGAACCGCAATCGATCGAACGGCCGCACCTCGGACCATCCCAGCACGAAACGGCTGGTCTTCTGGCAAGCGGCGCTGATCCGGTGGAATCGAGACGGCTCGAGCAGATCGGTCGGCAACTGATAGGAAGCGATCTTGCTGGTTTCGGCCAGCGGTGCCGTAGGCAGGTGTTCGACGCCGTTCGGCAATGTCTTCCAGTGGCAGCCCCAGGCGTCCACGAATTGATCAGGCGTTTTTTCGCGGTGACGTAGCGGAACGACCTCGGCCGGGACAATGTCGCTGGGATAGCGCAACCGGATCTCGTTCAACTCGTCCACTCGGCCGTCTCGATCCTCGTCGGCTGGCACCCATAGATCGCGGGGAATGCGAGCAACGGGCTGGTGGTTGAGAGTTCGAATAACCAGTTCGCGCGAGGTCATTGGTGCACGTTGCGAAATCACTTCGAGATGGTGTGGGAACGGTGAGGACGCTCTCCTTGCCAGAACCGATGAAAATTATACCATCGCGCGAAGCGCGTCAATCAGGGCTTGGGAAATCGATACCGGGCCGCGGAGGACGGTCGAAGCCGGGCAAGAAGCGGACGGCCCACCGCCGCCGAACGACAACAGTGGGCTTTTTGCGATAAGATGGTCGGTGGTATGCCGGTTAGATGCCCTTAACGGCCGTGACAACCGCTGCGCGGGTGACCAGCCGGGCGAACTTCCGAAGTTGGATCGTCTCGTTGATCAAACGCACCGAGCCGTTGCCGATAACGACATTCGCTCCACCGGGATGGAAAGCATAGACTTCCGACGTGCCACTTGCGAGGTTTAGCGCCTTGGCGCCTAAGCGAGAGACCTCTTTTCCTGATCCTCTGCGTCTGCGGCGGCCTTTGCGGTGAACTGATCGAAGTGCACTGAGCGAAATAATCACCGTGGAGATCGCAACGGAGAGGAGCGTTGGGGACGCGAGGTGCCTGATGCGGGAGGAGTTGGCAAAAGAGTATTGCGGCCAGATTACTCGCTTCCGCTCGGAATGACACGCTTCAAATCCGTGGCGGCGCTTCGATGCCGAATTGCTCCGGGAACCGCTCGCAAAGGCGCGAAGGCGCAAAGGGATGAACAACGGTCGTCACATCCGCTTGCGAGGCTTAGCGCCTTGGCGCCTTGGCGAGAGGTCTCTTTTTCTGATCCTCTGCGTCCTCGGCGGCCTTTGCGGTGAACTGATCGTCTGGAACCAGTTGTTGAAATCACCCCTCGCCGTTGAGGCTTTCGTCCCGCGGGGCCTGGATCTCGTGGATGAGATGCTTCGCCAGATGGCTGTGGCGACGGCTGTAGAGGAAATAGATGACGAAGCCGAGCATTAGCCAGCCCAGAAGCCGCAGCCAGGTGTCCACGGGGAGAAAGAACATCAGCGCGGCGTTGACGAACATTCCCAGTGGGGCCACCAGGCCGATGGCCGGGCAGCGGAACGGACGAGTGATATGCGGGCGCTGGTAGCGAAGGATCCAGACCGCCGCGCAGACCATCACGAAGGCCATCAGGGTGCCGATGTTGACCATCTCCTCGAGCTTCTTGATCGGGGTGAAGGCGGCCACGAGGCAAATCACCGCGCCGGTGACCATGGTGGCGATGTGGGGCGTGCGGAACTTCGGATGAATCGTGCCAAAGACGCCCGGCAGCAGACCGTCGCGGGACATGGCCATGAACACACGGGCCTGGCTGAGGAACAGCACCAGCAGGACGCTGGTCATGCCGGCCAAACCGCCGGCGGCGATCAATGCGGTGGCCCACCGCAGTGAGACGCTTTCTTGGACGGCCGCCTTGTCGGCGAAGGCTTTGGCGATCGGGGCCTTGATGTCGATGTCGGGATAGGGAATCATCCCGGTGATGATGGCGGCGACAGCGATGTAGAGCACCGTGCACACCAGCAACGACGTGAGGATGCCGATCGGCACGTCGCGCTGCGGGTTCTTGGCCTCCTCGGCATGCGTCGAAATCGAGTCAAAGCCGATGAAGGCGAAGAAGACGATCGAGGCCCCCAGCATGATGCCCGACAGGCCGTAGGGCATGAACGAATTGCGGGTGGCATCATCGATCGGCTGCAGCCAGCGATTCAAACCGAGCAGTCCGAGGATACCCCAGGAAGCGGCAGCCTTCTTTTCACGGCTGCCGTTGATTTGGGGCAGCATCTCCTTGACCAAGGCTTGATCTTCAGCGGTTTTCGGCAAGTTGGCCTGCACGCTGTTGGTCACCTCGGTCTTCATCGCGGCCGCCTGATCGCTCGTCAATTTACCGGCGGCTTGAAGTCGCTTTGTTTCGACTTCGACCCACTGCAGTCGATAGGACGCCGAGACCTCTTTCGTGACTTTTTCGATCCGCTGGGCCGACGCGCCTTCGCCGAGCCGCTCCTTGACCGTCTTGGCCAGGTTGTGTTCCTCGGGTAGGATTCGTTGCCAAGTGGGAATCTCGGTCCAATGTGCCGGGGCAATGTAGGCCCAGCCGACGGCGACCACGAACAGAACCACCACCAGTTTCATGATCACCAACACGGCGTTGGTCCGCGCGCTCTCACGGATGCCGAGGACGAGCACGGCGGTCACCAGGGCCATGATGAGCACCGAGGGGAGGTTCAGCCAGGGGCGGCCGGCAAATCCTTCGACGTGCGTGAAGGGGTCGGAGATGATCTGCGGCGGCAAATGCAGGCGGTTGCCAGAAACGGCCATGATCAGCTCGTTCAAATAGCCAGTCCAGGCCGAGGCCACCGTGGCGCAGCCCATGGCATATTCGAGGATCAAGTCCCAGCCGATGATCCAGGCGAAGATTTCGCCCAAGGTGGTGTAGGCGTAGGTGTAGGCGCTGCCGGCGACCGGTGCCATGGCGGCAAACTCGGCATAGCAGAGGGCGGCCAGCGCGCAGCCGAGGCCGGCGATGGCAAAAGAGACCATCACGGCCGGGCCGGCGTCCTGGGCCGCAGCCCGACCGGTCACCACGAAGATGCCAGCGCCGATGATGCAGCCGACACCGAGGGCCGTTAGCGCAACCGGTCCGAGGACGCGGTGTAAGCGATGTTCGCCCGCCATTTCGGCCAGCAGGAGTTCCAGATCTTTCTTAGCGAAAAGGTGTTTCCAATTCATCGGATCATATCTCCGCTGAGCGACTGCGGTAGATCGAAATGTCGATACGGAAAAAGAGAAAGGCGGGGCACGCCGCCGCACGAGATCTTGAGGCGATTCTAACAGCCGTGGGGGGGAGGATCAAGTATTGCGGTTGCTTAACGTACAGGAACGGATTGCGGTGTTATGAGTGTTTAGCGGCTGACGGCACGTCGGCCCGAGCAATCGCCGCCGTACCGGCGGCGGCTAAACAATTGGCGTTGCTCGCCCGTTGCCCGACAAGAGTGGCCAGTGGTCAAACCGTCTCTCATCTGCGTTAATCTGTGCGCATCTGCGGTTCCAAACTCACTTCAAGCCAGCATCATGGTCAGCCACCGGCAATTTCCATCCGCTGGGCTCCAAACAGCAAGCCGTACCAGCGGCGGAACGCGTCGGCGACAATCAACGCGCTCAGGGCAAGCATGATCGCCGCAATGGCGCAGGTGAGCTTGATCGAGAAGACTTTCAGCGCGATCTGCTCCACTCCAGCCGTCGCACCGCCGAGGCTTTCGAGCTGCAATCGCAGCGCGGCCAGTTCGCCGAGCCACTGCTGGATACTTTCGACGCCGGCGGTGAAGACCGTGGCCACGACGAACAGCAGCGGCAAGAAGGTGCAGAGGGCGTAGATCCGCTTCGGAGCATGAAGGAGAAGGTAGGTCGTGCCCACGGCCAAGGCAATGGCGGCCAGCAATTGATTGGCTATGCCGTACATTCGCCACAAGCGGTCGATATTGCCGGTGTAAAGCAGCGAGCCCCAGAGGAAGCAGACCAGCAGACTCATCGAGATGTTCAACGTCCACTTGAGCGCGGTGGGCGGGTCGTCGGCAAGCCGTTGCGGCAGAAGCTGGGTAACCGTCTCTTGGAAGACGAAGCGGGCCACGCGGGTGCCGGTTTCCAGTAGGGTGAGGATAAAGAGGGCCTCGAACATCACCACGAAGCGATACCAGTAGGCGATCAGGTCTTGCATGCCGGGCAGGCTGGCGAAGATCTTGGCCATCCCAACGGCCAAGGTGACGGCGCCGGCCGTGCGGCCGCTGAGGGTTTCGCCGGTGGTGCAAATCTCCTTCTCAAAGGTATCGAATTCCTTGGGGACGAACAGCTTGTCGTACTTCTCCGGCGGCAACTGTTGCTGCATGCGGTCGGTCATCCGCGCATACGTGCTGCGGTCGGTGTTAATTTTGAAATAGTCGCCTGGCTCCAGGGCACAGGCGGCGATCAAGGCGGTGACCGAGACAAAGCCCTCCATCAACATGCCGCCGTAACCGATCGGGCGGATGTCCGACTCCTTGTTGATCATCTTCGGCGTGGTGCCGGAGGCGATCAGGGCATGGAAACCGGACAGCGCCCCGCACATGATCACAATGCAGACGAACGGCCAGACGCTGCCGCCGACGATTGGTCCGCCGCCGGCGAGGAACGGCGTCGTGGCCGGCATCTTCAGCATCGGGTGGGCCGCGAACAAGCCCAGGCCAATCAGGGCGATGACGCCGATCTTCATGTAGGAGCTGAGATAGTCGCGCGGGCACAGCAGGACCCAGACCGGCAGGATCGAGGCGATCGCCGCATAGGCCGGCAGCACGATCGACAGTGTCTTTTCGTCGAGCGTCAGGTATGGCCCGAGGAATGACTCGGCCACCGGTTTGCCGAGGATCACGCCGGCCAAGACGATGCTGACGCCGATCAGGGAGGCCTCGCCGATTCGGCCGGGACGGATCGTATACATCCAAAAGCCGGTCAGCAACGCGGCCGGGATGGTCACGAGGATCGTGAAAACGCCCCAGGGGCTCTCGCCCAAGGCTTTGACGACCACCATGCCGACGCCGGCCAAAGTGGCGATGACGATAAACAGAGTTGCCAGGGTCGTGGTGATGCCGGCGATGGGGCCGAGCAGTTTGCGGGCGATTTTCGGCAGCGACAGGCCGTCCTGGCGGACCGAGGCCAGCAGGATGACGAAGTCGTGGACGCCGCCGGCCAAGCAGGCGCCGATGACGATCCAGCAGAAGCCGGGGAAGTAGCCCCACTGGGACGCCAACACGGGGCCGATCAACGGGCCGGGTCCGGCGATGGCGGCGAAGTGTACCCCGAACAACACGAGCCGACGGGTGGGGTGATAATCGATGTTGTCGCGAAGGCGGTGGGCGGGGGTGATTCGCGCGTCTTGCAGCACGGCCACGCGAGCGGCGAGAAACGCGCCGTAGAGGCGGTAGGCGACCAGAAAGGCCGCCAGGGCGGTGATCACCAGCCAGAGTGAATTCATCGCGGGATCCTTCCGAGGCCCCTTATAATACTACCTCTGGGCCTATCACACAACCAGCCCCGTGGACGCCTTGGCCAGAGCATTTATAATGGCACGATCCTGAACATCCTGAGGAGAGTTGGCATGCCAGAGAAAGTGATCATCATCGGTAGCGGTCCCGCGGCCTGGGCGGCGGCAATCTACGCGGCGCGGGCGGCTCTGCAGCCGTTGGTCTTTGAGGGGGCGATTACGGAGGAAAACCGACTGGCCGGCACGTTGCCGCTTGGGCAACTCTCGCTCACCACTGAAGTGGAAAACTTTCCTGGTTTTCCCAGTGGCGACCTCACCGCTTATCTGGAGACCGCCCTGCCTGAGGAAAAGCGGATGCTGATGGCCCCCCACGGCCGCAGCGGCATCACCGGTCCGGAATTGATGGAGTTGATGCGGCAGCAGGCGGTCAATTTTGAAACCCGGGTGATCACCGAAGACATCGTGGACATGAACGCCGGCGAGTGGCCCTTCCGCTTGACGGCTTCGGACGGCACCGTGCACGAGGCCTACGCGGTGATCGTGGCCACCGGCGCGCGAGCGAATTATCTCGGCCTTCCCTCCGAAGAGAAGTACAAGAATCGGGGCGTCAGCGCTTGTGCGGTGTGCGACGGAGCGTTGCCCAGGTTCCGCAACAAGCCGTTGGCGGTGATCGGCGGCGGTGATTCGGCCGTCGAGGAGGCCGACTACCTGACAAAGTTCGCCAGCGTGGTGTACCTGGTGCATCGCCGCAACGAGTTGCGGGCCTCGAAGATCATGGCCGAGCGGGCGATGAACCATCCCAAGATCGAAATTCTCTGGAATCGCACCTTGGCCGAGGTGCTGGGCAACGACCGGGAGGGCGTCACGGGCGTGTGCCTGCGAAGTACGATTGGCGAGCCCGACGTCGAAAAACCGGTGACGGGCTTGTTCCTGGCGATCGGGCATACGCCGAACACGGCTTTCCTCAAGGGACAATTGGAGTTGACCGACAAGAAGTACCTGAAGTGGACGACGCCGGCCCGGACCTATACGAGCGTGGAAGGCATTTTTGCCGCCGGCGACGTGGCCGACGACTATTATCGCCAAGCGATCACCGCAGCCGGCAGTGGCTGCATGGCCGCGTTGGATGTGGAGCGCTGGCTGGCCGCGAAGGGACTTTGACATAGAGAACACTAAGCTCCGCTAATTACCGCCAAAGAAACGGAATCGTGCCGATTAGTGGAACTCGTGTTCAGTATCTCGATTACCAATTCTCTCAGTGCTGCATAAAGACCATCTCATGCCTCAGAAATACACTGTTGCTCAGGCCCGTTGTCCGGAAGCCGTTGGCCGTGAAGTCCTTTTGCAAGGTTGGGTTCGTACCCGACGGGACTCCAAGGCTGGCTTCAGCTTTTTGGAGATCAACGACGGTTCTTGCTTCGGCAATATTCAGGTGTTGGCCGAGACGAGCCTGCCGAACTACGAGTCGGAAATCAAGCGGCTGGGCGCGGGGGGCAGTGTGAGTGTGACCGGTCTGGTGAAGGCCTCGCCGGGCAAGGGGCAAGCGACGGAGATCCAGGCGACCGAGGTGGTCGTGCACGGTCTGGCAGACTCGACGACCTATCCCTTGCAGAAGAAGGGGCATTCGTTCGAGTTCCTGCGCTCGATCGCCCACCTTCGGCCGCGAACGAACACCTTTGGCGCCATCGCCCGGGTGCGGAACTGCGTCTGCAACTCGATTCATCAGTATTTTCAGGAGCAGGGATTCCTCTACGTTCATACGCCGATCATCACGGCCAGCGACTGCGAGGGCGCCGGCGCGATGTTCCAAGTCACCACGCTCGATCTGAAGAACGTGCCCAAGCAGCCGAACACAGGCCACGTCGATTTCGCGCTCGATTTCTTCGATCGGCCATCGTATTTGACGGTGAGCGGGCAGTTGGAGGCGGAGATTTTCGCCTGCGGCTTGGGCAAGGCCTACACCTTTGGGCCGACGTTCCGCGCCGAGAACAGCAACACCCCGCGGCACCTGGCCGAGTTCTGGATGATCGAGCCGGAAGTGGCCTTCTGCGATCTGTGGGGCGACATGGAATTGGCCGAAGGGCTACTGAAGCGGATCTTCAACGACGTGCTCAATAAGTGCGCCGAGGACATGCAGTTCTTCAACGAGCGGATCGACAAGACGGTGATCGAGACGCTGCAGCATATCATCGGCAGCGAGTTCTTGCGGGTATCCTACACGGACGCGATCGAAATCTTGGAGAAATCGGGGCAGCAGTTTGAATTCCCGACGGTGTGGGGCAACGACCTGCAAGCGGAGCACGAGCGGTATCTGACCGAGAAGCATTTTCGGCAGCCCGTGATCTTGTATGACTATCCGCGGACGATCAAACCCTTCTACATGCGAGTGAACGACGACGGCCGCACGGTCCGCGCCATGGATGTTTTGGTGCCGAAGGTCGGCGAAATCATCGGCGGCAGCCAGCGCGAGGAGCGGCTCGATGTGCTCGAGCAGCGAATGAAAGAGCAGGGGCTCGAGCCGGAGGGCTATTGGTGGTATCTCGATCTGCGGCGCTACGGCACGGTTCCGCACGCCGGCTTCGGCTTGGGGCTGGAACGCGTGCTGCAGTTCGTCACGGGCATGGCGAACATTCGCGACGTGATCCCGTTCCCGCGGACGCCGGGCAGCGCCGACTTCTAGGTTGCGACCGCAGAACGCCGAAAGTGCCGGGAACACGACGGCCTCGCCAAAGGTCGGCGGTGTCACGTTGGTCGTGCGCCGGCTCCGGGCGGACATTCCGTCGACTCCTGCCGGCCAGTTCGGCATCTCCTGAGTTCGATGCTGGCAAACTTCGCGTGTTGGGCAAGGTCCACGCAGTCGCGACATTCGGAGCCGGTAATCCTCGACCGGAGGGCGACTTCCTTGTGCGATGTCACCCGGTTGTCACTGCCGCCAAGTAGAGTCAGTGGGCTCGCGGGAGAACTGGCTGTTAAGCCGGCCGAAGGGCAGAGGGGGCAGGGTGGGGAGTGCATCGGGCGATGCGGTCCCCATGGAGCGCGATGCGATGGAAACCGTGGCCCGTACGGAGCGAGGCGGCCGTCACGTTCTTGCTCGGCGAAAAGGCGGCCGCCCTGCGAATCACGCAACGGTTATTGCGGCAGACGCTGCGGCGTTGGGAGTATGCGGGACTCGGCGGCGCCCCCGACAGCGGACAGGTGGACGTCGGTGAATTGCACGGCGCCCTGTATCTGGAGGTCCGCGACCCGCTGGCTGCCGCCTATCGCGGCTATTTCTACCTGCGCCACACGGCAGGTCACCTCGTGCTTTGCAATGAAGGGCTCTCGATCAGCAGCCAGTGCCTTCGCGCGCGGGGCTGGGGATTGCAGATGTTCTATCGACAAGTGCGGAACGCCGTCGCGATCGGCATCGATCGGATTGAACTCCGCGCAGGACGTCGGCGTGGCGAGAACGGCTATTACACCTGGCCGCGATTTGGCTTCGACGGAGCGTTGACGCCAACGCTCCGCGCGGCGCTGCCTGACCGCTTTCGCACGGCGAAAACCGTGTTGGATCTGATCGAGACTCGCGAGGGGCGTGCCTGGTGGCGCGAGCATGGGGAGACGATCGATGTCTGTTTCGATTTGACGCCGGGAAGCCGTTCGCGGCGGACCTTGCGGCGCTATGTGGTCGAGAGGATGGCCAAGGCAGTGGCCCAAAAAGAAATCTTGAAAGCGAGGTCTGCGTGCCGTATCGTTACCCGCGATGAGCACGCACGGCACAACCAGCGGCAACGCAACCAAGGTCGCACGGCTTGAGGCGATGATGGCCGAGTTGTTGACGGAAGCGTTGCGGCGCGGCTTCTTCGGCACCGCGCGTGTCGAACTGAGCATTCAGGACGGGACGATTCAGCACATCCGCCGTACGGTCGAGCGGATCGAGCGCTAGCAACCAACGGTATCCAGCGGAGTCTGCTTGGGCAGATATCCGTAAGAGCCCATCGGGAGCCTGGAAATGGCTCGCGGTGGGCTTTTTTTGTCGACAGGAAAGGAAAAGCGAATGGGCGACATCTTGCAGGAGTTCTGTGATTCGCGAGGCGTGTCGGTTCGCATCGACCGCGAGGCGGGGGTGATTCGGGGCGTGAAAATCCTGGGACTGGAATCACGCAACGGACGAAGGTATTTGCCCGAGGCATTGGCGGCGGCCGTGCCGCTGTACGAGGATGCGAAGGTCAACGTGAATCATCCCAAGGGGAATCCTTCGGCGCCGCGCGATTACCAGGATCGCATCGGCGTCATACGCCAAGTGACGCTGCGCGATGGCGAAGGTCTGTTTGCCGACTTCCACTTCAATCCCAAACACGCCTTGGCCGAGCAGTTGCTCTGGGACGCGGAGCACGCTCCGGAAAATGTTGGGTTTTCGCATAACGTCGAGGCTCGCATCGTCCGACGGGGCGAGCAACTCGTGGTCGAGGCGATCATGCGGGTGCAAAGCGTGGACCTGGTGGCGGATCCGGCCACCTCGCGAAGCCTTTTTGAGGCCGTGGCGGGCGGGGATGCGAAGGCGCCGGCGTCCACGGAGCCCGAGGCATTTTCGGCCGGCGACGGTGGCGCGAACCAGGAAGCGGCGAGGCTCCCGGCGGTCCTTGAGCAGCGGGACCACGAACTGCAATCGCTGCGGCGGGAGGTGGAGCGACTACGGGCGCTGGAGAGCGCCGCCCAGCGGCGGGGCGTTGCCTGCCGGCTGATCGGCGAGGCGGGACTGCCCGACCCAAACTCGCAGGACCCTTGGGACCGCCTCGTGTGCGGAGAGATTTTCTTTGAAGCATTGCTGGCGGCGGAGGACGAGCAAGTGATGCGACACATGGTGGGTGAGCGGGCTCGCCTGGCGCGCGCCGCGCGTTGCCCGGAGGTGCCTCTGCAGGCGATGGACCAGCATCGAGCCGCGCAGATCGGCAGCGGTCGGCCCCAAAGTTTCATCGAGGCGATCACGTGATGGAAGGATGAGGGAGGAAGGCGGAAGGATGAAGGGTGTGCTGAGTCGGTGCGTTCAAACAAGTTGCACAACGAACCCCTATTTCCTAATTCCTAAATTCCTCGTCTTCATCTTTGCAGGCGATTCCTTAAAAACGGAGAGGATTGTGATGAGCGACAAGATGCGTTGGCGATACGGGGATACGAATCCGGTGGTGGCGGCGGTGGACGCCAACACGGAAATTGAGATTGGCGACCTGTTGTTGCAGGACGTGGATGACGCCAAGCCGGCGTCCGCGCAGGCCGACCAGGGGAGCGAAACGGCCAATCAACAAGCGTTCGCCCGGAGTTTTCTGGGCGTGGCGATGCAACGGAGTCGGCTGGGCGAGACGGCGCCGATCCGTGTGGCAACGACGGGAGTCTTCGAGTTCGATTGTCCGGCAGGAACCTTCGAGTTGGGCGATCTGATCGGGGTCGATGAGAACGCGGCTGGCACCGCCTTGCTGAATCAGCAGGTGGCGAGAGTAACGGAGAGCAGCTACGCCGTGGGTCGCGTGGCCAAGCGCGAGGCGGCGGCGAGCAGCCGGCTTCTGATCGACATTCGCTCGACCGTGATGACCGGTGGCGTCGAGGGAACGACCGTGCAGCCTGTCGTGTAGGCCGGCGCCGGGGAAGTGGGGACTTGGGAAGCGAATCTTTTTTTTGGGAGAAGACGTCGTGAGGGCGATCAAATATCGTGAGCTGAAGCGGATGTACGAGATGAATGGCGCCGAACAGACGGTGAGCCGTTTGCAGGAGGCACTGAGCAAGCGCGAGTTGAGGCCGGAGGATTTCAGCCTTCGCGAACTGGCCGAGGCGATGCTGAGTCCCGAGCGGGTGCGGCAGATGGATCCGCGACAGGGCAATGCTTGCCTGACGGAGGCGGCGGAAGGCGTGGACGCGACGGCCTTTTCCAACATCACCGGGCAGGTTGTGCAGGCCAAGATTCTCGAGGCCTACCACCAGGAAGCGTTCGTGCTTTCTCGCCTGGTCGAAACGATCCCGACCCGGCTGGACGGCGAGCGGATTCCGGGAATTGGCCGGGTGGCCGACGAGGTGGCCGAGGTCGCCCCCGGCATGCCCTATCCAAGCCTCGGCTTCACGGAAGATTACATTGACACGCCGCAGACAACCAAACGCGGCTTCATCGTGCCAGTGACGAAAGAGGCGATCTTTTTCGACCGAACCCACCTCGTGCTGCAACGAGCGGCCGAGGTCGGCGAGGTGTTGGGGTTGAACAAAGAGAAGCGGTTGCTGGATTTGTTGATTGGCACGGCAAACAACTATGTCTGGAAAGGCTCGGCCTACAATACCTACAGCACCGCCGGAACCGGAACCGCCCCGGACGGCAACTGGGTCAATCAAATGGCGGAAGAGCTGGTCGAGTGGACGGATGTCGACGCGGCCGAGCAGTTGTTGGCCAATATTCTCGACCCGAACACGGGCGAACCCGTTCTGGTCCAAGCCACCACGGTGTTGGTGATGCCAGCCTATCGTCACGCGGCGCATCGGATCTTCAACGCCAGTGAAATCAGCTACGGCGGCGCCGGCGCGGCAACCCAGACCACGGCGGCCAATCCCTTAGGCAACTACACGGTGGTGGAAAGCCGGTTGGCCTACCGACGGTTGCTGGCCGCCGGCACCGAGGCCTCAGCGGCGAAGAAGTACTGGTTTCTCGGCGACTTCCGCAAGGCGTTCGCCTACATGGAGAACTGGCCGATCACGGTCACGCAGTCGCCGGCCAACAGCGAGGCTGAGTTCAACCAGGACCTTGTCGTTCGCTTCAAAGCCAGCGAGCGCGGCGCTGCCGCGGTGATCAATCCTCGCTTCGTCGTGAAGAGCACCGGCGCGGGCCAAGGCTAGACGCGGTGTGGCGCTCGAGGGGCGAGGAGAGCCGGGTTGCCGGTGCGGGCGATCCGCTCTCCTCGCCAGCGGAAAAACAATCGTCCTTCAAACGACAAGCGGACTTGCGTCTTCCACATTACGAGCCCGAGGCTCAATAAAGGGATTGGCCATGATCAAGTTCCTGCAATCGTCCTGCGATTGGACCACGGCATCCTGGTATGACGCCGCTTCCGGCGGCAATCTTGTGCCGGCCCCGGGAAGCGACGATGTCGGCGATGTCAACGGATATGATCTCACGGTGGACGCCGACATCAGTGGAGTTGGCGGCTTCCGCAATAACAGTTCGTCGGGAGGCCGACTTCTCTTCTCTGGCTCGACGCCGAGGAGTGTTACCACCGGTTCTGAGGGGTTTTGCGGCTGGAAGTCGCCGCTGGTTCAAGTGGATAGCGGTAACACGGTCGTCCTCCACGGAACGCTGTACCAGGGGAATGCTCAGACGTTGTCGATCAGCGCCGGGGGGGGCTGTACGCATTACGGGGATCGATATTCGACCTCGACCAGCATCTCCCTGATTAGCAACGCGGGGACGTTGACGCTTTCGGGAGGGACGCTGTATCTCAACGCACCGTATTCAAGTGTCGTTGCCGTGACGTGCGTCTCAGGCGGAACGAACTACTTCGGAACCGTCGAGCATCCGATGGCGGTGGCCGGATCGGGCAAAGGAGTGGCCTTTTCTCATTCCAGTGGCTCGGCAACATCGTATCTCACTCTGTCGTCGCTCGAGTGTTTCGGCAACGACAGCTATATCCTCCGAATGTCGTCGGTGGGCTCGATTATTTGGAGAAACCAGGTCACGCGCATTAATTCCAGCAAAGTAGCGGCGATTTTGATCAGTTATGGAACGCTCGACATCGCGGGACTGGAACTGCAATGTTACGGCGATTTTGTCGGAAACTTTGGCAGCGCGACGCTGGTTACGGATTCGAACACGAAGCTGATAGAAATGTCGGCGACGGCGGGGATCGCCGGGAATCTTGCGGCCTTCACGGCGAAACGCATCAAGCCGACCATTCCCGCTGCTGACGCCGTACGAAACGGATTGGTCTACGGCTACAACAATGCCCTGACAGGTTCCATGGCCGCTGGCGGAAACGGGGCGAATTGGGAGGGAGGGTATTCGGCATGAGCAAGCGCAAAGGCACGGGCGGCATGAATCAGATCTTGCTGCCGCTGTTCGTTCGGGACACATCGGGCAACGGGCTAAGTGGCCTGGCGTACAACACGTCCGGTTTGACCGCGCAATACCGTCGGGAAGGCGACCCGACGTGGACGACATTCTTGCTGGCCGATCCGACTCCTAACGGCGGCGTTGGCCACTGGCTGAGCGGAGGCTTCATCGCGGATGGTGGCGTCACCGGCAGCTATGAATTGGGACTGCCAAACGAAGCCGTTGCCGCGGCGGCTGGCGCGAGGTGGGTGGTGGTCCAGCTTTTCGGCGCTGCCGATATGCGCGAAGTTCTGATCGAAATCGAGCTCGACAAACTGGACTACCAGGACAGTGTGCGAGCCGGTTTGTCGTCACTGCCCAATGCAACCGCGGATTCGACCGGCGGCCTGCCGGTGTACGACGTGAACAAAAAGGTGGCCGCGAAGCTCGCGACGGGGGACATCGCCGCGGACGCCATCGACGGCAATTCGATCAAGGCCGACGCGGTAACCAAGATTCAGAGCGGCTTGGCGACGGCAGCAAGCCAGACCGGCATTCTCAATGCCGTCAACGCCATTACGACAAACACGGCCCGCAGCCAACCGGTCGTGCCGTTCTGGTTCGTTCGACCGCAGGCCGGTTCCAGCAGTTACACCGTCGATCTGTATCTGTACGACTTGCAGGGGCATCTTCAAGCGCCGGATGCGGATCCGGTTGCCCACTGCCGAAACGCGGCGGGTACCAGCCGCGATGACCACTTGGCATCAACGACCATGACCCCCGTTTCCACCGGGCACTACCGGGCAACCTATACCGTGCAGTCGACCGACGTCGCCGAGGCTGTGTACTTCGACTTCGCCTGGTCGGTAGGCGGCATTGCTCTGGCCGATTCGGGCGTCGCCCAAGTTCAGGACGCCGAATCAAACGCCACCATGCTGGCCATCCGTGAGGACATCGTTAGCCTTCAGTCGCATGGCGATTCGACCTGGGCGACGGCCACCGGCTTTGCCACCGAAGCGCAGGCCAACACCATCCGGTTGAAAACGGACCTGATCGCCACCGACAGCGGCGATTCCCCGGCGGCGAAGACGGCGCAAGCGACGATTGCGGCCGTGCGGGCGAAGACCGACAACTTGCCGAGTGATCCGGCTGCGGCCAGTGATGTGCCGAGCGAGTTGGAAATCGCCGATGCGGTCCTGGCCCGCAATGTGGCACACTGCGAAGCCATTGCGCCGCGCACCTCACTGGCTACCTTGGTGCTGGCGACCACGAACAAGGCCAACACCCAAAGCCATGTCGGCTATTTGACCATCTATCGTACTGACGGCGTCTCGGAACACGTTCAGCTCCCAATCGCGGCGAACGTGAACGCCGCGCCAATCGAAGGAGTGGGATGAGATGGCAGCCGGATTTCGTGATCTGTTGGCATGGATACTCGGCTGGTCTTCGAGCCATCCGGTCTGGCAGACGCCCGGACCATACGAGATGGCCGCCGCCGCGAGTTTTTCTGCGGGCGCCGAAGCGACAGAACTCTTTTTCAGCGGAGCTGCATCAGCGGCAGTCCGCGGGGGCAACGTCATCATAGGACAGTGTAATGCCTGAAGCAAAAGACACTTACGGGACGGCCTTCAAGAACGGCTCGGTCACCTTGATGGCACGCGTCGTCGGTAACAACGGCGCCAACATCGTGCCGGTCGATATCACCGAGGTCGTTTACTCGATCTTCCTGCTCGACGATCGAAATCCAGACGGACGGACGGCGGTGGTCGGTCATTCAGCGGTCCCCTTGCCCATCCATGAAGTGGTGATGTCGACACTGGTGGTCGATCCGCGATGGACGGTTGACCAGACGGGCTACAACTTCTGCCACACCCCAGATGTCTCCTTCCATCCGGCGTTTGCCGTGGCCGGTCGGCGATACCTCATCGAGTATTGCTTGACCGCCGCGATCGGACAGGCGATCCTCATCCGCTTTCGCATCAACGTCGTCTAGTTGAACTTCCCAATAATTGCGAGACCGCGCACGATCACGAAAGGCATCGGACTTATGTCTGCCGAAATCGAACAACTCCTGACCATCAAGCACCAGACCTTGGCTCGGATCGCCGAAATCACCGCGCAGCCGAAGCCGACCTATCAAATCGACGGGCAATTGGTGGCTTGGGGCGACTATCTCGCGCAACTGCAGCGGACGGTCGACTGGTGCAACGAAAAACTCGCTGGCGAAGCGCCCTGCGAGGTGCGTTCGCAAGCTATCACTTAAAGCGGCAGTTCGAACCCTAGACAAACCTTCAGCGACAATCAGAAAAAATGTTCGACCCAGCCACGGATCTTGCCTCGGTGACCGACGGGCTCGAGACGGTCACGTTGTTACGGAGGAATCGCCCGGAAGGCCCCGGGGAAACGATCGACCGCGCCTTTCGCCGTGCCATCACGGCCGCTCAAGCGGCGATCGTCGAACGGGGAGACGTGCGAAAGACGGTGGCCAGCGACGGCCATTACACGGCCGCTGATGCCGTGTGGCACCTGCCGGCCGCCGAGTTGCCGATTGCGCCCCAGTTGGGCGACGTGATTCTCGACGTCCAGGGGCAACGCTGGACGATCCTGGAAGTCAAACAAACGACGTTGGGAAGTCGTTGGCGCTGCGAAACGCGTAACGTGGTCATCGCCTTTGCCTTGGATGACACGGTGTCGGTAGTCAAGGCCGTCGAGGGCATGACGGGCCAATCGTGGCAAACGTGGAAAACGGGCATCCGTGCGCGGATTCAACCGATGACGCGAAAGATGGCCTCCACTGCGAGCACGCCTACCACGACCGCCACGTATCGCGTGTTTCTTGAAGAAAACGTGGAACTCGACCACGCCTGCGCGATTCGGAGTAGCGACGGTACGATCTATTCGATCGTGAGTACCTCGGGCATGGATCGGATTGGCGAACTGCAGGTGGTGGAGGCGGAAATCGTGCTCTAGCGGCGCGTGCCCTGACGACGCAAACCCATCCTAAAACCTCGCATCGCTACGTCCTGGGCGCGACGACCTTCTGGTACAGCGCTTCGACCACTGCTGACGCCACATCCGCATGGCAGCTTTCGAGTAACGCGTCCAATTTCTGGTGCAAATCCCGCTTCACGTTGAGGCCGCGGACAGCGGCGATCGCCCCATCGACCGTCAGCGATTCGTCTTCGCCCAGGCGACGGCGCAATTCCTCGAACTGGGCTTCGTTCCAACCGTCGAACCACTCGCGATGATTGTGGATGAGCTCATCCACAATGGGATTGGTCGGTCTTGTGAAGCGACGATAGAGCAATCGGCTCGGATCGAGAAAGAACTCGTCGACGGACACCATTAGCCCGCGGGCAAGACGATGCAAGGTGCGCGCGTGGGGGCGATGGCCGTGGCGGAGAATGCCGCGAACCGTTCGCACGTGCAGGCCGCATTGCCCGGCCACTTGGGCGACCGACAAGCCCCCGGCAGCCATTAACCGCAGGAGGTTTTCGCGAGGGTAATTCGGCGCGCCCGACACGTGACGAAGCATGAACGTATGTATAGTTCAGGGCGGCGCGGCTGTCAAGAGGGGGGCAGAAACGGATTGTGGCGTCATGACTGTTTAGCGGCCGACGGCACGTCGGCCCAGGCAAACGCCGACCCAACGTCAAGCGCAGCGGCATCGTGCGGCTGCGAGAACGATTGCATCCAGAGGCCGATCAGTATTGCGGGCGGCGTCCTCGGCCCCAGGTTGGGACGAGCAGCAGAATTGCCGTCAGCAGCACGACCACTGTCGCTGGCTCGGGAACGGCCAGGTTCTGCGTGGAGTTCAGCGTCGAGCCGGTGACAGGTTCGAGTCCGAGCAAGTCCAGCGACAGGTTGGCCAGTTCGCCATTGCGAATGGGTTGGACCGCCGCGGCGTAGTTTGGTCGGCCGGTTCCCGGGTTCAACCGCGTGCTCGCGTTGATCGCATACAAGTCGACACCGGCCGGAACGTCGAGCCCCCAAACATAAAACGGAATCGTGTAGTTGAGCGGGTCGCTCGCGTTCGAGTGATCGTAGCCGCTGCCGCCATGATCGGCGGTGAGAATGATTGTCGTATGTCCTTGAAGTGCAGGATTGGTTTCGACCAGATTGAAAATGCTCCCCAGATAGCCGTCGACGGCTTTGATGGCGTTGTTGTAAGCAGTGCTGCCCCAGCCGGAACTATGGCCGGCCGTGTCGCCGTCCGTGAAATGGACGAAGCTGTAGTGGAACGGATCGGAGTTCATTGCGCTGACGAGCGCGGTTGTCAGCACACTCGAGCTACTGTTGTAGGTATAGACGTCCAACTTGTCACGGCCGTCGTCGGCCCCCGTCGCGTCGACCGCGCCGTTGGTCGCGTTGTAGGAGGTATTGAACAGGGAAAATTTCGTCTTGGTGGCAAACATTCCCGTGCGAAGTCCGCTGTCATGGGCGACGTCGAACACACTGGCCACGTAGCTGCCTTTGTTCGTGTGGAGGGTCTGATTTGCTGCCGGATCGGAGTTGCTGGTCCAGTTGTGGCCCGTCGTGCCTTGGATGCCGCGGCCGGTGACCATCGTCACATGATTGGGCAAGGTAACCGTGATGTCGTAATCGTTACGGGCATTGTTCGTCCACGCCCCTTCGAGCTGGAATCGCTGGAAGTTGGGCACTTGGCTTGCATCCACGAGCGACTGCAAATAGCTGGAACCGAGACCGTCCACACTGATGTTGATCACGTAGAGAGGGGCTGCCTGGCTGGAGGCTGCCAGCAACAAGCACAAGCAAAAAGCAACAGTAATCGCGGTAGCGCTACGGCCCATGATTGGAACCTTCGGTGGAGCAGATGTTGGGATAAGAAAATGCCCGACGTCGGTTTCAATATACCAAAAGCCGGCAAAACGAAAAACGGTTTTCGGACCGTTCGTCAGCCGATTTGCCGCCGGCCGGATTGCCAGCCTTTGCTCGCCGTCCAGGGATTGAGCCAGTCGCCCCAGTGATCCAGGTAGCGCTGGTAGGCGGCCGTATGGTCGGCCCGATCCTCCAGCCACTTCTTCGTTTCGGCGATCAGTCGCTGTTCGTCGTCCAAAGATAGCTGCCCGGTGAGAACCCGAGACCGCAGGAATACAAAATACGTGTCGAGCACGTCGCAGCGGCAGTAATCGTTGATCTCGCTCAATCGGCCGGCGTCGTACATGTCTTGGACCATGTCGCCTTCGACGTCCATCTTGCCCGGCTTGCCGAGGATGTTGGCCGCCAGATTCAAACCGCCGGTGAAGCGGGTGGAGCCGAAGTTGGTCAGCAATTCGCAGAGGTCGAGGTGCGTGGTCGTGTTGTAGCGGTTGCGGGGTTGGTCAAACGATTTGCAGTTGGTTGAGAACCAGCCCGGCACGCTGATGCCAAAACGGAAGGCGGCCAATTCGAGCAACGGCAGGTCGAAACCGCGGCCATTGAAACTCACCAGCGTCGGGCGCCGGTACTTCTCCCAGCCCCGCCAGAAGTTCTCCGTAATCACGTGCGGCCGGAATTGCGGGTCATCGAGCGCGACCAGGTCCTCCAATCGAAAACTCTCGGTGACCTTGGCCACCACCACCGAGATTGGCATCTGAAAACTGTATGGGACAAAGTCGCTTTCGTACTTCGCCAGCAACTCGTCCCGATAGCGGCGGACGGCTTCGGCCGGCGACAGGCCTTCGCCGGGATACCGCAATTTGGCCACCAGCGGCGCGTCGGCGACGCTTTCGGTATCAAACACCAGGTAGCGGATCGAATTGCTCATAGTCTTATCTTACCAGCTGGGGTGGAGCGAACCAGTTTTTTCCCAGTCTGATAGCCTACCAAAGCGGCCCGGTTTTTGGGAAGATAGTGGCGACCCGCCCTGACGTGGCCGAAGCTTGCAGCCATCGGCAGCATGGATAGTCCGGAAGATTCTCTAGCGCAGACAGGATGAGAGCATGAACAAGAATCGATTGTTGGAGCGTTTTTTGCGCTATGTTCAGATCGACACCACTGCCGAGTTGGATGTCGACCGATATCCGAGTTCCTCCGGGCAACTGGAATTGGGACGCCTGCTTGTCGCCGAACTGCTGGCGATGGGCGTTGCCGACGCCGTCCAGGATGAGCATGGGCTGGTTTGGGGCACCGTGCCGGCGACCGCCGGCAATTCCCTGCCCACCATCGCCTGGTGCGCCCATCTCGATACGTCGCCGGAAGCGCCCGGCTTGAATGTCCGGCCGCAAGTCATCGAGAATTATCCTGGCGGAGACATCGTCCTGCCCAACGATCCCAGCCAGGTCATTCGCCTGGCCGATAGTCCCGAACTGGCGTCGTTGCAGGGCCGCACCATCATCACCACCGATGGCACCACGCTGTTGGGCGCGGACGACAAGGCGGGCGTGGCCATCATCATGGAAACCGCCGCTTGGCTGATCGAGCATCCGGAAATTGGGCACGGGCCGATCCGCCTCTGCTTTACCTGCGACGAGGAAATCGGCCGGGGCGTCGACAAACTCGATCTCCGCAAGATGAATGCGACGGTTTGCTACACGGTCGACGGCCACGCCAGCAACGAACTCGACATCGAAACCTTCTCGGCCGATCAGGCGGTCGTGACGATTCGCGGCGTCAACATCCATCCAGGCGTGGCCAAGGGACGCATGACCAATGCCGTCCGCGTGGCATGCGAGTTTGCGGCACGCTTGCCACGGGAGGGAATGACGCCCGAAACCACCGAGGGCCGCGAGGGTTTCCTCCATCTCTTCGACATCGCCGGCGGAGTGCCGGAGACCCGGCTAAAGGTTTTGCTGCGAGACTTCGACGCGGCGAAACTGGAAGAACGCGCCGAGCTCCTGCGGCGCACCGCGGCCGCTCTGATGCAGGAGTATCCGGCGGCCAAGATCGACGTGACGATCCAGCGGCAGTATCGCAACATGGCCGAAGGTCTCCAGCGCGAGCCTCGCGCCGTCGGACACGCCGTGGAAGCATTGCGGCGCTTGGGCCGCTCCCCGGAATTGACCTCCGTCCGCGGCGGCACCGACGGGTCAAGATTGACCGAGATGGGATTGCCGACGCCGAATCTGTCGTCGGGCGGTCACAACGGACACTCCAAGCTCGAATGGGCCTGCCTGGAAGAAATGGCGGAAACGGCGGAATGGTTGGTGGCGCTGGCCGAGGTCTGGGGCGAAAACAAAACGGCCTAACGACGGGGCCGAAGCGTTTCAGCGCCACAGGCTGCCCTTGGGGCGCTGAGCTGTCTCGATCCGCTCGAGCAAAGCCCGTCCGCCCTCGTGGCGCGGCTGTTTGGCCAGCGCTTGTCGCGCTGCCGAGGCGGCGCTGAGCGGATGCCCGGCAAGCATTTCTGCTTCGCCGAGTTGACAGTACATATCTGCCGTGGCGTCGGCCCGTGCCGTGGCGATCGTCAACGAGTGGATTGCCTCGTCATACCGTCCGAGCGCGAGGTAACTGCCGCCCAGCAGCGAGAGCACTTGTGCCGGCTCCTCGCCCGGGGAATAGGTTTCGGCGAGGGTCTGCAAGGTTTGCAGAGCCCGTTGGGGCTGGTTCAGTTGTTGGTACAAGGTCGCGACCTGCTGCAAGACTTGGCGGTCGTGAGGAGCATAGCCAAGGGCGCGAAGGTTGTCGGCCAAGGCCTCTTCGGGGCGATTGGCGGCCCGCATGATGCCGGCGCGAATTGCCCAGGCGGCCGCCGATTTCGGCTCGAGGTCGAGCACCCGCTGCACCTTCTTCGCCGCGTCATCGACCCGCCCGCACGCAAGGTACATCTCGGCCAGACGAGTCGAACTCGCCGCGTCTTCCCCCGCCAAGCGACTGGCCTCCTCCAACTGCGCGATCGCTTCCGGCCGCGCGCCGCGTTGCCAGAGTGCCTCGGCATGATGGCGATGCGCCTCGGAGTCGGTCGGGCAGGCGGCGATCGCCTTTTCTAGCAGTCGTTCGGCTTCCGTCGTTTGGCCCCGATCCAACGCCGCCACGCCCTGCTGGGAAAGACGACGGCAATCGAGCAGCGATTGCGGCACCGGATTGTCGCGGCCCGGCAGGCGGCAGCCTACGGCGAGCAGGATCAAAAGCAGGTTCAGGAGTGAACCGAGACGTGACATAACGCGATTCCGTGCCAACCGGGCCGGGACAAGCCGGCCGGAAGAGTAGCAAAATGTCGGTCTTAGAACTACGTCGATTTGCCTACGCCACGGTTTCCGATCGCCGCGAAAGCTGATACGATGATCTCCATGCCTGCACGCTTTGACAAACTCGGAATTTCCTTCCAATATCCCGAGAATTGGACCCTCGACGACTCGGATGCGGTCCTCGGGCGGCGATCGGTCACGGTCACCAGCCCTGGGGGGGCCTTCTGGTCGATTGCCATCCAAAGTGGCTCGCTGAACCCGCAAAAACTCGCCCACGCCGTGGTCCAGGCGATGCGGCAGGAATACGGGAGCGTGGAAAGCGAGGAGGTCGAAGAAACCATCGAGGGGACCGAATTGGTCGGCTACGATTTGGCCTTCTACTACCTCGACCTCACCAACACGGCCGTGGTTCGCAGTTTTACCTTTTCCCAAAGCGCCTACACTGTCTTTTTTCAGGCGGAAGATAGGGAGTTTGCACAGCTAGCGGCCGTCTTCCAGGCGATGACCACCAGCGTTCTGCGCGGTCTCCGCGACCCGGCCGCCAGCTAGCAACGAGAGGTTTATCTCGATTTACGAGGTGTACGCATGGCAACGGAATCGGCCCAATCCCTCATTGCCTCGATCGGACAAACGGCTGGCTTGGTGTGGCGAACGCTCGATGCAGACGGCCCGATGGCCTTTGCCCAGCTAGTCAAGGCGACTGGCCAACCGCGCGACAACGTGATGCTGGCCCTCGGTTGGCTCGCCCGTGAGGACAAGGTCCAGATGGAAGCCCAAGGGCGAAGCCGGATTGTCTCATTGCGGCGCTAAAGAGGTCCACCCAATAGCGAAAGTGGCGGCGAATGTAGACCGCCGACCAATTGCGTGGCTTTCACTCTGGCAACGCTTTCGGTTTTATTTAGAACCCAAGCTCAAGCGAACAAGCCTCGTCACTCGGCGGGCCGCGTCGCGATGTCCTTGTCAACGTCTGTCGCGGCCTCTCGCTCCGGCCTTTTGTGTTCTTCTTCGGCTTGTGCCCGCTTCCGTTTTGCTTTCGTAGCGGCGTCCTTGATCTGCTTCTTCTGCTCAGCCGTGAGGAGCGCGGCGATCTTCTCGTTACGTTCCTTTAGCAGCGCCCTTCGCTGCAGTTCAAGCGATTCGAGCTTTGGCCGATAGTCTTCCTGAATCTGATAGATCTTCTGTCGCTGTTCTTCGCTAACGACCTGAGAGAAGTAGGCCGGAAGTCGGCCTCGCGCTGGTTTGGTGGTTTCCTGCACGGATCCGTCACCGGTTGCCGCCGGAAGATTCGTGTAGCAGGTCGCCACGACGACCAGAAAGCAGGCTCCAAAATGGAAACGCGCGCAGTTGCTCCGCATGATTGCCCCTTTTTGCAGCGTGAGTTGGTGTTCTGGACGGGCCTAGGCCCCCAGAGGTAGATCCGGAGCTTACCGAGTGTGCCGCCACTATGGAATAATCCGATGGTGGGGGCATGCTGGCCCACGGTACTTGCGGCAGCAGCTTGGTAGTAATAGGCTACTATTGTTAAGGTTGTCTCTTGCGATCCTGAACTTATCCCGAGGGGAATCACATGTTGAGAGTCTTGTTGCGGCTCGTCGTAGTGGTCGCGTTTCTGGTTACCGTCCTCAGTGGCATGGCCTATGCTCAGTCGGCTGCCGGCAAGACGGATTCGGCCGGGGCTTCCTCGCCGACTTCGGCGGGCGCCCAGCCGCAGGAGAAGCAACCGCAAGAGGTCCGCGACGCCATCGAATTGTTCCGCAAGGGCGACTATGAGGGCACACTGAAGTTGCTCAAAGAAGCTGCCCAGAAGTCCCCCGGGCTCCCCTCGGCTCGCCTCGTGATGGCCCAGCTATTCTCCCAATCGGGCAACGCCGCCGCGGCGCGAAACTCGTTGGAAATGGCCGTCATTGAGAACCCCGAGGACCCGCATCCCTACGGCATCATGGCCGACGTCGCCGTCCGCGAACGCCGCGTGACCGAAGCCCTGCTGCTATATGAAAAAGCCAATACGCTTGTGACCGGCTGGAAGGGACCTGCCGAGCAGAAAACCGGCTTGCAGACGCAGATCTATCACGGCATGGCCGTCGCCTACGAACTGAGAGGAAATTGGGCCCAGGCGCAGAAGGAACTGGAAGCCCTGTTGAAGATCGACCCGAAGAACGTCAACGCGTATCAGGAGTTGGCTCGCTGCTTGTTCCAGCAAGGCAATCCCGACGGCGCCCTCGAGAAGTTGAAGCAGGCGGCAAAGCTTGATTCGAGCATTCTGCTGCCCGAAACGACATTGGCCCAGTATTACGCTCGATCGGGCGATCAGAAGAACGCCAATCAATGGTTGATGAAAGCCCTGACGCTGGCCCCGCGGGATCTCAAAACCCGGTTAGTGGCCGCCGAGTGGGCGGTCCAAGTCGGCCAACTCAAGGATGCCAAGACGCAAGCCGACGCGGCTTTGAAACTCGATCCGAAGTCGGTCGAGGCAAAGAACCTCTGCGGTATCGTGGCCCTGTTTGAAAAGGACTACAAGACGGCCGAGCTTTACTTTGAATCGGCTCATATCGCCGCGCCGAAGAGCTTCGTGGCGACGAACAATCTGGCCCTGGCCTTGGCCGAGCAAAAGGACAAGCAGAAGCGGCAGCGAGCCCTGGAATATGCTGAGAACAACGTGCGGCAATATCCGCGGGTGGGCGACGCCCTGTCGACCTACGGCTGGGTGCTCTATAAGCTGGGACGCCTCGACGAGGCAGAGAAGGCCCTCACCGCTTCGGCCCAGACCGGCACGTTTGGCGCCGATGCCGCCTACTACCTCGCCTGTATCTTCATCGACCGCGGCAAAGAGGCCGAGGCTCGCCAACTCCTGGAGGGTGCATTGAAGGCCCCCGGGCCTTTCCCCCAACGCGAGGAGGCCCAAGAGCTGCTCAAGAAGCTTCGCCGCTAGTCAGCGACCTCCGACGACGACCCCCGATTTCCGGCCCGGAGCGGCCGGATGCGCGGGGTAATTCCGCCGTCATATCTTCTCTCGTCGTCAGCTTTTAACGCGACTCAAGAATCGTCGCGTTGCCGCTCGACTTTTGTCGCCATTACAACCGACACTAAGCATAGGACCGGCCGGCTGTCACGGGCAGTCGCGGCTCGCCGTCCGTGTTGTGGCGATTGCCATCCCCCAAGGTGTAAGGGTTGCTTGCCTCACAGTGGCAGCGGTAGTATGATGACAAAACTGGTTGATACAGCGGCGTCGCGGCACCCTCGCTTACAGGCGTGGCCGGTGGACTCACCGTGCTCGGGAAGTCTGGTCGAGGAGGCCCAGGCAGCGTTCGTGGTAAAGCCAAGACGGCTACGATCCCTCGACCCGCAAGGACTGCGACCCCCTACACCCGCCAAGAGAACGCCTATGTACGTACTCGAGACCCGCGGCTTACGCAAATCGTACGGGGCCGAAGGGGAAGTTCGTGTTCACGCCCTGAAGGGCATCGACCTTCAGGTCCGCCGCGGTGAGCTGTTGGCGATCATGGGCCCTTCGGGCTCGGGGAAAAGCACTCTTTTGCACATCCTCGGCGGGGTCGAGGTTCCCACCAGCGGCCAAGTGCTCCTCGAAGGCATCGATCTGGCGAGCCTCAACGACGACCAGCGGACCATCGTGCGTCGCGAGCGAATGGGATTCATCTTTCAGTCGTTCAATCTTCTGCCGGCCTTCACGGCCGAGGAAAACGTGGCCTTGCCCTTGGAACTGGGGGGCGTCGCCACGGCCGAGGCGCGCCGCCGCGCGATCGACGCGATGCGGCTGGTCAATATTGCCCACCGCCGTGATCACGTGCCCTCGCAAATGTCGGGCGGTGAGCAGCAACGGGTGGCGATCGCCCGGGCCCTGGTCATGCGGCCGGCCCTGTTGTTGGCCGATGAGCCGACCGGCAACCTCGATAGCGCCAATGGTCGCCAGGTGACGGCCCTGCTGCGACGGCTGGCCACCAAAGAGAACCAGACGATCGTCATGGTGACCCACGACTCCAACGTCGCTGCTCAGGCCGACCGCCTGATCCGGATGCGCGACGGCCTGGAGCAGACGGATGAGGAGGTGGACAACCCTTCGGTAATTCCCTCGCGAAGTTGCCTCTTCAAGGGTTGCGTCTAACGCGGCAAGTGCTTTGGCGTCGGTGGCACGCGCCCCGTACCGGCGACTTAACATGGGTGGAAAACCATGATTCTTTGGAAGTTCACGCTTCGCGAGATCAAAAGTCGGCCCGGACGGGCGACGCTGACGTTGTTGAGCATCGTAATTGGCGTCGCCGCCGTCGTGGCCGTCAATCTCAGCACGGCAACCACCAATCGCGCCTGCGAAGAGATGTATCTCAACGTGGCCGGTCGGGCGGCGTTGGAAGTTGCTGCCGATGGCGAAGATTTCTTCGATGAGGCGATCGTCGCTCAGATTGCTAAGACTCCGGGCGTCACCGCGGTCGTGCCCTCGGTGCAGCGTCTTTCCACGCTCCGCTTCCAAGGCAAGCGGGTGGCATTGTTGACCCTGGGCATTGATCCGGCGATCGACAAGGCCGTCCGCGACTACGAACTGGAGCAGGGCAACTTCTTCGAGAAGAAATACGACGCCATGCTCGAGGTCGGCTTCGCCCGCGGCTTGGGTGCGAAAGTCGGCGACCAGGTGAAACTGCTGACTCCGTCCGGCTTGAAGACGTTTACGCTCACCGGTCTGTTGTCACCCCGCGGCGCGGCCGGTTTCAAACAAGGCGGCGTTATTTTTCTGCCCCTGAAGACGGCCGAACAACTCTTTTCACGCACCGGCTATGTCAATCGCGTCAGCGTCGTTGTCGGCAACATGGCGGATGAAAAAATCGTGGCCGAGACGATCACACCGATGCTGCCGCAAGGCTTGAGCGTCCGCTCACCGACCGAGCGATCGCGACTCTCCAAGGAGATGCTCAAGAAGGTCGAGACGGCCCTCAATTTCGCCTACGGCATGATCGGCCTGCTGGCCTTGATCACCATCGTCAATACGTTCTTGATGAACGTCGGCGAGCGGCGGCGACTGTTGGCCGTCATGCGTGCGATCGGCGCCACGCGCACCCAATTGATGCGGATTCTGATCCTCGAATCGCTCCTGATGGGCGTCGTGGGAACCATCCTTGGCGCCGTCGTGGGCGTCGGCGGTGCTTACCTGCTTACGCGCTCCATGGGACAGGTCTACGGCGCCTCGCTGCCGACCATTCAATTGACGCCGATGCCGTTTGTCCTGGCCGCAATTCTCGGACCGGCCGTCTCGATGATCGCCATGATTATCCCGGCCTGGATCGCCGGTCGCATCTCGCCCCTGGAAGGCATGCGTTTCATCGCTCGCGAAAAGCAGAGCCGGGTTACGCTGAAATACGTTGTTATTGCCGTGTTTGCCTTCGTGCTGAGCGGCGCCGCGCTGGCGGCCTGCATCGTCGGCTACCTGCCCACGAAGATGCTCATCTTCTTGGGCCTGCTGTTTACCCTGGCTTTCTTGCTGTTGGTGCCGATGTTGCTGGGGCCCGTGGCCGGCTTGGTGGCAACCCTATTGCAGCCGCTGCTTAATGCCGAAGGACGAGTCGCTCACCGCCAAGTGCTTCGTCGCCGGGTACGCACCACCCTGACGGTCTTCATTCTCTATGTGGCCGTGAGCACCGCCATCAGCCTCGGTTCGAACATCCTCGATACCGTCAACGACATTCACACCTGGTTGGCCAAGTCGCTTAGCGGCGATTTCATCGTGCGGGCGACGACCCAAGACGTCTCCTCCGGCTTGTCACCCAAAATGCCCGAATCGCTCACCGAGGAATTCCGGGTCATTCCCGGCGTTTCGAACGTGGACGCGATCCGTTACATCACGACCACCGTTCGCACCCCCAATGCCGACGATGGAAAGCTGTCGGTCAACGTCGCGGTCCGCAATTTCACCGGCCAGGCCGAATTGCCGCTGGATATCCGCGAGGGCGATCCGAAAATCGTCCGTCAGCGCTTGGCCCAGGGCGAAGTCGTGTTGGGCACGGTCCTGGCCCATCGCCTGGGCGTCAAAGTCGGCGACGAGTTCACCTTGGACACCCGCGAAGGCCCCCGGCAACTCCGCGTGGCCGGCACCGCCGCCGCCTATATGGTCAACGGCATGCTGGTCTACATGGAAGGCGCGACCGCCAAACGCCTGATCAATATCGAAGGCGTCGATGTCTACGTCGTCAATGCCGTCCCCGGCCAGCAGGCCGCCGTGGAAGCAAAGCTGCAGAGCATCTGCGATGCCAACGGCGTCATGCTCAGTTCCTTCGCCGACCTCCGCAAGCGGGTTGACGACCTGACGAAGAGCCTGATTGCCGGGCTGTGGGGGTTGTTGGTCCTTGCGGCCGTGGTCGGCGCCTTTGCCATCGTCAACACCCTGACGATGAACGTGTTGGAGCAGACCCGCGAGATTGCCCTGCTGCGCGTCGTCGCCATGACCCGCTGGCAGGTCCGTAAAACGATCCTTTCCCAGGCGATAATCATCGGCGTCATCGGGGTCGGCACCGGCGCCGTCGGCGGCGTGATCGGTTCGTACGTGATGAATCTCAGCACCTCGGCCGCCACCGGGCATGCCCCGGTCTTCGCCTTTCACCCTTCCCTGGCGGGGATTTGCTTCCTGGTCGGCATCCTCACGATCCTCGTGGCGGCCTGGATTCCTGCCGAGCGGGCGGCCCGGCTGAAACTGCTGATCGCGCTCCAGTACGAATAGAGGGTTGGCCGCGTTTCTGTCAAAGGAGGGGTGTTTGCCTAATCCCCCTTTTCTGTTCCGCCCAATGTATTACAATAACGAGTCTATTTACTCCGGCCCAAACTGAGCTGAATTGAACGATCGGTAAGCTATCATGCCCAAGATGAAGACCCACAAGGGGACCAAGAAACGTTTCCGTTTGACCGCCAAGGGGAAGGTCAAGCACCGCGCCGCCGGCACCAGCCATTTGGCCTCGCGGATGAGCCACAAGCGCAAGCGCAATCTCCGTGGAACCGACACGGTCGACACCGTCGAAGCGGCCAAGATTCGCCTCGCCCTCGGCAAGCACAGTTACTAATTCTCCCCGCCAAACCAGCGGGCCGGGCAACAAACGCTTCCCGATTTGCATGGGAAGGGCCTGGCGCTCGCCTAGACCTTGAGAGTTTGTCATGAGAACCACCAAAGGTGCAGCCCGCACTCGGGCCAAGAATCGTCTTTTCAAGAAGGCCAAGGGTTACGTCGGCGGTCGTCGCAAGCTGCTGCGTACGGCCAAGGAAAACCTCGTTCGCGCTGGTGTTTATGCCTTCCGCGATCGCCGCAACCGCAAGCGTGACTTCCGTCGCCTCTGGATCATCCGTATCAACGCCGCGGTCCGCGCCTATGGCCTCCGCTACAGCGAATTCATCAACGGTCTGAAGAAGGCCAACATCGAGCTGGACCGCAAGATGCTCGCCGATCTGGCCGTTGCCGATCCCCAGGCGTTTGCCACGGTCGTCGAGCTCGTGAAGAAGGCCTAACGTTTCATCCAAGGAGCGCGCCGCAGACGGAGACAGGAACCACAGATCGACACAGATGAACACAGACAGCAATCGTTCGGATAGCGATCCGTGTTTATCCGTGTTCATCTGTGGTTCCAAATGTTTCTTTGCGGTGTGATGTTCCGATGACTATTGCCGAGTTTGTTGCGGAGTTGGACACGTTGCTCCGCGACGCTGCCGTCGCCTTCGAGGCGGCCGGCGACGCCGCCGCGCTGGAAGCCGCGCGCGTGCAATTCCTCGGAGCCAAGAGCGGACGCTTGAAGACCGTGCAAAAGGGGCTGGGCGCCGTCGACAAGGCCGACAAGCCGGCCGCCGGAAAACGCTTCAACGAAGTCAAACAGGCCATCGAAGCGGCCCAGGAAACCGCCGCCCAGCGCCTGGCCTTGTCGGCCGGTCCCGTCGTGGACAAGACGCCCTTCGATCCAACGGTGCCTGGTGCTCCTTGCCGGATTGGCCACCTGCACCCGATCACCCAGACGATCAACGAACTGAAGGAGATCATGGGCCGGCTGGGGTTCAGCGTGGCCGAAGGCCCCGAGGTTGAGGATCCCTGGCACAACTTCGAGGCCCTCAATATCCCGGCCGACCATCCCGCCCGCGACCCGCTAGAGAACTTCTATCTGGCCACGGCGGAGAAAGCCAACGGCGGCAACTCAGCCCTGCTGCTCCGCAGCCAAACCAGCACCGTGCAGATTCGCGTCATGGAGAAGACCAAGCCGCCGGTGCGAATCATCTCCTGCGGCCGCGTCTATCGCCCCGACACGGCCGACGCCACCCACTACCCGATGTTCCATCAGATTGAGGGCCTGCTGATCGACCGCGGCGTGACGATGGCCGACTTGAAGAGCACCCTGCGGCTCTTTGCCCGCAGCGCCTTCGCGCCGGACGTGCACATACGCTTCCGCCCCTCGTTCTTCCCATTCACTGAGCCGAGCGTCGAGGTCGACATGAGTTGGCACGGCGGTTGGATCGAGATGGGCGGCGCCGGGATGGTCGACCCCAATGTTCTACAGGCCGTCGGCTACGACCCCGAGGAATACACCGGCTTCGCTTTCGGCTTGGGCATTGAGCGCATTTGCGCCCGCCGCCACGGCATTACCGATATCCGCGAACTGTATAAGAACGACGTCCGCTTCCTGCACCAGTTCTGAAACAGGGATTAGAGGTGGGGATTAGGGATTAGCAGAGACGGACGCTGCAGCAACGAGGTTGTTGTGACGCGACGACAAAACTGCCTCATTGTTCTGCTGTGTCTGCTGCTGGCCTACGTTGGTTCGTATGTGGTCCTTTCGCGACGTGGCATGGCCTGGAGCGAAATGCACGGCTGTAAAGGCTTCTACTTCTTTCCCCCGGAAGAATCCAATTCCTGGCGGATTAAGCACTACGGATGCGTTTGCCTTTACTATCCTCTGAACTTGATTGACAATCTGCTCGGGCTAGGCACGCCCATGGCCTTATCCGAGCCGATGTGGAGGTTGAGCGAGTCTTAGAGCAAATGGAAATGGCATCAGTGCAATTGTGGATTCGACGATAATTGATGCTCGAAGGTCGACTTTGTATTTCAGGGCCGTTTACGGCCCTTGTTCGCCGCAGGCGGTACTAGACCCGGCGTTTACGCCGGGGTGATGAAGACAAATCCAGCAATACCGCCTATGGCGGACAACGCCCATCACAATCCTAATTCCTACATCCTAAATCCTACATTCTCGCCTCTAGCCTCCAATCCCCAATCTCTAGTCCCTACCAAAATGATCGTCTCTTGGAATTGGCTGAAGCAGTACGTGGCCTTGGACATGCCGTCGACCGAGCTCGAGCGGCGGCTGATGATGGCCGGTTTGAATCATGAGTCGACCGAAGAGGTTGACGGGGACCTGGCGATCGATCTCGAAGTGACCAGCAACCGGCCCGACTGCCTGGGGCACCTCGGCATTGCCCGCGAAGTGGCCGTATTGTTCGGCAAGGAGTTGAAACTGCCTGCCGCGCAACCCAAGGAGAGCCAGCCGCCGGCGATTGAGTCGGCCGACAAGCTGGTGAAGGTCCGCATCGATTGCCCCGATCTCTGCCTTCGGTACTCGGCCCGCGTGATCCGCGGCGTGAAGATCGGCCCCAGTCCTTCGTGGATGGTGCGACGTCTGAAGACGGTCGGCATCACGTCGATCAACAACGTCGTCGACATCAGCAACTACGTGTTGATGGAGTGCAGCCAGCCGCTGCACACGTTTGACTTCGCCAAGCTGCAGGGCGGCGAAATCATCGTGCGGCGGCCGCTGCCGGGCGAGACGATCGAGGCCATCGATCACAAAACCTACGTCCTCGGCCCCGACATGTGCATGATCTGCGATGCCCGAAGCCCTGTGGCCATCGGCGGCGTGATGGGCGGCGCACAAACCGAGATTTCACCGGCCACGACCGACGTTTTGATCGAGGCCGCCGAGTTCGACCCGGTTTCAATTCGCAACACGGCCCGGCAACTGAACCTGCACAGCGATTCATCCTATCGCTTCGAGCGTCGTGTGGATCCCGAAGGGCTCGATTGGGCCAGCCGCCGCTGCTGCGAACTCATCCTCGAAATAGCCGGAGGCAAACTTGCCTCCGGAGTGGTCGACGTGGGCCAGCCGCGGCGAAAACGCGAGCCCGTCGTCTTGCGATTGTCGCAACTGAAACGGATCCTCGGCATCGAGGTGCCGGAACAACGCGTACGCGAGATCCTGACCGCACTCGGCAATGTCGAGGTGTTAGCGTCCGGTGTTCTGGATTGCGGCCGAGCCAATCCCCAATCCCCAATCCCTAATCCCTCTTCTATCCGCCGCACGCCTCCCGCCCCCTCGATCACCGTCGTTCCGCCGAGTTGGCGGCGCGACCTGTCGCGTGAAATCGACCTGATCGAAGAGGTTGGGCGAATCTATGGCTACGACGAGATTCCCGAAGACGTGGGCGTGCCGATGGTCCCCTCGGCGCGAACCCTCGAAGATCGCGTGCTGGAAAAGGTGCGCCACGTCTTGTCGGCCCTTGGCTTTGATGAGGCATTGACCATCTCGGCAGTCGACGAGGCGATGTCGAACTCGATGAGTCCCTGGACCGACGCCGAGCCATTGTCGAGCCAAATGCCGGTGATCCGCGGCGCGAACATTCTGCGCCGCAGCCTGACGCCGAGCCTGTTGGGCGTCCGCCGGACGAACGAAGCCCTGGCCAACGCCGAAATCGAGTTGTTCGAGATTGCCAAGGTCTATCTGCCGCAAGGTGCCGAGCTGCCCCGCGAAGAATTGATGCTCGGTATCAACAGCGGGCGACCCTATGCGGCGGTCCGCGGTGCGATCGAAGCCATCCTCGCCGAGCTGAAGATTGCCATTCCGTTGGAGGGCGACGATTCGCGAATTGCCAGCCTCGATCCGGCCGCCTCGTGCTGGCTGATGCTGGCTGGCGAGCGGCTGGCCTTCGTTGGCCAATTGTCAGCCCAGGCCGCCAAGCAGTTCGACCTCCGCGGCCCGGCCACGGTTGCCGAAATTCGCCTGGCGCCATTGGTGGCGGAGGCCAATCTCGTGCCTCGCTACGCCGAGCAGTCGCCGTATCCGGCCGTTACCCGCGACCTGAATTTGGTGGTCGACGAGGCGATCCGCTGGAGCGACATTGCCTGCACCGCCCGCGAACCGGCCGGAGTGTACTTCGAGTCGCTGGAGTACCGCGATACGTACCGCGATGCCAAACGGCTGGGCGAGAATAGAAAGAGCCTTTTGTTCTCGATCGCCCTAAGATCGCGTGAAGGCACCTTAACCAATCAGCAAGCAGACGAGATTCGCGACCAGATTGTAGACGCCTGCCGCGCGAAACACGGCGCCGAACTGAGGGCATAAGTAGGGAGGGATTAGAGGATAGGGATTAGGGATTGGATCCAACGCCGGCTCGAATCTCACGTCACAAATCCCCAGATCCCCATCATACCCATGCCATCAGATTCCTTCGCTGAAGCCCTCAGTCGCAACGTGCTGGTGTTCGACGGCGCCATGGGCACCGAAATCTACCGGCACCACGTCTTCACCAATCGCTCCTTCGACGAGTTGTGCCTGTCGGAGCCGAAGCTGGTCGAACGCATCCACCAGGAGTACTGCGACGCCGGCGCCGACGTGCTGACGACCAATACCTACGGCGCGAATCGCATCGCGCTGGCGAAGTTCGCCCTGGCCGAGCGGGTCCAGGACATCGTCCGCGCTGGCGCGCAGATCGCGCGAGGCGTGGCCGACCAGGCCGACCGACGGGTGTTCGTTGCGGGCTCGATCGGACCAATGCCGGCCCAGCCGCCGCACAGCGCGCGGGTCGAGGAGATGATCGTCGAACTGGCCGAGGCCCTGCGCGAGGGCGGCGCCGACCTGATCATCTTCGAGACGCAACCAAATCGCGCGGCGGTCGAGCAGTGTGCTGCGGCGATGCGGCACGTTGCCGACATCCCCTTCGTCCTGTCGTTCATGATCGCCGGCAACAACGAAACGGCCTCCGGCGACGCCATCGAACGGATGTTGGCCCCCTTGCCCATGAGTTTCCCCCAGCCGGTGGCCTGGGGCATGAACTGCGGTGTCGGGCCCGACGGATTATTCAGCGCCGTCGAGCAGGCCTTGCGAGTCACCACGCTGCCGCTCGTCGCACAACCCAACGCCGGCATCCCCAAGGAGATCGAGAACCGCCGCATCTACCTCTGCTCGCCCGAGTATCTGACGTCCTATGCCAAGCGCTACGTGAACCTCGGTGTGTCGGCCGTGGGCGGTTGCTGTGGCACAACCCCCGCTCACATTCGCGAAGTGGCGGCAGCCGTGAAGCCCCTGCAACGCGTGAAGGTGGCGGCAACGATGACCGCCGAAAAACCGGTCGAGTCGCAGCGGCCGCAGTTGCCATTGGCCGAGAAGTCGCAACTCGGCGCCCGCTTGGCTGCCGGACAATGGGTCACCTCCGTCGAGTTGCTGCCGCCCCGCGGATACGACTTACATTCGACCATCGAAAAATCACGGGCGTTGCGAGAGCGGGGCGTTAACGCGATCAATATACCCGACGGGCCGCGAGCCAGCGCGAGGCTATCCTCGCTGATCACGGCCGAACGTCTCGTTCGTGAGGCGCAGATCGAACCAATCCTCCACTTCTGCTGCCGCGATCGCAACCTGATCGGCATGCAGGCCGACCTGTTGGCGTGTGCTGCCTGCGGCGTGCGCAATCTGTTGTTCATCACCGGCGACCCGCCGAAACTGGGCGATTATCCCAAGGCCACCGGCGTTTTCGACGCCGATTCGATCGGAATGGCCGCCGTGCAGCGACGGCTTAACAGCGGCTTCGATCTCGGCGGTCAGGCGATTGACCCGCCGACGTTCGCCGTGATCGGGGTGGGCCTCGACCCCACAGCCATCGATGCCCAGCGCGAGTTGGATCGCTTCCGGCAGAAGGTCGAGGCAGGCGCCGAGTTCGCCATCACCCAGCCGGTGTTCGACCCCGACGCCCTGCTGCGGTTCCTCGACAAGGTGCAACCTTTTGGGCTGCCGATCCTGGCCGGCGTGTGGCCGCTGGTGAGCTATCGCAATGCGTCGTTCATGCGAAACGAAGTGCCGGGCGTAGTCGTGCCCGACAGCGTCATGCAGCGGATGGCGGCCGTCGAGAGCCGCGAGGGACAGTTGTCCACCGGCATCGAAATCGCCCGCGAATCAGTCGTCCGCATCCGCGACCGCGTGGCCGGCATCCAAGTCAGCGCCCCGCTGGGCAAGATCGAAACCGCCTGGGCCGTGATTAGAGACTAGAGACTAGGGGCTAGAGATGAAGGTCCCCTCGCCCTTCGGGAGAGGGACAGGGTGAGGGCCCTTGGCAGTCGAAATGACCGAAGTTTAGCGGCCGACGGTACGTCGGCCTGCAAGAAGCAAAGGCAAAAGCCAGCTTGAAAACTGCAAACTGCCAATTTGCGTCCCCGAATGGCCGCCGCCACAACCAGCGCCTATTAGCGAAGATCAGCGTTCCTCGTTCCCACAAAATCGATGCCCGCCAACGCTCGTCTTCCGTCTAGCGCGACTACTTCTCCACCACCACCCTCTCCACATACTCCACCGCCTTCTGCAAGGGACGGTCGGTGAAGCTGGCCGGCGGCCCAAGGGCAGCCTCGCCCTTCTCGCTCGCCGTCGGTTTCAGCGGCGTCTTGCCCACCGGAGACTTGGTCTCCGCCGGGGTCTTGGCCAGCACCATTCCCCCATGGAAGAAGTCGCGATGCGCCCGCCAAAGCTGCCAGCGGGCGAACTCCTCGCTCGTCAGTTCCACCTTGTAGCCTTCGTTCGGCGAGACGCCCCAGTCGGCCTTGCTCTCGCCGTCGGCCGGGCGTTGAATATCCTGGCCGTTGGGCCGCCAGTAGCTGAACGTGGTCAACTTCATCTCGCCGCAATCAGCGCCCAAGTCGATGATTTCCTGCACCGTGCCTTTGCCGTAGCTCCGCTGGCCAACCACCACCGCCCGCTTGTGATCTTGGAGGCAGGCGGCGACGATTTCGGCGGCGCTGGCCGAGTGTTGGTTCACCAGTACGGCGATGGGTAGCTTGGAGTACGGGCCGGCCGTATTGGCCGTATAGGCCCGATGGACCACGCCATAACGACCACGCATGGTGACAATCGTGCCAGGTTCGATGAACAGCCGGGCAATCTCCACCGCCGCATCGACGTACCCGCCCGGATCGTCGCGCAAATCGAGCACCAGCCCCCGCATCCCTTGCTTGCTCAACGATTCCAGTACCCTCTCCAGTTCGGCGGGCGTTTCCTCGGTGAAAGTGCGGATTCGTACGTAGCCAACGCCGGGATGCCCTTCCAACGTGAACGTCCAGGACCCGTCGGCTTTCCGGCGATCGCCCAACACGCTCTCGCCCTGAATCACCTCGCGTGTGATGGTCACTTCCTGCGTCTCTTGCTGCCCCTCGTGCACAACGGTGAGAGTCACCGCCTCGCCGGGGTTGCCGCGGAGCAAGGCGTGCGCCTCTTCGATCGACATCCCCTTGGTGTCCTTCTTGCCGATGCGAATGATCTTATCGCCGGCAAGGACGCCAGCCCGGTAGGCGGGCGAACCGGCCAAAGGACTGAGCACGATCAACTGCTTCGATTGCGGGTCAACGGCGACCTGAACACCAATCCCGCCAAACTGCAGATTCAGTTCCTCTTCAAACGCCTCAACCTCATCAGGCGTCACGTACACCGAGTTTTCGTCCAGTCGCGAGAGCATTCCATCGATCGCCGCCGCAAACAGTTCAGTCTCCTCGGTGGGGCGAAGTGAGCGGCTTTCGATCAAGGTCATCGCCGCGGCCAGCGCCCGACGGTAGGGATTCTTCAACGCCGGCTGCTGGCAAATCAACGCCAAGAAAATCAACGTGAGCAGGACCAGAAGGTTGCGGCGAGGCATGGGCGGTAATACCGAGGTTTTAGGCGAATCGCCACTGCTTGTTTGTCCGGTCGCACGCCAGCCCCCGGCCCGTTGGCGAAGCGTTCGTAGAGCGGCAACTACTTGGCGCCGACATCGTAGCACCAAAGGTTACCATGGTACCGCAAGTAGAGCCGCCCGTGCAACACGACCGGGTACGCCCAGGCATCGGAGGTTTTTTGGGGGACCAGGCGGAACTGGCTGACGAGCTTGAACTCGTCAGGAGTCGCGTCGACCAAGGCCACCCGGCCGTCCTGTGCGAGGCAGTACAGCCGGCCATCGGCGTGGATGGCCGAGCTGGTCGTCAGCTTCTTCGACTCGTAGCGGGTCTTGCCCGTGGCCCAGTCGAGGCACATCCACGAGCGATGCCGCTCGTAGCCGCTACCGTAGAGCGTATCGCCTAACAAGAGCACGGCCCCCGTGCAACTGTCCAAGCTCGTTGACCAGGCCTTCTTCGCCGTCAAGTTGCCGCCCGCATCGCTCTCGAGCTTGTAGCAGGCGCCAAACACATAGGCGGTCACGTAGAAGATGCTGCCGTTGTGAAAAACGGGCGACGTAATATTCACCTTGTAGGGGCTTTTCAAGGGCACGGACCAGAGCAGCTCGCCGCTTTCGGCATCGACCCCGAAACCATGCGCCGACGAACAACTGGCGAGAATTCGGCGGCCTGCATAGCGCAAGAGAATCGGCGAACAGTGCGAGGCACAATCCTCATCCAAACGCGGCGTCGTCCACAACGGCTTACCGGTATGCTTGTCGAGCGCGGCCACCAGCGCCTTCTTGCCGCCGGGGGTGACGAACAGCCGCGGCCCGTCCACCAGCAGGCATTCGCTGAATCCCCAGGTGATGTCGGGCGCATCAAACGTCTGCCGGATGTCGCAGGCCCAGAGTTCCTTGCCGCTGCGAGCGTCCAAACAGGCCACCCGCCCGTGGCCGTTCATGTTGTAGAGCTTGCCTTCGCTGTAGACGCAACACGCCCGCGCCCCCGGATAGGAGCCGGTCCAGGCCTCGCCGTTTTTCGCCTTCCAAACGGGCTTGCCGTCCAGGTCAAAGCAATAGATCGTCAGTTCGTTGCCATTGTCACCGCTGATGAACAGCCGCTTGCCGACGATGATCGGCGACGACCAGCCGCGCCCCAACCGGCCGACTTTCCAAAGCAACGGGGGGCCTTTGTCAGGCCACTTCGGCAGCAGCCCTTTTTCCTGGGAAATCCCGTCGCGACGCGGGCCCTGCCACTGCGGCCAGTCGGGCTCTGGCGACGCGATCAGGCCTTCTTCGTTCGAGCGGCTTGGCGCCGATGTGCTCGTTATCGCTGGCGGCGACGCTTCCGCTGCGCTGGGCGTCCGCGTGCTGAAGCCAATCCCCATCAATAGTAGAACGGGCAGCGATGCAGTCGGCAGGAAACGCCACACGTGCTCCATGATTCGCTCCTCGGTGATCTCTCACACGGCAAGCATGCTTTGCCATGGGAGTCATTCTGAGCGTAGCGAAGAATCTACGTTGCCCTCGAGTGCCGGCCAGATCCTTCGCTTCGCTCAGGATGACACTCGTGTTCGGGACGTGTCAGGAGGACTTCCGTCTAGATGCCGTTGCGGAGCTTGCCGACCACCAACGACCCGTTGTGACCGCCGAAGCCGAAGCTGTTCGACATCGCCACGTTGATGGCTCGCTGGCGAGCCTGATTGGGCGTGTAGTCGAGATCGCATTCGGGGTCGGGCGTGTCGAGGTTAATCGTCGGCGGAATGACGCCATCGCGAATCGCCAATAGGCTGAGGAGCAACTCGACGCCGCCACTGGCGCCGAGAAGGTGTCCCAGTTCGCTCTTGGTGCTGGAGACACTGAGCTTGTAGGCGTGGTCCTTGAAGACGTTCTTGATGGCCGTCGTTTCGGCTTGGTCACCCAGCGGTGTGCTGGTGCCGTGGGCGTTAATGTAGCCGATCTCGGTCGGATCGACGCGAGCGTCCTGAATCGCCCGCGACATGGCATACGCCGCGCCGATGCCGTCTTTGTCGGGGGCGGTGATGTGCCCGCCGTCGCAACTGGCGCCATAGCCGTAAATCTCGCCGTAAATCTGGGCGCCGCGGGCCTTGGCGTGTTCGAGCTCTTCGAGCACCAACATGCCGGCCCCTTCGCTCAGCACGAAGCCGTCGCGATCGCGATCGAACGGTCGGCTGGCGCGCTGCGGGTCATCGTTCCGTTCGGACAACGCCCGCATCGCGGCAAACGCGCTGAGGCCAACGTAGGTCAACGCGGCCTCGCTGCCGCCGGTAATCAGTACGTCGGCTTCGTCGTCGCGGATCAGCCGGTAGGCGTCGCCGATGGCATTCGTGGCGCTGGCACAGGCCGTGACCACTACCTGGTTCGGCCCTTTCAGGCCGTACTGGATTGCCAATTGGGCGCTCGCCGCATTGCCGATCAGCTTGGGAATCGTGAAGGCCGAAACCTTGTCGGGTCCCTTGTTCAACAGGCGCTCGTGCTGGAGCTCGATCGTTTCGAGTCCACCAATCCCCGATCCGAGGATCACGCCGCATCGCCAGGGAGACTCCTTGGTGAAGTCAATTCCCGAGTCACCGACGGCGTTGACGCCGCTGACGTGAGCGAACTGAACGAAGCGATCAAATCGCTTCACATCCTTGGCATCGATGTAGCCATCTACGCTCCAGTTGCGGATCTCGCCGCCGAAGCGGACGCGATACTGCGCAACTTCCAGACGCTCCAAGGGGCCGACTCCGCTCTCACCATTGCAGATGCGAGTCCAGAGTTCGTCCACCTTGCAGCCGAGCGAGGTGACGGCACCGAGGCCCGTGACGACGACGCGGCGTTTCATGCGGATTCGTTAGGTGGATGCTTCGGTGCTTGCGACAGCCTTCTCGATGTGGTCGACCGCTTGGCCAACCGTCTGAATCTTTTCGGCCACGTCGTCCGGAATGTTGATGTCGAACTCTTCTTCGAGCTCCATCACCAACTCCACCGTATCCAACGAGTCAGCGCCCAGGTCGTTCACGAACGACGTCTCGCGAGTAATCTGGTCCTTGCTCACGCCGAGTTGTTCGGCAACGATATCAATCACGCGTTGTTCAACCGAGGCCACCGTGTGGGTCCTCCTGCTACCACTTTATGTCCACGGGGATGCACTCCGATGGCATTCCCCACAATTTGAGGTCTCTGACGTGGTGTGGGGTCACAAACCCCACGTCTTACCCCATTTCTCACTCAACCCCGGAAGATATACCGGTTTTCCCGTCCCGTGTCTATATCTGTTAGGGGATTTTTCTCTGTTTTGTTCCGTCTCGCCAGCAAAGGCAATTTTCCCAACCCCAGCATTTGACTAAACCCAGGCTCCGCGGCCCGCGGCTGCGTCGCGAGGACCGTGCCGGATCATGGAATTATCGGCCAGTGGGCAAACTTTCTCCAGCCCTCCAAGTTAGACCGTCAGTCCACCATCTACGGTCAGCACGTGACCGGTGATGAACGAGGCCGCATCGCTGGCCAGGAATAACACCGCATCCGCCACGTCCTGGGGATCGCCCAACCGGCCCAGCGGAATCTCCTTCTTCACGGCTGCCAGAATCTCGTCGCCCAGCTTGGCCGTCATGTCGGTGGCAATGAAGCCCGGCGCCACGGCGTTCACGGTTACGTTCCGGCTGGCCAATTCGCGGGAGATGGTCCGCGTCAGGCCAATCACGCCCGCCTTCGACGCCGAGTAGTTCGCCTGGCCGGGATTGCCCATCAACCCCGACACGCTGGCGATGTTGATGATTCGGGCGTTGTCGGCCTTCATCAACGGCCGGGCCGCGGCCCGAGTAAAGAGGAACGTCCCTCGCAGGTTGATGTTGATCACCGAGTCCCACTGGTCGTCCTTCATCCGCAACAGCACGTTGTCGCGAGTGATGCCGGCGTTGTTGACGAGAATGTTCAATCCTCCCCACAACTTCACGACTTCGTCGATCGTCTCGCTGACTCGCTCGCTCTGCGTCACGTCGCACGCCATCGCCTCGGCAGTGCCACCGGCCGAACGAATGGCGTTGACCGTGTCGGCCAGGCATTCAACGTTCACGTCGATGCAGGCCACCTTCGCGCCGGCCGCCGCCAGCGCCTCGGCGATGCAGCGGCCCAAACCGCGGGCAGCGCCGGTGACTATCGCCACGCGGTCACGCAGATCGGTAGTGATGCGGCTCTTGTTTTGATCCGTCACAACAGGCCTCTCGTTCTTGATATGGATCGATGATTCGATAAACGGTCGGTTGAATGGATGATCCAATCACACTTCAACGCATTGGCAGGAGATGTTGCGGTCGATGCGCCGCAGCAATCCGCGCAGCACGCGTCCCGGCCCGACTTCGTAGAACTGGTCGAAACCCCGCTGAATCAGATAACGCACCGAATCTTCCCAACGGACGGGTTGCAGAATCTGACGGACGAGGATCTGGCGAATTTCCTCGGGATCGTCGTGCGGCAGAGCATCGACGTTGGAAATCACCGGAATCCGCGGCTTGAACATCGGCACTTCGGCCAGCGCTTCGGCACAACGCTGATCGGCCGGTCGCATAATCTCCGTATGGAACGCGCCCGCCACGGCCAACGGCACGGCTTTCATCGCGCCTTGGGCCTCGGCCATCTCGGCGGCCCGCTCGCAGGCCTTGATCGTGCCCGAAATCACAATGTTGCCCGGGCACAGCAAGTTGGCGATCTTCAGAATCTCGCCATCGCGGGCCTTCTCACAGAGGGCCTCGACTTCGCTTCGCTCCAAGCCCAGCACGCTCACCATGCCGCTCGGCGTAGCATCGGCGGCCTCTTGCATGGCCGCTCCGCGGCGCTGCACCAGTTTCAGACCGTCCTCGAAGTTCATCACCCCGGCGAAGACCATCGCGGTGTATTCGCCCAGGCTGAGGCCGGCCGTAGCTTCGCAGCCGAGCACGACGTCAGGCGACTCGGCCCGCAACGATTCCAGCGCGGCCAGACTGGTGACAAAGATCGCCGGTTGGCTGTAAACCGTCGAATCGAGCGCCTCGGCCGGACCTTCAAAGCAGAGTTTCGCCAGGTCATAGCCCAGCACCTCGCCGGCCCGATCATACAACTGACGCGCAGCCGGCAACGACTCGGCCAGCTTCTTGCCCATGCCGACCGTCTGCGCACCTTGTCCGGGGAACAGAAACGCAATGCGACTCAAGACTCGGTCTCGACTACTTTACGGCCCATGTAGTGGCCACAATTCGGGCAGACCATATGCGTCGGCAGGGCAGTGCTGCACTGCTCGCAATACGATAGCTGCTTGGGTTTCTTGGCATCGTGCGCCCGACGACTGCCGGTGCGCGCGTTGCTCTGTCTGCGTTTGGGAACGGCCATGATTCAAATACCTCTCAACCCTTTACGGGCGCAATCGAAACCTCAAATGGTAAACTACCCCGCCGGCCCTGTCAACGGCGGCGGAAGGCGCTGAATCGGCGGAGCTGCCCCCTCTAAAGGTGGCGCCGGCGGTGCGGCCTTCCCGCTCTCGGCCTTCGCGTCAAATCCCTTCCCCTCCTTCACCCGAAACTGAATCGCTGCCTGCCCCGACTTCTGGCATTTCTGGTCCTCGACGGTCAGTTGCAGCGTGTAGTCGCCGGGCACGAGCCGTTTGGGCAACCGCAGCCGATAGCCAATGAAGAAGTCGTGGCGAAGGTTCTGGCAGTATTCTTCTGTCGGGGGGAAACCATGCTCAACCACCTTTTCACCACCACTATCCGTGATTTGGTAGCAGCTGCGCAGCGCGGTGTGGTAGCCCTTGGCCATCTGTTCCGAGCGGAAGTTCTCCACCTCGCAATACAGCAACACGTCCTGGTCGGCGGTGAACTCGTATTTTTCAAACCGTTTCACGCAGCCGTAGCTCTGGATCTGGCTACAAAAAGCCAGATTGCGAAGTTCAAGCGGGGCAAGCTCCGAAAGACTGGCCAGAGACGCGGCAAACGATGCTTTCGTGGTTGCCGCGCGTGCCGCCGGATCGGGATTCCGCTCGACGTCCAACCACGTCGTTAGCCCATCCATTTGTTTCGATAGAAACTGCTGGGCAGCAGGGACCGTCCCGGCAATCGGTCGCATCGCATCTTCGCGGCGATCGGCCGCCGCATAAAGCATCCGCAGCCGCGCGTGTTGGGAGATTTCCGCCGGCGAACTCGGCGTCCACGGCGTCTCATTCTCGAGGGCGCTAATGGTGCTGGAAAGCCGCTGCCGCCAGTCCTCGACCGTCGGTTGCTGACGCGGAGGCTGGTACGATGAGACCTGTGAGGCCGGCGGCTGTGGTGCAGCCGCGTAGGGCGCTGCCTCGTATCCGGGCGCTTCGTGCGAGGGGGGGGGGTGGCTTGGCGGCGCGGGGTAGTCCGTGGATGGATAGCCCGCTGCTTGCACTGGTGCTCCGTACGACGCCTGAACGACGTCGCTGGTCTCAGCCCCCTGCGAATTTGGAACGGCCGTTGACGGAACCGTCCTGTCCACCGGCGGCAACCGTTCGGCATAAAGCTCTCGGTTGCGAGCGGCCATCCGTTGCCGGTAGGCCTGAGTCGCCCGAAACTGCTGCATCACCAATGGCCACAGCGAGGGATCGCTCTGCCGCAGGTCTTCAAAGAGCTGATCCTGGGCGATCGGATCGGTCAGACCGGCCTGCCGCAGTTCGGCCATGATCTCCTGCAGCTTCTGCTCGTCGGCTTTCGCCAACGTCTGACTCGGCGCGTTTCTTTGCAGGTCGGGCTTGTCAGCGGCGGACGAGGGGCCAACCTGGCCGGCTGCGCGATCGACCAGCAACCGCGAGGCACAACCGGGTAGAGCCAGCCCGAGCAAAGCAACTGCGGCGATCAGTCGTCGTTGCCGGTGCATATTGTCCCCAGGTGAGTTGCGTGCCGCCGAGCGGGCCGGATGGTAACGCAACCGGCCGGCCGACGCAAGGGCGATTCGGCCGACCGGCTTCACCTACTGGAGATCCTGAAATTCCCCGATGCGCAACGTTAGATTTTCTTCCTCCGCTTGGCCAGCACGACCGCGCCCGCCAGGGCCGTCAGGAGCAAGACCAACGTCGAAGGTTCGGGCACGCTCGACATGCCGGCGCCCATCATCCCATCAGGAAACGTCGAATGGAGATAGACGTTGCGGACGCTCATTGCGCAGTTCACATTACTCGTCGGCCAGAAGACCTCGTCTTGAACCGTCCAGAGGCCCAATTGGTAGTCGGCCGCATTGCCCCAGATCGCGTTCGGGTACTGATTGTTGACGGCGTTGATCGCCGCCTGCAATTGACTGTCACTGATTGTTACGGCGTACTGCCTCCAACCACTCCACGTGGAACCGGTCGACCAGTTCGACCACTGGGGGCGGGTGCAGAAGCTGGTGTTGTTGTTATAGTCGAAGAACGTGTTGGCAAAGGCAGTGTTCGTCCCTTCATCCCAGCCGACATACTCTCGACTGGGCGCGCCGCGGGTGTCGAAGAGTTGCGGTTGCACCCAGAGGCCGTGGCCATGCCCATCCGAGAGCCACAGGCTGCCGTAGGTGTACGCGCAATCGCCGCCGGCCGGGTTCGCCACGTACGCCTGCGGTACTTGCATCTCGAACTGGAAGGTAAGCGTCCCCGAGTTGGCCCACGGCTTCATCGTGGCATATTCGGTCGGGTTCCAGCCGTACTGAAACACGCTCGTGGCGAGATTGCTCGAATCTCGGGTCATGTTGGCCGTCCAGGTGTTGACCATGCAGCCGGCCGCCGTACCGGCCATCTGCACGGCATTCGCGCCGTAGCTATTCTCTGGGTAGGCGCCGCTCCGCTGGTATTGGCCCAGCGGCGAGGGCGAGGTGAGACCGGTGAAGTCCCCTAGATTCCAGGTGGAAAGCGGTTGCGCGGAGACGTTCCCCTGCCGCGAAGTGTACATCATCGTGACATTGTAAACCGGATTGGTGAGATTCGAATAAGCATGGCCGGAGATGTCGTTGATCGACTGCGGCGTGTAGTACCAGATGGTGGATGCCCGGGCTGTTCCCAGCAGGCATAGGTGCGCCATCGCGAGACATAGAATTCGATAAGACATCTGCAATCACCCTTTCACGTTTGAATGGATGCCCCAAAAAAACGCGCATGATCAAGCGTCTCAAGCTCGGCTGGTTCCTCCTGCATAGGACGAGGTCATCGCGTCCGCAGCGGTCTTCACGTCAGGCCGCCAATCGGGCCTTCAGCATCAAACCGTCAAGCACACCGACACCACTTCTGGGGCCGGCGTCCTTCAGGGAGCGCGCGTAATCTCGCGATTAGTAGACGCGAACTTGGGGTGCGGCGACGAACGTTCCGATCATGGATGAGTTCACTAGAAGAGGTAGTCCCGCAGCTATGTACGATAGTAGAAAAACGTGGTACTTAGGTCAAGGCATACGATAGAGGTGGTGTCGGATTTCCGTGAGAAATTTTTCACCCATTGATCGAGCGGCCGATTTCGATCCTGCAATGCGCAGGGACTACCGGACCGGCGCAGCCAGCCGAAGGATCAGCCGTTCCAGAATCAGCCGCGGGGGCATGTTGCTCTCGCCCTTCAGATCGAGGTCCGCCTGCAGCAGCCAACGATAAAGCTGTGTGCCCCGTTGGCGACCGAGCTTGCGAATCTGTCGCTCGGCCTTTTCCAGCAAAAACGCGCGGAAGCCGGCCTGTTCGAGTGCCGCACGCAGATTCGGTCGCCGCCCGCTTGCCTCCGACTGCACCACCAGCCGGGTCGTGGCGGCAAACCGACGTAGCGTCGCCGAGATCTGTCCAAGTAGGCCGATCGGCTGTTCCCCCGAGGCCAACAGCCGATCCAATTGCCGCATGGCCTCGCGGACATTGCCCTCCAGGGCCACTTCGAGCATCTCCCAGGTGGTCTTCGTGCGCCAACCGCCCACCGCCCGCGTGACCAGTTCCGGCGCGATCTGGCGATCGTCGCCGGTCATCAACGCGAGCTTGGCCAATTCTTGATCCAGCAGCCCGAGTTCCGGACCAATCAGTTCGATCAGCGTTTCGGCTGCGGCTTGCGACAGTTGGGTCTGATGGTGATGTTTCGCCCAATCGGTGAGCCATTTGCCCAGCCGGGCCGGTGCCGGCGCGCCACAATCGATCAGCAGTCCACTCGCGGCGATCGACTTGTAGAGCCGCGTATTGCTGGGCAGGGACTCCAACTCCAATACCAGCACGCCGGTGCGACTCGGCCGGGCAACATAGTCCTCCAACTGCGTCCGATAGCGGGTGACAAACTCGTCGGCGTCGTCAACAAGGGCCAAACGCCGCCCCCCACCAAACATCGCGACCGTCGACAGCACCTCGTGAACGTCGCGGAAGGTCGTGCCACGGCCCTCGAAGGTCGTCAACGAAAAGTCGCCTTCGTCATCGCCCAGCACCGCGCTGCGAAGGGCCAAAATGGCTTGCCGCCGCAGGAATGGCTCGTTGCCAAAGACCGCGCAGACCGACGCCGGCGGGTACTTGCCCGGATTGCCCAGATAGTCGAGCGCCGCAGTCGCCTTTTTGTCCGCTTTCTCCACCATGAACAGAGTATAAGGGGGTGGAGGACGCGAGGCGAGGGGCGGGGGAGCAGGATGAAGGATGATGGACGAGGGATGAAGGATGAGAGCAGGAGAGCAGGAGGGCGGGAGGATGATTAATGAGAGTTGTCGGTCCCCTCACCCTTTGGGAGAGGGCTAGGGTGAGGGCCCGTCGGCGCAAGTAAAGATGTTTAGCGGCCGACGGCCGGGTGCCATGGCCGGGTGCCATGTGTCGTTTTTCCAAGGATACGGGCCCCCGCGAGCGAGAGCATCCTACCTGAGCCGCTGCACTCGTGCCAGATTCGCTTTAGCGACCGACGCCAATTCGAAATCGTGCAGCGGCCGACGGCAGGTCGGCGCCGAACGATTAGCAAAATAGGGTTTAGCGGCCGACGGCACGTCGGCCTTTAGAAGGGGGCAATGCCCGCCCTACCGCAAACCGTTTTGCCCCATCGGGCGTATGCCGCGGACGCGGGCGGTGGGACGCGATTGATCCACCGCGACCGGTTGCGGCGCTTGATACTCGGCCACGTTGCCGGCCTCGTCGCGGACCTCGAGCCGTAAGAAAATCTGCGCCGGCAGTCGACCGTCCATCGGCCAGGCATAGCGGCCGGTGTTCTCCAGCCCGCTGGCAATCGGCGTCCAAGGCCCCGTAGCGTTCGCACTGAACGAGAGGGAGACAGGGCGCGGAGCCAGCAATTGGTCGTCGGCTTGCCAGGCGATGACTAGCTGTCCGGTCTCGGCCTCGGCGCCATGTTGGGCGGAGATAATCCGTGCCGTGGGTTTGGTGAGATCGACGCCCAGCCAGAGGTCCGGCGCATCGCCCGACATCGGCGGCTTGCCGCCCAGTCCCGCGCCATTACTGACCGCCACGCGGAATCCGTACATCCCTTCGCCATCCACTTGCACTGGCAAAGGGCTCCGGTTGTCGCTATCCGTGGCGAAGCGACGCCATGACTTTCCGCCGTCTTGCGTGCCCCATAGTTCGACCCGGCCAATTCCGGAGGGGCCGACCGAATCAACGTCATATTCCAATTCGAAGACCTTCGAGTTGACCATCCGCGGCCGTTCACCGGGCGGTAAACCAAAGGGATTCGGCGGAGTGCCGACCACCGGTGGCGCGTAGCGGCGGCCAATCGGCGGATTGGTGGGCGAAGTGACTGGAGCATCGCCCTCGCCTGTGCCCGCTCTGCCGGCGAACTGGTTCAGCTTGACCATGGCGCTCGCGGCCCCGACATTGCCCGCCGAATCGGCGATTTCCGCGCGAATTTGGATCTCGCCATTGCCCGACTTCGGCTGGAATACGACTTGGCCGCTAGCATGCGAGCCCAGCACCTGCTGGCTCTGTGGATCGACAACCACCGCCTGCCATGGGGCAACGGCCGAGACCCGGTAGACAATCTTCAGGCTGTTTGGCTTCAGGGACGGTTCGTCGGCTTCCCACTGAACGGCGACCTGTCCGGCTTCGGCAGGCCGTGCCGAGATCTTAAGCGCGGGAGGCTTGGTGTCCACCAAAATCCGCAGACCGGGGCCAGGAATATTGTCAGGCCGCGCCTGGCCCGATTGGTTGACCGTCTTGACCGCAAACCAAAACTCGCCGTCGCCGCCGGCGCGGAACATGAACTGCTTCTGCGCCGGAGGAGCCTTGGCGTACAGCCGCCAGTTCGCCCCGCGATCCACCGAGACAAAGAGTTGGGCTTCCACCGGCTGCCAAGCCGGGTCCGGCGCGCGATCGAGTCGGAAGGGAATCGCAAACATCGCCTGCCGCATGGGCGTGATCTCAGGCAGCGGCGCCGACGGCGCTGATCCCGGAGACGATGGCGACGGTTGGCCGCGTGGCGCGGGCGCCGAGGCGTTCGTTTGCGGAGAGGTTGACCAGCTATTCGGTGCCGAAGAGTTGGCGGCCGGCTGCCTAAGATTGTTGACGGGGGCAATGGAATTGTCCCATGCTCTCCCGTCGCCGCTTCCGGGCGGCGGGGTCGACGGATTCGCTGGCGCGTACTGGTTCCATGACGGTGCCGAAGAGCCGTTCGACGATCCCGGCGTCAGCGCCGGACCGGCGCCAAACTGCGTGCTAATCGTCACGGCCAAGAGGCATTGCGAGAGCGGCTGCAACCACATGGAAGGATTGCTCCACTGTCAAGGCAAGAAACGCGCAAGTCGAACGACGACATTGCCGCCAGGATCGTATCGGCTGTGACGGTCGCGGAGCTTGAAGAGAATGGGTTGGATGTTATTGGGTCACACCCTCCCCTTGTAAAAATAGGGTGCCGTGGAAGATTGCGGCGGAGATATTAGCTTGGATCAGCGCAGATTAGTGGTAAGCGCCAAAAAATCGACAGTGCCTATCCAGGCTGCGTGCCGGAGAGACTAACTGCGGGCCGCCCGTAGGCAAGCGCTACGGACTAGCCCGATGGCTGCGAAACACGGAACACGGTGAACATCCCCGTAGTTTCCCAACACCCGAACGTCCCTGTATACTATGGTCGGTATGTTGAAGCGCGTTGGGAACTGTGATGGCGATTTTGTATTCCGTGGCCGACGTGCCATGATAGACGGCGGAGCAGCATGATGAAGAAGCCAATACTTATCGTCATGGTGTGCGCATCTCTTGCCTCCTGTTCCAGAGAACGTGAGCCAATAAGCTCATATCAACTCCACTTCTCCGAAGGACTTGCACCCGTCATGCGGGACGGCAAGTGGGGCTACATTGATCGCTCCGGCAAACTGATGATTAAGCCGCAATATGACCGTGCTTTGCCGTTCTCTGAGGGATTTGCCCAAGTCCGTGTTAGTGGCTCTTGGATGTACATCGACTCGACTGGGCAAGTCGTCTTGCAACGTAGCGGCGGTCCCTTCCGCAACGGGCTGGCAGCGACACGCGACTGGCGGCTGCGATGGGGATTCATGGACAAGAGTGGCACCCTTCGCATTCCTCCCGAGTACGAACTAGTGCATGACTTCCGCGATGGTCTCGCGGCCGTCATGGGACAGAATAGGCTGTGGGGTTACGTCGATACGAATGGACAAACCGTTGTCGATACGAAACATGAGACAACCTGGGACTTTCACGAGGGCTTGGCATCGTGTGGCGTTGCAGGCGAGATCAAGTACATAAACAAGAAGGGCGAGGTAGAATTCAATCTACCCAAGGACGCGACTCGTGGCCTCGCGTTTCAAGACGGTATGGCGCTCATTATGGTCGGGCAAGAGAACGGATACATCAACCGTACAGGACAAATTGTGATCCAGCCCGACCAAAAATACTCCTATTGGCATTGGTTCTCAGAGGGTCGTGCCGGAATTCACGTGGGCGATAAGTGGGGCTTCTGCGACATCAAAGGGGAGACCGTGATTGCTCCCGGCTTTGACGAAATATCTTCGTTCGCAGACGGCTTGGCTGCCGTGCGGCAGGACGGCAAGTGGGGATTCATCGACAAGGCTGGCAAGTTTGTCATTTCTCCAAAGTACGACTACGCATTCTCGTTCTATGAAGAACGCGCATGCGTGATTCTTGGATCGACAATGGGTTACATTGACAAGGCCGGACGGTTGATTTGGGAGCCAACAGAGTTCGTTACCGACTGGAAAGACCCCCTTGATTGATCGGCTGACAACAACCCTGCTGATAGCCGGCCGATTTGCATCCAGAATTACCCGACACCGCTACAAGCAGCGCACAGGTGCGGTTGCGCCAGCGCGTCGGGCATTTCCGATAGCCGTCAGTTGGCGACAGTTGCCCGACGAGCGGCCCGTTTCTGACGGCGGCGGGCCTGGGCTTCGCGGGATTCTTCTGCCCGCTGTTCAAGTCGGTGTTCAGGATGGGCAGCCACCCAGCGATCCGGCAGCAGAGATTGCAAGGCAGCGGTATTACTAGGCGCGATGGCTGGAATCCGACGCAGCACGTCGGTCAGGTACGGCCACACGTCCACGCAGTTCCGCCGTGCACTCTGCACCAGCGTGTAGAGCGTCGCCGCCGTCTTGCCACCGTTCTCACTTCCGAAAAACAAGAAATTCTTGCGACCGATTGCCACGGGCCTGAGAAGCCGCTCAATCACGTTATTGTCTATGGAAATCCTGCCGTCTTCGGCATACCGGACGAAGGCATCCCAACGGTTCAGCATGTAGTCGATCGCCTCAGCTAGTTTCGCTGTGGGACGCAACGTGGGCCGCACTTCATCGAAACGGGCCTTCATCCTCGCCAGGATTGGCAACGCCTCGGCCTGGCGCAATGCCCGGCGATCGTCCGCCGACATCCCTTGCGCACGATCCTCGATGTCGTAAAGGTGCTGCGTCCAGACCATGGCCTCGTGAACTAGCGGGTGGCTGGTCGCCGGAATCGCTTCCTCGAAGTTTCGCCGACCATGAGCCCAACAAGCAACGTCCACGAGGCGGCCCGCCGCCTCGCGCACCAGCGAGGTGTAGACGATGTAGCCGTCCGTTTGGAGATAACCACGATAATCGGTCAAGGCTTCCCTCGGCCCGTCACGACTGCGGCTGGGCCGGAAATCGTAGAACACGTACCGATGCTCGGCATCCCCGGCGTAACCGCTGAGGTAACCCGTAATTGCTTTGCCGTGTCCCGGCTTGAGCATCCGTACCTCCGTTTCGTCGGCGTTGACCACCGCGCTGGCGAACACCCGCTCGTAGATCAATCGTTCCAGAGGCCGCAAAGCCTGGGCCGTCCGTCTCAGCAGCCCGCACAAAAGCGCCCGCGACAGCCACCGCTTCAGCGGTCCCAGCAGCAGTTCCTGCTGCCGATATACCGGCAAGTGGTGCAGGAACTTCCAGGTCACCAGCCAGGCCAGGATACTCGGCCCGAAGGGGCTCTTCTCCACGGCCTGCGGTGGCCTCTCGGTGGTTTGCATCTGCGAACCGTCGTGGCAGTGGGAACAGGCGTAGGTGTACCGCACCTCTTCGACCACGTACAGCTTCGCCTCTTCCATCTCCGCTCGCTTGGTGACGTGGGTACGGATAATGATCCGTTGCGTCCCGCAGCAGCCGCAAGGCAATTCTGACTCCGGCAATGCGTACTCGATCCGCCGGTGTTCCCAGAATTGCGGGAACTCGATTCTGGGTCGTCGTGGCTTTCGTCGAGTCCGAGGTGGCGGCGGCACGTCCGCATTGCCGTCCTTGGAGTTCTGCTCCTTGGCGTCAAGCCCTTCGACGGCTTCGGGCACGAACAACACCTTCTGATCGGGCGAGGGTGCATACCGCTCGCGACGTTGGCCGAACATCGACCGCTTAAAGAACCGCAGTTGCTCGGCGGCCTTCGCCAGTTGTTCCTGGTACGCGGCGATGGCTTCCTGTTGCTGGGCGATGACAGCCTGATGTTCCGCGTCTCTCTGCTCCAGCTCGCGGATCCGTTGCTCACAGGCTGCCAGTTGATCGGCAAGAGACGGACATCCGTTTTCCATGTCCTATTAAACTCTTGGCACTGCCATTGGTTCCGCTGGCATCGAGAAGTTTTTTTCGCGATGGCATCATGCACGTCGCCATCGCGGGCGACGTCGCACACTGGCCAAGTCGATGCCTTCCAAGATCAGCGTCATATCGCTCAATCGCATTTCGATTCCGGCAGGCGAAGTTGATCCATCCTCGCACACCGTCCGCGCTGCCCTTGGTACTTCAAAGGTTCCGCATTCCAATCGCTTGTACCAAATGACTAGGCCGTCGCCCGCAAACCATAGTACCTTCACGCGGTCGCTTCGCCGGTTGAAGAAGAGAAACAGATCACCCGATTCCACTTGCTGGCCGAGTTCTCGCTCCACTACCCCAACCAGCCCCTCGAACGACTTTCGCATATCGGTGGGGCCGGTCTTGGCAAACACCCGCAGGGACGTGGGCAAGCTCAACATCGTCGCGCCCCTCGTGTCGATGAGGCCGAGAGGGCAGCGACCACCGTACTGATCGTCTGTGCTTCAAAGCCTTGGACCCGAAGCACGATGCCGCCAGGCCACCGGACATCCAAGGTTCCTGCGCCGCCCGCTGAGTCGCTGACGATCTGCACGGGAACCAGGGCTTGCTTCGCCGACCTCCGCCCGGTTTCACGCTTGGGCCGCCCCAATCGCCGTTTCCAGGCATGAAACGTCGCCGGGGCCAACCCTTCTTTGGAGCAGAACCCGACAATGCTTTGCGCGCTGGCCCGCTGACGCTCAATCACCTCCCGCCAATACCGCTGCCGCTCCGCACTCCTGGCCGTCGCCATCGCTTGGTCCTCCGAATGTCACTGGATGAATCCTACCCAGGCATTCAGCTTACCACGGGCCGCAAGGCTGGCGATTCATTGACGGTAACGATTAGTGTTCCCCGCCAAGCCGACAACGTGGATGACTCCATCCAGCGTAGGAACGCTGATCCTCACTGACCTTCGCTGATCGTTCAAGTAAGTGGGCCTCCGCCACGATTGTCGAGATCGGCCATCCTTAACGGACCGCGCGGCTCTTGAGCCACTCCCAAGCGCGTTTTGCCGCCCGAAGCCCTTCGCCGCTGTGGCGACTGAGTTCAACGTAAACGCCGCCCGAGTAACCAATCTCGGACAAGGCCTCGAAGATCGGTGGAAAGTCGATTTCTCCCTCGCCGAACATCAAGTGCTCGTGATGCCCTCGACACATGTCCTCCAAATGCACATTTCCCAGCCGAGACGCCCACTGCTGAATCACGGCGGCGATCGGTGTCTCACCCTGGCAATGCAAATGGCCGACATCCAGCGTCAGGCGGAGATTCGGGCGGTCGATCCGATCGAGCAACTCCGCGAAGGCCGCCATCGAATCGATCAGCATGCCCGGCTCGGGCTCGAAAGCGATCGCGACGCCTTTCCGGGCAGCATAGTCCAGGACTTCATCGAGCCCGATAGCCAGCCGCGTGAGCGCCTCTTGCCGAGATACCGACGGGTGAAGGACTCCCGACCAAATTGAGACGCAATCGCTGCCGAGAAACGCCGCACAATCGATCGCGTACCGGTAAAAGAGAATTCGCTTCTCCGCGGCTGGGGTGAGCAACGTCGGCTCGTGCTTCTTGCAGGGATCGAGCAGGAACCGTGCGCCGGTCTCGATCACGGACTGCAACTGTAGAGCCTCCAACTGTTCTTTCAATCTGCCGAGGCGGTCGAGGACCACGGCGGGCAAGACAGCAACGTCCGCGCTGCGAGCGTCAGACGATTCCGCTTCGCCAGCGGGATGGCAAGATTGCTCGAAGATCGCCTCGGGCGGCGGCAAGGCCTGATGATCGATCGTAATCGCCACGCCCCGATAGCCGATCTCGGCCAACAACTCGACCGTATCCGTCAGCCGGTGATGCGTCAGTCCGTTGGTGTTGTAGCCGAGGAACATGCGTGAAATGCAGAATTATGAATGTGGCATGCAGAAGAAATGCAGACCCTCGAATCGACGAGACATGCCGCCAAACAAGCGGCGCGAACGGCCTGATTTCAACATTCCGCCGTCATCATTCCGCATTCTGCACTTCCCTTACGTGATTTCAATCCATCGCCCCAACAGCAGCGCCGGAGCCAGGAGGGCCAAGATCACAGCCGCCCAAAATAGTCCGCAGATCGCATAGGTCACTGCCGCGTCGAGCATCACCAGTGAGAGCACCGACTGGGCTACCGCCATCCGGACTCGCAGCGGTACCGGCTCGACAATGGCCCATAGGCAACGCCAAACAATCAGTACGCCGAGCATCGTGATCAACAGATACCAACGCTGCGGGTCAACTTGCAGCGGCAGGATGAGCCGTTCCGACACCGTTGGCAGAAGTGCGAGCAAGGCAACGCCAATCACCATCGTCGCCGCGCCGCCGGCCAATTGCAGCCGGCTGCTTTCCCGCGCTTCGTGCCGAGCAAACCAGGTGATGCCGGCGACGTACAGGCCCAGCGCGCCGGCCACCAGCCAGTGCTCGGTCGTGAAAGGGCCAAGGAAAACGCTCATCCCCAGCAGGATGTTCAGCGCGCGGCAGACCCCCATCGCGACGGGCCCGAGCGGTGTTCGCTTCAACCAGCGATCATAGAGGACGATGGTCGCCGCCGCCAGGATGGCGACAACCGCCGGACGGAGATGCCCGGCCACCACCGATGCCACGGCCCCGAGAAACACCCCCAAGGAAAGCAACTTCCAGCCGAGCCACCACGCCGCCGTCGGGGATACGCGTCCCGAGGGCAAAGGGCGTTGGGGACGTTCGGTGCGATCGAGCTCAATGTCGAAAACGTCATTTAATACGATGCCGCCGAGGTAAAGCGCGCTCGATGCGCCCACCAAGGTCAACAACATCCACCAGTCCCGATATATGGGAATCCATTCCGGGCCGGTGGCCTGGACGAAAAAGAAGCCCATCAGCACATCGGCCATCGCCGTGAACACGTTCGGCAGCCGCATCAACTCCAGGTAGTTGCGCAGCAGCGACTTCTTGGGCGCGTGGAGATGGAGCGTCGACTCCAGATTATTCTCCGATCGGTCGTTGGCCATTGTCGACTCCGTGTTCCGATCACAGGCCGAGGCGCCGCTGCCGTGAAACGACGGACGCCTGCATCCTGCAATCATCATTTATCGTTCTGCATTCCGCCAATCCCATCGAGGTACTCTTTCGCCTCACGGCCGGCCGCGTCCGGATCATCAATGTACGGATAAAGCTCGACCGTGATCCAACCTTGGTAAGCGGTCTTGGCAATTTCGCGCAAAACCGCGGCAAAGTCAATCGCCCCATGGCCGGGAATCAAATGGGCATGCTTTCGCGTCGCCGCAATATCTTCAATGTGATAGTGCCGGGTGTGCGGTGCCATCCGGGCAATCCAGTCCTGCGGCTCCTGGCCCATGCAAAACGCGTGGCCAATGTCGAAATTCAGCCCCAGCCAGGGCGAATCGACCCGCGACGCAAACTCCAAGTATTGCTCGAACGTCTCGATCATCAAGCCCGGTTCCGGCTCGATCAGCAGGAACACTTCCAGCCGCTCGGCCAATTCGACACATGGCATCAACGCTTCGTAAAAAACGTCGGCCGCAGCCCGCCAGGATTGGCCGGGAGCCAAGGGCCCGCCCGGCTCGGTCTGAATCGACGGTCCACCGAGATCCTTGGCCAACTGCAACGCCCGCTTGGTGTGCTCCCGCCGAATGGCTCGGTAGTTGCCGTCGGGCTCGATCCATGAAGGGTGCCAATACGGCTGTCGTGGGTCGGCCACCGCGTTCATCATGAACCCGTTGATGTTGGCGATCGACAGGCGATGCTTTTCGAGACACCCCCGAATCGCTGCCCGGCGCTCCGGAAGCAATCCGGCCGGCCAGGCATGCGGCACGTCTGCCAGCAGTTCCAGGCCGCCGTACCCAAGGGCCGAGATCCGCGCGATCGTCTCTTCGATCGAGTAATTCAGATAGGCGTTGGAACTGTAGGCAAGACGCATGTGTAGTGGAGAGTGGTCAGTGGTCAGTAAGGGATTAGGGATTAGGTGGAATTGTCTTCAACATTCTGCAATCTGCATTCATCATTCTGCATTTCTGCTTCAACTGCTTGCGCTGCGGTAACTGGCCAGCGCCCGCTGAAAGACCCAACGCGAGGCGGCCAGGCTGCCTATCGTTGCGATCGCCCCAAAGACCGGAAGAAGCCAATCACTTTGCGCCTGCAATACGAACGGTCGGGCCAGGATTCGTGCCGGCACGTTGACCACCACGAGCACGGGAATCAAGAAGGTAAAGAAATGTCGTAGCGGCGTTCCCCAGCGACCAACGTAGATCTCCATAGGGTATCGCGAAAAGTTGGTGATGTAGAACCAAAAGTCGAGCAGTGTCTGGTTGCGGCCCAGCCAGACCGTCGTCGCCGCCAAGGCGATCATCAGACTGTAGTAAATCAATACACCGCACGCCAGGTAGAAGAGGAAAAGGACGATTTGCAGGGGGCCCGGCGCATAGTGCAGTTGCACCAAGGCATAGAGCATCAACGCCAGTCCAATAACGAGGTTTCCCAACGCCGACCAATCAACACGCGTAAAGGAAATCAAGAACTGGGTATCGATCGGCTTCAGCAAAGCGAAGTCGAGGCCGCCCGTTCGGACCAACTCGCTGAACTCATCGGCGTTGGTCATGAAGAACGCCTGGACGAGGCTGTTGATGAGCAGCCCGGTCGCAAGAAACAAGAAGAACGGATACTTCTCCCAGCCGGTGTTCGCTCCAATCGAGGGCGTGTACTGGAATACCAAAGTGTAAAACGCGATGTTCATGAACACCCAGGCCACTGACGAGAACGTGTCAATCAGAAAGTTGACCCGAAAGGTCATGTCCCGCACCAGACTGTTCCGGGCGAAGGTCAGAAAAACGCGGAGGTAGAGAGACATGGCGAATGCAGAAGTCAGAATGATGAATGATGAATACCGAAACCATGAGAGTCTGGCGAGGAGGATTGCCAACTATAATTCTGCAATCGGCATTCATCATTCTGCATTTGTTGTCACCCTCCATACCCGCTGTAACGGCGAGTGCCGAAACGGAACACCGCCCGGCTGGCGGCAATGAAAAACAGCAGCCAGGCCAGTTGCAGCCACAAGGCCCAGTGCAACTCCTGGTCGCTCACCTTGCCCAGGAAGACAGCCGCCGGAAAATATGCCAAGTAGGGCAACGGCGACAGCTTCACCACCGTCCCCCACGCTCCCGGCAGCATGTCGATCGGGAACATGTGCCCGGAAAAAAAGAAGCTCAGCAGCATGTAGACGAACAGAAGCGAGTTGACTTCCAGCAGCCAGAAGCCCGTCATGCCGAGCGTCGCCTCCAGGAAGAAGCCCAGCAGAAAGGACATGAACAGTGAGGCGATAAAGGCCGTCATCGTCGCGGCATCGGGCCAGCCGCCAAAATAGTCGCGACAGAGATAATAGAGCAACGCAAAGGGAGCCCCGGCGACGGCGTAATACACCAGCTTGTGCGCTACCCGATACAGCAGCAAAAAGCCCACCATGTCAATCGGCTGCACCAAGTACTTCTTGATCGTGCCGTCGCGGATATCGCGGGCGATGCCCGAAGCCAAGCCCGGCATGCTCGAAAACATGCGAGTAATCATCACCAACAGGTAGTAGGCAATGATATTGTCGTAGGTGTAGCCGACAATCTCTGGCCTCTGGGGGGCGCCTTGTGCCTTGAGTGCGGCAAAGACCGCTGCCCAGAGGAAAATCTGGGTGACGATCGGCAGGAATCGCATCACCGCTCCCAGCGCAAAGTCCCCCCGATACACCAGCCGCTCTTCCAGGCTGATGCGAAAGATGACCCAGGAGGTGGCCAGGCGAGGGAACATCGAAGGATGAAGGATGAAAAAGGAAGGATGAAGAAGGCAGCGTAGCCAGCTATTGGTGTTTCTTGGCGGTAATGGAAATAGACGAGAAGATGGCAATAAGCTCTTGGGTTTCTTGCTGCAATGGGCCAAGCCGGGCGTCGGCAATCATGCCGCTGTCGACCAGCAGTTCCAGCCAATAGGCCGTCTCTTCCAATTCTTGTAGGGCTCCGTTAATCTTGCTCACAAACTCAGCGTTGGATCGGGCGCGGTGAGCTTCTCGGTATTGCGCCCCTGGCGATGTGCCACTTCGCAGAGCTTGTTTGCCAATTACTTGAGCAACAACCGTCTTGGGCAGCGACGAATACATCTTGATGATGCGTAGTGCGAAGGACTTGGTCCGTTCGAGCAGGTCGCTATTTTTAGCTGTCTTCACGTTGCTCCTCCGATAGACAGGGCTTTGAGAGTGCGATGCCTTCATCCTTCCCACTTCATCCCTCATCCTTTATCCGTCGGAACATCGCCGCGATGATTTCCTCCATCGGCGGGTCTTCCACGCTGACGTCCACCACCGAGTGGTTGGCCAGCACGTTGGCCAGCACGTCCGGCACGACCCCGCGATCCACACGCAGCTTGATGTGCGGCGGCTCCGAACTCAGCAGCTCGCCATAGCGGTCAAGTTGATCCGGCACGTGACCGTTGAGCATCTGGAGCGAGATGACCTTGTGGCCGCCAAACTGGTCGACGATGCCTGCCAGTGAGCCATCGTAGATAATCCGCCCCAAAGCGATGATGACGACCCGGTGACACAGGGCCAGGATGTCTTTCATATAGTGGCTTGTCAACAGCACGGTGATCTTCCGTGACTGCTGGTAGTGCTTCAAAAAATTCTGAATGTTGTACTGGGCCACCACATCCAAACCAATGGTTGGCTCGTCCAGAAATAGCACGTCAGGCGAGTGCAGCAATGCCGCGATCAACTCCATCTTCATTCGCTCGCCCAGGGAGAGTTCCCGGACCGGCTGCCTCAGCAGATTTCCCACGCCCAGCATCCCCGTCAGCTCGTCACGCGTCCGGTCGAACTGCTGCCGGTCAATCCGATAGATCTGCTGATGCAAGCGAAAAGACTCGTTGGCCGGCAGATCCCACCAGAGTTGATTCTTCTGACCCATCACCAGGGCGAAGCGGCGCCGGTAGGCGTTTTCCCGCCGCCAAGGAACAAAGCCCATCACTCGGGCGGTGCCCGACGTCGGCGAAATCACTCCGGAAAGCAACTTCAGCGTGGTGGTCTTGCCCGCGCCGTTGGGACCCAAAAAGGCGACAAATTCGCCTTGGTCCACGCAGAGGTCGATGCCGCGGACCGCCTCCACCATCCGGTACTGGCGACGGAATAAACCACCAATGGCTGCCGCGAGTCCCTCTTTCTTCTGATAGACCCGATAAGCTTTCGCCAGCCCTTCAATTTCGATGACAGCCATAGAAGCGAGCTTCGTTGAATATGTAGCGTTGTTTCGCTTTCGAAACCGTTATTGCTGACCGCGATTGCACGCTACAGGCAGTGCGCCACGCACTAACCGGAATATTATAGGTCCCGTCTCAAGCGGGGGGAAGGAGGCGGCGGGGAGAATGGCATGGGTCAATGATCAATGCCGAAGTCAGAACGGAAAACATTCATCAATCGGCACTCTGCATTCTGCATTTCCTTAACGACAGGGTTGCGGTATAATCCCCCCTCGTTGCCAAAGTCATCTCTATCGCCCGCTGTAGGAGGCGCGTTCACCATGCGAGTGGGAATCGGACACGATATGCACCGCCTGCAACCGGGCGGCCCCCTGCGGCTCGGCGGCGTCGACATTCCGCACGATCGAGAATCGATCGGTCACAGCGACGGAGACGCACTGCTACATGCCCTGATTGATGCCCTCCTGGGAGCGGCCGCCCTGGGGGACGTCGGCCAGATGTTCCCTGACACCGATCCCGAAAATCGTGGCCGCGACTCTGGCGAAATGCTTCAGATTGCCATGGCCGACGTCGCCGCGCTCGGCTGGAGCGTCGCTAACATCGACTGCATCGTTTTTGCTCAGCGGCCCAAGATCTTGCCCCACCGTCAGGCAATTCGCGAGCGGTTGGCCGAATTGTTGAACATCGAGGTCGAACGCGTTGGCCTCCAAGCGAAGACCAGTGAAGGTATCGGCCCAATCGGTAGGGAAGAGGCCATTGCCGCCCAGTGCGTGGCACTACTCGAGAAGAGGGACTAGGGATTGGAGACTAGGGATTAGATGATGATACCACAGCATCTCCCGCCTCCTACTTCCTTGTCCCCGTTTTCCAAATCCCCAAATCCCCAAATCCCCAAATCCCCAAATCCCTAAGATATGCTCCGCGTCTACAACACCCTCACTCGCAATAAAGAACCGTTCGAGCCCATCACTAGCGAGAAGAAAGCCAAGGAAGGCTTCGACGTCGGCATCTATCTTTGCGGCCCGACCGTCTATAAGCCGAGCCACATCGGCCACATGGTCGGCCCGGTGATCTTCGACGCCATCAAGCGCTACCTGACCTACTCGGGCTACAAGGTGAAGTGGATCGTCAACATCACCGATGTCGACGACAAACTGATTGCCGAGTCGAACCAGCGCGGCATGCCCATGGCCAAGCTGGCCGAAGAAATGACGGCCGACTACATGAACAACATCGCGGCGCTGGGCGTGGACACAATCGATGCCTTCCCGCGATGCACGGATACGATCGACGAAATCATCGAGATGACGAAGACGCTCATTAAGAAGGGCTTCGCCTACGAGGCCCAGGGCGACGTCTATTTCGAAGTGGCCAAGTCGCCCGACTATGGCAAACTGAGCCATCGTGGCGTCGACGCGATGCGCGGCGAAGGGGGCGGCATGGCCGATCGCAAGCGCTCCAGCGCTGACTTTGCCCTGTGGAAATCGGCCAAGCCCGGCGAGCCCTCCTGGCCCAGCCCCTGGGGCAACGGTCGCCCTGGCTGGCACATCGAATGCTCGGCGATGAGCCGCAAGCTGTTGGGCGAATCGTTCGACATCCACGGCGGCGGGCTCGACCTGATGTTCCCGCACCACGAAAATGAAGTTGCCCAGAGCGAATGCTGCCATGGTCAGCCGATGGCCAAATACTGGCTCCACAACGGCTTGATGCAGGCTAGCAGCGAGGTCGGCAAGGTCGGCGGACGCAACACGCGGCCCACCGAAGGCGATCTGGCCGCTCAAGAGCTCGGCAAGATTAGCAAGTCGAAGGGCTCGGCCCCCTTCCGCGACATGCTCAAGCAGTTCTCCGGCGAGACGATCCGCTTTTTTGTCCTCTCGACGCAGTATCGTCGCCCGATCGACTACAGCGAAGAGCGGCTGAAGGAGATCGAGACCGGCATGGAGACCTTCTATCGGTTCTTCAAGCGGTTTGAGCGTACCACCGGCCAGAGCTTCTACACAATGAAGGCCCCGGCAACGCGAACCGAGGGCGACGCCAGTTTAGCAGCCGCCGGTACGGCGGCTTTGGAAACGCCGCTGATGAAGTCGGTCGTCGACCATCGCAACCGCTTCCTCGAAGCGATGGACGACGACTTCAACACGGGCGGCGGCATCGGCTCGCTGTTCGATCTGGTTCGCGCGTTGAACAAGTTCGCCGACGACGAAAAACTTGAGGACGCCAGCAAGCGGACTCCGGAGAAGGTTGATGAACTGTGCCGTGGCGTGGGCGTGTTTCGTGAGCTAACGGCCACACTCGGTCTGTTCCGCAAGGCGCCCGAAGAAAAGGCCCCCGGCGGCGACGATCTGGCCGGCAAGCTGATGAAGCTGTTGATCCAGTTGCGAGCCGACGCCCGCAAGAAGAAGGATTTTGCCACGGCCGACCAAATCCGTAACACGCTGACCGAGATCGGCGTGACCCTGGAGGACCGCCCCGGCGGCACCGAGTGGTCGGTGAAGTAGTGGGTAGTGGCGAGTGATGAATCGGATTGAGGATTTCGGATTGTGAATTGACGAGCGTCGGCATTCGTCGCGATCGAATTTGAAGACAATCACGAAACCACGAAAGGATGAAAACACGAAAGCGGCGGAGAAGTGCGATATTTGCACAACCTTCTTGCCTAACTGGTTTCAAGATTTCGTACTTTCGGCATTTCGTGATTCGTTTGTCGCTATCTCTTTCCGACCACTAGTCACTGCCCTTCGACATTCATCATTCCGCATTCTGAGTTCTGCATTCCCCTAGCCCCTAGCCTCGAACCCCTAGCCCCTCACTCGTGCTGCGCATCCTCGGCATCGATCCCGGCCTGAACATCACCGGCTACGGCGTTTTGGAAGCCGGCGACGGGCGGATGCGGCTGTGCGAGGCGGGCGTGATCCGGGGTAAGTCGCGGGGCTCGCTCACCAAGCGGCTGGTCGAGATTCACGAAGGCTTAACCGAAGTGATTGCCGCCTTGAAGCCGCAGACCATGGCGATCGAGGAACTCTACTCGCACTACGAACGGCCGCGCACGGCGATCCTGATGGGCCACGCCCGGGGTGTGCTCTGCTTGGCCGCCGCGCAGGCCGGGCTGGCGGTCCACCACTACTCGGCCACGCAGATCAAACGCATCCTCACCGGCAGTGGCCGCGCGCCCAAGTCGCAGGTGCAGCGGGCCATCCAGCGCGAGTTGGGCCTGCCCGAGGTGCCCGATCCGCCCGACGTCGCCGACGCCTTGGCGGTGGCCCTGTGCCACTACTATCTGAAGGACAAGCCCGTGGCCGCTAGGAAGTAGGCGATCGAAGTCTTCATTGCGAGGGAGAAATGCTTCGCCAAGCGCTAGGTGTCTTGAGTGGGATGCTTTGCTGGCTGGTGCTCATGGCGGCCACGGTACTGCCGGGCGGTGCCGGTCACGGATGGATGGGACCATTTGCCGTTTCGTGGCCCGGCATTCTGTTGTTGCCTTTGACGGGCTTGCTGCTCGCGACTCCAGGAAGGCATGGCCCCATTCTCGTCGTCAACGCGCCGCATCGTAGCTCGCGACGAAGGACCACGGCCGTGGTGCTGTTCGGTATCCTCATCCTCCTGGACGTGGCGATCGTTGCCATAACTGCTTCCCATATCTATTCGGGCCAAAGTCCCTGGAACTCGCTGGATGGGCCGTTCGTGCTCGCATTCAGCCTTCCCTGGCTGGCTTTGTGGCTCATTTGGCACGTGATTCTCATTCGGATCATTGACGAGAAAATGTAGAAGTGCTGCGCATGCCGACGGCGAGTCGGGGAATCGTTGACCCCTCGGCATCAAACTCGTACATTGAAGGGAGAGATTACCTTGATGCAGGCTGGCAACCCCCTTCGGATCTGATCATGACACTCACTGCTGTCCTAACCCCGGCGCCCGAAGGCGGCTTTGTCGCGTTCAATCCCGAGACCGGCACAACCACCCAAGGCGAAACGATTGCTGAGGCCTTGGCCAACCTCAAGGAGGCGGCAGAGCTTTACTTGGAGGAGTTCCCCTTGAACGTGGCTGGCGCACCGTTGCTAACCACCTTCGAGGTGCCGAGTGCCTAAGCTGCCGCATATCAGTGGTAAACAATGCGTCTCCGCACTAGAGCGTATGGGATTCGCTATTGTCCGGCAACGTGGTAGTCATGTTGTACTTCGACGCAGCGATCACGGTTGCGTAGTGACGCTGCACCGCGAACTGAAAGCCGGCACGCTGCATGGGGTTCTCAAGCAAGCCGGCATGACGGCCGAAGGGTTTCCTCGATCGGCTGCGAGACTAAGCTCCCAATAAGCGCTCGGTACGGCCGCCCATCCATCCTCCTTCCGCCTTCATCCTTTCCATCATGATCACCAAAATCACCGGCCAACTGGTTGCCTTACAAAACGATACGCTCACCCTGAAGATCGATGCCTTCGAGCATGAGGTGTTGATCCCCGAGTTCACCCGCCGCCAGTTGCAGGGGCATCTCGGGCAGGCCGTCAGCCTGCACACGATCGAATACCTCGAAGGCAATCCGATGCAGGGCCGCATGACGCCCCGCTTGGTCGGCTTCCTCAGCGAGGCCGAACGAGAGTTCTTCGAACTGTTCTGTTCGGTCGATGGCGTGGGCGTGAAGAAGGCCTTGCGGGCGATGGTCCGCCCGGTGCGCGAGGTGGCCACGGCCATCGAGGAGCAGGACGACAAAAGCCTTTCCGGTCTGCCCGGCATTGGACCGGCCACCGCCGAACGGATCATCGCCAAGCTCCGCCGCAAGGTGCCGAAGTTCGCCCTGCTGGTGGCACGCGAGGATCGCGGAACGATCGAAGTCGAGCCGGATATCGTGTCCGAAACGTTCGACGTGCTTCGTGGTCTCGGTCACAGCGAGGCCGAAGCTCGTCGTTTGCTGGACGCCGCCTTGGCTTCGAAGAAGAAGTACAAGGATGTCCAAACCCTGATCGAGGCAATCTACCAGCAGAGCCACAAGTAGCTTGGAAGCTGTTTTGAGACTCCCTCGTCCTTTGGGAGAGGGGCAGGGGGTGAGGGCGAAAACGGTGCGCTGTATGTGGAACTGCCCTAGCCCTAGCCCTGTCCCGGTGGGAGAGGGACCAGTATTGAAATGACTTCTTATTGGCGCAAAAAAGGAGCCTCGTTCCCACGCCGCACGTGGAGACAAGGCTCCGTGTTTTTGCGTCCGAAGAATCGCTACTTCGTATCGTCACTCGGCTGGGTTTCTTCGGCCGGCTTTTCTTCCGACCGCTTGGCCTCGTCGGCCTTCGCCGGGGCATCGGCTTCCTTGGTGGCCGGGGCCGATTCGTCTGACTTCGGCTCGCTCTTCTTGGGCGACGGGGCCTTGGCTGCCTCGGCTGCCTGTTTGGTGCTCGACTCGATGGCCGCTGCAGCCGATTTCTGCGCCGGCTTTTGCTCCGGCGGCTGACCGATGATCACACCCTGCAGATACCAGCCATTCGGCTCGCTGGTCACTTGGGTGCCGGCCGGACCCAGGTACTTGCGAATGCTCTCGTACGGTGGCAACTGGCTGCCGTCGATCTGCTGCCGCCGGCTGCTGCTGTCTTTTTTCGGATCGCCGAACAGCGAGTTGAGCAGCTTGGCAAACATCGTCTCGCTCTGCGGCATCTTATTCTGCCGGATCAACTCGTACGTAGCCCGGTACTCTTCGTCGGTGTGCGAGAAGAAGCAGAAGCACTTCTCCTTGGGATTGAGCTTCTTCAACTCCGCGCTCACTAGCTGATAGGCGGGATCGTTGCTCAGAGGCTCAGGCTGAGCGGCCGGGGCAATGATCTTCAGAAGGAAGTCGATGTGCGAGGCGACCACCAAGTGCCCGTTCCAAACCGTCGAGGCCGCGTGCGGCAACAGCGGCTTGCGCTCCTGCTCGTCTTCTTCATCGCTCGATTTCTTCGGCGGATGAGCCGGCGTCACGGCCGGGACATCGCCAAAGGTAATTTCCGGCACGGCCGGTTCCGGCGCCTGATCGCCGATCATCTCCCAAATCACTTGCCCTTTGATCTCGCGGCGGCGGACCGTTTTGTCGTTCTTCAACAGCTTTTCCAGAGCCTTGGCGACGGCGTTCGCGTCCTTCACCTCGATCGCAAACAGCAATCGCTCGCTGGTGGTGGTGATGGGCAATTCGTAATCGGTGACCATGCTCACCCGCTGCCCCATGTGGCGAATCAATTCCTCGCGGAGATCGATCTGCGGGCCGTTGGGATCCAATTTCAGTCCCTCTTTGGTCTCGTCCCACACACCTTTCTCGCCTTGACCGAAAAGTTCGTCGAACAGCGGGCCAAAGTTGTCAAAGGCGTTGAGGATATCGAAATACAGAGTCGTATAGGTGGCGATGTCGCGCGGCACCCAGGTTTGGGGGCCAAACTCGGAATGGTTGGGCAACACCAGCATCTTCATGGCGTTTTCATACGGTGGCGGAGCGAAGATGGCCGTGCGGTGGATCAGATCGTAACCTTCCGCGGAGAAATCGGCGAACCCGCCCACACCCCTAATCGCGCCGACGCCTTGATTGCGCATGACTTCCAAAATGCTCTTGCCCTTGCGGCGCTGCTCTTCCGGCGTGGCAGCCCGGGCCGCTTCGGCATAACCCAAGGGGAAGAGGAACCAGCGCATCTGCGGTTTGCTGCCGCCGTAGTCGGCCTTGCAGCGTCGCATCACTTCCTGGAACGGCTTATGCTCCGCCAGGCTGCCGGTTGTGCTGTTCTTACCCGCTCGATCGAGAATCCCCTTCATCACTTGCAGGTTGTCGGTCACGACGAGCAAGTCGCCGGTCACGCAATAGAACGCCAAGCGTGTCGTGCGCGGCGCCGCATCTGCAGCGGCCGCCATCCCTTTTGGCTGGTCGAGTGTACTCTTCTGGGCTTCTTTCTGTTCTTCCGCTTCGGGCAAGTCGAACTGTACGATCGGATCGGGTACGGTCTCGAGTTGCACGACGCTCCGCTTCGCCCCCCGCTGTAATTGCCGCTCGGTCACCTTTTTGAGCATCTCGGCCGCCTGCGAACGCTTGCCGGTAACGTCCACCACAATTGCCAACGCGGCCTTGCCGGGCGCGGGAGCAATCATGGCGATGGCCGCTTCGCCGCCGGGGACGTCGCGAAGGTCTTCCAACGTCAGCCCCAAGCGATCGTGCACGCTATCCCACCGCTGCTCGATCTGGCGGCGGACGTCGCGCTGAAAAGGCTGCATCGCCGGGTCGGCCATCAGATGCCCTAACTGCGTCTTCTCCCACTGCTCACTGAGAGTGTCAACGTTCGTAATCGAGAAGAAGCCCTGGGTCGTATCCGGCAGCAACACTTCGCTCGGCAGGACCGCTGACAGCGCGGGCGTGCTCACACCGACGAAGAGAACTAAACCGAACAACCAGCGGCAAGCGTAGGATAGGGAACGCGGCACAGCAGAAACTCCTTGTATGCGCAGAGGACGGCCGATTTAGTCTAGCTAATCGGAATAGTTGGCGGCAAACATCAAAGTTTAGTCTCCACGGCAAGTTTTCCGTAGGTCGGGCCGGCTAGAGCCTGTTTGGTTGCGTAGAACGGATAAAATGGAGCATTTTCGTTGCCGCCCGGACCTGTTGCCTATCTTGCTCAATTCGCTAAAGCGTCGTTCCCGACGCTAGACGCTATAAGCGATCCCCGACATAATGCAGCCCATGAAGGACTTCCAAAGCGAGAGTTTGAGCCACGATCCGATTCACGGCTACATTCCCTTTACGGCCCCGGCCGGGTTGCCGACCGGCGAGGTGGCCGAACGCCAAATTATCGACCATCCCTGGCTGCAACGATTAAGACAGATTCACCAGTTGCAGACCGCCTGGTGGGTATTCCCCTCGGCCGAACATACGCGATTCCAGCACGTGCTCGGCGTGATGCACCTCGCCAGTCGCGCGGTGGACGCCTTGTACAACAGCCTTCGCGAGGTCTGTCCCGACGTCCCCAGCCGCGGCTACGTCGAATCCCTGATGCGGGTCGCCGGACTCTTGCACGACGTCGGGCATGGGCCGTTTGGACATTTCTTCGACGAGCACTTCCTCGCCGACTACGGACTCAATCACGAACTGATGGGCGGCGAAATCATCCGCCGCGAACTGGCCGGCTTGATCCGCTGCGTTCGCCGCAATCCCAACAGTCAATTGCAGGATGACGAGACACTCGATCCCGAACAAATTGTCTTTCTGATTACCCGGCCGAAGAGCGTTAACGCCGGCGGACCGCAATGGTTGCGATTTCTTCGCAGCCTGTTCAGTGGTCTGTACACCGTGGACAATATGGATTTCGTGCTTCGCGATGCCTACATGTCGGGCTACAGCACGAAAGCCTTCGATCTCGAACGCCTACTCCACTACAGCGAGTTTACCCCTCGCGGACTGACGATCCACGAGCGCGGACTCTCCGCCCTGGTCCGATTCATCGCCGTCCGGGCGGAGCTTTTTCGGGCCATCTACTTCCATCGCACCGTGCGGGCGATCGACCTCGAACTGCAGGATCTATTTGTCGATAGCAAGCGGTATCTATTTCCGGGCAACCCCAAGGAACATCTTGGCGACTACCAGCGATTCACCGAATGGTCGCTCTTGATGGAAGTCGAACGCTGGCCGCAGAGCGCTGACCCGGCGATTCAGGCGTTGGGAGCACGATGGCACGATCTGCTCGGACGTCGCCTGCGCTGGAAGATGGCCTGCGAGCAAACCGTCTTCTTTGCCCCCGGTGCGGCAGAGCAGGGGAGCGTATTGAGCAACGCCCGGGCGTTCGAAATGGCCCTGCGAGCGGAATTGCCGCCCACGCTTCGAGACCTGCCGATCAAGGTGGACACCGCTCGGCATGTCCACCGCCCTGGTACACGCACTCCCGCCGCTGGACAAAACTTCCTCTACGATCCGGCCTCGGGCAAGATTCGCGACCTCGACGAACGGGAACTGTTTCGGCAAATTGCCATCAGCTTCCGGATTTGCCGCGTTTATGCGCTCGACCATCAGCACCAAGCTGCGTTGGCGGCCGCATTGGACCGGCTCACAGGCGCCGAAAGTCCCGATGACGTGACGAACATGTGAGTTTGGGAAGATGTTTAGCCGGCGAGCTTGCTCGCCGTATCGAGCCGCTAACACGTCAAGAGCCCCGACCGCCCGTCAGCAGTCGACGGCAGATCGACGATCAAAAGCCACCATGCAAATGGAAAATGATCCGATGGCAAGTCAGTCGGACAGTGCCGAGAAAGGCCGGTACGATCTGCTTGCCGCTCAGTTGCGCGCCCTGGTCGACAACGAGCCCGATTTTTTGGCCAACGCGGCCAATGCGGCCTCCTTGCTATATCACGGCTTGCCGGACGTGAATTGGGTCGGCTTCTACTGGCTAAAACAGGGGCAATTGGTGTTGGGACCCTTTCAGGGCAAGCCGGCCTGTACGCGAATTGCCCTGGGACGCGGTGTCTGCGGCACGGCTGCCGAGAAGCGGGAAACGGTTGTCGTTCCAGACGTCGAGAAGTTTCCCGGCCACATTGCTTGCGACGTCGCCTCGCGTTCGGAAATCGTTGTGCCATTGGTAGTTGCCCAACGGCTCGTCGGCGTATTGGATGTTGATAGTGCGCGGGTTGGACGTTTTGACGACACCGACCGCCAGGGCCTGGAACGGCTCGCGAAAGTTTTTCTGGAATTGGCATGCGAAAGTATCGCTTGCGTTCCGCGCTTCCTCGATTGACAAGTCTTGGCCGAATGCGGTAGAGTCTCCGGTATTCGAGTGATCAGGGCCCTTGTCTGATTGCCTATTATTCGTTGATCATTCCTCAGCAAGAGTTTCTTTGATATGCCCCGGACACGACGCTCCGCGATTCCATATTTGGCCAATTCATCCTCTGCCTTGCCCAACCTGAACAGTGGTTTTCAGGTCGATTCAGCGGTCGGCGCAACCGGCGGTGGCGATTTTGCCCACGCCCTCTTCGCCCCGATCCATTATGAGTCGGGCTATGCCTATCCGCTGGTGATTTGGCTGCATGGAAACACCGCCGACGAACGACAATTGCAGCGGGTGATGCCGCTGGTGAGCATGCGCAACTACGTCGCGGTCGCGCCCCGCGGCATATCGCTGGATAACCAGCGCTATGGCTGGGCTCAGACCGACGATCATATTCAGGTCGCCGAGCAGCGAACCTTCGATTGCTTGGAACTGGCCAGCCGTAAATTCCACGTCGCCGCCCACCGGGTCTTTTTGGTCGGTTTCGACCAAGGCGGCACGATGGCCATGCGAATCGCTTTGAACCACCCCCAGCGGATCGCCGGTGTGGTTTCCCTGTGCGGCGCGTTTCCCACCGGTCGCAACCCCTTCGGCAATCTCGTTGCCGCCCGTCGTCTGCCCATTTTCCTGGCCACCGGACGCGGCAGTGAGCAATATCCGGCCGCTCAAGTCTGCGAAGATTTGCGGCTCTTGCATACGGCCGGGCTGTCGACCACCTTGCGGCAGTACCCCTGCGGTCACGAGTTGATGCCGCAGATGTTGGCCGACGTCGACCGCTGGATTATCGAGCAGATCACACCACCCCGCGAGCCGGCCATCACCAGCGATATCGAGTGGTCGCAAGAGTAGTGGCCACTGGTCAGTGGCGATGGCAGAGCCAGTGAAGGCACTACAATAGCCGGCGGTTAACAACCGCCGGGGCAACGACGAGGAGGTGCTGGTATGAAGCCACTGGCATTGCTCGTGCTTGTTTTGTGGGTCTCGCTTGCGTCACTTCCCGGGATAGCCTTTGCTCAAGCTGACCCAAAAGAGTCGGCTGCCGTCGCGTCCGTTCAAAAGCTTGGCGGCAAGGTCACGTTCAACAACGATAAATACGTTGTCGCCGTCGATTTCAGTGATGCCAAGATCGTCCACCCGGCGGACTTGGCGGTCCTCAAGCGTCTTTCGCATCTTAAAGAGCTTGAGTTCATTCATACGAAGGCGGGCGAGGTGGCGATTGTCGGCGATCCTGTCCTCGAACAGCTCGGCGGACTAACACAACTCGAGCGGCTCGATCTCTCCGGAACCTGGATCACGAACACGGGGTTGGCGCACCTACGGAAATTGCGCCACCTCAAAGAGCTATTGTTGAGCGGCACCCAGATCGCCGACGCGGGGCTAGGAAATCTTATTGATTTGGCCCAACTCGAAGGTCTTTGCCTCAATAACACCTCTGTTACCGACACCGGCCTCGCTCATCTCAAGAAGCTTCCGCATCTTCAATGGCTTGATCTCTGGAACACTCGTATTACCGATGCGGGAGTGGAACACTTGAAAGACCTGGATAAGCTTGAAGTGCTATGCCTTAGAGAGACAGACGTGACTGATGCTGCATTTTCCAGCCTCGCGGAGTTGGGAAAGCTCAAGATACTCAATCTTCACGGCACGGGGATCACCGGCAAGGAGTTGGGACAACTGAGACGTTTAAATGAACTTCGGACGCTGGACATCGGAGGGACGGAAATTGACGACTCAGGCATGGAAAAGCTCGGACAACTCACTCAGCTTGAAGCTTTGAACCTGTTCCTCGCCAAGATCAGTGACGAGGGATTAATGCGACTGAAGGCTATGAAACGATTGAAAACACTGGACTTAGCGTCCACCAAAGTAACGAACGTCGGCCTTGCCACGCTCGAAGGTCTAACCGAATTGAAGAACCTTGCCGTGCTCGGCACGAAGATCGATGCAAAGGGTGTTAAGAGGTTCCGCGCAGCGATGCCAGGATGCAGCGTTTACCCTGAGGTTGGTAACGATGGGGCGGGTTCGTCGCAGGAGAATTAAGCGTGGTTATTGGGCGCTGCTGACCGCTGTTTGCCGCCGGCTACGAGGCCCCCGACGTAATCGTTATTCCTTGCCCTCGTCAAGTCTCATTTTGCAATTTTCATTCTGCACTTTGCAATTTGCACTGACGAACGCCGACCTGTCGTCGGCGGCTGAACAAAGCCGCAACCTCCTGCGCCTCTCATCCTTCTCTGCCGCCCCGCGCCCCCATCGCCAGTCTGCATGCACTGCTAGCACCGCAAACGTCCATTGACACCTCGGGCCGTTTTGGGGTACAAGCTGCCGGCTTTTTCCCGGTGTTTTCCCAGGGCCAGCCCACTTTCATGCGGGGGATTTTCGATGCTCCAATACCGACAGTCATGGTGTTCGTTCGATCTGGGCGAGTTGCTCGATGAGGTTGCGCGGGTCTTGCAGGGACGCCTCAAGGCCCAAGCGATTCGAGCCGTCTTCGATATCCCCGATCATCACCAGATGCATGGCGACCGCAAGCTGCTCCGGCAGGCCATCGAGAATATGCTGTTGGCCGCCGTCACCTCGATGCCACGCGGCGGCATGCTCTTTGTCACCTCGATCGCCGTCCACGAGGGAATCGATCTGGAGATTGCCGACAGCGGTCCGGCGATGAGCGAACACGGCTTGCGGCACGCCTTTGACCCCGAGGGCAACGGCGAACGCGGCAATGGCTGGTCGATGGCATTGGTCCGTCACGCGGCCGAGCTGCACGGCGGCACGGTTACCGTAGCCAATTGTCCCGATGGCGGTGTCGCGCTGACCCTGCGGCTGCCGCGCTCTGTAGCCTTGGAGGCCGTCGCCTGATGGACTCGCTTAACCGGCTTGCCGCACCCCTAAGCGATTTCTACCGATCAATGACGCCAGGCGCTCGCGTCCTGGTGGCATTGCTGTTGGTCGTGGTCGTGGCGAGTCTCGGTTATTTGAGCGCGCATCAGACAGTCAGCGCCGATTCCGAATTGATGCCTGGCGTGCCCCTCGTCGCCAGTCAACTGCCGCAGATGGAGGCCGCCTTTGCCAAGGCCAACTTGAAAGGGTATGTCCTTCGCGGCACTTCCATCTTCGTGCCGCGCGGGCAAGAGGGAACGTACATCGCCGCCCTCGCCGACGCCAAAGTCCTGCCGCCCAATCTCGGCGCGGCCGAAGAACAGGCCATCAAGGAATGGGGCCCGTTTATCGGCCACCACGAGCGCGAAGAACGGCTAAAGATCGCCAAACAGCGGGAGTTGGCCCAATGCCTCTGCCGGATGAACGGCATCGAGACCGCGTATGTGATGTACGACATCGATACCAAGCGGGACTTCTCGCGCGAAAAAGTGATCACCGCCACCGCCACCATTAAGCCGGTGGGCGCAAGTTATCTGGATGAGTCGCGGGTGATTGCCATTCGCCACCTGATCGCTGGCGCCATTGCCAACTTGCGGCCCGAAAACGTCACCGTCTCCGATCTCAACGCCGGACGCACCTGGCACGGCAGTACGGACGAGCACAACGCCGACCAAAAAACGTGGCTCGCCCTCGAACGAAGCTACGAACAGGAATTGCGGGCAAAGATCCTCAATGCCTTGCGATTCATCCCCAACGTGACTGTCGAGCCCAGCGTCACTTTCGCTCGACCGCGTGTCGCGCACCGCCGTCCTCAACAGATCCCCGATACGTCTCGTGAGGAGCGCACGACGGAGGATAAAAAGGCCTCTCCCGCAAGTGTCCATGCCGTGATCAACTCACTGCTCGGTTCGCCAACGAACGACGCTACGAAAACCAAGCGGGCGCCGGTCGCCAACCCGAGTGCGCCGGGGGAGAGAGAGAATCTGTTGCCGATGCCCATCCTGGCACGCGTTTCTGTCGGCGTGCCGCTGAGCTACTTTCGCAGTATTTGGCAGCAACAGCAATCGGAAAACAAATCCCTGGGCAACTCCAAGACCGATCTCGTTGCGATCGAACGCATCCGCGCCGAAGAGTCGGCGAAAATCCAGCATCATGTAGCCCAGTTATTGCCGTCGGCCGAAGGAGTCGCCGACCTCGCGCAACTGGTGACCGTGACAACCTTCCAGGACATCGTCGCCACACCCGTTCCGGCCCCCGCGTTTCGTGATCGGGCGCTGGCGTGGCTCGTGCGGCACTGGCAGACGGTCGGACTGCTGGCCGTGGCACTGCTCGGCCTGTTGCTTGTGGCGGCCCTGGTGCGCCCGCGTTCGGCCAAAGTGGTGGTTACGCCGGTCGAGAAGGAAATTGTGCGCGTGGACGCCGCCGCGACGGCGGCCGTCCGAGTCCCGCCCAGCGCCCCTCACTTCACCCCGGTGGAACGCGTGCTGCGTGAGGAATTGTCCGAGATGGTGGAAAACGATCCGGACGCCGCTGCACACATTCTTCGCACCTGGATTGGGCAAGTGAGCTGAGCGATGGACATGAACAGTTTAGCCATGGATCGGGCCGGTCTTCGCAAAGCGGCCGTCTTTCTGGCCAGCCTCGGCCCGGCAGCGGCCGAACGCCTGTTGAGCCAGCTTTCCACGGATCAGGCCAACGTCGTGCGCGAGGCCCTCTCGGCAATCGACCGAATCGATCCCGTCGAGCAGCAGCAGATTCTCGAAGAGTTCCGCCGGATTCAGCCGCCGGTGTCGACCCTCGACGACGGCGGTATCGAACTGGATGCCTTGCCGTGGCCCGGCAGAGGTGATGCCGATCGCGACTCGTTCGACACCTTTGCCATTGCAGGTTCCTCGCCAGACGAAGGCTTGGAAGAGCCATGCTTCCAGTTCCTCCAGGCTGCCGACGACGAACGTCTGGCCGACCTATTGCGTCACGAGCGGCCACAGACGGTCGCCCTGGTGCTGTCCCATTTGCCACCGCAGCGGGCAGGCGAAGTCTTGACCTACTTGCCCTCCTCGTCGCAGGTCGAAATTGTGCGGCGCTTGGCGGACATCGACGCGATCGATCCCGCGGCGGTGCGCGAGGTCGATCGAGCGCTACGCTCACGCTGGACGCAGCCGGCAACCGCGCCGCGCTTAGCAGGGTCCGATGTGGCCGCGAAGATTCTCGCCTCCTGCGATGGCCCCACCCGCGGGCAAATCCTCAATAATCTGGCGGCCCACGATCAGTCGCTGGCCGAGCGGTTTGGCGGCCGGGCGATCGCGTTCGAAGAACTAGTTCGCGTCAACGATGATCTCTTGCGGGCCGTCCTCCGTTCGGCCGATCCGGCCATCGTCGAGGCCGCTCTGTTGGGCGCCCCGCCGAAGCTGCTGGAGCGTTTCCTTGGCAGTCTCCCGCCGGCAAAGGCCAAGCGGTTGCGGGCCAAGCTTGACCGCCCCGCTCCGATTCGTCTGAGTGACGTGGAAGAGGCCCGGCGGCAACTGGCCGCTTTGGCCCAGCGCCTCTTGGCCAACAGCCCTGACAAATCCTCCGCCGCCTAGCACGTGCAAGTTATGGCCACGATCATTCGAGCCGCCGACGCCCAGGCCAACCCGCAGGTGGCCGCCTTTAACTTGACCGACGTGGCGACGGAGGCCGAGCGGTATCTGCTTCAGGTCCGCGCCGAGGCCGCCGCGATCATTGCCGAAGCTCGCTCCCAGGCTGATGCGATCCGCCAGCAAGCCATCGAAGAAGGGCGTCGTCAGGCCAGCGACGAAGCCAAGCAGGCCGTGAAGGAACAGGTCACCCCAGCCCTCGAGGCCTTGCGAAAAGCAATCGACGACCTGAAGGACAGCAAACAGGCCTGGCTGGCCCATTGGGAATCGAACGCCGTTCGCCTCGCCACGGCGATTGCCGGTCGCGTTGTGCGACACCAAATCGCCATCCAACCGGAAATCACGCTGAAGTTGGTGCGCGAGGCTCTGGAACTGGCAGTCGGTAGTCCGGGCGTGCGCTTGCACATGAATCCCAAGGACCACAAGGCGCTCGGATCGCAGGTCCGGACCTTGGTCAAGACAATGTCGGCACTGGCCGACGCCGAAGTGGTCTCCGACGCCACGATTAGCCAAGGTGGTTGCCGCGTGGAGACGCGCTTTGGCGCCATCGACCAGCAGATTGAATCGCAGCTCCAGCGCATCGAAGAAGAACTGACGCAATAAAGGCAATCCCTAGCCCCTTAGCCCCTAGCCCATGCCCGACCTGTTTGAGCAACTGGAATGCGTCCTGCCGACGGCCTTGACGGGCAGCATTGCGCAAACAATCGGTACCACCGTGGCGGCCGCCGGTTTTCCCGCGCCCTTGGGGGCGGTCGCCGAAATCCAGCGACAGGCCGGCCCGCCGCTGTTGGCCGAAGTGGTCGGTTTCCGCGACGACTTGACGATCTTATACCCTCTCAGCGACTTGCAGGGTGTGCGGCGAGGCACTCGGGTGCGGTTGGCGCGGACCACGCACTGGGTCCGCGTCGGAGCGGAACTGCTCGGCCGTGTGGTCAACGCCGAAGGCTGTGCCATCGACGGTCGATCGCAGCCGGCATTGGTCCATCGCACCTCGCTGCACCGCAAGCCGCCCGAGGCCTGCCTCCGCCCGAGAATCGATCGTCCGTTGGCCACCGGCGTCCGGGCCATCGACGGGCTGTTGACCTGCGGACGCGGCCAGCGCATCGGCATCTTCTCCGGCTCAGGGGTCGGCAAGAGCGTGCTGTTGGGCATGATGGCCCGCTACACCGCCGCCGACGTGATTGTGATCGCCTTGATCGGCGAACGCGGTCGCGAAGTCAATGAGTTCATTCAACGCGATCTTGGCCCCGCCGGCCTGGCAAAGAGCGTCGTCGTGGTGGCCACCAGTGATGAGCCGGCCCTGGTCCGCACGCAGGCCGCTTCGACGGCCACCGCCATCGCCGAGCATTTTCGCGACCAGGGCAAAGACGTCTTGCTGCTGATGGACTCGCTCACACGATTCGCCTTGGCACAGCGGGAAATTGGACTGGCCGCCGGCGAGCCACCGACCACCCGGGGCTTCACACCTTCCGTCTTCGCCTTGCTGCCAAAACTCGTCGAACGTGCCGGCCGCACGCCGCAGGGGAGCATCACCGCCTTCTATACCGTGCTGGTCGAAGGCGACGACTCGAACGAGCCGATCGCCGATACCGTCCGCGGTCTGTTGGACGGGCATACCTGGCTGTCGCGAAAACTCAGCGGACGCGGCCATTTTCCCGCCATTGACGTCTTGGAAAGCATCAGCCGCTTGATGCCCGACGTGGCCGACGAACAACACCGCCAAGCAACCTACTCGCTCCGCGATTTGTTGGCCGCTTATCGTGACCATGAAGACTTGATTTCGATTGGCGCCTATCAGCGGGGAAGCAACAAGCGAGTGGACGCGGCCATCGACATGCAGGAAGACATCGCCCGCTACTTGCGGCAACCCGTCGAGCAACCGTCGAGCTTGGACGAGGCACGCAGCGAGTTGTTGCGGCTACACGAACAGTATCGGCGGCGAATGGCCGCTTATTGATTTCAGATTAGTAATGCAACAAGGGCGCGGGCACCGACCGAAGGTTGGTCGCGGGAGCCCGGTTTCGTGGTGGAATCGTGACGCGACCGTTGCATTACTTTGCTGACTACCAATAAAATTATGCCGAAGTTCCAATTTCGATTGTCGACCGTGTTGCGGGTCCGCGAGGCGGCGCGGGATCAATGCCGCCTGCGCCTGGCCGAATCTCAGCGCGCCGATGCGGAATTGGCCCTGCAGATTGTGCGGTTGCAGGAGACACAGCGGCGATTGCAGGCTGAGTGTCGCAACCAGGCCTCGCCCGGCGAAATTGATGCCGGGCGACTCGTCGAGGCCCATCAGTACGCCGAAACGTTGCGCGAGGAAGAAAACACGCTGCTCGAGCAGCGAACCCTGCTGGCCGCGGAAATCGCCCGCCGGCGCAAAGCATTGATCGACGCCGATCGCGAAGTCCAAGTGCTGGAGAAATTGCAGCAGCGCCGGCAGCAAGAGCATCGTTGTGAAGAAGTTCGCAACCAAGCAAAACTACTCGACGAAGTGGCCGCCCGGGCCGCAGGATAGAGAAGACATGGCGAAGCAACGACAAAAGGATCGTACGGAAGATCGAGCGACGAGACTCTTGGAGGAGGCCGATTTGGCCCTCACCTCCATGGTCTTGCCAGCCACGGCGCCCACGCCTCGCCAGGTCAACAGCTTTCATTGGGAAGAGTTCAGCCGTTCCTCCCAAAGGTCCATCAGACTGGATGATGGAACAAATCCCAACGCGGAAGTCGAATTGCGGCTCGAACTCGGGCGGACGCGTTTGCACCCCGACGAAGTGAACCTGCTTCGCTCCGGATCGGTCATTAGCTTGGACGAGTCAGCCAATGAGCCCGTAAGCGTTTATGCCGGCGGCCGCTTAGTCGCCCGAGGGGATGTCCTCGTGCTGGACGGAAAGATCGGCGTACGTATCTGCGAAATCGTGGGGACCTGAGGAGTCCGTGGGAACCGTTGACGTGTGCCACTGGCGCCGCCAGTGCATGGGGAAGAGTGGCTATTGAGGTTCAGCAAAGGAATGTCAGGAGGCCGACTAACGGGAGGCCGGTAAACAGGAGTTGTTTGGCTTAAAACGCGCGACGTTATTTGTCTGAGTATCAATAAAGGCACGGGCCGAACAAGTGGCCCCGCCGTGAAGTGGAAAGAGAAGCATGCGGCTGTTATTGAGCGTCATCGCCGTCGTCGTCCTTGCTTGCGGATCGCAAACTGCATCTGCGCAAAGCCTATCGAATCGCTACGAGCGAGTCGCCGCTGATTCGCCCGCACCGGCACTGACGCCGTCCGCCCGGGCGGATCGTGAGGAAGCCGCTCGGAAATCGGGTGGCATCTCGTCGCCACTGACCGTCTTCGGCAGCCTCGCCTTCGTGCTGGGCCTCTTCTTCGTGATCGTTTGGCTCTTCCGCCGCACGTCGCCAGGCATGGCCGCATCGCTGCCGGCCGAAGCGTTTGAAGTGTTGGGCCGGGCCGCCTTAGCCAATCAGCAGCATGTCCGTCTGGTCCGGTGCGGTACGCGGGTCTTGCTGCTCAGCGTCGGCCCCAGCGGTGCCGATACCCTTGCCGAATTCACTGATGCTGCCGAAGTCGACCACTTGGTGGGCCTGTGCCGGCAGTCGCGATCCGCCGGCAATCGTATGAGCCAGGCATTTCGGCAGAAGGAGAGCCGTGATGCTTAGGCAAAGCTCACCGACATTTGTCATTCGATACTCGGCGCTACTGCTTGGTCTTGTCGCCATCTGGGCACTGCCCGGCCTGTCCCGGGGCGACGAATTGCCGAGCAATCGAGCTGCCAACGCGCCGGCCTCGATCAACACACCCACTTCGAACCAATCGTCCAGCCCCGCCGGCGACTCGACCCTCAATCAGGCCGCCAACCAATCGTTAAGCGTCGGTCTGCCCGAAGGGCTCGCCGGAGGCCCAAAAGCCTGGACCAGTCCCGAGGGCATTGGCTCGTCGTTGCAAGTCATGTTGCTCTTGGCCGTGCTCAGCCTTGCTCCCGCCGCGCTGCTGATGACGACCTGCTTCGTGCGGATCGTGGTTGTGTTGAGCCTGTTGCGGCAGGCGGTTGGCACGCAAAACCTTCCGCCCACCCAGGTCATCACCACGCTGGCGTTGTTTCTCACGTTGCTGGTGATGTCCCCCGTTTGGAAACAGGTCTACGACGAGGCGGTGGTGCCCTACTCGCAACACCAAATCGGCATGGAGCAAGCCTGGAAGAACGGTGTGGCTCCGATCCGCCGGTTTATGAGCATGCAGATCGAGCGGACTCAGAACACCGAAGACGTCTGGCTGTTCATGAACTATCTGCCCAAGCATCCAAAACCGACCAGCTATGACGACGTGCCGCTGCAGGCTCTCTTGCCGGCCTTCATGCTCAGCGAGCTAAAAACCGCCTTCCTGATCGGGTTCCAGATCTACCTGCCGTTCTTGGTGCTCGACATGGTCGTGGCCAGCGTGATGGTTTCGATGGGCATGCTGATGGTTCCGCCAGCCTTGGTCTCCCTGCCGTTGAAACTCCTGTTGTTCGTTCTGGTCGACGGCTGGCATTTGGTCGTCGGCATGCTGCTGCAAAGCTTTCAACCGTTTATGTAGGGCGAGCGATTCGAGGCTAGAGGCCAGAGGGCCAGAGGGCCAGTGGCCAGGGATTAGGGATTAGGGATTAGGGATTAGGGATTAGGGATTAGGGATTAGGGA
>CALGFD010000022.1 GCA_937881075.1 uncultured Planctomycetales bacterium
TTCCTTCGCCCGTCCGCCTTGACAAGCAACAGACCTTCATAGAAGGGTGCGTGCTTGCACGCACCAAGATCATGTGCGGCTTAACGCAGCTTCGCAGGCTGCGTGCGAGCACGCTACTCAACTTCGGTCATTCCGAGCAGAGCGAGGAATCTGGCCGGCAGTGGCAGTGTCAACTACCTCCGCCCGCTCTTCTTGGGCGGTTCTACAACGTATAGAAACGGCTCAACCTTGCTTTGCCAAACCGCATCCTTATAGAACATCGGCGGCGGGTTGTCCTTGCTATGCGCGATTGCGAATAAATGGTCGATCTCTCGCTCGGATAGCGGCAAGGGCCGCAGAGAGTAGTCGGGCTGGAGAGCGTAAACGGCTTTCTTGCTCCGCGACGGATTGACGGAATGCCCGTGTATGGAAGTCAGGAGATTCTCGCCGTTTGATGTGACTTCACCAGTAGCGCGTCCCTGCCAGACAATCGCGAAAAGCGGTCGCCGCTTAGCTTCTGTAAACTGGCCTTCGTATCTATCGTGCTGAAATGCGTAACAATTCTGCAACGTCGTCCCAGAGATCGTCTGGCTGCCGATAGCACCTCCGGCATAGCGACCGATCCCCTGCGAGTGTCCAACAAGCGGGCACAGCAAGGCAAGAATCAACGCAAGGAACAAGTCCCGGACCTTCTTGTTTTTCATCCTAAGCACCTTTGGTATTGTAGCCACCGGGGCGCCATGGCTGGCTTATCTAGCAAGGGTTCGATCGGTAGCCACTTCGGAAGCCCAGCTTAGCATATCGAAGGACGGCAGCCCAGCAGTGAAGTAAGGGCTGCATTCCTAAGAATGCCGCCTTGTCCTATGCGTGCGGAGCCGTGCTGCGGAAGGACTTCTACGCCCTTGCTGGGCAATAGGCTTACGCGCCAATCACATTGACACAGAACGCAATTTGCCCCGATCGGCCAAAGGCGGCCGAAAAAGTCCCCGGTCGCCTGACGAAAACGTGTCTATTCGTCGTGTGCCACTCCCTCATCCCTCATCCCTCATCCCTCCTCCTGAACCCTGAACCCTCTCGCTCGGCAACTGCCCTTGCCCGGCCGCCGCGATCGCGGCTATACTCCCCCCAACAGGCCGTCTGGGTCGCGTACCCGGTCTCGGCGCCGCATGCCGGGTGCCGCTGCTGGCTTGTCCAGCAGTGCCGTGGAAGAACAGGCAACGTCAGACTAACGGCCCGGCAGCTTCGGCAATTAACACGGCTGCGACGCTCGCTTCGATCTCGCCATCATGGCCGTTCCGACAATCCCGCAGACCTACCCGAACCATCTGGCCCTCGCCCAGCCCGAGCGGCTCGATGTGCGCCCGGTCCCGTGGCTCTTAACGCTGCTGGTGCTGCTCTGCCTGGTGCCGCGGATCACCATGGCGTTGCGGATTCCCAGCGTCTGTCCCGACGGCGTGCTCTACATCCAAATGGCGCAGACGATCGAGGCCGGCAACCTTCGCGCCGCATTGCACGACATGGATCTAAACGTCTATCCCTTCGTGCTGGCCGGCCTGCATAAGCTGGGGCTCGACTGGGAAATGGCTGCCGCGGTTTGGGGCGTCACCATCGCCAGCCTCGTCGTGCTGCCGCTGTTCGGCTGGGTGCGGCGGCAATTCGACGATCGTGTCGCGGTCGTGGCCTGCCTGCTCTATGCGGTCAATCCGAAAATGATCGAGTGGAGCCCGGAGGTGATGCGCGATCCGACCTTCTGGTTCCTCTTCACGCTCTCGCTCTACTGGCTCTGGCGGGCTGTGACCGAAGTCCATCTCGGCTACTTCACGGCAGCCGGCGGTGCGGTCCTGCTGTCAGCAATGACGCGGATCGAAGGGCTGTTCCTGCTGATTCCGCTGATGCTTTGGACCTTTTGGCGGTTGCTGGCCTTGCGCTGCGATCGTCGCCGGCTGTTGCTGGGCGTCGTGCTGTGTGTCTTCGTCTTTCCGTTGCTGCTCTTGGTTGTGAATTTGCTTTGGCTGTCCGGCCGTGCCGGATGGACGTTGCCAAGGTTCGATCCGTTGGCCCGGGTGCAGCCCTGGCTCCAGGCCGTGCTCGGCCACGCGTCGCACGACAGCGTCGGCGAGGCTGCCTCGCGTCCTTTAGGCGTGGGCCGGATGCTCTGGGTCTTCTTTCCGACGATGACCCGCGGCCTGTCGCCGGTGTTCGCGCTGCTGATGTTCGCCGGCATGCTCTCGCGGTGGCGAGTTTGGCTTCGCCGCGATCACCAGCCCTTGTTCTATGCGGCCGCGCTGGTGATGTGCGGCATCTGGGTCCAACTCTGGTACGACAAAACCATTTGCCCCCGCTACGCCTTGCCGATCGTGCTGATGGCCTCGCCCTGGGCGGCGATCGGCGTGTTTTGGCTGATTGGCCGCTTGCAGTGGGCCGCCGAGCGGCTCCGAGGCAGCCCGATGAAGCGGCCCACTGCGATTGTCGCGTCGGTCGCCGCGGTCATCGTAGGCATTAGCCTGTTGGACACGATCGTGAGCAACGGCAAGTATTTTCGCACGCGGCAGATGGCCAACGACCTCGGCTGTTGGATGCGACAGGAGTTGCCGGCGGAATCGACCTTGGTGGGACCGGTCGGCGACACGCCCATCGTGAGCTACTACGCCAACCAGAAGCCCTACGAGACGTTTCGCTGGGAAGACGGCGACGATCTGATCGTCATGCTCGTGCAGCGACGCGCCAGCCCCGTGGTATTGCTGCGGCCGGCGAAAGAATTGACGCCGGCGCGCTGCGAAGCGCTGGTCCAGCGACTGCAGACGGTCGGCCTGCAACCGTTGGATCCCAGTCGTTTGCCGGCGACATGCCGGGGAGTCTGGGTATTGTTGAAGAGCGACGGGCGGCCGATTTAGTCCGAGCGTTGCCGAAGTCTTGACGACAAAACCTTCCATCGCGACATTTTGGTTCTCTCCCACCGTATACCTCTATGCTGACCTCGCCACTCACCGTCGCCCTCGTCTCCACGCAGCGCGGCTGGCACGGCGGCGAGGAGCAGGCCCGGCTGCTGGCCATTGGCCTCCGCGACCGCGATCATCGCTGCGTGGTGCTCGCTCGTCGCGATGGCGCCTTTGCCCAGCGGATGCAGGCCGAAGGATTCGAGATTCGACCGTTTGATGGCGGCGGGCGGAGCCTGAAGGCGATATGGCAAATGCACAGCCATCTCCGCCATGTGCGGCCGGACGTGCTGCACTACAACGACTCGCATGCAATGACCGGGGCCGGCATCGCCGCGATCGGTCTTCGGATCCCCGCACGGATCGTCGCCCGGCGCGTCGATTTTCCAATTCGTTCAGCACGATCGTACCGCTGGTTCGCCGATCGCGTCGTCTGCGTGTCGCGGGAAGTGGCGCGAGTCTGTCGCGAGGGAGGCATTTCGGCGGCCGTGCTGCGGGTGGTGCACGACGGTGTCGATCCGTCGCGAGTTCGTGGCGGCGACCGCCATCGCGGCCGCGCAGCCCTGGGGCTGCGCGAAGAGCAAACGCTGCTGCTCTGCGTGGCGACGTTGACCGACCATAAAGGTCATCGGTTTTTGTTGGAGGCGATGCCGGAGGTCCTGCGGGAGCGGCCGAAGATGGTGCTTGCCCTGGCCGGCGATGGCGAGCTGCGCGAGGTTTTGGAACAACAGGCCCGACAGCTGGGCATCGAGCAGAACATATGGTTTCTCGGCTACCGCCAGGACGTGCCTGACCTGATTGCCGCTAGCGACCTGTTCGTGCTGGCATCCCACCTCGAAGGGCTCTGCTCGACGCTGATCGACGTGATGCTGGCGGGCCGGCCGATCGTCACCACCGCGGCCGGCGGCATTCCGGACTTGGTCGTCGATGAGACGACGGGCAAGCCGGTAGCCCGGACGGTGCCGCCTTGCGATCCGCCAGCACTGGCGGCAGCAATTCTCACGGCGCTGCAATCGCCCGAGCAATCGGCCGCGTTACAGGAACTCGCCCGACAGCGTGCCGAGGGCCGTTTTACGGCCGATCAGATGGTCGAGGCGACGTTAGCCGTGTATCGGGAAGCAGTGACACAGTGAAGCGGTGACGGCTGATACAGTGAGGCGATGGAGCAGTAGAGCCAGGAACTGCTTCATCCCGCAACCTTCAAGCGAGCAATTCGCCTACCGCCGCAAACACCCGCTCCACGGTGAGATCCCGCATGCAGCGGTGGTGCTTCAAAGGGCAGACCCGTTTGTGGCAGCCAATGCAGGGCAGATCGAGCACCAGGTTGGCCGCGCGCTGCGTCGGATTTTCGCTCCAGACGGGCAACATCGGCCCGAACACCGTCACCACCGGTAGCCCCAACGCGGCGGCAACATGCCGCGGCCCGCTGTCGGTCGAGACCATCAGCCGGCAACGTCGGATGCAGGCCTTGGCGGTGCCCAGGTCCATCGGCTGATCGGCCATCGAAACGACGTGGCCACAATTCGTTTGCTTCACGATCTCGCGGGCGATGTCCCGCTCCTTGGGGCCGCACATCACCAGCACGTCGTGATCCAACTCGCGGACAATGCGTCCGGCCAGCTCGGCAAAATACTCGACCGGCCAAAGCTTCGAGCCGCCATAGGCGCCACTGGAGTTTAGCGCGATCACCTGCCTGTCGTTTCGCAAGCCCAGTCGCGAAAAGACCTCGTCGGCCGAGCGTTCGTCGCCATCGACCGTGGTCAATTCAAGCTGCTGGGATAGATCCTTGCAGCCGACTACCCGAGCCAACTCCAAATAGCTGTCGACCATTGGCATCGGCTCGATGTGCCGTCCGACTCGCCTTGGGTATAGTTTGCCAGTCAAGAGCGGGCCGCGGCCATAGCGGACGTAGCCGATTCGCTGGGTGGCACGGCCTCGCCAAGCGGTCCACGCGGTGCGGAGCGAGTTGGTCATCAACACCGCCATGTCGAATGCCTCGGCCCGCATCTTTTGCACGAGCCCCGCCGCCCGTAATGAGGGATCTTTGGATCGTGGATCGAAAAACCACTGCTCATCGAGCCAGTCGGTGCCGCGAAGCACGTCGGCCAAGTAGGGTCGCATGATGCCGACAATTCGCGTCTGGCCGTCGAAGTGCTGGCGGATGGCTCGCAGCGCGGAAGTGGCCATGGCGACGTCGCCAAGCCAATTGGGCAGGAAAATGGCGATCTTCATGCCCCTCACGATAGCCGGTCAGATGCGTTCGACCAAGAGCGATTCAAACGCGGCCTGCCCCGCCAGGAATTCCAGGTCGATGCGGACCGCCCAAACCGGCGTGCGGTGGAGTCGCTCGACCGGCCACTTCACCAGGTCTTTGCAGGTGCAAAGAATAGCCTCCGCGCCCAGTTGGTCGGCCTGTCGGAGGAGACGATCGATGTCCACGGCCTGATAACGGTGATGGTCGGGAAACTCCTGGAAGGCGACCACGTCACAGCCCAGGGATTCCAACGTGCGGCGAAATCCAGCCGGGTTGCCAATTCCACAGAACGCCAAGACCTTGCGACCGCGAACCTCTTCCAGCGGGATTTCCGAGCCATTGGCGGAAAGGAGCGATTGCGGCGCGTGGGCGGCCTCGGCCGTTACCGCCGCCGGCGCGAATTGTCGCACGGTCTGCCAAATTTGTTCTCGTTCGGGTGCATCAACCAGATTCGCCCGCGTTAGAACGACGGCGTCGGCCCGTCGCAGCCCCTCGATCGGTTCGCGCAAAGTGCCACGGGGAAAGACGTGGCCGAAGCCGAAAGGCTCCAGGGCGTCGACGAGCACAATGTCGACATCGCGGGCAATGCGGCGGTGCTGAAAACCGTCGTCGAGCACGATCGCCTGGCAATGATGCTTTCGCACCGCTTCCTGTGCCGCGGCGATCCGGTCGGCATTTTGAAGATGGATCACCTCGGGCAGCAGCCAGGCCAGTTCGCGGGCCTCGTCGTTTTCGCCGCCCTCGACCGAACCGTAACCGCGGCTGACAATGCCCGGATGAATGCCTCGATCGCGCAGGAAGCGAACGATCCAGCGGACCATGGGCGTTTTGCCCGTGCCGCCGAGCGTCAGGTTTCCGATGCTGATTACAGGCACACCGACCTGCACGCCGCCGACGCGATCGTAGCGACGGTTTCGCCAGCGGACCATGGCCGAGTAAACCGGTTCGACCGCAGCAAGCAGACCGCGGAGCAGGCCGGCCGATAAACCTCGCCGCCGCCGGCTGACCAGATCTCGAAACGTCGCAGAAATCACGTGATTCCCTCAGGCTGGCTTATTGAAGCTCCTACTATTCCGCGTCACACTGCGCGGCGAGGACATTTTCGTGCCCCCCACGCTGTTCGGCAAGGGCAATCGGCTCGCCCGCTTGTGGTCCTCAGCAATGCAACGCATAATGCGGCTATGTTTTTTCGATCCTCAGTACACCTCGTTCGACTATCCGCCCTGCTCATCTGGTTGGGGCTGACAACGGCAGCGGCGCCCGCGAGTGACGCCGATAGGGCTTTTGAGCAGGGACGTCAGTTGCTGCGCCAAGGGCGACTTGAGGACGCGATCGGTCAATTCGACGTGGCGGTGCAAGCCGACCCGAAGCAGGCAAAATATCGCGGTTTTCGCGGCATTGCTCGGCTCCGCCAAGGCCAGTACCGGGAAGGATCGGCCGACTTGAAGAGGGCGATCGAACTGAATCCGGGGGACGCCGGCAGGGGCTATTCGCCTTATCTCCACGTCCGCCTTGGGCGCTTCGCTCGCGAGCACGGACGCCGGCAACTGGCCGCCATGCTTCGGGACCGACCGGCTATGGCCGATCATTATGACTCGACGGAATTTCTTCGCCGCTGGTCCATGCGCCGTTTTGCGGGCGAGGAATTCGGTCAGCGGATCGATTGGGATTCGTCCTCGCCGCTGCATTCCGACGCCGAGCATCTTGCCCCAGCCCATCGCCAGAATGCGGCCATTCTTGTCGCGCCGTTTTATGTTGGGGGACCGAACAAGGGAAAGCCGCGATCGTTCGAGGAACTGTGGGCCGGTGCGGTGTACGAGCTGCACAATGTCAGCTTCGCGCTGGATTTCGTCCGACTCCACGACGAAGCCGATCAGGGCAAGCTGTCGAAGGAAGAGTTTGTCGCCGGCATCGTCCGATATGAGTTGACGGCAGCCCAGCGGACCCGCGCCTTCTACGTCCAGGAGTACTTGCCCTGGGCCGAGCGGGAGAAGCAGCCCACCGATCCCACGCTCTGGTTCTGTAATTGGTGGGACAGTTCTCAGGACGTCTTGAAGAGCTTTCCCGATCGAGGGGCATATCCCTGGCGTCCCTACGCTCGCGCCCACGATTGGGCAACCGTGCATCGCTACTGGCGCCGCGGCTACGTGGAGAAGTGCCGAAAGCTGCTCGATCAGATGCAGGCCGAAACGGGCTATGACGAGGATCAACCGGACTTGGCGTACTGGCACGGGCGATGCCTGGTGCGATTGAACAAGCCGGCCGAAGCCTTGGCGAAGTTGAGCGAAGCGATTCGCCTCGCCCCAGACCACGCCGAGGCATACCGGGCTCGTAGCGAACTCTATCAAGCGGGCGGCGAACGCGAAAAGGCCCAAGCCGATTTGGCCAAGGCCCGGGAACTCGAACAGGACTAGCGCGCCCGCATTTCGACAATCGACTATTGCTTGACACCCAAATCGCGGATCAATTCGCGGCGGTACTTCGCCTTGTCGACCGGGTACCACTCGCGAATCCGCGTCAGGTCGCAATCCTCGAAGGTGCTAAAGAACGGATTGAGCCGCGACTCGACCAGCGGTCGGAACTGCTCGTCATACGGCAATTTCTTGAGGCTCTGTAGTCGGCCGCGCTCAAGGATCGCATAGTCGACGCTCATCCGCGACAGCTTGACCCGCCGCATGACCTCGGGCTGGTCAGACACTAGCGATTCGGCCTGCTGCCAAAGTTGGTTGGCCTTGGTGAGCAGTTCGTTGGTGAGGTGAGGACTTTCGATGGCACACCAGCAGACGATATGGATGTTTTCCTTCGCCACGCGGTCGTGCAGAAGATCAATGTAGGCGTGGATCGGCGCGGCCGCCTTGCCGTAGTAACCGTCGAGAAACTCGGTGATCGCGCGATTCACGTCGTATTTCGGATTCCAGAGGCACTTGGCCGACACGTAGCCGCCCAGCGCCGAGAGCTCGCCCTGGGTGGTGTTGTAAGTATCCTGCTCCATGATGCCGCGAACGCCATGCTTGACGAAGAAATCGACGTTCGGACCGCGGACACGGAGATTGGGGTACGGCAACAGGTACGCGTGGAAATCGGTCGTGTAGTCCCAGATCCACAGCCGGGTGTTGAGCTTCGACCAGGCGACGATATCCTCGCGAAACGCACGATTTTCGTCCGAGTTGCAGGTCGCCAGCGGGTGGGCAAAGCAGCACTCGATCGAGCACAGCCGGACAATCACGTTCGATCGCGGCCGCATGTTCTTCGGCGGCCTTCGGCTCCACTGGTAGGCCAGCGTTTCGATGAGTTTGTCGGGAAACTCGGTCTCAATCGCCTCGGCCACACGGTTGGCCAGTTGCAACACCGGCGCCATCTGCGATTCTTCTTCTCGCGCCAACGCCTGGCACTTGTCGCACTCGCAGTAGGTCGTGTAGTCGTTCTGTGACACGGAAAAAACGGTGGCCTTCGGCTGCTCACGCATCGCCTTGCGAACGCCGTCGATGCAGAGTTGGATCACTTCGGGATTGGTCCAACAGAGTTGCGGCTCTTTTTTCTGCCGCTTGCCTTTGATCAGTGCAAAGTATTCAGGATGTTTGTCAAAATACTTGTCCGGCGGAATCAGCCGCTCGGCCGTATGCACGAAAAAGTCCTCGCCGAAGACGACCTTGCCGCCGTGCCTTTCCTCGAGCTTGCCGAAACTGCCGTTGAGGCGATTGCGGGCGCACCAGTCGCCGTCGAGGCAGTCGGCGAGTGCCAGATCGCGTGATTCCAACGGAGGCAAGTAGCGCTGGTCGGTTGCGGCGAGTGTTAACCGCGACTGCTTGGGGATACGACTCACGCCCGGCGCGAACCAACGGCAGCCGAGATGATCTTCCAGCAGCCCGTAGACGCCGTACAGGTTCCCCCGCAGTGATCCGCCGGCGATCACCAGCCGGTCGCCGACCGTTCGGATCACATAGCCCTCATTGCCGAGCGATTTGAAGTCAACGTCGACGCCAAGCTGCTTCAGATGGGCGTTGTTGCCCAAGACGATCTCGTGCGGCGTCAGCGGCTGCTTGTCGGACGCGATCGGCAGCTTCGCGCCGGTGATCTGTTCAAGAAACGATTGTAGTTCTTCGGCGGCATGTCGGATCGACGGCGAGGCATCGTCGGCCACCACAATCTGATAGGCCGATCGGCCGCCATCGGCGAGCACTAGTTCGCCGCCCGGAGCCTCCTGCAAAATGACAGAAAACGTCAGAAGGGCAGCGCATACAAGGGCGCATCGGGCCATGGAATGACTCCTCGATGAGTGGTCAAGAGGGCAGCCGTGCTGGCTAGTATGGAGCCTGCCGAGGCGGGCGTCAACAGCCCCCATCGCCAGAGAATTCTCGCCCTACCAGCCGGCCGCCGCATGCTTGATCGATCGAAGCGCCGGCCAGACTCGCCGATAGGCGGCAACGGCCAATTGTGCTGGCAGCGAACCGGTAGCCAACACGAATCTCCCAACCAAATACCGTTCTGGCAGCCACGCCGCGTGGGCTTCCGTGATCGGCCCTTGGAAATCGAGTGCCTTCCGAGCCGGTTCTGAAAAGAATCGTTCGAGCATCAGGTACCGCAGGAGTTGCCCTGGATGCTCGCGCGAGAATTCGGGATCGTAGCCGACCTTGGTCGAGTGAAAAACGCCCTTGGCCGTCAGTCCATAGGAAAAGGCAACCAATTGTTCGCCGCAGTACAGCCGGGCCACTTCCAGTTCCTGATGCTCGGCGGCGAGTTCCGCCTGACGCAGATAGAAGTTCAATAGAGCCGGCTGCCGGAGAACGGAACTGCCCGCCTGCCCCTTCCAGCCGCGGTCCTCCAGTTCAAAACACTCCTGCAATACGGTTGAAAGCTCGCCGGGAACGAATTGCGACTGCAGCGCCAGACGAACTTCGCCGCGCCTGCCAAGCTCCCGAAGCGAGTGGGCCATCGCCTGGCGATGCTTCCGTGACCAGCGGGCGCGGTAGGCGTCCCAATCGTGGTCGATCACCACCAGGCCGATCTCATAGCAGGAATGAGTGGCGCTAATGATCCCAGCGTCTGCGGAGACTTCCTGCAGAAGTTGCCAACGCTGGGCATCGAGCGATGCTTCCTGCAGCCATAGCAGTGGTGAGGAAGTTTTCCGAATCGCGGCGATCAACGCCGCAAGGGTCGCCTGCGGGGCGATCGTTTCATCCAGCAGCAGATCGCCGCAGGTCGCCCAGTCATTGCACGGCATCGAGGCGGCGCTGATCACGTGAGCGATTCTGGTATTCGCTAGCGGCAACGCTGCCAGCCAACGATCGTCGCTGCGAACGACCATTGCCGTGAATTGCTCCGGCTCGGCGAAATGTTCAAACCACAGGGCGAGCTGCTTCGCCCGAAGCGAGGGAAGCGTAGCCGCGCTCCGCTGCCAAAGATCGTCCCAGGCTGCAGCGTTGGCCAGCAGGGCATCGAGCGATTCGAGTTGGAGCGTAGCTAGCTGGCCCATATGCCAACTCTAGAACGCGGGGCGGCGGGAGTAGCCAGCGGACGCTGCCGGTCCGTGCGATCCCTACAATCGCCCCAACCGCACCAGCATGGCCGCTGCCACGACAGCCAGACCGGCACCCGTTCCGAACGCCGCCAGTGGGCCGAAGGCTTGGTACAACGCGCCAAACATCAGGCTGGCGGGCAAGGTGGCGATGCCCAGCGCGAAGTTGAACCAGCCGAAGGCCAAGCCCCGTTGCTCGGGGCCCACTAGGTTGGCAACCAGGGTTTTTTCGGCCGGCTCCGTGACGGCATAAAAAAGGGCGTAAGCCAGGAACAACGCCCAGACCTGCCAGGCCGAAGTCGCGAAAGCAAAGGCCGCGTAGATGCCGGCGTAGAAGAGCCAGCCCAACAGGATCATCGGTCGCGGCCCGACGCGGTCGACCATGCGACCGGCCAGCATATTGCCGCCACTCTTGGCGACGTGAAACACCGTCCACAGGATCGGCAGCAGCCACGGGGCGACGCCCAACTCGCCGGCGCGGACCAACAGGAAGGCGTCGCTCGAATTGCCGAGAGTAAAGACCACCAGGGCCAGCAGGTACCAGCGGAAGTTGTGGCCGAACGGTCTGAGCGTCCAAGTGAGCGGTTGCCGGGATGGTTGCTCGGCACGCCTTGGTTCGCGGAGCCCGAACAGCAACAGGGCCACCACCAACAGGCCTGGCAGCAGCGTCCACAGAAACAGGGTTCGCAGTTCGCCCGGCCAGAAATAGAGGAAGGTGGCCGCCAGCAGCGGCCCCACGGCCGCGCCGAGGTGATCCATGCCACGATGGAAGCCGAAGGCCCGGCCACGGATTTCCGGTGCGGTCGAGTCGGCGATCATCGCGTCGCGAGGCGGGGTGCGGATGCCTTTGCCGATGCGGTCGGCGATCCGCAGGCCGAACAGTTGCCACGGTGCGGTGATGATGGCCAGCAGCGGCCGCAGTAGGGCGGCGAGCGAATAGCCAAAGACGACAAACTTCTTACGGCCCTCGGCCCGATCGGACCATCCGCCTGACCATAGCCGCAACAGGCTGCTGACGGATTCGGCGGTGCCTTCGATCACACCCAGCCAGGCCTTGTTGCCGCCGAGGACTTCTAAGAGGAATCGCGGCAGCAGCGGATAGACCATCTCGCTGGAGACGTCGTTGAAGAAGCTGGCCCAGCCGAGCAGTCTGACGTTGCGCGGCAGGGGCGACGAGGCCGGCGTTCCCAATGAATGCGGAGCTCGAGCATCGGCGTTCATCAGCGCACATCCGCGGTTTCGGTTCTGCTTCCGCCGTTGGAAACCGGCGAAGAATCTTGGCGGAACTGGAATGTCGGCCAGATTCCTCGCTTCGCTCGGAATGACCTCAGATCCTATATTGCCAGAGTAATGCTACGCCAATGATCGCGCTTACTGCCCTGCCGGAAAGCGTTCGCGAACGGTGCGGCGGACTTCTTCGATCCAGCCGGCGCGGTCCTCCGGCGAGCTCATGATGATCGATTCAAAGTTACGGCGATAGAAATCCTTAACGCCACAGAGGTCAAAAATGCAGGCTTTCCAAAGGTTCTCCAGCGGGTCGCCATACAGCCGCAGCTCGTCCTCGCGGGGCGTGTTCGACGTGGTGAAGACGACCGCTCGACGCCCGGCCAGCAGGCCTTCGACCCCGTTGGGACCGAAGCGATAGACGATGCCCTGTCGCAGGACACGATCGAGCCAGCCCTTGAGGATGGCCGGTGGCATCGCCCACCAGTTGGGATGCACGATGATGTAGCCATCGGCGGCGACCACTTCGCGGCAGTGCTGCTCGACCACCGGATCGAGCTTGGCGTCACGAGGAATTTCTTCCTGGGGCAGGATCGGGTCGAACTTCTCGGCGTAGAGGTCGTGATAGACGACGGTGTGGCCGGCCGCCTTCAATTCTTCGATCGAGGCTTCGGCGATGGCGTGACAGAAGCTGCCGGGACGTTGATGGCCGATCAGGACGAAAACGTTCATGCGGGTAAGGGTTCAGGGTTCAGGGGACAGGTCGCTTACGTTGCTTGGCGCGGTTCCGGCGGGCTGAGAATACGGTCGCGCAGAGCAAAACAACCTCCTGTTCTATCGCCACGGCGGCAAGGATGCAATCAGCCCTTGCGTATGGGGGGCTTTTCGCCGTAGCCATCGGTACAAGTCAGCGCAAAAAAGCGGGGCGCCGATTGATCGACGCCCCGCGCTCCGTTACGAAACGACCCTACTAGTGAGCGCAGCCGCAGCCGACGCACTGGCAATCGCCGCAGGTGCACGACTCACCATTGCAGCCTGGGCATTGGCAAACCGCACAGCCGCAGGAAGCCTTGCCTTGGGTGGCAGAGGCTGCCTGGCCGGCCCAGGCGAAACCGAGGGTTAGCGGCAGCGCGGCCGCCAAAAACAGACCGTAAAACAATTTGCGTGTCACGATGAAAACTCCTACTGAAATTGACTGAAATCCGAACGAACGCGAAAAACGAACTTCCGCGACTCGAATCATTTCAACCAAATGCAGTAGAGGGCCAGAAGCGGCGGGCCGGTTGAAAAGAAGTTGTCGGTCGGCACGCCGCGATCGACCCAAAGGCCAACCAGTGATTGGTTTGGCTGGCAGGTCACGCAGTCGAAAGGATGCTTTTCAATTTTCGGCCCCGGGGATTTCCCGTTCATGACCGGGATTGCCGCGGGGGCTTGCAGGCAGCAGCAGCCAACACGCGACGGAGGGGGCTGCTGGGAGTCGGGCGGGGAAACAGCCTTTGATGCCTCCTTGGTGGCGCAGCAAGCGTGTGAGCTCGCTTCAGACTCAGATTCCGCTCGAGATAGACAGAGGAAACCCTGCGCGTCGGTGCAGCGGCACTGCAACATGGCCGCCAACATCGGGTTGGCCGCCAAGGCCACCAGCACGGCTGCTACGATCATCACTCGAAGTGTTTCCATGACGCTAACATTTTATCCGCGGTTGCTTGACAGGCAAACTCCGATCCTGGAGCCATACCGCAAGGGGGCCTGGGGCAACGCCCGTTTCGATGGTAGATTGACCACCATCCTAAACTGTTGCAAAGTGGACATGCTGACACTCAGGCCTAGTCGCCTGGAAAGTTGTGAACATGGAAAACTGGCTGGCGGTGTTGATGGGGGTGGTCGAAGGCATTACCGAGTTCTTGCCCATCTCATCGACCGGGCACCTGATCCTCGCCGGCCACTACTCGGGCTTCTCGTCCTTGGTGGGCAAGGAGGCGGCGGACGCCTTTGAGATCATCATCCAACTCGGCGCGATCCTGGCCGTCGTGGCGGCGTATCCCAAGCGATTCACCGGACTGCTGCGGTTCGGCGACAACCGCGGCCTGACCGGCTTTCGGGGGTTGGGGCTGTTGCTGGTCACGTCGATTCCGGCCGCTTTGCTCGGACTGGTGGCCCACAAGTACATCAAAGACCACCTGTTCAATGACTTCACTGTTGCCTGTGCGTTAGCCGCTGGCGCGGTCTGGATTCTAGCCGTGGAATATTGGAAGCCGCGGGCGAAGGTGGAGGGCGTCGACAACCTCACATGGCGTGAGGCGCTACTGGTCGGTCTGTTCCAGTGCCTCTCGCTGTGGCCGGGCATGTCTCGGTCGGCGTCGACGATTCTGGGCGGGATGATGTCGGGCGTGGAGCGGAAGACGGCCACCGAGTACTCGTTCTTCGCGGCCGTGCCACTGATGATTGCCGCGACGCTTTATGAACTCGTCAAACACCGCGAGCAGTTCTACGGGGCCCATTTGCAGACGTTGGCGATTGGCTTCGTGGTGTCGTTCATCTTCGCTTGGCTGGCGGTGAAGTTCTTTATTCACTTTCTCAGCCGCCACACGCTGGTGCCCTTCGGCTGGTACCGACTGGCGGTCGCCGCCGGAGTGTTTTGGCTAGCGACTCGTGGATCGTAACTTGCGGCGAGATTCTTCGCTGCGATCAGGATGGCTTGTCGGGGCCTCGATCCTCTTTTCCGCGGCGCCGATTTGTGTCATAATCACTGTTTCTTCGCTGGCGGTTAAGAACGGCTCGGCGGAGTCTTTCCGATAGACCTGTGGCATTGGTCTTGGACGTTTTGCCACCTGCGCCGTCTATCGTTGCCTGCACTTGCCACACCTCGGTTTGCTTTCGATTTTGCCACTTTGGAGGACTGTGTTTCATGTTCAAGAATCTCGATTCGGCGGCCTTGGGCGTTCCGGGCCATGGAAGCGATGTCATCGAATTGGCGTTGACGTACCGTTTCGCCGCGATCGAAGTGGACATGAAGAGCATTGCCCAGGCGCGATCGAAGGGAACTTCCTACGCCATCCGCCTGATCAAGAGTTCCAAGTTGCACGTAAGCACTTTTTCGTTGCCGATCGACTGGGACGCGGACGACGATGCGTTCCAGAAGGAACTCAAAAAGCTGCCCGAACTGACTGAGTGTGCTCAGGAACTGGGTTGCACGCGGTGCACGTCAACGCTGGCCCCAGCCAGCGATCTTCGGCCATACCACGAGAACTTTGAGACCCATCGCAAGCGGATCCAGACGGTGGCCACGGTGCTTCAGCCGGCGGGAATTCGGCTGGGCATCGGCTTCCACGCCGCCGAATCGCTTCGCCGTGGTCGGGCGTTCCAGTTCATCCACGACTTGGACGCACTGAACCTGCTGGTGAGCATGGTGGCGATGCCCAATGTGGGCCTGCTGATCGATACATGGAACGTGGTAGCCAGCGGCGGATCGGTCGAGTCAGTTGGCAAGCTCACCGGGCAGCAGGTCGTGGCCGTGCAGGTCGCCGACATGCCGGCGGACGTTGCGTTGGCCGACCTGGACGAGAAATCGCGTCTGCTGCCAAGCAGCGAAGACGGCCGCGTGGACAATCGGGCGTTCCTCGCTGCATTGCGGCAGGCTGGCTACGAGGGACCGGTGACCGCCAAACCCTCGAATGCGGCGCTGGCCGGCCGCAGCCGGGAGCAGGTTTTCAAGGAGGTCAGCGAGACATTGGACGCGCTGATGAATTGCTAGGGAGTCTCACTGCCCTGGTGAGGAAGTCGCGTCTGCTTCTGGAAAATACCTGGCGGCACCCGATAGCAGGGTCCCCTGCAGGCGCGACGATTTCGGTACGCCCTGGGGGATTCTCTTCGTAGGCGACGAATTCGCCGGAAGGACCCGCCTCGAATGACCGTGGCCGGTGCCGCGGCTTTTTGTCGGCCGTCTGCTCCGACAGCTCGGAATTTTGCGTTCGGTTCGCCTTTTTTGGCCGCGGCGGTGCCCGGGAGAACCGCTGCTTGTCGCCCCCCCTATTGAGCAGGCCAGTCGTTTTCTCAGTCCGCCGCTGGGGGCCGAGGGACGCCATCTCTGCTATTGGCCCGAAAAGTGCGTAGGGCTTGAGGCCTGCGGGCAGTTTGACGGCGGACTTTAGCCCAATTATCATCAAGGTTCAGGAACAGGCCTGGGAGCGCGGTAATTTATGTCGATTTGGAACAAAGCTCTGCTTGTGCTGATCGGTCTGGCGGCGGTCCCCTTTTTCTTCTTGGCCGGCCGCGTGCTGCAGACGCGCAAATACTGGGCGGAACTGGCCCAGAAGTTCGAGAAACGCATTGATCAGGTGCAGAACGAGAATTTCCGCCTGGCGGAAGGCACGACCAAGGACGGCCAGCCGACCGGCGAGGGCATTCGCCAGGTCCAACTCCACCTCTTTAAGCTCACGGTGGACCGCCGCCGCGCTTGGGCCAATTGCCTGGCCAAGGTCAAAACGGGGGCGGCCGACGGCACGGCCGAAGTGACCGTCACCACCGATGCCCCGCACGGTATCGCGGCCAAGACGGTCGTGTATGCCTTCGATGATGCCGAAGTGCAACAGAAGGGGCGCTACTTGGGTGAATTTGTCATCACCAAGGCGACCGAAAAACAGATTACTTTCGTCCCCACCACTCGTTTGAATCAGCGGGAGATCGAATCGCTGCGGGCGGCCAACAACCGGCCTTGGCGGCTCTATGAAGAACTGCCGCGGGACAACCGCGAGGTCTTCGCCGCGTTGAGTGACGAGCAGAAGCGCGAGATCTTTCCGGCTCCGATCGCCGAGGAATACGTGAAGGACGGCAAGCCGGCCGTTGAAGTTGGCCCGACAGACCGCATTGTCGACGGCAAGTATGTTCGGCCGTTGCACAATTTCAACGTCCTGCTGAGCGCCGAGCGGGATCACCGCATTCTGTTGACCGACGCCATCGAGGCGGCTACGCGGGATCTGAAACTGGCTCAAGAGGCGCTGGCCGATGCCCGAAAACAGGAAGAGGCCTGCAAGAAGGACATTGCCGCCATCCGCGTCGAACTGAAAGAGGCCGGTCGGCAGCGGGAAGTGGTGGCCAACTACCGCAAACAGCTTGAAAAGAAGTTGGACGATATGCAGGCGTGGGTGGCTCAATTGATCGAAACCAACCAGGCCATGGCGGGCCAGCTGGCCAAGTTCCAATTGGACGCCGCCGAACGGATCGACCAGCGCACCCGTGCCATGGCTAGAATTGGTACGGGGAGGCCATAGCGGGTGGGGATTTACGACCGCGATTATTATCGACCCGAGCAACGAGGCTTCTCCCTCCGCACGCCGCGGACGGTTATCGGGACGCTAATCGCGATCAACGTGGCCGTCTGGCTAATCGACGGCCTTTTCATGCAGAACAGCCACTGGCTGGTGGACCAGATGGCAGTTCGGGTCAATACTTTGACCCAGCCCTGGATGTGGTGGCAGTTCCTGACCTATGCGTTTGCCCACGATCCGAACAGTTTCGCGCACATTTTTGGCAACATGCTGGTGCTTTTTTTCCTCGGTCCGCCGGTGGAGCAGACCTACGGTCCGAAGGAATTTTTGCGATTTTATCTAGTCACCGCGGTTGTGGCTGCCGTTGTCTGGGCGGTGTTGAACAAGTTTGCCGGCACGCCGGGTAATTCCATCGCCGTAGGCGCCTCTGGCGCGCTCGCCGGCGTGGTGATCCTGTTCGCCCTCAACTATCCGCACCAAACGGTGCTGCTGTTCTTCGTCTTTCCGATTCCGGCGTGGCTGCTCGGAGTGATCGTCGTCGGTTTGGACATGCTCGGCGCATTGGGCTACCAAGGCGGGAACATCGCCTACAGCATGCACCTGACGGGGGCTGCCTTCGCCTTCCTCTATTTCAAGCAGCGTTGGAATCTTGGCCGCTTGCTAGGCGGCGGCTTTTCTTGGCCGCGGCTCCAATCCCCCTTCCGCCCACGTCTTCGCGTGCACCGGCCGCCGAAGGAGGATCCTGACAAGCCTGACACGGACCTCAGCCAGGAAGTCGATCGGATCCTCGAGAAGATCTATCGCGAAGGCGAGGCTAGCCTGACGGCGAAGGAACGCCGCACCCTGGAAACGGCCAGCCGCCAGTATCAACAGCGGCGATAGCCGGGGCTGAATGTTGCTGCCGCAGAACAACCGGAATCGTGGGAACAATGATCTCCACGGTCGCAAGAAGCATCAGCGAGGATTAGCGCTGATTAGTTCTCCGAGTGTTCCGATTTCGCAACAACGGTTGCGATTTAGAAGCGGGTTGCAGCGCCGGCCGGCTGCAGCAACTCATCGATCAGCCCTTGGGTGTCGTCGGCCACGGCCATCAGCCGCATCAGCCATAGCGAGCGGAACAAGCCGGTCGAGTTGAACACCTCGGCGGGAAAGCAGCCAACAATGCTCGAGGCAATTCGCTCATTCAGATCGGCATTGGGGCTGGTGAAATGGGTCCGGGGAAAGGCCGCCCGCAGCGAAGCAACCGTCAACGTCCATGGCGGCTCCCCGCCCTGGCGCTGCAGGTCCTCGGCGAACTCGCGAGCGCGTTCCGGTTCGACGGCGTACTCGCTCACTTCGTCGGGATCGATCAGAGTGGCCAATAACAGATCGGTCCAACGTTCGGCCCGTCGCCGCACGTCGTTCAACGTGTCGACCGCTTGGCGATCGCACCCACGGCCTTGCACCAACAGGGTCAAGGCACGGTGACGGGCTTCCATGTGGCCAATCATCACGCTCCGCGCGATCGGTTCGACGGAGTTTTTTCCTCGGTTGCGGTCGTAGGCCGCCAGGGCGGCACTCCAGACCCGGGTGAGAATTTCGGTGGTCAACACCTCTTCGACAATGGCGCCGGCACGCTCACCAATGCCGATTCGCCGGTCATGGCATTCGTCCTGACCGAAATCCTTCAGGCACCGCGCCCAGCGATCCAGCCGGATTTTCGAGGCCGTCCAATACTGCTCGATGCTGCCAGCGGAAATTGGTTGCTGGCTTCGGGTCAATGCGGGGCCATGGGCCGAGACAAGAGCGGCCAGTTCCACCAGTTCGCGTGCGTGCATGAGTTCGTTTGGCCGAGGGGTGCGATATGTTCCGAAGAAGCCAACGCCGGCGAAGCACCAGGAGAGGAGTGCCTGCCGGCGTCGGCTTGCGTGGGGAAGCAGGAAAGCAAAGCCGATGCCAGCGACGGCGGCTAGCGCTGCCGACCGCCCTAAAGTGAGTGCGGCCAAGTGAAAAGTCGTGAAATTGAGCCGTAGAAGACGAAACCGTGTTCTTCGCGATGTTGCCGGGAGGCAACCCCGTGTTCTTTTTGCACCACAGCTGCTCTTTCGGCCCCCGTCCTTCGTCCTTCCGCCCTCATCCTTATATAATGGACTGTATGTTCCACTGGGATAACGGGCTGAAGCTGACCAAGGCGGGGCTGGCGGTGGATTTTCGCCGGCGGCAGCCGCGGGCGTTCATTTCCCACGCCCACAGCGATCACATGGCCCCGCACGAGTACGCCTTGTGCACGCCGGCGACGGCTGCCTTGTATCAACATCGGATGGGCCAGCGGCGGACACGGCAACTGCCCTATCGCACGCCCGTGGAATGGGGCGGTCTGCAACTGACGACCTTCCCCGCCGGCCACTGCCTGGGCTCGGCGATGCTGTTGGCCGAGGACGGTCGGCAATCACTCTTGTACACCGGCGATTTCAAACTGGGCGAGTCCTTGACGGCCGAACGGGCCGAACTGCCGCGGGCCGACATCCTGGTGATCGAATGCACATTCGGCACGCCGGCCTATCGGCTTCCGCCACGTCAACTGGCGATCGAGCAGCTTCTCACGCTGGTGCGCGAGGCGCTGGCCACCGGCGCCATACCGGTGATCCAAGCCTACATGCTCGGCAAGGGACAGGAAGTCACGCGTATTCTCACCAACGCCGGCATCGCGGTCGTGCAGCACCACCAAACCTATGCGGTCAGCCAAGTGTACGAGGCCTGCGGCGTATCGTTGGGTTGCTGTGGATGCTTGAACGGCAGCGTACCGCCTGGCACTGCTGTGGTGGTTCCGCCGGGGGCGGGCGGCCTCGAGCGGTTGGGACGCTACGTGCGGATTGCCGTGACCGGCTGGGCCGTCGACCAGCGGACCAAGTATCGACTGGGCGTCGATCACACCGTACCGTTGTCAGACCACGCCGACTATGACGAGTTATTTCAGGCGGTCGCCATGGTGCAGCCGAAGACGGTCTATTGCACACATGGTCCAGAGAGTTTCGTCGATCGATTGCTAGAGGCCGGTTACGACGCCCGGCCACTGGGCAAGGCCTTTCAGAAGCGGCTGTTCTGACAACGCAATGGCGCAATCGGAGCGACGTATCTAGTTTCGCGCCGCACACCAGTACAGACTGGGAATCGCGATCATCTGGCGGCATTGTGCCAACGCGATCCGGATTAACGATTTTGTCTTACCGGCGAGGCTGCGACCACGAAAGCCGGGAAATGCGGTGCACCGAAGAGTCTTCATGGTGAAATGCGAGGACAGTTCGCTGTGCAGGGACGCCTCATCGAAGGACCGGTGATGACCCCAGCGATGGAACAACTCGCCGCAGTGAGGGCAGATGACTTGACTCGCCGCCAGATTCTCATGGTACGGCACCGTGCCGAGGAACAACCCGCCGGGCCTCAACACGCGGACGACTTCTGCCAACGCCAATTTCCCCTGCTTCTCCGTAAGGTGCTCCAACACCTCGGAAGTGACCACGCAGTCGCACGACTCGTCGGCCAGCGGCATTCGCTCGATCAGGCCGACGTGGGCGTGGACCTTGAGGGATTCGAGCGGCGCGAGTGCCGCAGCGACTGGATCGAGCGAGTGAACTTCCCAGCCGCGTTGCACGGCCTGACGTTCAAAATGACCGTTGCCCACGCCCACGTTGAGCACCACCGAACGCTGTTGTGGGGAGTGCCGGGCAATCTCCTTGACGAGGAACTCCAGTCAAGGATTGGCCGCGTCGAACGATTCCGGTGCGTTTTTCTGAAAGTGGGCCCAGATTCGCGTCTGATCGTCACCGGGATGGGCTGAACACTCGGCCATGAGTCTGCTCCCCTGAAATGAAAGATGGACAACGTTGTGGCCTGATTTCCTACCTTAGTCGGTAATCACGGCGACTTCAACGGTTCTGGCAGCCGGCTGGAACACTTCCTTGTAAGAGCTATTCTTGGGCGTGCGCGGTCTTTACCGCGGAGCGCGAAGACTACGACAGCCAGCTTGCAGGTTGTGTCGGCACTCGGCATCGCTGCAATTCGCAGGCGATCGCGGATTGGCTATAATGGCAGGGCACACGTTTCGCCCAAAGAAGCCAGGACTATGACACGCATCCATCGTCGTCAGTTGTTACAGCGGGCCGCTCTCGGAGGGCTGGGACTATCGGCACTGCCATTGGTCCATGCCTTCGCCGGCGAGAAGAAGCCGCAGCGGATCCTCTATTTCACGCGCAGTGCCGGCTACATGCACTCGGTCGTCGATCGCCGCGGCAAGCCGCTTGCTTTCTCCGAGACGATTTTGCAGGACCTCGGCCGCAAGCATGGCCTCGACGTGCGGTGCAGCCAGGACGGGGCCCTGTTCGACGGCGATCTCGATCGATTCGACGGCTTTGTGTTCTACACTTCGGGTAATTTGCTCGCGGCTCCAGAACGTCCGCAAGAGGGGCAGCCGATGACCACCCGCGGCAAGCAGCGGCTGTTGGACGCCGTGGCGGCGGGGAAGGGTTTTGTCGGCATCCACGCCGCCACTGATCCGTTTCGCCGCGAAAAGCTCGATGACATGAACGTTGACCCGTACCTCGCCATGCTGGGTGGCGAGTTTATCGAGCACGCTTCGCAGCAGAAGGCGAAGATGCGGGTGACGTCGCCCAACTTTCCCGGCATGGAGAAACTCGGCAACGGTTTTGTGATGCGCGAGGAGTGGTACACCTTCCGCAAGTTTGCACCGGACCTGCACGTGATCCTCGTGCAGGAAACGGCCGGGATGCACGATCGGCCCTACGAGCGGCCGCCCTATCCGGCGACCTGGGCGCGGATGCACGGGCAAGGCCGGGTGTTTTACACCTCGCTCGGGCATCGCGAGGACGTTTGGAACGATCCGACGTTCCAGCAGATCTTGCTGGGCGGGATCGATTGGGCACTCAAAAACGTCGACGCCGACGTGACCCCGAACCTTAAGCAGGTGACGCCGGGGGCGGAAGAGGTGCCGAAGAGGAAGTAGCAACGATTCACGCGCACATAAGGGGTAGATGACATGCAAGCGACCGAGACAAGACGTCGGCGTCCATGGGTAGCCGGCTTACTGAACCTTTTCTTCCCGCCGCTGGGGCACGTCTATGCCGGCCGGTTGCTGCGCGGCGTTAGCATGTGGTTTCTGGGCCTCGGCTATATGTTCTTGGTGATTGCCGTGGCGGTCTACCTGCCGGTAACGCCGCTGATTTTCAACCTGTTGATCATTAGCGTCCTGCTTTATCCGGCCGTCATGGTCACCGATGCCGTTTTGGCTGCCCGCCGACGCCGCGACACGCCGCGAAAAGGATATCAGCGTTGGTGGTTCTATCTGGCGGTACCGGTGGTGGTCATCGTTGCGAATCATATTGTGGCACGCTCGCTGCGCGCGGTGGTCTGCGAAGCGTTCGTCATCCCGACTCGCGCGATGGCGCCGACCATTCAAGCCGGTGACCGGATCGTCGTCGACAAGCTCTGCGTCCGACCGGCGAATCTTAGTCGCGGAGACCTTGTTGTCTTCTTCAGCGATGGCCCTGGCTCGCCGTGCTGGATTATGCGCGTGGCTGGGCTGCCGGGCGATACCGTCGAGGTCAAGAACGAACGCATTTTCGTCAACGGCAAGGAGTGGGCGGAGTCACACGCCGTCGTTAACAAGCATTTGCCGTTGCATCCGCAGTCGGCCAACTATGGGCCAATGAAAGTGCCGGCTGACAGCTTCTTCGTCTTGGGAGACAATCGGCGACTGGCCAACGATAGTCGGCTGATCGGGCCTATTCCTTTAAGAGACTTGTACGGCAAGGCAAAGGTCATCTATTGGTCGCGGGAAAGGAACTTTCCGAACCCGCAGTCCACGGAGCAGTACAACCCGGGCCGTATTCAGTGGGAGCGGATCGGGATGAGGCTCGATTAGGGACGCCAAAAGGCTTTGTCGAACGATCAAACCGAGTGCCTTTTCGATGTGCGCCTACTATTGAGCCAACAGGCATCGAGTGCCCACGACGTCAGGCAGCCGAGGAAGTACATCCCTACGTCGATCCAACTGAAGCTGTTGCCAATCAGGATGGCGAGCAAGCTGCCGCGCCGGGCTCCTAACGCATCGGCCAGATGAAAATACTGCGACACCTCGACGACGCAGGCAATTGCGAAGACGGTGGCCGCCAGAAGCGGCGGCCGGAAGTCGTGAAATAGCTTCAGAACATGGTAGAGCAGGATGACCACCAGATAGTCGCTGATGTAGGATCGGAGAATGGGGATGCTGGCGAACTTCGTCGCGATCAGCAGCTCGGCAATGAACACGCCAACTACGATCGAAAGATGAATTGTCCGGGTGCTCATGGGGCGACGCCTGTTCCTTGGTCGAGGCAGCTTCTGGTCCGTGCTTGAGACGGCCATTGTACCTCGGCGGTCGATCGTCTGCTGCTGCCCCCGGGGCGGATTTGCAGGAGGGCGGGCCGCTCGGGCCGGCTGGTGTCCGTGATCCCAGGGAATGTGAGGACTACGTTTCGCTGGGCCTCGGTGGCCGGCTAGACTCGAGGCGGTGGCTTGCTACGATTCATCGGGTTTCAGCCAACAAGCCTTGCAGGGGTGACGATCATGAAACTCTTGATTCTGTACTACAGCACGTATGGCAATGTGTACCGGATGGCGCAACTGGTGGCGGAGGGTGCTCGCCAGGTGCCGGGCGTTGAGCCGGTGATCCGCACGGTGCCGGAATTGATTCCCGAGGGCATTATCGAGTCGCGAGCCGACATGAAGGCCGGGCGCGAGGTGCAGAAGGACGTGCCGCTGGTCAGTCATGATGACTTCCGCCAGGCTGGGGCAATCGCCTTCGGCACGCCGACGCGGTTCGGCAATGTCGCGTCCCAATTGAAGAACCAGATCGACCAGCTCACCTCGCTGTGGCTGAAAGGAGAGTTGGAGGGGAAGCCGGCGGGAGTATTTGTCTCGACGGGCAGCTTACACGGCGGCCAGGAGACGACGGCCCTGACGCTGATGGCCCCGTTGATCCACCTCGGCTTCGTGCTGGTGGGCGTCCCCTACTCGACGCAAGAGTTGTTCGTCACGCAGGGGGGCGGTTCGCCCTATGGACCGGGCCACGTGGCCGGCGGCGACAACAAGCGAGAGATCGATCCGAACGAGGCGGCGATCTGCCGCGCGCTGGGGCGGCGGCTGGGGCAGATCGGGCTGAAGTTGCAGGGATAGGCGGCGGATCGTACGTTGCATCTGGGGAGGAGACGCGGTTTCTGTGCGGTGATTTGGGGGAGTTTTTCGGCCGCCTTTGGCGGGAGGGGAAAAATTGCGTTTTGCGTCAATCACCTTGGCATTCAGGTCTATGACGCACAAGGAGCCGATCGCAGCGCTTGGGAACTAGAGGATCACAAACGCCCGAAAGGACGAAAAGCAGAAGCAGGATTCGGATCGGCGAATGAACGTGTGCGGTGGGCTGTAGCGCATACCGAGTTTTCGGTGTGCGCTAGGGGCCGACGTACCGTCGGCCGCTAAACGGCGGCGGTTACCGGGACCGGCCAACAGGAGGCTGTTAGCCTCGGGCTATCGGGATCTGTAATCCACTACCATCTTCAGGGCGAACGCTAAAGAGGCGGTCTTCCTGGAATTCGTGTTGACAGCCTGGCTGCCGTCCGATAAATTACTTTGTGTTACAAAGCCTATCAGGGCGCAAGAGCTTTCCAACAACCGGGGAGGTGTACGATGAACCTGAAAGTGGACGAAGCCCAGGCGCGGATGGAGGAAATCCAGCGGATCATGGAGCGGGCGACGCTGTTCACGCTGTTGCCCGGCACCCCGGCGATCCTCGGCGGCCTGATGGTGCTGGCCGGCTGCGCGGTGAGCTACGGCATGTTTCGTTCGCTCGACTTTGGCGACATCGTGAACGTGTCGGTCAACCAGCAGGTGCTATTCTGCCTGATGTGGTTGGCGATCGGCGTGGTCGGGATCGTGATGGAGGTGGCGTGGACCACCGCGGCGGCGAAGAAGCAGCAACTTGGGCCGAGCGACCGGCCGTTGCGAGTGGCGGCGTTCTCGCTGACGCCCAGCGTGTTCGTGGCCGTGGTGCTGACGGCGAAGTTCCTGTTGCCGGTTGACGCTCGGGTGTGGCAAATGATTTCGACGCTGAAAATCGTTCCGCTGATGCCGACAGCTCAGGAGATCCAGTACATCGTGCCGGTGTGGATGATGCTGTATGGGACGGGCGTTTACACGGCCGGGCTGTTTTCGATTCGGCCGCCGCGGGTGCTGGGGTTGACGTTCATCGCGATGGGCGCGATCGCCCTGCTGTGCGTGCCGCAATACGGCGTGTTGACCGCGGCGCTCTCGTTTGGGCTGCTGCACATCGTCTTCGGTGTTTACATCCTGCGACATCAGCGACGGGTGGCTCGGTGATGAACGAACCGCTGAAACCTGACGACATCGACGCGGTGATCCACGAGCGGGTGCGTTTGTCGATCGTATCCGCTCTGGCCGTGTCGCCCGAGTTGAGCTTCAACGAATTGAAGTCGATGCTCGGGCTGACCGATGGCAACCTCAGCGCGCACTCGCGAACGCTGGAAGAAGCCGGCTACATCGTCGTCGACAAGACATTCCAAGGCCGCCGACCGCTGACCACGATGCGGCTGACGGCCAAGGGGCGCAAGGCCTTCGACCGGTACTTGAAGAGCTTACGACAGATCATCGAGCGGGGAACGGGTGAAAAGGGCTGATTCTCTGTTTGGCAATTCACATACAGATCTCCGAAGGACACGAAGGGGCAAGAACATGCTTTCGCCGAGTTTCGGGCGAAGGACTGTTGGTAGATTAATGCAAGGATGAGTGTAACGTCCGGTGGCAAGCTTGCGAGAGTAAGATGTCCGGGGACTCATGTACATGGCCACGCTTCGCGTGAGCCATGGCACCCGTTACAGGAAAGTGAGACACGCTAAGAAGAGTCTGCCCTCGCTATGCTCGGAAGGACTTGGCTTCCATCCCTGCAGGAAGACAGGGGCAGCAGCATTATGCCAGAAACATTCCATTGCCCTCACCCCCTGCCCCTCTCCCAAAGGGCGAGGGGAGGTTTTGAGATCACCTTTAATCACTTTGCTGTACGCAGCACGAAAGGAGCAGATCGTGAAACGCTGGTGGAAGGAACTGGATCGATTACTTCGCGGGGAGGCCACGCAAGGCAGCGTGCTCGGTGCGGGCGATTTTCGGATCCCCGTCGGTGGCCTGCTACTGATGGCGTTGACCCTCGCCGCCTTGTACGGAGTTTGCATGGGCTTTTTCGCCGGATTCCGTGACGGCGGTCCGGTCTTTCTGCAATGGCTGGCAGGCACGCTCAAGGTGCCAGCGTTGTTCTTTTTGACGCTAGTGGTGACGTTTCCTTCGCTCTACGTGTTCAATGCCTTGGTCGGCTCGCGGCTGTCGTTCGCTGCGGTGTTCCAGCTACTCGTCGCGGCGTTGGCTGTGAACGTCGCGGTGCTGGCATCGCTGGGCCCGATCGTCGCGTTCTTTTCCGTGAGCACGACGAGCTATCCGTTCATTCTACTGTTGAACGTGCTGGTCTTTATCACGGCCGGGGTGTTCGGGTTCACCTTTATGCTTCGCATTTTGCGCGGTTTATGGGGAGCCCGCGGCCAAATGGCATCGACTTCACCGATACGGGAGCTGGAGAAACCGGAAAGCCAAGGCGGCAACGAGTTGACGCTGAATGCGATGGCGGAGGAGACGACGGCTGTTTCCTTGGCGAATAGAGGCCCGATCATTGACCGGCGGGTCAAAAACGTTTTCGTCTGCTGGATGGTCGTGGCGGGGCTGGTGTGCGCGCAGATGTCTTGGGTGCTGCGGCCGATTCTCGGCAAGCCGACGGAAGCCTTTCACTGGTTCAGTCCGCGGGAGTCCAATTTCTTCGAGGCGGTCTGGGACGCCTTCCGCACTTTGTTATCGTGAAAAGGGCATGAGCACCTTGCTCGGACGAATCGATGTTATTCTCCGCTCACGGCAGGCCGTGCAGGAGCGGCCGAGCGCTTCGGCGCTGCTGTGGACTGTTGGCTGCATCGCCTTTTTCGGTTTCCTGTACGGGGCGGTGATGGGGGCGTTTGGCGGCATTGGCGGCGAGCGACTGTGGCAGGTGCTTTACTCGGCGGTGAAGGTTCCGCTGCTGCTCTTGGGGACCTCCTTGATCGCTTGGCCGAGCTTTTTGGTGCTCAACACGCTGGCCGGCCTGCGAGACGACTTCGCCCGGGCCACGGCGGCCCTGCTGGCAGCGCAGGCGGGTTTGGTGATCGTGCTGGCGTCGCTGGCGCCGTTGACGATCGTCTGGTACGCTTCCTCTGGGAGCTACCCCGACGCCCTGCGGTTCAATGGGGCGATGTTTGCTATTGCGGCTTTGGCCGGGCAATGGTTGCTCCGCGACCACTATCGTCTGCTGGTCGAGCGCGACTCGCGGCATCGGTGGATGTTTTGGACCTGGCTGGCGCTCTTCATTTTCGTCGCGATTCAGATGGCCTGGGTGATGCGGCCGTTTATCGGCGATCCGAGTGCCCCGACCGAGTTCTTTCGCCGTGACAAGTGGGGGAACGCGTACCTGGTGGTTGCGAGGTTGATCTATCACGCGGTGGTGCGGTGAACGGTTTGGGGAAAGGCGAATCCACGAAGGACACGAAGGGCACGAAGAACCATGAAGGGCGCGAAGGGGCGAGTGCATGCTTTCGCCGGTCTATTGAACCATAATTGCTCTCGCCAAGGCGCGAAGAAATGAATAGATGGCGGCGGGAAGAGAGTTTGTGGCCAGATTCCTCGCTCCGCTCGGAATGACTTGATACGAATCCACGAAGCGCGCGAAGAGCACCAAGGGCAGGTGCTCGGCAACGAGGAGTCACGGTGCATTGGTCAACAGGGCCACGGGGAAATCGCGCAGGGCGTCGGCCAGTCGGAGATGGTCGTTCTCCAAGGCACAGGTCTGACCGGTGAAGAGATTGAAAAACCGGTGCGAGCCGAGCGAGGCCAGATTCAAGCGGGTGTCGCCCCAAACCTCGCCCAACGGCAACGGCGGCGATGCTGGCGTTTCCGACTCCGACGCGGCGGCGGCAAGAGCGAGGCGGGCAAAGAGTCGCGGCGCGATGACGACAGCCACTTGCTCGCGTCCTTCGTCGACCAACATCCGTCGCCAGGCGAATGCGCAGACATGCTCGTTGGCGCGGCCTTGGGCGGCCAGTGCTTCGTACTGTCCATTCTGAAATAGCTCGGGATTGCGGCGGCGAAACTGAAGCGTTTCCCAGGTCACCAGGAGTTTCAAGCGTGGGTCGCGGGGGTATGCGGCAAGCTCTCGAATCAAGGCCAAGCGTTGTTCCCCGCCGCCGCGCACGGCAGCCTTCACTTCCTGCAGCAGCGCCCGCCGCCGCTGGAAGTCGACGGGTCGGCGATTGTCGGGGTCGACCAGCAAGAACTCCCAGATTTCTTGGCCTTGGTAGATGTCGGGCACGCCGGGCGCGGTGAGTTTCAAGAGGGTCTGCGACAGCGCGCTGTACAGTCCCCAGTCGATCAAACCGTCGACAAACGAGCGGAAATCGGCGAGGAATCGGTTCTTGGGAGTCTCGTTGAGCACGGCGGCCACGAAATCGCGGGTGGCCGCGTCGTACTCGGCGTTCGGGCTGATCCAACTGGTCCGCCGCTTGGCTTCATGGGTGGCTTTTTCCATATAGTTCTGGATCCGCTCGACAAACTCGGCGGAAAGGGGCCCTTTCGGCAGCGATTCCAGCGGCCAGGCGCCGACGAGGATTTGGTAGAGCAGGTACTCGTCGTTGCGACTCGGCGCTGGCAGGCCGTCGACCTCGCGACGGAAGCGTCGATTGAGCCGGGCCCAGCGGTTGAGGGCCGTTCGCCACTGTTGCGGCACTTCGGACAGGACGTTGATTCTCGCTCGGACGTCCTCGCTGCGTTTGGTGTCATGGGTGGTGGTGGCCACCAGCGAGCCGCGGCGCGCCAAGAGCCGCTCGCTATTGTCATGATGGAACTCGGCCATGGTACCGACTCCCTTGTCCGGATCGCCGCCCACCTCGTTTAGTGAGACCAAGGGGAAATGCACGTAAAAGGCGGTGTCTTCGATACCTTTGGCCACCAGCGGGCTGGTCACCTGTTGGAAGCGGCCGATGAACAGGTCGCGTTCGCTGTGGCCGGCCTCGTCGAGGTTGGGCGGCTGCTGCATCAAGAGGACGTCGCGGATGAAATCGAAGACGGCGGCGTCGCGGGCCGGGTTGCGGCGTTTGGCCTGGGCCACGGCGCGTTGAACCATCTGCCGGTCGCGATCGGACAAGCGGCCCTCGTGAATGTAGGTTCGATAGACGGGAAAGCAGGTGAGAATTTCCCGCAGGGCGATTCGCAGGCTGTTGAGGGTGAAGTCGCGGGTGCGGCGGTGGCGTTCGGAGATGCGGTTGATGCGATGGGCCAGCAATTGCAGTTCGCTGGACATGGCGACGCGAAAGATCAATCGCCGGGACTCGTAGGCCACTTCGCGGAAGGTATTGCGATCGCCGGTGAATCGCTGGTAGGTTTTGGTCAAGTCCCGCAGCCCGGCGCGATCGACCAAGAGGCGGTTGAGGAGGTTGAGGAAGTCGTAGCCGGTGGTGCCAGCGACGGGCCATTCTTGGGGGAGCGGTTCGTCGGGGCCGAGAATCTTTTCGACCACGGAATAGAGCGGCAGCAACGGCGCGGGCGGCAGGGTGCCCAATTCGCCGCGCAGTTCTTGCGTCACCTGAGGCTCGATCTGCTCCCATCGGGGTTCGGCCGCCGCGGGGGAAGCAGGCGTCACGGTGGCGCCATCGGGGAGCGACGAAGAGGCCAGGAGCCGGTCGTATTCCACCCGGGCAAGTGCCTTGACGTAGCCCCATTGCAGCCGCCAGAGATACTCCAGCGGATCGTAGAGGCCATCGATGTGGTCCACGCGGAGGGCGTCGACGTCTCCGCGCACCAGCAGCGCCAGGGTTCGCTGGTGGATCAACTCAAACACTTGCGGTTGCTCGGTGCAGAGAGCGATCAATTCGTTGACGTCGAAGAAGCGGCGGTAGTTCACTTCGTCGGCGGCCGCCTTCCAGCGGGCGAGGCGGAAGACCTGGGCGTTTAAGAGGGCATCGAGGCGGTCGAAGCTGCGGGGGTCGCCGGGGGTGCCGTTCAGTTCGCGGAGGTTCTGCTCGATGAATTCAAGCACCGGGGGATGCTCGGCCGTCAGGCGACGGAGGCGATTCTTGATGATCTCTTTTTCGCGTTGCCGCTCGGCAATGCGTTCGGCCGAGGTGTCGGTCGTCGCCGGCAGATAGTCCAATGCGGTGCGAATGCTGGCGAACTCGCGGGCGGCCTCGGAATCCTCGCCGAGGGCCTCGATTAGTTCCGCCTGGCGATGCCCGAGAATCAAGGGGTAGGTGCGGGGGTCAAGCGGCAGGTGTCGCGACCAGTAGCGGACGAAGAAACCGCCGTCGCGGTATTCCAGTTGCAGTTCGCCAGCTTCGAGGACTTCGCCGTATTGCGAGCCCAGCAGCGGCAGGAGAATTTTGTTATCGAGGAAGGGGGTGATGGGGTGCCAGTCGATGTCGAAGCAGCGGGCGAACGGGGAGCTTTGGCCGTTTTCCAGGACATCGTTCCACCAGCTATTTTCGGCGGCGATGATCGCCATGTGGTTGGGCACGATATCCTGCAGCAGGCCCATGCGGTGTTGGTGCAGTGCGTCGACCATTGCCCGATAGCCCTCGTCGCCGCCGAGTTCGGGGTTCAGTTGGCCGTAGTCCACGACGTCGTAGCCATGGGGGCTGTTCGAGGCCGACTTGAGCGACGGCGAGGCATAGACGTGACTAATTCCCAGTTCGTCCAAGTATGGCACGAGCGCCGCGCCGTCGGCGAATTTCAAATGCTGGTAATGGAACTGCAAGCGATAGGTGACTTCGGGCCAGCGCCGCCGGGCGGCAAGCGTGGCGCGAACCGCTTCGCTCACCTGGTGGGCAAGTTGCGATTCCCGTCGGGCCGCAGGCGAAACCTCGGGGGGCGGGGCGGCCGCGATCGCCGGCGGGCTCTCGTGGTCGGTCTCTGGCAACACGTCATTAAGCGGGGGGCTGGCCTGGTTCATGGTCGCCACTCCTGGGGAGCAAAGATCTGCATTTCGTAGGGATAGAACCCATCGAAGCGGTCTTCGTGCGTCCGTGGCCCGCCATAGCACGTCTCTTCCGTGCTCATCACCAAGGATCGCTCGCTTAGGTCGAGTTGTGGAAACGCGGCCGGCTCATCACTGAGGTTTGCCAGGGCGATCAACTGTGCGGCGGGACCGCGTTCGACGGCCAGCAATGGCCCCGTCGCGGCGGCGAAGGACTCGACAAGATGGGCCGCGGTATGCTCGCGGTCGCGCAGCGCCGGCCATTGTCGCCGAGCGGCGAGGAAGTCCTGGAACAGGCGTCGACGGGCAGCCGCGGCCGGCGTCGACCAATCCCAACTCGGCTTAGCCGACCAGAACGTTTCGGGGGACTGAGGATCGGGAATGTCCTCGCCCCAATCGAACAGCAGGGCGGCAAACTCCTCGCGCCGCCCTCGGCGAACGGCCTCGATCAGTTCGGGATCCAGGAACGAGCAAAAGAACGGAAACGGGCTGGTCTCGCCATATTCCTCGCCCATCCAGAGCAGAGGAATATGGGGTGTGAGCATCATCAAGCCCGTGGCGAGACGTACGGCCGGCGGCGGCAGGAGCGTGGTGAGCCGTTCGCCCAGGGCTCGATTGCCGGTCTGGTCATGATTCTGCGTGGCCACGACGAATCGGGTGCGATCCATGTCCTTGGTCGGCGCGCCGTGGCGGCGGTTTCGCACCGGGCAGTAGCGGCCGTCGTAGACGTACACGTCGTTGAACGCCTTGACGAGGTGTTCGGGATCGCCGAAGCCGCGATAGTAGCCGTCGCGTTCGCCGGTCAACAAGGCGTGCACGCTGTGATGAAAATCATCGCTCCAAGCGGCGTCCAAGCCGTAACCGCCGAACTCGCGAGACTTCATCAAGCGGGTATCGTTCAGATCGCTTTCGGCAATCACGTGAACGGTTCGACATTGCAGCGAGCCTTCGAAATGGACGGCCTCGGCGATGTCGGCCAGGATGTGTTGCGCGGACAAGTCGTAGATGGTCTGCACGGCGTCCAGCCGCAGCCCATCGGCATGGAAGTCGCGAATCCACATCCGGGCGTTATCGACAACGAACTGGCGGACGGGGTCGCTGTTGGGTCCATCGAAGTTGACGGCGTTGCCCCAGGGCGTGTGGTAGCGCGGCGTGTAGTAGTTGCCGAAGACGCCGAGGTAGTTGCCTTCGGGGCCGAAGTGGTTGTAAACGACGTCGATCAGCACGGCCAAGCCGGTTTGATGGGCGGCGTCGACCAGTTGCTGTAGACCTTGAGGGCCACCGTAGGTGTTTTGCACGGCGAACGGATGGGCGCCATCGTAGCCCCAGTTGCGATCGCCGGGAAATTGCGCCAAGGGCATCAACTCCAGGGCCGTGACGCCGAGGTCACGAAGTTGTCGCAGTCGCGGGAGGATGGCCTCGAAGGTGCCTTGGGGGGTGAACGTGCCGACGTGCAACTCGTAGAGGACGAGATCCTGGCGGGCGATTCCGGGCCACTGGGAATCGTGCCACGTGTAATCGTCGGGGAACCAGACGGCCGAGGGGCGGTTCACGCCGTCGGGCTGCCATCGCGAGGCGGGGTCGGGAAGTTCCCGTCCGTCGGGCAGTCTCCAGGCGTAGCGCGTGCCTTCTTCCACGCCCGAGCGTTCCACGCTGAAGTAGCCGAAGTCCTCCGGCGAGGCGGGCGTTTCGGCGCGTTCGCCGTCGGCAAATGTCACCAACGAAAGCGAATCGAGCAGCGGGGCCCAAAGCCGCCAGCGTATGGTACCATCGGGTTGCCGCATAGGACCTTGCGGTCCGGCGTGCGTCATTTCTGCGAGGATCACAAGCACCTCCGGGGGTGGAAAGACGGCGGGAATTTCGCCCTCTCGAACGATGCAACCGGTGCGCCCGGAGTCAAAAAAGGCCGCCCTCACGCGCGGACGCAAAGGACTCTTAGCCGCAAGTAGGATAGGCGCGGAGGTATTCGACAGGAAAGCCCCTGGCGAGGGGAAAGCAAAAGGCGTTCCGAATCCCACTCCCTGTTATTGACGCGGTTTCCCCGGCTTGCCAAGATACGCACTTGCGAATTGCCCTGTCACAAAATTCAGAAGAATTTGGCGGTAAGAAAATGCTCGTGGTGCAACCGGGAAAAACACGGATTGGTTGGATCGGGACAGGCGTGATGGGACGCAGCATGTGCGGACATTTGCTCCGCGCCGGCTTTCAGGCGACGGTGTTTAACCGCAGCCAGAAGAAGGCCGAGCCGTTGATCGAGGCCGGGGCCGCCTGGGCCGACAGCCCGAAGGCGGTGGCTGCCGCGTCAGACGTGATCTTCACGATTGTCGGCTACCCGCACGATGTCCGCGACGTGGTTCTTGGATCGGACGGCGCATTGGCCGGTTGCAAGGCGGGCAACATCCTCGTCGACATGACCACCAGTGAGCCGTCGTTGGCCGTGGAGATCGCTGCCGAAGCCGAAAAGGTCGGCGTGCATGCGATCGATGCGCCGGTCTCCGGCGGCGACATCGGTGCCCGCGAGGCGCGGTTGTCGATCATGATCGGCGGCGAGTCGGAAGTAGCCGAGGCGCTGAAACCGTGCTGGGAAGCGATGGGCAAGATTTTTGTTCACCAGGGTGGACCAGGCGCGGGGCAGCACACGAAAATGGTCAATCAGATTCTGATCGCCACGAACATGATCGGCGTCTGCGAGAGTCTTTTATATGCGTACAAAGCGGGCCTCGACCTCAACAAGGTCATGGAGTCGGTCGGCAGCGGCGCGGCGGGCAGTTGGTCGCTGACGAATCTCGGGGCGCGGATCATCGCCAACAATTTCGCGCCCGGCTTCTTTGTCGAGCACTTTGTAAAGGACCTTGGCATCGCGCTGAGCGAGGCGAAGCGGATGCACTTGTCGCTGCCGGGCTTGGCCTTGGCGAATCAACTCTATATCTCGCTGATGGCACACCACTGCGGCCGGCACGGCACGCAGGCGTTGCACCTGGCGCTGGCCGAGATGTCGAACATTGACTGGGAGAAGCGGGGTTGAGAAAGGAGGGTTTGGGGTTCAGGGTTCGGGATTCGGGGAGGCGGTAGAGGCACCACCGAGGCACGGAGAGAAGCAGAGGGGGGCAAGCTTCAGCCACCGTCGGCGATAAGAAACCGCAGATGCACGCGGATGGACGCCGATGCAACAACCGCGTTGTGCAGCTCGACAGTTTTTACCGCGGAGGTCACAGAGGACGCGGAGGAACCACGGGCGTTCATATCCTTTCAAACGGAAGAGGCGATGGAGTCAGGCGCGTGGCTACCGACCTGCTTAAATGCATGTAAGAACATCTACTTACCGGGAGTTGATCTCCTCCTGGCAACGAAGGGCCAGATGATCAAGACGCTACCGACGACCGCTGGCATGAAGATCAAAGCGTACTGTTTGATCTGAAATTGAGGAATCAAGATCTCTGGCAAGTGGTGTGAAACCGGTTCCTTCTTCACAATCGAAAGAACCCCAACGCCAGTCGCTTGCGGCCACCGCCGTAACCAATCGGAATACTGCAGCAACCCCTTCTCAATATCCTTTGAAATGGTGCGCTCGACCAATACAAACCGAACCGGATCGAAGCCCGAGTCACGAAGACATCGAAAAGCGTTGTACTTGATGTGCTCGAAGGGGTCGTCTGCCTCATCCTTATCTGACTTTCCAAGCAACGCAAGAAGTTCCTTGACTTGACCGGGCTTGGGTGGGACATCAATGGCAAATCCCAAGGAGGAAAAGCCTTCGGCAATCCATCTTTCTTGCGTCTTTGACTTATTCTTTTCCCACCAATTGAGCCACGAATGGGCGTCGTCGCCAACATCCTGATTGGTAATGAACCGCATGGCAGTAGCAGCATGCGACAGACGACTGAAGCAATCCATCGTCATTCCGGGCGTGACGTGATTCATGATCCATTCCGCAGAGGACTTGTCGCCATACCATCCCACGATGAAGCCGTCGTCATGCGTCCACGCTCCTCGATGTATTCCTCTCTGAACCTCACGCCACAATTCCAACTGGGAGTGCCCGGCAACCCAATTCGGATTGAGCGTGCAACGCGCCGGAGCGATTGTATAGAACCACCAGTAGCCGGCGGACAGGCCCTGCAATATCATTAGGACGCCGGCCATCAGAGAGAGAACCCGCCACTTCATTATCGGTTCTCCTATTGTCAAGAACAAACGTGCGAGCGGAACGCTACTAGTATGGCGAGTCGTCCCAGTGAAACAAGTGGAAACCTGGGCTCAATTCAGATCGAGCAACTGCCCGCGGAGACCAAGAAGTATTTGCCAGCGAGGACACGGAGGAACCAAAGATGGAGTAGATGCATATCTCTCCTCGGTGAAGAAAGAATGGCGGCCGGTGGCCCACCCTCGGCGGCAAGAAACGGGATGAATTTGCACCAGGAGGCACAGAGGGCACGGAGGAGCCGAGGGGGCAAGTTTCCACTAAGCCCGTCGCAAGGAACCGCAGATGAAGGCGGATGGACGCAGATGCAACAACCGCGTTGTGCAGCTCGACAGTTTTTACCGCGAAGGGCGCCGGACGCGAGGAACACGACTCGCGTCGACAGCTGCTTCAGGGCATGCGGCAAGATCCTTCGCTACGCTCAGGATGACTTCGACGGCATTCTACGAACGTGTTGATCGGCGTCCATCCGCGGTTTCAATGATTTGTCTCTCCTCTGTGTCCCCTGTGTCTCCGTGGTGGATAAAAAAAGGGATGGCAGCCGGTGGGCCGTCATCCCTCTTTGTATTTGAATCTATCGCAATGCCGTGGTGCGTGACGAGCACGCACCCTTCTATGAAGGTCTGTTGCTTGTCACCGGGTTAAATCGCCTTGCCGACGTAGGAGGTCAAGGCCTTCATGTAGTTGCCGCGTTGGTAGGCGGCCGGATCGGGGCAGTTTTCGAGGCTCATGCTGCCCTTGAGCTGCTCGACGGAGGTGTACTCCTTCTCATCGGCCCATTGGCGCAAGCCCTCGAGGATGGTGCCGATCGACTTGATGCCCTGCTGGTAGAGCACCGAGGCGATCATGCCGACATCGGCGCCGGCCAGAAGCGTTTTGGCCAGACCGGCACAGTCGTGGATGCCGCCGGTCGCGGCCAGCGAGGCCTTGGTGCGGCCGTGCAGGATGGCGATCCAACGCAGCGGCAGCGACAGCTCGTAGCTCGTGCTGAGGTGCAGCGAGGGCTCGGTCTCGAGCGTCTCGAGATTGATGTCCGGCTGGTAGAAGCGGTTGAACAGCACCAGCCCATCGGCGCCGGCATTGGCCAGGCGGACGCCGAAGTTGGCCATCGCGCTGAAGTACGGGCCGACCTTGACGGCCAGCGGGATTGAGATCGACTTCTTCACCGCGGCCACGAGGTCGAGGTAGCGGGCTTCGACGTCGTCGCCGGTCTGGCTGGGATCGGCGGCGACGAAGTAGATGTTCAACTCCAGCGCGTCGGCGCCGACGTCTTGCATCATTTTGGCGTAGCGGACCCAGCCGCCGATGCTCGAGCCGTTGAGGCTGGCGATCACGGGGATCTTCAGCTCTTTCTTGGCATTGGCGATGGTCTGCAGGTATTCCTCGGGACCGGTGCGGTAATCTTCTTCCTCGGGGAAGAAGGTCAGCGCTTCGGCAAAGCTGTCGGTGCCAAACTCGTAGGCCTTCGACAACTCCTCGCCTTCGTGCTCGATCTGTTCTTCGAACAGCGAGGGCATGACCAGGGCGGCGGCCCCGGCGGCTTCCAATCGGCGCATGTCATCGACAGCGCCGGTCAGAGGGCAGGCGGAGACGACCAGCGGATTCTTCAGTTTCAATCCGAGATACGTTGTGCCGAGATCGACGCTCATGCTTGCACCTCCTTGGTGTCCTTGGCTTTGCTGTCGCCGTTGCCGTTGCCACCATTGGCGCCGGCAGCCGATTCAACCGCGCGGCTGACGCCGGCCAGTTGCTCATAGTAATGATACCGCTTGTCGATATCGTGCTGGCCCATTTCCAGCAACCGGGCCGATTCCTCGGGCCGGGCGCTGGCCAGGATGCGGAAGCGGGCTTCCTTCAGGGCGAAGTCCTTGAAGCTGCCGACCGGCGCCTTGCTGGCCAGTTGGAAGGGGTGCTGCTCCTCGCGCGGATCGAAGCTGTACAACGGCCAGTAGCCGCAGGCCACCGCATCCTTCTGGATGTTCATCCCCTGGACCATGTTGATGCCCCAGTTGATGCAGTGCGAGAAGGCGATCAGGATCGACGGGCCGCGATAGGACTCGGCGGCGCGGATCGTGCGGATCGTGTGCATCGGGTTGGCGCCCAACGAAATCGAGCCGACGAACACGTTGCCATAGGACATGGCGATCATGCCGAGGTCCTTCTTGCCAGCGGGCTTGCCGCCGGCGGCGAACTTGGCCACGGCGCCGCGGAAGGTGGCCTTGGAGGCCTGGCCGCCGGTGTTCGAGTAGACCTCGGTGTCGAGGACCAGGATGTTGACGTCACGGCCGGAAGCCAGGACGTGGTCGAGGCCGCCGAAACCGATGTCGTAGGCCCAACCGTCGCCGCCGAAGCTCCAGATGCTCTTGCGGATCAAGTACTCGGATGAGGCCAAGAGGCTCTTGGCGTCGGGCGTGTTGATGGTGGCCAGCTTCTTGTTGAGCTCGGCAACGCGGGCACGCTGGGCGTAGAGTTGCTCTTCGGTTTCCTGAGTGTTGTTGATCAGGGCGCCGACGAGCTCGTCGCCCAACTGCGACGACAGGCGGCGCAGCAGTTCGTGGCAATACTTCAACTGGTTGTCGACAGCCAGGCGGAAGCCCAAGCCGAACTCGGCATTGTCTTCGAACAACGAGTTGGCCCAGGCCGGGCCCTGGCCCTGCTTGTTCACCGTGTACGGCGTGCAGGGCAGGTTGCCGCCGTAGATCGACGAGCAGCCCGTGGCGTTGGCAACCAACATCCGATCGCCGAAGAACTGGGTGATCAGCTTCACGTAGGGCGTTTCACCGCAGCCGGCGCAGGCGCCGGAGAACTCAAACAGCGGCAACAGGAGTTGCGAACCCTTGATGGTGTCGGCCTTGACCTTCGAACGATCGACGTCCGGGATCGTGTTGAAGAAGTCGTAAGACTGCCGCTCGCAATCGAGGTGCGGGACCTTCGGCTCGAGGTCGATGGCCTTGTGCTTGGCCTTTTCCTTGTCCTTGGCCGGGCAGGCTTCGACGCACAGACCGCAGCCGGTGCAATCGTCGGGGGCGACCTGGACGGTCAGCTTCCAGCCGGCGAAGTCCTTGCCCTTGTAGTCGGTCGACTTGAAGCCGGCGGGGGCCTTGGCCAAGAGGGCCGGATCGAAGGCCTTCATGCGAATCGCCGCATGCGGGCAGCTCAGCGAGCAGAGTCCGCACTGGGTGCAGATGTTCGGATCCCAGATCGGAATATCCTGGGCGATGCTCCGCTTCTCGTACTGCGTGGTGGCGGTGGGGAAGGTCCCATCGACCGGCATGGCGCTGACGGGCAGATCGTCGCCGCGATTGGCGATCATCACGCCCAGCACGTCCTTAACGAAGGCCGGGGCATGGGCCGGAACGGCCGGAACCATGTGCAGCTTCGAACTGACCTGGTTGGGATACTTCACTTCGTTCAAGGCAGCCAAGGCGGCGTCGACCGCGGCGTTGTTTTGGGTGATGACCTTCTCGCCACCCTTCTTGCCGTAGGTCTTCTTGATGGCGTCCTTGATCATGCCGATCGCTTCTTCGGCGGGGATCACGTTGGCCAGCTTGAAGAAGCAGGTCTGCATGATGGTGTTGATGCGGACGCCCATCTGGGCCTCGCGGGCGACGTGATAGGCGTCGACCACGAAGAACTTCAATTTCTTGTCGATGATCTGCTTCTGCACTTCGGCGGGCAGATGATCCCAGACCTCGTTCGGCCCGTAGGAGCTGTTCAACAGGAACGTCGCGCCCGGATCGGCCATCGACAGCATGTCGATGCGTTCGAGGAAGTGGAACTGGTGGCAGGCGACGAAGTTTGCCCGGTGGACGAGGTACGAGCCCTTGATCGGCCGCGGGCTAAAGCGGACGTGCGAGGTGGTGACCGAGCCGGCCTTGCGGGAGTCGTAGACGAAGTAGCCCTGCGCGTGCAGCGGGGTGTTTTCGCCGACGATTTTCACCGAGTTACGGTTGGCGCTGACGGTGCCGTCGCTGCCGAGCCCGAAGAAGACGGCCCGAACCACGTCGTCCTTCTCGGTGGAGAAGTGCGGATCGCAGTCGAGGCTGAGCTTCGTCACGTCGTCGTTGATGCCGACGGTGAACTGGCGACGCGGCTTGTCCTTCTTCAGCTCTTCGAACACGCCGGCGACATGGGCCGGGGTGAATTCCTTGGACGACAGGCCATAGCGGCCGCCGACCACGACCGGCATCGAGCCGTTCAGGTGCGACTCGGCCAAAGCCGTGATGACATCCTGGTACAGCGGCTCGCCGGCGGCGCCCGGCTCCTTGGTGCGATCCAAGACGGCGATTTTCTTGACCGACTTGGGCAAGGCGGCAAGGAAGGCCGCACCGTCCCAAGGACGATAGAGGCGGACCTTGAGGATGCCGACCTTCAGGCCCTGGGCCATCAGGTGTTCAACGGCTTCTTCGGCCACGCCGATGCCCGAGCCCATCAGGACGATAACCCGATCGGCATCCGGAGCGCCGAAGTAGTCGAACAGGTGATACTCCCGGCCGGTGATCTTGGCGAACTTGTCCATGTGCTTCTGGACGATGCCAGCGCACTTGTCATAGAACGTATTGCAGGCTTCACGGGCCTGGAAGAACACGTCCGGGTTCTGGGCGGTGCCGCGGAGTTGCGGACGCTCAGGCGAGAGGGCCCGCTTGCGGTGCGCGGCGACGAGATCCATGTCGATCATCGCCCGGGCGTCGTCCTCGGTGAGCTGCTCGATCTTGTTGACTTCGTGGGAGATGCGGAAGCCGTCGTAGAAGTGGAGGAACGGCACGCGGGCTTCGAGGGTCGCGCTGTGGGCAATCAACGCCATGTCTTGCGACTCTTGCACGGAGGCCGAGGAGAGCATGGCCCAACCGGTCGAGCGGCAGGCCAGCACGTCGCTGTGGTCGCCGAAGATCGACAAGGCATGGGTGGCCACGGTGCGGGCGGTGACATGGAAGACCGTCGACGTCAATTCGCCGGCGATCTTGAACATGTTGGGGATCATCAACAGCAAGCCTTGCGAGGCCGTGAAGGTGGTGGTCAACGCACCGGCCTGCAACGAGCCGTGGACCGCGCCGGCAGCACCCGCTTCGCTCTGCATTTCGACGACGTCGGGCACGGTGCCGAAGATGTTCTTGCGACCAGCCGCCGCCCAAGCGTCTGGCAATTCGCCCAAGCCCGACGACGGGGTGATGGGGTAGATCGCCATGACTTCGTTTACCATGTGGGCGATGTTGGCCGTCGCTTCATTGCCATCGACGGTCACAAAGCGTCTTTTTTCCACGGGAGGTCTCCTCGACTTCAAGAGAAAGAACGGGGTGCTGGTTGTTTGGTTTGCGGCACGGGGGCCGATTGGGGCGGGAATGAATCCCGTAGCGTACCGCGCCGATATCCTGGCTGCAACGCACAAGAATGGGGGGTATTTGCTGCCGTAGCAAACAAGACTAGTATGATCGGCAGCCCTGGGAAGCTAGTTTAGCAAACCCATCAGTAACCATTGTACGCATTGGGCAGGAGAAAATGCGATGAATAGGGCGATTCGTGGCGTTCGCTACCGCTCGGCGGCCCAGTTTGCCGGGCTTCCCCTGGTGGACATTGCCTTTGGCGGCGATCGGCAGCGTGGCGAGTATCGTGGTCATGCCCGGGAGATCATCGCGATCGGCAATTTTGCCACGGGATGGTTAGCCTTGGGGGCGGTCGCTCGGGGAATTGTGGCAATAGGCGGCGTCAGCTTGGGAGTGATTGCCATCGGGCGCGTGACGGTGTGCGGTTAAGTTTTTTCAGAGATTTTTTGACATCAAATAAGATCCCGCTATCAAGAAAGTCTGCACGAGCCCGGTGAACCGGGCTGACAAAAGAACATCCACCGAAACCTTTCGCAACCCGGCGTAAACGCCGGGCCTACTACCGCTTACGGCGGAAAACCCGATGCATCGGGCTGCAAGACGATACCTGACAATCGCGGATAGAGTTGCGACCGATCAAACAAGCTGTCCTTTGCACGCCACTGACCGGGTCGCAACGAATAGCCAAAGTATGCCCACGGTAGAATGGTTCGCCGCGGTGGAGATAACAGGCCGAGTGCCGACCCAGCCAACCAGGAGAATTGCCAATGAACACCAAAGACGTGTTGCGACGGGTGATTGAGTCGGGCTATTTTCTTACCCGCTCCTACGTGCAGGATCTTAACGACGAAGATCTGCTCGTCCGATCCGTGCCGGGCACGAATCACATCGCCTGGTCGCTGGGGCACATGATCGCCGGCTCGGCCAAGATGCTGGCGGCGATCGGCCAGCCGGCCCCTGCGCTGCCCGACGGGTTCGCCGCGGCCCACGACCGTGACAAGACGACCATCGACGATCCGAGCAAGTTCGCCAAGAAGGCCGAGTACCTGGGGCTGATGGACCAGATGAAGGCAGCCACGCTGGCGGCGGTCGATGCGATACCTGACGCTGATCTCGACAAGCCGGGCCCCGAGTTCATGCGGCCCTACGCGCCGAAGGTAGGCGACGTGCTGCTGATCCTCGGCAGCCACTGGACGATGCACGCCGGGCAGTTCGTGCCGCTCCGACGGAAGCTGGGCAAGGCGCCGCTGTTCTAGACCTGTAGCACCACAGAGCACCACAAAGACATGGAGGAATAGTGGCGAGTGGTCAGTGGCCGGTACACAGAATCTGCAGGTTGTTCACCGCGGAGGTCGCAGAGGACGCCGAGGAGAGTCTATTCGTCGGCCGAGGCGCGGCCGGTGGCCACGTCGAACTCGTACAAGGCCGGCACGAGCATCGCCGCCACGGTAAAACTGTAGGCGGCCGAAGTGACCAGGAACACGGCCAGCGGCGCATCCAGCAGGTAGCTGGTGATCGCATAGAAGGTGGCAAAGGGACATAGGAACGAGGCCACACCGATCGCCGTGGACGGGTTGCGCAAGCCGAGCACGACGTACAGCCCGACGCCGCCGAACACCATGAAGGCGAAGAACGGCAGGAATTGCGCGCTGAATGAGCCACTGAAGGCCATCATAATCCGCATGCAGACGGCCACGCCAATGAAGAGGAAGAAGACGGTGCCCAGGCTGGTGGCAATCGCGGCGCCCGAGTTGGCGTAGGTCATACCGGCGTGCAGCCCGAGCATGGCGGCAAAGACGAACAACACGATCATGCCGCCGAGGACATAGAACATGTTTTCCAGGCTCAGCAGGCCGACCGCCGACATGCCGACACAGAGCAGCATCGGCAGCAGCCACATTTCCTTGGTGTTGTAGAACACGCCGCCGAGCTTGCCGTACACGAATTCCTCGGGCGTGAGGTCGGTGACCAGCAACAAATCGAGCGCGCGGGCATCGCGTTCGCTGGTCAATGATGTGACCGCCTGGGCGTTGACCAACACCAGGCTCAACAGCATCAGCGGCACGAAGATCATCACCGCAGTGCCGGCCGCCGACGCGTCTGAACCGGCACCGCCAAGCAGGGCCGCGGCGGCGAGTGCAAACAGGATCAGATAGGCCAAGCGGATGACGAGGATCTTTCGGCCGTAGGCCCAGGTGCGGATCTCGCGCCAGATGACTGGGTTGTCCCAGACTTGGCGGGTCGGCGCGACGCGGGCGGAAACGTGTTTCTGGTCTTCGCCGGCCAGTTGAGCGGCGGCTTCGGCCTCGGGCGGCACGATGTTGACTTCGCGGGATGGGTTCCAGACCCGGACCATGCCGATCGCCAGGCCGTTCAGCGCCAGCGCGAGACCGATGGCAACGGCGAGATACAAGTTCACCGCGTTGCCGAGCAGTCCCAATGCCGGATCGTTATGCACAAAGGGCCGGGTAGCTTCGAGGATGGCTTGCCACGGACTGATGCCGGCGGCCAGGCTTTGGCACGACAGGCGGCCGAACGACGAGCCCATCCATCCGGCGGCGATGGTCTCGCCCAAGGCCAGCCAAAGAACGAGGATCAGCACAGTCATGGCCAGCGCCTGGAAGGTCTTTTCGCGCCAGAGGGCCAGGGTCGAACCGAGACTGCCGCAGACCAGCACCGTGGCGACTGTGACGGCCATCGCCCGGGCGATCTGTTCATAGGAAACGCCGCCGAGTAGCGACGTAAGCATAAACACGGGCAGGGCCGCCAGGAGTGTGACCAACACGTTTAACAGGCTTGCCAGGAGCTTGCCTAGCACCAGTTCGGCGTTCGAGAGGCTGGTGAGCAACAGCAACACCAGTGTCTGCCGGTCCTTTTCATGGGCCACTTCGCTGGCGGCCAGCAGCGCGGCGAAGAAGGTGGCCAACGCCAATTGCAGCGGGGCAAGGATTTGAAACACGACCGAACCAAACCGAGCCAGATCGCCAACGTCGCGAACAACCTGCGTGCCCGTCAGCACAAGCCACGCGGTGCTAATCAACACCAAGAGCGCCAACGGGTAGGCCGTGCGCACCACGTAGAGCTTCGTTCGACGAGGTGCAATGGCCACCTCGCGGCCAAATACAGGACCACCGAGCACAGTTCTTCTCCCGCGGCGATGAAAGAAACGTCCGGTTCATGATAGCACAAGCGGGGACGGGAAAGGAGGGTCGCGAGGGCCGCGGCGAAGCGGCGCTACCAAGGTTAGAAGAACGTTAGAGCGGTCGCCGTTTCACCTGCCCGCCCGACCCGGCCTGCATCTGGCGGGATTCTCTCGCCAAGGTGCAAAGCGCCACGGGAGACAAGATTGCCACGAAGCAGAGCAGGCCGATGGTCACGCGAGCGTGGTCATGGCACCCGCTTTCTCTTCGCGGTAGAAGTTTTGGCGGGGCTCGCTAATGCTCGACCCGCCCTACCTGGGCTGTTTCGCGTCGGCGCGAGATCATTCTTTTCGCCAAGCATTGACGAACAGGATAGTGCCAGCGATGGTGGCGACGGAGCCTACCGCGAACCCCTCGGAGGGAAGTGAAGACCTCGAAAGCCCTGCGATGGCCATACCGATCACACCCGACGCTAGGATGATAGACGCGCCTACGAGTTTCACGTATGCCTCCCTTTGTCCTGGCAGAGCCTTGTTGGCGGTGACGGCGGGTCATCAAGACGTCGGCCCGAAACGCCCGCCTAGTTGCCCGAGCCGCTAACCGGGCGGTTGTAGCTGGCCGGGGTGACGGCCGAGGAGCCGGCGGCGGAGTTGTTGCCACCCAGCGTGGCCGAGAGCTTCTGCGGCACGTAGTCGCTTGTGCTACCCGGTCGATAGGCAGGCGCTTCCAAGGTCGCTCCGGAAGACGGGCTGGTGCTCGCGCCGGCACCGCTGCCACTGGTGGTCGGAGCGGGCGTCGAGTAGCTGCTGCCCGTGCCCGTCGCGGTCGGGTTCGTGTAACTGGAACCGGCTGGTGGATTGGTATAGCTGGAGCTAGCAGCCGGATTCGTGTAGCTGGATCCGGCGGCGGGAGCGGTGTAGCTGCTCGCCGGGGGCGTGCCGTAGCTGGAAGTGGGCGGCGCGGCGTACTGTCCGGCGGTGTTGCCGCCCGTCACGCTGCCCGAGGGAGCATAGCGGTTGTCGGCGGTGGCGGTCGCACCGTTGGTGTATGGAGCATAGCGATCGCCGGTCGCCGGGGCATAGCGGTCGCCCACCGAGGAGGCCGGGGCAGCCGTGTAGCCGGGGGTTGACGCGTTGGCACCATAGCTGCCGGTCGAGTTTCCAGCGCCGGAGCCGTAACTCGATCCGTTGGCGGCACTCGTCGGTGCCGTGTTCCCTGCGGTCGGAGCGGCACTGCCTGTGCCGTAGCTGCCACCGGCCGGAGCACCGTACGAGCTGCTCGGATTGGTGTAGCGGTCGTAGGCGCTGGCACCGGAGTTGGCCGCCGCATCGGGCGTGGAACGGGGAGCGGCTCCATAGCTATTCGCGCTTGGCGAACCGTTGTAGCTGCCGGTCGTGTTGTTGTTCGTGCCGTAGCTGCCGGCGGCGGTCGAGTTGGCGTTATAACCACCGGTCGAGGCACCTGCGCCGTAGCTGTTTGTCGTATTGCCACCGCTCTGGTAAGCGTTTTGACCGTAACTGTTCGAGCCATAGCCGTTCGCGTTGCCGGCCGACGCGCCATAGCCGCCAGCGGTCGAAGTGCCGTTATATTGCGAGCCGGTCGAGCCGCCGTACGAATTGTTTGGTTGGGTGGCGTAAGGATTCGTTGCACCATAGGGACCGGTGGCCCCGTTTGACGCGCCATACGAGCCCGAGCTGCCAGTGCTTGGCGTATTGCCATAGGCGCGACCGCCTGGGACGGCGGTGCTGGCGGTGTAGGCTGCTGCGCCGCTGGGGTTGGTGGCCGGATAGGCCTGGCCGCCGGCTGAATAGTAGTTGCCAGCGAGGGCGCCGGCGTTGGAGGGAGTGCCGGTCTGCACGGCGGGCGGCGCGGCCGGGTTGGCGGCGAGGCCGGCTGGCGTAGTCCCATTGGCAGCGATGCCGGACGGCTTCACCGGCGAGCTCACCGGACTCGGAGCAGCAACCGGGGCCGATTGAAAGGGGCTGCTCTTCCAGAACGCCAGGTTTGGCGAGCTCCATTGGCCGTTGCTGTAACAGCCGGAAAGCGTAACGGCCGTGATCACTGCCCAGACACCGCGCGTGACGTTGGTTCGCATGGCACCATTCCTTGCATCGGACGGGAGTTCGAGCACTCAGGGATAAGGATCGAACACCTGCAGCCGGTTTGATTATTCCTTTTTCGCGAAGTTTGCCGATTGGGCGGGAAATTTCGCTGTCACGGCAAGAAAACGGGGGCGGATTATAGACACCTCGCCAGGTGGGTCAATGTCAGTCTGACGCGATTTCTTGCCACTGCACACCTTGGGGGGAGGATTTCCCATTGCTCGCGGACGTTAAGAATGGCCGACGTGCCGTCGGCCGCGAAACATCCATCCTTCGTGGTTAGGGCACGGGGTTAACATACCGTCGGCCGCAAGACTTTTACGCCCCAGCGCCGGCCGCTCAACATTCGTCTTTTAGGGCGCTAGGCTAACCAGACAGAACGGCCTTGTCGGTTACGCCGCGTCCACGGTCGCGATTTGACAATCCCCCCAAGCGGTGTTATCGTGGACCGCTCTGGACAGTCGGCCGTCCACCCGCAAGCACCCACTAGATCGAAAGGCCTACGATGAGCGAGCATCTGTCACGACGTGGATTTGTGAAAACGGTTGGCGGTTACGGCAGCGTGGCGGCCGTGGCGGGTTCCGCCGCTGGAGTCATGGCGGCCGAGGCCGGATCGACGGGCAAGATGGATCTCAGCAAGGAAAAGATCCGCATCGGCACCCTGGTCAATGCCAGCGTCCCCGGGGGGCCAGCCAACTATATTCGCCAAATTTTGCCTTACGGCTTCGAATCGTTCGCCTTGACCTTCTGGGGCAAGAGCGCGCAGAGCGATCTGCCGAAAATGGCCGCCGAAATCAAAGAGGCCCTCGGCGACAGCGGCGCGATCGTCTCCTGCGTGGGGTATTTCGGCAACCCGCTGATGGACGACAATGCCCGGGGCGTATGGCAGAAGCTGATCGACTCGGCGCACCTGTTCGGCTGCAACGTGGTGACGGGCTTCACCGGCCGAGTCACGAACAAGCCGGTGCCCGACTCGATCCCGCGTTTTGCCGAAGTCTTCGGGCCGTTGTCGAAGCAAGCGGCCGACCGGGGCGTGCGACTGGCGTTCGAGAACTGCGAGATGGGCGGCGACTGGCACCGCGGCAACTGGAACATCGCCCATAACCCGACCGCTTGGGAACTGATGTTCAACGCGGTGAAGGCCGACAATATTGGGCTGGAGTGGGAACCGGCGCATCAACTTTGTGCGCTGACCGATCCGTTGCCGCAACTGCGCAAGTGGGTGAAGCGGGTCTTCCACATGCACGGCAAAGACGCGACCGTCCTCTGGGATGTGGTTCGCGAACACGGCATCGGCGGCTCACACCAATTCGCCTTCCACCGCACGCCGGGCTTCGGCGACACGAACTGGACGGATGTGATCTCGATCCTCCGCGAAGGCGGCTTCGTGGGCAGCATCGATGTCGAAGGCTGGCACGACCCGGTCTACAAGGGCGAGTTGGAGATGACCGGACAGGTTGCTGGAGTGAAATACTTGCAGCGCTGTCGGGGCGGCTCGTTTGTGCCGAATCCACAGTGACGCAGTGAAACAGGGACGCTGTGAAGCAGGGACGCAGTTCGCGAGTGAGCAGGTGAGCGGAAGACAGGCCTGCTGAAATCCTTGCATGTGATCCTCCTGAGGGTGGTGAGAAGCAACGGTGGCAGCGTGCGAACGGCGATCTTCTATCTGATGAGCCTCGGCCTGCACGGCGTCGCCGCGGCAGCGCTGGCGCTGGTCGGTCCAGGGGCGTTTACGCGGCCGCCGAGTTATTCGCTTTCGTCAGGAGGTGGCGGCGGGCGTGGTGGGGTGGCGCCGCACTTCACGGGCAGTTTTTCCACTTCTCGGGAAGTTGCCCAGCGGCTGGCCAAACTGCGGATCGAACCGGTGAAGTCGAGTAGGCCGGCGAAGGCGGCAGCGCCGGTTCCTCTCGGCAAGAAGGACGATAAGAAGGATAAGAAGTCGGACAAGAAGGCTAAGCCTCGCGATGAATTGGCGACGTCGAGACTGGTGGCCAAGGTCACCACGACGCCTGTCAAAGTCCTGCCACCGCCGACGGCATTGCCGAAGGAGAAACGGACGACTGTTCCCGGTCCCAAGCCATTGCCGGCGAAGACACCGGAACCTCGCCCAACTCGCGAGGCTAACGCAGGCAAGGCCGACCCGCAGCCGGCAGCGGCAACGACCGGCCCCAAGAAGTCGACCGACGCGGCAGCAAGGGGGCAACACACGGCGGCGGGCACGGTCGCAAAGGACATCCAGGAAGGGACATCTAACGGTCCGCCTGCTCCTGCTGCTACAGGCTATCCGGTCGTCGCCGCCAATCGCGTAGCTCGCCAAGTCGCGGGACCGGTGGGCGATGGCTTGCCGCCGGGCCCGGGCGGACATGGCAGCCGCGAGCCGGTCGGGGCGATCGAGAATCCCTTTCCGCCCTATCCGGCAGACGCGCTTGCCCGAGGTGCGGAAGGGCTGGTGATTCTGCGCCTCTGGATCCACGAGGACGGCAGCGTTCAGCAGGTGGAGATTCACCAGTCGAGCGGCGACCGTTCGCTGGATGAAGCGGCGCTAACGACGGTTCGCGACCACTGGCAATTTAGTCCGGCTTTGGAGAACGGCCGGCCGACTCAGTGGAAAGGGCTGAAGCCGTTCCGCTTCCAACTACCGCGAAGGTAGCGGGGAACGATGATCTGGCGAGCGTGAGCATCGCCCTCATCCCCTCGGGCTTTGGTTTTGCGGCTTGGCCACCCCCGGGTCCCCGCTTCGCCTGAGCCTTCCCTACCAATCCTGCCGATACTGCCGAATGTAGCGCTCTTAGCGGCTGCGATTACGCTCGGGGGGAGCGAATGAGTCGACATGCTTTAACATCTTTGCTTGTAGTAGTTTGTGTCGTTTTCGGCGGGGCGACGGGTGCCCAGAACCTCAATGCGCAGACGCCTGCGGCGGCACCTGGCCAGGCTGGCGAGTCAGAAAAAAATCTACCATCGCTACCGGAAACCGTGGTGACGGCCCCCAGCCAAGCACCCGCCGGGCCGGCCACACCATCTACTGGCCCCAGCAGTGGCGGTCCCGTCGGTCCGCTCCCGGCCAGCGCGGGTGGCGTCTTCGCCAGTCCGCCGGCCGTGGGCTATGACGCCCATTCCTCCACCTCCGGGACCCTGATCGACGTGCCGAACATCGATGTTCCTGGCACGGTCGATGTGGTTCCCGAGGAGTTGCGGATGGATCAACAGGCGTTGCGGATGGAGGACATATTCCGCGACATCGGCGGCGCGGTGCGCAGCGGGCAGCAGTTTCAGCCCGACGCTTTCTTCCTCCGCGGCTTTGAAATTCGTTCTCGCGATTATCGCAAGAATGGTTTTCTTGACCCGACCGTCACGCCGCGCGACTTCGCCAACGTGGAGCGGATCGAGGTGCTCAAGGGGCCGGCCTCGGTGCTCTATGGCGCTGGGCAACCATCGGGCGTGATCAACGTCATTACCAAGAAGCCGTTGGACCGCAGTCTCTACTACGGCGGCATACAGTTCGGCAGTTACGGCCTGCAACGCTACACGATTGACGCCACCGCGCCGTTGAACGAAGACAAGTCGGTGCTCTACCGCGTCAACGCCGCCTACGAAGACTCTGACAGTTTTCGTGACTTCGGCTTCGCGGAACGGACGTTCGTCGCCCCGGCGCTGACCTGGGCGATCAGCAACCACACCGCCCTCACTTGGCAAGGCGAGTACGTCAACGACCGTCGCCGCTTTGACACAGGCATCGCCGCGATCAATGGGGACGTCCGCGCGTTGCCGATCAACCGTTTTCTGGGCGAGCCGACCGATTTCCAGCACTATTTCGACTATCGTCAGAGCCTGGTGCTGACACATCAGATCAACGAGGACTGGGCGTGGAACATTGGCGGCTATTCGCTGTTCTTTGGCGGCCCGGCGTCGACCACCTACCCTGTAGCGCCGGTGCCGGACTTCGTTCTCGGTCCGAATTGGTTCTTCCGTTCTCGGCAGAACGCCGGCCCGTGGCAGGAGCAGTATCATTCGGTGATCGCCAACGTCACGGGCAAGTTCCACGGCGAGGTGGTGGATCACAACGTGGTGGTCGGGACGGAGCAAGGCTGGCTCATTTCCGATCCATTTGTCGGCGCCTATTCCACGCCCGGTTTGAACCCCAATACGTGGCTGGCGATCAATGCCTTCGGTCCGATCTACAACAACCCGGCCTTTGGGCTGCCCAACCCGGCCACGCCGATCGAGTTCGACTCGCGCTATTATCAGAATCGGCACGGTGTTTACCTGGAAGACATGATCGACGTCGGCGAGCATTGGAAGGTGTTGGCCGGCATCCGCTACGATCATGTCGACACGGTGTTCGACCGTCAGTTGACGCCATTTCCACGGGTCCGGACGGAGCAAGGGTTTGACCACGGAGCGCCGCGGATTGGGTTGGTGTATCAACCGGTGCCCGAGAAGCTTTCGTACTACGCTGTCTACAGCGACTCGTTCGATCCGCCCGGCGGCGGCGCGCGGATCTACGACCAGCCGCTGCTGCCAGAGCTTGGTCAGACGTGGGAAGGGGGCGTGAAGGCCAAAGTCAGCGATGGCCTGACGCTGACGGCAGCCGCCTTCTACATCACCAAGGAGAACGTCACCACCGACATCTTCAACGGCCAGACGATCGTTACCTCTCAGGTGGGCCGGCAGCGAAGCCAGGGTGTGGAGTTGGACGCCGTCGGACAGATTACCGAGGTGTGGAGCGTGTTGGCCAACTGGTGCTATGTCGACTCGCTGCTGAACGATCCGTCGAATCCGCTTTTCGATGGTCGGCCCGCCCGCGGCGTGCCGCACAACACGATGAACGTGTGGAGTCGCTACAACTTGATCCAGAACCGGGAGCAGCAGAAGACGTTCGGCTTCGCCCTGGGCATGGTGTTTGTCGACGAACGGTTGGGCGATTACCTGCCGGCATCGGTGCCCGAATTCTCTCTGCCCAGCTACGTGCGTTGGGACACGGGGCTGTATTATCAGCGCGGGCGACTCGATGCGATGCTCTACCTGGAAAACCTCTTCGACAGCGAGTACTACGTCAGCTCGATTAGCCAGTACCAGGTGCAACCGGGCGCACCGATCACCGCCCGGGCGCAGGTGGGATATCGGTTCTAGGGGATTGGGGATTGGGGATTGGGGAGCCGCCGTGCCGGCGGCTGCTAAACAGAATCAGTGGTCCGTGAGAGTGTAATCGTCAAACCACATGCACTCAGAATCCACGCCTCCCGCCCCCTGACCTCTGAACCCAGAACCCCGAACCCTGCCCACTTCTACAGCAGGCCAACGATCACGTCGTAGGCAAAGTGGCTTCCGGCAGCGATGCCGAAGCCGCGGTACTGGTAGACCAGTGCGAAGAAGACGCCGGCCATGGTGCGGAACAGGAACGGCCACGGCTGCCAGGGGTCGCCGTAAGGGCCGATGTTGTGGGCGGCGGCAAACAGCAGGCTGCTGATCACGACGCCCAGCAGGAGGCTCGCGCGCGGTGCCGTGCCGGCCCGTTGAAACGCCCAAGTGATCGCGGAAAACAGGATCAGACGGAACAGCAATTCTTCGTAAACGCCGGCACCGATGAAGGCGATTGCCTGCTTGGTGCCTTCGCCGATTGAAAGCAGGAGAATGCCGGGGGTCAACGAAAGCACGCGAAGGCCCAGGCCCAGCAGCAGCGACTCGACCGCCATGCCCGATAGCACGCTGCCGGAGATCCGCCACGGCTGATGCGAGAGGTGGTGCCAGCCGAGCAGGATAAAGACCAACAGCAGCGGCAGCAGGAAGTGCTGGCTGAGGCCGAGCAGGTCGAGCAGTTTTCGCAGGAAGGCGTCGCCGCCGTTCTGGTAGGCCCAGCCCATCGAGACCGATACTTCATAGACCAGCAACAGCGGCGCAAGGAAGATCAGGCTGGCCAAGGGCCGCCGTGACTCGATCCAATAGCTCTCGGCTCGTTGGCCCAGCGGCTTTGACGGCTCGATGGTTTCCATCTTCTCCATCTTCGGCCAGCGGCCATTGGGCCTTGAGCCCCGCCCGCAGGGCCCGGATAATGGGAATAAATCGATTTAGACAGCGGTCCCAGGCCAAGAGAGAGAGTTCTTTTTCACATGCTCCAGGAAGTCTATCGCCGACTGTTCGAGGCTTTTGGCCCGCAGCACTGGTGGCCGGCCGAGACGACCTTTGAAATGATCGTCGGCGCGATGTTGACGCAGAACACGAGTTGGAAAAACGTCGAGCGGGCGCTGGACAACCTCCGCAAGGCCGATCTGCTGGAGCCGAAGGCGCTGTACGCGGTGCCGCTGGAGGAACTCGAGGAATTGCTTCGCCCGGCGGGCTATTTTCGCATCAAGGCCCGGCGGTTGCGGAGCCTGTTGGAGTTCATCGTCGAACGCTACGATGGTTCGCTGGAGGCGATGTTCCAAGTGGGCGTGGAAGAGCTGCGGCGGCAACTTCTAGAGGTTCACGGGGTCGGCCCGGAGACGGCCGATTCGATTCTGCTGTACGCCGGGCAGATGCCGAGCTTTGTGGTCGACACGTACACGCACCGCATTCTCGCGCGGCACGGCTGGATTGATTTCGACGCCGATTACCACCAGATCAAGGACTACCTCGAGAGCGAGTTGCCGCGTGACGTGCCGCTTTATAACGAGTACCACGCGCTGCTGGTGCGGCTGGCCAAGGACTATTGCCGCAAGCAGCGGCCGAAGTGCGAGGAGTGCCCGTTGAGGGAGTTGCTTCCGCCCGGCGGGCCGCTGGAAAGGGAGTAGATAAGTTGTTGCAGCGGCTATGGCCGACGTGCCGTCGGTAGGACGGCGATTGGCGCTGTTCAGACTCGTAAACGGGCTCGGATGGCATAACGACAGCGGGGCTGGCCGACGTACCGTCGGCCGCTAAACTATACGGGCCGATGGAATGCCGCGGTTTAGCCGTCGCCGGCACGGCGACGCGAGAAATCGGCAAGGGGGCACAATATTGATCATCGCCTACCACGCTATCTTCACGACGTACGGCACTTGGCTTCCGAACGATCCACGAGGATCGTATTCCAAGAAGATCTACAGCGACGCCTTGGCAGCATTGGGCGAGATCCATTACGGCCGCGAGGAACCGCAACCGGGTCAACTGACCATGCGGCAGTTTCGCGTCGCCGTCCGGCGGCGGCTCTCGCGACCTCCTTATTACCTGAAGAACGAGACTAGAGGAGTGGTCGCCGAGGCGTTTGAACGGGTGGTTGGCCGACTGGAGCTGAACGTGCCGGCGTGCGCGATCATGAACGACCATGTCCACCTCCTCGTGATGCGATCGAAGCACACGATTGAGTACATTGTGAATCAGTTGAAGGGGGCAGCGACGGCAGCCCTCGACCTGAGAGATACTCCGTGGACGCGAGGAAGCTGGAACGTTTTCATCAACGATGAAGATGTTCTAAGGGCAGCGGCCCGTTATATCGAAGAAAACCCGATTGCCGCCCGGCTTCGGCCGCAGCGTTGGAAGTTCATCACCCCGTTGCCGCCGGAGCAGTAACGGTTAACATAGCAGAAAACGGATCGAATCAAACGGCGACAGCAAGACTCGTCGCAGTGGAGCTGGCCGACGTACCGTCGGCCGCTAAACTATACGGGCCGGCGAAATGCCGCGGTTTATCCGTCGCCGGAACGGCGACGCGAAGAATTATGATGTTGTGAATTGTAGTCGGATTGCGCGAACGCAATTGGCCGACGTGCCGTCGGTAGGACGGCGCTTGGCGCTGTTAAGACTCGTAAACGGGCTCGGATGGCATAACGACAGCGGGGCTGGCCGACGTACCGTCGGCCGCTAAACGGGAGAGCGACACGGGCTGGTCGTTGGTCGGCGACCGACGGAGAGTGTGGCCGCGAGGTTGGGCAGTAGAAGGTGAGTAGCATGTCCCTGTTCGATGCCAGTGAAGCCGAAAACCGACGCCGGGCCCAGCCGTTGGCGGCGCGAATGCGACCGCGAACGCTCGAGGAGTTCGTCGGCCAGCAGCATTTTCTTGGCGAAGGGAAGTTGCTGCGGCGGCTGCTGGCGGCGGACCGGCTTGGCTCGGTGATCTTCTACGGTCCGCCGGGGACGGGGAAGACGACTCTCGCCCAATTGCTGGCGACCGCGACGAAGAGCTATTTTTCCGAGATTAGCGCGGTCACCAGCGGCGTGAAAGAACTGCGAGAGATTTTGACCGAGGCCTACGACCGCCTCTCGGCCGACGGCCAGCGAACCCTGCTGTTCGTCGATGAAATCCATCGCTTCAACAAGGCGCAGCAGGACGTGTTGCTGCCCGACGTGGAAGAGGGCGTGGTGATCTTGGTCGGTGCGACGACCGAAAACCCATTTTTCACCATCAACAGCGCGCTGGTGAGCCGGAGTCGGGTCTTTCAGTTCGAGCCGCTTTCGCCCGACGATATCAAAGCGCTGATTCGCCGCGCGATTGGCGACAAATCGCGGGGCTTGGGCCGTTACACAATCACGCTCCACGACGACGCGCTCGATTTTCTGGCAGAGGTCAGCGACGGGGATGCCCGGCGTGCCCTATCGGCATTGGAAGTGGGCGTGCTGAGCAGCGGTTCGGCCGCGGTCGACTTCACGCGGCAGTTGGCCGAGGAGTCGGTGCAACGCAAGGCCGTGCAGTACGATCGCCAGGGCGACACGCATTACGATGCCATCAGCGCCCTGATCAAGAGCATTCGTGGCAGCGATCCGGACGCGGCCATCTACTGGTTGGCGCGGATGCTGGAAGGGGGCGAAGACGTTCGCTTTCTCGCCCGGCGATTGGTAATCCTAGCCAGCGAAGACGTGGGCAATGCCGACCCAGCGGCATTGAGCTTGGCCGTCTCGGCGGCGCACGCTTGTGAACTGGTGGGCTTGCCGGAGTGCCAATTAACGCTGGCGCAAGCCGTGACCTACCTGGCCTGCGCGCCAAAATCGAACGCGGCGACGGTCGCCATCGGCGAAGCCCGTGCGGATGTCCGCGAAGGCCGATTGCTGCCGGTGCCGGTCCATCTTCGCGATTCGCACTACGGGGGCGCGAAGCGGCTGGGGCATGGCCGCGGCTACCAGTACGCACACGATGCGCCGGGCGGCGTCGCCTCGCAGGATTATCTTGGGGTGGAGCGGGAATATTACCGGCCGACGGAGCGCGGCTTCGAGCGCGAGTTGGCCGAGCGGCTGGCGGCGATCCGCGCGCAGCTTCGCGGCGGGCGGGAAAAGCCGGAGGCCGACGGCGGCACTCGAGAGCCGTGAGGCAGCGACGAAGCTCGGCCCCCCTGCCCTCCCCTGCCCCCGGCTGCTCGGCACCTCTCTCCAGGTCGCCGCTTTTGCCTGGCCTACCAAGCGTCAGGCGATGTTAGCGTGATTCTCGATCAATAACTGGCATAGCGTTGTTCTTGCCATTTGCATATTATCCGCCCACTTGTGCCCGTGGTTCGCCAAGGATGGCGAGGCCGACGCGTCAAGGAGGACGAAGATGAACTTCGTAAAGAACCTGATGATCCTCGCCGTTTTGGCGGCGGTGGGATATGGCGTCTACGTTTCGCTATCGCGCAACAACATCGATCCAGGCCCTTCGCCCGGGGTGGCGGATGCCTGGCCGACCGGGCCGAAGGTTGAACTGAACGGACCGAAACCGGCATCGACGCCCGGCGGTCCGCTGCCGCTTGGGGGTAACACGAGCATACCGCCGCTGCCGAGCACGTTGCCACCCCAGTCGCTCGCGCCCCCGCTGGCCATTCCCAGTCCGTCCCTGGCGCAGTCGAGCGGCGCTGCGTCGACCGCGACGCCGTATCCGTCGGGTGTGGCCGCGGCGCAACCCAGCGCTCCGCCCTTGGAGGTACCCTCGCCGTCGCTGTCGACGAGCCCCGCCGCGACTCCCGCATCGCCCAGCGCCCCTGGCCCGTTGAGCGGGCCTGCCGATGGCTTGGCCCTGTCGACCAATTCGATCCCCTCGGACGTTCGCAATCTGACCCCACCGCCAGCGACCCCGACGATGCCGCCGGCGGCGCCGACGCAAGTCGAGAGCCAGTTGCAGAGCCGCTTCAACGCCTTCATTGAGGACGTGCAGAAGTACTTGGACAATGGCAAGTTCGCCGAGGCGCATCTGGCCTTGAGCATGGTCTACAACAATCCGAATCTTCCGGCCGAGCAAGCCAAATTGCTGGTCGGTCTGTTGGACCAACTCGCCGGCACGGTGATTTACTCGCGGCGTCACTTGTTGGAGCCTGCCTACGTGGTGCAGCAAGGCGACACGCTGGAAAAGGTCGCCCTGAAATATTCGATTCCCTGGCAGTTGATCGCCAAGATCAACGGTCTGCTGCCGCCGAACGCCTCGAATGCCGAGGATGTGGTAAAAGATCAGCCGCTTCCGCTCGGCATGCAATTGAAAGTGGTCCGCGGGCCGTTCGACGCGCTGATCCATCTCGACAAGCACGAATTGATCCTCATGCTTCCCGAGCGCACGACCGGCGTCGGCGAAGCGCGTTACGCTGGCCGATTTACAATTGGCCTGGGCCGCGATCAGATGCGGATTGAAGGCGAATACACCGTCTGCAACAAGATCCTCAACCCGCCCTACCGCGGCTTGGACGGGATCGACATCCGGCCGAACGACGCCAAGAACCCGCTGGGCAGCGCTTGGATCGGGCTAACCGATCGCGTGGGAATCCATGGCACCAATGATCCCCGCAGCGTTGGCCGTGACGACAACGGCGGCGTGATCTGCGTCGGGGAACGCGACATCCAGGACCTGTACGGTATCCTCTCGGTCGGCTCGCGGGTAAAGATTGTTCGCTGAGCTTGGGCGAGTCGCGATGGGCGTTTTTCAGCGACCGGCAGGTGTTCGCCGAGTGCGAGCCGTTTTCGCGGCAACTGCCAAAGGCCCCTTTGGAACGCTGCTGGGCATTGACTGGGCCGACGTGCCGTCGGCCGCTAAACAATTCGGCCCGCTGGCTGGTAGACAATTCGGCGCGTCAAGCGATAGACGATTCGGCGCGTCGGCCGCTACACGGGCACAACGCCACGTAAACGGGCAACACGTAATCGGTTACTGCCCTCCCCGTTTCCCGATGGTTTACCGAAGCGGGGTTTGGTAGAATAGCAGAGAAACGTGCATTTGGTTCTTGGAGGTGTTGAGGACCCCTACCGTGTCCGCATCCCCTAGTTCTTCAATGGAGAGGAAAAACGCGGTGAGTGACGGCGCCTCGCCCAAGCCCCATCTGGCCGGCATTCCCAATAGCAGCGCCGACGACCAACTCAGCCGCCGGGTGCGGTCGCTGCGACTGCCCGACGAGGCGAATGGTGGCCGTTCCAGCAAGTTGCCCTGGGTCCTTGTCCTGGTGATGACCGCCAGCACCGCCGGGCTCGGTTATTTGTACTTCCAGCAGCAGCAAGAGTTGGCAGCCCTAGCGTCGGTCAAGAAAGAATCGGCCAGCAAGGCGGCCGCCGCGCCGAAAGCCGCGAAGACTGCGACGGCGACCACCTCGGCGCCTCCGGCCACCTACGCACTGGAGGCGAAAGGCTACGTTGTCCCCGTGCACCAGATTTTGGTGAGCCCGAAGGTCTCCGGCATGGTCGTGAAGCTGGACATCATCGAGTCGCAACGGGTGCAGAAAGGGGACGTGCTGGCCGAACTCGAAGATACCGAGTATCGGGCCGATCGCGACCGGGCCAAAGCGATGCTCGAATCGGCCAAGCAGAACCTGGCCGAGTTGGAGCGCGGCTTCCGCCCGGAAGAAATCGCCCAGGCCAAGGCCGAGTTGGCCGAAGCCCAGGCGCAACTGAGGCAAAATGAAGCCGACTACAAGCGGGCGGCGGAACTGCTCGGAAAGCGGGTCCTATCCCAGGAACAGTACGACGCCACCTTGAGCCGTTATCAGGCGATGCAGCGGCGCGTGCAGCGGCTCGAATTCGCCTTGAAGCTCTTCGAGGACGGGCCCCGCGTGGAGCGGATCAACGCCGCCCGAGCGCAGGTCGATCATTCGAGCGCCGAATTGGCCAAGGCTCAGTGGAAGCTCGATAATTGCATCATCCGCGCGCCGATTTCGGGCACGATCCTGAAGAAGAACGCCGAAGAGGGGAGCCTGGTTAATCCGATCGCGATGCAGGGCTTCTTTAGCCTCTGCGAAATGGCCGATCTGAACGACCTGGAGATCGACCTGACGATTCAGGAACGCGACATCGCCAAAGTCTTCCCCGGCCAGAAGTGCCGGATCCGGGCCGAGGCCTTTCCCGATCGCGTCTTCAACGGCGAGGTCTCGCGGATCATGCCGACGGCCGACCGAGCCAAGGGGGCGATTCCCGTTCGCGTGAGGGTGGAAGTCCGGCCCGGCGACGAAGGGATTTTGAAACCGGAGATGGGAGCCCTCGTATCCTTCCTCAGCAAGTAGTTCGGTGGGCGTGCGTTGAAACCCGCCAACACGATCGCCGCTTCCTCGAGGGCGGCGTCCCGCCTCGCGCCTGTCATTTCGACCGCAAGCACCCATGGCCAATTTTCCAATGGAAATCAACGAACCGCTGGACGACGACGGCATCGTTCGCGTCGACGGCGTACACAAGTATTTTCGCCGCGGCAGCGAACGGGTTGACGTGCTCAATGGCGTCAGCCTGAGCGTGCCGGAAGGCGAGTTCTTGGGCTTGATGGGCCCGAGCGGTTCCGGCAAGACGACGCTGTTGAACCTGATTGCCGGCCTCGACACGCCCAGCCAGGGCGAGATTTGGGTCGGCGACCAGCTCATTTCGGAGATGTCCGAGGGGCAACTGGCCGGCTGGCGAACCCGCCACATTGGCTTTATTTTTCAGTTCTACCACCTCTTGCCGGTGCTGACGGCCTTCGAAAACGTCGAACTCCCCTTGCTGTTGCTGCCGCTCTCGGCGGCCCAACGGAAGCAGCAGGTGACGACGGCCCTGGAACTGGTCGGTCTCGAACACCGCATTCGCCACCGGCCGGGCGAACTTTCGGGCGGCCAGCAGCAACGCGTCGGCATCGCCCGAGCGATTGTCACCGATCCGACCCTGATTGTCGCGGACGAGCCGACGGGCGACCTCGACGCCCGGGCGGCCGAAGAAATTCTCGATCTGATGTGTGCGTTGCGCGAATCGCTGAATAAGACGATTCTGCTGGTCACGCACGACCCGCGAGCGGCCGAGCGGACGCACCGCCTGCTGCACTTGGAAAAGGGACAACTCGTCGAGCAGACAACGAAATCGTTCCGGTAGAAAGCCATTGCCGCCGGCGCAGCTTTCCAAGCCTGAACCCTGAACCCTGAACGCTTCGCTTGAAATACCTCAAACTCATCTTCCGGAACGTCGGACGCAACAAGCTGCGGTCGTTGCTCACCGCTTTGGTGACGATCGTGCTGGTGTTCGTTGTCACGATGGTCTGGTCGATCCTCTGGCTACTGGATCTGGTGACCTCGGAGAAGAGCCAGAACATTCAGGCGATGGTCACCGAGCGGTGGTCGATCCCCAGCCGCATGCCCTACGCCTACGCCGAACCGCTCAGCCGCGGCGGGGCTCGGAGCGAGGGGGACGTTCGACCGATCGATTCGATGAGTTGGCAATTCTTCATCGGCACGATCGATCCGGGCAAGATGACCCGCGAAAGCATGGTCTTTGCCATTGCCTGCGAGCCCGAGAAGATTCTGACGATGATGGAGGGGCTCGACAATCTGCCGCCCGACCAGCGCGAGCAATTGCACAAGGACGTCGCCGAACTCAAGGACAACCGGCAGGGGATCATCGTCGGCAACAATCACCTGCTGAACATGAAGAAGCGGGTGGGCGACCGCGTGACCTTGCACGGATTGAGCATTACCAAGGGGCTCGACCTGGAGTTCGACATCGTGGGCGTCTTCCCTGCCGGCCGCTACGACACGATGGCCGCGTTCAATCGCGACTACTATGTCAACGCGCTCGACGCCTATCCCATGAAACACAACGGCCAGAAGCACCCCTGGGCGGAGCGGAACTTGAGCCTGATGGTGCTGAAGGTGCCCGACTCGGAGTCGTTTGCTCGCTTGGCCACGCAGATTGAGAACTCGCCGGAGTTCACCTCGCCGGCCGTGCGATGCGAGACGATGGCCTCGGGCATCTCGTCGATGATGGAGCCGTTTCGCGATTTGATTTGGGGCATGCGGTGGCTGCTCGCGCCGGCCTGCCTGGCGACCATCCTGCTGGTGATCGCCAACGCCATCAGCATCAGTGTGCGCGAGCGCCGGCTGGAAGTGGCCGTGCTGAAAGTGCTCGGCTTCCGCCCCTACCAGGTCGTGATCTTGGTGCTCGGCGAGTCGCTGTTGCTGGGGGCGGGGGCCGGCTTCCTGAGCGCCGGATTGACCTACGCCGGCGTCAATTGGGGCCTCGGCGGCATCTCCTTCCCCATTGGCTTCCTTGCGAGGTTCATGATCCCTACGGCAGCGCTTTGGTGGGGACCGGCCGTGGGTGGGATCGCCGCCTTGTTGGGCAGCCTGCCGCCGGCCTGGTCGGCGCGTAACGTCAAGGTGGCCGAAGTGTTTTCCAAGGTGGCCTGATGACGACAATCCTGCTACTTACCGCTGCCATCTTGCTGCTGCTGTGGGCGGTGGGCAAAGTTCCGCTCCGCTACAACCTGCGGAATCTAACCATTCGCTGGAAGACGACCGTGATGACCGCCCTGGCGTTTACGGCCGTGATCGCCCTGCTGACAGTGATGATGGCCTTCGTCAACGGCATGCGACAATTGACGGAGGACACCGGCCAGCCGGGCAACGTAATTGTGCTTTCCGACGGAGCGACCGACGAGATCATCAGCAACCTCACGATCGGCGACCTCTCGGAGATCGAGAACCTGCCCGAGGTGGTCCGCGCCGATAGCCGGCCGATGACCAGCCGCGAGACGCTGTTCGTCGCCAGCCAGCCGATCCCCGATTCGGCCAATGGTCGACCGAAGCGTCGCTACCTTCAGGTACGAGGCATCGACGAGCCGCACTTGGCGGCCGAGGTGCATGGCCTCGAACTATTGCCGGGCGGGCATTGGTTTTCGGAGGCCGGAATCGAAGAAGCCCGTGAGGCGCGCGACGGAAGCTCAGCGCCGTTAGTTCAGGCGGTGCTCGGCGAAGGGATCGCCTATGAACTAGGCCGCGACCGCACGCCCGAGCAATTGAAGACGGCCAAGAATTCCCAGCGGCTCGATGTCGGCGACACGTTTGTGCTACGCGACCGCATCTGGCTCGTGGTCGGCATCCTGAAATCGACCGGCACGACCTTCAATTCGGAAATCTGGTCGAAGCGTTCCTTGGTGGCTTCGTTATTCGGCAAGAATACGTACACCACGCTGGTTCTGAAGACCCACGATGAGCAGTCGGCGGCCCGGTTGAAGGAGTATCTGGCCAAGGAATACAAGAAGGCGGCGGTGAATGCCCAGGTCGAGACCGAATACTACAAAAGCCTGTCGGAAACCAGCGCGCAGTTCGCCTTTGCGATCGGTTTTATCGCGGTGGTAATGTCGGTAGGCGGGATTTTTGGCGTGATGAACACGATGTTCGCCGCGGTCAGCCAGCGAATTGGTGATATCGGCGTGCTGCGACTGCTGGGCTACGCCCGCTGGCAGATTTTGGTGTCGTTTTTGCTCGAAAGCCTGGCGATTGCGCTGGTGGGCGGTCTGTTGGGTTGCCTGTTGGGCTCACTGACCGACGGTTGGACCGCGACGAGCATCGTCGGCGGCCACGGCGGCGGCGGAAAATCGGTGGTCTTACAGTTGGTGATCGATGCGGATATCATTGCCAGCGGAATTTTATTGACCCTGGTGATGGGTCTGCTCGGCGGGTTGCTGCCGGCGCTGGCCGCGATGCGGCTGAAACCGCTGGAGGCATTGCGGTAAACAGGTTGAAAACGGAACAACGATCATGAAATACCTTTCCTGCAGCCTGGGAGTTGTCCTGATTCTTGCAAGTTGTGCTGTCGCCGCCGAGAACCCGGTCTTCAAGCAACTGACGGAGAAGGGCTTGGAGGTCTCGCAGGGCCCGGCGGTCCAACTGCCGATGCCGATCATGCCGGACGGTCTCGACGCCCCCGGCCAGCGGGCGGCCATGGAAAAAGTGACCGACTCGCGTACGTCGGTGAACGATATGATCCGCAAGTCGGCTTCGGCCCCAGTGATGGTAAAAGTCAGGAACGTCCGCACGCCGGAGAAGGAAGAGGGGCCGGTCGTCCGCTCAATTGACGTGTGGTTTGTCATCCGCGGCGACTGGGACAAGTTGATTTCCGAGGAGTTCTTGCAGTCAATTTTTGGGCAGGAAGACAGCAAGAGCCAGGTCGTTCTAAAATCGGGGGTCCTGAATGCCGAAGAACTCGCCAAGCGAAATCTTACGGTGGTGAAGAAGCCCGACTACGAAGAGCAGTTTCCCTACGTCACGTTTTCTCTGTTGGAGCGGGTGCAACTTAGCGCCACCCGTTTCTCGGTATCGACCCGGCAGGAAGACTCGATTCTTGCGGCCGGCGCGATCGACCCTCGCTTCAACACGGATCCCGAGTATCCGAACCAGTGGCGAGCGATGCTCCGTGACGAGCGGGCGGAAATCAAACTTGGCCCACCGCACCTCTTCGCACACGGTGGCGGCTATGCCAAGATCACGCGGCTGAAGAATCCGGCCGACGCGGCATTTGTCGAGTGCCATATCGTCTACGAAGAGGACTACGGCTGGTTTGACGGCGCCAATCTGGTCAAATCCAAGGCGCCGCTGATGATCCAGGAGAAGGTTCGCACCTTCCGCCGGAAGCTGGCCTTGGCCTCGGAAAAGGGCGACGCAAAGGGCGAGAAATAGTCAGGCCGGGAAGTCGATCCACGAGCCCTTCTGCGCGGCCCGCAAGGGGACGTGGTGCGGATCAACAACTTCGTTCGCTTGGTGCGGGGCGCGAAGTAGGAATTGGCAGAATTTGGAGAGAGCCTTCTCGCGTCATCCTGGCCTATCTCCGGCGCCTCACAACGCACAAAATAGCGAATATGGGTGGTGCTGGGAAGCTTTAACTATTGACGCATTTTTTCTGGCAAGTCAAAATAACCCTATTGTCGGGTAGGGGCTGCTTGTCTTTGCCCGTCTCTTTCTGGGGTCGGTCATCGGAGAGTCTGCCACCATGTCCACACGCCTACGCCGCCAAGCGTTGAACCGCTACGCCCTGCTGCCAAGGCCCTCGGCGCGACTGCCGCGGGGACGGTTTCTCCGGGTCGAGGCCCTCGAAGAGCGTCGGCTGCTGACGGCGTCGTTCGAGCCTGCCCTGGGGTTGCCTGGGGCCATTCACGGCGACGTGGCCTGGGGCGATGTCGACAACGACGGCCGGCTGGACGTGGTAATCGCGGGGTTGACCCAGTTCGAGGACAAGACGGAAGGGGCGGCGCTGATCTACCGGGGCCAGATCGACGAGGAAGGCGCGGTCTCGTTCGAGCGCCTCTCGATGGAGCTGCCGCAAATGGAGTCGGCGGCGGTTGCCTTGGCCGACTTCGACAACGATGGACGAGTCGATCTGATCCTCTCGGGCATGTCCAGTGGCGGACCGACCACGAAGATCTACCGCAACGAAGGCGCCGGCGACTTCTCCTCGGTCTCGACCGGTCTGCCGGCCTTGGAAAATAGCGCGATCGCCTGCGCCGACTACGATTTGGACGGCCGCATCGACATCCTTTTGTCGGGCGTCGACAGCAATGACAGTCCGATCACCCGACTCTACCGTAATGAGGGCGATTTTTCCTTCCGTGACATCGGCGCGTCGCTGATCGGCGTCGAATCGGGTTCCCTTGCCTGGGGCGACTACGATCAGGACGGACTTCCCGACATCCTCGTGGCCGGCACCACCGGAAGCAATAACGGGATTGCCACCGTCTATCATAATCGAGGCAATGGTGGCTTCGTGGCGATGGCCGCAGATTTGCCGGGAATTCAACAGGGTTCGGCCGCTTGGGGCGACTACGATCAAGATGGCCTTCCCGATATTTTGCTGGCCGGAACGGTCGGCGACACGCCCATGACCGCCGTCTACCGTAACGAGGGAAACGGCGCCTTTAGCGAGGTCGACGTCTCACTGACCGGGGTGGAAGACGGCGTGGGCATTTGGGGCGACTACGATCAAGACGGCCTGCTCGACATCTTCGTGACCGGCCGCGCGAGTTCGGACGAGTTCGTCGCCATTCTTTACCATAATGACGGTGACGACACCTTCACGGCGGAGTCCGCGGAGATTAGTGGTGTCATTAACGGCGCGGCCGCCTTTGCCGACTACGATGGCGACGGCCGATTGGACCTCCTCACAACCGGCCAACTAGATTCCGATCAGGCGGTGTACTCGACCGTGTTCTGGCAAAACACGGCCAATAACGTGGGCTACACTCGACTGGCAGCGCCGGCGGCGATGGCCGTTCAAGTCCTTTCCGACACCTCGGTATTGATCAGTTGGGACGTACCCTTGGACGCCGACGCCGAGACGCCGCTGGAAGGCTTGACCTACAGTCTCCGCGTGGGCACGGAAACGGGCGGATGTGACGTCGTGAGTCCGTTGGCCGACGCCGACGGCTTTCGCATGGTGGCCGAGCAAGGCCCGATTGGCACCAACCGATGGATCCTCGAGGGGCTTACCCCCGGGCAGGTTTACTACTGTAGTGTTCAGGCGATCGATGGCGACCTGGTGACCTCCGCGTTCGCCGACGAAGGGGCCTTCTCGCTGCCCGTCGTAACGCTGACCGCCCCGGCCGAATCGACAACCTGGACGCCAACGGTCACGGTCACGGTCACGAACCCCGGTATGGGAGTGGCCGACTCGCTGGCCGTCGTGATTGACATCGACCTAGACGGGAACGGCGATTTCGACGGCACCTTTAAAGACTCTTACGGCAGGTCGTGGCAGGAGACCGCATTCGCCCGCCGAACTCTTTCCCACGGCACCTTGACCTTCGACCTGCCATCGTTAGGGTACGACGGCAAGTACAGAATCCGCGCCCGCGTCGACGGGGCCGGTGTCGATGGCAAAGCCATTGCCGGACAGGAACTGAATGTCGGCACGAGCGAGGTCCTGCCGCTGGCCGTTGACGCCACCCGACCCAGCGTGACGATCAATAAGATGACCAATCAGGCTGACCCTACTGCCTACTGGCCGGTCTATTTCACGGTCGAGTTCAGCGAACCGGTGGTCGACTTTGACGCCAGCGACATTACCCTCAGCGGCACCGCGCCGGGGATCTTCGTGTCGGCAGTCACCCCCATCGACGATTATACGTACACGGTCGTGGTGTCAGGCATGACCGGCAAAGGAACCATCACGGCCTCGATCGCGGCCAATAGCGTTCACGATGAACTGGACAACGGCAATACGGCCTCGACGAGCACCGACAACACGATCGTGTACACGGTGGCCACGCCCACGTTCTATCTGACGGGGCCGGTCTACAACACCTACCAAAGCGGTGACGTCGTAACGATCGATTGGCGAGCCAAGGACGTCGGCTACAGCAGTAAGATCTGCCTCTGCTACGATACGGATACGCGTTGGAATGGCAACGAACACTGGATCGAGATCGATCAGGTGGCGGCGAGCAACGGCACGGCGAGCTACGCCTGGAACACGACGGGAATCAGCCCCGGCACTTACTACATCGGCGGCTATCTCTGGTCGGGCGGCAAACCGACCTTCTCCCACCTCACCCGGTCGATCACGATCCAAGGCGAACCCACGACCTTTGCGTTGACCGCTCCCGGCTCGGGCACCTACAACGTCGGTCAAAACGTCTCCATTCAGTGGTCGGCCAGCAACGTCCGCAACGGCGGTACGATCAGTCTCTGTTACGACGTTGACAATCGCTGGAATGGCAACGAACATTGGATCGAAATCGACCAAGTAGCGGCTGCCAATGGCAAGGGCAGCTACACCTGGAACACGGCCAACGTTGCCCCAGGCACTTACTACGTGGGCGGCTACCTCTGGTCGAACGGCCGGCCCGTCTTCTCACAACTTGCTTCGCGAGTCACGATTCAGGATGTGCCCGCGACCTTCTCGCTGTTGACCCCGCAGACGACGATCACCGCGGGTGCCACGGTGCCGATCCGCTGGAAGGCGGGCAACTATGCGGCGGGGAGTGTGGTCAGCCTGTGTTACGATACCGACAATCGCTGGAACGGCAACGAACATTGGATCGAGATCGACCAAGCCACGGCGGCCAGCGGTGTCTTCAACTGGGACACGACAGGCTTGGCAGCGGGCCGCTACTACTTGGGCGGTTACCTTTGGTCGAACGGCAAGGCGACCTTTTCTCGACTCACTAGCCCGACCACCGTCAACGCTCCGGCCGCGACCCTTACTTTCATCAGCCCCCAGGCCGGCGAGTATGCTTCCGGACAGACGCTGTTGGTGGAATGGAAGGCCAGTTCGTTTGCCGCCGGCAGCAAGATCAGCCTCTGCTACGACACCGACACTCGCTGGAATGGCAACGAGCATTGGATCGAGATCGATCAAGTCACGGCCGTCGAAGGCGTCGACGGCTGGCTCTGGGACAGTGAGGGGGTGGCCGCCGGCACGTATTACGTCGGTGGATACGTCTACTCGCAAGGCAAGCCGACCTTTGCCCGGTTGGCCGATCCGATCACCATCCAAACCACGTACACTACGTTTGCGCTGGGCTACGTTGGTGAGGGTCCCTTTGCCGTTGGCGACACGGTGCCCGTGGTTTGGAATGCCGGCAACGTGGCCTCCGGCGGCACGATCAGTATCTGCCTCGACGTCGATACGCTCTGGAATCAGAACGAGATCTGGCTTTCGGTCGATGAGATCTCGGCCGTCAACGGTCGCGATGGTCGCGAATTGTATACCGACCTGATCGCTCCCGGCAGCTATTACCTCGCCGGCGTGCTCAACAGCAACGGTTTCTACTACGAAAGCCACATGACGGAGGCGTTGGTACTCAACGCCAACTCCAGCAGCGGAAGTGGCACCTTGAGCGGCGGCATTGCCACGATGAGCAGCAGTCAGAGCAATTGGTACGCTTCGGCCCTTCTGGACGCGATAGTCGAGAACGACGCGGCCGACGAGCTTGCCACGCTCTTGGCGGCCAACGGCTAGTCGTGTTGTGCTTACCGGCAGCCTTCCATCGCCTCTCCAGCAGGGACTTCGGTAGCCCCTTGGTGCAGGGCCTCCGAACCATCCTCTGGTGACTGGCTGCGGCTTGCGTTAGACTTGCTGCTGACGTCCAAACGCCGCGGCGACGGCATTGCCGCGTTGATCTCGCTGTTTCCGCAAACCGTCCCATCGCCGTACATGCCCTCGATTCGTCCGCTCTCGCAGTCGTTGATCAACAAAATTGCCGCTGGCGAGGTGATCGAGCGGCCAGCCAGCGTGGTCAAGGAATTGATGGAAAACGCCATCGACGCCGGGGCCACGCGGATCGACGTGACCGTGGTTCAAGGCGGCCTGGAAATGGTGCGGGTGGTCGACAACGGCGGCGGCATTGCTGCCGAGGAACTGCCGTTGGCCTTGGCCAGCCATGCCACGAGCAAGTTGAACGACGCCGACGACCTGTTTCGCATTCGCACGCTCGGCTTTCGCGGCGAAGCCTTGGCGTCGATCGCCGAGATCAGTCGCTTGCTGCTCCGCAGTCGGCGCGGCGAGAGCAGCAGCGGCGCCGAATTGGAGGCCAACGGCGGCACGATCGGCGAAGTCAGTCCCTGCGGCTGCCCGGTGGGCACTTCGATCGAGGTCCACAACCTCTTTTTCAACACGCCCGTGCGGCGAAAGTTCCTCCGCACCACGGCGACCGAGTTTGGTCACGTGAGCGAGGCCTTCACACGGATCGCCTTGGCCTCGCCCCTGGTGCATTTCACTTTGCGGCACAATGAGCGACTCGTTTTCGATCTGGCGGCCAGCGAGGGCTGGCTCGATCGGATCGGCCTGTTCTTTGGCCGCGAGTTGGCACAGAACATGATTTGGGTCGAGAGCGCCGAGGACGAGGTGTCGCTCTCCGGCTACGTCGCCCATCCGAGCCAGAGCCGCAGCCATAATCGGATGCAGTATTTCTTCCTCAACGGGCGACACATCCGCGATCGCGCGCTGCAGCACGCCTTGACCGAGGCCTATCGCGGGCTGATGATGGTCGGCCGGCAGCCGATCGCCTTTTTGACGATGCAGATGCCGCCCGAATTGGTCGATGTGAACGTCCATCCCACCAAGCTGGAAGTCCGCTTCCAGGATTCCGGCCGGCTCTACAGTCAACTGTTGGCCACGCTCCGCGGCAAGTTCTTGACCACCGACTTGAACACTCGGGTGCAATCGGCGGCGGATAGCAAAACGCCAGTGGCCGAGAGTGATCCGACCGGGGGTCATGACCCCGCACAGGCGGCCCAACTCCGGCAACAACTGGTCGACTGGGCCAAAGGCAAAGTGGCTTCCTGGGGCCAGACGCCGGGCCGGGATCCTCTGCCCTCTCATTCGTCGGAGGCCGGCAGTTCGGTTCCCGCCTTCGCCGGATACGGGGGTTCGGCCGAGCGATCCCGGCTGGAACTCCAGCCGCTCGTGCGGCGACCGCTGCGGTGCGATACTGCGGATTCTTTCGAGTCGGCGACGGACGCCCCCATGCCGCAGGATGGAATGGCCTCGGGCAACGCCGCCGATTTTGCCTCGGCTCCTATTTCCACAAATCCGCCCGCGGTTCGTGCGCCGGTGGCCCTTCAGGTGCACAATCGCTACCTGGTTACGGAAACCGAAGAGGGCATGAGCATTATCGATCAGCATGCCCTGCACGAGCGGATCCTGTATGAGCACCTGAAGCACCGCGTCGCCCAAGGCGGAGTGGAAATGCAGTCGCTGCTAGTGCCGGAGCCGGTCGATCTCAGTCCGGCCGAAATTGCCGCAGCGCTGGAGCATCGCGAGGTGCTAGCTGAATTGGGCCTCAGGATCGAGCCGTTCGGCGGCAACACGCTGCTGATCTCCGGCTATCCGGCGATGTTGGCCAACATCAGTCCGGGGGAGGTTCTGCGGGCGTTATTGGAGCAGGTGCTGGCCGGGGTGAAGCAGCCCGACCAGCGCGACTTGCTCGATGAACTTCTGCACACGATTGCCTGCAAAGCGGCGATCAAGGCGGGCGATCGACTCGCGCCGGAGGAGATTGCCTCGCTGTTGGAGCAGCGTCACCTGGTGGATGACGCCCACCATTGTCCCCACGGCCGTCCAACCGCGCTGATTTTCACTCGTGAAGAACTCGACAAGCAGTTCAAGCGGATTTGACGACGGCGGGCGTGGCTGATAATGCCAGTCCGTCGTCCGGTTGTGCGCCACAACAGGTGGCATGCCAGGTACACGTAAGCGTGAGGACTACGTAGACGGCATCGTCTGGCGTTCTAGCGCAAAGTGGCAGGAGCCACCTGATTGCCCGCGACGACCGGCCCGGGCAGAACCGTGGGCGCACCGGCCTGCCCGCTGCGGCTGAGCAAGTGGGCGAGGATGTGCTGCTCCATTGAAGTATCGCGGCCGCGGGCAATCCAGCCGAGCGTTGTCGGCGCGCCTTCGACAGGGTTCACCACGCCGGTCAGACTGCTGTCATAGCGGAAGGTGGCGCTGCCGGCCGAGGATTGATCGGGACGCCGATTGTCCTCCAATTCCTTGTACACCTGCACGTCGACCAGGTAACCGCCTTGGGCGGGCGCGACGCGAACAGTCGCTCGACGCCGCATGGTTTGCAGGGTGTTTTCCCAGCGCTGGTCAGGATCGACGGTGTCATGGCGCCAGGGCTCCAAGACGGTCGGGCTGATCTGCGGCGCGGTCGTAATGTTCCCCTCGAGCACCGTGCTGCCGACCTGGCGAACTGGTTCTTCGTGGTCGATGCGGAAGTAATCGTCCACCACATCAACGATCGTTTCCCAGGCGCACTGCGGATCGGCAATGGGCACGAAGACGGGGTTGGGATAAGTCGTGGCAACGGCGGGCGCGGTCGGCACTGTGCCCGGGGGACATTCGGCGGGAGCGGTATAATCGGGTCCCAAGCTGCAACAGCCTGCCCAGGAGAGCCCGACGGCCACGACTGCCGCGCGCGCAAGGGAAACGGCCGGCTCGCGTAGCAGCACTGAAAATTTCTGCCGCGTGGCCGTGCGTATCGCATTCAGTGGTGAGGAGATTCCCCGAGCCATAGGCGCGGGAGTGTCCCCGAAATCGGCAGTTTGGGCAAGGCCAGATGTGCGCCGCCGGAAAGCGACGCCACACGCTGTCACCTGGTTGGCAGCCCTACTTCCCTTTTCCTCCGCCGACTGCGCGGATTACCCGGCTTGCCGAGTGGCGGTTACCGGTCGACGGATCGGCCTCCGCTTGCGCATCGTGCCGTTTTCGGTCAGCAGCCGTTGGGCTTTGCTGAGGTCATTGACCTTGATCACGGCCAGCCCACCGCCCTTGGCCTTGCCGGCTGATTCGAAGGAGCTGTAGGCGTAGTCGATGTTGAGGTGCTCGGCAGCCAGCCGCTCGCAAATTTTCCGGAACCCACCGACTTGCGGCGGCACGTCGACCAGCAATACATCGGTCAGCTCGAAGCGTAGATTCAGGTCCCCCAGCACCTGCTTGGCTGCTTCGACCGCCTCGGTGACAAAACGGACACAGCCGCGTTCCATGCGGTCCATCACCGACAGGGCCTGGAAGCCTACCTTGGCCTTGCCGAGGGCTGCCAACATATCTGCCAAACGACCCGGCTTGTTGACCAACGAGACCGAAAACTGCTTGGTCACGCGCATAGCAACGATCCTTTCCTGGATAAGAAGGTCCGCCGACGAGCATCGGAAGGTCGGTTAGAGGAGAGGCCGCGAGCGCGACGACGATCGCCTTCGCCCCTCTGAGCGAGGGTAGCTGTCAGCGGGTCTTCCCGTAAGAACATGGGACAAAATCCGCAAGAGGCTCCACCCAAGATCATACCGGTGAGGTTTTTGCTGTCAAAAGTTTCAAGCCTTCCACAGCGGATGTGCCTTGCTGGACACATTTGCCTATTTTTACAAAGCCTGCCTCGCCCCTTTGCATTTTTTGGGGTTGGCCAAGGAACCATCTTGGCCGCCGAATCGTCTGAAGTGTTAAACGATCGCCCTCAGTGCTGACGGGTGCCAGGAAGTGATGTTTTTGACAGGAGAATATGCCATGCGTCGCTGGCTCGTTTGCTTGGCTGTGATTCTAGGCTTGGCTCCGGCCGTCGCCTTTGGGCAAGGCCTGTTGATCGTCGAAAGTTCTGACCAGCCGGTGCGATTACCGCGACCGATCGTGATCTGGCCGCCGCTGCCGCGCCCGCTCCCCCGGCCCGTGCCGCCGCTCAGTTACAAGATCAAAGAGCTTACCGTTCAAGCCCGCGTGGTCGATCAGGTCGCACAGGTCCAGGTTTCGCAAACCTTCACCAACACCGGCAGCACGACCATGCAAGTCGCGTTCGTCTTTCCGTTGCCCTACGACGGCGCGATCGAACAGATGACGTTGCTGGTCGATGGTCGTGAATATCCAGCCAAATTGCTCGGCGCCGAGGAAGCCCGACGGATGTACGAGGACATCGTTCGTCGCAACCGCGACCCGGCCCTGTTGGAATGGATGGGCACGGGCTTGTTCCGCACCAACGTCTTTCCTGTGCCGGCCGGCGCCAGTCGCACGGTCTCACTCCGCTACGCGCAGCTTTGCCGCAAGCAAGCCGGGCTGACCGATTTTCTCTTCCCGTTGAGCACGGCGAAGTATACGTCCGAGGCACCCGAAAAAGTCGAGATTCGTTTGGCGATCGAGAGCCAAGAAGAGATCAAGAACCTTTACAGCCCGACACATGCGGTCGAAATCCAGCGGCCCGATTCGCGGCATGCCACGGTGACGTTCACGAGCAAGAACGAGGTGCCGACGAGTGACTTCCGCCTATTCTATGACGTCGGCAGCGGCAAACTGAGTGCGCGCGTTTTGAGCTATCGCCCCAACACCGGCGAGGACGGCTACTTCCTGCTGCTGGCCAGCCCGGAAATCAAGGCCGCCGCGGCGCAGCCTCAAGCGAAAACCGTACTCTTCGTTGTGGACCGCTCCGGCAGCATGTCGGGCACCAAGATCGAACAGGTGCGCTCGGCATTGAAATACGTGCTAAACAACCTGCGCGACGGCGACCTGTTCAACATCATCGCCTATGACGACCGTGTCGAGACATTCCGCCCCGAATTGCAGCGATTCAGCGACGAGACGCGAAGACAAGCGATTGGATTCATCGAGGGACTGTACGCCGGCGGCAGTACGAATATTGACGCCGCCCTGCAAGCCGCGTTGGGCCAATTGCAGGACACCAAGCGACCGAATTACGTGATCTTCCTGACCGACGGGCTGCCGACCGCGGGCGAAACGAACGAAATGAAGATTGTCGCCAACGCCAAGGCGGCCAACAAGACCCACGCCCGTTTGTTTGCTTTCGGCGTGGGCTACGATCTCAACAGTCGACTGCTGGACAAGCTGATGCGTGAGAATTTCGGCCAAAGCGAGTTCGTCCGCCCGAACGAAAACATCGAAAACAGCGTCAGTCGGCTTTACAATCGTATCGAATCGCCGGTGATGACGGGCGTTCGCATGAAGTTCGTGCTGGACGAAATGAAGCCCGAGGAAGGCAGCCCGGTCAATCGGGTCTACCCGAAAGAGACGTTCGACCTGTTCGCCGGCGAGCAGTTGGTCGTCGTAGGGCGATACAAGCGGCCCGGCGCGGCGAACGTTGTCGTTCAAGGCACCGTCGGCCAGCAGTCGCAGGAGTTTTCTTTCCCCGCGGAGCTGACCGCCAAGAGCACCGACACGAGTTTTGCGTTTATCGAGAAGCTTTGGGCGATGCGCCGCGTCGGCGAGATCCTCGACGAGATGGATCTCAAGGGGAAGAACAACGAGCTCGTCAAGGAATTGGTCGATTTAGCGACGCGACACGGCATCCTCACGCCGTATACGTCTTTCCTGGCCGATGACCGGACCGATCTGCACGACCGGTTTGCCAATGCGGCGCGGGCCGGCGGCCGGCTCGAAGCGCTCGGGCAAACCGAAGGCCGCAGCGGCGTTGCTCAGCGGTCGATGAAAGGCTACTTCCAGTCGGCCAACAACGCGCCCGCGGCGGCAGCGCCGAGCGACGTTGCGCGCGAGGCGGCGGACGCGATGTCGAGCGGTTCCGGCAGGGGCTCCGGTGCTGGGCGAGCCGGTTCGGCTGACGCCGGCAATGCCCAGAAGGAACTCGGCGCGGCCAGTCGCAATGTGCGGCAGATCGGCGATCGCACGTTCTTCCGCCGAGAGAATCAGTGGATCGATTCACAAGTAACTCGCGAGCAGCAGAACAACGCCAAACGCGTCAAGCAGTTCAGCGATGAGTACTTCAAACTGGCGGCGAGCCACGGCCGCACGATCTCGCAGTATCTGGTGTTCGATGAGCCGCTGCTGCTGAA
>CALGFD010000023.1 GCA_937881075.1 uncultured Planctomycetales bacterium
TGACCATCAACATCGTGAAGATCGTCGCCTATTACCGCGTGAGCACGAAACGGCAGGGCAGGAGCGGCCTCGGGCTGGAAGCGCAGAAGGAAATGGTCCGGCAGTTGGTGCTCGCCCACGGCGCGGTGGTCGTGGCCGAGTACATCGAGGTCGAGACGGGCAAGAAGTCGGCCCGGCCGAAGCTGCAAGAGGCGATCCACCACGCCCAATTGACCAACGCGACCCTGGTGGTCGCCAAGCTGGACCGGCTCGCTCGCAACTCGTACTTCCTCAACTGCCTGCTCCACTCGAAGCTGGACTTCGTGTGCTGCGACAACCCCTACGCCGACAAGTTCAACATCCAGGTGCTCGCTGCCGTGGCCGAGCACGAGGCCGACCAGATCGCGGCCCGCACCAAGGCCGCCTTGGCGGCGGCGAAGGTGAAGGGCAAGCTGCTCGGTTCGTCACGCCCCGGTCACTGGGAAGGTCGCCAACACCTTCGGGACGCGGGCATCACGAAGGCGCAGCCGATGGGTTCGGCGGCCAACGCGCAGAACGCGAGGGATCGCTACGGGAAAGTGCTTGTTCCCGAGATCAAGCGCCGCCGGGAAGCGGGCGAATCGTTGGTGACGATTACGGCCTGGCTGAACGAGCAGGGCTTCAAGACGCGACCCACAAGGCGATGCCGTGAGGGCGGCGTCTTCACGCCGATGATGGTCTGGCGGCTGATCGACCGTTATCTGGGCAAGGAATTGCTCGGCAACAAGGTGCAGGTGGCCGGCGCGTATTAGGAGACTGCAACTGTGAACCGCGAACAATGGCTCAACGAGTGCATCCAGAAACTCCGCCCGGAGTTCGAGCAGCTTGCCCATCCGTTGCCGGAGAAGATCCGTGCCTCGTGCTCATGGCCGAGCAAGAGCGGCTTGGCGAATAAGAAGCGGCGTATCGGCGAAGCGTGGTCGTCGAAGAACAGCGCCGATCAGTCATGCGAAGTCTTCATCAGCCCCGTACTGAAAGACCCCATTGAAGTCTCGGCCACGCTGGTCCATGAACTGGTCCACTGTGCGGTCGGCGTGGAAGAGGGACACAAGGGCAAGTTCCCGAGACTCGCCAAGGCCCTCGGGCTGGAAGGGAAGATGACATCGACCACGGCCAGCGCGGAGTTGAAGACGCATCTGCAACAGCTAACGGACGCCATTGGCCCGTATCCGCACGCTGAGTTGACCCACTCGAACGCACCCAAGAAACAGGGCTGCCGCCTGCTGAAGGTCGCTTGCGAGTGTGGCTGCGTGGTCCGCATGACTCGCAAGTGGCTCGACGAAGTGGGGCCGCCGACGTGCGGCTGCGGCGGCGCGATGGTGGAGGAAGAGGGCGAGGGCGATGGCGACGACGATTGAAGTCTTGGAGAAGGCCCAGCAGCTTGCGATGGAGGCCCGAATTCGGGCTGGCATGATGGTCTCCGACTATCGGCGGTGCAACGTTGCCCGGCTCCGGCGGGCAAAGGTGGCCGCCGAGCGGTGTGCCCGGCTCGCCGCCGATCTTGCATCGACGGCGTTCCAAGCAACGGACCTTCTCGACGCGGAATTGCGAAAGGCTCGAAACAACTGTGAAGAATGACTTGACACCCGTGAGACAACATCCATGCCGCTGATCTGCTACGTTCCGAAGTCGTTTCGTACCGATACCAAGACCCGCATCGACCAGGCCAATGAGATCATCGCCGAGTACCAGGCGCAGGGCTTCAAACTCACTTTGCGTCAGCTTTACTACCAGTTTGTCAGCCGCGACTTGATCTCCAACACCGTCCAGAGCTACAAGTCGCTGGGCGACGTAGTGAACGACGGCCGGCTCGCCGGGTTGATCGACTGGGATGCCATCGAAGACCGCACGCGGAACCTGCGGAGCAGCCCGCACTGGTCCAGTCCACGATCCATCGTCCGGGCCTGCGCCGACCAGTTCGCCGTCGATTTGTGGGACACGCAGGACAACTATGTCGAAGTGTGGATCGAAAAGGACGCGCTAGTCGGCGTAATCGAGGGCATCTGCACCGAGTTGGACGTGCCGCACTTCGCGTGCCGAGGCTACACGAGCCAGAGCGAGATGTGGGGAGCGGCCCAGCGGTTGATCGAGCGTGAGAATCGCGGCAAGAAGACGACGATCATCCATCTGGGCGACCACGATCCTTCGGGCATCGACATGACGAGGGACATTCAGGACCGCCTCGAACTGTTCGGCTCGACGGCGGTAATTCATCGCATCGCGCTCGTGTACGATCAAATCGAACAGTACAGCCCGCCGCCGAACCCGGCGAAGACCACGGATGCCCGCTACCAGTCCTACGCGGATCGCTTCGGTGAGGAAAGCTGGGAGTTGGATGCCCTGGAGCCGCGTGTGATTGTCGATCTGATCCGCGAAGCCGTGCAAGATCGGATCGACCAGGACGCTTGGGGGGAAGCCTTGGAGCGGCAGAAGACCGGCCGCGATCAATTGGGAAAGGTCTCCCGGCGTTGGGACAACGTGGTCGATTACCTGGGCAACGGCGATGGCAAGTAGCATCGTTTGGCGGGCATGGGGCGTGCGCCCCGGCCGCCATTACCAACTGATCGTCGGTGGGGAAGAGACGGACATTTACGTGCATCATTGCGGTCATCCGACTGCCATCTGGCCGTATTACATTAGTCGCAGCGAGGATGGCAAAGGGCCTATGATCGTGGCACCGAACGGTCATGGATTTATGACGCTGAAGGACGCCCAGGAGGCGGCATTGGCATTGGCAAGGGAAGGAACATGAGCAGCAATCTCGACAAGTTGCGCGGAATCTTGGGCATCGTCGGTGGCCGGGAGTCCGAAGTCCTGGGTATCGCCATCAAGCGGCTCAAAGAACAGGAAGCGGAGATCGACCGCCTCAACGATCTGTTGGCCGAGCGGGACGCGGGAGAAAAAAACGATGAACGTGGGTGACACCTTCGGCACTCTGACGGTCACAAGCATTGCCTATCGTCAACGAAGAGACGGAACCCAAGGGGCACCGCTTCTTGTCGATGTGCGGTGCAAGTGCGGTGTTGAGAAGACCCTCTCCGTCAGCACCTTGACTCGGAGAAGGAGTCCCCAGCGATCTTGCGGCACCAAGGGATGCAAGAAGAAAGGGCCTTCGCAGCCGAAGCGGGTGAAGTCGGAACGGGAAGCGTGTAGCGACGAGCGGGTCCAGCTTGAGGCGATTAAGGCGGCCATGACCCTTCGCTTTGGGGAGAACGCCGTCAGCTACGATCCCTCGGACCCCGAGGCCAATAAGCGGTCGCAGGCCGAGGGGCGGCCTGTCGTCTACGGCGGCAGTCTTTCGGCGGCGGAGTGGGAGAACGTTCGCCGGGCCGGCGCGTTGCCGGCCGCCGGCACCGTCACGCCGAGCCCGAAGCCGTACTCCCCAAACGGCGATCCACTTGATGTGGTTCCCGAGGCGGAGTGGACTACCGGGATGCGGCAGATCGTCAACTACGCGATGGCGGTGGGCCAGGAATTACTCGGCCTCCACGTCCACGTCGCCATCGCCCGAGAACCAAAATGGCCCTACGGGGCGACCTACGGCAAGGGCCGGCTGGTCTTCAATCTCTCCCGCTGCGGCCGGCGGTTCTTCGAGCAAGGCATCAGTAACGATGTGAACCGTTTGCTGATCCACGAGTTCGCCCACCATTACGAGAGCGATCATCTGAGCGAGCGCTATTACGACGCCCTGGCGGACCTGGGCGCACGTCTGGCCCGGTTAGCTCTCGATACGCCTGATCTGTTCCGTATATGAATCCAATCCCGTGGGTCATTGAGCGGGTGTTCGATGCGGTCTGGCCGGCGGAGGAGGGCGACCCGGAGGTGCCGTTCCGTCAGAACGCCGCGGCTTTCGTCGTCATAGTCCTCACAACCCTCTTCGACGCCCCGGTCCCGCGATAGTTTCTCGTCTTTCGTGCAACTTTCTGTGTAGTAGCATTGACTTTCATTGCTTCTGTGCTAGTCTTTAGGTAGAGCCGAACGCTGATTGACAACCGTGATTGACAACCGTGAGAGATCAACCCATGTATTTGCTCGTCCAAAATCCCGGTGTCGCTCCCGTCGAAGGCTACACCCTGTTAGGCGTCAGCACGACCCGTAACTGTGGCGTGGCTGGAACCATCGGCCAGTTCGGCAGCGGGGCCAAGCACGCCATCAACACCTTGCTCCGCGCGGGACTGAAACTCTTGATCTATTGCGGCAAGACCCGTTTGGAGTTCACCACCCGCGACGATACGGTCAATGACGGCCTGGTGACAAAGCCGATCAAGCGCGTAGTCTGCAAAATGGGCGGCACCAGCAGCAAGACGCTCGACATGGGCTGGTGCCTGGACTTTGGCGCAATCGACTGGACCGACCTTTCAATGGCCTTGCGGGAGTTTGTCGCCAACGCCATCGACCGCACGGTGCGGGAGAACGGCGATTTCATCCCGGCGCTGGTGAACGAAGAGTTGCGGGTGGCGGTGGTCGAAGACAGCGCCGTCCGGGCACGGGACGGCTTCACCCGCGTGTACGTCGAAGTGAACGACGACGTGCAGCGGTTCTACGGCGAGTTGCCCCGCCGCTTCCTGCACTTTTCCAGCCGGCCGCAATTAGTCAAGGAATCGCTCCTGCCGAAGGCCGACCGGAACCTGAACGGTAAGCGGACGGCCATGATCTACAAGGAAGGCGTCCTGGTCCGCGAGATCGCGGAAGACGAAGAGGCTTCGGTCTACGACTACAACTTCCATGACGGCGAACTCCGGCTGGACGAGTCGCGCAATTCGAGCGAGTACGACATCAAGGGCGCGGCAGCCCGGTTGTTCCGCAAGGCCACGGCCCCGCAGCTTGCCCCGATCTTCAAGAGCTTGGTTGCTCAAGAGCAAACTTACGAGGCGACTTTCGACTCGTACTACATGGCCCCATCCTATTCGGACCCCGAGC
>CALGFD010000024.1 GCA_937881075.1 uncultured Planctomycetales bacterium
GTCCACCGGCGGGGCCAACCCGCTGATAGCACGCCGCCTACAATCTTTCATATTATTCCCGAAGTCTCGCCTTATTGGCCTGCAAATCACTTGGAGCCCAAGCAGACAAGTTTTCCCGACAGCGTCTGTTGCGCCCAGGCATCAATAAAACCGCCGAACTCGGCGCCGCTGATGGCCGTTTCGCGCTGTCCATGCGCTTGTACAACAATTCGGTAGCGCTCGGGCGACAGTGCAGCGACAACACTTTCGATAACGGGAATCAAGCCCGAGGACATGGCGTAGGTTCGAACGGATCCTGGTAAGATGGAGGTTGGCTGGTTGGGTATTGGACGAAACGAAATCCGCCGGCCGATCTCTTCAAATCGCATGATGCGCCCGCAAGGTGCCTGGAACTCATCTGACACGTCAAGCGGGGTCTCGTACTCGTACTCGAAATAGACGCGAACCTTGGCGCGGATCGACCGTATTCCGACGTTCGTGATTTGCACACGAAGCGTCTTTGGCCCGCTTGCTCCATCTCGCAGTAGTTCTAGTTTGAAGGCCAGTTCCAGCATAAGGACGCCTCCAATGATTGGTCGTCAAATTGCAGTCAAGTAAGTCGCGTTTGCGGCGCCGATGACTCGTTTTGCTGAGAGCGGTGAAAAGGCTGGCAGCCGGGCAACGGCACATTCGTGGACCGAGGGTCCGAAGGATGTGTTACCGACGGGGCGAGTCGGGCGCCTTTCCCGTCAAATCGCCGCGGCAATCGGCGGCAATTCCGATCATGCTGCAGTGCTAAACCATGCCCCATTCCAGTGTTCTCCCGAGGCGAGACACCTATCGCTGGCTCACCGATCAATTGCAGTTGCCGAGTAGCAACAGTCGTACCACGACAATGGTGCCGCAAGGTGAAGCCAGTAGCGCGGCAGAAGACCAAAACTGGTTCAGATCAATCCAAGCTGGTCGTTTTGGCGTCGCCATCTCGTCGAAAGTCTCGAATTGGCATGAAATGTGATCGATTCGGTTTACCACCGTTATCACTCGCACCCATCCTTGACGTAGAATCGGCAGTTATGGACTCGACTTGTCTCCCTCGCAATGACTGGTGGCCGGAAACCGGCGCAGCTTGTTGTTGGTCAACTGTCAACTGTGTTGCCCGCCGTCCTGCAGAAGTCCCCCGGCAGCTCGATCACCTCTGGCAGGCAATGGTAGGGGATCGGGCGGTGGGGCTGTTAGGGCTTAAACGACTCGACACGGCCTCGGTTGCGATCGTCTGCTTTCGCATCGATCCGGAATGGCAGCGGACGGCGGTGGTGAGGCGGCTGTTTCAGGTGGCATATTCGTTTTGCCAGGATCATCACTGCCAGGTTCTGTTGGTTGGCACCGGGGTGATGCCCGGCTGGAGTCTGGGGAGCCTTGTCGGTTTTTGGGGACGTAATGCCGGGCCGCCGCGAAAGCAAGGGGGCACGTGGCTTCTTCCAGTCAGCGACACAGCCTAGGGCGGGAACTGCGAAGCAGCTGATTTACGCTCGAGTCACACCTCCCACGGCCATTGCTTCGCCAGTCCCATCGATTTCAATCGATCGTGGGCGCAACAAGTCTTCCAGCGTCCAAAGAAATAGGCCAGAATAACCGGACCTGCTCCTGTTTCTGTCTGAAAGGGGTCCCATGAACACATTGGGCGGTGCGCAAAAGAGAAGCTTTGTCCGGTTGCGAACCGGCTTTGTAATCCTGCTATTGTTCATCTGGCTTTCGCAAGCTTTATCTGCCGACGAGTTGTCGACAAGGATTGAGCAAACGAATGTCGGCATTTCTCGCTTCGAAGGACGATATTGTGCGGGGACCGGCGACGAATCGTATTTGCGGTTGATCGATGAGTCGTTCGACTTTTTCCATGCCAACCCCCGTGTGCCGAACTTGGCAATGTTGTACCGGCCTGAGTGGGACACGTTTGAGGAAGGGGCGGGCTGGGGTGCTTGGTGGATCCAGAACAGTTACGGGTTCGCCTATGCCGCCATGCCATTTCTGCGGGAACCTTGGTTCTCCATTCTTCAACGCTCCTGGGATCTGCATTGGGACAAGCAAGGAGACGGCAAACGGGCGGGACTTTGGGGTGGCAGCACCGAAGCCACGCCCTTCTCCGCCTGGGTGGCTCCAGATGGGTGCCTGGGCGACTGTGCGCGGCCAGGTGAGGTGATCTACAAACAGGGCGATGGCAAGTTCGAAATCCGCGACTGGTTCTACGAGGCAACGGCGGCCGGGGTCGTCGCCCAGGCGGAGTTGTTGCTGGCCTCTCGCAATTCGGTGGCCATTGCTCACTATCTACCAAAGATGGAGCGGGCATGCGATGCCATTGAAAGAACCCGTGACCCAAAGAACAACCTATTTCTCGTTGGACCGGCCTGCAACCTGCTCGCACCGAGCTTTGGCGGCGCGAGGCTGCCCGACGGTACGTTCGGCAAATCCTATCTCGCGGGACTGTCGATCACGTACCTCGCGGCGCTCGACCGGATGATCGAGTTGCAGAGGCTGGGCGGTGCGAGTGAGAAGCTGGCTACGTACGAGCGCCGACAGAAAATCACTCGCGATTCACTGCAGCGTCTGCTGACGCCAGAGGGCTATTTCGTCAAGTCGATTGAGGCTAACGGCACCAAGCACGGCGTACTGGGACAACTCCGGTTTGGTTATTTGGAAGGCGTGGCTAATGCGGACGCGGTCGCCCTTCGAGTCGCCGACGCCGCGACGGCAAAGGCGATTTATCGCCGAATCTCCACTTTTCCCGAGATTCGGCCCTTCGACTTTCTGCTCACCAATGCTCCAAGTCTTGACGACATGTACGTACATTATGGCGACGGTAAGATTGGCAAGGAGCACGGCTTCTTTCGCTTCGGCGACTGGGTCAACGGTGGTGCGTGGGGAACGGTTGAGGCTCGGGCTATATTGATGTACTACCGCTTGAGCAGGTTTGACGATATCCGTCGCTCGGCCGAGCGGGCGATGAAGTGGGCCAAGAACTTCCGCATGGACGCGCCCTGGGCACAGCGGGGAGAGAACAAAGTCAACCCCTGGTCCGACTCTGGCAACTTTCACGCGGGCGGTGTGTCGGTGATGATCGACAATTTCGGCATCCCGGCAGCAACCATTCGTGGCCTGTTCGATTACGAGTATCGCAGCGATCGCCTGATACTTCGCCCGCGCTTTCCTGTTGGCATCCTCGAGTATGTACAAAAGGAGCCGATTCGGTTTGGTGATAAGCTTTTGTACCTGACCTACTACAATCGGGGCGGGAAGACGCTACGGGTAACCATCAACGGTCGGTCGATTCCGGCGGGAGGGACTGACGAAGTCGAGTTGCTTTATACGGCGTTACCTCAGCAAGCGGATATCGTGCTCTCCACCGGCGAAGACCAAACGGAGACGATTTCGCGCGCAGCCTTGCAGCGGACCGAGACGTCTGCAACCACGACGAGTCTAGCTTCGGACAATTGGCCGCAACTCGTTGTGCTGACCGCCATGCAACGTGTGCTTGCCGAGGAGGCGGATGCGAGGTACGACCAAGCATTTGTCAATGAAACGATCGCCGCATTTGCGGCGTGCCGGGAGCGGATTAGCATTAATCCCGAGGCGACGTTTCGGCCAATCACCGCCGACCGCCGGAAGGCCATCCAGAAGTCCTACGAGCGGGCGGCCTTGGTGATGTACGACGGCTTGATCCGTCGCATGCAGCGATATGGCAAGAGCAAAGACCCTCGCCAACAGCGGATTGCGCAACTGTTCGACGCTGTGCGGACGAAAGAAGCCGCCGGAGGCATGCCCGAGGACCGTAGTTCCAGGCCATGAGGTACCTGATTTGCCGTTGCTGAATGTTGGCAATCGCGAGAGCGGCCGGCAGTTACAGGGGCGAGAGACGACGGGTGATAAAAATGACGGACCAAGCAACGCAAGGTCAGCCCGAGCCGAACAACGTTCGCAAGGATCCTGATCAGTGGACCACGGGCGGTGAGCCGATGACCGCCGCGCAGCGGTCCTATCTCCACACCCTCGCCGAAGAGGCCGGCGAGGAGGTGGATGACAACTTGACGAAAGCCGAGGCCTCGAAGCGAATCGACGAGTTGCAGCGCAAGACCGGCCGCGGCAAATCGCACTGATCGGACTGTTGGTGTTGGCAATGCTCGAGGGACTATCGCCCGCTCAAGCGGTCGAGGATCGTGCCGAGGAAACTGTAGAACCGCTCAACGGTCTTCCAGTTCACCTTCTCGCCCGGGGCGTGGACGCCGTCGAGCCAGGGGCCGAAGGAGATCATATCCAGACCGCCGCCGAGTCGCTCATTGATGATGCCGCACTCCAGTCCTGCATGGACGGCCGTCACGTGAGCGTCGGTTCCGTGCAGTTCTTTCCACGCGCCGCGACAAAAGGACAATAGTGGCGAGGCCATGTTCGGCTGCCAGCCAGGATAGCCGTTTCGCTCCGAGACACTAGCGCCGGCAAGCTCTCCAATCGCGCAAATCTGATCGAGGACTTTGCGCAAGGCAGGGGCCACCGACGAACGACTCGAAGTGACGATCTCGGCACGGCTGTCGTTGGTCGAAATAACGGCCAAATTAGTCGAAGTCTCGACTAAGCCGGGCAACGCGCGGCTCATGACCAGGGCGCCGTGCGGAATCGCGACCAAGAGTTGCACGAGCGAGGTCGTCGCGTCGGCCGAGGCGCTGGTAGCGCTGGCCTTGATCGGGCTAACTTTGATTTGCAGATCGGGATCAATGTCACCGCTTTCCTGGAGCACATCGCGAACGACAGCGGCCGCAATTTCGGTCAAGCGGGCAGCCGCGTCGGCCTGAAGAACAATCTCGGCGCTGGCTTCGCGAGGAATCGCGTTGTGCTTGTTGCCGCCTTCGATTCGAACCAGCCGCACGGGACCGGCGGCGAGGGCTCGAGCAAGCACCTCGGCAAGGATTTTGATGGCGTTGCCACGGTTTTCATGAATGGCGAGCCCCGAGTGACCGCCCTTTAGGCCGGTGACGCTGATTTCCAGGCCGGTCCAACCCGGAGGTGTAGCGCCGGGCGACAGTTCGAGGGCCAGGTCGGTGGTGCAACCGCCAGCACAGCCGACGAAGAGCGTCCCGTCTTCCTCGGAGTCCAAGTTCAACAGCGTCCGCCCCGTGAGCAGACTCCCGTCAAGATTGGTCGCTCCCGTCAAAGCGGTCTCCTCATCGACCGTGAAAAGCAGTTCGAGCGGGCCGTGAGCAATTGCCTGGTCGTCCGCCACGGCCTGGGCGGCCGCCACGCCGATGCCGTTGTCAGCGCCAAGCGTCGTCTTGGGAGCAATGACCCAGTCGCCCTCGACGAGAACCTCGATCGGATCCCTCAGGAAGTCGAATTCGGTGGACTTGTCCTTCTCGGCGACCATGTCGACGTGGCCCTGCAGGATCACCGGCGGCGCGTTCTCACGGCCTTTGGTGGCCGGCACGTAGACGATCACATTGCCCGTCGAATCGGTGCGATGAGCGTAGCCTCGCTCCTCTGCCCAGGAGCGGAGGTGTGTCATCGCCGCCTCCTCGTGGCCGGAGGGACGCGGAATCTGCCGCAAGGCGTCAAAATGCTTCCAAATCAGCGACGGCTGTAGCGAAGCAAGCGGACTCGACATAGTAGAACTCCTTTTGGGAGAGTATTAACGAGGCAACTCTAGGACGCATTACATCACGGCGCTGGGGGGCGGCGGCTCATCGGCGGCGCCAGCCCGCTGCAACGGAATAACGATCATAAACAGCGCTAGGGCCACTAGCACGACTGGCGCGAGCCAGCCAGCGATTGCGCCGTAGTTTAACGACGGAATCCATTTCTCGATCACGCCGGCAAGAGACGGAAAATCCTTGTCGGCGAAGAATACGTAGCCTGCCACGCCAAGCCCCATGAGGGCCTCGCCGGCAATCAGGCCAGAGGCCGCCAGGACGCCGGCGTTGTCGATTCGTGTGCGTTGGGCCGCGTTCATGCCACGGCGGACGGCAATCGTGTCGGTAAGCCAACGGATGATTCCGCCACAGAAAATGGCAGATGTAGTGCCCAGCGGCAGATACATGCCCACGGAAACCAACATCGGGCTGCGGACCTTCAGCAGAACGAAGCCTAGGCCCATGACCATACCGACGATGACCAAGGGCCAGGCCATGTCACCGCCGACGATACCGTCTGCGAGACGAGCCATCAGTCCGGCCTGAGGCGCCGAGAGCTTTTCATCGCCGAAGCCCTGGCCACCGGCTGTAATATTGGCTTGGTTGAGGATGACGAGCGGAAAGAACATCACGGAGCCGGCTACAATGATGCCCAGGATGTCGCCCCACTGCATCTTGGAAGGCGTGCCGCCAAGCAGATGCCCAACCTTGAGGTCTTGGAGCATTTCACCGGCAACGGCGCTGGAAATGCAGACGACGGACGCGACGCCCAGGACGGCAGCTACACCAGAGAGTCCATGCACTCCGATGAGCACCATCAGAAGTGCCGCAACGATTAGAGTGCATAAAGTCAGGCCGGATATGGGGTTATTGGACGAACCAATCAGACCGACCAGGTTTCCTGAGACGGCAGCGAAGAAAAATCCGACGATGGCCATCACGATGGCGGCGATGATCGCGGCCGTAATGTTGCCAGAGAACCAGAAGTAGATGGCGATCATTAGCAGGAACACCATGGCGAGACCGCTGAATACGACCTTCATACTCATATCGCGATCGAGCCGGCTGGTCGTCGCTTTGGCCTCGGCGCTGGCCTTGAGATCGGTGATGGCGCGGCTAAAGCCCTTGGCCAGATTCTTGCGCATCTTGAACAGGGTCGTTGCGGCGCCGACGAGCATACCACCAACCGCAATCGGGCGGACAATGTCCATCCAAACGGCCTTCGCTTGATCGGCCCACACCAAGGGATGTCCATTGGCTGCGACCCCTTCGCTGATCCTCGGCCCAAGTAGATAAACCAAGAGCGGCACGAACAGTCCCCAGGCGAGAAGACCGCCCGCAAAGTTTAACGCGCCGAGTTCGGGGCCGATAATGTAGCCGACACCGAGGAAGCACGGGCTAATATCGGGAGCTTGGAAGGTTGCCGCTCCGCCAGTCGGAAGATTGAACGTGCCTTTTAGAGTCGCAGTCCCCTTCTTGTATTGATAGAAGACGTGAACCGCGCTCTTGCCAAGCTCACCGAGGTTGATAGCAAACGCCCGAGAGGCGGCGAATAATTTCGCAGTGCCAGCCAAGAACACGCCAGCGCCAATAATCATGGCCCAGACGAGATCAACGGCCGCGCCGAGACCGCGTTGGCCAGCCTTGTGGATTTCGGCCGCGGCAGTCGATTCGGGGAAGGGCAGGTCCCGATCTTCGACCATCACGCGGCGCAACAGTGTCACAAAGAAAATGCCTAACAAACCGCCCACAATCATCAGGGCGCTAGACTTGGCCCAGGCCATCGAGCCCTCGAACTCGGGCCAGCACTTGGCGATGTAGAATGCAGGCAAAGTGAACACGGCACCGGCGGCGATCGACTCGCCGATGGAACCGATGGTTCGCGCCATGTTCTCTTCGAGGATCGAACCCTTAAACAACCGCAACACGGCCATGGCAATGATGGCGGCCGGATAGGTGGCTGCCACGGTCATGCCCGCTTTCAGGCCCAGATAGGCATTGGCCGCCCCCAAGATCACGGTCATGATCAAACCGAGCACGAGGGCGCGGATGGTCATTTCCCGCATCGTCGTCTGCTCGGGGACATACGGGACGAAGCGACCCGGCGCATCGCCATTGGCAGTGGTGCCGTCGTTCTTCACGTCGGTGCTCATGGGGGCTGGCCTTAATGGTTGGAGATTGCGGAGTATGAAGTGAAACCATTAAATATGGTGGCCGAGGCCCGGACTGACAAGACCTGTGCGAGGCAAATAACGACTGGGGGGCGGACACTCCCCGGCATAGCGCATTACCCCGCCGGCAAACTCGCCCCCTTCGATTTTTCCGAATCGTGCTTCGTGTCTGGCGAACCGAGCATCCATCAGGATTTCTGAAGCCGCTGCGGCTCGGGTTCTACGAGTTCGATCTGGGCATGGTGATCGGCGACGATGCGTTGCCCGGCGTTGCGGCCAACCGTCCAGAAAAGGGCTGGACGCACGAAAAATTCCAAGAGCGTGGTGCTGATAAGTCCGCCGATAATCACCGTCGCGACCGGATAGAGGATTTCTTTGCCCGGTTGGCCGGCCGCCAGAGCGAGGGGCACCAGCGCGATCCCGGCCGTCAGGGCCGTCATCAGCACTGGAGCCAGCCGCTCTTGGCCTGCCCGAACGATCATTTCGCGCGACCAGGTCTGTCCCTCAAACTTCACCAGGTGCAGATAGTGGTCAAGCAGAAGAATGCCGTTTCGCGTGGCGATGCCGCATAAGGAAATGAAACCGACGATGCTGGCGATCGTCAAGGTCTGGCCGGTCCAAAGGATGGCGCAGACCGCTCCAATGAAGGCCATGGGCAAAGCCGTCATCACTTGAAGCGCGAAGTTGACCGAACGGAACATCGTGAAGAGAACCAAAAACATCCCGGCCAGTGACAGCAGGAATAGCACGGCAATCATTCGTGAGGCGGATTGCTGGCTCTGAAACTGTCCGCCATACTCGATGAAGTAGCCCGCTGGCAATGACTCCTGGATCGGCTTCAGTCTTTCCCGGATGTCTTGAACCGCATTGACCAAGCCGCGTCCGGCAATATTACAGTGCAAGACGATGCGTCGACGGACCTGCTCTCGATGGATTGTATTGGGGCCGCTGGCTTGGTAGATATTGGCGACCGAGGACAGGGGAGTTGTCCCACCTTCTGGCAGATCCAGGGACAAGCGGCTCAATGAGTCGAGATTCTCGCGGTAACGGTCGTCGAGACGCACAAATAGATCGAACGTGCGCTGCCCAATCAGCACCTCCGAAATCACTCGGCCCTGCATGGCCGTCTCAACAAACTCGTTTACGTCGTCCGGCGTCAGTCCGTAGCGGGCAAGCTGATCGCGATTCAATTCGATGCGCAGTTGGGGGATCGAGACTTGTGGTTCGGGGACAAGATCCTTCACCCCCGGCACTCCAGCAACAATCTTCTGCATTTCCCGCACTTTGGCCCGCAGGATGTCGAGGTCATCCCCGTACAACTTGATTGCTACTTGGGCCTGGACGCCTGACAACATTGCCGATATGAGGTGCGCCAACGGCTGTTCGACGCTAGTGGCGATTCCAGGAATGTCCGCCATCGCTTCGCGAATCTCCTCGAGCGCATCCTCGCGGCTTCTTCCGCTTTTTGCGTCGAAGCTGATGATGAGTTCGGTCGTGTTCACGCCGACGACATGCTCATCCAACTCGGCACGGCCAGTGCGGCCCACAAAGCTTTCCACGCCGCGAACCCTCTGCAGTCGCCGCTCCACGATCTCGGCCACTTCTTTGGAGCGCTGTAAGGATGTTCCCGGCGGCAGCAGGACGTTGAGCTGCGCCACGCCCTCGTCAAACGGTGGCATGAAGTCGCTTTGCATGTGGAACACGGCAGCGCCGCTGAGCAGAACTGCCGCGAATGCCGTGATCAGAACGGTCTTCGGCATCCTTAAGCTGAAGCCAATTGCCCGGGCAGCAAGTCTCTTCAAAACGCGAAGAACCGGGCTCTCTCGAAAACGGCTGGTGATGCGCGCGTTGGGAAGAAGCCAGTAGGACAAGACGGGGGTGACCGTCAACGAAACGACGAGCGAGGCCAGGATCGAAATGATGTAGGCGACTCCCAAGGGCGTGAACAGGCGACCTTCCATCCCGCCAAGGGCAAATAACGGAATAAAAACCAGCACGATGATCAAGGTGCTATAGACGATCGAATTCCGAATCTCGGCGCTCGCCTGAAACACGATTAGCAGCGCCGGCTTTGGGTCGGCGGAGAGGCGGTTCTGGCGCAAGCGCCGAAAGATGTTTTCGGCATCGACAATGGCATCGTCGACCAGTTCTCCAATGGCCACTGCCAGACCGCCAAGCGTCATCGTGTTGATGGACATGCCAAACCACTTGAACACCAGACCAGCCACGACGATCGACAACGGAATGGCAGTGAGCGTGATGAAGGTAGTGCGGAAGTTGAGCAGGAAGACAAATAGTATGATCGCTACAAGAATGCTGCCATCACGCAAAGCGGCTAGGACGTTCTCGTTGGCCAGATCAATGAACTTCTTCTGCTGATACAGGTCTGGGACAATGCGAATATCGGTTGGAAGCGACGTTTTTAGTTGCTCCAATGCGTCGGTAACCCGGTCGGTCAAATGCCGAGTGTCGGTCCCCGGCTGCTTATTGACCGTGAGAACCACGCAGGGGCCTCCAGCAAACTTCCCGTTCTCCTGCCGAACGAACGCCGAACTTTCCCCGCGTTTGACCTCCGGTCCTTCAATGACCGTGGCGACCTGGGACAACAGCACGGGGCGGCCACTACGAATCTTGACGGCCAGTTTCTTCAAGTCGTCGACCGACTGTACGCGACCTAGCGAGCGAACGAGGAACTCGTTGGGACCTTGCCCATCGAGGTAGCCGCCGGTGACATTGCTATTGCTTTTTTGCAGAGCGGTTTCGATTTCCTGGAGACTCACGCCGTAGGTCAGCATCGAATCGGGATTCACGAGCACCTGAAACTGTTTACGCCCGCCGCCCATCGTGAACACCTGGGAAACGCCGGGGATGGTCAATAAGCGTTGCCTCACCACCCAGTCGGCCAATGTGCGAAGCTCCAACGGCCCGGTCTTATTTCCCTCGCTCCACATGCCGACGATCATAATCTGCCCCATGATCGACGAAATGGGAGCCAACTGGGGCTTGATTCCCGCCGGCATACGATCGGCCACGAGCGAGAGTTTTTCGGCGACGATTTGACGATCGGTGTAGATATCCGTGCCCCAGTCAAATTCGACGTTCACCACAGAAATGCCGACACCGGACGAACTTCGTACTGCCTGGACACCCGTCGCACCGTTCAGTGCCGCCTCAAGCGGAAAGGTGATCAAGGCCTCGACCTCCTCGGGAGCCATGCCCGGCGCTTCCGTCATCACGATTACCCGTGGACGGTCCAAGTCGGGGAATACGTCGATGGGCAGGCGGAAGAACTGCCATCCTCCGTAGCCAAGCAGGAGGATCGCGGTGGCAAGCACGAGCAACCGGTGGTGTAATGCAGCCCGAATGACCGCGTTCAGCATTGTTGTGTGTCCTTCCTGGCAGTCATTGCCCGCCGTGGATGTCTAGTGATTATGCCCGGCGTGCGGGTCAGGGGTCCCACTCTCCTTGTTCTTCATCGCGAGATGAACTTGGTAGGCGCCGGCCACGATCACCATCTTGCCAGGCCTTAGCACGCCATCATTCGCGATCACAACGGCGTGCGGGTCGCGGTATTCCACTCGGACCGAACGACGGTCAAAATGATCACCGTTCTGCTCGAATACATAAGACTCTGGCCCATCCTGCACCACAGCCGTGAGAGGCAGTACGATGCGGCTATCCCATCGCTCGACAGGAACCAGCAGTTCCACTCGTTGGCCAGGCTTGAACTGCCACGCGGAAAAACGATGTCCGCCGGCAGTGGTGCGGTTGCTAGTCAATTTGTTGGGTAGCTGGACGTAGAAAAAGAATGCCCGCGACTCGGGCTCCACCCTATTGGCCACATAGAGCAGCGACAGGTTCTTTACAGTCTGGCGCGACTGGTCACGGCCTTCGATCACGGCGGTGACCCGCCAATCCTGGCTGAGGGCCTTGTCGAGCGCTGCTGAGTCCTGTTCAAACGCCTTGCCTTGGATGAACAGCAGGGTGTGGTCGGCGAGCACGCACAAGGGGTCCCCAGCCTTGACATGCTGCCCCTTGTCAACCATGAGTTGCTGCACCAGCAAAACAGGCTTTGACTCGGTCGACGATGTATCTGACTGATCGGGGGCGACAATCGTTAACTCGCTCAGGAGCGTGCGTTTGGCGAGAATATTGTCGACCTGCCTGCTGGAAAGACCGTGGAGCAGTAGTCGTTGTCGTTGTGATCGCTGCGCTGCCTGCAACTTCTGTCGTTCATATTTCCGTTCCAGGAGCGTCTTACCGGAAACCACTCCATTTGCCGTCACCTTCTCCAAGCGGTTGATTTCTCTTTCGACAACATCAAGCTCTTCGGCAGTCTTCAGGAACTCGGCCTGGGCTTCGACGACCTCTTCGTGCGTGAGTCGGAGATCAAACAAGGGCTGCCCTGGTACAACCGCTTCGCCTTGCAAAGGCCAGACCTTTGTAATCATGCCGGTTAGCATTGCCGCAACTTGAATGTTTGTCCGACCCGGACGCTCGACAACAACCCCGGGGACGGAGATGGTGCGCTCGAAGGGCTGCAGTTCAACTTTCGCCAGTTTCAGGCCAACGTTCGCCTGGGCGGTCTGGCTAAGCTTGACGGCTTCTGCCTCCACGTGCTCGTGATCCGCGGCTTCGGCCCCCTTCGGCTCATGGCGATGGGCGTGTTCTTCGCCGTTGGCATCGTGAACATGCGGCACGTCCTCGGCGTGTGTATCTTCCGCTCGCGGCTGTTCTGGCCGGCCTTTGTGGAGGTGATCATGAACTGCTTCGTGCACACGGTCGCGGCCGGCAATCTGGTCCTTGGCATCCTGATGGTGCTTAGCACTTCCGTGGCCATTCTCGCCTTCATGACGAGCCGAGAAGTCTGCTCGCGGCGCGACGGCTCGCTGTAGCGCCGGTACACCCAAGGCGGCGGCACCAAGTGCTGTGGCCAGCAAGACTAAGACAACCACAGTCGCGCGCCAATTCTTCCGATCGCTCGGCGCCGGTGAAAACCGGGTATTCATTGTACACGTCCTTGAAAAATCGGTTTTGAAGAAGGCCAAAAGACATCGGTCTAGCACAACCACGTTCGCTCCAAAGAGGGGCATCGCGCGACGGCGGCGCGCAACCTGAGACGCAGCAAGCCTAATAACAAGCTGCCATCAAATCAGCAGCACTTGATGGGCAAGATGCAGACGAACAGGCAACAGAAGCCACCCAATCCGCACCCTTTCCTCACAGCTCGCTGAATCGCAGATGCTGGCCCGTAGAACGGCGCCAGGCAACGACGGCACATAAAGAGCTGGCTTGCTGACCACCGTGTCAGCAGAAAGCACGAATGAGCACTTCTCGCCTTTGCAGTCTTGCGGACCGTGAGAAGAGCGGCTGTCCGGACAGTCGCGGCCATCGGACGTCGAATGAAGATGAGAATCGTTGGCTGATGTCAGGACATCGCTCTCGCGCCCATGGGCGTGGTGCGCGCAACAGCCTACCATCAGGTGGACGGTTACCAGGACTGAAGTCAATGCGCGGCAAACCATAGCTCACAAACGAGCCAACTCCGTCGTCCGCAAGCTTCTCCTGCAAACAGAATGCAGACAGATTGTAGGCGAAGCTACCTCGCCTCAGCAGACATTGGCAAGTCTGCTGGTAATGTATCTCCGGTCACGGCCCGTGTCAATTCGGCTCTCCTCGCTGGCCGCATGCCAACGCCTTCGTTCCCGGCGTTAAAGGCAGGGGGCCATAAAACGCATTAGACTCCTGGCATTGTCTGGACAATGTCGAATTTGGCTATTTTGGCATTCGTTTATTTTGGCTTGGGGCGAGCAGTCCCCAGGACGGCAATGGCGGCGACCACTAGCAGCCAGAAGGGAAAAACCTCGACTCCTGGAATTGTTTCCATGACCAGGCCGGGCAAAAGCAGCCAATGCCATCCCAAAACGGCGAACAGCAGCATTGCTGTGAGAAAATCCACAAGCCAGAACAGGGGCGGCCATATTAGTCCGAGTATCCCAAGGAGATCGGAAAGGCCGGCAATCGCAAACGCCAGGGCAAGCCGCTTTTTCGATAAAAGAAAAGGCTGCTGGGAGGGGCTCTTCTCGGCGGCGGTCGTCGGATTGCCAGAACTGGCAGGATGTCTTGCAAGCATCTTCGTCTTAACCTGGCTTTTGAAGCCGCCCGGTATCTAGTCTTAAATAGATAGTCACTCGGCCGCACCGCAATTATATTCTAGGCCGTTTCGACCAACTCCCGGGCGAGGCAATGCCAAATGCATTGATCGCGCGAACAGGATGCGGAAGATTAAGGATCGCCGACTTGTGTCGGGTCGGCAGTCTCCGGTGGCGATTGAAGCCGCTGCAGCGCATCCAGCATAGCTGCCATCACAGCTTGTTGCCATCGGTCACTTGGCCATCCTTTCGGTTGCCGAGACGTCGATAGGTTTCCGGATCAATGTTGTAGCGGACCATGCGCACCCCGCCGTCACAGAAACCCATATTGAGTCCCTCAGCGTGCGCGCTGCCAAACCACTGGACATTAATCCCGTCAGACGTCAGTTTCGCCTGATCACGGCGCGGCAGATTGTTCTTGGTGTTGTCCCCAATCGTTCCAATGACGCCAGTGTATCGCAACAGGTCCAGATCGTCGCCACAGTACATTGTCTCACTATCGCCCAGGTCACGGCCGTCAAAGTAGCAATTTACACCGATGTATTTCTCGCCAATCAAGAAGGTGCTACTGACGCCATCTTTAACGTCCGCCATCATGACTTGGCTTCTTTGATGGGAGAGGCCCGTCTGTAACGACATGTTATCCCATTTGAACGAAGCCGCTTCGGCCTCCGCCAGACTGCTCGGCGGCAACCCACGCCACTGCACGTAGTCCCCCCCGTTCATTGCATAATCATTGCGGGCAAGGTATGGGATCGGGCCTTTGGTCAGAGTGAATGCGAACAGTTTGTTGTAGAGGGTAAAGAGTTGGCTGGGCCTCCGTGACGGGCAGTTGAAAAGGCCCAGGGGAGTCATCAAGCGAATTTGGTTGGCATCCTCGATCGTGGTGTCTGTCCCTTTGGCGCCGAGATCATGGAGTGCGGTTTGCTCCAGAAATGGCAGGACGTTGTAAATCCACCCACCCGGCTGCTGGCAGCCAAAGCCACGATCGGGATGGCCGAGCCAGTCTTTGTACCAGCCGCCGGTGGGAAAGAACTTGTGCGCCGATTCATGAGCGAGTGCGGCCAACGCCAGTTGCTTGACGTGGCTTCGACATGCAGTCGATCGAGCTGCCTCCCGAGCGGACTGGACGGCCGGAAGCAATAACGCGGCAAGCATCGCGACGATTGCCAGCACGACAAGCAACTCGATCAGGCTAAATCCACGACAGCAGGGAGGCTGCCTGGATCGTCGGCCTGCATGCCAAGCTTGAGGCTCGCCACCTTCAAAAATCGCCGGTTCTTGAGTCACGCCCTTTCCCTCAGAGTAGACTCAGTATTTGACGTACTAGTCACATTGTAGTCAAAACTCTCCTTGTCGACTACTATCCCCGAAGCACAGGGTGGCTTGATCCCAATCAGACCACTACGTAGTAGAGATTGATTTCAGAGTGAACACCGTTGGGATCCGTGGTTTGCGCAGTCCCGAGGCCTTCCTCTAAGCCGGGGAGAAAGACATTGAACAGGAAACTCCCATCGCCGGCCACGGAGGTCATTAGGTAGTAGGGAGCGAAAACGCCGCCGAAATACACGGTATCGTTGAGGACCGAATCGTCCGCGTCGGTAACCGTGCCGCTAATGGTCCAACTCTGGTCCATCTCTTGGACACAGGCCCAGTTGGAGATCACGGGGGGCGCGCTAACTCGCATCGCGAGGGTGGTTTCCACGAACAAACCAACGGAGTCCGTCGCGCGGAGCGTCAGCAAGGCGTAGCCGGTATTGCTGCCGTTAAGGTCGACGGTAAGGTCCCCCGAGGAGTCGATTGAGAGCGAGGTGAACAAGGACGAATTGCTATTCCCGACGATTGAGTATGCCAAGTCTTCCGAAAGCGTCTCGGCATCGTCAAACAGATCGCTCAACGCCAGGACGTAGTCAGCGGCCCCGGCAGCCAATGGCAAGTCGGCAATGCCGGCGGTGGTCGGAGCATCATTCGACATGCCCGTTGGGTTGCCAGTGGGTAACGTGCTTGCCTGGAGGTTTACTACGGTTTCGCGATCGCCGTCGGTAATGCTGCCACTGCCGTCGATGTCGTAACGCGGATTATAGCCAGAGTCGCCGACGCTCGTGCCAATAGCATTTCGCACCACGATCACATCGGCTGAGGTGACGCTGTTGCTCGCGTTGGCATCTCCAGGTGCCACATTGAAGCTGAATTGAAAGTCCGTTCCGCCGGTACTGTTGCCAGACGGGAAGGTGCTTTGGCCGTCGACCCATGCCCCGTCCAAGACATCTGCGGTAGACGCACTGCGTACAGGCGCCATGCCATCGGCATCGAGGTCCAACATCAGTTTGTCGACGGATAGGTCCGAAGCCAGCGTCCACACGGCAACATGACTTGTTGCATCGTACGAGAAGCTATCAAAGGCGTAGGCCGTGGTGTTGACTCCGCTTATCGAAAGGCATTCAGCAGACACAACTACATCTTCGCTGAAGGTAATTCGAACCTGGTTCAGATTGTTCCATGGCAATGTTTGCAGTTGCGACGCGCCTGCGGGGACAGCATAACCATCCACGCCAAGGCCTTGGGACTCCAAGTGCGATACAAAGGCAGAAGACCAATCGGTGCTGCACAAGTTGACCGCCGTGACGGTCGGATGCGAAAGCATCATTCGCGACTCGAGAGGCTGTAGGCAAAGGCGGCGACCGCGACACAAAGAAGACTTGGTGATCATCTCAAGCTCCCTTTTTTGCTAGACAAGGAACGGACCACACGGCCCAAAGGCGTTTGCATTCGGGCCGCTTCCCACTAGCAATCGCAAGGAGTGGCTGAGATGGAGCGTCAGAAAAAGAATCACTCGAGAAACGCGCGGATGTCTCACCACCCGAAGCGGCCGCCGCAACCGCATTGACACAAGCAATCACTTCAGTTGCAGAAAGCAGTAAAGCGAAGTCTCAGGTTCAGAAAACGCGACCACGGCTGTCGCACGATCAATTCGCGATCCCACCACGTGTTTTGTAGATTGTCGCTTGATTTATGAAACGACCCATCGCCACGTCGTTTCCCTTCAAAGGGCATGGTCTTTGCACGTGCATGAAAAACGACGAACTAGATGCGGTTTTGTGGGATTTTGCTCGTCGCAGGTTTTTCATCTAGCGAGGCGCGAAAGCCCTTGGACAAGTGCAAATGCGATCGAGCAACGCTGCAATCACGGGTGGGGGGGGGAGTCAGCGGTATGTCGCAACAACCCTTGGCGGCAGCGATCGTGCCCTCCGTCCTTCATCGGACGTCGCGCCGACGCCGGATGCGAGTTGGCTGTTGATTGAAGAGGGCTTTAACCGAGCACGCGAGCACGAAACCGGCTCGCTCTTCGCGGTGAGCAACGGCTATGTCGGTACGCGAGGCACGTTGGCTGAGGGGGCGAAGTTCGCCGCACCGGCCACACTCGTCGCGGGCGTGTTTACTGTCCCGAACCCCGGAGCCATTCCCGAGCTAATCAGCGTTTCGGATTGGACAAGTCTGGCGATTAGCGTCAGCGGGCTGCCTCTATCGATGGAACACGGCGAGACGCTGGAGCATCGGCGAATCTTGGATTTCCGGCAGGGAATCCTGTGGCGCGATTGGCGGCACTGCGATCCCCAAGGGCGAATAACGTTGCTGCGATTTCTCCGCCTAGCATCCTTGGCCGACCGACACCTTGTTTTGCGATCGCTGATGTTGACCGCCGAGAACTACAGCGACCGAGTGCGCATGCAAAGCAGCTTTCCAGAAGTGTCGGTCGGCGATGCCCCTGTTTGCCCGGTCGATGGAATTTCGTTTGTCGACGCCAAAGGCAGCCAGATTAGTGTCGCGTTGACATCGGTCAGTCAGCTTGATGACGACGGCACACTGATACCGAAACGCGATCCACAGCTTCCGGCCGTGTGGGAATTCGAGGCGGAGATCGGCAAGACCTATCGGCTGGATCGGCTGGTTTGTCTCTATTCCTCGCGTGAGGCCTCCGCCCCCGAGCAAGCGGCTATTTACCACATCCAGCGGGCGCTTGCTACGTGCGGCATACCTCAAATGATTGACGCGCACCGAAAGGCTTGGGCCGATCGTTGGAGCAGTTCCGATGTTCAGGTGGACGGCGATCCCGAGTCACAACGCGCGCTGCGCTTTGCGGCATACCATCTTATTGCGGCGGCGAATCCAGAGGACGAGCGGGTGTCGATTGGCGCCCGCGCCTTGACTGGCGAGGCATACAAGGGGCATGTCTTCTGGGACACGGAAATTTACATGCTGCCGTTTTACATCTACACCTACCCGACGGCGGCACGCTCGCTGTTGATGTATCGCTACCACACGTTGGCCGGCGCGCGGGAAAAGGCCCGCGGCCTGGGATATCGCGGGGCGCTGTACGCCTGGGAGTCGGCCGGGGACGACGGGCGCGAGACGACGCCGACAAACGTCCTGGGGCCCGACGGCCAGATGATTCGCGTGCTTTGCGGCGAGTTGGAACAGCACATCAGCGCCGACGTTGCCTACGGCGTCTGGCACTACTGGCAAGCCACGGGGGACGATCGATTCTTCGTGCAAGCCGGAGCCGAAATCATCCTCGACACGGCCCGATTCTGGGCCTCGCGAGTCGAACCGGGAGTTGATGGCCTCTATCATATCCGGCACATCATCGGGCCCGACGAGTATCATGAGGCGGTCGATGACGATGCCTATACCAACGTCCTTGCTCAATGGAATTTGGCGCGGGGCGTCGAAACGGTAAACATCCTGCGCGATCGATGGCCGTCCCGGGCGAATGAGCTTTTTTCGGCTTTGGATCTGTCGCCCGACGAGCCAGCGAATTGGGCGGCGATTGGGCCGAACATCTACACGGGTTTCGACACCATGTCGGGCCTCTACGAGCAGTTCCACGGCTATTTCGACTTGGAGGATATCGACCTTGCCGCCTATGAGCCCCGCACGGCTTCAATGGACGTGTTGTTGGGGCGCGAACGAACGCAGAAGAGCCAAATCATTAAACAGGCGGACGTGGTGATGCTCTTGGCCCTGCTTTGGGACCAGCTCTCGCCCGCCGCTCGAGCAGCCAATTTTGCCTACTACGAGCCGCGGACCGGCCACGGCAGTTCCCTCAGCCCGGCGATGCACGCCCTGGTAGCAGCGCGCTTGGGCGACGTGGTCAAGGCGGAAGCGCTGTTCCGTCAGGCGGCGCGAATCGATCTGGCAGACAACATGGGCAATGCCTCGGGTGGCGTCCACGCTGCGGCGCTTGGCGGTCTTTGGCAGGCGGCTGTCTTTGGCTTCGGCGGAATGAGTCTCGCGCCCAATGGGTTGTCGTTCAACCCGATTTTGCCAGCGGACTGGCGAGACCTGCGGTATCCCATCCGGTGGCGCGACCGGGAACTGTCGATCCGCATTGTACAACAAGGCGATGGCATCACCTTAGAAGTCGAGCTTCTTCACGGCAGAAACATGACGATCAATGTCGGCGCCAATGCTCCCGTTGAATTGTCGGTGGGACACCCTTGCCGTTTGCACAAACAGAATGCCGACTGGCAATCCCTTGAAGAGGTGCAGGAGGACCCAGAGAAGTACAAAGAGGAGAACCTGTCATGAGTACTCTTACCACCATGCAGACGGCCGCCGCTGGCGAGGCTGCGGTTCCGCCGGGCAAGCGGCCTGTCATATTTGTTCCTTTGCGCGGCCTATCAGATGCGACCGCGCTAATGGCGGTTGCCCGGACAATTGCGGAACTCGAGCAGGCCGATATTCAGCTTGTCTACCAAACCAGTCGGCATGAGCTCGGTCATCCCGGCGGGCCGCGTGAGGCACTGGCGCAGATGGGACTTACTGCCGAGAAATTGCACGGGGTCATCCTCGATGAGTCACTTGAAGAGTTGTCAACGGAAACGCTCCGTCTTGCCGAAAAACACGCGCATTCCACCATCATCATGTACGCATACGCGGAGGAGGATGGTGACTTGGGGGAGTTGCCCAAAAAAATAATGGAGCGAGCCACGTGCCCGGTGATTTTGGTTCGCCCCGAGCATCGATTAAGCGGGCGCTTGCGGCACATCTTGCTCCCTTACGATGGCACACCAGCGACGGCGGCGGTGGCCGAACCAGCGATGCAGATTGCCGAACTAAGCAGAGCGGAACTCCTCGTCCTTCACGTGACCGGAGCGGGCTATACGATGCCGGAGGAGCCTGGCTCGATTACGCCGCCACGCTACGTGGACCAGCCGCAGCATGAGTGGCCCTCTTGGTTCGCGGAATTCATGGAGCGCGCGGCCTGCTGGCCCAGCCCGCCCCCCCGTGTCCGGCCATTGCTCGCCGTAGGGGATGTCGGCGCCGAAATCCTTCGCGTCGCGCGGGAACAACAGCCCAGTTTGATTATCCTCGGTTGGCATGGTTCCTGGGAGGGAGAACACGCTCAGGCAGTCAAGAAAGTGCTCGGCGCTGCTCCCTGCCCGATTTTTGTGCTCCGCGTTCCCCAAGCGATGCCGACAAGCTCCGCCTCGGGAATCGCCGCGGTGACAAGCCAGGCCGATCCATCACAGGGAGCGACAATAGGTTACTCTGCGGTCATTCTGGATCTCGACGGCGTGATCACCCGCACGGCGACAATTCACGCCAGGGCGTGGAAACAAACCTTCGACCCTTTTATCGCAAGCCGAGCAATCGAATCTGGCCAGCCCTTCCGCCCTTTCGATAGCGATCAGGACTACCGCCGATACGTCGATGGCAAACCGCGGTACGACGGAGTACGCGACTTCCTGGCGTCCCGCGGCATTCAACTGCCGTACGGCTCCCCAAACGATCCTCCCGACGCCGAAACCATCTGCGGACTCGGCAATCGTAAGGACGCTCTGTTCGTTTCGATCCTCGAGCAGGAAGGGGGCGTAGAGGTTTTTCGCGACGCTGTCGAGCAGATTCATCGATGGCGCGACCGCGGAATCAAGATTGCTGTTGTTTCTTCAAGCAAGAACTGCGAACGCGTCCTTCGCGCGGCCGGGTTGCTGGACTTATTCGATGTTCGCGTCGACGGCACCATGGCCGAGGCGACCGGGTTGGCTGGGAAACCTGCGCCTGACACATTCCTCGAGGCCGTCCGACAACTCGAGACTGTTCCGTCGCGCGCGATCATCATTGAGGACGCCGCAGCTGGTGTTGCGGCCGGACGCGCCGGACATTTTGCGCTGGTGGTCGGGGTTGCCCGGGGAGAGGGCCATGCCGAAGCTCTCCAAGACGCAGGCGCGGATCTTGTTGTCGACGATCTTCGCGCCCTTGAGAGCCGCGGAAAATCAACGGACACTGCGGCCGCTGACAACCAGGAATCGACGAGGGCCCCATGAGAATCGCACAGGTGGCGCCGCTCTATGAGAGCGTCCCGCCACAAAGATATGGAGGCACGGAGCGAGTCGTCTCGTACCTTACCGAAGCACTGGTCGCACAAGGCCACGACGTTACGCTATTCGCGAGTGGCGACTCGGTTACCCAAGGCCAACTGATCGCGTGCTGCAAGCGATCGTTGCGCAACGACAAAGGCTGTCTTGACCCAATTGCCTACCACCTGCTGATGTTGGAGGGAGTCTATCGGCGTGCAAGCGATTTCGACCTCATCCATTTTCACTGCGACTACCTGCATTACCCTGTCTCTCGGCGAGAAAAACATCCACGGTTGACCACTCTTCATGGCCGCTTGGATATTCCCGCTCTTCGACCGTTGTACCGAGAGTTTTCAGGCGAGCCGCTGGCTTCCATCTCCGATGCTCAGCGCATCCCTCTGCCCTCGGCAAACTGGGCGGGAACCGTCTACCATGGCATTCCGCCGAATCTCCACAGCTTTCAACCCGAACCCGGCAAATACCTCGCCTTTCTCGGGCGGATCTCGCCGGAGAAGCGAGTCGATCGGGCGATTGAGATTGCCGTCCGGGCGGGAGTCCCGCTGAAAATCGCCGCGAAGGTCGACCGCGTAGATCGCGAATACTTCTACGCCCAGATCGAACCGCTCCTGCGTCACCCGCTGGTTGAGTTCCTTGGCGAAGTCGGCGGAGCCGACAAAGACCATTTTCTCGCTCAAGCCACGGCGCTGCTGATGCCCATCGATTGGCCCGAGCCGTTTGGCTTGTGCATGATCGAAGCTATGGCCTGCGGCGTGCCGGTTATTGCTTGGCGGCGAGGATCCGTCCCGGAGGTCGTCGACGACGGGGTAACGGGGTTCATTGTCGACAGCATGGACGAGGCCGTGGAGGCGGTAGGCCGTGCTTGTGCTCTAAATCGTCGCCATTGCCGCGAAACGTTCGAACGGCGTTTCAGCGACGTTCGGATGTGCCGTGACTACCTGGCCATCTATCGGTTGCTCCTCGGGGAAGAACTGGGTGGCCCTCCCACAGCTGGCAGATTGGCTCTTCGTCCGCAATAAAGTCGAGAGCTTGGCAGATAGGGAGCTTTCTCGGCCGCTTTCCTTCGCCGTACAGCGCAATCGCCTTGCCCCAATTCCTGGGCGAAACCGATTGAAGAGTGCGAGTCAAGCTACCGTCACATCTGTCGACACGCGTGTCGCTTGAGTCGACAGGTTGATCGTGCGATGGAAGGCTGACATCCTTGGCAACCTCTGTGGTACTTGGAACTTACGGCAATTATCGCAAAGGGCACGGGCGCTGCTTATCCCAGCTAGTTCTTAATGGCATACGCCCCGCCGGGGCCAAGAATGGATTCGAAGGAGTAGCCGTGCGATTGCTGTCTGTTATGTTGCTGGCACTAACCCAGTTGTCAGTGCCGTTATCTTCCTGTCTTGCCGCCAACGAGAACAAGGACTCGTACGTCGATGTTTCCCGAAAGTCTATCGACCGGGCGGTCGCGTTCCTGATTGTCCAACAGTCGGAGCAGGGCTCGCTAAGCGGTCACGCAGGCCTTGGTCCGACGGCGCTGGCAACGTTGGCGATGCTGCGATCGGGAAGGTCGCCGTCCGACCCTGCCATCTCTCGGGGATTGAAGTACCTGGAGGAGTATGTCCAGGAGAGCGGCGGAATCCACATGCCCGGGGGGCGAATCCCAGTCTACGAGACATGCATCGCGCTGGTGTGTTTTAAGGAAGCCAATCGCAAGGGACAATACGACAGGATTATTAAGGATGCGGAGGCTTTCTTGCGGCGCAGCCAATGGCATGAGAGAAGGGGCAAAGAGAATGCAGATCTGTACTATGGCGGCGTTGGTTACGGCGGCAAATCACGTCCCGACTTGTCCAACACGGCATTCCTGATCGACGCGCTCAGGGCATCAGGGGCCAGTTCCGACGATCCGGCGATCCAGAAGGCCCTCGTCTTCGTGTCACGCTGTCAAAACCTGGAAAGCGAGCACAACACGACAAAATATGCCGCCAAGGTGAATGACGGCGGCTTTTACTACAGCCTGGTGAACAAGCCGGAAGGGGAACGGGAGTCGCCAAGCGGTGGCTTGCGTAGCTATGGATCGATGACCTACTCTGGCTTGAAGAGTATGATCTACGCCGGCCTCACGAAGGACGACCCGCGCGTTCAAGCGGCTGTTGCGTGGATCTCGAAAAATTATGACGTGAAGAACAATCCCGGCATGAGCGATGCGGGACTCTATTATTACTACCACACCTTTGCCAAGTCGCTCGACGCTCTAAATGTCGACGAGTTGGTAGACGCCCAGGGCAAGAAGCATGATTGGCGTCGCGAATTGACCGAAGAGCTAGTTCGCCGACAGGCCGCCGACGGTTCATGGGTGAATTCCAATCCGCAATGGATGGAAGGGGATCCGAATTTGGCGACCGCATTTGCTTTGTTGGCTCTCACCTATTGCCAGCCGTCCACTGCGCACGCTGCTCGCTGACGACCTCTGACCCGTGACGAAAAAGGAGGCCGAGGATGGTTCCGCGCTCAATTCCGATGGGCTTTGCCGCCATTGGTAGTGCACGCAAGAAGGGCTTTACACTCGTGGAGCTGCTGGTGGTAATCACGATCATTGGAATTCTCATGTCCTTGCTGCTGCCGGCTGTTCAGGCCGCCCGGGAAGCAGCTCGGCGGATGCAGTGCAGCAACAACTTGAAGCAGCTTAGTCTGGCGATGCTGAATTATGAACAGCAAAGCAGTTCCTTGCCGGTGTTTTCCAATGGTTTCAGCCCCCAGGTCTTCATGCTGCCGTATCTCGAACAGCGAAACTTGTACGACCAGTTGGAAGTGAGCCTTCCCATGGCCGATCGAGAGCCGATGCGAACGGCGGTCGCCACGGTGATACCGACTTTCATCTGCCCAAGCGACACCGAGCCAGTCGTGCACACGTATACCTCCTCGGCTGGTGGATCGGGCACCAAGACTTTCTCCGGCGCCCTCACAGCCGCAGGTATCAATTATGCAATCAACGGGTCGAGTGGTTCGGGTTCATCGACGACGAATATCGATGTATTCGTTGTGACGCCGTCCAACGGCGTCCCGGATGGCTTATGTTACAGAGGGGCAACTCTGCGTACCCGCGACATTCGAGACGGGTTGTCCAACACGGTGGCTTTTTCCGAAGCATTGCGAGGGGATGGCAGTTCTCAGACGACTCCCCCGGGGGCTGCCGATATGCAGATATACGCTGCGTCGGTTGGCGGCATTATGACCGTGGCGGCCAATTGCGACATCAACGATCCGACCGCAGCCATCAGCGCCGCCACAAGCTGGCGCCGAATGACGATGACCAACTGGTTCATGATTAGCCAGGAGGCCGGTCCCATCCTCAAAGCAAGATTTACGCCCAATAGCCCTGTGCCGGATCTAAACCAAGCAAGGTATTGGGTCAATGCTGCCCGTAGCCGGCACCCCGGTGGCGTGACTTGCGGCTTCTGCGACGGTAGTACGCAGTTCATAAGCAACGGGATTGATTCCACAACCTGGCACGCGCTGTGGACCCGGGCTGGAGGCGAGATCGTCAATGCCGGGGCGTTGTAAAACCACAGTCTTGCCACGACCATCCGCGGACCCCACGACCAGTCCACCGGCTTAATTTGGACTACAAGGAGTCTTGAGTGAGCCAAACTACTTTGTCCGACGTTGTACCGCTTCGCGTAGAAACACTCACGAAGATCTTTCGACAAGGAAACACTGCGGTCGAGGCGCTGCGAAACGTCTCGCTGACAATTCACCATGGCGAGTTTGTGGCCGTGATGGGTGCCAGCGGTTCGGGCAAGAGCACGCTACTTCACGTTCTTGCGGGTTTGACCCGACCAAATGCCGGTCGGGTAATCGTCGACGGCCAGGATCTGGCAACGATGTCAGACTATCAGCTCACATGCTTTCGTCGTCGTCACATTGGCTTGGTGTTCCAGGCTTTCAATCTGATTCCAACCCTGACCGCTCTGGACAATGTGCTGTTGCCGATCTTGGCCGATGGTCGTCTGAGCTCAGCACATCGCGAGAATGTGCTCCACGGTCTGTTGACACGACTTGGGCTCGAGGAAAGGAGCCGGCATCTACCCGACGCTCTCAGCGGCGGCGAACAACAGCGGATAGCGATTGCTCGATCGATTGTTGGGGATCCCTCGATCATCTTGGCCGACGAGCCAACCGGAAGTCTCGATTCCGTGACGGGCCAAAGTATCTGCCGGCTGTTGCGAGAGTTGTGTAACGAGCAGAGGCGGACGATCGTGGTGGTCACCCATGAGCCTGCCGTGGCAGTCTGGGCTGAACGCATCATCGTCTTGAAGGACGGCCAAGTTCTTTCCGAGTTCCGCACCTCCGAATGTCCCGACGCGCATTTGCTGGCAGCACATTACCAGGACATTGTGACCGCGGCGTCGACAAACGAGGTGCCAGCATGAGAATTGCTTGGAAGATCAGCCTTGCATACGCGCGCCACCATCCAGCGCGCATGCTTCTCACCTCGTTGGCAATGGTCGCATCAGCCTCGGTTGTTGTATGGGTTGTCAGCGGATATGACGCGATGGTTTCGCAATTTGGCAATCAGGCGTCGGAGTATCTGGGACGGTACGATCTATTTCTCGTCCCCGACGCGGTGGACAAGTCTTCCATAGCGCCTGGGCTGCTTGAAGCGATTCGCCAAGACCCTTCTATTGCCGAACTGGAGCCAGTCCTGCAGGCTTCGGTACGAGTGCAAGCCGATCGCCCGTTGGAAATGCCACTGGGTGAACCGGGAGTGGAACGCGGCGGACGTGCCAGTCCTGGCGGCGATCGCCATCGCCCCAAAGGACGACCTAGCGTCGGTGGCCAAGCGATGCCAAACGGCGGCGGTGGGCAGAGTGGCGGTGGACGAACGAATCTGGGCGACAACGCAGGTGACGGTCGGCAGTCCTCCAAAACGCCCTTGCAAAGCAGTAGACAGGCCCCTGGCAGGCCGGCTGGGCCCGGTCGTAACAAGTTCTTGGCTGAGCCGACGCTGGTCGGCACCAATGCCATTATTCCGCCCTACGAGCTTATTGAAGGACGCTGGCTGAAACATGGGGACCCGAAGCTACGCGAGGCCGCGATTAGCAACCGATCCGCCGAACAACTGAACGTCAAGCTTGATGACGAAGTACTGGTCATTCTTGGGACCAAAGAATACCGGCTGAAGATCGTCGGGATTGTTGCCCAAGTGACGGGTGCCCCTTCCGCCCAAAAACCTTCGCCAACGGGACGCCCGACCACGTCGGGGCCAGGCGACGCTCTTGGCCCGGCCGTCTCCGCACTCTACGTGCCGATGCCCTTAGCCGAAAAGATCACGCGACAGTCGGGTAGAGTCAACCTCGTAAACATCAAACTTCACGACAGTGCCAAATCGGCTGAATTCCGCTCGCGATGGTTACCTCTAGTCGCTCAGGCCAAGCCGGCCGTCGCTTTGATCGACGTCAATGACCTTCGCGGAGCGATTGAGGAGGGATTCATGGCAGCCCATGCCCGGAAACAGGCATGGGCGGCGACCGGCATGTCGCTGCTGGCGGCCTTGTTCATCATCTTCACCACGCTCAGCATGGGCGTGCACGAACGCGTGCGGCAATTTGCCGTCATGCGAGCGGTGGGACTCACTCGCGGGCAAATCGCCGCAGTGATTACGGTGGAAAGCTCGGTGCTGGCCCTCATTGGATGGGTGGGTGGATTGGTGGCGGGGTACGGATTGTTGGCGATCATCAGCAGCGCCAAACCGGATCTCTTCCGAAACGGTGCGACACTGGGAACGTGGTGTGTCGCGCTCGCGGGGATTAGTGCTTTTGGCGGTGCGCTGATTGCTGCGGTCTTGCCGGCTTGGAAAGCCACGCGCGTTCATCCCTTGGATGCAATGGTTCCGCATCGCTCCGTTCGTTCTCAGCCCCGGTTGCTGATTGCCATGGCTATCTCTGGTCTGGCTTTGATTTCCGTCAACCCCTTGCTCGTCTATGCCCTGCCGATTGCCGACGCGATGCGCTATGCCGTTTATGAAGCCATCGGCTGCACGAGCATGGCGTTGGGATTCCTGTTGTTGTCGCCAATGATGATTGTTGCCAGCGAGCGAGTGATCGGCCCGTGGATCGCCCGACTACTCAGGCTTGAGACACGGTTAATTCGCGCGCAGCTTAGCAGCAATCTCTGGCGGACCGTCGGCACCACGGTAGCGCTGACGGTCGGCCTAGGGCTATATGTTTCCATGATGGTCTGGGGCTACTCGATGTTGGGCCCGTTCAAGCCCGGCGACTGGGTGCCTGATATGCTCGTCGCTCTGCAATCGGGAAGCCTCCCGGACACCGAACTTGATGCCGTTTGCACCGTAGAGGGCGTGCTTCCGGGGCAGTGCCTTCCGCTGGCGGTGGAACAACCCCGACTCGCCAATGACATCACCGGCAGCCGTCAAGGCAGCTCGGTCACCCGGCAAGACAACGTGATCGTCATCGGGCTTGATCCGCAGGTGGCTTTTGGCGGTCCGAATCCGTTAGTCAAAACGGAATTCGTGCAGGGTAGCCGCGATGAGGCCTTGGCCAAGCTCAAGCAGGGTCGCTACTGTCTTGTACCCGATCATTTCCTTACCGCAACGGGACTGAAAATTGGCGACCGTTTTGGTTTGGTGCCGCCGGATCGGCCTGATAAGCCCGTGGAGTACACGATTGCCGGAGCCGTTTCTCTACCGGGCTGGCATTGGATGACCAAGTTCTCTGGTCTGCGTCGCCGTAGCGGTCGCTCCGCTGCTATGCTTTTTGCCGAGTACGGGGAGGTGCGGCGAGACTTTGACCTGCGACAGATCAACTTCTTCTGGATGAACGTGGACCAGAAGTATGGCCAGAAGCATCTCGCCGAAGTCCTGGAGAAAGACGTCGCGAAGAAGCCGTCTCGCGAAATGATGGCAAGTCGAGGGCCAATGGCGACGCCACTCGTGATTGATGCGAAGCGCGCCGCCGTCGTAAAGATCGCGGAGTCCCTTCAGCCGATTGCGGAACGCCACCTCGGGGAGCAGCAGCCGGTGAATGGACAGGGCACTTGGTCCGTCGGCGCAACAATGTTCGGGCCGTCTTTGCGCGTCAGCACGCCCGACGAAGTCCGCACGCGTATCCTCAGCCGAGCGGACGGCATGATTTGGGCCATGTGTCAACTGCCACTGATAACGCTACTGGTGACTTCGCTCGGCGTGGTCAACACGATCCTGGCTTCGGAGCGGGCACGCCGCTGGGAATTCGGAGTGCTACGATCGCTAGGGATCACGCGATTTTCCCTGTTTCGGATGGTCCTCGCCGAAGGACTACTGATCGCAATGGTGGCATGCCTGATCAGTTTCGCGTTTGGCATTCTGGCGGCGTGGTGTGGCACCGGAATCTCACAATACGTAAGTTTCTTCGGCGGCCTCGGTGCTCGGCTGGTAATACCATGGGAAAAGCTTGTTTTCGGCTTCCTCATCACGCTAGCTCTATGCCTTGCCGCTGCGCTGTGGCCGGCGATAACAAGCGGTCGTGCTGAGCCGCTGAAACTCCTGCAAGCCGGACGTGCCGCCCAGTAAAGGGCTTCGCGATAACAGCGATAATTACGAGCTCGTCACTGGAGGTCGTGCGACAGAGCATCCGGTGATGCCAGAAAAGCGTTCGGCGAACCAGTCGTGCTTGGGGAGTTGTATTTGGAGCCTCGCCATCGCCGGCAGCAAAGTAGGCGAATCACTGCCAGCCAGCGCGGCTTGGCCGATTCGCACTCGTTGCCGAGGAGGTATGGCTAGACTCGAATGTCGGATCAGCGCGGCACCTTGGGAAGAATGGGGTGGCCGATGGGGGGGCTCTCTTTGCGTTGCACGCAAGTTAGTCCGGCTTTGGTTCCCTACCTGGTGATTGAAATCTTTTTTTGGCCGCTTCGACTGCGGTTGCTGCCGTCGAAAGAAGCTGCTAGAATAGCGGTTTCTCCGTTAGCTGACTGGGACTTCGTTAGCGAGGTGGCAGCCGGTAATTAGCGCCTTCCTCCACTTGCTAAGCGTGGCGAGTTGAGAGAGGCACGTGCGGGGCGTAGCTCAGCCTGGCTAGAGCGCTTGGTTCGGGACCAAGAGGTCGCTGGTTCAAATCCAGTCGCCCCGACTCGACGGAAGTAACTGAAAAATAAGAGGTTACGACGAGGCCGCGAAAGCGGCCTTTTGCGTTTCTTGGCCTCGGTGATCTAATCGGTGATCTAAAAAGGACGGCGGGACCGGGCGGTCCACGTTCGCCAAGCTTCGGCGATGAACTCCGAACTGTTGTCGCTGTGAATATGCTTTGGCATGCGCGGACGCGGAACAACTCCGCTGGCACGTCGACCACCGGCGCGAGGTGATGCTCCGCTCGACCTCCAAGGCCAAACACTCCCGGGTGTACTCGTCGACGATCGACAGCCGTTTCAGCGGTCGCCCATGAGTCCGACGTCCAAACCTGGTCCTTGTGTTCGACCGTTTGCCGGGCAAAACGGTAGTCACTGTGTACCGATCGTCGCTTTTTGCCTGCAGCCCCATTGAACACAACAGCCCGCGGGCATCTCGATGCGCTAGAGCGGGAGACGGGGCATCGAAAACCGCGACGACCAGCTTGGGAAGCAACGACGCTACCGTCACAAGTGAGAATATTAAAGGACTTACGGCAATGCCTTCCGACGCTTGTACCAATGCTTGTACCAGCGAGGGCGAAAACGCAAAAGCTGGCACCCTCGAAGCCGCCCAAAGCAGTGAAGTCGAAGCAGACGACCAGGGCGACGGGCTGACGCGACTGGCTGCTGAACTCGGCAAGCTCTCCCAAGCGGATCGGCAACGGCTGGTCGCTATGCTATCCGCCTCCTTACCTCGATAAGAGCCGCTGATCTTTCCGAACGGAATCGGAGTACACCAGTCGCCAACCTGATCCACGGCGGGGCGAGCCATCGAACCTTAATCCTCCCGGGGCGACCCCCAACGGGAGTCCCGGCTGAGATTGCATATCAGCGTCTCGGCAGTTTCTTAGCCAAGGCCCAAGGTGCGGGAGTGCAATGCCTCGCATCCAACCGAATCGCAAGCCAGGGTGCGTTCTGCCGCCCCTGATTGCTCGTCACTTTGAACGGTTGCACAGGAAGTTTTCTAGGGGGGGTGATTGTTGACACCGTTTATTGGCCTTGCTACGGTGGGCCTAAACTTGGGGCTTTCGCCGCTATCTCTTGCAAAGGGCAGTCCGATGCTTCGCCGATTCATTCTGGCTTGTTTCGTTCTCGTTGGCACACTCTCTCTCGCTCAAGCCGACGTGTTCAATATGGGGCCGCACGTGACAAGCCTAGAAACAGTGCATGTTGGTGATCCTGGAAACGTTGCCGATACGACCGGCTACGGTTCGGTGGAATACACGTATAAGATTGGCAAGTACGAAGTAACGGCCGCTCAGTACACCGAATTTCTCAATGCTGTGGCTGGTGTGGACATCTATGCTCTGTACAACAGCGGCATGTCGAACACTAGCTACGGCAGCGGGATTGTGAGGAACGGAGATGGGACGTTGGTCAATCCTTACACTTACATAGTGTCCAACGAATTTTCCAACCGGCCCATTAACCACGTGAGCTTCTGGAACGCGTGTCGCTTTTGCAACTGGCTGCACAATGGTCAGCCGACTGGAGCACAAGACCTAGGAACAACGGAGACGGGGGCCTATACCCTCAACGGCTACACTGGGTCGGATGGCCGAACTATTCAACGGACTGCCCTAGCGACATGGGTCATCCCAACTGAGGATGAATGGTACAAGGCAGCCTACTACAAGGGCGGCGGAATCGATACCGGCTACTGGGACTACCCGACCAGTAGCGACAGCGAACCTGGCTACGATCTGACCGATGCTTCTGGCAACAATGCAAACTACAACGAACTCGGCAAGTACACGACGGCTGTGGGCGAGTTCCAAGCATCCGGCAGTCCATACGGCACGTTTGATCAAGGCGGTAATGTTTGGGAGTGGAACGAGGCGGTTGTATTGGTAGATTCGGACTATTCGACGCGTGGATTGCGCGGGGGCCTTTGGTACGGACCGTCCCTCAACCTGCATGCCTCCGTCCGCGACTATAGCTATCCGTCTGGCGAAAGCGTTGACTTTCCGTATCTCGGCTTTCGAGTGGTGATGGTGCCCGAGCCAAGCACCATCATCCTTTCGATTGTCGCCGCTCTCTGCTCGGCAGCCTTCCTTGCCAAGCGCCGGCGGTAGTCGAGTCTTCGGTGCTCTCTAAAGGTGCCATGGGTCCTTTCTGGCGGTCCGGGTAGCTGACGGCTGAGGGAACAATCGGCCTAAGAGACACACTTGCTTTCGCGCCCCCGTGGTTTGGGTCCTGTCGGCCGGCGCTGGGATTCCGACGGTATAGGGAACAATCGGCCCTGGCAACTCCCTTTCCTTCGTCCCGCCCTGAGTAAAGACGGGCGGGGGGATAAGGGGCCGATAAACCTGCAAGGCCGAGGCGGGGTAGACCGTCGCTTCACTCCGCACACAGCGTCGCGAATTAGATAGGGGTGGGCTTCCGACGTTAAGAAAGTTGCGCACCGAGGAACGATCGAAGATCGTCACCGAGTCTACCGGCGAGTCTGTTAGGGCGCGCCGAATCCCATGCCAGGGCAGGCGCGGCAGCTTCGGGGCGAGTCGCGGGCCGAGCGGCACGGCAGAACACTGTCAGTCCTGGTTTCTCCGCGTCTTTTCATGCTTTCTGATCGTCTTCCGGGCGGGGCGCCTCCTGCGCCGGCCCCGCCTTTCCCCCCGCCGGGAAAGCGGACCGACTATCTGGCATATCGAGGAAATAGGCCGGAAGGCATTGGCGTCAGTGCTAGGTTTCCGCCGCGCCAGTGACCACCTCGTAACTGCCGGGAGTCAGAGTGTAAAATGGCGGGCAATGGGACGGCCGGTTAGCTACCGGCCAAACGGCTCGGGCCGGCGCGGCGGTTATTCGCCTTTCACGCCGACCGGCTCGGGCTGACCCGTAGCAATGAAAGGCGAAACTAAATGACTTCTCTGATTGCCGAGCGAATTAGACGGCTTCACAAGTGGTTTCTAGACGCTGCCGAGCGTTTCCCCAATCTTTACTTCGTGGCCGTCACTGTTATTGACGAGCCGGATGGGTTGCCGGCCGAGGACCACTGGCCGGTGACCGTCGACCATGGGGGCAAGTATCTCGGTTTGGGACGTCAGCAGTGGTTGGATGTGACGAATCGACCTGCGGGTACGCCTCTGATTCCAATCGAGACCGCGTGGCTTCGTATTAACGATAGATTGTGGGAAGGTGGCTTTTTTGATAGCAAGCGTTGGAACGCGCCCGACAGCCCGAATCTGAGTGCCCGTTATTCTCACTTCCAGGAAGCGATAGCTGAGTTTAAGAGGCTTGCGGAAATGGCAGCCAAACTCCTTCCCGTGCCGCAGCCTCCGATCCCGCCCATCGAATATCCCAGAGAGGACGAACTGGCGCATCGCTGGTTGGAATTTGTGACCGAGATGCCGTTCATTGCAGCAGAGAATCAAAACGGAGTTCTAATAAGGCGAGTGCCCGATGACGTTTTTACCGCTTCGATGCGAGGACTCGAAGTGCTGGGCAGCGCTGCAACCGCGGCAGTCGGCGAGCCGAGAATTACGACGGGCATTAGCGAGTCGCATTCATTGTGCGCCGCCGATTCATTTGCCGACGCTGCGAGTGTGAAAAAATGGCTTGACTCCCGCAACTTCCCAAGAATCGAGTCCTTGCACGCCTGTTACACGAATCGAATCGAAAGCGTCGCGGCAAACACGACGGTCGCCAAGCTGACGTGTGTTGACTTGTCACCAACATTCGTTCGCGGGCAATTAGACCTTATTCGTCAAGACATAAATGTTGTTCGGGGATGGGCCTTGTCGCAAGGTTTACCGGATGTTCCTCCTCTTCCTCCCGAGTTCAAGGACCGGGAAGAAGGCCAGGCCGCATTCACAGAGTGGTGCTGCTACCTTGAACGCTCGTACAAGAAGACGCAGAAGCGTTTGGTGTGGGACCTCTATCCCTTGGCTAAAGATAGCTGGGGTACATGGGAAATTGAAGACGACGAACATCGCCCGGACCACCGGGTCTACATGCGCCGCCGTAGAATGGGTGACGGTTGCCTTTCTGGCACGTTAAGCAATGAGTTGATTGGCCGACTTCTCGGATGCGGGGCAAAGCAGGATGACTTCGAGGGGCGCGAAGGGTATGTCCCGACAGACGATGACATAGCCTTGTTGAAACTGGTGTATCCTGACACTGATCCCTATCGGCCGGCATGGTACGACATCAAGGCTGAGTTGATTGCTGCTGGTCATGATGCCGACCAGTTGGGCAGAAGCGAAGTACCCGTGCTGCTTACACTGTTGCGGAAGGCTCGGGTATCGACAAGCGCGGACACGGTTAACCAAGCGGGTGGTTCCCCACCGGCAGAAGTCGCCAAGATTGGATTGGAAGCAAAGCAAAGTGAAGGAAAAAGCGGAGCCGGCTTGGTCGCCCCCCAAAAAGCGGGCCCGACCATGCTCGCCGATCTTCAACGGCACACTCTTCTCCGCTTGCAGCAGCAGTTTGCCGCAAACCCTCCAAGTGGTCAGAGAGTTGTTGCATTGACCGTCACGTACAAGCGATGCATGCCCGCAATTGTCGACTTGCCGGCTCTGACACGCACCGCAGAGTTGCCGCCACTCAATGAGCTTGATATTTCTCCAGAAGGGCCCACACCTCGAAAGTATTCGTTTCGGAAGTCGTCAGGCGGATCGACCGACGATTGCGCTGTCGAAACTATCATCTACGGCGACCACGAGGTGATGCGTCAATATGGAACTCTCTCTACGGCAGCTTGCAGGGCGCTTGGCCTACAGGATGATCCTTGCGAATGGACAAGACTTCTTTTTCGGCTGGCTTGGCAATGGAAGCAATACCCGGGCACCGTCCTAAAGGCAGAGAAGTGGACGGTTCGGGACGGCGTTCGCGTTATGCGGCCGAACAAGGGGGATTTGCCCGAAGGGCATCAAGTTACTCAGTTCATGGAAATGATGCTTGAGGGGGCCGAACCATTTACTGCGTCAACTCTAGACGATCTCTTCTCTGCATCGGTGGCCGCGATCGACCTCTTCTTGACAGTAGGCATGCCGCCCGAATGCGATCAAGAAAAGACTGATTGGCGGGAAAGGCTCCGCCAAGAATGGGAGGCGCGGCCGGCCGAAAGGAACGCCGCCATGCAAGAGCGATGGACTGAAGCGGTCAAAGAACTTCAACCCGTAATCGAGTCATTGCAGCCAGATCCTAGCCTATCTTTGCAGAAGTGCATAGGATTACCAGCCGACAAGCCGAAAGAAGGCGAAGGCGGAGCAGTTGTGACACGGGATACCGGAACCAGCAAAACCGAAGTTCCGTCAGAAATCCAATCAGACCCGTTAATGGTACGAATCATAAAGTACAGAGGCGGCACTGAAGAGAGACGGTCGGGGAAGGAAATCGCAAGGGCGCTAAGGGTGCCTTTCAGCGGACATGTGAAGGAGAAGCTTAGTCAGTTAAGAAGGATGAGAGTCTTTGACCCTGGTCACGGCTATCCCTTGTCTGAGATGGGACGAGCAATTTATCAGCTTCTAAAAGACCGGAAAAAGTCTTCTTGATTCTCTCTTTCAAGAGACTTTGTCTTCGCCAGACTGTGGATGTCAGACAACTAGCATAGTTGTCACCAAGTACATCCCGTTTGGAGTTACGAAGATGACCTCTGTTCTCTCGCCGGCGGACGCTTCCGCCAAGCTCTTGGACGTGCAAGCCGTGGCCGAAATGCTCGGCTGTTCGTCACGCCACGTCTACCGCCTCTCTGACGCCGGTCGGATGCCGGCACCCGTCAAGCTCGGCTCGCTGGTCCGCTGGTCGGCTACTGCCGTTCGGGAGTGGATCGACCAAGGCTGCAAGCCCGTGCGAATCGTGAAAGGGGGCGTGCGATGAGTTGCCCCCACAACTGCACAACGTCGTGGAATCCCTGCCATTCCGAAGGCGAACGCCGCAAGGCCGAGGCCTTGGCCAACTTGGAAGCCCGGCGGGAAATCTACGTTCGCCGTGGTCGCCGGGCATTGCTCGAAGCCTTGCTTCGCTCGGGCACGGCAACGGCCGATGTAGTTCGCCGATCGGTCGAACTGCCCAAGGGCGTCAACCCCAAGCTGTTCGGCCCGGTCCCGGGCGCTTTGGCTCGGGCGGGCATCATCCGGCAAGATGGCTTCGCCAAGACTTGCCGGGCTGTTGGCCATGCTCGCCCGGTGGCGATTTGGGCGCTGGTCGACCGTGCTGCGGCCGAACGCTGGCTTCGTCTGAATCCTGATCGACCGGACCCCGACGAGAGCAAAGTAATTGACGCGAAACGGCAGGGGATTTTGTTTTCACAAGAAACCGCAACGCCGACGGGTGAGGCCGCCGGCGCTGCTTGAATCGAACGGAGCACATTCGATGCAAAGAAAACGACTAAGCGACATTTTACGGGATGGCGACCGCCAGAGTCTAGCCCGCTTCTGGAGCGAGACTGAGGCCGCCGAAGAGTTCGGCCCGCTGCCGGCGGGCGAGTACATCGCCCGAATCCTATCGGGCGAACTGGCCGCCTCGAAGACGAAGGGCACCCCAGCCTACAAGCTGACCTTCCGCATTCTCGAAGGGGACTTCGAGGGGCGTCACGTCTGGCACGATTTATGGCTGACCGAGGCCGCTATTTCTCAGACGAAGCGCGACCTCGCCAAGCTCGGGGTGACATGCCTTGAGCAATTAGACCGCCCCTTGCCGCCGGGCATTCGCTGCCGAGTCAAGGTTGCATTGCGTCGCGACGACGACGGCAACGAACACAACCGCGTGAAGCACTTCGAGGTGCTTGGGATCGACCCGCCCGAGGATGACGCCTTTGCTCCGGCTAGGCTGCCTGAACCGTCACCCGCGCCTTTCGACGCCGCTTGCGTGGTTGGAGGTGTTGCGTGACGACATGCTCCTACGGTTTTCGGATCGTAGGGGCGACCAGCGAAGCGCGGCGGCTGGTTGACGCCACCGCCGCCTTCGCCGGTTACGCTTCCTGCGATGATAGGGCGCAAGTACACCGCGAAGCCTACTTGTCGGCTTTTCAGTTCGGCGAGGATTTTCGAGGACTGTTAGAGCGAACCGGCTCGACGGCCGGCTACTCGGGGCCATGCTGGTCGCCGTGGTTGTGGTTCGACGTGGACCGCGAAGACCTCCAAGCGGCTATGCGGGATACCTGCCGGCTGGCCGGGCACCTCGATATGGGCTACAAGCCGGGCGACGATGACCTCTTGATATTCTTCTCCGGCTCGAAGGGCTTTCATATTGGGCTGCCGACGTGCTTGTGGTCGCCGGAACCTTCCGGCGTTTTTCACAAGACGGCGCGGCGGTTCGCCGAACACGCTGCCGAGCAGGCCGAGGTGACGATCGACACTGGAGTCTATGACTGTGTTCGCGCCTTTCGTGCCCCAAACTCCCGCCATCCGAAGACCGGTTTACATAAGCGGCGGTTCTCGTATGACGAACTGCTTGGGCTGTCCCTGGAGAGAATTGTCGAACTATCGAAGGAAACGGCACCCTTCGACGTGCCGACGCCGACCAGGACCAGCGAACAGGCTGCCGCCGACTGGCAAGCCGCCGCGGCGCTGGTGGCCAGAGAGGGCGAATCAAAGGCCGCTCGGCTCGCCACCAGCAACGGCACGCCGATCTTGAACCGTGCAACGCTCGATTTTATTCGAGAGGGGGCGGGGATGGGGGACCGGCACCGGCTGTTATTCTCCGCTGCCGCAAACCTTGCCGAGTTTGGTTGTACGCCGGCGCTGGCCGTGGCGCTGCTCGAAGAATCGGCGCTCGATAGTGGATTGCCGCCAAAGGACGTTCGCCGGCAAATTGAGTGCGGACTTGCCGCCGTGGATTGTCCACTGACGATCGCAGAGAAAGGAGGCACGGTATGACATCGAAGGCAAACTTCCAAGCCGCTGCGGACGTATTTGACGGCTGGCGCGACGATGTTCACACCGGCACCGCGCCCGTTTTCTATCCGATTGGCTCGGGTGAACTGGCTCGAATCGAGATTGGCCCCAAGCTGGTAACACTGATTGGCGGGGCACCAGGGGCCGGCAAGACAGCCTTTGTCATGCAAGCCGTGGTTGACGCCTTGCGACTGACGCCCACCTTGCGGGTGCTAGTGGCCAATATCGAGATGACGCCGGCCGTGCTGTTGGATCGGCAGTTAGCGCGGTTGTCGGGAATCGACCTGGCAACCATTCGCTATCGTCGCTTCGAGGCCCAACACGCCGACCGGCTGGACCAGGGGTTGAATACCCTCGAAGCCGTGGCGGATCGGCTGGCCTTTGTGAAGCCGCCGTTCAATCTGGAAAACGTCGCCGCTTCGGCCGACGCCTTTCATGCCGATTTGATCGTCTTGGACTACATCCAACGAATCCCACCGCCGGGCGAACACGGTGACAAGCGGGGATCGGTGGACGCCACGATGAATTACCTTCGACAATTTGCCGACGCCGGGGTGGCGATGATCGTGGTCGCCGCCGTATCGAGGGGCAAGGACAGCAAGGGCCGGTCAAGCTACTCGGGCGATGCCCTTTCGCTGGCCAGTTTCCGCGAATCGTCGGAATTGGAGTTTGGGGCCGATGATGCGTTTATCCTGGTGCCCGATGAAGACGATACGGTTGTGCTTCGCCACCTCAAGGCGCGGCACAGCGAAGCGAAAGACCTGGTGCTGCAATTCGACCGCCGCTGTCAGCGATTCGAGACCGCCGGGGATCGACGAACGGGCAACGGCCGAAAAGGATCGGGCAAGCTCCAAGACGCTTTGCGGAGTGCATGGGACCGGACACCGCCGGCCGCCGATGACGCTGCCGGTTTTCAGGGCTTCGAGGAGTTTCGGGACTTCGCATGAACCATCAAGCGAAACCGCCGATCCTCGAAGGCTGCGACGTGCTGCCGCCGATGCACCAGGGCAACGGCTCGCCAAGCCGCCACCAGGGCCACACCGCGAAAGCGAAGGGGAAGCCGACCCGCCGCCACACCGCCGACCGCTTCGCCGTTCTGAATGCGTTTGTCGACTTCACCATGCAAGAGCTAGCCAGGGCCGAGGTAGCGGTTTGGCTAGTGCTCTATCGCGACACCAAAAACGGCATCGCCCGAACGGCGCAGACTGACATTGCCCGCCGGGCCGGGCTGAATGTCCGCACCGTCAAGCGGGCCATTAAGGGCCTACACCGCCGCGGCTTGCTGGCACTGGTGTATCGGGGAAGCCTTCGACGCGGGCCTTCGTCCTACCGTATCCGGCCGGCTGGAACCGCAAACGGACCAACAATCGACACACTAAAAGGGGACATTTTGCGTCCGCAACCGGGGGCACGGGTGTCACCTATCCCATAAGGGACCAGAATAGGCGACTGGTGCCTAATCGGCACCGTCGCCATAGCAATTAGAATCTTGGGGGGTAGGGTGGAAGACTGATTGACGAAAACTCCAATACTTGCTAACAAGACAGCATGAGCAAGCGAAAAGCAACACCGACGATGACCGATGTACTCAAGGCCGCTATCAAAGAAAGCGGGGTAAGCCGCTATGAAATCAGCAAGGCGACCGGGATTCTGCAAACGTCCCTAAGCCGATTCATGCGAGGGGAAACATCCCTTCGGCTCGACAAGGCCGACGTGCTGGCGGAATACCTAGGGCTTCGGCTGGTGTCGGAACGCGACACAAGAAAGCGGGCGAATCCGCTGGGGGCCAAGAGATGAGCAACGCCACCAACAAACAAAAGCAATTCCTTGGCGCTCTTGGTCACAAGGATGTTGTCAATCTGACGAAAGAGCAAGCCTCACAACTGATTGACCAACTGCTAAACGTTGAAAGACAGTCGGGCAAGACCTTTCCGTGCCCGTATTGCCGTAAATCGTTTGGGCCACGCCCAAAACGAACGAAAAAATGTCCACATTGCGGTCAGACAATTTATCACATTTGCGGCACGTTTCTCACCGAATCGAAGGTAGGTGATTTGAACCAAAAGGAATGGTTCAAGGAAGAGCGTGATAACGCTAAGGCAAACATCCGCGACGATTGGAAGGATGAACAGGAGTTCCGGCGGGAATTCAAAGAGAAGCATACGATTGGCTATCTTCTGAAAATCGGTCCCAATTGCCCCAATGCTTTCCACCTGCAAGGCTTGTTGGTCACGCTGGAAGATGCCAAAGCCAACCCTGACATGCTTCCGCCGTATGATGGCTGCCGCCATGACACTTGCGAATGCGAATATGAGCCAGTATCGGCCGACATGGTGCCCAAAAGAACGCGGGTAGCCGAGTTGGTCAAGAGTGCTCCAAAGCAGAGAAAGAAGTCAGGTTGCTTGCTTGCGCTGCTTTTGCTAGTTGTCGTGACGGCTTGCACACTCTGGTGGTAAGAGAGGCAACGAGCACCCACTGGAAAACTGAAAGGCGAAATCATGGGCACCGTCTACAAAGAAACGTTCACCAAGCCGCTGCCGGCTGGGGCGAAGATCATTGTTCGCAAAGGGCAACGGCTTGCCGAGTGGAAAGATGCCAAGGGCAAGACGCGGACGGCACCACTGACCGCTGCCGGGGACCGGATTGCCATAGAAGCCGGCACCTACACCGCGAAGTATCGCGACGGCTCGGGGATCGTTCGCAAGGTTTCCACCGGATGCCGCGATGAAGCGGCCGCCCGCTCAATTTTGGCCAAGTTGGAACGCCGGGCCGAACTTGTTAAAGGCGAGGTGCTGACCGCCGCCGAAGACGCGACGATCGACCACCAAGCGACACCGCTCGAAGTCCATATTGCCGACTACCTACTGAAACTCGAAGCCGAAGGGACTTCGGCAATGCATCGGGATAACGTCCGACGCGCCTTGCACCGACTCGCCGCTGACTGCCAATACAAGCGGCTCGGCAACCTGTCTCGTGAATCCTTGGAACGCTGGCTAGTGTCGCAAGAGAAGGCCGGCATGGGGGCACGTACCCGCAACACGTATCGGGCCGCCGCCGTGGCCTTCGGTAACTGGTGTATTGAAACGGGCCGGCTTCTGTCCAATCCTTTCGCGAAGGTGGCCAAGGCCGACGAAAACGCCGATCCTCGCCGACAACGCCGGGCGCTAACCGAAGCCGAATTGACGAAGTTGCTGGACGTGGCCCGGCGCCGGCCGCTGCTAGACGCCGCCATGATCCGCCGAGGCAAGCGCAAAGGCGAAGTGATTGGCAAGCTTCGTGACGAAACCCGCCGCCGGCTGGAACGGCTCGGCCGCGAACGGGCCTTGATCTACAAGACGCTGGTGCTGACGGGGCTTCGCAAGGGCGAACTCGCTTCGCTCACCGTCGGGCAATTGTCGCTCGATACCGCCCTGCCCAGCCTTGTACTCGAAGCCGCTGACGAAAAGAACCGCCAAGGATCGACGCTGCCGCTTCGGGCTGACCTTGCCGCCGATCTTCGAGGATGGCTTGCCGACAAGGCGACGGCCGCGCAGGAAGCCGCCAGAGAAGCCCCGACGGTTCAATTCGACCCGAAACACCAGCAACGCGGGAAATGCAACCGGGGCGATTCTAAGGGGCCAGAGGGGCAATCTTGTCTGCCCATGACACGGCTGCCGACCGACACGCCGCTGTTCACCGTGCCGAGGGATTTGGTCAGAATCCTTGACCGTGACCTGGTTGCCGCGGGCATTGCTCGCCGGGTGAAGGGGGCCGATGGCAAGGTGAGAATCGACAAGCGGGACGAACGGGGGCGAACCGTCGACGTTCACGCCTTGCGGCACACCTTCGGCACGCTCTTAAGCGCCGCCGGGGTTACTCCGCGAACGGCACAGGCTGCGATGCGTCATTCCGACGTGAACCTTACCATGAACACCTACACCGATCCGAAGCTCTTGGACGTGGCCGGGGCAATGGAATCGCTGCCAGCGCTGCCTCTCATGGGAAGGGAAGCGAGCGAAGCTTTTGACGTAAGAGCAACGGGCACCGAAGATTTGACCGCTTGTTCGCTTGTACCAACGCTTGTACCAACCACTGCCAAATCGAGAACATTGCAGTCGATTGTGGACAAGATTGCAAGCGCGGCCGAAGAATTGAAAGACGCCGAAGCCGTCGCGGTAAGTGCTTGCCCTGTCAAAGGAAACAGCCCGCTGACTGCTGTGGTCAACGGGCTGCTTGGAGAGCGGGAGACGGGGATCGAACCCGCGACGACCAGCTTGGGAAGCGATGCGGCTACCGTCACAAGTGGGAATATCAAAGGACTTACGCCAACGCTTGCGCCGGTTTGCATCAGGGTTTGCACCAGCAAGCCAGAAAACCTGAACGGCCGCGGATGTTCCCGACGCCGAGTGGGGAGAAGGGCGACAAGACGGCCGAGATGGTGTCCTAGCACGCCTCGCCGCTGAACTAGCCCAACTCTCGACAGAGGATCGGCAACGACTGACCGACTTGCTTAAGTCGACGGCCGACGGGTAAAGGCTTTCGCCTGGAACGCCTTCGGTCACTTGAAAAGCCGCTGCGCTAACGGTTTTGTCGTCAGTCGGCCCCCGCCCCCCGGTGTGGACCCAATGCCCCGTCGTTTTCGAGCTAGGTTCGGCCGTGGGGATATTCTAGAAAAAGGCCCAAAGCGGCCAAAAGCTGCAAAGTTAACCACCGGCATGCCGAGCAGCGGAAGCGACGGCCGTTTGGATAGCGTCTTTGGATGCCGGCTTGATGAGGTGAGCCGTAAAGCCAACCTCGTAGCTGCGGCGGACATCTTCTTCCTGACCATAGCCGCTCAAGGCGATGCCGGGCATTTTGCCGCCGCGCTGGCGAAGCTGCCGCATCAAGTCGTGCCCACTGCCGTCGGGCAGTCCTAGGTCGCTTATCAGCAAGTCGAACTCGTTGCCCAGCGCTTTGTGCAATGCCGTGGCCACGTCGCCGGCGGTCTCGACCTCGTGGCCCTGCATGACGAGTACCATTTTGATCATCTTCGCGGTAACGCCATGATCTTCGACAAGGAGAATACGTAACGGTCGAACCTTCACTCGCACGTCGTCGCGTGGGTCTGGGCATGTGGGGGCTCCTGCCGGTACCGTCATCGGCAGGCGGACACGGAACGAGGCGCCTTTGCCTTTGCCATCACTGCGGGCCTCGATCCGTCCGCCATGCATTTCCACCAGAGCCTTGCTGATGCTCAGGCCCAGGCCCAACCCGCCAAACTGCCGGGTAATCGACCTTTCAGCTTGCTCAAAGGCATCGAAGAGCCGTGGCAAGGCCTGAGGGTCAATCCCAATGCCGCTGTCGTTGACTTCGGCCACCACATGGCCGCTGTCATCGGGGCGGCAACGAATGCCCACACAGCCTCCCTGCGGAGTGAACTTGATCGAGTTTTTCAACAGATTCCAAAAGACTTGTTGCAAGCGTCCCGGGTCCGCCTCGATCCAGTATGGAGCGGATGGTCCGATATCGACGCCGAACTCCAAGCCTCGGCCCTCGATATCCGCCCTGCACGCCTCCACCGCATGGCCGATCACCCGGCACAGCTCGATGGGTCGCTTCTGCAGTTCCACCTTGCCTCGGACGATTCTCGTCATGTCCAACAGGTCGTCGATCAGCCGGGCCTCCATTTCCACGTTGTGGCGGACCATCTCCAGCGTCTCTTGAACGTTGCCAGGCAGATCCTCGCGCGATTGCAGGAGCGACACACCCATCAGCACGGGCGTCAAGGGGGTTCGCAGTTCGTGGCTCAAGACGGCCAGAAAATGGTCCTTGGCACGGTTGGCCTGTTCGGCAGCGGTTTTCGAGCGATCGGCGGCATCTCTTGCCGCTTCCAAGGCCTCCTCCGCCCGCTTGCGGTTAGTAATGTCCATGGCGATGCCCATCGATCCTATTGGGGCACCGTCCGAGTTCGTCATCGTTCGTCCTTTTACGAGGAGCCACCGCAGACTCCCGTCCGCACGTTGCACCCGGAACTCGATCTCGTGCTCCCCCGGTGTGGCATTTGACTTCACGGCATGATCTCGAACGCGATCGACGTCGTCCGGAAAGACGTGGATCAACGCCGCATCAAAGGAGGCCACAGGTTTGTCGGGTTCCAGGCCAAAAAGGGTCTTCGCCATCTCGTCCCCATCCACCAGGTTGTTGACAAAGTCCCAGTGCCACCACCCCATTTTCGACGCCGCCAATGCCAGGCGAAGACGATCTTCGCTTCGTCGAAGTGCTGCCTCGACGCGTTTGATGTCCTCAATGTTCAGCGCGACGCCAAACCAGCGCACGACCTTTCCGGCCGCGTCATGGATCGGCCGTCCGATCACCTTGAACCATTCGTACTGCCCGTCATGTCGTCGCACCCGGTATTCCAGATCGTAGGGGGCGCCCCCTTCGACCGCCGCACGCCAGGCGGCAAAAGCCCCCGGTCGGTCATCGGGATGCAGCAGCGTATTCCATCCGCCGCCAAGATGCTCGCGCACCGGTACGCCGGTGTACTCGACCCACTGCTGACTCTGATAGTCGCAATAGCCGTCCGGGCGAGTCGTGAAGACCATGCCAGGAATGGATTCCAGAGTCTGGCGGTAGAACGACTCGCTCTCTCGCAAGACCTCTTCGTTGCGTCGCCGATCGGTGACATCCCGTCCATAGAGGTTGAACTGCCCGTCGCGCTTGCTGGGGGCCACGACGAAGGCAAAGACCCGTCCCTCCGCGCACTCGAGATCAAACTCTTGCCGCCCGCCGAGTGCGACCGAACGCTGGACGTGCTCCAAAAAAGCCCCCGACAGTCGAACGCCGGCCATCCACCCCATCGGTTCCAGTAACTCAATGGCCGGCCGATTGGTGTAAAGCACCGTCCCATCGCTGGCGATTCGCAGGACCGGATAGGGGTTTTCAGCCGGGAACTCCGCCATGCTGCGAACCTCCTCCTCCGCCCTCTTCCGCTCGCTAATGTCTTCCACCGTTCCGATCGAACGCAAGAATCGCCCCTGGGAATCGCGGACAGCCGAGACGGCGACGTGGACCCACAGCGGCGATCCGTCCCGACGGAGATAGCGTTTTTCGTATTGAATGGTGTCCTGCAATCCCTCGTGAAGTTGCGCGTTGAGGCGGTCGCTCAGTGGCCTATCCTCGGGATAGGTCAACTCGTGAACCGTCATTCGCAACAGTTCTTCACGGGTGTAGCCAAGGATCTCGCAGGCCCGATCATTAACCACCGCACAGCGGTCGTCATCCCCTTCGACCTCGATGATTCCCACGGCAGCATTGTCGAAAGTGGCGCGAAGCCGCTGTTCACTCTCTTGCAGCGATTCCTCGGCCGCCTTGCGACGGGTAATATCTTGAACAATCGAAATCGAGTACAACGGACGGCCGGAGTCGTCATGCTGCAAGCTGCGGGTCACCTCCACCCAGACGGCCTCCCCGTTCTTGCTGATGTAGCGTTTCTCGACGTCGTAGTTACTCAGCTCACCGCGCACCAGCCGAGAAAATTGGGACTGATCGGGTTCGAGGTCGTCGGGGTGAGTTATCTCGGAAAAGTGCCGCCCTACCAGTTCCCTCTTGGAGTACCTCAGTAGATCGCAAAGATTCTGGTTCACGCGCAGCCAGTGTCCCTCAAGGTCGAGGTGGGCGATTCCCACGGCCGCGTTCTCGAAGGTGCCACGGAACCGCCGCTCGCTTTCCCGCAACGACTCCTCCACACCCTTGCGCGCCGCTCTTTCCGCGCACTCCTTGAGCGCCCGACGGACCGCGGGGACAAGTCGCTGTATCCGCTGCTTGAGGACGTAATCGCTGGCCCCCTGCTTGAGCATTTCGATGGCCATGTCCTCGGCCAGAGTGCCGGAGACAAAGATGAATGGAATCTCCGGGCAGGCTTGGCGGGCGAGGTCAAACGCCTCGTGCGCATCCATGCCGGGGAGGGTGAAATCGGAGAGAATCAAGTGGTAGCGGTTGGAATTTAAAGCTGCCGTAAAATCGGCCATCGTCGCTACCCGGTCAATCTGGGCGGGTAGGCCGTCGTGGAGCAGAGTGTCTAGGACGTGCTCGCTGTCGAGCGGGTCATCTTCCAAATGTAAAATGCGCAAGAGTGAATCCATTGTCATGCCCGTGTGCGTCGTCTTCGGCTTGGCGGGAGAAGGAGTAGGCGGTTTGATCACGCACCGCAAGCAAACGCCACACCACCTCATGCCGTTGATGAGTCTCGCCCGCCTGTTCTTCAAGCAGATCGAGAAATTCGCAGATCTCTGGGGACGATGGCAACTGCATCTAAAGAGATTACTTCTCGCCGGGCGGGAGAAAACAGAGGAAAACCCCCATGGCCTTATAGTATTCTTTGCCGGCTTGCGGGCGTCGGCAACTTTGAAAAAACCGGGGCCGAGGCCAATATTCGGGCCGCCAGCCTGGAGAGCCTGCTACCGCGAGTTGATCATTGTCCAGTTGGTTGCCGGGATCATCTCGTCAATGAAGGAGGGTAGGCGGAGGTGTTCGCCGGGGACCATCAAGCTGGGGGCAGTGCCGCAGTGCGGATAGTGGCGAGCCGACCCGCAAACGATTCTTCACTGCCTTGTGGTCTGGGCAGTTCCTACAATTCTTTGAGCGACGGTTCCCAACAAGCCACAGCATGTTCGCGCTTGAAGTGTGCGTGCAAAGCCTCCGACCACTGTCCGAGCGGTACGGACTGCTGCGTGAGTCACGGTCCGAGTTTCTATTGACATCAATGGAATCTCCTTCCGCTGGGGAGGAGGCCGAGGAGGAAGGAGCGTACGAATGACTTCGTGGTTCTCGGGGTTGTGGAATGTCTATTGTCTAAGACGCCCGCGTGCCTGATGTGCTTGCCGGTAGCAAACAGGGTATTTAGCCAAGAGCAGTACTCTCCCCTGTGTGCCAGCTCGGGCGCAGGAACATGCACGTGAACGGCGTCCATCTGCCATTCGGAGAGGCGCAGGGGATGTTTCGGCCTCTTGTCACAGCGATCCCTGCTGTGTTCGGCGAGTAGTCATCGCGGCCTCAAGCCCATAAGAGCCGATTGCGGCCGATCGACCCGCGCCGCGGGCCTCGTAGCTAAAATTTTGGTAGTTATGCGCCATAAGTAGATGGTCGAGGCTGCCTAGGGTTTAATCGGCACCTTTCACGCCTTTCGGCCGCTGCCGTCGCCTGCCAGCCGCCCATCGCCGCAACGACTTGTCTTCGCGGCCGCGTTAGCTATCAACCCGCCCCAACCTTTTGGGCATTGCGGCCGATGCCGCTGATCCTACTTTCTCTGGAGGTCAACATGAAACAAATCATCCGACGTGCTATTGCACTGCTCGTCCGGCTGGCCGGGGCCGTACTGGCCTGCCTCGGTTGTGGACCAGCGACTCATCCCGATACCACTTTACCCCCGCCGCCGATCCAGTGGCGCGGCCACGATACGGGCTACCGAAACCCCGACGCTAGGGCCGACGCGCCCGCAGACAGACAACTCAACCCATCCAAGAGGGAGGGCCAATGAAACAGTTCCTACTTGCCGCAATCGTCCTCGCCATCATCATCGCAGTGGTGCTCGTCGCCGCCCGGCAATTCTGGGGACAGCGCGAGACCCATTTCTGCGTCTCCCAGGGGCCCACCGTGGACCGCCTGGAACGGTTGGCACACCTTGTCACTACCCGGGTCTATGTGGCTGACGTGCTGGTGGGCGAGGGGCGAGGCTGCCGCGGTGCATGGCTCATCAAGGGCGACGCCGTGCTCGGCATCGAACTCCGCCGGGCCAAGGTCATTGAGAAGGATGAGGTCGCTCGCCGGGCCGTTGTCCGCCTTCCCCAGCCGGACGTGCTCCAGTCCAGGGTGGATCACTACAAGACGCGTGCCTGGGAGGTTTTGCGAACCAGTTGGATACCCTGGAGCACCGACGAAGACCGACTCCGTGACGAGGTCATGCGACAAGCCCAGACCCTCGTCGGGGATGCCGCCCGGTCGGCCGAGAACATCAGTCAGGCCAAAACCTCCGCCGAGACGACCCTGCGCGCATTTTATGAGGAGTTCGGCTGGCAGGTGCAATTCGTCTGGGATGGCCAGGCCGCTGGCAACCAACCAGGACCGAGTCAGTGAACAACCAACGTCAAAAGGATTCTCTCACATGAGCCATATCGTCCAGATTCAAACAGAGGTCCGCGACGCGCTGGCCATCCAGGCAGCTTGTCGCCGCCTTGGGCTACCGCAGGCGGTTCAAGGCACTACCAGGCTTTTTGGCGGCGAAGCCACAGGGCTGGCCGTGCAGTTGCCCGGCTGGCAGTACGCCGTGGTCTGCAACACGGCCACCGGCCAGGTTCAGTTCGACAATTTCGGCGGCCGCTGGGGAGACCAGAAGCAACTGGAACGATTTCTACAGGCCTACGCGGTCGAAAAGTGCCGAATCGAGGCCCGGGGCAAGGGGCACCAGGTTAGCGAACAACAGCTCCCGGACGGTTCCATCAAGCTAACCATCCAGGTTGCAGGAGGTACCGCATGAAGATTGAAGTCATCGTCACCGCCGATGGCAAGACCACTGTGCATACCAAGGGTTTTGTCGGCAAATTGTGCCACGAGGCCAGTCGGTTCATTGAGCAGGCCTTGGGGCAGCAGTTGACAGAGCAACGGACCGCGGAGTTCTATCAATCACATCGCGTTCAGGAATATCAGCGACATAAAGCGTAGTTTATGGGCCGACTTTACTCCGCCTACGAAATCAGATGGTACTGGCTGAGAATATCTTGGCAAAGAGTCTTGATCGGCTCGCCGAACATTGAACGATCAACCGAATGTAGAAGCCGAGTGAAGCCGGTGAAGATTAGTTCTCGGTTGGCACTTGGATGAGTAGCCGGAATCGCGGCAATCGCAATGGCGTCAGTAATCCTTTCGATGTCGTTGAGAGGCACGTCTTCCAATCCAATCGCCTTCGGGGTGACGCCAAAAGCATGAGCAAACTCATGCAATACCTGGTCGACCACGCCGAATTGCAGTAAATGGCTTGTCGCGATCCCCGGGCGGATTCCTGCTAATCGCATCTTCTTCAAGCCGTCTTTTTGAATTTGGCGATGTCGTTCGATTGCCACCTTGTAGCCTGAAATGAGAGTGTTCATGCGAATATGTCCCATCTCCGTCTCTTCGATGGTGCCCGTCAAGAACGTGTGCTGACTCGGCTCATCTGTGAATCGGAGATATGCGTGAATCGCTTGGTTGCTTCCAAGACCTAGTCGACGAACAGTCTGCTCAACAGATGCAGCAGCTTGTCGGATTGTCTCGAACTCCACGCCCGTCAAAGCAACAAATCTGCGCATCGAATCGTCAAAATTGACAGTGTTCTGTCCCAATTCAAGGGTTTCGTGGAGAAGGGGGCACAAATGGATTTCGCTGTTACTCTGGTTCATCGGCTCACTCCTTCATTTAGATGACAACATGCTGCCATGATTCTACTACTGACGACAGTTACCGAAAACCATGTCCCTTGCCTTCCTGTCCAATTAATCCGGCTATTTGGAGGTCTATTATATGACCCTTACCGAGCGTTTGACTGAATACGTTTCCGCCTGTTTTACGGGTCTGTGGGTCGAATCGCACGAGCACGACGACGCCCTACGGGAGATCGTGCAGATGTGCCACCAGCAAAATTGGCCGCTTGCCACGTGGGACGTCGCCCAAGGGCTTCGCCTGCCTGGCCAGAACGACTCGCCCACAGACACCGGCGGCAGCGATCCACTGGCGGCGATCCGGGCCATCAACGCCATGGCCTCGCCCGAAAGCTCGGCGATCCTGGTTCTGACGAACTTCCATCGCTTTATGCAGTCGGCCGAGATTGTTCAGGCCCTGGCCCAGCAGATCACCGAGGGCAAGCAGAACCGCAGCTTCGTAGTGATCTTGTCGCCGGTGGTCCAGATCCCCGCCGAGCTGGAAAAGCTGATCGTCGTCCTGGAGCACGACCTCCCCGACCGCCAACAGATCGAAGAGATTGCCAGGGGCATCGCCACCGAAGACGGCGAGCTGCCCGACGGCCCGGAGCTTGATCGGGTGCTGTCGGCCGCCAGTGGACTCACGCGCTACGAGGCCGAAGCTGCATTCAGTCTCTCGCTGGTTCGCCACAAGCGGGTGCAGGCCGATGCCGTCTGGGAACTCAAATGCCAAACGCTAAAGAAAAGCGGCCTGTTGACGCTGCATCGGGGGCGGGAGAAGTTCGCCGACCTTGGCGGACTGGAGCCGCTCAAAGGGTTTTGCCTAAGGGCACTCCGCCACCAGGACCAGCACGATCCGCTCAAGCGAGCCCGAGGGATTCTGCTGCTGTCCCCGCCCGGCTGCGGGAAGAGCCAGTTCGCCAAAAGCCTCGGAAACGAGGTCGGCCGGCCGACGCTCTGCCTGGACATCGGCACATTGATGGGCTCCCTGGTCGGCAGCACCGAGGCCAACATCCGCCAGGCACTGCGGATCGCGGATGCCATGGCTCCCTGCGTGCTGTTCATCGACGAGCTCGACAAGGCATTAAGCGGGGTGGCAAGCTCCGGACAGACCGACTCCGGCGTCTCGGCCCGGTTGTTCGGCTACTTCCTGACTTGGCTCAATGACCACGACTCGGACGTTTTTGTCGTGGCCACCTGCAACGACATCAGCCGGCTGCCACCGGAGTTCTCGCGGAGCGAGCGGTTCGACGGCATCTTCTTCGTCGACCTGCCGGGCGTGATCCAGAAACGGACGATCTGGCGGATGTACGTCGAGAAGTTTGGGCTCGAACCGACGCAGCCGAAACCAGTGGATGCCGACTGGTCGGGGGCCGAGATCCGGGCGTGCTGCCGCCTGGCAGCGTTGCTGGATCTGCCGTTGGTCGAGGCGGCCCAAAATGTCGTCCCCGTCGCCCGCACGGCCTACGAGTCGGTGGAGCGATTACGGCAATGGGCCAGCGGACGGTGTCTGTCGGCCGATTCGCCGGGTATCTACACGGGGAATGCGAACGCCAAGGCGACCAAGCCCGGGCGGAAGGTCCGACGTGATCCATCGAACAACTGAGGATGCCGAGGAAAGAGCGGCGTGGTAAGGGCGCAGAGGACGGACACGTTCGGGGTGAGGTCATGAACAACCTCCTTAGCATGGCGAAGCGAGAGGGTAGACCACGCTAACCCACAAGCTCAGTCACGCGGAACGCGACCACCCGGGCGGCTGTTGCGATTTTAGGCCGCGTCACCGCGTGTTTGACTCCTACTCTTTGTTGCCTTCCGCAAAAGCCCTCGCAATCACTTCCGCAAGAATATTCTTCTGCTTCTCTACGTCCCCAGGCTGAAGCCGAATGCGGTAGCGTCCCCACCGGCTGTCATAATCCATGACATCCAGGTCCGCCGAAGACAAGAACTCCTGCGTTTCTGCGGTGCTTTTAAGCCGAGGCTCGAATCGTAGAAAACCTTTCTTGGGCCGGAAGATGACAAAGTTGCTTGGTTGCCCACCCTTGGCCAATCCAATATAAAACTTGTTGTATTTCAGTTCCAGCGCCTTGTCATGCTTGCGTGCCAATTCTAAGAGCTCGTCCGCGATCGCCACGGTCTTCTTTGATCCTCGTTGTTCCCAGTAGGTTCGGTCCGTCACTTCCTGGGTTTCCTCGTCTTCGCCAACTAAGCCAAGGGGCATTTGATCCACCACGGTCGTGAATACAAGTCCGATACAGTTGCCTGCGCGGAGCGCCTTCATCTGAATGGCGACGAGCGGAATCATACCATTAAACAGGCTGATCACGTTCAGAAATCGACTTGTGATGTCCTCGGCCACGATTACGGCCGTGTGCTCGTATTGAGGAAACCGGCGACGTTCGATGTCCCAGTACTCAATGGTCCTAACGATATGACTTTCGTCCGTTGGGCCAAGTTGGACTTCAACTTCGTAGCGACGATTTGACTCCGCTTCCTGGAGCAAGAGGTCCAGCCTACCGGCTTTCGGCTGCGGCCGTTCCTTGTCCTTGAGGACCACATCGCCGAGCCCCAAAATGCACGGATCTTCAGCAATACGTGACTGGACCCATTTCTCATCCAGTTCCGGACGTGCCTTGATCGAAATCGTCTCAAACTTGGTGAAGTCCATTTTGTCCTCTTAGGTAGACTCTCACATTCCATCGAGGGTTGATTGTCCTGCTGGATGTCGGGCCAGTCAAGTAGTTCCCTGCAACAGTCGTCCGATCGGTGCCAGCAATTCGATTTCGTGCTGATTTAGCACGTCCATTGGGATATGTCCCACAGCAAAAGGAAACTCTCATGTCGACCATTTTGGAAGAAGCTCTTGATAGTGAATTGACTACCCCGCCGCAGCGCCTCCAGACCACGATGGCCGCCGTCCGCGTATCGTTCGTCTGGCTGGGCGTCCGCAAGACGCTCACGCCGGAGCAGAAGGCCGAGGCTGCCGAGCCGTTCGGCACCGACGCCCGGTTCCTTTCCGCCGGCAAGCGGTTGCTCGATACGTCGCACCCGATGTTCAAGCAACTGACGGCCGTCCGCAACCGGATTCTGGCGTACTGGAAGGCCATGAGCCTGCCGTACCCCGAGGCCGGCATCCGGCTCATTCGTCAGGATCGCGTCGACGTTTTTTCCGCCAAGATGCGGGAGTTCCAGGGGGATCTGGCCGAGGCCGTGGCCACGCTGGAGCGTCACTACGACGATCTGAAGACAATGGCCCGACAGCGTCTGGGCTCACTCTACAATCCGGCTGACTACCCCGGCTCGCTCCAAAAAATGTTCGCGGTCGATTTCGACTTCCCCTCAGTCGAGCCGCCGGACTATTTGCAGCAACTCAACCCGGCCTTGTACGAAGAGCAGTGCCGACGGATGCAATCGCGGTTCGACGAGGCCGTCAAGCTCGCGGAGGAGGCCTTCCTCACAGAACTGGCCAAGCTAGTCTCGCACCTCACCGAGCGACTCAGCGGCCACGATGACGGCAAGCCCAAGATCTTCCGGGATTCGGCTATCCAAAACCTCTCCGAGTTCTTCAAGCGGTTCCGGGAGTTGAACGTCCGCAGCAACGACCAGCTCGACGGCCTGGTCGACCAAGCCCAGCGGGTCATCAAGGGGATCGAGCCCCAGGATCTTCGCGACAATGCCGGCCTGCGGCAGCATGTGGCCACCGAGATGTCCCGTGTGCAAAGCGTGCTGGATGGGCTGCTGGTCGACCGACCGAGGCGCAACATTCTGCGCCGGCCCAAGTGAGGAGTTTTTGGCCATGCAACTTGCTGTTGATCCATCTGGCACAATTCGCTGCATCTACAGCGAAGCCATCGAGCTGGCCAACCTCGGCACGGCCACGATTCGCCGCGCCTCGCACGTCGAGCCCGACCAAAATGGCCAGTGGCTTGCCGATCTCTCGCCCCTCTCCGGCCCCGTCCTGGGGCCTTTTCCGCTTCGTAGCCGGGCCCTGGCCGCCGAGCAGGCGTGGCTGGAGGCCAACTGGCTCTTCGACCGCCACGGCTAACGCCTCTCTTCGCGTGGCCAGTCCGTTTCTGTAGTTCGTTTCCCAGTTCGCTGCTGCGCTTTCTGTGGCAGCTTCGCTTCCCTTTTGACCCAAAGGACCGTATCCATGACCCAACGTGACTTGAATCGGGCTATTGCTCGTGCCACCGGCGAATCCCTCTCCACCATCTGCCAAATGGGCTTCGTCACCCTTCACCGCATCGCCGTGGAGCGGGAACCGCTCGTGGTGGACTGGGACTCGCTTGACTATCGTCGCACGAGCGCGTTCCCACAGCGAACGCGGCCAAAAGCCTCGGCAGTATGATCTCGCTTTCCCCCGTTTTGAAAAGGAGCAACACAATTGATCACGGTCACCCGTTCTCTCGCCCGGCAGCTTCGGGCGACTTTCCGGCGCCTGTTCAACGCCCGGGGCAGCGGACCCGCCCTAACTTTCACCGCCGGGCCGGAGGGGCTCAGCGTGAGAGTAAAATCGTCCGACGCCGCCATCGAGTACCTCGTGCCCGGTGATTTCTCCCCGGATACCTTCACGATTCCCATCGAGGTACTGGACGACTTTGACGGACGCAAGGAGGACCCGGTCAGGCTTGAACGGATCTCGAAGGAGCACGTCACGGCAGAGTGGCAGGACGGCGGCGTGCCGCAGATGGTCCGCTACAATGCTCTGGAGGCCGTGGACGGCTTCCCGCCGCTCCCCGAAACCTTCGTCCAGAATCCCCCGTCGCTCTGGCACGCACTGAAAGAGGCCGGCGACACGACGGATCCTGATTCCATTCGGTACGCCATTGGGCATATCTTGCTGAAAGGGGCCACGGGAACGATCGCCTCCACCGACGGCCGTCAGCTACTTGTACAGTCGGGATTTGAGTTCCCCTGGGACGACCAAGTACTGGTACCTCGGAGCAAGATATTTGGCTCTGCTGGGCTATCGCGAGACCAGCCGGTCGACGCTGGCAGGGCCGGCGATTGGGTTGTGCTGCGAAGCAATCCCTGGACGGTCTGGCTGGCCATCAATAGGGAAGGCCGGTTTCCCGAGGTGGAGCGGCATGTTCCCCAGCCCGGCTCAGCCACGGCTCGCCTTTTGATCGACCCGTCGGACGCGGCATTTCTCGAATCGGCGCTGTCGAAGCTGCCTGCGGACGAGACCAACAACTGGCCTGTAACCGTGGACCTCAACGGCAGCCTGGCGATTCGCGCCCGGCCGAGCGGGCAGGCACGGTCGACGGAGTTGGTTCTGGCACGCTCGGAGCGGGTGGGCGATCCGATTCGGCTGAACACCAACCGGAAGTTTTTGGCCCGGGCACTGAAAATGGGCTTCCGCGAGGTGTTGATCTACGGCGACAAGTCGCCCGTGTTGTGTCAGGATGAGCACCGCCAGTACCTCTGGGCCTTGCTCGACTCGGAATCGGCCATCGAGCCCTCGGCCGACGCCATTCGCATCGACTCAGCGTCGATCGGCACGTCCGTCACATTAGCTCCAGCAACCCATCCAAAGAAGGAAAGGAGAATACCACCGGTGAATCGCGTTGAGCAAACAAACCGCTTCTCTCCGGAAAAGGTTCCGCAACGAGTAGCCGCACGTGCTGCGGTGAAGCCGCGAGCGACGTCGAAGCGGCGGAACGTGGCGGACCTGATCGAGCAGGCCGAGACGGTCCGAAGCTCTTTGCGGGAGACGCTTGTGAAGACCAATGAACTGCTCAAGGCGCTCAAGCAACACCGCCGCGAGACGCGGGCGGTCCGCTCGACGCTGGCCTCGCTGCGGCAGTTGCAAACCATCGGCGTCTAACCCCTGATAACGGAAAGGAGACGAAACCTATGCCCATGAAAATCAATGTGGGCCTTACGAAGAAGGTCGGGCTACCCGACTATGGCAGCCTGGGAGCCAGCTGCAACGTCGAGTTCGAGGTCGAACTGGCGTTGCTGGCCGACACCGATGGCTTTCACCGTCGGGTGGAGGTGGTCTTCGGCGCCTGCCGGGATGCCGTGACCGCCGAGCTTTCCCAGCACAAGGAGCCGAACGGCCAGAATGGCAAGACTTCGGCAGCCGCCCGTCCCACAAACGGTACGGCTGCCAAGACCACGGCGGCAAATGGCAGCACCAACGGCAACGGGCAAGGCCACGCCGCCTCGGAAAGGCAGATGGCTTACTTGCGGCAGCTTGCCAAACAGGTCGAAGGGCTGGGACTCCGCCGCCTGGAAGCCTTGTCCCAAAAGATGTTCGGCAAGCCGCTAGCGGCGATTACAGGCTTCGAGGCCAGCAGTCTGATCGACACGGTCAAGTCGATCAAGGCCGCGCAACTCGATCTCGATGCCGTCTTGAACGGGGAGGCACCAGTACGATGATTACCGCTGTCCTCGGTCAACCAGCCGTGCAGGAACGCCAGGGAGGGCCTTGGGCATACATCTCGCCATCGCGGCTGAACTGTTGGCTGACATGCCCGCTGAAGTGGAGACTTCGTTATGTCGATGGCATCCGGACGCCGACCACTCCAAGCCTCTTCCTCGGCAAGTGTTGCCACTCCCTGCTTGAGGCCTACTACCGGCATCGCCAGCTCAATCTGGTCTGGGTGCCCGGCGACTTGCCCAAGCGTTTGATGCGAGCCTGGGAGCCCATGGTGGTCGAGGAGGGCATGGTGTTCGGGTCGAGCGGCGACGAACAGCGATTGCAGCAGCAGGCGGTTGAGCTGGTCAAGGCCTATCTCAACGCCGTTCCGCCCGATGAGCCTCGCCCGCTCGCCGTCGAGACGACCATGGAGGCCCCGCTCGTCGATCCGGCGACGGGCGAGGATTTCGGGATTCCCTTGCTGGGCGTGGTGGACCTGGTGCTTGACGAGCCCGACGGGCCCCTGATCGCCGACTTTAAGACGAGCGCTCGGAGCGCGGAGCCGCTGGAAGTGTTCCACGAGCTTCAGTTGACCAGCTACGCCTACTTGTTCCGGCATTGTGCCAAGCAGCACGAGGGCGGGCTGGAAATTCGCACGTTGATCAAGACCAAGGTGCCGAAGATCGTGTTCCATCGGTATTCGGCCCGTACGCACGCCCACTTTGCCCGCTTCTTTGCCGTCGTCCGCGAGTATCTGGATGCCCTCGACGCCGGCCGATTCAACTACCGCCCCAGCTTCGGCTGCACGATGTGTGACTTTCGCGACCGCTGCTCCAAGTGGGCTGGCTAGCTGCCGGTAACGGCCAACTGCGACCCTCGCCTCGCCCGATCGCTGGCACAGCTCAAAGGGGGCTAGCGTCGGGCGAGGTGGTGACAGCAGCGACGAAGCGAGCCCGAATCGGACCAGGGCTGAGATCGGTCTGGCATGTCCAAAAAAAGCCAGCGCAGAAGGGCTTCTCTCTCAACGCGCTGGATAAACGGGCGCTTTCCAGCACCATGACTCTCGTTCAGACTAGGAATGCATGGCAGCCCGGCTGAGGGCCTTCAAGCCATTCGGGGGACGGTTGCGGCGAGCCTTCGAGTACGCACTTGGAGATCGTATATCCGCCGCGGTCCGACCTTCTCGCTGGCAAGATTCTATTCACGTGAATGGAATCTGCCGCTTTCCCAATTGTGCGAAGTTCGCCGACAGGCGGAACTCGGCGGCCCGAGGCATCTCGACTCGCGGGCCAGTGTTGCCCGAAAGCATCGGCGGGGAGCTGGCAGAGGACCCGGGTAGACATAGCCCTTGACCGTGGCCGTCCACTAGGCCCGTGGGGAACCGGTAGCGGGCGACGTCGTAGTCAACCGGCTGATACTTGGAGACCTTTTGTGGCTGGGCCACCCAGGCATCGAACGGCTGCTTTCCTCGAAACGCTACCCGGCCGTAGCCGCCGTAGCCTTGCTCGCGTCGCAGCCGACGGAACAACTGGGCCGCCGTGTGCCGCTACTTCCGCGGTGCCTGTGGGTCGGTCTCCAGAACCGCGTCGATGATCGGCTTGAACCGGTCGAGCTTGGGCGCCTTGGGCTGGCTGGTACGGGCGTATGGTGCAGGCTCCGGCTCGACCACCACTCGCGAATCTTCCGCCGAGAATGGTGAAACCGCCGGGCAATCTCCCGAATGCTTATCCCGTCTCGATGAGCCCGCCAAATCCGTAATCCTCCACCGTCAACATCCCTGCCTCTGCATCGCTACGATCCGGCCGTGACTCCCCCACGCCCCCGCCAGATAACGGCAGGGCGTGGGGACCGCTCGTTGCTCTGATCGCGCCGGCATTTTTCTTAGCATTCAGCGGCGTTCGAACCGCTGCACTGGAATATGGCTTTGCCAGCATTAGGCAGCTTGCTCAGCGGTTCCTGCCTGCCTTACGCAAAGCCTTTGGAGTTCGGCTGCAAGCCATACTGCCACTCCATCGGTGACTAGCGGAAGCAAAGGAATCTGGTGCGTATCAAAAGCATTGTAGAGGGCATGCGGCACCGTGGCTGGGAGTGCAATCAAAACGACGTAGAGTAGCGCCAAGAACCAGCCAAAGAATCCTGCAGCAAATGCCTTCCGGCAGGCTTTGAAGAACTCGACACGCCAGCAGAATAGGGTCGCACTCGACAGAAGAGTATAGACGCCGTGGCCAAACGCGATATTGAAGAAGCGAAGCAGGTACAGCGATAGTGGAGTGCCCTCCGGATAAACTTTGAAGGAGTACAACAGCCCTTCGCTTATGCCGAATCCAAGCCCCGATAGCGCACCGACGAACAGAAGGCTCCGCGGAGACGTGACACGACCTGTGCCAAGCAGGAAAATGACAGGGATCAACTTCGTGATTTCCTCGCACGGCCCGACACTCGTTAGCATGGCAAAGAACGTACTACGGAAGCTGAGATGTTCGGCAATCGGACCACAGCCAAACGCGCAAGCGTAGGCCTTACCGATTCCGGCGAGAATTAGCCAGAAGAGCCTAATCGGCGCCGGCCCTACCCCTTGGGGATGTTCCGCCGCAAAGCCGGCAAGTCCTTGAAACAGCAACAAGAGAAATATTCCAGTAATCGCCGTGAAAAGAAAGGACAATACGGCGGAACGCAGCGAGTTCTTCTCCGGCTGACAGAAGAGAACGTACGCCGCCAAGCCAATGAGAGTGGCGATCAAGGCGGTCAACAAAATGCCCGGCGCATGAAGTGCTGGTCCGCGGGGTGACAAGAACAACAAGTAGGGGATGGTAATGAACGCGATTAGCGCGTTTCGTTTCCCTCGCCAAGTAAGCGTTGGCAGCGAGTGGCCGACCGGAGGTAGAGGTGGCGGTAGCGGTGGAGGCGGAGGCAGAGTCTCTTCGGCAACCTTCCAAGCAGCCACCCGCGAAAACGCTGCGAAGACCGGCCACTGGTAGAGCGGCTTCCAGTGATCGCCCCCGGTCGGGCAGGCGACGGTAGTAGGCTCGACCGCTTCCGTCTCCAACAATTCCGCAAGCTTCGCTTCGCCGCAAGGTACGGCGGACTTGTGATCCCTCGCCAGCCACCACCAGCGGGTGCCGGAGCTCGCGAACGTCAGGCCCTTGATGGACGAGGCGCGAAACCACTCGTTCCGAGTCCCGGGACGGACGAGTTCTTCGGGGCGGATCGCGCCGACCTGCGCCATCCGCTGCATCTGATGCGGCAAGAACGGTCCAAGCTGGGCTCCGCCGATGCGACAAAACCACTCCTCAGCCGCCATTGCACTCTCCCGATACTTAAGGACCGTTCTCTACGGGAATCTGATCACCGTGACGGTGCAGCCAGACAATCGCAACAATCTGGAAGACGAAGCAGGCGATGGCCAGAGACAATATGAAAAGCGCAAGAAGGAGGTCGTTGTTACCGACGTCGTTTGATTCGGCCACCACGGGAGAAACCGCCGCGGTCACGAGCGAGACGAAGATTCCGCCCAGCAGCAGAAACAGCTCGGTCCCCGTCGCTGCATAGAGCGCGCAGAGGGCCCACCGCCGCGCTAGCGCCTGCAACCGCTTAAGTTTCAGGCCGCTTGAGAACAGAATCGCAGTAATTGCGATGTCGGCAAACAGGCACACGACTTGCCAAAAGACCTCCAGCGGGAACGCGGGTGAAGAAGCTTCCGCTTCTCCGCTAAAGGCCCAAGGTAGGGAAAGGAGCGTCAGGGCGGGGATTATGCCGATACTATAGATGCAGATGCAGTTTGCCATCCAGGGGAGCCGTGGATTGGTGAGTAGACGGATCACGTTCAGGGACGGCGAAATGGGGATTAAGTCTGGCGGCTGGGGATTAGCCCGGGCTACCTCTTGGGCAACCTGCTCCAGGGCAGGCCAAGCGGACAAACTTCTCCACGTTTCCCCACCCGCCGGACAGGCCAAAACACTGGGCGAGACAGTCCCATTTTTCAACCAAGCGATCACGTCGTCCTCGATAAATGGCCCTTCGGGTTTGTTGTTCTTGGCAAGCCACCATCGTCGAGATGTCTTGGTAGAGGAGTCGTTCTGGGACATGGCGTACTGTCTCTTCAGAAGTAGTTGGAGTTGACTAGAATTGGGCGGTACAACGAACTTCGATGAATTCACTTCGCTGCAAAGTGGCAGTTAATCCTGGGGCTAAAAACACCTCCACCAGACAGCAGCGACCAGCGCACTAACCACGGCGGCAATCAATCCCGCCCATCCTTTGTGACGCGCTGCCAGCCCGACTAGTGCTGGCAGAGCGAAATGCGGTAGCCCTCGGAGTGCGGTAATGAGCAATCCCGGACCATGCGCAAGCCGAGCTATTCGTGCACGGTGAATTGACGGCCCGCTCTCGCACTCCAATTCCTTCCCTTCCGGCGTGAAGGAAGCGGCACATGGAATGGGGAGCGGACGCTCTTCGTCGTACGACTTTACGGGCGGGGTTCTGGAGGCCGCGTCTGGGTCGGTTTCTATATCGATGCATGTTAGCGCAATATTCACCGTATCTGACTCACCCAAGATCCGACAGGCCCATTGCCGACCGACCGGGAGATGGGCACAAATCGCGCCCGCCTCGGCAATCGCCTCCTCTCCGCTCAGGGTAATTCCGCGTTCAAGTACGGTAGCGACCTCGCGATGCTTCATGGCGGTTGCGCGGACATGTAGGTCAAACTCTAAGTCAGCGGAAGGCGGTATCGGTTGAACAGCAGGTGCTTGAGCTAGAATCCGGTTGACGATGTCACAAGTTAGGATGGGTGTGAGGTCGATCCCATCCACCCTATCGCGCACCACGAACGCGGCGAGCATCACGAAGTGCTCAGGGCGTCCGTGCTTGTCCCGTCCCGCGTTGGCGAACCGCCATGCGCACGCCCAAAGCGGCGTTAGTTGTGCAATCCCGCCCACCACCTTTCGGTCGCCGAGCCGGTTTGGAGCTGCAGGCCGACTCTTAACAGCGATATCGTAGTACAGATGATCCAATAACCGGCGGTCGATCCCGGAGGCGCTCCAAGTCCAGAATGAACCATCGCTTGCCGGCTCAGAGGGATCGAAGAGGGCTAGGCGCACTTGCATGGAATCAACCTCAGGTTCCTGGACGCCACTTGATTGCTGTTGTTTACAAAGATGGAACTGACGGGCAGTGGACAATCGTTGGCATTTGGCCGAGTTTGCTTGGCCAACCCCTCGTGCACGGCCGGTGGTCGATTGCGAATCTAGCCTCATCGCTCCAGTCGTGAATCGTCCCGGACGAGCTGCTGGACCTCTGCCAAGGCGCCGTGCTGCTGTTCGCCCCCTTCGAACAACCTCGGAAAGCACCTGCGGCTAGCGCAAAGATCACAACCATTACCACGACCATGAACCGTTCGAAGAAATTCGTTTCCGCCGGCTTTTTAACATCGAATGTATCGACGGGCTGGACCGGCCGCGGCGGTTCGGTCGACGGCGGCGCCTTGCACGGCGTTGCAGCCCCTCCTTGGTAGGAGAACCTATGCTGACAAGAAGGACAGGTCACCTCCAAACGTTTCTCGGTCTTCGGGAGTCGGAGTTTCTGCCCGCACTGCTGACATCTGAAAACAATATGAGAGCCGTCTTCTTGGGGAGCTGCCTTGGATCTATTCTCCAATTCTTGCTTAACCTCCACTACCTGGGTGGTCATCCATTTCACCAACCCATCAAGTCCCGCTGATCGAAAGCTGGGAAACGGCACCCGACGGGGAACGCCCTCACCATCCGTTACGACCCTCGTTTCCGAGACCGCCGACACCCGATACGCCACGCGATTGTTGCCCGCCACACAGTGGCTGAAGACATAGGGGACGCAGGCCTTGAGCAGTTCCCGCCACCCGCCTTGCTCCTTGGCGAGGTGTTGGTATTCATCCCACTGGGTGAGCACCAGGCAGACGCGCGGTCGCCGCTCTGAGGACTCCAAGTAGTCCATGGCCGACTTTAGGGCCCATTGATTATCCGCACGTCGATCCGCGTCGCTCTCCCCGATAAAATGCTTGAGATTCAGCACAAGCAACAAGATGTCTGCCTCGCGACAATACTTGCAGAGGGCCTGTAAGTGCATCGGAAGACTGTCTTCAGGTTCGATCTGGTCGCCTCCAAATACGCGTCGCAGGTCCTGGCCGGCCATATCAATCAAACGCAGACTGGATTCAAGTTTATCCACGATCCTCAGCTTCCAGCGCAGCTCACACTTTTCTCCGGGCGGAGTAGACGGCGGCCAGTCTCCTGACTGGAGAATGCCCCAAACCCGCTCAACATAGTTCAGGGTTCGGCGGTCTTGCGGATCGAGAAAGACTCCGCGGGAGTCAATAACACTGAGTTTCTTGGCGAGCGTGGTTACGAGCACCGTCTTGCCAGCCCCTTCCATGCCAATCACGGCAACCGTCGGGGAGGTCGAAGTTCTGCTCGACGTCGCGTTTAAGACAGATTCACTCATTCCGTCACCTGAAGCTGCTCGGTAAGTCTCTTGTGTAAAGGGTGGTTGGACAGGGTCGCCCGCCAGCGGGCCCAACTGTCCGGCCGCCACCAGACACGCAACGGTTGTCGCTGTCGATCACGAAAGCGGGCCAGCCAGAAGGTCAGATCTTCGGCAAGCTGATGCAGGCTGTTCTGAACGGCTGCCAGCCGTCCCGCTGGGTCCGCCAGTTCGCGAATGCGCGACTCCAACATGGGAATCCCAGCCGCTTCCAAGGCTTCGGCATCCTTGGCCCGTCGGGCCTCGGCGCCCTTCAACCCGGACACAAAATGGAACCGTGGCATCCGGTTGCCGAAGGCGTCGGCATACCGTTGCCGAAATCGCTGACGATCATTTGCTTCCCAATCCTCAGCCCCGGTCACGATCACGTCGTCGCAGACATCGGCAAAGAACTCGTCGCAGAAGTTCTTTTCTCGCTTGCCGATTCCTTGCTCTGCGAGGACCACCCAAAACACCTGGGAGATCTCGTTCTGCAGGTAGGACTTCAGCGCACTTTCGTGCGATCCGGCATCTTCACCCAGCTGAGCCGCCCCAAACCCGGGCGTGTCGGCAATGACCAAACCGTTTCCCAAGAGCGGCACCGGTGCCTTTACACTAATTTGTTGTAGTGCGAGACTTGTTCGCCCGGCGGTGTCGGCTGCCAGAGAAGTGAGCTTTTCATGAACTGCCTCGACGTCTTCACACCGCCAGGAGGGACGTGACAGGCTGCCGCGATAGCAGACGGTGACGCACAGTTCGTTTCCGAAGGTAAATTCGATTGGGGCCGCCGTGCAAGGGCCATTGCGCCGCGGGGCCAGTTCAAGCCCGAGTAACGCATTCAGCAGGGTCGATTTACCGACGTTCGTCAACCCGACCACCGCCACGATATAGCGGTCGGCGGCGACGGCCAAACGACGCCGTGCCCCCACCAGGGCGCGAACGGCCTCCTTGAGAATCGCGCGCACTTCCGGTTCCGCTTGATATTCCGATGCCTCGTGGACGAGCATCAGCAGGCTGTCCACGATTCGTGTCAGGTCGTGCGAATCTTGATCGTGCATTTAATCGAGAAGGCTAGACGCCGCTTTCGGCGCGGAGCCGCCCGCCAGCAGCCCGTGCAGTCTTTCCGCCATGCCCGTAAGTCGCTTGAGTTCCTCGTCCGTTGGGCGGTGGTCTTTGGCGCTGACGATGGCAGATTCAATTTGCCCAAGTTGACGATCCAGTCCGATCCGTACCTCTTCGAGGATGCCTTTTTCCATGCGACGAATCGCCGTAATCTTATCTTCCAAGATCTGGCAAAACACCGTCTTGATATGCTCGTCGGTCGCCTCGGCCAGTTTGTCCTTCAGCCGGAGCTTGGAGACCCGCCAGGAAAAGGGCACTGCCAGAACGCCAATGCCGGCCAAGGTCCAACCGACAGGCCCCGCCATGGCGACCCAGAGGGGCATTGCGGTAACCGCCGCCGGACAGGCCACCGTAGCCGAGCCGGTTGCCAACGGGGCAAGAATGCTGAGTTGCGGTATGACTGAGAGTACCCCCGAAATCACTGACGGGGCGGCCACTGTCGTGGTGGCAGCCAGTGCGACAGCATTGGCTGCGGCAATGCTGGTCGCTGCCGCGCTGCCAGCCGCCGCTAGTCCGATACCCGTGGCCGCGGCGGCAACTCCTCCCACCGACCCCGTAATCGCCGTCGTGCCCGCATTGGTACGAACCACCACCTCGCCGAAGTCCCCCATGCTCAGTTCGGGATAGGCGATTTGCAGCTTCTCGCAAGCCTGGCGGGCACTCTCTTCAAATCGTTTCGCGATTGGAATCAGCTCGTCGTCCAAGCTGCTTCTGAGAATGGTTGGTAATTGCTTGGCCAGCTTTGTAACGTCCAGCTGGGGTGTGCCGCTAATCTTCTTGGCAAGGTCCGAGGAAATAATACCCTTGGCCTGCCGAACCGCCTGTTCGTAGGCGTCGGCCGCCCTAGTCCACGCTAGACCGAATTCCCTTTCCACAAGGCACCGATCCGACTCGATCGCCCGCTTCTGTTCACGGAGTTTTGCAAGTTCTGTCTCCAGCTCGCTTGCCGTCTTCCTGCTGCTGGTAATTTGGACTGCCAGCGCCTGGCAAACTGGTTGGACGGCAGCTCGAATCCGTGACTGAAACCGCTCGGCCAGCACCCGCCCCTTGTTGTGGGCCAGGAATTGGCCAATCTCCGCCATAAGAGCAGCCACGCCGCTGCCCTCCAAGTCGCCCTGAAAGGCCTTCTTCGCACTGATGCGGTGGAACTTCTCGACATGGACGCCGATCTGCTGAAGCAACTGAATGTTATGGGCAATAGCATCCTCAACATCCTGTTCACTGGATTCATCGACGCGATTGATGACAAAAAAGATCTTGTCGACGTCTGCTGCCTGGACCTCGTGCAGCAGTTCCAATTCATCTTGATCCAGCGGCATCCGCGCACTCACCAGGAAGATGACGGCATCCGCTAGGGGAATGAATGCGTGCAGTATGGCGTCGTGGTGTTCGTGAATCGATCCTGCGCCCGGAGTGTCGACGAGTTCCAGGTCGTGGTCGAGGCCCGAAAACGGGCCGCTGATTTCCAACGCGTCCACGCCCTTGAAGTTCTCCTTGTTGTATTCCTCAGTGACGTAGTGCCGAATTCGGCTAAAGGGAATGTTCTCACGCCGCCCGTCCCGGAATGCCACAGTTGCTTGCTCGGCTTCTGCCCAGCGGATCCGTGATATGGCGCTGGACGCCGGTAACTTGTCGATGGGAGCTACCGCGTCATCTCTCCGGCCGAGCAACGCATTCAAGAGAGTAGACTTGCCCCGTTTTGCCTTTCCCAACACGGCTAGCACAAAACAATCCGCCTCCAGGGCCGCCGCGGCCCGGTCGATCTCTCCCGCGGCAACGGCGTCACCGCGAGTGTCAACGAGATCGCGCAACTGCCGTGCCCACTCCAGATCCTTGCCGTGGTCAGCGATAATGTTCATAACCATCTCCTGGTCGGTTGGCGGAGAGAAACAAGATTGAGTGCCGTCCTGTTGGGCGCAACAAAAAAGGAGCGCCGACTAAGCCACCGCTCCCACGACCCCGACCAAGGGGCTCTCAGAAACGGCACCCAGCCAGCGCCCCAGGCGGGGCGCGGCTTCAGATGCCTGCTTTCTGAGATACAAGAGCGATTTCGCTCAGGTTGGTCGTTTCGTGGGAAGCAGTCCCTGACGCTCACGCGTCGTTCAAATTGTCTCATCAATGCCGACTAAGCGGCCGTCGTTTTCAGGTCTCCTTTTGCCATAAAACGCCTAGCCCTTCCCGGGCTCGGCAACTGCTAGTTTAGCCACGAAAAACAAGTAGGGCAACTCGCCCCCCTCTAAAATCACATGGCACAACAAGCAGCACAAAACGCCCAGCGTGGCAATTTTGGCGACCGTCGACACGGGAACGTGGTATTGGAGCGTGGAGAATCGGCCTCCCAGCCGATGGCGCATGAGGCACCATGGCAGCAAGGATTCTCACGGCCGCTGCCGACTCGGGAAGAAGGCCATTGGACATGCGTTACAGCGATCGTCCGTGTTGCCACAGCGGCACAGCCGCAAGTCAACTCGAACGAATCGTGATTGGCAGCGATTCCGAAACCACTACCCGCGGTGCGTAACTCGCTTCTGCACGTCGGTTTCCAGCACACCAAACACGCCTTCGTGACGTTGAAGTGTCATCGCCAGGGCGTGGAGCATTCGCTTGGCCGTGTAGAAGTTGGTAATGATGCGTTGCGTCACGGGAATCGGTTCGGTTGGCACGCCGAACGGCTGCGGATTGAGCCCAAAGTCGATGATCAGTTCTTCCGGTGTGCCGCTAATTCTGCAGAAATTGGAGTAACATGCAGCGACCTTCGAGTCGTCGATTTGAATTTGAACCTGCTGTTGAGCCGGAGCGGCGGCTTGATCATCAGCGGAGGCGGGTTGTTGTTCGATCGCAATGGAACCGTTGGAGTCTGGCATGCAATGCTCCCTCTTGATGAGAATTGCCCTGGTAGAACTGCCCTGTTCGTCGCCTGAGTCGCGACTGATGATGGAAATGAGGGTAGAAGGTGGGCGGAGAGAATGCAAGGCAGTCGCAGTTTTCTTGGCTGTCAGTGTCGCGTATACGCTTCGGGCTGTCCCATTTCCCGAAATCCTGTCCTTGGATAGAGCTTAAATGAGTAGAGGAATGGCCTTCTCCAACAAGGGAGAGAGCCATGTGTCAGGAAGGATCAGATTGCTGGAAAGAGAGTGAAGAGGGAACTGCGGGTGGAGGGGGACGCCGTGAAGAAGCAGGTCGACGAGACGATGAAGCAACACGAAGGTCCGTAACAGGGCAATTAAAGGATTTTAGACTTTTCGACCCAGTTGCTGACTTCAGCTTTGCTGTTTTTCTCGGCGAAACTACCCCGGTTGGCCTTTCTGGCTGTTCTTCGACACATAAGCTTTTTCAATGAAATGTTTTCCGGGCGTGGATTCCAGCAGTCTCCTGCTCCTCAGTTCCCGCCTGAGGAATACAATATCGGCGCCTAAGAGGTGACGGTGGGATGGAGTTAAGAGATTGCAGCGGCTGCAAAAAGGGGAGCAGATCTAACGCTAATGCCATCAATTCCGAGATCCCTCCCGATAACGCCGTTCCGCCGCCAGAATCGGTGCCAGCAAATAGCGTCCGAACTCCTTGGGCTGGTAGTCCCGAAATCCCTTGCTAGATTTGACAGCACAAACAAGAAAGGCGGCAGGAATGAGTCTATCTGAAATGTTTAAAGGGTGGTTTGTAGCAACTGAACGTGTTTCCGTTCCTGAATACTCGCACTATTGTGAACTGAAATCGGAAAAGGGATTACGCGGGTCAGTTACTGCAGTCTGCTACGAAGACGAAGAAGCTCTTTGGGTTTCGGAAGGAGACTACGATTCTGCTGTTTTATATTGCCCCGCTTGTGGCTACCCCTCTAGGCATGAATCAGAAATGCCAATGGATGACGGGCATCCCCAAAAGCAACTGCTTTCGAATACACCACTTGTCTCCCCATAACACGTCGAATCAACGGTCACGGTCAGGACGTGCCAGCCCGCGCCACTCTGATTCAATCGCCCGCCTGAATACTACAAAGGCAGGAAGCACCATGAAGGCGGCACATGTGCGAACGCGCGGGGCCACTTTGTTGTTGATACTCGCGCGATAGCGCCGGTCTTCGCATACTGGTTCTTCATAGGGCGCGTTCTTTCATTTGCAAAGGTGAAGCGGCTTTTGCCCCAGACGGGGACAAGCAGAGCTCTCTTGTAAATTTCCGCACCGGCGAGGAGTTCGACGCTTCTGTCTGTTGCCTTTGTGCGCCGAGTTGGAGATGTCTCCTACAAAACGGAGATCCTCCGCAGGTTCTACAACTACTCGCATCCGGTGGTGCACCAGATATTCGAGGTGCGCTATCTGCCCACGGGCGGCGGCGGGCTGATGCTTGCCGCCGTCTTCGTTCTAATGCTCAAGAAGCACCACGAGAATGTGATGTGGTCGATAGTCTTCTTTGCGGCAAGCGCAGGTACCGTCGGGCCCGGTGGCGAGATCGAGAGATTCCTGTGGAAGTCGACTACAGCCACCCATTCTATGGCAGCGCTCAGGCAGCTTGACAGACGCTACCAGGCGTGTCCGAACGGCGCAGTCGCCTTTAACGCTTGGTGCCGACAACACTTTACCGGGAGATTTTGGCGAAGTGTTCGACTAGTGGGATGATAACTGACTGGGGGACTGGCGTGAGCAAGAAGTCGCCGGGTAATCGACCACGGAGGTGGGCAATGTACGCTGACCAACTCCAAGATCACTTCCAAAGGCAACAGGAATTGGTGCCGCGCTTATTGCTTGCCGATACCCTGGTTACGACTATCGTTGTCGGGGCAATCGGGCGGCCGGTCGCCCTGCAACTAGCCGCATCGGCGTGCCGCGACTCCAGTTGATCGATTTTGACGCGGTGGACTTATCCAACGTCACCACCCAAGGCGACTTGGAAGCCGACGTCGGTCAGCCCGAGGCTTCGGCCGTGGCGGCCGCGAGCCGGCGTTTCGCGTCCGTTTGCCGCCGAAAAAGCAGTCTTTCGTCCCTTGCGAATTCTGTTGGTCAAAGACCACGGCATCACGTTGAAGATGATCCAAATTGTGCAAAACCGGCGTCCCGGGAAGCAATTGCGACGGCGGTTGCCTCAGTAGCGGTAAAACAGAACCAAGGTCAGGATGTGAATGACTTCCTTTGATCGATCCACGGTACCTGCATACGAGCTTTCCCGCGGAGAGGAAGGAACTCGCTTGCCGACGAACGCTCGGCGATCTCGGCATCAATCACCCGCCAAGCAACGCCGCCGGAGCAATCTTGACGTTCTCCCGCTGCCTGGCTTCTGCCAAACGCTCTAGCGTTTCGATCAGGGCCTCCGCCTGGATGGGCTTGCTCAGGTAAACGTCCATGCCAACCGTCAAGCAGTGATCGTGGTCCTGGCTCATCGCATGGGCGGTCATTGCGATGATGGGCACACGAGCTTTCCGCGGATCAGCCAAATGTCGAATGGCCGTGGTGGCCTCGTAGCCGTCCATCACCGGCATCTGCACGTCCAGAGGTAGCTATTGAGGGGAATAAGTATCACCGATGAACTTCGGTTACTTGGCTTACGTCTAATACTCCGGTTGCCGGCAGACGTTGGATCGAGGGGACCGTGCCCGTTCCGTTGCGACTCTTCGTTGAATCATCGTCTAAGGTGATCCTAATTCTATCCAATAACCAAAAGCTCTCCGGCGCATCGTCGCGCCCTCTGGCAAATCGAACGCCGCCTCGTGGAAGGTTCATTACTTCCTTTTCCAGTGTTGGCGGAAAAGCTTGCCATGCCGATCCTCTGTGGCCCCCGCCATATCCCTCGTCGAACAAGCGTCTCATCGTCTTCGGAACAAACAACATAGGAGTGCCCTGCGTATCGTAGTCCTGTGGAATGCCAGCTATCTGGAACTTGGCTTTGGCATAACGCGCAAGCAGGAATAGCCTGAGCAATTCACCGTCCGTTTTCGCCTGGAGCGCGGTATTTATCGACTCGCCTGCAATTGAGAACAGTTCACTTTTGATGGGCCCGGGGTTCTGAAGGAGTTTGCCCGCAACAACTACGTAGATGGATGCCGGAACCGATCGTTGCGGCAATTCGCCGTGTGGTCGGATACCCAGCATTGCAGGCTGAAGAAACGCGCAAGCGGTCACGCTACCATCGACATGCAATTCGGTGAAGCGTTGGCCGTCAATCTCAACGTCGATGGGCACAGGCGGAAGCAAACCTGGAACTGAGCAAGAGGCTAGAAGCACTTTACGAAAGAGTGTCGCGTTTTCCGGAGTTTCACGAGCGGCAATTGCGCCCGCATCCCATATGACGAGTTGCTTCGTGTCGAGATTGGTCGTTCCCACGTAAAGCCGCCGGCCATGCCGATGCGCCTCGGCGATTTTTCGCAGCAAGTCCGGCGTGGCGCGAGCGGCAATCTGCTGTTCCAGCGGCTCCGACGACACCAAGGAGTCGAGCAACACTAGCTGTGGCCGAAGGATATTCTCCTGACGCATTGAAGTATAAAGTCGCTCCAATTCGTTGTCATACTCTGGACCGAGAAAGGCGTACGGAGCGATCAATGAGCCCGTGCTAATGCCAGTCACCACATCGAATCGAGGCCGAGTGCCCGAGGCCGTCCAGCCCTTCAACAGGCCGGCGGTGTATGCACCATAGGCTCCTCCGCCAGAGAGCACGAGGACGTTTTCTGGAACAATGGCCGGGGAATCGCCACGAGAACCGGACTGCGTTTCAACGTCGCCTTCTCTATCGCTGACCTCGACAAGATTGCTGGCGGCCAGAATCGGGGGCGGAGGATATTGCCGCACCGCGGCGCATCCGAGAGCCATGCCAGCCATTATTGCCAGCGCACTGGCACGCGCAAATCTTTCACAAGATTGTAGGTCGTTCCAGGAAGCAGCGGGCGTTCTTGCGATCCTTCGTCGACAGGCCTTGCTCATCATGGCAAGCTCCTCCTGGCCGCCTAGCAGAAAGTAATACTGCTCTTATTCGAAAGGCAGGGTTCCGAAATAGCAAACACGAAGCGCAGGCAATAAACGAATATCCGTAGAGTTCCAATCCTTCCTGAATGCTTGCTTTCACGACGGTGTTGTAACCGGGCCCCATAATCCTTGTCCAAAGAAGTGCCCCGCTGCCGTACAGGCGGCTAAACAGCAAGGTGAAGAGCAAACCGATCCACAGATAGGTACACGATCTATTTCCGACATACGCCACGATTCCCGGAACAATTGTGGAACGGAAGTGCCACGCGTAGCCAAGGGTGGCGACGACAACGGCTAGCGCCGCCCAAACCCAGGCCCCATGAGAAATCACGTCAAACACGAAGTCCAGTTCACGTATCAGCATGCAAGCGAGGAAACCCGCTACGAGGACCGGAAAACCGCAGCCTTCCGGGTCGCGCGACAATGCCACCAGCCATCCCAGCATGGATAACGCCAGCAATAGTTCTTGCGAGACCTCTGTTAGAGAGCATTCCCCAACACCATCCTGCAAAAGGCAGGCATCGCAAGAAACGACCAACGGGACTGCTGCCGTTAGGGCTGTCAGAATCACGAGCTCCGCAACCACATTTGACAGGACAATCATGTCACTGCAGCGCACGATTCACCTCCCTTTCGATTTCTTGCTAGCGGAGCGAGCGGATCTTGTCACATTGCACCGCAGTAGGATTCTCGTGACGCATGAAGCAACGCCTTTTCAACGACGGGACGCCGTTAGCAGTAAGGTTACCGGCTATCCGAACGTCAACTCCACGCGATTGTCGACGCCGCTGCGTTCGGTGGATGCATTGCCGTCGTTTCTCTGCATCCTGCCGTCAACGGACAGATCCGCGCTTTCGCACACGGTCGTATGTCTCGTATCCTCCCCGTTCATGGCGGTCACCTTCCTGTTTGAATCGTCACAGTTTCAAGTCGTCCTAGGCATCACACTTCCGTCCGCCGAAAGACGAGTGAAACGAGGCTTCGTCTGCCTCCCTGTGGGTTGCAGTTGCGATGGCCCGGTAACAACGGTACATGTTGCCGAGTCCGTCGCACCTCTGCCCGATCACGCCTGGGATGCAAGAATCGCTCGTTCTTGCGGCCCCTTCCCTTGACCCCACGGCCCCGGTGGGAACGAGTTTTTTCAGGGTTTAATCGACCGTACGCAGTTTGCTTTCCACAAAGTGGCACAAATCGGCCACCGTTAGCGTTTGGGCGAACTCTTGCACGAGTGGATCTTCGGCAAACTTGTCGAGGTTTACCGACGGCAGTCTGCGCCGCAGTTCAGCGACTCCGGAATCGGTCAGTCGACCGTCTACTACATATTGGGCGTCGGTGAACAAGTCTGTCGGAAACAGTTCGTCGCGGGAGATCTTCAGGTTAAACGCCTTTTCCAGGCGAAAGACAATGTCCAGAAAGTCAATCGATTCCGCTCCTAAATCGCCCACCAAGGTCGCGTCATGGCTCACGTCGTCCTGGTCGAGACCGAGGGCCTCGACCAGGGCATTCTTAACCTCTTCATACACTCGCTCTTTGGTGGCGGCAATCATTCAATCCTCTCGTTGCATCTAAGGTTATGGGACTACTGAGATAGCGAGTCAGGGATCGCGGATGCTTCATTCGCCGCTTGTCTTTGCAATTGAGGCTTCCTCGGGCTCCCAACGAATGAGTCTTAGGTTTTCGACAAACGTTACATAGACGACGGGAACTATTCCCAGCGTGACGACCGTTGCTAGCATTAAGCCGGTAATCTGCACGTAGCACATCGGCTCCCACAATGGTCCGCCCTCGATCGCCAATGGTATCAAACCTCCTACCGTGGCGAGGACGGTCACCAAAACCGGTCGGAGACGCACCAACGCCGAGTCAATCACGGCATCGTGGAGCGATGCTCCATGTTCGCGTGCTTCTTCGATGTAATCGAATAAGACGATGACGTGGCTAACGATCACGCCGGCCAGTGAGGCGACGCCTAGAAACGCCATAAATCCGAAAGGCGTATGGAACGGCAAGAGCCCCATCATCCCTCCCACCATGCCAAACGGCACTCCGGCAAAGACTACTAGCGGCTTGGTAACGCTATTAAATTGCAACACGAGCGCCAAATAGATCATCAACAGGGATGCCAACAGTGCCAAACTGAGAGAGTTGAATCCTTTAACTTGTTCCTCGTGTTCGCCTCCAAACTGATAGCGATAACCGGTTGGCCAATTCGCCATAAGTGGCTTTATCCGTTTTTCCACATCCGCGACGATTTCGCTTCCCAAGACGCCCGGAACGGTTTCGCACTTCACGGTGATACACCGCTGGTGGTCGCGCCGCCGAATGTTTGGCGAGACGAAGTCGGCGGAAACCTGTGCGATTTGCCGCAGCGGCACTCTCACATTGGTTGCGGCGCTGATGGCATCGAGGTTCGCGATATCATCGATCCTCGCCCGTTCGTCCGGTCGCAATCGAAACATGATCGGCACCAAACGATCTTCCTCGCGCAGATAGGTCGGAGCCAAGCCGGAGAGACCGGTTTGCAGCAACAAGGCGACATCCTGATGGGTAAGGCCCGTCAGGTTAGCCCGATCGGGGTCGATCGTAACGCCCACCCGCAATACCTCCGACTCCCAGTCATCGTGGACATTGTTGGTTCCCGGGATCCGCCGCAGTTGGCTCTTGACTTCCTCAGCAATGCGGCGCAACGAGCCGATATCGTCGCCAAACAAACGAACTTGGACCGTGATTCCGATAGGCGGACCGGTTTCGAGTTGCTCGATGTTGACACGGGCCAAGGGCAGCCGGGAGGGCAGTTCCATCTTCAGCCGGTTCACGAGGCTTTGAGTGATGTGGCTGTCGGTGGTATGCACCAGGATCTGGGCGTAATTGTCCGAACGTTGTTCGGGTACGATGGATAGCCAGAACCTGGGCCCGCCCTGCCCGACAAATGTGGTGTAGCTTTGGATCTTATCACCAGCGAGGCGTTCGATCTCCTGAATGACGTGCAACGCTTCTTCCTTGGTGTGCCGGATGGGTGTCCCGTCCGCCAGATAAACGTTGACGGTGAAGATGTTATGAAGGTCCTTTGGGAAAAAAGCCGAACCGACGAAACCCAAACAGACAGTTCCACCGATCAGCAACAAGACCGCCACGCCCAGCGATACCGCCTTATGATTGAGCGACCATCTTGAGAAGTGTCGGTAGCCCCGGGCAAAGCGTGCTCCAAATCCCTTCCCTTCGGTGCCCGACTCAAAGCCTTTTTGTCCCCGCAGGACATAGGAACCCAGCAAGGGCATAAATGTCATCGACACTACCCAACTGGCCACGAGTGACACGGTGACAACAATCGGCAACGAATAGATGAAGTGGCCGGTCTTGCCTTGCACTAGCAGCAACGGTATGTATGCCACGCAGTTCGTCACGGTGGCATAGAATATCGCGTGGGCCAGCTTTTGTGGGCCCAGCCACGCCGCCACGTCGCGTGGCTGCCCGTGGGCCATCTCCCTGTTGATTGCGTCCCCGGCTACCACCGGGTAGTCCACGAGCAGCCCGAGGGCGATGATCATGGCCGCGATCGAAACCTGCTGTAGGTCGATCCCCATCAGTTGGCATACGCCGAGCGTGAGTGCTACCGTTACCGGAATGGATATCGCCACCAGCAAAGCGCTTCGCCATTCCATAAATACGAGCGCCACAATCACCACGATGACCACGGCCTCTAATAAGTTCTGGTCGAACTGGTGAATTTTCTCGCGAACTTTTGCCGGCTCGTCGTAGGTCCACTCGATCCGCAGGTCGTCCGGCAACACGCCCTTGAGAGACGCCATCGCCGCTTCCACGTCTCTGGCGAATTGTGCGATATGCGATCCCTTGATCTGGCGTACCGACAACGTAACGGCGCGGCTGGTTTCCAATTTCGAGTGGCGAGGAATTACCGCTTTGTCCTCGCCGTTATCCAGGCCGAAGTGAAGCTCGCCGGGCATCTTGGCTTCGGGCGGATCCTCGGCGTCGACCTTGACCGAACGAAAGTTCATCACCCCCGGCGGGTCTTCATAACTACGAACGATGTCAACGGTGTCCCGGAGGTACACAGGGTATCCGTGCTGCACGTCGACCACGACGTCGCCGATTTCGCGCTCGCTCTTGAATTCACCGTTGGGATGGACGGTCACCTTTTGGTCCCCGGTCTCGACGTGGCCGCCCGGCAGATTGATGTTGCGGGCTTCAAGTTGCTGGGCAATTGCCTGTGGCGAGATGCCCAACGCGCTAAATCTTCGACCGCTATATAGGAGATTAATGACCTCATCCTGCAGCCCGATCTGGTCAATCGTGTCAACGGTCCCGTACTGCTTTAGCCGATCACGAATTAGATCTGCAAAACGGCGCAACTCGCGGAAACTATAGCGGTCGGGTCCTCCCATCGGATCACGCGGTGCGTGACGCAATAGCTTCTCCAAGCTGTCAAGCTCTCGCACGAGAATGCCCGGCCAGACGTCAGGATGGGTCAACGCGCTTTGCGCGGTATCGCGGTCCCAGCATAGGCACTCGGCATACAGTTGTTCGTCGGTCACGCCATTGGCTAGCTGGATGTCGAGACAGCCGGTGCTGGGGGCCTCGACAATGTGGCCGTCGACAACCAAGCCTTTGGCCGCGAGCCGCTGAAGGAGGCTTTGCCCCAGCCAAAGCACATACGACCGTTCGACGGTGTTCGGATAGACCAGTACGGCGGCAACTCGATTCCGGCGCAAATGCTCCGAACGGCCGTCGCGAAAAGTGGCAAGAACGCTACGAATACTGCGAGCTCGTTCCGCGATTTCAAAGTCGGACACCTTGGGGCTGGAGATCGTTAGCATCATTGCCACGCTCTCGCCAAAGTCCTTGTTCAAGCTAGGCTTGAGCGGCCGCCCCATCACCGCGGGCAGGTCGGTCATCAAGTCCAGTCGCCCCTGGAGATCCTGCCATACCTGCTCCGTGTCCTTGACGGATTCAAACAATTCCACAAAGACCACGGAAAGGTTCTGGCGGTTCAGCGAGTAGATCTTTTCGACCTTGCCGCACCGACTCAACTGTTTCTCGATCTTGCGGCTAACTTCCTGCTCAACCTTCTCGGCATTGGCGCCCGGATAAATCGTGATGACCGTGGCGATCTGAATGGGTATGATCGGGTCGTGTCGCTGCGGCATCACGCGGTACGCGAACCATCCCCAAAGAAGGGACGCGACAAGAGCGGTCCAGGCCACGGGGCGTTTGTATACGAAGAATTGAGGAATTGTCATGGCAGGGTCTTGACCTCCTGCCGAGCCTGGGCATTTGTATCAGGCACATCGACAGTCCGCACTGCTAGCCCTTCCGTCAAGCGGAAGCTGCCGGAAACCACGATCGGATCTCCGACCCGCAGCTCAGAACGTTCCCCCTCAACAATTCGCACTCGATTGTCGTAGACCCCGCCGAGAATAATTCTGCGTTTGCGAGCCGTCTGACGACCCGCCTCCTCGACCACCGTATAGACATATCCCTCCCCTTGCCGATCGCCGCGGTGCAGTGCAGTCATGGGGATGAGGACCATGCTTTCCTCCTGGCCGACGAGTATTGCGACCACCATGCCCGGGCGCAATCCATTCGGCTCGGCCACGGTTACCTCCACCTCGAAAGTGCGCGTCCTGAGGTCGGCCGCCGGTACGATCTTCGTGACGCGGCCCACAAACCGCTTGCTGGGGAAGGCATCGGCCATGACTTGTACGGCAGTGCCAATTTGGAACTGGCCGATTTTTGTGTCCGGCACGCCGAAGGCGGCCCGCAGACGCGAGAGATCCATAACCTGGAACACCGGCTGCCCGGCAGGAACTCGCTCCCCGCCCTCAACGTTCTTACGAGACACTACGGCCAGCGGAATAGGCAGCAGCAGTTTGCAGTGCTTCAAATCGTCTTCCGCCTGATGAACTGCCACCTTGGCCGCTCGCACTTGGCGTCTTGCTGCTTCCACTCCCGCCACGGAGGCGTCCTTTTTCGCCAGGGCGTCATCATAATTCTGCTTCGAGACCGCATTTCGGCTCAATAGGGACTTGATGCGATCATAGGTGACCAAGGCGTCTACCTGGAGGGCGATCGCGGATTTTTCCATCGCTTCGGCCTGCGCCAACTTTTCCTCCGCAGCGGTCACCTGCCGCAGATAGTCGGCTTCGTCGAGTTGCGCCAATGGGCGATTAGGGTCCGACGTTACCATGTCGCCCTCGTGGACATCCCGCAATCGCCCATCGAGCCCGCGAACCTGCAAGAGCGATTTTACTGTGCCGGGGAGTTTGAACGACAACTCAATTCGGCGTTCCTCCCTTATCGTTGCACTAAATCGCGTAGCAGACAGGATTGGTTCCGCGCAGACGGACCGCACTTGAACCGCAATCGGTACTGACTGGGGAACGTCGCGGCGGCCACACCCAATCGGTGTGAGCAGCGTCATCACGACCAATAACTTTGGGAGCGTCGCACTCGCCAGCCGGAACATAGTTGTGTAAAGCTTTCTCAATTCTCTAAGATTCCATGTCTTAAGATGTTGGTTACGATGTCGAACACGTCGACCAGGGAAACCTCTGTGCGGAGTAATTCTTTCCTGTCGAGTAAACCCACACTCGCCGCCCGACAGACAGAACTGAAGACCGCAGAATTGGGACTGTCGCAGAGAGCGGCATCCCGACCGGCAGCGGTCAGGGCTTGTGATATGAGGGCGTCGCAACTGGCTTCCAGGGAGTTTCGAAAGTGGTAGTAGACATCAGGAAAAAACTCTCTAATTTCGTCCAAGCACGAAAACAATCTACCTCGCGGCACCGTCGCCAATGCCCGTCGCACACATCTCAGACGCGCGTCCAACGTCTCCCTGTAGCTAGGCGAATCCTCACGACCAGGGACCTCAAACAAAGACGCAATCATTATGCATATTCGCCGAACCAGTTCTTTCTTGTTACCAAAGTGCCGGTAAACGGTAAGCCGCGCCGTTCCGGCTTGGACTGCAATATCGGCAATCGACGTGTCGCGGATGCCGCGTGACATGAACCGGTCAAGGGCGACCAAGAGGATTCGATCGGCTGTGTTGTTGGTCTGCGTCATTCATATACCGCAACAGTTGCCTGGCACTTTTGAATTTGAAACGGGGCGACGAGGAGAGGGGCGACCGGAATGCTTCTCTCCACCAAGGTGATTGACGCCGGGCTCCCTTCCCCGCCTCCTTGAAGAACGCTTCGATCTTCATGGTAATGTTCTAGAATTGGTGACAGGGCGAGTGGCAAAGCAGGTCTTATGCCAAGCCATCGTTAGGCAACCTTCCCGCAGAATTGGTCGAAAGGCCTATTGAAAATGCGTCTGCCGCGGGAAAACCATTGCCGGCAACTCTGTCATTTTGATCGATTCACCAATCAATATGAGAGAGCGTCTGTAGAGGCTGTCGCTGGCATCCCGTCTAGCGTTCGGCCTGCAGGTCGTAGAGCCGATAGGTCTTGCTACGTTTCGCGCCGCCCTTTTCCAAAGCGCCTCGGGAAAAGGAATTCGATTCCAAAACCCAAGAGAACTCGGCTTCTTCGATTCCCCACTCGATGGCCTTCGGCACGAGGCCATTCATGAGCACTAACCCCAAGCCCTGCAGTTGGAACTCTGGCAGGACGTTGGTGGAGATAACCCGAATCCGCTTGATGTTCTGCTTCTTCCGCAGTAAGTGAATAAAGCCGAAGGGAAACAGTCTCCCGTCGATGCGCCGAATCCGGGGGTTGTAGTCTGGCAATCCAAACGTAGCGCCGACGACGCGGCCGTCAACTTCCACGGCAATCGCCAACTCCGGCACCATTAAGTGTCGAAGCCCCTTGGCAAGATGGTCGATTTCGCCTTCCGACATCGGCACAAAGCCCCACGTGTTCGTCAATGACTGGTTATACAAGGACAAAAACGTCTTTACGTCTTCCCCGAATCGAGCTTTGTTTAGGGGCCGCACATGGACGTTGTATCGCTCGATGATCCGCTCGCAGATTGGCCGCAGCCTTTCAGCAACCTTGGGCAACATCGAGATGTGGCCCCAAAACGCGTACAGATCCTGTGCCTTGCGAAACCCGTAAGTCTCCAGCAGCTTTGCGTAATAGGGCGGATTGTAGGTCATCATGAAGACGGGTGGCGAGTCGAAGCCGTCAACCAGTACTCCCAAGGTGTAGTTGAGGGACGGGTTGGTTGGGCCTCTAAGCCTAGTGATGCCCTGAATAGAAAACCACTGTCGGCAGGCATTGAACAACGCGTTCGCAACCTCCTGATCATCCCGGCATTCGAAGAAGCCAAAGAAGCCGCGGGGATCGCTGTGCCGTCGCACGTGCTCAACATTCATGATCGCGGCGATACGGCCGCATACTTCTTTGCCTCGATAGGCGAGAAACGCTTGTACGCGATTTAAGTGGTAAAAGGGATGATGAGAAAAACCAACCATCTCCTTCTGGTCGCCTTGGAGCGGCGGTATCCAGTTGGGGTCGTCACGATAAAGGGTCCAAGGGAAATTGAGGAAGGTTTGGCGTTCGGCGCGGGAAGAGACTGGTCTTACTATCACTGGTTGGCAGGCCACTCTGCGCACGGCGATTGGTCCGGTATTCTTTGGCAGTGTTGCGTCCATCTCAGTCCTACTGGTGGTTTTCATCGCCTGAATAGGGCTACTCCACGATCTCGACGCGTTCATGTTCGGCTGCTTCCCGGAGCTTACCGAGCGCCCGACCCTCGATCTGTCGGATCCGTTCCTTGGTGACGCCTAGTTCCACTCCCACCTGCTTCAAGGTCAGCGGCTCGTCCCCAGGACATAGACCGAAGCGGCGAACAATGACCTGGCGTTCGCGGTCGTTGAGCTGTCGTAGCATCTGCTGAACCTGGGCTTGACGGTGTGCTTGGGCGGTCTCTTTCTCGAAAGGATCGCTCCGTCGGTCCTCGGCTGCGGCACATAGACCTGCATGGCCAGTGGGAAACCTGCGCTGATTCCGATGCTGGTGGGGGACGGTCCGCCTGAAGTTTGTCATGATTGCCCAACTGGCATAGGTGCTGAACTTATAGCCGCGGCTGTGATCGAATCGGTCAACCGCTCGCATCAGCGATACGTTGCCGTCGCTCACCATTTCGAAAAAATCCTGTCCCGGACGGACATACTGCCTGGCAATCGACACGACCAGTCGGAGGTTCGCCCGAATTATATGATTCCTTGTAGCCACGGCCTCTTCATAGAGCCGCTCAATCTGATTCATCAATTGCCGCTTCGGCCTTGCCATATCGAGCTTGGTTCGCAGCCTGCTTGCCTTGTACTTGAGATAGTTCATCTTGCGGAACAGATGAACTTCCTGACGCGGCGTCAGCAAGGGCACTTCGTAAAGCCCTGCTAGGTAGGCGGAGGGATGCGAGGGCAGCCGGGGCTTCTTCATGGGAATCTCAGCCTCGGGCATCGGCCCCAGCACGATTTGCTCGCTCTTTTTGGATCGAACTCGAAGGAACTCGTCGCTTGGAACGTACTTCAACGGAAGTGCCATGATTCGCGTTGCTCGCATCTCCGCAATGATCTCGTCGATGCTCCGCTTGGTGCGGCGGAAACTCGATGCCAAGGCGTCAGCCGACTCACCATGCAGATACTGCCGATAAATCCTCTCTTTCGTGTGAAGTCGGGCATTGCTGCAATATTCAGAGCGGTTCGGCGTATCCTTGCGCGTCTGGTCGACCCGGTCACGCTTGAAGAAAAGGGTTTCCGGACCTCGGTCATTCGTATGCGACAGCCGTTTCAGTTGTAGCTGGTCATAAGGCAAGGTTGTTGCCTGGCAATCGCGAACTCCACCAATTGCGGGAACGAAGTAATCCTGTCCGATGGAGATCATGTTGCTTCTCTTCCTTAGATCCTGACAGTGCCGTCACAACTCAACCCCGGTAGCATACCGCCGCGTGTTCGTCGTGTCCCACGGTCTCCAGATTTGCCACGTTCAGGTAGCCACGCTCGTAGAGATACTCAATGCGCGATCCGGCGTCCATCACTGCCATTACAGCCTGGATGCCTCGCGCTTCGCCATACATCCGGATCGCGACCTGCCAGATCGTCAGCGGTTGCCGGGCGCCGCGGAGGATGTCGAGTACCCGACTGAGGCGACGGTGCTGGGTCTCTCGCAAATGCTTGATGCGGCCCTCGATGTTCTCGAAGGCTGCTTCATGTCCACCGATCGCCAGGCGAAAATGGCCCGCCGGGATTTTGTCCAGTGATTCCAAGTAATGGTGCAGGCCGTGATAACTCCCCATTGAGCCGGGCCATTGTTGCGTGACGGTAGTGGGCAAAACATGATCACCGGACAAGAGGATGTCTCCAACTGCCATACACACATGCCCCGGGGAGTGCCCCGGCGTGTGAATTAGGCGAAGTCCATCAAGTTCATGGCCATCGACCACGTGGCATGCAATTGGCACGTTGTGCGACCGGCCCGGCGAATGACCGAAGAACTGGTTCGCCCGGCGCGCCATGTCGGGTGGCGCACCTGCCCGACAAAAGAAGCATTCAAGTGTCTTTGCATTCATGACCGCATATTCATCAAATGCGGTCACAGCGCGGCTGTCCATTCGATGAATCGCTACTTCCGCTCCTGTCTGGTTGACCAGTTCGGCCAACCCACCAACGTGATCGACGTGCCCGTGGGTAATAAGAATACGTTGAATGTCGTGCAATGAGACCGACTCACCAAAGTCATCCCTCACCGAGCGAATCCCCTGGATGATTTGCCCAAGAGACTCGGGCGATCCGTTGCCGGCGTCAACCAAGGTAGGCGGACCGGCATTTAACAGCAGGTGCACGTATCCGCCCAGGCTGGGCAGTCCATCGCAAGCAATTCGATAAATACGGCCACCATTGCATGATTCAAAACGGTCGACTATCTGAGTTCTGGGATTCAGCGAGATCATTCGACTGCTTTCCGTGGAGTGCCGAGTTACGCGGGACAGTGAAGCAGGACGGGGATTGCAATCATGGCCAAATACCTCTGCTCCTTAACGCCGCACGGAATGGCAATGCTGAGTGGCAACGGAAACGCTTCTTGGACAGGGCGGAATCGATCGAGCGGAACCAAGAGTAAACGAAACACGGAAGGTCCTTTTTTTCCCAACGAAACCGCGGTTTTGCAACACGCCTTTCGACCGGATCCGCTTGTCCTCGCAAATTGTCACCAGCGGTCGAAATGCACCCGCGAACCGTTGTAGCAGCATTTCAATCCATTGTGCTCGGCGGGGTAACCAATGGTCGTCAACGAAAACGGAATCACGGTTGGCGGTAGTCCGAGAATCTTGCTAATGTTCTGAACTCGGCCTTCCACGGGATACAGTCCGAACCACATGGCACCCAACCCCATCGATTGGGCTTCAATGAGGATGTTTTCCGTCGCCGCGGCACAATCCTGGACCCAAAACCCCGGGTGCTTTTGAAGCCTTGGTTCGCCGCACACGACGATGACGACCGGAGCTTGCACAACCATATGGGCCGCGGGATGGATTTTCGCAATTCGCTCTCGCGTCGCCAGGTCTTCGATAACCACGAAATGCCACGGACGTTCATCCCCTTCCGAATGGGCAGCCATCGCCGCTTCCAGCAACGCACGCACGGAGGTCTTGCCCACGGTTTGATTGGTGTACCTACGGACATGAAGTCTGGTTGCAATTGCGTCCATATGTGTCTAACGCACCTCCAGCTTAGGTCTCTTCCGCCCCCTGCCCCCCGTAAGCATTTCGATCGGAACATGGTTTGAGGCGTCACGCCTGTATCGGCCTCATAGACCGCACCACCTAGCAACAAACGTTCCACTTCTCCCAGGGCGAAAGAGAAGCACTTTCGGGGAGATTCGCAGGTCGGGGCGTCACAGGTAGTGTCATATTGAGAGGCGGGCCCTCAGTTTGATAGAATGGCTGTGTGCGGGTTTCGAGACATTTCCAGCTTTCGAGAGCGGACGAGCATGAAAGCCGAAGAACTGCGTTTGGATGAACTCATCCGGTTTGGCGAAGGACTTGTTGACCTCCACGGCCGCCGACTCCTCCTTCAGGACACCGTTTCCTTCGGGCAATTCCGCCGCGACCTGATCGAGATGGTTGGCGCCGAAGATGCGCGTAGAATCATGACTCGCTGGGGCTACTTTTGGGGGCAGGTTGATGCGGCGACCATGCAGCGGCTGTTCCAATGGGATAATTTGAACGAGTGGCTCAAGGCGGCTTTACGGCTGCATCGGCTCATGGGCGCTGGCACGTCCACGGTGGTTTCTTACGAGTTGGATCCAGAGACGAGTCGCTTTTCCGTAGTGCTCGACTGCCGCGATGCCGTTGAAGCAGATAACCACCAGGCAGAACTCGGCACCTCGGACAAACCTTGCTGCTGGACACTCATGGGATACCTGAGCGGATACGCCACCTACTGCCTGGGAAAGAGCGTGTACTTTGTGGAACGGGCTTGCCGCGGGAAAGGCGAGGAGCAATGTCTGGCGGTAGGCAAGGATGTTGACTCCTGGGGGCAAGAGATCGCTGAGGATCTGCCTTATTTCCATGCAACCGACATTCGCGGCAAGATTGAAGCATTGAGCAATCAATTGCGCGAGAAGGAACTGGAGCTAGAACGGCAGCAAAGCCAGGCGGAACCATCGGGCAGAGCAAGGATTGCATCCGTAGAAGTGCGAAGCCGAGAGTTCCAGAGAGTTGTCGAATTGGCTGATCGAGTCGCGAAATTCGATTCATCGGTGCTAATCACCGGAGAAACGGGAGTGGGCAAGGAGGTGGTCGCTCGCTACATCCACAGTCATTCGCCCCGCTGCAACGCCCCATTCGTCGCGATCAACTGCGGCGCGTTGCCGGAAACACTTTTGGAAAGCACTCTCTTCGGCCACAAAGCAGGAGCCTTTACCGGCGCTACAAAAGACAGGCCCGGACTCTTTCAGGAAGCGAACGGGGGGACAATCTTCCTAGACGAAATCGGCGATACAACCCCGGCCTTGCAAATGAAGCTGCTGCGCGTCCTGCAGGAGCGCGAAGTGCTGCGGGTAGGCGAAACAAGACCGTTTAAAGTCGACGTGCGAGTTATCTCCGCCACCAACCGAGACCTGTACGAGGCGGTCCGCTCCAACAGTTTCCGTGAGGATCTGTATTACCGTTTGCGGGTCGTGGAGATTCACGTGCCACCGTTATGCCAACGAAAGGACGATATTCTCCCCTTGGCCCGCCATTTCGTAAGCAAGTGTGCCATTCGGCTGGGCCTGCCCGATTTACGGCTCGACGCGACAAGTTTGGACTGCTTGCTGGACTACTCCTGGCCGGGAAACGTGCGAGAGCTGGAAAATGCCGTCGAACACGCCGCTGTCTTTTGTAACGATAGCGTCATCCTGCCTCGCCATTTTCCGACAAGAGTTTTGGCACGCAATCGATTAGAAGAGAAACAGGAGCTAATCGAGACGCCCCATCGCACTCTGGCCGAGGTCGAACGGGAGCATCTTCAAAGGGTGTTAACGGCCACCGGCGGGAACCGCCGGGAAGCGGCAAAAATTCTCGGTATCGGTGAGGCTACGCTCTATCGCCGTTTAGGTGAGACGAACCAGAAGTCTTGACGAGCCCTGGATTGCATCGTTGCCGATTCCTTCTGCCCTATACAGCCGAAAGGGGACTTTTGCTCCTCGAGCTAACGCAGCGGGCATGGAACTGTGGGTAGTCTACGAAAGAGATGGCGATTACTTCGTTCTACTTTATCAAAGCCTGTTACATTCGTCGAAGTCCCGGTTAACAGGTTTCTGCGGCCTTTATCGTCTATGGGTTTTATACCACCATGGGACTTTTTCACCTTCCCAGACTTTCCCTGCCCCTGTGCTTCAGCTTGGCCCTGGTGATGGCACTCGACGCGCCCGGGCAGGTACCGCCCGATCCGTCTGCCCTTGATCGCTTTCCCCAGCCTGCCGGATCGCCGGCAGACTTCGGCCCAATGCGGGAGCCGCCGATGTCCATCGGGCAGTTGGAGACCCTCGAATCTGCCTGGGAAGTCGCCATAAGCGCCGATCAGAGGATTGCAGCCAGCCAATGGAACGTCTCCGCCGCTGAAAGCGGCTGGGAGGCGGCTCGGGCCGAGCGCATGCCATCGCTGAACGTTGGGGCTGAATACTACGCGATTAGTAGTTCGCCCTCTGCGGTGGCAAATTTAGGGCCTTTAGGCACTTTGGAATTGCCCTTGGCAAATCGTGATGCCGGGCTGGGCCATGCCCTGGTAAGCCAGCCGCTCTACACGGCTGGCCGCATATCCAACGGCATATGCGCGGCACATGCCAATGTCGTCGCCGAGCAGGCGGATCACAATCGGACCGTTCTCGACGTGAAGATGAACGTCGCCGAGATCTACGTAAAGGTACTTCTCGCGACGCGCATTGTGGAGGTTGCCGAGAGCAAAGTTGTCAGCCTCAGTTCGCATGATACGGACGTGGCCGCGTTGTATGAAAAGGGAGTAATACCGAGAAACGACCTTCTGGCCTCTCAAGTGGCGCTGGCCGACGCCCAGCAGAAAGCAATTGATGCACGCGCGGACCTGGACGTAGCTCGGGCTGCTTTCAACCGGGCCTTGGGACGCGATCTGTCTCACCCCGTGAATCTGGCCGAACTATTGGATCAGGGACCGCCACCTGCGCTCGATGAACTGACACAGGCAGCCCTGTCACAAAGGCCGGAGTTGGCTCGCCTATCCGCTCTGGCCCGCGCGTTACAGGACGAGGCCGCCAGCGTGCGGGGGAAAAATGGGCCTCAAATTGCCGTCACCGGCGGATACGTCTATATGCAGAACGATTTCATCCAACCGAACAACTACACAGGCGCCATGGTCGGCGTCGAGTGGAATCCGTTTGACTTCGGACGCGTCAAGAACCAAGCCCGCGTGCTGGACGATAGGTCCCAGGCACTGATACGCTTGCGACGTGACGCATCCTCGATGATCGCGCTTGAAGTCCGGCAGAAATGGATCGATCTGAACACGGCCAGGGAACGTATCATCGTGGCCCGCAAGACAACGGCTCAGGCCGACGAAAACCTCCGTGTTGCTCGTGATCGATACCAGCACCAGGCCGGCACGAACACCGAGGTTCTGGATGCCGAGACCCTGCGGGTCCAGGCCTACGTGAATCTGTATAGTAGTACCTATCAAGCAGCGCTGGCCGGGCTTCGATTGCGGCGCGCCATCGGCAACCTCTAACAAACGAACAAAGCGAGCGGGCGAGCACGTCCGATGCCGCCGATCCTAGCCTCGCAAGACCGAATCGAGCTTTGCAGCCTCGTGCGGCGGCAGGGTGCTCCGCACGAGTTCACCGCCACAGCCGCCAAATGCCGCGATGGCGGTTTCAAGACCGTCTGCATCGAGCCAGCCGACAACGGCCGATTTTCCGGGAGTCATTTTGTCGACTACCTCCGCCACGAGGCTTTTTGACGCGCACGTGACTCTCCAAACCGCCGTTGCCTCGGCTGCAACCGGCGCCTGAGAAACGGCCCCGACCAAGCCTCCTACCGCAACAAGCGCGCATATTGCCGCCAGGTTTGGAATTACCCGTACGCCGACAATGAACGACGCAACGACGAGGATGCTGAACAGCACTCCCCAGATTGCGCCGTTTATCAGCCTGCTATTCAGCCTGGAGGCAAAATCCTCGTCGTACTCCAGGTTGCCTCGCCCGTCGCAGTGCACAAGGACCGCATCGTCCAGTCCAATCATCAACTTGTCGTTCAATTGCCAAAGCAAGTTAAATGTGCGAATGGCGTCGCGTCTGTCGTCGAAGCTGACTGCAATTGTCGCGTCCATCACGCCCCCCGGCGCCAGTGTGGCTATTATAGACCGTCACCTTACGGTCCTCTCGGCCTCCGACGACTCGTCGGTCAATGAGCCTGAGCTAGGCCAGCTGCCTGTCGACGTCAACAGGATTGTCGATGATCCCAATATCCGGAACCAGCTTCACGGCCTCCTGTAGCGATTGTCTCGGGTAGTACCGGGGTACGCCAAAGGATCATCCAACCGTTACGCCTCCTGAGTTTCGATGCCGTGAAGAAAGACGTCCAGGAAAGCGGAAAGTGTTGACCTAAGATCGTCGTAATTCTTTGAAAATAGCCCGCCTGCGGCCATTCCCAGCACTGCACCTACAAATACCTTAGCCAGAGTCGTCGGCTCGGCCGGACGGAAACAACCGCGTTTGATTCCCTCGGCGAAAATGCTTGCTACTTGAGCAATCAAACAGGAATAATCATCCTGGTCGCGCCAGCCGCTGTTACTAGCACATGTTGCTACCAGCACGCGGAGAGACTTTGCCGATTCACTACACCATGCTTCCAACAGGCTAGCCAGTTTTTCTTCCGGCAACAGAGATGAAGCAACAATTGCTTCGATAGGGGCGTTAAGGGCGCGGACGATTTGGGCCTGCACAGACGCCACCAACTCCACCTTACTGGTGAAATATCGATAGACGGTCCCCTTGCCCACCTCCGCAGCCTCAGCAACGCGGCCCATATTCAAAGCCTCAAATCCGTCATCAATTAGGAGAGACGCGGCTGCCTCGCAGATCGTCGCCTTCATTATCTTTCTAAGGTAGAGGCACCGTAGGCGAGCGGACGGGCGTTTGTTTTCAATTGACTTTGACGCTGTTACAGCCATGCCGAATCGATCCCTTGGAGAAAGCGTGCCCATCGGTTCGCGGACGGTCCCTGCTCTTTCAGAGAAACATCGTTGCCGTCTTGCCTAGTTACGCTTGGACACCATCCCGCATTCGCTCACGAGTTAGGCGTTTTTCACGGCGGCCGCACGGTGCCGGGACAGTCGTCTCAAGAATAGGAATCTCAACTACGACGCACGTTCCGCCACCAACACGGCTATCCAGGTGCAGGGTACCGCCGAGCCATTGCACCACCTCGTAAACACCCTTTAGTCCACGCCGGGCCGGAGAGAGGGCCTTGCTGTCAAATCCTACGCCCCAGTCTTGAACCTGAAGGTAGACATGCGAATCGTCTTGCCCGATCCCCACCAGAATGCGCCTGCTGTGGCTATGGCGACAGGCATTCGTCAGCAATTCCCTAGCAATGAACAGGACCGATACCTGCACCACGTGTCGGAGGTCAGAGTCCACCAGATCGTCGCACAGTTCGATCTCCGGACCGTCCGGGCTTTGCCTCGCGGTAATCAAGCGATTGACTGCATAGCTGAGACCGCGCGTCCTTGATTGCCGCATCACGAAATTGTCCATGGTTCTCCCTCTCCCGAGAGTGCCGCCCAACCAGGAAGTATTTGGATTTCTGGCCGGGCAGCACCTCATCCTCCCTTCTTTCCTGTTTGAGCCTTTAGCGTCGCCTTGGCCTGCCCCATTGCAGGCGCCTAGCAGACAGGGGATCAATTGTTAGCCGGAAGCGGTTGGTTTCGATGGCCCTCATGAACCTTCTTGCGTCATTGCCGTCGAAATTGAGTTCGTGATTGATTAGCCAGTCGCGCACTGCTTCTCGTGCCTGGATCCGACCTGCGACGGTGTTAGGATAAACAAGGACGAAGTGCTCCCCGTCCTTTGTCAGTTCCAGCGCTTGTCGATCGTGTGTGGAATTGTGAATCATGGTGGCACCTGATCGCTTGAAATCGGCTTCTATCTGGGCCGGCTTGGGGCAAGAGTTGAGACCGACCGGGTGACCTTCGGCCGTGAATCAATAATGGCGGCACAGTGGTGACTGGAACTGTCAACCCTCGAGAGTTCGGCGCGTCGGATTGTGACCTGATTCGGCGCTTCGATTCCCAAGAGGACCCGTCGCTTCTGCACGTCCAGCACGGTAATCGTAATATTGTCCCCAATTCGAATCGCTCCTTCTCGGTTGCGCGACAGCACTAACATTTCTGGTCCTCCTGTACCTTCTCGCCCTCCTGCCTGAAGCAACGCCTGTTCCATTTCACTTTGCCCCAGAAAAAGCCGATAAAGAGCCGAATCGGGTCTTTGTGTGCAACGCCCCGGACAGTGACCGCTATCAGATTGATAGACTCGGGTCGTTTTGATAGTTCTCACTCCCATCCTGCCTGACACGCCCGGCGGCGACTTCCGACGCAACTTGCTTTCGGGCTGCCGAATAGGTAATTCTACAAGACCCGTGCTGCCACGAGGGTTTGGTCGTCTTTAGCGGCTTTACCTTGCTGATGTGCGCGTACGGCTTCGCGCAGTTGGCCAACGAGTTCCGCGGGTTGATCGGCTCCATTGCGGAGCGCGCGTGCAAGCGATTCGATGCCAAATTGGTTTTGTCCCGGGTCTCGCGCCTCTGTGATTCCGTCGGTGTAAAGCAGCAATATGTCGCCTTTTTGCAGTTGCACGCACGATTCTTGGAAGTTCTCCGATTCATCAATTCCCAGTGGGTAGCTGGCAACGGCGTCCAACGTGCGGATTGACCCGTCAGCGGCACGTCGGAGCAACGGTGGCGGATGGCCGGCGCGAGCGTAGGTGAGCCGTTTTGAAGCGGGTTCGTAAATGCCAAGGAATGCCGTCACGAGGCCGCTAATCCTACTGTGGCACAACTGCCGATTGCCGGACGCTAACAGGCTGGCCGGCGTGGAGATCGTAGTGGATTGCACGTGCAGCACGGCCTGGACGATTGCCATCACGAGGGCGGCGGCCAAGCCATGCCCCTCGACGTCGCCAATGAAGACGCACCAGCGGCTCGGCGTAGTTTCGGTCATGGTTTGGCCGTTGCAGTCATCACCAAGCGGAAAAAAGTCGTACACGTCGCCCCCTGCACGCCCTAAGGGCTCATAGCTTGCCGCGACCTCCATCCCCGCGATTCCTGGTGAAGACGCTGGGAGCAAGGCCCGCTGCAGTTCGCCAACCTGCCTTGCATCGCGGTCAATCTGCTCGTGAGCGCAGGCCAACTCACCGGCGAGTATCTGGTTCTCCAGCAAGGCGCCGACCAGTGCCGCCTGTTCGACCGCTTCCTCCAAATCGGCTACGGCGAATTGGCCTGGAGATTGCTTCAATCCAATTACCCAGTTCATCGGCACACGTTCGCCGGCGATGGGGACTGCGATGACCGACGTATATCCTCTTAGGGTCCCAGCGAAGAATGGATCGCACGACCAGTCCACGTGCTGGAGGAGTTGCGGCTCATTGCGACTCGTGATCGCTCCCAGGATTCCGCCGCGTCGCATAGGCCCCAATTCTCTCTCCGCCAAGCCATGAACGTCGCTAAGAGGCTCATCCTTGAGCTGCGCGCCAACAACGCGGTAATGGTCGGCGCTCAACCCACGAGTCGAAAGCAACAAGGAGGCGACAAACCCGTTCGCCTCGGCAAACCCTCTTTCCAATATCCTGAGCGTGTCTTCGGGAGTTCGACTCTGCTCTAATTCTCGGGTCAACTGAGCAAGCCTTGCGATCTTGCGGTTACCGGAGATGTCTTGAATTCGCATCGGATCACCAACCGCTTACATCCACGCAATTGTTCACGTGAGCCACATCGGGGATCGTGCGGATGGCCTCTTGCAAGAGTTGCTTAAGGTAAAATGTCGGGACTCGTCCCGATACAATGACCGAGGTGCCAATTGCTTCGATCGCTAGCAAGTGAGACCGGCCGCGGAAGTGTGGATGGTTTTCTAGCCTGTTTCGAACCATCGCCACGATTGGCTCGCTCTTAATGCTCATTGCCATTCACTTTCTTGCCCGCTGAAGTGCTGATGCCGGCCGGGGTTAGTAAACAGAGAAATGGGTTAGCCGCCAACAAATAGCCCTCTAATGGGCCGAGATGTGCTCGCCCTTTTCTGCCACCGAGCGTTTCATCAGCAATACCAGGAGAACAAGTGCCGCTGAGAGAATGGCGCACACCCAGAAGATATCGAAGAAGGCCAGCGACGCAGCCTGCTGCTGACGGAGGCTGTCGAGCGTCTGGACCGCCAACTGCTTCGACCGGACTGGGTCGCCGGTCCACTGCATGAAGAACTCTTGGGTCTGCTCTAGAAACGACTGGACATGCGGGTTCAGCGGGCCCAGGTTCTCGTTTAGGCGGGACAGGTGGAATTGCTGGCGCGGTTCCTGGATGGTCTGGCTCAGCGAGGTGCCGACGCTGCCCCCTTCGGTGCGGAGCAGGCTGAAGAGTCCGACCGCGGCTCCGCGCAGATGCACTGGAATGTACTTGTACGCGGCCACGCTGGCCGGGGCGAAGATCATTCCGAGGCCCATGGTCAGCACCATCCGCGGCCCAATCACATGCCAGAAGCTGACCTGAAGGTTCATCCGCACCATCCAGTAGTTGCCGGCGGCCATGAACAGCAGGCCCAGCGCGATCATCCAGCGAGCGTCAAACTGCCGCCCCAGCAGGATGCCCACGACCACCATCGCGGCCATCGAGGAGAGGCCTGAGGGGGACATTGCCAGCCCAGAGACCAGAGCATCGTAGCCGAACAGCGCCTGGAGCATCGCCGGCAGGGCCATACTGGCGCAGTACACCACAGCGAAAGCACAGAAGAAGATGACGCAGCATACGGCGAAATTCCTCTCGCCGAGAACCCGGAAGTCGATGATCGGGTTGGCAGTCCGCATCTCCCGAACGATTAGAAAGACCAGCCCCACCACGAACAGGATTAGGAGAGTCTGAATTCGCCAGAACGGGTCGCCCAGCCAGTCCCATTCCCGCCCCTTGCTGAGCATGATTTCCCAGCAGCACATGACCAGCACCAACAAGCTCAGGCCGATGGTATCGAAGTTCAGCGGTTTGCCGCGGAATCCGGCCTTCTCTTGCTTGAGGTAGTCTGGATCGTCGACCACCGCGTACGCACCGACCAGTGCCGCCAGACCCATCGGGACGTTGATCAGGAAGATCCACCGCCAGTTGTAATCGACGCAGAGCCAGCCGCCCAGCGTCGGCCCCACCACCGGCGCGATGATGGCAGCCAGCCCGAACAGCGTCATCGCCGTGCCCTGTTTCTCCGGCGGGAAGGAGTCCATCAGGATCCCCTGGCTGCACGGCTGAAGCCCGCCGCCGGATAGCCCCTGGATCACCCGGAACAGAATCATCTGCGGCAGGCTGGTGGCGAAGCCGCACATCGCCGAGGAGAGTGTAAAGATGGCGACCGACAGCAGGAAGTAGTTGCGGCGGCCAAGATGGGCCGACAGCCAGCCGGTGATCGGCAGGACGATGGCGTTGGCAGCCAAGTAGCTGGTGATAATCCACTCCGCGTCGCTCTGCGCGGTGGACAGGCCGCCGGCCATATACCGCAGGGCCACGTTCGCCACCGTGGTGTCCAATATCTCCATGAACGTGGGCACTACGACGATGCCGGCGATGATCCAGGGGTTGACCGCCGATCGACCACTAACTGCGGTGGGGCTTAGTGCCATGGTACTCATGATGTGTCCTCCTCGGCCCGTTCTCTGTCGGGAGCGGGCGATCCTTTCGGGTCATCGGGGGGCGACGGTTGTCGTTGGAAGGGCCGCCAAGGGTTGCAGAATCTCCCCCGCGTGTGGCCCAGTGGGCGGTTCCTTGTAATACACGTACGGCGTCACCGACAGCCCGACGAACAGGGGCGTCTTGTCCGGATCGTAGTCGGTCAATTCGACCCGGACCGGTAGCCGCTGGACGATCTTGACGAAGTTGCCGGTGGCGTTCTGTGCCGGCAGCAGGGAGAGCGTTTGACCGGTCCCCATAGTGAACCCGCTGATCCGGCCCTCAAACTCCTTGCGGCTACCGTACATGTCCACCTCGCACCGCACCCGCTGGCCGATGCGCAGGTCCGCCAGTTGCGTCTCCTTGAAATTCGCGTCGATCCAGATCTCCTTGAGCGAACGGACGGCCATCAGGGCTTGCCCCGCCTGGACGTTGTTGCCGGGGTTCACGTTCCGGCCGGTCACCACGCCGTCGATCTCGCTCGTGATGTCGCAATAACGGAGGTTCAACTCGGCCAGTTCTAGGTCGTGCCGCGCCTGCTCCAGAGCGACCTTGGCCTGGAGCACGAAAGGCACCTTGGGGATCAGATCCTTCGCGATCTGCTCAAAGTTCCCTTCCTTGTCGAGCCGGCGAAATTCTTCAAGGGCCTGTTTCGGTGTTAGGTCGATGGACCCCAGCGGCAAACCCAGCTGGGTCATCGTCTGCATACAGTCGGCCACGCCCATGCGGACCGCGGAAAAGGTCTGGTTCAGATCCGCCGGGACGTCGGTGAGTTCCTTCCCTGTTTCCGGTCGGGGCACCAGTCCGAGGGAGACCCGCGTCTGGGCGATTGCCTCCTGCGCCTGGGCGAGGGAGGCTGCCGCGATCCGCAACCGCTGTTCACGGTGTTCGTGTTCCTCGCGACTCATGGCACGCTGCGCCAACAGCGCCTCGGATCGCTTGTAATCTGACCGGGCTTGGTTGAGAGTCGCCTCCTGACTCCGCAGCGCAGCCACCTGGGAGCGCAAGAGGGCCACCTGGGCGTCGACCTGTTCGGAGGCGTTCTGGAGCTTCCAGCGTTGGGCGCCGAGTTGGGCCTCCAGGCCTCGCGCCTTCGATTCAGCCGCCGCCAGGTTCGCCTCCGCCGCTCGGACGGCGGCGCGCTTCAGCGCCACCTGCACCTGGTAGGGTTCCTTGTCGAGTTGGACGAGCAAGTCCCCCTTTTTCACGCGCTGGTTGTCATCGATCAGCACCTTCATCACCTGGCCTGATACCCGCGGGGCGACAAACGTCGCGTGGCCGTTGATATACGCGTCCTCGGTACTCACCGTGTTCATCACCGTATTCAACCACGGCATCAGGAAGTAACCGGCCACCACCAGTGCCACGACAATCCCGGCCAACAGCAACCATTTTCGGGCAGGATGCGCAGGCGGAGCGCCGACGGAAGGTTCCGGCGGGCTCGCTTGAGGTGTGCCATCTGTTGATTTTGCAGGTGCGTCGTGATGAGGCGACGGACTGGCCGGACTAATGGGTTTGTCGCTCGGAGGTCGCTTCACTTCCTCCTCGGGAACCGGCGTTGTTCCGGGCGGCACTGACGCACTTTGAGGCGAGTTACTGGTTCCCGTTTTCATGATTAAACTCCTCATCAATTCGTGCTATGGAGGGACAAATGTTCTTCTTTCGCAATGTGATGGTCACACTGACCCTTGTCGAATCTCGGCTACAATCTCCTTGGTCACGCAGTCGGCGGCGACCAATTCAGCTCCTTGTCGATGCATTGTTGCTAGAAATGCCTTTCCAGCGGCATCGATAAAGGTCACTTCCGTAAGGTCTACGCGGAAAATTCGACGGCGCCGACAGACGAGAGCCCGCTGCCAGCACTCCTCCAATTCACGCAGCCAGGGCGCCGCCAGCCTGCCCTCGAGTTGGAACGTCAGCGCATCGCGATTTTTGCGAAGCGTAATCCGGAGCATGGCTCACCTCCTCATCTCCCTCGTCCTAGTTAGGCGCTCCGCCGAAGTCTCTGTCGGCTGCCAGTCTTGTCGAAGACGTGCCGCAGCAAATAAGCCTTCTGCCGGAGCGGACTTCCCAACGCCAGAGACAAGGGGTGATGGAGTAAACGGATATCCGGTACATGCCAAAGCCCTCCTTTTTATGCCGAAGCCTTGCTTGTCGGCTTCCTGACTTGCGTCTTAAGCAGAGGTCATACCGGCGACCGATACATTTCCAGTTCGCGACGGAAACCATTGCCGCAATAGGACTTCTGGATTAGACATGACGAACGCCCGACTAGAACGGGCAGGATGTGTCAACGGATGGCGCCAGCGGGCGCGCGCAGGCGCCAACATGTGGGCGCTAGGAGACGGGAAACGGCTTGGCATGCCATATATCGCTCGCATACTCGGCGATGGTGCGGTCGCTGGAAAACTTGCCCGACCCGGCGACATTCAGGATAGCCTTGCGCGACCAGCCGTCCGGGTCGGCATACAGCGCAACGAGTGCCTGGTCCGCCTCCAGGTAGGATTTGAGGTCCGCCAAGTGCATGTAATGGTCGCCGTTCAGCAGCAGCGTATCGAGCAGTGGGGTGAACACGCCCGGTTCGTGGTGGCTGAAATGGTCCGCGGCAATCAAGTCTAGCGCGGAGCGAGCTTCTGGGTCATGTTCGTAATGCCAACGGGGGTTGTACCAGCGCCGGCTGCTGGCCACTTGCTCGGCCGTTAGGCCGAACAGGAAAAAGTTCTCCTCGCCCGCTTCCTCGGCCATCTCGATCGTGGCGCCGTCGCGGGTGCCGATCGTCAGCGCGCCGTTCATCATGAACTTCATGTTGCTTGTGCCGCTGGCCTCGTAGCCGGCCGTCGAGATCTGGTTGGAAACGTCGCTGGCCGGGATGAGCCGCTCGGCGAGCGAGACATTGTAGTCGGGCAGAAACACGACCTGGAGCCGGCCGCGGGCGGCGGGATCCCCGGCAATGGTTCGGGCGAGGTTATTGATGAACTTGATTGTCAGCTTGGCGAAACGGTAGGCCGGAGCAGCTTTCCCCGCGAAAAAGAACGTCCGCGGCGGCATTTCGAGGTCGGGATTCGACCGCAGCCGATTATAAAGCACCACGATCCGCAGGGCATTGAGCAGTTGCCGCTTATACTCGTGGATGCGCTTGATCTGGCAATCAAAGATGGTGTCGGGATCGGCGCTCTGTCCTGTCGCGGTTTCGAGCCATTGGGCGAACCGCAGCTTGGCCTCGCGCTTCGCCATGCGGAAGTCATCGCGAAAGCTTTGGTCGTCAGCCAACGGCTTGAGCCTGCCCAATTGAGCGAGGTCGGTGATCCAGCCGTCGCCAATAGCCGAGGTGATTGTGCTGGCAAGGGCTGGGTTCGCCAGCAACAACCAGCGACGTGGGGTGACGCCGTTGGTTTTGTTGCTGAATCGCTCGGGAAACATCTCGGCGAGGTCCTTGACCGTGGTCTTGCGCAACAACTCAGAATGGATCGCAGCCACACCATTGGTGCTGTGCGAGCCGACAATGGCTAGGTTCGCCATGCGAACGTGCTTGCTCCCGCCCTCCTCAATCAAGCTGATCCGTTGGACGCGGCCCTCGTCGCCAGCGAAGCGACTGCGAACAGAATCGAGCAGGCGATGGTTGATCTCGTAGATGATCTCCAAGTGACGCGGCAACAGCATCTCGAACCACGGGACTGGCCATTTCTCCAGGGCCTCGGGCAGCAACGTGTGGTTGGTGTAGGCAAGCGTTCGCTGGGTGAGTGACCATGCCTGGTCCCAGTTCAGGTGCGCTTCGTCCAGAAGGATTCGCATCAACTCTGGGACGGCCAGCGTCGGGTGGGTATCGTTGAGTTGGATGGCGACTTTTTCGGGGAGCATGTTCCAGTCGGCATTGCCACGGCGGAAACGCCGTACCAGGTCGGCCAGCGAGCAGGCCACCAGGAAATATTCCTGAACAAACCGCAGCCCCTGCCCCATGCTGGTGGAGTCATCGGGGTACAGTACACGGGTCAATGACTCAGCCGTGAGCGTCTGGGCCTCCGCGCCGACCAGATCGCCGGCGCTGAATCTTTGAAAGTCGAAATAGTCCGGCGCGGCGGCGGCCCAGAGCCGAAGGGTGTTGATCGTCTTGCCCCCGTATCCGACGACCGGGCGGTCGAACGGTATGCCATACAGCGTCGCCGGCCGGCCGGGAACGGGGCGCAACTGTCCGCCGCGAAATTCGAATGAGCAACCCAGCTTGACTTCAACCTGCTCGTGGGGGCGAGCAACCTCCCACGGGTCTGGCCGGCGAAGCCAGTGGTCCGGCCGTTCGTGCTGCCAGCCGTCCTGAATCGTCTGACGAAAGATGCCGTACTCGTACCGCAGACCGTAGCCCATCGCCGGAAGCTGCATGGTGGCCATCGAGTCGAGAAAACAGGCGGCCAAACGGCCGAGTCCTCCGTTGCCAAGGCCGGCGTCAGGTTCCGATTCCAACAGGCTGAGCCAGTCGAGATTCTTCTCCTTGACAAGTTGCCTGGCGACGGGATCGAGCAGCAGGTTCGTGACATTATTGGCCAGTGACCGGCCAATGAGAAACTCCATCGATAGGTAATAGACCTGCTTGGGGTTTTCCCGCTGGTAGGTGTCCTCCGTAAGCAGCCAGCGTTGGGAGAGTACGTCGCGGACCGAGCGGGCAAAAGCTTCGAACCGTTCTCTCGCATCCACGTCGCTCAACTCGACAACGTTGTCAAACAACAGATGTCGCTCGTATAGGGCGTTGTCGGTTCCCATGAAGCGCACCGGGCCGCACCCGTACTGCTCATTGAGACCTGCCAAACCTTCCGGTTCTTCCGACGCAACACCGATAAGTTCTTGCTTGACGGTCATGGCCGTACGCCCTATTGAGAAGTTGTTGCTAAAGCACATTTCTTTCATCTCGCACGCGGATCAGTTCCTGAAGCACCGCGAGTTCTTCGTGCAGCGTGCACGGCTGCGTCGATCTCCGGTCCTGGGGAAGGGTATCGCCGAGGTGACGAAGGCCGGGGGCCGCCTGATAGATGGCGAAGCCGGCCGGCGGAAGCGTCATCCGAACAGCCAGTAAATCGTTGCAACTTTCCACAGTCAACGCAGCCGGAGGTGAAACGTCAGACACGGGGGTGTGCCAGAAGATCAGCTCAAATTGATCTCCTTCGAGACGGAACGTCGGCGCAACCGTAGAATAGGCGGTCACCGCTTCTCTTTCGTCGGTATTTATCGCGATCAGCACTTCCTGGTCGATAAACAATCGCGACCAGGTTACGAGCGATCGCAGTCGGTCCTCTAAGCGATGAGGAACGTCGAAGGTGACTCCATCTCCAGAAACGCGGTGCAGTGTTTGACGGCCTCGCCGAAGGGGCAATGACTTCTTCCGAAGGTCGATCAGCGACGCCAGCGCCCGGTAAAGGTCGCTGTCCTCATTGAAGAAGTGACGTCCCTGGGTGCGCAGCCCGCCGAACCGTCCGCCGAACATATTTTCCCGGAGCACCAGGTCTGAGGGGTTGGGACGTCCGCCGCTATCGAAGCCCTGCTCCGAGCCGTAATAGATGCACGGGATGCCCATCGTGGTCAACTGCACCGCCAGTACGTTGAACGCCAGATCACGGAAGCGGCTATCGCCACAGAAACGATGCTTGCTGCTGCCCTTGCGGACCTGATCGTGTTCGTCCACGAGAGTGACGACCTGATTGCGGTACCAGCGGTGTCCGTCGGGGGCGTCCAGCATCCAGTTGCGGAATACGGAAAAGTAGTCGGCCGGTTCGACATGGCCGGTGACCATCCCCTCCAGCTTGCCCGGCACATCTTCGATGCCCAAAGCCGCGTCCAGCCCGGCCTGCTCCACGACTTCCCAGGCGTGCTCGCGGCCGCCCGATATTTCACCGACCAGAAGGAAGCGTTCTTTCCCAATGCTCTGGGTAAACTCCCGGATCACATCACAGAACGTCCGCAGCGCCTCCGGTCCCATGTGCTTGGCAGCGTCGATGCGAAACCCGTCGAGATCGGCGTACGCAATCCAGAAGCAGTAGACGAGGCAAAGGCAAGCGAATGCCGAGGACGCCTGGCAATACTGCCCTTGCCACTTCACCCAGATATCGAGGGTCTTCAGATCGAACATGTCGCCCTCGGCATATTCGGGATAGTAATCCCAATTCGCAATATGCCCCTTGCGAAGGTACAGGTCCGGCCGCTGGAACTCCCGAGGCCAAATGGCCCCATCCGGCCAAGCGGCCTCAAGCCTTGCAGTGTCAGGTTCGTCGAAAGGCAGCGTCGGCCGTCCGTCGCGGTCGCGGAAACCCTTGACCGCATACGGCTTGTCGTCCCAGCGAGGATCATTGTACCGCTGGCCGGACACCGGGTCATGCGTTGGGTAGCGATCGGCGTCATAGGCAAAAACATTACCGCTATGGTGGGCGATAATATCGAGAATGACGTAGATTCCCTGCTCATGCGCCGCCTGGACAAAGTCGCGAAACTCGTCCCTGGTCCCAAAATGTGGATCAACGTCGAGAAAGTTCTGAATGCCGTAGCCGTGATAGCTCGGCTCAAACGGGACCTGACGGAAAATCGGGCTGACCCAGATGGCCGTGACTCCCAGTCGGCGAAGATATCCGAGCTTGCTCTTCAAGCCCGCCAAGTTGCCGCCCTGCCAGCCATTGCCGGCGCTCAGCCATGAGTCGTAATCGACCCGGTTCGGGTCGTGGGGTTGGTAAAGCGGCCTAACACCTATCTCAACCGGACGGTCGGCGTTGTCCCGGTGGCCGCCTTTCTCCTGGCCATCGGAGAACCGGTCCAACAGCAGGAAGTAGAGGACTTGGTCTTCCCAGGCGGCAGGCGACGGCGTGAACTCCCGCCGCGTCAGCGAGGCAAAGTCGAGTTCCAAAAGACTCTTCTCAATATGTTCCGCCATAACCGCGCTCGCTTCGACTCCCAGTCGCCATAATGTGACCGCCTACCAGTGCTTTGCCAGCAGTTCCTTCCTGCAAGCGGTGCTAAACTCCTTCAATGGGTCAATATCATCGAGGTCATGAGCCTCGGCGACCGCGCGAATTTGATCCGTCGTCAGGTTGGGCGCACCATACAATTGAATAATTCGACGGCAAGAGGCTTCCCCCTCGCGCACTACCTCCTCACCGGATATGAGGCGAATGCGACTGAGAATCCCATAAAGGCCCACGATCTGATCCGGTCGTTCGAGGCAGTGAGTCAGTGCATCAACGGTTAGCCGCGTGGCTTCCATGATGAACTCCTTGTAAAGCGACTCCCGCTCACGGAGTTTCCATTCGGAATGGGCGCGGCTGGCCTGCGCCCGCTGGGAAATCCAAGTCGTGGCGATGGAAGCAGTGGCACCGACGAGGGAGCCCATTGCTGCGGCCATGGCGGTGATTAATGTCGTGTTCATAGTTCAGTCGGATGGCCTCTCGCACTGCTCTTTTGACGGTTTACACAGTCAAGAGCGGAGCTAAGCCGCCACGAGTTGTTCGAGGTTCACAGCCGCGCGTGCCGGCTTTCGATGTAGGGCTTCCTCCAGTTCGTATTCCTCCACGACTGCCCAGGGCCGATTAGCCCGGCACTGCCTAGGGTTCCGGCCCCGAAGCAGGGCCGTGGCCCGGCTCAACGATCTTTCCTCACACTCGTCAGCCTGCCACCAGCAACCGGTATGCTTGCACCAAACCAGGAGGTAATAAGACTTGCACATGGTCCTCACCTTAGCTTAGGCATAGAGGGTATTGAGATACAGCCTTTTGCCGCGGAACCGGTCGCGAACTGATGACCGGATGCGTTTGAATTAGCCCGGCTGGGAAGCAAGGCTTGTGCCGTACCTGGCGACCGCAAACGATTCGCCTCGTAAGGCACATAGCAACAACGAGTTATCGAGCAATCAAGATGCGGCGGCCCATGGATGGCAAGGGAGCATCTGTCCTGTCGCCTTGAGGGGTGAGGGTGAGCGGGCTATCAGTTTGAGAGATGCCCAGCGGCCGTAAAGGCGAAAGTGTGGGCCGTGAGCAAGGCAAGCGGTCGAGACTTCAGGTTAACGAAGCGCAGTCCCCAAAGACTCACGGAACTACCTGCATCTCACCAATCGGGCGATTCTCCCGCCGCGTCCAGGCCTTCGTGCCGAACAACTCCTCCATCTCGCACAGCCGGCGATTGGCCTCCGGCTTGAGGTCTCCGGCCGCCAAGACAATGCCGCGGATCTTTTCGAACAAACTCGATCGGGAAGCGGCATCCGCAGGCAGAAGTCGTGGCAAGTTCTCCAACGCCGCGCCTTCGTCGAGGACCAACTTCGCCCACTCTTGGCGGACAATTCTCTTATAGTCAGCGAAGGTAATTTCGGGGTAGGCCTTCGACGTGCATCGCAGGATTTCGAACGAACGCGCGTCCACAAACCCTTGTCCCTCGGCAATGTAGATCAGGGCCCGGACGGCAGCTTCAACCGGGCCCCCTTGATCCATGGTTGAAAGCAGGTCCTTGATCGTTGCCGCGAGCGCGGCCCTCTGATCGGGCGACGTGCCGGGCTTAGGATGGGGTCGCCCGTCGCCCGGTGTCACTCCTAGCCAAGCTTGAACCCAGGGCGAGCCATAGGTGGCGTGAAAAATGGCCTCGAGCGACTGATCGCGGATTCGGCCCAGCGTGTCGAGCCAAGCGGCGGCCATCTTCGAAACTTGTTCTTGCGCTGCGAAAAAGGGATTGCTGGCGTCGGCCGCTTTCCGGCGGGCCCGGGCTTCGTCTGCCAACGGCCCCACCATGCGCATCCACGGATTCTTGCTGGAAAACGCCCCGTACCGGACCCGCAAAGGCTGCATGGCCAGTACCGCCGAGGCCAACTGCGGCGCAACCGATGGCCGCAACCACGGCCTTACGAAGGCCGAGTACAGTGCGTTGTTGAGCTGCGAGATGTGGGCGACGGCCTCGAACTCCCGCTCGTCCGCAGGGCTGTTGCAGCCCAGCGCCCGAATGTCGTCGAGGCTTCGCTTTTCGATCCGCACGTTAAAATCCCCTTCGAGCAGTTCCACGCTGCCGTTACCCTGGCTCTTGTCCGTGATGACGATCTCGTAAAGTCCGGGGGGCATCGAATCGATCATGTCCATGTAGTTGATGAACTGCGTATCCTCCTTGGCGGCAACCTTGGTGCTGACGAAAATGGCCAGATGTCCGGCGGTCTCGTGCAAGCAATAGAGAATCGTCTGGCCTTGCTTGTGGATTTCTTCAACACTGTCATAGTTGTCCAGTATCCAATCGAGCGCCTGCTGCGGCGGGGTGATGTTGTCGCCCTTTGAGCAGAAGCAAAGTATCGGCGACTTGATATCACGAATATCCAGTCGGTGGCCATCGCGGGTAACCATTTGGCCCGTGGAAAGCTTGTTGCCGACGAAGAGATGATCGACCATGTATTGCATTTCTTCGCCGCGGAGATGCACAAACGCTCCCCACCATTTTTCAAACTCCAGATAACGACGTTCTTCCTTTTCCGGCTTGGCCCAGACGTTGTATTGTTTGGTCCACCAGGTGTTGGCCAGATTTAGGTTGTCGAAATTGGAGACGAGCCAGGCGCCGTCGAAGATGCCGCGGCCTAGATCGCTCATCAGGCGGGCAATCCAGGTGCCACCGAGCAGGCCGCCGTTGTAACGCATGGCATTTCGGCCGCGCACGCCTGCCCAGAAGGATAGGGGCGCCCCGGGAAGGACCAGCGGCCCCACCAACTCGGGGCGGAGGCAGGCCGCCATCACGGCATGCCACCCAGCCTGACAGTTCCCAAAGACGATCGGCTTCCCAATGGCCCGGGGCTGCAACTCGATGACTTTCTCGAGGAATACCGTATGGGCATGCGCCACGTCTTCGATCGTCTGACCTTCCACCGGATCAACCGCAAAGCCGATGAAGTAGACGGGATGTGTGGCCTTGAAGGCCTGACCGATCTCGCTAATCGGTTTGAATCCGCCAATGCCTGGGCCCTGGCCTGCGCGCGGGTCGATCACGACCACCGGCGGCTTGGTGTTGTCGATCGCCGTGCCAGGCGGCGGCACGACTCGCACCAGGGCATAGTTGACCGGTCGAGGCAAACTCTCCCCTTTCAGGACAATCTCGTAGTCGTAAATCGCCACCGGGTTGACCCGTCGGGAAGTCATTTCCGCCTGTTGGTCCCCTGACTGGCGAAGAATATCAAGGAAGATGAGCGAACGTTGCCAGAAATCGGTGGCGTATTCCACGGCAGCACCAAACCCGAAGTGCATCCAGCCTGGCGACAACCAAGCATTGAAGATGGGCTGGTTCTTTGCTAAAGGCGAAGAAGGCTCTGGTAACATGATCGTCGTCTCCTCGGCAAGATCCGGTTCTAAGGACCTACGCCATCAAGTTCAGGCCCCCATCCACGTACAGCGTCGTCCCCGTGATTCGCCGGGCATGAGGAGTCGCCAAGTAGGCCGCGGCCATCCCAACGTCGTCGATGTCCACAAGCTCGCCGATGGGAGCCCGTGCTGCGGCCTCGTCCAGCAGCGAATCGAAGTCCTTCAGCCCGGATGCGGCACGTGTTTTGATTGGGCCGGGCGAAACCGCGTGAACACGGATGTTCTTCGGGCCCAGCTCGAAGGCGAGGTAACGCACGACCGACTCTAGCGCTGCTTTCACCGGTCCCATGACGGAGTATGTTGGGATGACCTTGTTCGCGCCGTGATAGGTCATCGTCAGCAGCGTGCCGCCGTCTGTCATGAGAGGGGCTGCCAGTTTTGCCATGCGGATGAACGAATGACACGAGATGTCCATCGCCTGCACAAATCCCGCCGACGAACAGCTTAGCAGGCCCCCTTGCAGATCGTCCTTGGGAGCATAGGCGATGGCGTGCAGCGCGATGTCCAGACGTCCCCACGTCTGACAGACGCGATCAAACACCGCTTCTAGTTGGCCCGGCTTTTGGACATCCATCGGCTCAAAGATGGCCGCCTCTAACTCGCATGCTAACGGTTCCACATGCGGCTTGGCCTTGTCATTTAAGTAGGTGATCGCCAAATCCGCGCCCAGTTTGCGGAACGCTCGCGCGCAGCCGTAGGCGATCGAGTGTTCGTTGGCGATGCCCACCACCAGCGCCTTCTGGCCCTCCAGAGGCAAAGAGGGAATGTCAGACATACATGACGCTCCTCTAATGAAAATCGCTTACGCGTAACGCGACCGACGATCCTCGTCACACAACCATTTGCACCACATCAGCCGCTACCGCAAGTTCGGCCTCCGTCGCGGCTAGCACCTGCTCCACAGTAACGTCGGGCGCTGTTTCCAGCAGCGTCGCGCGACCGTCGGGAAAGGCGATCACGGCCATTTCCGTCACGAGGAGGTCGATGGGACGCGCCGAGGTGAGTGGCAACGATAGCCGCTTGACAACCTTGGGCTTGCCCTTGGCCGTGTGCTGCATGGCCACAATGACTCGTTTCGCCCCGGTCACTAGGTCCATGGCACCGCCCATGCCAGGCACCATCTTGCCGGGGATCATCCAGTTGGCCAGCAGTCCCTGCTGATCCACCTGCAGCCCGCCCAGCACCGTCACGTCCACATGCCCGCCGCGGATCAGTGCGAAGGACATCGCGCTATCGAAGGTGCAAGCGCCGGGCAGAGCCGTGACCGGCCGACCGGCAGCGTCGGTCAGCCAAGGCTGCGTCATGCCGTGCTCAGGAACAGGCCCCGTGCCGATCAGGCCGTTCTCCGATTGGAAGAAGATGCGGGAGGAAGCGGGAATGAAATTCGCCACCAGTGTGGGGATGCCAATGCCAAGATTCACGAGCATGCCATCGCGGAGTTCCAACGCGATCCGTCTAGCAATGCGTTCTTGTGCTTCCATCGGCTCAGTCCTTTGCAATGACGTAATCGACGAGGGGAGCAGGCGTTACCACGTTGTCCGGCGCGATCACGCCCACGGGCACAATGTGATCCGGGTAGACGATCACGGTATCGGCAGCCGTCGCCATTATCGGGTTGAAATTGCGGGCGGTCATCGCATAGGCCAGGTTCCCGAGGTAATCGCAAATCAGCGCCTGAACGAGCGCGAAATCCGCGCGGAGCGAGGTCTCCAACAGGTATTCACACCCATCGATGCACAACTTCTGTTTGCCCTCCTCGACCACTGTTCCTACTCCCGTCGGCGTCAATACTCCACCGAGTCCCGCACCGCCTGCGCGAATTCGTTCGACCAGCGTCCCCTGCGGCACAAGCTGCACCTCCAACTCGCCGGCCAGCATTTGCTGCTGTGTTTCCGGGTTCAGACCGATGTGGCTGGCGATCAACTTACGAACGAGCCTGGCCCGAATAAGCTTGCCGATGCCGACGACGGGCATGGCGCTGTCGTTGGCGATGATCGTCAAATCGCGCTTGCCCTGGCGCAAGAGTTCATCCATCAACGGCTCAGGCGTGCCACAGCCCATGAAACCCCCGATCATCAGACTCGCGCAATCGGGAATCCTGGCCACGGCTTCTTCAATCGCGATCGATTTCATGTCGTCCTCCGGGGCTATTCCATGAACCAGCCATGGCTGACAATGAGCGATTGGCCGGTTAGGGCGTTGGAGGGGAAGGCCGCGAAAAACAGCGAGGCTTCGGCGATGTCGTCAACCGTCGTAAATTCGCCATCCACCGTGCCCTTGAGCATCACGTCCTTGATTACCTGCTGCTCGGTAATGCCCAGGGCCTTGGCTTGTTCCGGAATCTGCTTCTCTACCAGCGGCGTCCGAACAAATCCCGGGCAGATGACGTTCGCACGAACTCCGTGAGGCGCACCTTCTTTCGCCACTACCCGGCACAGTCCGATCAGACCGTGCTTGGCAGCCACATACGGCGCCTTCAACAGCGAGGCCTCCTTGGAATGCACCGATCCCATGTAGATGATGCTTCCACCCCGGCCCGATTGGTACATCTGCGCGAGGCAGGCCTTGGTCGTCAGGAATGCGCCGTCGAGGTGAATTGCCAACACCTTCTTCCATTCAGTGTAGCTGAACTGCTCGACGGGATGGACGATTTGAATGCCGGCGTTACTAACAAGGATGTCGACACCACCGAGGGCATCGATTACAGTACCGATACCGTGATTCACCTGGCGCTCGTCGGTGACGTCCATTTCGACGCCGATGGCGCCCCCTCCCTTACAAGCGATCTCCTTGGCCGTCGCCTCCGCGGCTTCCCTTTTCAGGTCGGCGATCGCCACTTTAGCCCCCTCACGGGCGAAGAGCATGGCGATGTCCCGCCCGATCCCGCTCGCGGCCCCGGTGACAATCGCCACGCGGTCTTTGAGCCTCATCGGTGAGCCTCCGCCTCGCCGCTGCGCCGGGCGTGGGCTACCAGAGCGGCAATCGCGCAAGACGCCATCCGAGTTCGAACATTGTCTGCACGACTGGTAAGAATGATGGGAACGCGGGCACCCAGAACAAGCCCCGCGGCGTCAGCATTGGCGAGGAACGTCAATAGCTTGGCCAAAACGTTGCCGGCTTCCAGGTCAGGGGCGACGAGAATATCGGCGTCGCCCGCCACCTCAGATGCAATGCCCTTGGTCTTCGCCGCGATCGCGTTGATGGCATTATCCAACGCCAATGGACCGTCAAGCAGGGCTCCGGTAATTTGCCCTCGATCGGCCATCTTGCATAATGCTGCCGCGTCGATCGTCGAAGGGATCTTCGTCGTCACCGTCTCGACGGCCGAGAGAATCGCCACCTTGGGGAGCGACAAACCCAGGCTGTGGGCAAGGTCGATCGCGTTTTGGCAGATATCCCGCTTTTCTTCCAGCGTGGGAGCGATGTTAATCGCCGCGTCGGTGATCACCAACGGTTTGGGATACGTGGGGACCGACATGATGAAGGCGTGGCTGATCCTCCGACTGGTCCGCAATCCATTGCTCGACGAAACTACCGCGATCATTAACTCATCGGTGTGCAAGCTCCCCTTCATCAATGCCTCGGCACCGGCAGCACGGACCAACTCGACCGCCTTGGCTGCTGCGGCATGGGCATCGGATACATCTTCAATGGGACAGTGATCGATGTTTAGTCCCGCGTCGGTCGCAACCTGGCAGATTTTCTGCCGGGGACCAACAAGAATCGGCGAAATGAGGCCTGCCTCGGCGGCTTCGACACAACCCATTAAGACCGTCGCCTCGCACGGATAGGCAACGGCGGTGAGCACTGGCTCCAAGGCCCTGCATCTTTCAAGCAGCGCGTGATACGCATCGTGGCCTTGTTGGGAGGCCTCCCCCGGCAACTTGATGGCAGTCACGACAACCTCCTGCGTCCTATTCTCATGCGGCGGTCAAGCGAAAACATGCACGACTGATTGCAGGCAGGGTTTGTCCGCCTCTGCGCAAGCGATTACCCTATCCCGCACGGGGTTGTCAAGAAATTTCGCTGGCAGTTAATGGCGCAAACAGGCCGTCACGAAGAGAAATGGATACGACCGGTTAAGAGGTTGCCGGGCGAAAGCGTTAGTCTAGTCGCTGTGCTTCGTTACCTTACGCTATTTGGGTCGCGAGATGCCGAGCTTCTTCATTTTCCAGTACAACATGGATCGCTTCATTCCAAGTCGGGCCGCGGCGCCTTGCGGGCCGCCTACCACCCAGCCGGTCTCGTGCAGCGCGGCTATAATGTGCTCCCGCTCCGCGTCGATAAGCGTAACGGCTGCGGCATTTGGACCAGGGGCCGGGGTTGCCGCCGACGGCAATTCACCAACGGGAACTTGGAGCGATATTCCTGGCGACAAGATAACTGCCCGTTGGATGACGTTTTGCAGTTCCCGGATGTTGCCCGGCCACGGATAGCGAACTAGGACGTCCATCGCCGCAGAGGGAATTGTCTCGATCCGGCGGCCCATCGCTCGGGCAAACCGCTGGGTAAAATGGCGCACGAGTGGCGGGATATCGTCCACGCGATCGCGCAAAGGCGGCAGCACCAGCGGGAACACGTTCAATCGGTAGTAGAGATCGCTGCGGAAGCGTCCCTCAGCCACCATGGCAGACAGGTCCCGGTTCGTGGCGGCCACCAGGCGCACGTCCACCCTGATTGTCTTTGTACTTCCCAGCCGTTCGAACTCCTGTTCTTGAAGCACACGAAGCAGCTTGGGCTGCAATTCCGGGGGAATGTCGCCAACTTCGTCGAGAAACAATGTCCCCTGGTGCGCGAGCTCGAAGCGACCGACCTTTTGACTGATGGCTCCTGTGAAGGCGCCCTTTTCATGCCCAAACAGTTCGCTCTCCAACAGTCCTGTCGGGATCGCTGCGCAATTGAGCTTGACAAAGGTCCGCCCGCGACGTGGGCTGAGATCGTGTAGTGCTCGAGCGATGAGTTCCTTGCCGGTGCCCGTTTCGCCGCAAATGAGTACCGTCGATCCGGTTGGCGCAACCGTTTCGACCTGCTTGAGTACTTGGCATAGGGCCTCGCTTCGCCCGACGATGTCCCCAAAGTTGTGCTCGACTCGAACTTCCTCCTCGAGGTAGGCCTTCTCCTTGGCGAGTTGGTCCCTTAGCGCCGCAATCTCCTGGAAGGCCAACGCGTTGTCGATAGCCACCGCCACCTGGTTAGCAACAAGTTGAAGGAAGCCCAGATCCGACCCATCATAGGTCGACGGCTGCTTGGATGCGAACACCAGCGTTCCCAGGCGTCGCTGGGCAGTAGTCAGCGGCAGAAAGCTGATGCTCTGCACTCCAAACGGCTGCACCCGATCCAAAAAGCCAGGCCACCGACTAAGCTCGCTTACATTCGAGGTGATCAACGGCTGCTGGGTCTGCCAGACCCAACCCGCCGGGTCATCGTCGACAGGAAATGTCATCGCACGAGGGGCGGGTTCGGAGGTCTCCAGAACTTGGAGACGCATGCTGTTGCTGGACGCCTCATGCAGGACCAGGGCCAGACCGTCGAACTGCACCACTTGACGAAGCCTGCTGGACAGCTCGTGGATCAGTGCGGACAGATCACGGTGCGCGACGATGGCTTCGGATACGGCCAGCAAGGCCTTGTACGCGTCGGAGACGCCTCCCGCCTCTTGAAGATCGAAAGATGTATTTGTCATGACAAACGCCTAAACCATAGTCGGAAGGGCCAGAGGCGTCATACCCCCTGCCGGGTCGAACAGGCCACGGCTGTAGAACATCCTAACACTTTTGAACACAGCGAACATTATGGCGGAGAGCAGGTTTTTCGGTTGACAGCCGGTTGCTACGGCGATTGTTGGCACTGAGTTGGTTGGCATTCCGGGACTAAGACAATTGCTTCACGACAAAAATGAACTGCTTACGGCCCTACAAGAGATCGCATCGGAGTCGCAAGAGGCAATTCCTGCCCAGTCGCCTTGCTCGGCGATGAATCTAATCAGCGGCATGCAATCAAATGCTCTCGGTCTGCTGTCTGTGGTGGAGGTTCTCGCCAAGGCTCGCTGCAGCGCGATCGCCGCCAGTTGGGAGCTCAGTGAAAGGCGGGTCCGAGGGCTGCCCAAAACAGTTTCGACTCTGTTGCGCCCCGTATTGCAGCTTTCCCTGTATAGATGTTGCTCCACCCACCCGTGCGGGCGTTTCTTTGTTACCACTCGACCCCAAGGAACTCGTAATCCCAGGCGAGCTATGTTGGGCCGCCTTCCCATGGCGGCCAACTTCCAACGTGCCGTCCGCGCGTAAGGAAAACCCCTACCCCAACAGCCCCCCGCCGGTTCATCTGTAAAGTTTTTCGGTTAGAATCGACGTCGATCTGTTTACCTTTGTTCATCGCGTGAGGAGGCGGTTGTTCGATGCCAGATATCGAGCGGGACGCCAATAATCGAGTTGAGACCGAGCAAAAGGCACCTAATTTCTTGCAGTCGCTCTTAACCGAGAACGAGAGCCTTCGGCGACAGCTGCAAGAGGCGCGCGATCTGATAGACACGTTCCGCCGCCAGCCCGTTGAGGCGGCAGTTGTCGAAAGGGTTTCCGGCGACGAGCGACTCTTTGAACTTCCTCGTGACATCGTTGATCGCAACAACGATGATCGAGCAAACATAGGTGAGCGCCAGCAGACGGAAGCTAAGCAGGATCTACTAAGTGCTATTCTGCAAGTGCTCAATCGTGGCGGCGAGCTCCACCAGGTTATCGCCGAGACCCTGCGACTGATCCGCTGCGCGGCCGGCTTTGACGCGGTCGGTTTACGGCTGCGCCAGGGCGATGATTGCCCCTATTTCGAGCACGACGGGTTTTCGGAGGAGTTTCTGCGGGAAGAGACCTACCTTTGTGAACGGGGCGGAGACGGCGCGATCCTGCGCGACGGGGAGGGACGCGTGGTTCTCCAGTGCACCTGCGGATTGGTTCTCTCCGGGCAAACCCTTCCTGCAATGCCCTGCTTCACGAAAGGCGGTAGCTTTTGGGCCAACGTCTCCAACGAATTGCTGGCTCTGCCGTCCGAAAGTGATCCACGGATCGGTCCTCGCAACTACTGCATTCATACTGGCTATCAATCAGTCGGGCTATTTCCTGTGCGTGCGGGCGCTGAAATCGTTGGCCTTTTGCAGCTGAACGACCGGCGAGAAGGCCGATTTACGCCGGACCTGGTGGCGTTTTACGAAGCGTTGGCGCAGAACATCGGCCTTGCGATTCAACGGATGACGGCGGAGGAATCGCTTCGGAGAAGTGAAGAGCGATTGCGCCTCGCCCAGTCGGCAGCGCGAGTCGGTCCATTCGAGTGGAATATCGAGGCCGGGGTCGAGGTCTGGTCGCCGGAACTGGAGGCGATGCACGGACTGCGCACCGGCGAGTTTCGCGAAACTCAAGCGGCGTGGGAGGAATTGCTTCACCCGGAGGACCGCTCGCACGTGTTGCATCTGGTGGAGCAATCTTTTCAGACCGGCCAACCATCGGAGGGCGAATGGCGCGTGGTGTGGCCAGATGGCAGTGTTCACTGGATGGCGGGCCGTTGGCAGGTTTTCCATGACACTGTCGGTAAGCCGTCGCGAATGACAGGCGTCAACATGGACATCACGGATCGCAAGCAGGCCGAAGAGGAACTGCGCATATCGGAGGAGAAGTTCGTCAAAGCCTTCGCTGCGAATCCGGCTGCCATCACTTGGACGCGCCTTGAGGACGGGGTGTATCTCGATGTCAACGACACCTGGGCCAAGTTGACCGGCTACCGGCGAGATGAGGCAATCGGCACATTGGCGAAGACTCTAGGGGTGTGGCCAGATCCAGAGTCACGCAAGCACTTTGTTGAGGAGCTGCGAAAAAACAATGCGATCCACGGATGGGAGCAACCGCTACGCAAGAAATCGGGCGAGATGCTTGTGTCGCAATTATCCGCCCAAGTCTTAGAGATCGGTGGGGAAGCGACCGTACTTTCGACTTTTGTAGACATCACACAACAGAAGCTGGCTGAGGAGAGGGTGCGAGAGAGTCAGCGATGGTTTCAGGCGGTGGTTGACAACACGTACGATGCAATGGTCATCGACGACGTGGACGGAAAAGTGGTTTTCGCCAACAATCGCTTCCTTGAGCTTTTCGGTTTCACTCGCGAGGAATTGCCAAATATCGGGCTGGAGGACTACATCGCGCCCAAGTACCTTCCTCAACTTCGTGCCCGGCACAAGGCACGAGTACGGGGTGCTGCGGAGCCCACGCATTTCGAGTACGAAGGGTTGCGCCGCGACGGCCGGCGGATTTGGGTCGAGGTCAATGTTGCTCCCATTAAGGACGCCGATGGCCGCACGATCCACACGCAATCGACGATTCGCGACATTACCGATCGCAAGCAAGCCGAGCAGGCGTTGCGGGAGAGCGAGCAGCGTTATCGTGGTATCGTCGAGACCGCTCAGGAGGGCATTGCTACTCACGACCCGGATGGAACCATCACGTATGTTAACCAGCGAATGGCCGATATGCTCGGGTACTCCCGTGAGGAGATCATCGGCAGATCTAGCCTCGATTTTGTTGACCCTCAGGAAAGGGAGGCAGTGATTCGGGCGCGGGAGAGCCTGAAAGAGCAAGGCAGTTTTAGCAAGGAACGGAGGCTGTGTCGTAGCGATGGCTCGATCCTGTGGACTCTGAGCAACGTCACTCCGCGTCGTGATGATGCCGGAAACTATCTTGGCTACCTGGCGATGCATACGGACATCACCGAGCGCAAGCGGGCGGAGACGGCGCTCCTCGAAAGCGAGAACCGCCGCCGGGTCGCCGAGGCCGTTGCGGCTGAGCGGGAGCGGTTCAACAACGTGCTCGATATGTTGCCGGTCTATGTGATCTTGCTATCGCCCGATTACCGTGTTCCCTTTGCGAATCGATTTTTTGAAGAGCGGTTTGGCAAGTCGGAGGGACGACGCTGCTACGTGTATCTATTTCAGCGATCCGAACCTTGCGAGAACTGCGAGACGTTCAAGGTTTTCCAAACCGGGGCCCCGCACCGCTGGGAGTGGACAGGGCCGGATAGCCGTAACTACGCCATCTACGATTTCCCCTTTACGGATGTCAGCGGCGAGCCTCGAATTATGGAGGTGGGCCTGGACGTTACGGAAATTAAACAGGCGCAAGCAGAGACGCAACGGGAACGGCAGCGATTCCTGGACGTGCTGGAAACGCTGCCGGTGATCGTAACGCTAATCCGTCCCGATCATCGCGTCGAGTTCACAAACCGGGCCTATCGAGAGGCCCTGGGGGATAATACCGGCCAACTGTGCTACAAGAGTCAGTTCGGCTTTGACAAGCCGTGCGACGAGTGTCAGGCGTTCATTCCTCTGACGACCGGAAAGCCGCACCACTGGGAATGGGGACTTCCCAACGGCCGTACCTTCGACATCTACGATTTCCCGTTCACGGATGCCGATGGCTCGCCGATGATCCTGGAAATGGACGTCGACATCACCGAGCGCCGGAAAGCAGAAAAGGCACTGAGGGATTTGAACGCGACTCTGGAAGAGCGGGTGGCTGAGCGCACAGAGTCGCTGCGACAAAGCGAGGAGCGTCACCGTCACCTTGTCGAGCAGATGGTGGACGGCCTGTTTGTTGCCAATCGGGCTGGCCGCTATGTTGATGTGAATCCTGCTGGCTGCCAACTGTTTGGGATGACTCGCGGGGAGGTTCTCAACAGCACCTTTGCTGATGTACTCGTGCCCGAGGAGGTCGATCGTCTTCCTGCCGCCGTCGCCAGCTTCGCGGACGGCCAGGTCCATCGCAGCGAATGGCGATTCCGTCGCAAGGACGGATCGGTCTTCATTGGTGAGCTGGCTGGACGCCAACTTCCGGATGGGAGATTGCAGGGAATCGTTCATGATATCACCGATCGCAAGCGGGCCGAGAGGGCGCTGCGGGAGAGCGAGGAGCGGTTTCGGGTGGCCCAGGAGCTTTCGCCGGACGGATTCTCCATTTTGCGGCCGGTGCGCGACGCGCAGGGGCGGGTCGCCGACTTCACGTGCGTCTATGTCAATCCTGCCTTGGAACGCATGGTTGGGATGCCGAAAGCGGGATTGCAGGGCCGCGATGTCCGCGAACTCCCCGATCATCGCGGTTCGCCATTTTTTGAGGTTTACCAGTACGTGGCTGAGACTGGTCAAACACGCATCGAGGAATTGCTGTACCAAGGCGAGGGCGTCATCGGGAGCCGGTGGTTTCGGCTCGCCGTAGTTTCGATGGGCTCGGACATCGCCGTGCTCTCTCAGGACATCACGGAGCGAAAACGCCGCGACGAGCAGGTAGCCAAGCTGACTCGCCTCTACGCAGTACTGAGCCGAGTGAACGAGTTGATTGTTCGGGCCCGAGACACGAAGACGCTATTTGCGGAGGTGTGCCAGATTGTCACACAGCTGGGCGAGTTCCCCCTGGCCTGGATTGGAGAGGTGCGGGGCCAGAAGGTGGTGCCGGTGGCCCACTCCGGACCGGCGGCCGATTACCTTGATGAAATCGTGGTCGAGATCGACGGCCCGCTGGGTGCGGGACCAAGTGGGACGTGCATCCGGGAGAACCGTACCGTCATCAACGACAATTTCTCCGTCAACCCGCACATCACGCCGTGGCGCGAAAGAGCTCTCCGATTCGGATTTCTGGCATCAGCCGCGTTTCCACTTCGTCTCGGCGGCAAGCCCGTCGCCGAATTAACGCTCTACGCGCGGGACGCCGGGGCCTTTGATGCCGAGCAGGTCCGTCTGCTGGAGGCCTTGAGCGCCGACTTGTCGTACGCGCTTGACGCGCTGGATCAAGAACAGTTGCGAGTCCGGGCCGAAGAGCGAACGCAACTCCTTTCGGAGGTGACCGCTCAGTTGTTGGCCAGTGGTCAGCCGCAGCAGATTGTGGAAGTCTTGTGCCGAAGAGTAATGGAGCATCTCGGCTGCCACGTGTTCTTCAATTTCCTGGTGGACGAGCCATCCGGCCGTCTGCACCTGAACGCCTGCGCTGGCATCCCGGAAGAGGCGGCTCAACAGATTGAGTGGCTCGACTATGGCGCGGCAGTATGCGGCTGCGCGGCGAGGGACGGCTGCCGGATTGTCGCGGAGCAGATTCAGAGGACGCCCGACCCTCGCACCGATCTGGTGCGCGGCTTCGGTGTCCAAGCATACGCCTGCCATCCGCTGCTGGTTCAGGGTGAGGTCATCGGGACGTTATCGTTTGGCTCGCGCACCAAGGTTAAGTTCACTGATGATGAACTCGGGCTGATGAAAGCGGTGGCGGACCACGTAGCGATTGCTATGCAGCGAATCCGTTTAGTGGCGTCCTTGGAGAAGCACGCCCGCGCCTCAGAGGCCGCCAACGTCGCCAAGAGCCAGTTCCTGGCCAGTATGAGCCATGAATTGCGGACACCGATGAACGCAATCCTCGGCATGACGGACCTCGCGCTGGCCGAGCAACTGCCGTCTACCGTCCGCGACTACTTGCAGACCGCAAAGGACTCGGCTGACTTGCTGCTGGAGCTCTTGAACGAAATCCTCGATTTTTCTCGCATCGAAGCCGGTCGGTTCGAGTTGGAGCACACCCCCTTCAGTCCCCGGGAAGTCGTTGAGCAGGTCCTAAAGACCTTGGCCGTTCGCGCCCACGAAAAGAGGCTGGAACTGGTTGCCGACTTCCAAAAGGAGTTGCCCGGGCAAGTCGTTGGTGATCCACTGCGACTGCGGCAGGTGCTAATGAACCTGATAAACAATGCGATTAAGTTTACCACAAAGGGGGAGGTGGTGGTTCGGGCAGCGGCCCCGACGATCACCGACGAGGTAGCCTCCCTCACGTTCTCAGTCTGCGACACGGGCATCGGGATAGCGCCCGAGACCTTTGAGAAGATTTTCCGCCCGTTCACTCAGGCTGACTCGTCTACTACCCGTCGCTTCGGCGGCACGGGACTAGGTCTTGCCATATCGCAGCAGCTCGTCAACTTAATGGGTGGGAAGATCGAAGTCGCAAGCGAACTTGGCAAAGGTAGCGACTTCCACTTCACCGTCACGCTTCCGCTCGGTCAAACGGGTTACCAGCAGGATGGCTGGGAGGATACCGTAGAAGAGGCGCTGCGAGGACTGCCCGTCCTAGTCGTCGGCGACAATTCAACCGGCCGCCGAATCCTCCTGCACACCCTCGCCGGCTGGCATGTCCGGGCCGAAGAGGCGTCGGACGTTCCCACCGGGCTTACTAAGATTCACGAGGCGGCGGATCGAGGGGAACCATACCGGATCGTCTTGGCCGATGCTGTCATGCCGGGCATTGATGGTTTCACACTGTTGCGCTGGTTGCAGCAGGAGCAGCGATTGGCGGGAGCCGTCATCTTAATGATCTCATCCACTGATCGTCAGCGCTACCCGGAACAGTGGCCCGACTCAAAAGCAATTTTTTTGGAGAAACCTATCTCGCAGGCCGCTTTGTTCAACACCTTGGCTAGGGCTATTGGAGCAGCCAAAGGCAGCGATGGAAGCGAGGAAAAAATCATTGATCCCGCCCCGAGCCGAAAACTCCGTATCTTGGTGGCGGAAGACATCCCGGCCAACCAGAAGCTGGTCGGTTACGTGCTGGGCAAGCGGGGGCATTGCCTGGAGTTCGCAGGCGATGGCCGGCAGGCAGTGGTGTGCCTAATGGAGCAGGACTTTGACGTGGTGCTGATGGACGTACAGATGCCCGAGATGGATGGTTTTGCCGCTACAGCCGCCATACGTAAGCTCGTCGATCCGGCGAAAGCCCGTATTCCAATTATCGCCATGACCGCCCACGCCTTGAAGGGAGACTGGGAGCGGTGCTTGGCAGCTGGGATGGATGCCTACATAAGTAAGCCGGTCAATGGACAAACGCTTATCGAGATGGTCGAGCGATTGGCCGAACAACGCGAACGGAGTCAGTCCGAACCGTCGGATAAGACTACGGCCGCTCCAGACTTGGCTGCTTCTGCTGGCAGCCCCTTATTTGATCTGGATGCCGCCCTGCAATCCTGCTGCAGGGAATATTCGCTGTTCCAGGATATGGTGGAGAGCTTCTTTGAAGAAGCGGGCCTGTTGCTACATCAAATGCGACAGGGTATGGAGAACGGGAACCCGTCTGGGCTGCGCGATGCCGCCCACAGGCTGAAAGGAATCGTCGGATATCTTGGGGCTGTGCCAGTCTTCGACACCGCCGCTCGCATTGAGCAGATTGGTTGTTCGGGCCAACTGGACGAGGCCGCGAACGTCATCGGTAATCTTGCAGAAGGCATTGAACAGTTGAAAACTCTGCTGGCGCATCACCGGCGGTTTACCGACTCGTAAGACGTTGACTTAGGTAACATCCCTCGTACATCACTCGGGCTCGCCTTGGTCGTAATAGCCTCGCCAAGGCAGAGCAGCATTGGCGCTGTATCCTACGAGATTAAGGAGCAGTTTTGGGCCGGGGGCGTTGATGGAGAGGTGCGGGCTTGCTCTAGTTCGCAGGATACCACACCAAAGCCAGCGAATTGGCGGATTACCATTCCTTAAAAAAGGGGGGGGCAGGTTCGGTTTCGCGATACAGGGGCGCCCATAAAAAGCTATATAACAGGTGACGGGGCTAGCTATTTTTTTGGGGGGGGTGCCGTGAATTCCCTGTACCACGATGTCCTTGTCGTTGACGACGACCGGGTCATTCGAGCCGTACTTACCGACATGCTGGAACCCGAGGGCTTTCGGGTGCGCCAATCGGAAAGCGGTGTGGAAGCGTTTGAGATAATTCACCAGAACTGCCCCTATATCGTCATAACGGATTGGGTTATGCGGGGGATGGACGGCGTCGAACTCTGCCGTCGGTTGCGGGCGGAGACCTTGCCTCACTACGTCTATGTAGTATTACTGACAGCAAAATCGCAGATTGAAGACATTGTACTGGGCCTGAGCGCAGGTGCTGATGAGTTTCTAACCAAGCCAGTCCGCCGTGTAGAGCTATTTGCAAGGTTACAGACGGGTGTCCGGATCCTAGAGCTCGAAAATAAACTTAACCAACTAGCAACACGGGACTCCCTCACAGGCTTACTGAACCGACGCAGCTTTTTGGAGCAAGCGGAGAGGGAATGGGGAATATCTACTCGACACGGTCGACCTCTCTCCTGCGTTATGCTGGATGTGGACTTTTTCAAGAAGATCAATGATACGCTCGGTCACTTCATGGGCGACAAGGTGCTCACCCATCTAGCAGGTCAGTTGGAAAGGCAATCGCGGCAGCATGATCTTATTTGCCGCTGGGGTGGCGAGGAGTTTTGCGTTTTGCTTCCGGAAACTAATGCTCAAGGAGCAAACGCCTGGGCGGAGAGATGCAGAGCCGTCGTAGCCGAAAGTCCTATTATTGAGGGCGAACAGAAAGTTACTGTGACCGCCAGCTTTGGAGTTGCCGAACTAACGGCTAACCTACAGCGATTCGAACAGTTGGTGGCTCAGGCCGACAACGCACTGCTGGGCGCCAAACGCGCCGGCAGAAATCGAGTTGTTCTGCTTGATGATCGCATCATTGAGCGTGGCCCCGCGGTTTGGCTTTGCACGTAGTCGCCCGACGACAGCTTCACCGCCCGGGCAGAACCGCGCTAATACCGCCAATACCGCCGCAAACCGCACGCCTAGCAGCTGGCGGACCCGATTCCCAGTAGCGCTAGAGGGCCGGGTTCGGGACAGGGGTGTTCGATGACTAACTGATAAAGGCCTACCCTGGATTGCACTACGAGTTTCGGACCGTTTGGCATGTCTAGACGCTGCGGTCGGCTTTGCATGCTATCTTAAGCGCTTGCCGTTGTTCTTCGCTGCGTGTCAGAGAGAGTGGCCATGAGCAATCCACGCCGGGCCAGCAAGATGAGAAAAACCACCGTCGCCCCATCTCATGCTGCAAAATGTCGATAGCAACGTCTCACGCGTTTTCGGCTCTCGCATCCGTCGGCTAGACCATGAGACGGTTCGAGCATCGCGGAGTCGTATGGCCGGTTTACACCTGCGCCCGCGCCAACCGCTCCACCAAACTAATTAATTTGCTGCCCTCAATCGGCTTGCTGAGGTAAGCGTCCATGCCGGCCGCCAAGCAGCGATGCTGGTCCTCCTTCATCGCGTGGGTTGTCATGGCAATGATGGGAATGCGGGACTTGGCCGGATCGGGCAGCCCTCGGATGGCGGCCGTTGCTTCATATCCGCCCATCACCGGCATTTGCACGTCCATCAACACCGCGTCGAACGTCCCGTGCCGCACACGGTCGACGGTCTCCTGCCCGTTCTCCACGATCTCGATCTCATGCCCCCGTCGCTCCAAGATATAACGAGCTAATTTCTGATTGGCGCGGTTGTCCTCGGCCAGTAGCACTCTCAGTCGCATCGGGGACTTTTCTTCCAACGTCGTTGCCGGGCGGAAAGGGGTGTCGCGCCCGATGATCCCGAGGGCTTGGTTCAGGGCAGTGAGCAGCTCCGCCCTCGCAATCGGTTTTTCGACAAAGACGGCACCCGCAGCGCTATTGCGACCGAGGCCGTCGCGAACGGCCGACGAGTACATGACGATCACATTCTTGCTGCCGCCGGGACCGGTCGGCAGATGCTTGAGCAATTCGCCGGTCTCTAAACTGGGGCGGACGCCATCGAGGATCACGGCGTTGAAGGGCCGGTCCGCCGCTTCGGCAGCCTCGATTTGACCGATGGCTTCCAGCGCCGAGCGAGCCGACGCAACCAGCATGCCCCACTGACTACAAATGTTGACCAGCGCCGCCCGGCTGGCCGGGTTGCTCTCGACCACGAGCACCGACCGGTTACTCAGCCAAGGATAATGGTCGAGGATCGGTTGCTGGGGGGCAACCTGGAACCGCACGGTGAAGCGGAAGGTGCTGCCGCGGCCCGGTTGGCTCTCCACCTCGATGCGGCCGCCCATCATCTCGACCAACCGATGACAGATCGTTAGTCCCAAGCCCGAGCCGCCCAAATCCCGCGTCCGCGAGCTGTCAGCCTGGGTAAACGGCGAGAAGATGCGTTGCTGGTCGGCAGGAGCAATGCCGCAACCGGTGTCGGTCACGGCAAACTCCAGCAACTGGGGCCCGGCCTCAGCTCGCATCCGGGCGCTAACGATGATCTGGCCTTGGGACGTGAATTTGATAGCGTTGCCGACGAGGTTCAGCAATACCTGACGCAGCCGCATCGGGTCGCCGATCCAGGCGTCGAGGACATCCGCGGGCAAGTCGGTCACCAATTCCAACCCCTTCTCATATGCCCGCACACCTAGCGTCTTGAGAGTCTGTTCGACGATCGCCGTCAGGCTCAACAGCTTGTGCTCGAAATCAACGCGACCGGCCTCGATCCGGGAGAAGTCGAGAAGGTCGTTCAGCAGTTCCAACAGGCTGGCTCCGGCGTCCTTGACGGTCTGTAAGTAATCGCGGGTAGCCGCCGTTACATTGTCGGCCAGTGCCAACTCGGTCATGCCGAGAATAGCGTTCATCGGCGTCCGCAACTCGTGGCTCATGTGGGCCAAAAACTCGCTCTTGGCCCGATTGGCGCCGTCGGCCTCGCGGCGGGCCTCGATCAGCTGCTGTTCGACCTTCTTGCGGGCCGAGAGGTCGGTAATGGCCGTGCGGACCAAATTCGAACTGGGAACTTTGGGAGCGAGTGCGCTCGTCGGTCAGTGCCGCAACCTACTCCGGCACCAACCCCGGCACGCACGGGAAACGAGTGAGCTAACACAAAAGCCCCTTGCAGCCAACGGCTGCAAGGGGCTTCCCAAGACCTTCGTACCATCGATCAAAAACCAATTCCAATCAAGCTCCCGCCAACACCTCAACCAAGTTCTTAAACTTTCTCACGCCGCCAACTTCCTGGATCAGACTCAGAAGTTCGCTGACTCTGCCAAAGCCGCCCATCGCCTTGGCCGTCTCAGCGAGAGTCTTGATTTGAGCGACCGAGACCGTATCGCCGTTGGCAAGAGGTCGTTCAGTGGCTACGGGTGCCGGTTGCGGAGCAGGCGTCTTCGCCGCCTTCCGAGTCTTCTTCATGCCGCTCTTGATGTTGGCAACGTAGGCGGCTGTGATCTTAATACCTTGCTTCGCCAGGGCGGCGGCGATCTCGCCACTGGTCGCCTTCGGGTGTGCGGATGCGTAGTCGCGGACGGCTTGTGATTTGTTGGTCTTTCGCTTTGCCATTTTCGGCTCTCCAAATATTGGTAGAAGCCCCTGGGAATAATAGATCACAGGGGGGAAATGGCAATTGATGGTGGCAGGGACGGGATGAATGTGGGCCGGTGGGTTGAGGTGGGTGGACCACACCGGCGGAAACGAGGGCAAATACCGCCCGAATTGGCTTACTTCTGCCTCCGCATCATCGCCCTAAACACCTCGTTCGGAATGCCGAACGTCTCCGCCGTATAGCGACCAAGAGCGGTCATCGGCACTTCGTTCAGCTCGGCAGCTACATCAAACGGCGACACTTCGTCCTCTTCCAGCCGGAATTTCGCAGACTTCACCAATTCATTGATTGAACCAATTATCGCACGGTCGAGCATCTTCGCAAACCGGACGTTGACACTTGCTGGGGCGATGAAGCGATGGTAGGCAAATGCTTGCTTGTCTGCCTCCATGAAGTCTCGGATAGTGCTCAATGCTCTGTCAATGAAGACAGCGCTGTCCGTGATCCCCTTGCCATACGTCGCCGCCGAGTAGAGCGACTTCGTGTTCGAGATGATGATGTGTTGGGTGCGGTCAGCAGTAAAAAGGTGTGCCGACCAGTCAGCATAGGGATTGGCATCGGCTGGCAAAGCAGACAGCGTCGAGACATGGAGTTTCGTGGCGAGCTTCTGCGAGAGTCGAAAGATCATGACGGATTCATTCCCCCAAAAGCCATTCCCTGGCCCGCTCCACCATCAACAGATCGGCGGTGCAGCGACGAATATCTTCTCGACGGAGCATCTCAATGTCTTCCTGCTCGGTTTCCTCGTCGTCTTCGTAGTCGGCAGGGTTGAATGGTTCGCTGCGACGAGCCTTGTCCAGGCATTCTCGCAGTTGCCATGACTCAAAGACCGTTTTGATCTCAGCAACAAAGGCAGGGATTTCTGTTTGGAAATCGGCGTCGTGCTCGGCGGCTTGGAGAAAATCGATGAACTTCTCTTCAACCAGATATTTCAGCGCCAAGTCCGTGCCAAACTCGTCTTCAATCTCCCTGGCAGCTTGGCACTGCTGGACCCAGATTTTGTAAAATGGTACGTCGTGCATTCTGCACCTCGCCATGCTCGATGCGAGTATAGCCGTGTTTGAAATTTGGTCAATGGAAACAAAAAAAGGCCGCCAGGGGTGGCCCTGGCGGCCCTTGCGCCCCGCGGTCATCGAAGGCGCGAAGCCATTCTTACTTCGTTACCAAGCTGGGCAGAAATGAGGCATACAACTTGTCTTCACCCTGAATGTGATCGACCCACCACGTCTTGAGAAAGCCGAGCACATCGCGGGCTGTAACTAGCGTCAGGTGGGTTCGAAGACCTTGTGTTCGCCGTCGCATATCGTCGTGCAGTTCCTTGTGCGCAGCAAATCCAGTGAACCCGGCTTCCTGCATCCGCTTCTCTTCGTGGTCGAAGTGTTCGTGCGTGTATTTGACAAGAGTGTCGAGCACTTGTTTCGTCACCAAGCCCTGCGACGGGTCATCTAGCGACACGTATAATCGATTGATGCAGTCGATGATCTGCCTGTGCTCAGCATCCAGTTCTGGATCATTTACGCTGTAATACGACTTCCAAGTGATGAACGTGGCCATTGTTTCCCCCTGTAAATTACCCGCACTTACTCAAACGCACTTCAATAAAAGCATATTATAGAGGCCTGCTCGCATTCTTGAGCCTGCGTCACTTTCTCTCCTAGAAACCGCCCGGCGTGTCAGGTATCAGCCGTTTAACCAGCAGAATCAGCAAGAATCGCACGGCAGCGACACCCCAATTATCGTCGTGCGTCATCATAGGCGGGTGCCAATTGACTAACGAGACCCCTGCTCCTCATTTGTCGTGGGCCTGCCTCAAGAACTTTTCCCCGCTTATAAGTACGGCAGGCTCCGCGGCGTTGCTCTGAAGTCACTCTTCGGCATTGTGCAGCATCATGCGCCAGCGAGCCTGTTTCCATTGTCGCGTCCGTAATGGGTGGCATTGAAAATCAATTCTAGCTCATGCTTGCACTAGAGTCCGCTTAGGCTGCAAATTGAGACCGCCCCATCCAGCCGCAAGGCTGGATGGGGCTTGAGGACGGATCAGCCCCGACCCCGAAGTCGCCGGTGCAGTCGTGCGACAATCAGCGGCAAACTGTCGGGATAACGAAACACGCTTGTGACTGGGAAGTACCGAAACGGGCTTCGCACCCGCTACTAGTTTCAGGCGATTGCTATCAGTGGCGTATTCGCAGGCAAGCACAGTGTAGGCGGGCCAGTGTCCAAGTACAGACCTTGCGAAGACGTTTCGGCTCATCGACCTGCAGATATATTATCAGTCATTCCGTGCAACCCTTCAATCGTCACCGCGTCTCTAGGCTGGCCGAACGATTCTGCTCGGCGGCCCTCGTGATTACTCCACAGCTCTGCGGTGCTACCAACAGTTCGATGCAGATCCGTGATATCACGTCCCTCGATCAACAGGTAGAGAATGTTGCCCTCTTCACCCGTCAATGGTTTGAGCGAAAAGTCCACCCAGCGAACGTCCCCGTTCCCTCCTGAGTGCGTTATCTGCATTCGCACGAACTCGCCTTCCGCCGCGCTCGCCGTTGCCTCGCGAATACGTCGCTGCAAGTCCGGCGAACGTGACCACCATGGAGTCTCCCAAACAGGCTTGTTTAGGACGCTAGCAGCCTCCGCGCCGACAACAGCCAAAGCCGCTTGGTTTGCATCCAGTAAGGTTCCGTCGAGACTCATGAGGCCAATGAATTCGAATGTGTGATCCAGAATGGTGTGAAGTCTGCGATCGTTTTCGGATAGGTGGGCTTCCAAACGTTTTCTGGTGCTAATATCGCGAGTAATTCCTTGTATGCCAATCAACGCGTTCGACTCATCGTACATGCCACTATATGCAACCTCGGTCCAGACTGTTGTACCGTTCTTGCGGCGTTGTTCGACTTCCAGCACGTCGCTGGGGAAATGCACTCCATTTCGAAATGCAGTGGCCGCTTCTTCAAGCCGTTCCCGCACAAGGTCCCGCGCATGAGGAACGAGCTTTTCTTCAAGAGTGAGCTGCAAAGCCTCCTCGACGGTGTATCCAAGTAGCTGTCGAATCGAAGGGCTGATAAATGTGTAGTGGCCATCTAAATCCATTGTCCAGATCACATCCGTCACATTTTCAGCAAAAAGGCGATATTTCTGTTCGCTTTGGCGAAGAGACTGTTCAGCCTTCTTGATCGCTGTGATATCTCGGACCGTTGCCTGCAGTAGTCGTTTGCCATCAACCTCCATTCGAGTGAGCAATACATCTGCAAAGAACTCCGCACCGTTGGTCCGTTTGTGCATCCACTCAAACTGATGGGAACCATGTCGCATTGCCACCGAGATCATTTCCTGGGCCTTTTCGACGGACGGCCAGCCGTCGGGCTGGCACGCTGGCGAGAGATCGGCTGGGGTCCGTGACGTGAAGTCCCTTTCATCCTTACATCTGAAGAGGTCGATTGCAGCGGGGTTACCGCCGATGAAGCCCCTCTCCGGCGCGAGAAGCATGATCGCATCGCGAGAGGACTCGTAGAGCACCTTGTACTTCAGCTGACTACTTCTCAAGGTATGCTCGGCCCGGATTCGCTCGGACATCTCTCGGCACAGTGCTCCGTTGGCACAACGCAGCTCGCGGATATGCCGATCGAGCCGCCGCCAGGCTAGAATGCCAATTGAGACCGCCACAATTCCACAGCCAAGCAATCCAGTCACAGTTATCGTAGTAGCGAGTGTGGTGAGATGAGCAACCTCCCTCTCTGCTTGACGCACAATCAAGCAGGCTTGATCCTCATCCCTCCGAGTACCCTTGGAAGCCAGGGAAACAACTTCGTCGATCTGTTTCCGGTGTTCCATGTATTCCATTTGTATGGGGCCGCGCAATAGCTTCCTAGCTCGCTCCATGTCGTGCGAGCGAATGGCTGGAATAAGGTGCTGTTCAACGATGTGGTAGAATCGCTCGGCGGGTATACGGGCCTTTTCCAAGAGCGTGTGCTTGAGTTCGCCCTCTTCGAGTCTGCTTCGCCAGTACTTTCCCTTCTCCGTGTAGGCGTCCCGCAATCCCCTGAACGTCCGTACGAGCGCCTCAATTTCTTTTGGTTCAGTGGCATCGGCCAATTGGAACGCTATCAGATAGGATTCAATTACGTACTGAGGTGGGGGCAGCACATCGGCAATGACTCCCTTGCCACGGATAATCGTTTCATACAGTGGTCCGTTGACCTTCACTCTTTCTGCCGCGGCGTTGGCGAGGCCAAATGCCCGATGGATGGCAATAGCTGAGCACGCTGCGATCGCAACGACGAGGGCAAGAAAGCTGATCAGGTAGAGAAGCAGACGCCGCGATGGGCGACCGTCATCGTCGGATATTCTATCGCATTGACGAGGGGACAAAGCCTTCATGACACTTCCTGCACTCTGAGAACCGATGCAGAACTCCAAAACATTTCAACGGCGAGCAACGCTAAGCATCTCATATTGATTTCTCAGTAATCTGAGAAAGCCGAATCGATTCCTATATCGATGCCGTGCAGCCCTGTTTGCGAGGACAGCTTAGGTTCGGCTGAAGACGAAGCCCACTCATATATACTCTTACGCCTCGCCGATGGCTAACTTCGTTTTAGCGATGCGATTTTATCGCCGGTGGGTATTTTCGTTGTGTAGCAGCAAGGGTAACCCTAAAGTATTGCAATAACCCAGAGGAGTTGCCTCGACATGGCGGACAAGAGCGACGGTGAGCGGAATGTCTTATGTTTGTAGTGTGCATGCAGGACCTAATCGGGCGTGGCAACGCGAGAATCTCGTGAAAGGGCGTAACAGTGGAAAACGGCTCGTTCAGCAACAATCCATGTCCGCGCGATGACGAAACGCACTCGCTATGCAAGAACCGAGGTTCCCTCAGTTGCCGAAAGAGAATGTTTGTGTGGAGCCCGGCTCTATTGGCTTGTGTTGCGGCGGTGTGTGCTGGCGTCTCGCTTTGGATGGTTTACCATACCCTTCTGCAAGAGAATGAGAGTTATCTGGTAAGAGAGGCGAAGGAGCGTTTGCGACTGCTTGACAAGTTGGGCCAGGCCAACGCCTGGGATGGCGATAAGACTTTGAAACAGTTTGCCCATTCCATCCTTGGCGACAGCGAGGAACGCGGCAGATCGGGTGAGTGCGTGATTGGCGAGGCTGATGGCGATAGTATTCGCCTGCTGTATCGAAGTTCAGCGCACCCCTCGGTCACAAACGACCTTGTTTCCGACACGGCGTTCGCGGAACCTATCCGCAACGCTATCGCCGGTCGATCGGGCACCATGATCGGCAAGGACTACCAGGGCCAGACCGTCCTGGCTACCTATGCGCCGGTGCCGCGTTTCGGCTGGGGCATCTGCTCAAAGGTGCGCCTTGCCGAAGTGAACCATTCCTTCTTTCAAACGGCTGCAATCTTAGCATCGCTTACCCTAGCCCTGACAACCCTCGGCGGTCTTCTTATTGTGCAGTTGGGAAAGCCGTTGATTCAGGAACTCGAGGCAGCTCGGAACCGCTTGTCTCGCGCCTTGGAGGGCACTAAACACGGTGTATGGGACTGGCCCGACGTAACGCAGCCGGCGATCAAATGGTCGGAACAGGCGGAAATAGCCCTCGGATATCAACCCGGCAGTTTGAAGCCAACGTTGTCTCAGTTTGAGGCGTTATTGCATCCAGAGGACGTGGGCCCGACGTTTGCGGCCATCAATTCTCACCTGAGAGAACATGTTCCGTTCGACATCGAGTATCGCCTGAGGGACAACTCTGCCGCGTATCACTGGTTTCGCAGCCGTGGACAAGCCGCTTGGGACGCCAATGGAAAGCCGACAAGTATGTCAGGTTCGATTGAGGACGTACAGCCACAGAAGGACGCCGAGCAAAGATACGTGCAATCAATACGGCGGCTTGAACGTGTCAATCGACTCCAAGAAGACTTGATTGTTCCCGCCCCCTTGGATGAGAAGTTCAAAAAGATTACGGATTCGGCAGTATCGCTACTAGACTTGGACTTCTGCCGCCTCTGGACCATCGCCGCAGGAGACATTTGCTCGGAATGTATCCACGCCGCCACCGATGAGACCCACGTGTGCCGACGTCGCGATAGGTGCCTTCACTTAGTCGCCAGTTCCGGTCGCTATACGCAAATTGACGGAACTCACCGCCGCGTACCGCTTGGCTTATACAAAATTGGACGGATCGCAACCGGTGAGGAAAGAAAGACCGTATCGAACAATGTAACGTCAGACCCTCGCATTCACAATCATGAGTGGGCCAAGAGTCTTGGCTTGGTGTCGTTTGCAGGCTATAAGCTCCGTGACGCTCGTGGCAATACCGTCGGCGTATTTGCGATGTTTGCCAATCACACCATTTCAGAGGAGGACGACGCCTTCCTGTCGCATCTGGCAGATATAACATCGAAGGTGATCGTTGACAATCACGCACAAGCGGAATTCCGTCAATCGCAGAAGTTGGAGGAAATCGGCCAACTGGCAGGCGGAGTCGCCCATGAGTTCAACAATCTCCTGCAAGTCATCGATGGGTACGCGTGCGCCGGCATGGAGGGCTTGAATCCCGGTGAAGAGCGCTTCCAGAACTTGGGCCAAGTCCGCCGAGCCGCCAAGAGGGCGGCTGCATTGACGCGTCAACTCCTCGGTTTCAGTCGCCGCACCAATATTGAACCGAGAAGCACCGATGCTAATCAGGTTGTGCGGGACCTCATCAAGCTTGTGCGTCCAACCATCGGCGAGCACGTTACGATAGATATTGTTCTAGATGATGCCGTGGGTAACGTCTATGCTGATCCGGGTGAACTGGAACAAGCTTTACTGAATCTCTGTTTGAACGCCCGAGATGCGATGCCCGAGGGTGGAAATCTCGTAATCAAGACGGAAAGAGTGGCAGTTACCGAACCACTTTGGGATGTTCATTTCAATATTAAACCGGGGACGTATGTGGTATATACCGTGTCCGACACGGGAGCGGGCATCCCTCGCGAGATTCAACAGCGCATCTTTGAACCGTTTTTCACTACCAAGGAAGTGGGCAAGGGCACAGGCCTTGGGCTTGCCCTTGTCTACGGCATCATCCGTCAGCATCATGGTGCTGTCCACCTATACAGTGAGGCCGGTTCGGGCACGACATTTCGACTATACCTTCCGCCCGGCAATGGCGAAACAGGCGACGTTGATGAGCCTGAACCGGCACGAGACTATGCTGGACATGAGACCATTCTGGTGGCCGAGGATGAACCCATGGTCCGACAGCTCACTGTTACTACCTTGGAAAGAGCGGGCTATGTAGTCTACTCGGCGGCCGATGGAGAGGAAGCGATGCAGCTGTTTGATACTCACCGCAGCGACATCTCACTGGTGCTATTGGACGCCGTCATGCCGCGCCGCAGTGGGCACGAAGTGCATCGCCACATAAACGAGCACTCCCCCAATACAAGAGTTATCTGTTGCACCGGATATGATCGCGAGACCGCTCGGCTGGGGTGTCTGACCCAAGAAAAGGTCCCCCTTCTTCAGAAACCCTTCACCGCACAAGCACTCCTCCAAATAGTCCGACAGTCTCTTGACGCCCATTCCCAACCACATATCGCCGAGAATGTAAAATGCTAGAAGATGATTCGACTTCTGCACTTATTGTGGACGACCAAAGCTCAATCCGAAAGCTAATTAGACATTGGCTTACTCTCGAAGGATATCAATGCACAGAAGCTGAGAGCACGCGTCAAGCAAGCGAGCATCTTCAATCCCACGAATTCCCTCTCGTTATCCTGGACGTTAGGATGCCGGGGGGCTCGGGAAACGTGCTGTTGCGGCGCATTGCCGAAAAATATCCCGATACGTCGGTTGTTATGATGACGGGTCAAGACGACGCGCATACGGCAATTGACGCTCTCACGCATGGAGCTTGCGCGTATCTGCTAAAACCAGTAGAGCGAGAAGAACTGCTTTTTCACGTCCGCCGCGCCTTGGAACGTCGGCAACTACTTCTTGAACGTCGCGATTACACAAATCACCTTGAGGAGCGTGTGCGTGAGCAGACGCTGGCCGTCAGGCAGGCACAAGAGGAGACAATTCATCGCCTCGTGTCCGCCTCACTGTGGCGGGATGAAGAGACCGGCATGCATATCCGACGCACTGGTTTGTTGAGTGAATGCCTTGCTAAAGCTGCGGGTTGGTCGATTTCGGACGCAGAGTTACTGCGTATGGCGGCCCCCATGCATGACGTTGGCAAAATCGGGATTCCAGATGCCATTCTTCGTAAGCCAGGCCCGCTTACGCCCGAGGAATTCACGATTATGCAGACTCATACTACGATTGGCGCCAGGATACTCGCTGGCTCGAAGACTCCTATGCTGCGGATGGCAGAACAGATTGCGATAGGACATCATGAGCAATGGGACGGGGCCGGGTATCCCGACGGAGTCTCAGGGCTGGACATTCCCGAATGTGCTCGAATCGTCGCGATCATCGACGTCTATGATGCATTGACTCATGATCGCGTCTATCGCCCAGCTCTGCCAGAAGACCAAGTCCTCGATCTAATGCAACGAAATGGCGGCGTGCACTTCGACCCCGGGCTCCTTGCCCTGTTCTTCACGCATTATTCGATAATCGCCGGTCTGGCGGCGGCCAACCCGGACCATCCTCCAGTTGCATGTCTTGCGCAGGGGGACGTCATCATGTCCCATGCGATCGCTCGATGCTAAACACCAGCCTGAATATAGAATGTTTTAAGCACCAGGGCGCAGACGCTTGACACAGAGTTGCAGCGCAAAGAGTCAATCGACGTTTCCGGGTGCGGGGATGACTCTTATGCGAATGCCGAACAGACCACGAGCATCTCACGGGCACTCAGGAAGAGACAGTAGGTTATCCGGATGAACCCCGTCCGCCTCAGTCTTCAGGTATTTGTGCCCGTTGTGCGTGGCGATGCCAACCCAAACGGACTTACCGCCGTCGACCGTGTAAAACTTCCACTCCCCTCGCTCAATCCCGGCGATCGCATCAGAAACGGACAGCTTCCACCTTTGACCGTTCGTTACACTTCCCAGGTTTTGTATTCTCTCATGCGGATCAGTACGATTCGTCTTGTTGATACACTTAATCTCAACATTCAATGCCATGATTACCTCCCTGGTTGGTTAACTGGCAATACGACGTGTACTGCCTCTTCGTCTCCCGGGACCGGGTATCCTCTGTATGCCGCGTGCTCGATTGCTCAAGCACTCGTTGCACGCCTGCGTTGGTGGCATCTCTTCCCACCGTCCACAGTAGCGACATTCCGACCAGCCACAGCGGCAAGTGATTGCCCAGGTGGGAAGTTTCCTTCCGCAGTTCGGGCACTGTAGTAATTCCTCGGGACAATGCATGCTTGCTCCCTGCGCAGACCTTCCCCCATAGTTAAATCGCACGATGGGACGAAAATGGAGCACGGAGGTGGCATTTCGCGACTGGACTACCGTCGGTGTTGGGGGGGCAACCTCAATTCTTCCTATCTGTGCCGCGTCAATCAGTGAACGAGACTCAAGACATTTGCTGCCAAAAGTGGCTTCGTACGGAAGACGGGGGGGGTATTTGCAGTATTTTCAGGCATAAAATAGCGGGCGCTTGCTGCTCGAAAATTGGAGATGAATATGGAGAGCACCTATCAAACGTGCCCGAATCCACGTTGCGAGCTTCCGATCCGTGTTTGGGACCTGAAGTGCATCGTCTGCGGCTGGAACGAATGTATCCGCTGCGGGGTATGGGGACCACACGAGCAGCCGCAGCAATTGTGTCAGTCTTGTATAGCAGCCGAAGAAAAGGCGAACGTTAGCGCGAAACTTGACAGCACTTGAGCTGCGACGGGCATGTAGAGAACGACAATTACAGAGAGTCAAGCTTCGAGTGGCTGTTCTGTTCGCGCGACAAGAATCCCGCAGAATGTCACGTTGCAGCGCCTTTGAAGTCTTGTCGCGGATTCTTTTTGCTTATGGGGAGAAATTGCTCCAATCCGCTGGTCGGCGGCGGGGCGGACACGCCACCGGCTCCAAACAACCCTCCCAGGCCTGGGGGAGCAATCCCCGGGGCCTACTCGACAAGCAGCACAGCGGGCCGCGAACTCGGCCGGGGTCACGTACCCCAGCGAGCTGTGCGGCCGGTGTTGGTTGTAATCCTCACGCCACTGCCGGGTCAGCCGTTGGGCTGCCGACAGGCTCTCAAACTCCTCCATCGCCAAAAACTCGTCACGGAGCCGACTGTGGAAGCTCTCGGCATAGCCGTTCTCCCACGGGCTGCCCGGCTCAATGTAAAGCGTTTCGACGTTGACCTGAGCAAGCCATCGTCGGATCGCCTCGGCCACAAACGCTGCGGACGGACCTTGGCACACCCCGCATCGCAAACAGCTCGGCCAGGTGTCGATCGCATCCTCGCTCGTGATGCTGCGGTCCACCTTCAAAGCCAAACACTCCCGCGTGTACTCGTCGACGATCGAGCTTGCTCGTTCTTTTGCAGGAAATCTGTAGCTTCTCCACGGCCGTCCCCCCACTGCACCGGCGACGGCTATTCATTGACGCGGCGCATGCGCTCCCATAAGATAGGGGCCTCGGTTGGCCTATCATATCCTCTCCGGCGGCGAGGGGCAGTCTTTGAACTTCTCGGGGGGAAGCCATGATGCTGTTGCGTGCCACCTGCTTTCGAACCGGGGTGCTTCTGATTAATCTATTGGCGATTGTTCCCGCAGCCTCGGCCGCACCAGTCTACAACGTGACTGATCTCGGGGTGCTGCCCGGATCTATCGGCAGCCGGCCGTCCGACCTCAACAACAATGGCCAAATTGTGGGCGCCATTAGTCCTGGCGGCACCTGGTACAGCTTTCTGTACTCAGGCGGGACCATGACGAACATCGGCACCTTGCCCGCCCCGTACAACGTCGGCTCGTTCGCCTTCGATGTCAACAACCTGGGTCAGGTGGCAGGCCAGTCAAATAACGGTTATGGGGCGCATGCCTATCTCTATTCGGCTGGTCTGATGACCGATTTGGGCACACTAGGTGGCAGCAGCAGTACGGCTCAAGCTATCAACGACCATGGCGTCGTCGTAGGCTGGTCCGAGGCAAGCGATGGATATCGCAAGGCGTTCGTATATGGCAACAGCGGCATGCAAAGCCTCGGCACCCTGGCCGGTGGACGCAACAGCTATGCCTACGACATCAACAATAGCGGCCAAATTGTGGGCTGGTCGGACATGGCCAATTACAACGAGCATGCGGTTCTTTACAGTGGCGGTTCCCTTAAGGACTTGGGCACTCTCGGTGGATCTCGCAGTGAAGCCATGGCGATCAACGACAACGGGCAAATCGTGGGATGGGCGCGAACCGCCTCCGACGACAGCCACGCCTTTCTTTATAGCAATGGCGTGATGAGAGATCTCGGTTTGCCGGGGACTTTGTGGACCACCACGCAAGCTAACGCCATTAACAACAAGGGGCAGGTTGTCGGGGTGGCAGCTCCTCGTAGCGGACGCAGCACAGCGTTCCTCTACAACAACGGAAGCATGGTGACGTTGAACAGCTTGGCCTCGGCTTCAGGATGGTTATTGACTAATGCGTACGGTATCAATGACAATGGCTGGATCGTATGCAGCGGCGTGAATGACCTGTACGAGCACGCCTTGCTTCTGACGCCAATCAAGCCCACGTTGTCTGTGGTCTCCAGCCACAGCGGTTTGCGAACGGTTCGAGGCGGCAGCGCGACCTCGGACAGTTCGTTGGTCACCGTGGATACGCCCGGCGATTCCACAGGCAATTTTGCGATCTCCTCCTCGGAGCTATCCCTGGCCCCAATTTCCGGCTCGGTGCCCTCGAGATCCACGGCTCCGATTCCGTTTCTTTTGGGATGGAAGGATACAGGCGCGACGGGACCAAAGACCGGTCTGGTTACGCTAACGAATACCGACAATTCCTACGATCTTAACAACCATCAAATGACCGTTACCGGGGCGCTGGTTGCCAATCGCAGCTTGACGGTTAGTTCAATCACTGGCCGCGTGATTGCCGGAAACGCGTCCAGCGATCGAACGCTCACGATCCGGAGCGGTGGCGATGGGACACTGAACGATGACAATCATGAGACACGCGTGAATACCGTTGCGAGCGGCACGGCGACCGACGGCTTTGTCAGCGCTGCTTATCAAGGCAGTCCCCTTGCCCAGTTCAATGGGGCCAATCAGGCGGCGGATCTGAGCGCCACTTTCACGGCTTCTTCTCAAGTCGGCCTGCATCACGGCTCGCTCGATTTGGCCCCGACCATGCTGGCCGATGGCGAAGACAGTTCTGTGGGCGCGACTGTCCAGCCGGCCAACCTCAACTACGACATCAGCGTCCTGGCCAATCGCCAGCTTACCGTGGATGCGATTGGCGGGGGGCAGGCGGCGCGGGTTGTGCAGCGGACGCGGTTCGTCACCGCGATCCACAGCGGCAGCGATCCGGCGATCGACGGCGACGACGCCGCCACGCGGGTGAACACCGTGGCCGGCGGCCGGGTGTC
>CALGFD010000025.1 GCA_937881075.1 uncultured Planctomycetales bacterium
CATCCGCATCGGAGAAAACGCGCTGCACGAGATCCGCGAAGCGGTTTAGTTCAATTTTCCTTTAGCCCTACCGAGGCGCGGTCGCTCCGGAAGGACCCAGACACGGGGGGCTAGCCGTAAACTCAAGTTGGCACTTGGCTTGCGTCTCGGTGTCGCTCGGCTTGTTCTCTTGCTCCTCGGGAGGCTGCTCGCCTCGGCTCAGGGCTTCTAACGTGTCCAGGTTCGGCAGCCGTGCCCACTCGGGCGGCCAGAGTTCGGTTGATCGTCGCTTGCTCATGTTGCAACCTTTCGATAGGAGGGCCAATCGCAATGCAGCGTTAGAGCCCCATGCCGGAGTCGGTCAACCACCTGAACACCCATGCCACGTTCGGCCTCGGAGCCATTCTCGACGTTCATGGTCGCCCACACCGGCCGACACTGGCGATAGCGAGCGTCCACAATCCTGTAGAGTGTGGCGGATTGATATTCCGTCAGTGTTCCGCCCGGTGGTAGCACGTCGTCAAGAATTAGCACGTCCGGCTTAACTAGCCTGCGCACGATAGCACTTTCGGAGCGATCGCTGCTAATCGCATCGCGGAAAGCGGCGAACACGTCTTGACCGTTTCGCCATTCAACGGAGAACCCGGCCTCAATCGCAGCCTTGCCCATCGCAACGAGAAGGTGCGTTTTGCCGCTCCCAGCGTTGCCGAATAAAACGATCCCATCGCCGGCTGGGACATGTTCCTTAATGCTTCCAGCGTACCCCCGGAGTGCGTTAACCACCTTGCCCTGCTCAGGCGACGACGCTTTGTAGTTTTCCAGCGTGGCCGAAGCAAACCGCGGCCCGACGGTTGCGGCAAAACCAGTAAGGCGTTCTTGTTTCCGGCGGTCATCTCGGCGCGCCTGTTCTTTGTCTGCGGCAGCCATCAGCCGTTCCAGGTCTGCTGGTTCAATAGTCAACCGCGGCTGTCGGTCGATTTCCTGTTGAACGAGTTCGGGTAATGTTTTGATGGGAACTTTGTGCCGTCCGATGTCTCCGTTGTAGGCCCAACCATCATTACTAGTGCCGGTGGCGCGCTCCCAAATGCGCCGCAGGTCGTCTTTGTCAGCCACTCGCTTAGAACTGGCCGGGCTTGGCTGGGCTGCTAGCGTGTCGTTGACCTGGGCCACAAGGGAATCCATTTTTGCGATCATGTCCATTACCTCCTGGGTTGTAGCAGACGCTCTGCCATCCGTGTTCGATGGAGTTGGCGATTTCAGCAGCGGCACCATCGGGGCCAAGCGCCGCCAGCTTTCGGAGTTGTCCGGTTAGCGTTGCCGAGTTGTTGGTCAGCTTCCGGGATCGTCGATAATCAAGCCACTGGCTCCATGCCTGGCTGAAGACTTCCGAAACCAAAACCGCAGGAACCTCAACCGAAACCTCAGCGGCTCTGCCGCGCGCCTTCTTCTTCAGTGGGTTTACTTCATGAGTGTTATTCAATGCTTCTACTTCTGCCGCAGTCTGTTGCAGGGGTGTCCCGCAACTGGTTGCAGAGGTGTCTGAAATAGATTGCAGGGGTGTCCCGCAATCACTTGCAGACCTACCATCAGCAGGGGTGCAATCTGTTGCACCACCTAGAAGGTGGTAGATTGTTGTTTTGCCGCGCTGCGCTTCTCGGTGCAAAAGACCAGCTTTGAACAGTCGAGATAGAGCATAATGAACGCTTCGCTCACCGAGGCCGACCATCGAGGCTATGGTTGCGACGCTGGGATAACAGCTATTACCAGTTCTGGCGTACCAACGAAGCACAAGCCACACGGCCCAGGCGCTTGGGTCAACGCGGTGCAACACCGCAAAATCAGCTTCGGTTAGTAAGTGACACCAGCCGTCAGCCATCAGCATCGCCCTCCTTTACCCCGCGCGGCGGCAACCGTTGCGGGTTTTTTGATCTTGCTAGATGCCGGCCTTGGCGAGACGTTTTTCGGCGGCTTCGATCTGCTTTCGACGCGCGGCCGTCATACGGGGCGGTTGCGTCGCCGGCCGGTGTTCGGACTGCGCGGTCAGCGCCTCAAAGAATCGCTGCAATGCCTCCATCGACGTGCATCGTGTTGCACCGATGCAGATGGTTTCGAGGCGCACGCCACGGCAGCCTTGCTGAGCCCAACGGTAGAGTGTGGCGACGTTCGGACGGACGCCCTTGCGCCGGCAGGGGAGGCGTTTGGCGGCCTCGGTAAGAGAAAACGTGTCCTCGGAAGCGATGTCGATCATTGTGTTCCTCGCATGTTGTTACGTCTGATTCGCGCTGAATCAAACTGCATGCAAGGTACAAAATGCCGTTCCCGGCTTCGTTCCCGGTTTCGTTCCCATTTTTGGGAACGCCATTCTGGTCGTGACCGGGCTACCTCAAGGAGTCATCTATCTTCCAAGCTCGATTTTCGCCAATATCGACCACGGGAATTGGGTCTTTATCTAGCATCCCAAGCGTGTTTTGTAGATTCCTTCGCAGAATCGACAAGGCATTTTGCAGAGTCTTCGGTTCTTTGTCGGCATCATGTCCCCACCCCGCATCGATCAATTCTTGTTCGCTCCGCGCTTTGTGCTCGACGAGGGCCTTTAACAGCTTCCAGTGAATTCCTTTGACCGAAATTACCGTCCCTTTGTATATGGCTTGGCCGGGAAGAAATTGCCAGACATCGCCCTCGGCAGGGTCGTCCGGTTGTGACTTCTGCGCGGGGTTGCCGTTCGGCGACTCTTTGTCGCAGTGCTTCACTGCCTCCCAAAACTCTGCCTCGATCTGGCCGTACAAACAAACGCGGTCAACAAATGGTTGCAGTTCCTTAGAAATAGTGGCGGCGGCGGCCATCGCCGTCGTGTGCTCGCAGAGCGCACTCCATAGAATATCCCTAACGGCCCTACACGCAGCTTCGGCCCCCTGGTGAGCAAGCGGATATGAGAATCCGTTGACGTACACAGGCTTCGACTGCATCCCAAGAACGGAAGTGATAAGGTCGGGAGTCCCGTCGGCAGCTTCCTTCGCCCACCGGGACAAGGCGTCGTCTAGCCACTCGATACACTGCCGAAGGCCCTCAGGATGCCATGCCCGTACCTCTGCTTTCGGGCCAGGACACCTGCGTTCCCAATCGTTTGCCTTGTATTCACCCAGCGGAGGATTGCTGTATCGTTTTACTAGCTCGCTGGCATGGGCATCACACGCGAAAGATGCGTTGCGAAACTCCAAGAGCCGATTGAAAAGCTCGTCAGCCATGATTCACCTACTTTCATTCCGGGCGGTCTACCGGCGGCCGTGGTGTAGGTGAAAACCACGGCGCGCCGGTCGGCCTGTGCGGTTAATTACTCCGCAAACCCGGCAATTTGATTCTGATGTTATCTCATCCGATCTTCTTTGCAACCTCCACGGCCAGCCGTGCATCCCGCTCGGCATACACCTGGGTCACGTCCGCTTTTGCATGGCCTAAACTGACTTGGGCGGCCTCCAGACCAAACTGGCGGCGCACCTCGGTCGCCTTGCTGTGTCGCAACTGGTTGGCGTGCCAGTGAGGCAGCAGGATCGGCTCGACGCCCATGTCAGCCGCTTCCTTCGTCCGTTCCACGTTAGCCTTGACCACCGCCCTAGCAATCGCCCGCTGATAGCTATCCTTGGTGTAGGCGGTCCTAGGCGTGCGTTTGGGCTTGGCCTTCTTCCGGCATTGCTGGCTCGGTTGTACGCGCGTACGCCGCTTCGCCCGCTGGTCGTCGTGGCGTTTTGCTTCGCTCTCGGCTGGGGAAAAGCAATGGACTTGGGCGTCCCGCAACAGGTAGGGCAGTAGAACCACTTGGGCCTTGGGGCCGACGTAGATAACCCGTTCTCGGCCACGATGAGCGGTTTTGTGGTGTTCCGGCCGGTACTCCCACACCTCACCAGATCGATCCACGGCGCCCGGCATTAGCTGGCAGACTTCGCCGGGACGTGCGCCCGTCAATCGCTGGAACCGCACCATATCGGCCACCACGGCGGGCAGGAATGGCAAGGTAGCCTCGACAAGCTCGTCATCGACGGGAAGAATGGGTTGCGTTTCACGGGCAGCGGTGCGTCCCTTCGGAACATCGGGCACCGTCAAAATGGCGTGATACACGGCTACCGGAATCAGTTCCCGAGAGACTGCCCACTTGAAAATGCGTTTGGCCGCGCCAACTAGGTGGTTGATCGTCTTGCGGGCCAACTTCCGATCGATCAATTGCAGCTGGATCGCCCGAATAGCAAGCGGGCCGAAGTCGGTGGCAGAGGTTTGGCCGTAAAGCCCATTCAACGCGCGAATTGCCTGCCGCACGATATGGTACTGGCTCGTCCGCCGGCCCTGCTGGCGGTAATACTGGTCGGCGTAATCGAGATACGCCGCGCACAATTCGACGATGGTTAGCGTCGCAGCAGGGACAGCTGGGGACTGGCATCCGTCACTTGCGGCAAGTTCGGCCACCAAACGGCCGTATTCCGCCTTGCTTTCGGCGGTTCCATACTCGCCGACGTAGATGACCTTGCCGTGGATTCGGACGTAAGCGCGTCCGCTAGGCTTGTGGAGGCAGTACTTGGGCACGAATGCCGACTTGGCGAGCATGGCGATCTCCTCGAAAATGGCGCGCGTAATTTACGCGCTTTCCGCTTCGATTTAAGACCGCACTGCCGACCGTCGACAGGTAAGCTAAGTTGCTTTCGGATAAGGATTTAAAACTAGTCGGGGCGACTGGATTTGAACCAGCGACCTCTTGGTCCCGAACACCGACAGCGATTCCATAAAGCTTGACATTAAAAGGAGTTGCGGTACCATGGTGATCTAACTTTTCTCCGTTTTGGCCTCCTTTTTAGATCACCGGATTAGATCACCATGCCGAAGGCTATCAAGCTCTCCTGGCAGCCTGGCACAGGAAGGCGGGCAGGTCGGTGGAAGAAGTTCTACAAGGGCCGCATGTACTTCTTCCCTGCCGGCTCAGGCAAGTCGGATATGAAGGCCTACGACGCCGCGTGGGCTTCCTGGGTGACGCTCAAGGCCAAGATCGATGCCGAGGCGCCCAAGAAGCACGAGGCGGACTACGACGCGGCCATCGATGTGTGGGAAAAGGTTTTGGCCTGGAGCAACAGGCATGGCGATCCAGGCTACGCCGCACGGGCAGAGAGTAAGCTGGCAGATTTGCGGCGGCGCTTGTCAATGCCGGTTCTCTCACCGCTGAGCCATAGCGACCTGTTCGACTCGATTTTCGACCCGCCCATAGTCACGGATATGTCCTGGCTGAAGGACTTCGAAATGAGGGACAGCACCGCAGGCTCGGGCCCAAGGACCGTGATTGTTCCTCATCCGATGGCGTGCGGCGCCAGCCCGCAAGAAGTTTCAAAGACGATTTGGGAAGACCGGCTAGCCATTCAAGGCCGCCAGTCATTACCGGAGGATGAGAGCCTCGCCGGACAAATTCAAAAATACAAACTTCAGAAGCAGGCTCACGCAGCCGCCGGCGAGGTAAGCGTCGGCCGCGTCTACGCCCTAACGCTACACCTCCAGCATTTTCAGGATTGGCTCGGCAAGGATACAGCCGTCACCGAAATAAACGGCGAGACGCTCATCGGGTATCACGCTCATCTGCTAACTAAGGTTGCTTCGGCAGCATGGGGACGAACGACAGCGAGCCACTACATCACAACGATTAAGGGCTTCGTGCGCTGGCTTTGGCAGATGGAAAAGATCCCAGCGTTACCGCGAATCATGGACGGCAGCTCGCACGTCTTGAAAATCACCAAACACTCTCCGCGGATTGTGATCTTCACCAAGGACGAGGTAAAGGCGTTGTTGAACAAGGCGACTAAACGCACACGATTATACCTGCTTTTAATGCTCAACGCCGGCATGACTCAGCGAGATATATCGGAGCTCCGGACCTTGGAAGTCGATTGGGTGAAGGGGCGGATTATCCGCAAGCGGTCGAAGACCCGGAACTGCGACGCGGTGCCGACTGTCAATTACAAGCTGTGGCCCGAGACGTTTCAGTTGTTGCAGCAGCAGCGTCACAATGGGGCCGGTGATCGCGTGCTATTGAACTCCAACGGAAGGCCCTTATGGACCGAAGAAATAAGTGCTATCGGCAAATACAAGAAGAACGACAACGTGAAGAACGCCTTTGAGCGACTTCGCAAGGAGGCGGGCATCGCCAAACCGGTGAAGAGCCTGAAGAAGACTTCGGCCAGCCTGCTGCGAGATAGTGGGAAGTTTTCGAGCTTGGAAAGCTTGTTCCTCGGACATGCTCCCCAAAGTATGTCGGACAGGCACTACGCAGCAGTGCCGCAGACGCTGTTCGATGCTGCTTTAGAGTGGCTTGGGAGCGAGTACGGTGTCTTGCCAACTCAACCGAGGCAACCTTCGGAGGCAGAAGCGGGAATTGGCTGCCGAGCTGCTAAGAGCCCCTCCGAGTAGCACGGACCCGCGGCAGCAAACTGAGGTGTCTGCTAGCCAGGTAAGAGAGATGCCCTCGGTTTGTATTCGCAACAATGGAATCTCCTCTACCCTGGGAGGCCGCCAGATGCAGTGCCTCCAAGCCGCCTTACCCAGTCGTGGCTGAACCCCAACAGTACTCGACGCGACAACGAGGGTCGGTGGCGTTTGGCTATTTGTTTAGGATCCCAGCCCTCCACCTTCGTACGCCCACAGAGCGGGCATGGTCCTGATCGCTTCGCTGGCGCCGACGAATGTTAAGGTCGGTCCTGCCAACGCTCCAATGCGAGCCTGGCAGATAGCAGTATCTTCCAGATAACGCAAACTACAATAGATCTACCGTGAAACCGCTTTAGTAACTCTCTTCTGGGCACTGGTCGTCGCACTCAAATACTAACGTTTGACCAAAGATATCGTCTTCAACGTCCTTGCGCATGCTCAATGCCCGCAAATGAGCATGATTCAGCAACAACGTCAAGCATCACACCATCGTCTACATCAAGGAATCGGAAGTGCTTCCGCGTCATTGTCTCGGGAGGCTTCCCATAATGTCGAGCGACCAGTGACGCAAGGAAATCAGAAGCCTTCACTTCACCCACGGACCCAACCGTCATGCCAATAGCGCCCACGTCGCGGATGCCAATGAGTCCCTCAAACAACACAAAGCCGCGTTGTTCGTTCCAGAACTCGAACATAACTTCAAGCCGTCCGGCCGTAGCACGGTAGCTCACGATTTGCCCATCTTCAAAGCCATGTGGCGATTCGCAAACTGAAATCATTGGTTTACATTCCAGGAATTGGCTCGCCAGGTAAGAAGCCGGTTCCATCACCAGGCTTGCTTCACTTTTATCAAGTTGTTGGGATTATTGGAGGGGCAGTGCGGATTTCAGCAAGCGCGCTGGATATGTGTCCCCAAGATCGGTTCGCGCCCACGTAGATGACGTTCTCTCCCTCCAGGCCGGCCTTCCAATTCGGGTCCTGGTTCCCCGTTGGTTTGTCGTGTTCGTGTCGTTCTAGCCCGCAAGAGGGGATGGCAACGCATTTCCTTCAGACGCCAACTCTCGCAAAAGGAACAAAAGCGCACCACAATGCGCTTTTATATTGACACCGATGGAGTCTCATCGTACTATTCCACAAGAAGCGCATTATGTTGCAGATTTTGACTGTTTGAGAAGGCTGCACGGACAAAAGAGACTTCTAAGCGCACTATGATGCGCCTTGGAATTATGGAAAGCCAAAACATCGGACGACTCTTGCGTGATCGCCGAAAGTTTCTGCAACTTCGCCAACGCGACTTAGCGGAACTGGCGGGTGTCACTTTACGCGGGCTAACTAATATCGAGAACGGCCGGGGAAACCCAACACTCAAGCAGCTTTCAAAGATCGCTGGCATTCTCGGGCTGGAAGTGACTCTGACACGGAAACCATCCAATGCGGCAAGCTGACGTGTATTACCGTGAGATCCCTACCGGGGTCCTAGCCCAAGAGGCGGGTTGCTACGTCTTCCGGTATTTGCCCGCTTATCTGGCAAATCCTGCCGCGCCGGCGATTAGTCTGACCCTTCCCAAGCAGGAGGCACCTTTTCAATCCCCCGTGCTGTTCCCATTTTTCTTCGGGTTGCTGGCAGAGGGAGAGAACAAGTTGCTGCAATGTCGTCTCCTTCGAATCGATGAGGATGACCACTTTACTCGCCTACTGCGGACTTGCGCGACTGAGACGATTGGCGGAATCACTGTCAGGGAGGTTAAGTCGTGACGAATTGTCCAGGCTGCTTGCGAGAGGGGCATTCCACCTTCTGTCAGCCGTGCAGAAAGCGGCTGTTTGATGGCAAGAAGGTTTCCCATGTGCTTCCTTTTTCTCGACCCGCCTACAATCAAACCAAACTGGCTGCCACCGAGGGGCGACTGTCGATTTCAGGCATCCAGACCAAGATGTCACTTGCCTTGCGCAGGGGACGTTTAGAAATGACAGACACAGGTGGTCAGTACATTCTCAAGCCAATTCCTCACGGGGAATTTCAGCATTTAGACATCGTACCAATAAACGAAAACTTGACCATGCAAATTGCCCGGCAGGTTTTCAGCATCCGCGTCGCGGAGAACGCCCTGGTCCAATTTGAGGACGGTGAGTTCGCCTACCTAGTTCGCCGGTTTGACGTGCAGGAAGGCGGATTGCGATGCTTGCAAGAAGATTTCGCTCAAATTGCGGAGCGCTCCGAGGAATCTCATGGAAAGAACTATAAATATGATTTTTCGTACGAGGAGATCGGTGAGCTGATTCGCAAACACGTTGCCGCTTCTCAAGTTGAGATGGAGAAGTTTCTGCATTTGGTCGTCTTCAACTATCTGGTCCATAATGGCGACGGCCACCTCAAAAACTTCTCACTGATCCACAATGAAGCGTGCGGCGATTACACCCTAACGCCGGCGTACGACCTGTTGAACACACGGCTCCATGTGCCATCTGAATCGAGGACCGCGCTCGACCTGTTTAAGGACGATTTCGAGACGAAGAGCTACCAACTCAATGGCTATTACGCTTATGACGACTTTCAAGAGCTTGCCAAGCGTTTGGGACTGCTCCCGGCTCGCTTCCGGCGCTTCATGCAAGCGGTCGTCAGCAAGGAAGACGAGGTATTCTCGCTCATCGATTGCTCAGCACTGCCAAAAGAATGCAAGAGGCTGTATAAGGAGAGCGTAAGCGACTCGATTCGTGCCCTGTCCTACTCTTATGACGGATCAGAGAAGGGTCCTTGATTCGCCGTCCGCAATGCCGACATTTGCGGCGACCCACCACCTTTCCACCACAAGCCGTACGAGGTATATGACCCGAAAGTGCGGGTATTCGATACCCTTCGTACGGCTTTTGTCCGCGGCAACGTCATGTCGTTGTCCGTCATCTGCCGCTTTCGTTGCTGCAGTCCGACAAACGCAAACGCGAACGCCTTGGAGCACCCTTCGTATCTGTTCCAGGTAGAATCGCGCCCTGAAATGACGCTGCTACTGCACAGCCAACGGCCTTGCAAATTGACGATGAGCAGTTCATTTCCAACCTGCGATCAAGCCGAACTGCCGACCGAGATCAGTGTTGCATCCGGTGTTGCTGATTGGATCAGCGTCGTCTTCACGGCACTCCGTCGTAGCGTTTGGCGCGGTCCTAGGAATGACGGGCCCTCGCCCCGGCTTCTTGCCAATTGCGGTCCTCCTTCCCTTAACAGGGCAGCAAAATTTTCTCAAGCAGCATTGACACGAGTACGTAACGTACGTACTATTAAAGTCATATGTTATGCATTCCTTAAGGAACGAACCGTGGTAGCGAGACTGACTATTAGCGTTCCCGACGATTTGATCGGGTTGTTGAAGAAGTACAAATCCCAGGTTAATGTGTCCCGGCTTTGCTCCGCCGCCATTGAAAGGAAGATTGTGATGTTAAAAGCATTGGATGAAAACAGCGACTTACTTACGAAGGCCGCCGCACGGCTGCGGGCCGAACGCGCACGACTTGGCGATGAATCCGCGGCCGAGGGGTATAAAGCTGGGGTGTGCTGGGTTAGCAACGCTGCTGACTATGGCTCAATCAAATGGCTTGTCGATTTAGAAGAGTTTTCGAAAAGAGATTCTTCATCAGTTGCGACAAAAGTATGGCAGGAGCGTGAAGAACTGGCACAGGATTACGCCGATGAGATTCGAGAGGGCAGCTTCGATCCCGAAAACTGGTGGAAAGGGTTTATGAAGGGCGCGCTGGCAACCTGGGAAAAACTACGGCCGCTGGTTGAGGAATAGAACGGTTGAGGGAAGTTGAAGAGGCGTGCGAGTCTATAGTGACAATTTAAGGCATCAATAACATGCCCACAGTTGCTAAGGCGAAGGCCAAGGCGGTGGCAGCGATGCTCAAAGCGGCCCACGCGGAGAAGACCGCCAGGCGGCGAGGCGCAAGGCGGCGGATGTCGTGGAGAAGTTAGAGGCGATGCGGCTGTTGAAAGCAGCCAAGGTCGTCCGAGATGGCGTCGAGGAGACCTTGAGCTACATGGCGTTCCCGGCGGCAGATCCGCACCAACAATCCCCTGGAGAGAATGATGCGGGAGATTCGTCGGCGGACACGCGTGGTCGGGGCCTTCCCCGACGGTCGGTCGGCACTGATGCTGGTTGCCGCCCGACTACGACACATCGCCGGCACCCGCTGGGGCACGCGACGATACCTCGCGGCTTAGATAACAGGAACAAGCGACAACTGTCTCGGCGTTGCAGGAAGTCGCGTAGAGTTTAACGTTGGTCCCCACGGGGAGCAGGACAGGAGACACGCCAGTTCCAAGGACTACTCACAAATCAAATGTGCGCAGGTTGACAGACGCTACCGCTACCGAAGAACCCAGCCCAGCCAGTCGAAAAGCCCATCTAGGTAGCTGCCACTAGAGTTATCATCTGCCCGCACTAGACTCCCGTTAGCCCGCCTAGACCAATGCCGATCATTCCTCAGGCAACGTTACTACAGAACCTGAGGTCTGCGTCCATTTTGGACGGATTCCACAGGAAGTGCCAGTAGTCCGATGCGAATTGCGAGACGAAGTTCCGACAGAACCCCTTCGGGTCGCTGATACTCGTAGGGCTATAGCCAACGTAGCGGCTGGTGTTTGCGTCACCATCGGCAAATCCGATCGGGTCTTCACTTGCCCAGCGTCCGATCTTCGGATCGTACCAGCGGTTGAGGTTGTTTTGCAGGCCGGTATCGTTGTCGAATGGCCGGGCAGTGTAGCCGAACAGGCAGTCCACGGCCGCGTTGGTCTCGGACTTCAGGTGGCCGTAGGCGTCGTAGACGCGGTGATTGGCAACCGTCGTCGTGTCCGTATTGGAATCATACTGCGCCAGTTCCCGAAAAGGGAACGTCAGTGACATCTGCTATGATCGCATTGCAGGTCGCACTTCTCACCACACCTCCCGCAAGCCACAACGTGAGTCCAAGCTGCTTGTAATACACTGCCTCTCCGAGGGAAATATTCTCCGTTATACTATCCTCCGGCCCAAGTATTGAACGAATCTCACCTAGTGGCAATCCTAGTAGGTTTTTCCCATTGTAGATAAGGCGGTCGCAACACAACACGCCGCTTACCAGTCCGGTCTCAACCATTATCCGCGACTCAAGGGTGGGAACCTCATACGTATCCCAATCAGCCCCTTCATAATCGGGATCCAACTTCTGCAGTTTTAGCCAAGATATTACTGGATTAGCATCTGCCCCAAAGTAGAACGGCCCCACCGACACCCCCGGTTCCCAACGCCAAGAAATCTCCATTGTCATTCTCCGTGGAATACTCGTTATTGCCCCCGTCGATGATGCATCTCACCCCTCTTCATGCGATCGACCTCTTTCTTGAGATTGTTAATCGTGTTTTGGAGTTGTGTCTTTTCGCTCTTAGAGCCTTGCGTCCGCTTCAGAGTGTCAAACTGTTGCTTAGCTTGTTCTAACTGATTCTGAAGCTGTTGCCCCGCCGTTCTGCCATGTGGTTTGTTTCTCCCGGAACCAGACAACTTCGCGAATCCATCTTCGTTCTTAAGAAACTGACCGATTGCTGCATCTGCCTCTCCGCCAAGAACGCCCTGAGGCTGGACTGACCGGCAACGCCGGGCCACGCACCAGCATGTCGCTGATCCGCTAACAACCCCAGTCGGGATGGGCTTGCTTGAGCATCAGGATTGTCCGCTTGGTCAGCTCCGGCAGCCGACTGCTGGTCTTCACCCCGCGAGGCTGCTCCATCAGCACGGAGGGGCCTGCTCTGCGCCCACGTATCCAGCAACAGCAACTTCTGCGTCGGCGACAACGGCACTGCCTGTCGCTCCACCGGTTTGGAGAACGTTCCCCGGCGACGGGCGCCTAAGTTGGGAGGCAGAGGCGGCTCGTCCTCCCAGTCCAGCAACTCGTCGGGATTAAGTTCCTCGGCCTCATCTTCAGTCAGGTGGTCGCCGTCCGCTACTCGGTCGTCGAGAAGATTATCCTCCTCAGCGGGCGTGTCCTCCGCCGGCCATTGTTCGCCTTCGGCCGCCGGTGGTATCGCTGAGAGCGCCTCCCCGCCCGGCGGCGACGCAGGGGAACCGAGCTTTCGCTACGCTCAAGCTCGTCCCCCCCCCCCCCCCCCCGCAGCTCCCTCTTCACTCTCATCCCAGCAATCTGATCCTTTCTGACACATGGCTCTCTCCCTTCTCGGAGAAGGCCATTCCTCTACTCATCTAAGCTCTATCTAAGGACAAGATTTCGGGAAATGGGACATACGATGGAAGTGGACTTGGCGAGAGAGCCAGCTAGTGGCCATCGAGCGGTCCGGACAAACCGTACCGCACGATGTGCTGCAATTGACCACCCGCAACGCCGCTCGCCGCTGACGAATGTAATAATCCGTTATCTTGCACCGCTTTGGTCGGTTTTCTTCGTGCCTGGGATGCTTTCATCGGTACCTTTTTCTGTGCGCGACTGGGAGGTAGGACGACAACGCTAACATCCCGAACAATCATCTGCCAATCACCAGCCTTCGTTCAACCGAGCACAAACAATTGTTTTTCGTCGACAATCAACGACGTGTACTGGGTCAGCTCTTTCGGGACGGGATCTTACGAACAGACTTGGTTTTGCCGCGATTCGAAGTGCAGTTCCTGTTATGCTTGCCCGCTTGTTTTTTGCCAGCTATGCTAGTTGTGCATCGCGTCACACGGACACGTACGTTACTCATTAGAAATACATGTCTTTGTCAAAATGTCAATGGTCAATTCCCGGGAAATCTTGACTGTTTTGGGCATCCGTGCAGCCAAAACGCTGACGAGATGGCAGAAGGAAGGTCTTATCCCGCCACCTAAAGTCTCCCCCCACCCGGCGGGCCATGGAAGGATCGGCTACTGGCCGGACTGGGTTTTGGAGCGCTGCAGGGAAATTAAGCGATTGACCGACAACGGCGTCACGTTGGCCGAAATTAAGAAGGGCCTGGCACGAGAGCCAGAAGACGGGCTATCCGCGCGTCCTCGGCGGCAGAACGCCAAGGCATTGCGAGCAATAGCATACGATAACTGCAGCGAAAGACTTGTCTTCATGTTGGCTCGAAAGGTATCCAAGCTCCTCCACGACATGGGCGTAAAGCGGCCTGGCATCGATCGGCGAATTGAAAACGACCTAGAGCAGGACGAGCGAACAATCAAGCAACTCGTCGAGCTGGTGGCTCGTGGCTACAATCCCGTACTTCTCTTGGGAAAAGACCTGATCGCCTTTGTGCCCGACTTCAAGGTCAGCCTTTATCTAGCGGCGAATGGTGGGCGGGCCCAGCCTCTTTGCGTTTTGCCGGTGCTTGACGAGGTTCTCGAGGTGTTTTCCAAGGGCTATGTCGTAAAACTGCCGCGGCAGCCGGTGATAAGACCAGTGCCGCGTGTTCACAAAGAAGGATCCGAAGGCGGAGAGTTTAAGGTCGATGCCTCGAACCTTATGGATCACCGGCTGCAGTAACCGGGAACGCCCAGCTCGTGAGATATAGTGAGCGTTCCTAGAGAATGCTACTAGTAGGATTCCCCGGGCCTATGCCCCCTTCACTCCGGCAAGCCGAATCGCTCTTCTTCCTCCCAATGCAGTCCGCTTAAGAACTTTCTTTTCGGGCAGAAATTGCTGTTGACTTTTTTTCTCAAGCGGACATGATGGTCTGCATTGAGACAGGCGTGTCTGTGTGACTTCAGCGTTCAACAGTTCCGTGGTGGAGGAGTTATGGGCGAAGCTATGCGAAAGGCAGCTTTCGAGCACCGGGACCTCACTCAGTTAAAGCCTTTTCCTCTTCAAGAGCGGTGTTTCCCGGAACTGTCGCCAGAGATGGAGGCGGAATTTGCGAAGAAAATCCGCACGGATGGCATGCTCGAATCGATTCATATCTTGCCGGAAAACAGCGCCGGAATCCCGGCTGACACAATCCTGTTCGGGCACCGCCGGGTGAGGGCCCTGATCGCGAATGGCGTGATGCAACGCCGAGTACTTGTCCGCTACGACTTGGCCGATGCTCCGCGTGATCGGATCGTGCGGCTTTTCGCGGGCAACAACACTGACCGCCGGCAGCTATCTAAGATCGACGAGGCCCAGGTTATCGTTGGGCTGTTCGAGGACGAGCAGCGGCGGCCCGTCCAGCGGCTTTCGCAACGCCACGTGATCGAACTCAAGCAGCGTATTGCCTTGTCACTTCGCATGTCGGTGAAAAACGCCGGCCGCTACTTAACCATTCTAGCCGGGCCACCGGCGATCAGGCAGGCCTTTCGCGACGATCAAATAGGCCTTGCCGCGGCCACCAGGGCAGCCTCCCTTCCACGTGCTGTCGTCCAGGCGATCGAACACGACATCGACCTCGGTTGCCAGCCGAAAGATGCCGTTGCGAAGCACGCAGCAAATGGCGACCGGGCACCAAGGCACCGCGGCACGGCTGTGTCCCGTTTTGTACACCGAATCCAGCAGGCAAATCTCGCAGTCGAAAATCACGATTTGAAACAGTTCAAAGGGATTCTTGGCAGCGACGACGTCAACGCGCTAGAGACCGCGCGACGGAACATAAGTGGGCTATTGGCGGGGCAGAAGAGACTGCACGCGGAATGAGCCCTGAGGACACGGTGTCCACGAAAGGGTTCTATTGACGAGAATGGAGACACTTGTGACCGATTACGATAACACGGCCAAGATTGAGATCCGGAACGACTTCGCCCGAATTAGCCCGCCGGCGGCCGACGTACTCCGGCCGTTTCTTGAAGGAGCTTCGTGGGGCTTTGTTCCAAATCCAGACGGTGTCCTCGATCCACGAAGGTCCTCGGTGCCGTTTTGCCAGGACGACGCTCAAGACAGCCTTGTTATCCCGGTTGGCCTTGTCCAGCGCGCCAGACAAGTCTTGCATCACGCCGGCTATCGCGTCGATGAGCTTGACCATTCCTGCTGGCCACATCTCGCGAAAGCGGACGAGAAGTGGCTTGCTTCAACGCCGTTGAGCGCCGACCTGTGGCAATTGCAGCAGGCCATCTCGAAGTCCCCGCTGGGCCAAATCTTTCAGCCGACCCCCGAGCAACTTTGGGACGCGGTTGCCATGCACGCCCGACTTTTTTCGGCGGTTAATACCTGCATTGTCGTTAAGAACAGGAACGACGCCCGGCGGGCTAAAACGGAAATTCGCGGGCGCGTCGGTTTACGCTTTCACCTGTATGACGCGCCATTGCTATGGAGAGAGAAAACCGTTCGCTTGGTCGCCTGCCCGGCCACCGCCGCGCTCTGTCGGCCCGAGGATTTCGGCTTAATGATCTTTCTCGGCAGCGAGACCCTGGCATCGCACCAGATCCGAACCAGCCAAGTGTGGCGCAGCAACGGGATCTGTCGGTACCTGTACCGCCACGACCTTGCCGAGACCGACCTCTCGTCGCAGCTATGGCTGGAAACGCTCGTCGGCCCGGTCATCAACGCTCCAACGCCGTGGGCTCAAGCCGCAGTCCTGGCGATCGGCCCCTTCGCCAGCCCGCCCGAGTGCGAAGGCGACGCGCTCGAGCGAAAGCGACGAAACCTTTGGCGCAATACCGCCCGCAATCGGGGCATTGCTCAGGCCGCGTTGGCCGTCGCCGACGGTGATGAAACCACGTTGCGTCGCTTGGCGATGCTCGACCCGCCGGGCATTTCGCCCTGGATTTCGTCGCCCGATCCCAGCGTGGCGGTGCTGGTCGAGACGGCGGAACACGGGCGCGAATTGCACCGGCTGCTTCCAGGCTTCGAACTCTATGCCGGCCAAGATGCCACGACGCTGGAGGAAACGGTCGGGCTGCCGCTGATGCCCGCTCGGGCCGTCGTCACGATGCTGCGGGCGCACCGTCGCGGAGTGGCGGCCGATATTATCATCCGCGCCGACGGCACCGCCAGCAGCTGGGGCCGCGACTTCGAGCCCCACTGGTTCAGCAAGTCGCGGGTGCTGGTTGTCGACGTGGCGGACAAGTTCGATGCGATGGCCCGGCGCGACACGAGAGCTCGGTGGACAAACTACGCCAACCGCGGCTGGACTATTCTTGAAGCCGCGGGGTGTTGGGTTACCAAGGGAAACACGCCCGGCTCATGTCGGCCAGTAGCTGATGTGAACCCGCGGAAGGAAGCCGGGCGGAACGTGGGGAAGCGGGGGGCCAAGAAAGCCCACCGCAGAACCGAGACATACCAAGCCGGGAAACCGGGGAAAGGAAGGAAACATGACAGACGAGGTCGAGGTCGGAGACCAGAAAACAACCGACCACCCAGGTAACCGCCAGGGGATGGCAACGAACGCCAGACCCAAGGGCCGTTGCAGGGGAAGAGGGGAGCCAGAACTGGACCTGAAGGGAAAGATAGGGCCAAGGGGTAGGAAGAGAGAATCCTCCTGACAGGGACGGCGGCGGCTCCGCCTGCCGCAATTAGTTTTCCGCGGGGTGCGGTTCGTTCGCGCCCCGCCATCGTTCACGATCTACCGGGAGTCACCAGCCATTTACAGCAGCCAAAAGCGCGGATCGGTCCGACAGAGCCCTGATCGTCATACCGGCTCGGTGCGCGAGTTCCTTGATCGGCACCAACGCGAGGCCCACGCTGCCATCGAAGCCGGAGCAAGCGGGGTAGCGCGGTTCTCATCCTGCTTGCTGAAGAGGGTGGCGGACACTCGCAATTTGTTTTTGGCTTTCCAATACCTTCGGCGCTATGGCGGAACGGCACCGGGGCCCGATGACATCTGCTACACAGATCTCTCGATCCAGGACGCGTGGGAGTTCGTCAGAGTCCTCAGCCGGAGGATTCTGGATAAGGCCTACACGCCAGGTCCTATGCGGTCGATGCAGGTTGCGAAAAGCAGCGGCGGGTTTCGCGAGATCTGGCTGGCGAACATCAGTGATCGCATAGTGCGGCGGGGAATTGTCCAGGTCGTGCAACCGATCCTTGTTCCCACCTTCGACAAAAATTCCTTCTGTTGCTCCGGGCGTGGATGCTTACGGGCAATCGCGTGCGCCGTCTCTTACATCGAAGGCGCCGGGCGCTATGTGGCTACGGTCGACGACATCCGTGATGCCTTTGGCAGCGTTCCCCTTCGACGGCTGTATGACGTCCTGAAGTTCCGATTGTTTTCCGATGACATCGTCGGGCTGATCACGAATCTGACGAGTACCGGCTCGGCTCGAGGATTGCGACAAGGCCCCCCCGATTCACCGCTTTGGATGAACCTCTACCTCGACCATTTTGTTGACCGTCGCTGGCGCAAACCAAGTAACCCGCCCCCCTTGCTTCGCTACATGGACGACTTCTTGATTCTGAGTACGGACCGAGAGGCGGCGGAGACCGACAACGCTCGATTCAAGCGGATAATGCGGGAGGCCGGCCTGCCGCTAAAAGGATCGGATCGAGCTAACGAGCTGGCCCACGGGGAACCGGCCGACTGGCTGGGCTTTCTGATCTCCACAAAAGGCAACGAGGCAGTCATCCGCCTCGCCCTTGACGGTCCCCGAGGTTTCGTGGAGCGGCTTCGCGCTGGACTGCTCGCCGCCCATTCCGAACCAGATTCTCCGTTGCGGGCCTCCCAAGTGATCGATGGCTTTGTGAGCTACGCCGGTCCCTGCTGGCCGTATATTAATCGGCAGCAGGTTCTCGGGCGTGTTCGGGATGTAGCCCGGGAATTGGCCTTCGAGGAAGCCGTGGACATTCGAAAGCTTGAGGATCGGTGGAAACTGGCGTACGACCGCTGGCGGAAGTTACTGGACTATTGCAGGTCGTCGGACCAACAAGGCAATGCAAGCACGAGTGCGAGCTTCGCAGCCCGGACCGACCACATCGGCTCGCATCACGCCCCTCACCCAGATCTGCCTAAGGTCACGCTTTTTACAGACGGGAGCTGTCGCAAAAACCCCGGCCGCGGGGGCTGGGCTTATCGCTTGCGACACGGAGCCAGGAGGCGGGACGGACGAGGGCGGGAGCGGTGCACGACCAGCAACCGGATGGAACTAACAGCGGTTATCCGCGGACTCGAACTGCTGAAACGACCCTGCCACGTCGATTTGTACACCGACAGTGAGTACGTTGCCCTCGGCATCAATAATCGAGTGCCTCTCTGGAAGGCGAACGGCTGGCGTCGTCGCAAAGGCAAGGGCTGGGCACCTATTAAAAACCAGGACCTCTGGCAGCAACTGGAGCGACTTCTCGGCAAGCACTCCTTTACCTGTCGTCATGTGCCAGGACATTCTGGCATCGTAGAAAACGAGCGATGCCACAGGCTGGCGAACAAGGCCATCGACGAAATGTCAGTTTGCGAGGGCCGGGAACGACCGCTGGAAGGTACGGGCAAACTGAAGAGTAAACAAACGTAGACCGATGGTATTTGGCTTTTACAGGCCAGCAGTTGGTGGGACCGGCCCGAAGGCTGTTTGAGTGGGCGATGGTCGATCGAGTTGGGCAGTCATAGGCGTATCCGCATTGCAAGGCGTCCTGGAATCCGGCGAGATGTACCGGCTGTTGCCGGGCCCATCGATACTAAGCCTGCTTCGTCATATCAGTCCTTGACCCGTCGGCTCACGCAACTGCAACTGCTATTTGAGACGGTATCGATAAGCCGTACAGTGGGGAAGGAGCGGAATTGTAGACCACCAGGAGGCTGCAGACGTGATAGCGGTACGACGCGGGACGCGGACCTATTACTACAAGACCTATCGGGATGCCGATGGTCGAGTTGCCCGCAAGTATTTAGGCACGGGTGATAGCGGGCGGCGGGCTGCGGACGCAGAGGCAGCGCAACGTTTAGAACGCAGGCATACTTGGAACCAACTGCGTCGCGAAATGCTCGCCGTCGAAGCTCACGGCCGGTGTTTAAAGGCCTTTACCGATCGTTGCGAGATCCTACTGTCTGCTGCACTTCTCGCGGCAGGGTATTATCGACACCACGGTCAATGGAGAAGGAGAACCAGCAATGATCGTTCAAGGTGAAGAATTGCGTGGGAGAGAGGCGATCGAAGATCGGCTTCGTCAGATGGCCGCACAGGATGTAAGCCGTTTCAACATGGCTGTGCCGTACGTCGTTCGTAGACGCTTCTGCGAGGAGGAAAAGTCGAATCCTGTTCGGGGGCAAGATCTGAGCAGTCAGGCGTCCGATAGCTCTTCGGACCTATTGAAAGTTGCTGATGAATCTGGAAGCAAAGACGTTCAAGAGGCGCTTGACAACGTGACTGCGATGCCTAGCGAGGAAGCCTTCAAGGAACTTGTGGCACGCGCTCAGACGGGCAGCCTCGCTGCTAGAACTCTGTTGCGGGAGGTACTGGACCGCTTTCCCATCATCTGGAAAGTTTCGGGGGATTTAGCGGCGGCTTCAGAACACGCCTTTTTGAGCCAGATCGCGCCTTCAGAGCCGGCCAAACGCGAGCTGCTAAAACGGCACTGGGATGGGCTGAAACAGGAACTACTCGGCCCAGTCACCACTCCCCTTGAGCGGATGGCCGTGGAACGCGTTGTTCAGACTTGGGCCCAGGTTCAGCATCTTGACATGACGTGCCTTGATACGAACATGGACGTCCGCCGTGCTGCTTTTTGGAGCAAGCAGCGGGATGCTGCTCACCGGCGCTGGGTGTCCGCGACCAAGATGCTTGTCGCCATCCGAGCACTGCTGCCGGCGAGTAATGGGCCCTCGAAGCTATCAGGCAAGGTCGAGAAAGGAGCCACCCAGCTTCGACGGCGGAAACCTTGTCGTCAACGCAATTGAAACTCTCTCTGGCACACTTCAGCGGCCATAACTGACAGGAGAATCACGATGAAGCAAGCCAACAGCGGCACCGCAAAGAAAGAGCGGCATGCAATCGACCATCTCATTCGGCTTTTAGAGCAAGGGGATTGCGCCCAGAACTTCGTAAACTTTGTCGGGGCTCACGGTCCGGCGATCGCCCCGCTGTTGGTGGCGCCGCGGTTAGCTCGGGGCGGCCGCCACGGCAGATCCTTGCGATCCTAGCGGCAATCGAAGTGATTGCCACCCCGTTGACTTTGGCAGATCTCAGCGGCTTGAACTCTCTGCTTAGGCATACCAACCGAAAAGTCCGGGAAAAGGCCGTTAAGGCTATCATGGCATGCAGCCCCCTCGGCCCCCCGAAGAATGCCCGTGAGGCAAGGACGATGCAGACTTTGAATCCGTTCCTTTTTGCACGTCCCTGCCCACGCCCGAAGAAGATTGATTGTCGAATTTTTGAAGCACTCGTTCGGGGTGAACGTATCGCCGCAGTTGTTTTGGCAGCTGATCGCCGACGAGGAATTGAAAGGAATCGCAACAAGCCTGGGCTTTTAGCGAACTGTGATGAAGGCGGCTCTGCGGCCCCCCGTGGAAAACGTCGGCCAGCTCGAAGGGGCTGACGGCCCTTCTTCGCTAGCCGATGGCCTATCGCCCTTTGCTGCCAGAGCACCAGAGCCGCGTCGCAGCCGGCGCAAATGTTGGCGCTCCCTTTCGGTAACGGTGGTAGCACCGGTCCAATTTTCTCCTTTGAAGGGGGCAGATCCATGGCCAAACATCTCCTCTGGCCGTTCTGGTGCCAGCCCTATGCACGCTCGGCCTAGCACAGGTCCAACGAGTTCAGCACGGTTGAGAATTCCGAGAGGACATGTCTTGCACCGTGATGATCGCGGCCAAGCTCGGCGGCTAGCATGCTAAGCTCCTCGGCAAACCTTCTAGAACGCTCCAGGACGTTTCCAAGGTGCCAGCAGCCGACAAACGGGTCGGACGCTCTCCTGCGCAAAGCTAGGGGCCTTCCTGAGGACGAAATCAGGAAGGGCCCGGTGCCAAAAGCACCCCATTCTTCAAAAGCATCACCCATCTGGTCGGTAGGCAGCGGGAACCAGGCAACCTCCACTGCCGCTGTCTCCCAGCGCAAGTGACCGTCGCGCTAGCGACGGAAAGAGCGGAGCGCAGCGACGATCGCAGAACGGTCCCGAATGGGGCCGTTCGCCAGAGCGGGCGCAGCCCGATCGGAAGGCAGCCGAGGACTTGTCCGAGGTTGCCGCAGAAGGGGATGCCGCTAGCTAGGCATCCTCTTCGTGTTTGGTTTATGATAATAATGAACAGCGGTAGCTGAAATCGCGTTAAATAATTACCGCGATGCTGCTTGTTCAGGCTAAAGTTTCTCGTGTGGCTGTCCTCACGGGCTCAGGAACCGTCTTATAACGTGTAGGGAGAACCCTGAAAATGATCATCGAGCATCCACTTGCTCTCCAGTTCAAGAGCGTCATCGGTCGCTGGCCGGATCGTGCCGCCCGTTACGCCTTGTCTCCTTTGCTTGGCCGTCGGGGTGTTGAATCCGACAAGGCGGATACGCTGGAAGCTATGTAGTCGCTGCACGGGGGTGTACTCGCTTTTTTCGATCGAAGCCCCCGACTTCCGGAAGCGTTCCGCCGCCTGTTACTTGTTGCGGCACAGAATCTTAGCACTCGTGTCCTGGAGTCACCCTACGCCGCGTGAGACTCGCGAGGAGGACCAGGGGATTGCTATCGAACGGACGGCTCGTCGGGTGGCCCAGCTTGCCGGGGCACTGGGTCGGACGGCTTTGTATCCTGTCCAGATGCTCCGCGGACCGGTCAAGGAGACCGCAGAGATCTTGCGAATTCTGCAGCGATCCAGCCGCATCACGCCGAATCGCTATTCGAGGGCGATACCCCGTGGCCCGGGTCTTCGCGTGTCAGAGAAGTACCGGTTCCTCCGCAACAACCGCGGGCCGAAGTTACCATTCACGTCAATGGAATCTCCCTCAAGCGAGGAGTAGTTCGAGCAGGAGCAACCGGGCGACTAAAGCGCTAGCGGACGCGGCCGTGAGAACAGAGGAAGCCCTGTGACCTGTAGTTTTGCCGACGGGTGCCCTTCGGCAACCGCGCCCAGTGTTTTACGTTCCGTTGCCCGGTGCGAAAGAAGTGGAAAAGCTGCTCCGGCAGATTCTATCCACAGTAATCCCAAACCCTCCCGTCCTCCTGTCGCAGCGCGCTATAGAGGGCCAGGTTCGGCGGCGGGACGTCATGGCCCTGCAGATGCGGCCGGCCGTCCAGCCGAAAGTACTTCACCGGCTCTTCTCGGCCGTCTTGTAATAGCAGCCGAATGGCTTCGACGGTCAACGCCCCGATTTGCAGCGCCCGATCCACGGCCCGGCCCAGTTCCTTCCATTCGCACCGTTCTCGGAGCCGTAGCACCTTGATGAACTCCCGGCGGCCAGCCGGGCCAAGTTCGCCCTCCAGTCGCCGCCGCAACACGCCAAAACACTCGGGCAGGTCCCAATCGTCGAACGGTTTTCCAAAGTCCAATGCCCCGGGCTTCCGTTCCAACAAGGCCAGGTAATGCACCGGGTCGTAGTGGACGTTCTCCTTACCCCAGTCCCGCAGATGCTCGGCCACGACGCTGTCCCGCACCACAAACCGCACCCGCTCGATACCGCCGATCGCCAGCACCGCCTGATGGGCGTACTCGGTTGGCACCGAGTAGTCGTTGCAGTCGAAGCGAACCAACGACAGCGAATTGGCCTGACAGGGCTCGATTCGTCTCGCTTCAAACGGATCCTGCGGCAGCGGCAGCATCGCCAGCCGGTCTTCGTCCAAGAGTTCGACCTTGGTGCCGGCCGTTCCCCGCAGCTTCCGCTGCAGATCCTGTCGACAGGCCTCCGCCAACTGCTCATTAAAAACCTCGAAGTCGTCGAACGCCGGAACAGGCACCGTGTAGTTCCGCCGCGCATAACCACCGAGCGTTTCGGTGTGCCCCTTCTCGTTCGGTCGGCGGACCAGGCAGAAGTGATGCTCGTAGAGATAATGACTCTCCAACCGCAGGAACTCGCTGGTAAACACGCCGCCCCGCTTCCGAATCACCTTCGACACGGCGATCTTGCTGTTGTCGTAGCTGATGCGTCGTGGGACGCCGCCAAAGAACTCGAACGCCCGGCGGTGGCCTTCTTGGAACGACTCGGTGCACTCGCGGGGAAACGCCTGGCAGAAAAGGGCGTCACTGAACGGCAAGGTCATCACGAAGAAGGCGATCTTCCGCTCCTGCCCACGGTAGACGACCGTCGCCTCGCCGAAATCGACCTGGGCCTCGCCCGGCGGATGTTTTAGGGGCATGAAGACTTCGGCCGACCGCCGCTTGATCCGCCGCACCTCTACGGCCACCACCGTCAGACCGCCGCGATAGCCCTGCTCCCGCAGTCGCTCGAAGACCCGCTTGGCTGTGTGCCGCTGCTTCTTCGGGGCCCGCTTGTCGGCTTCGAGAATCTCCTCGATCAACGGGATAAATGGGCCGAGGATCGGCTTTTCTCGCGGCCCTTGCTTTCGATAGCCGGGCGGCTCCGTATGCCCAAGAATCTTCTTGAGCGTGTCCCAATGCAGTTCGTACTTCTTGCACGCCTGGCGTTTCGACAACTCGCCGGTCAGCACCCGGCGACGCACTTCGCTCCATAGTTCCATGTCCGTGTACACTCTCGACTACCTCGCGGCGGGGTTCGGCTCGTGACGGTTGTTCCGCCACAAGCCTTGCTCACCCTGCCGCGAGTGTGTTCAGAGCGCCACGTTTTTCGACCGGTACGCAGGCCACCGCTCCGCGCCACAGTTTTGGACCGACGTTTACACCCCGAGGGGAGCAGCGTTAGACTCTACGCGACTCCTGTAGCTGCCGCGAACCCTTCCGGCAACGCAGTTGTTTCGACTTGCTCCTGTTCCCAGAGCCGTTGCGGGTCAAGGTAGCGCTTCGTGCCCCAACGTGTACTCGCAACGTGACGCAGTCGGGCGGCGACGAGCATCAATGCCGATCGCCCGTCCGGGAACGGGGGCAATTCCTCCTGATCGCTACTGGGTCACTTCTTGGTGAACGTTTACACAGGGTCACCTCACCGGCCTTCGTCAAGAATTTCCGCTGGTAATGGCCCGCTCGGGTGTCGAGCCGCTCGACGCTCCGCTCGTACCGTTTCGCCCCGCACAACTCGTCGGCTTCGGCCTCCAGCAGACCGTTGAGGGTCTCTTCGACCGAGCTCCGCACCACCTCGGTGACGTGCTGCTGCACCTTCGCCTCGTCAATCTTGATGACTTCGGCGAACTCGCCGCACTTCCCGCCGCCACTAACTTCGTCTAAACTTGCCATGGGCAGTCCCTTCGTGCTGGTAGTTGTGTTGCTTCAACAAATCACACTTACCAGTCCAAGGGCTGCCCTTCAATGTGCGCACAAAGGTAGACGTTATCGGCCCATTTTACTCGCCGATTTCCAGTGCCTGGCCAGAATTTCCTTCAATTGCTGCCAGACCTTCGGATGTCGCACTGGAAGAAGGTCTGAAAAATACACGCGGTTGGTTTCCCAGTCAGGAATCATAGATATCATCAGTGCTCAGACACGATGCGACCGGCCTCAACCGCATCTACCCCCGAAGCCCTCCGAGCCAAAAAACCGTCGCCCGTTGCATTCGCGACGTTCTACAATATCACGAGCTGCCGCCAACCGTGGGTCAGTCCAGAGCATTGGTGACTGTCGAATGCCCGAAAACCCCGCTTTGTGCTGGGACAATAGCGCCGCGGAAAAGGCAGGTGCCGCATGGCGATCCACGGTGCTCCTCGGGATGCGCCACCGATCCGCGTTGGCCGATCACGCAGCAATCCCCCCGGCGTGTCGGACCGAAGCGGGGTGGCGACCAGCATTAAGTGCAAATGACACGCGCTCCTTACGCACTACGGAGCTGACGGATCACGAGCGGTTGCAGTCGATTGGAGGGTGCGTTCCGTGTCCGCGGGGGCAGGTCAGCGCGCCGCAGTGAAGCGGTTAGTAACGCATTGATGTTACCAGATATCTTCGGAGACCACATCTCGTGCCGGACAGACCGGCGGCAACAATGGCTGCGAGCAGGAGCGATAGGGTCGAAGGTTCGGGCACGGCGACCGCCAGCAGCATCAACTCTCCGTAGTAATTGTTGGCCAACGTCACTCCCGCTGGGATATTTTGAGTCCAGTTGCCAAACGACTTGTCGGGGCTGGCCCACACTTCGCTGAGCAGACCGTGCTTTACGTAGTCGTAATTCCCATCCATATCAGTATCGACGGATAACACGTATTCGTAATCCAGAGACTGGTTAGAAGGGTCGGCAAACAGATCACTCAACGTAAGTGAATCCGGTACATCGACAAGGTCTGTTCCCGTCGGATTTTCACACGCCAAGCAGAAGCGATAATAGCCCCCCACCTCTGGTGCGTTATTGTAGTCCACGCGATGCCCGGCGATTTCTGAATAGACTACCGTGGTGATGTCTGTTGGACTTATTGAAGTGTCGAGATCATGGTCGATTCCAGAGTCATAGCCCAACGAGGTTCCAGAATGCCTTGCATCCACGACGGCAGAAAAGCCGGTGGAGGACGAAGAGTCAAGGTCATTTGTCACTTGGATAATCATGGCTGACGATTCGGGAACGTTGGTAATCGGAGTCAGTCGTAATGCGTGTTCTCTGCCAACAGAATCTATCCCGTCGACCGCAATTTGGCCGCTATCATTGATGTCTACCTGACGTCCATAGGTGAAGATGTTTGAATCTGTCCATGGTAGAGTCCACCCAGACGTTGGATGGAGTAGCTGATTCAAGGCGGTCATTGTCGAACCGTCATACAGGAAGGGATATGCGGTGTAGTCATCTCCACTAATCATCGTAGAGAAACCCACGACCTGTCCGCTTGCGTTAACCCCACATGCCCAACTAGTTGTTCCACCAAGTGTGCCAAGGTCAGTCATTGAGGAATCATTCGAGAGAAATGCATGAGTAGCGGTGTTGCCAGTGATAATCGATGCTCCTGCAATCCGACCATTATCGCTAATAGCAGTGGCTATACTCGCGGTTCCGCCGAGGGTCCCCAAGTCAGTCATTGTAGAACCGCTGTAGACGAATGCGTGGGCGGCAGCATCGCCGGGAAGGTCGGCACCGCCCACGATTTGCCCGTTGTTGTTGATTGCATGGGCCCAACTGTATGCACCACCGAATGTACCTAGCTCAGTCACTGTCGAGCCGTTGTAGAGGAAAGCAGCAAACCCACTGCCCACTGCATAGTAACCCACAACATGCCCATCGTTGTTGATCCCCGCGGCATAACTGTAGTCGGAGGGATTTGGCAGAAGCGCGTGCAGGTTGACCAGCGAAGCGCCGTTGAAAAAGAAAGCTCGCGGTAACCCATGGCCGGTGTCGGAGCCATATCCTGCCACGAGGCCGTTATCGCTGACATCCAGAGCCTTGCCGTCATTTCCACCAAGTGTGCCCAAATTTGCCATTACCCCGTTGTCATATAGGAACGGGCGTGAAGCCCAGTCCCAAAGCCCAGCGTCAATGCTGGACCAGCCGACAACTTGCCCATTACTGTTGATGGCTCCGGCTCCACTGCCATCCCCATGTGATGCTCCCCCGAACGCTCCCAGGTCCGTGACATAGTACTGTTGGGCCGCTTCGGTCGTGACACTCAACATTGCCAGTGCGACCAACGTGGCGAAGAGAAGAGTTACTGTTTTCATCTTTATGCTCCCGCATTGTGTTGATAGGTAATTTTCACTGTGAACGTCGGTCTAAATCCGTGGCGCGGTTTTAGACCGACGTTTACAAAATATGCAAATATGCACGCCCCAACTAAGCATGATCACGTTACGTCCAGAAACTGTGATACGGCCCGCTCTTTCAGAGGCGGACGCTTACCGACAAATCGATTTCTACGCCTTCGGCGATCGACGGGTGCCAAGGGGCAGATCCCGGCACATCAGGTCCAGAGTTTCTGTATCGTCATAGCCCAGAACGTGGCCCATTTCGTGCATAACCGTCGTTAGCAAATCGACGCGGTCGCCAGCTTCGCTGCCTCTGCTGGCCACAAGTGATCCTGATCGGGCCACTTGGGTAAACTCTGCGTCGTCCTCAGGCGTCGGGTCGACGAACCACCCGCGTCCGGCGGCGTCGCGGTCGATGCGTATTGTCATTGCTGCCGTTTCACCGAGCATTCCGTTTGAAAGATCAGCGATTTTGATGGAAAGACCGTTCAAGGCCGCCGAGGCCTGTGGGCCAAGCGAGGTGATAAGCCGTCGTTCCGACTCTGCGATAATTGGAGTAAGTTCTACGTCCGTTAACGTTTTCGCCTCATTTGAAATCTTCAACTCACTTGCCATTAAGGCTGCAGTCGAGATGAAAGTCCCGGGGTATCGGGAAGTTGAGTTCAATGTGTTGGTTGCAGTTATCACATAGTTGTGAGTTCCGGTAGGCAAGCTATTGAACGTAGCCGCGTAATTCCATCCGGATGCTGCCGAGTAGGGCCCGTAGATCCTTGATGCGATTACACCGTCAATGCTCACACCGGTGGTGCGAATGCCGTTCGGATCTTGGACGTTCCACGTAATCAATTTCTGGCCAGGAACGACCACGACATGAGATACCGCCGGGCCAGCCGAAGCCACGGTGAACGTTCCGCTGTACTGCGACACTTTTCCAAGTTTATCGGCGCCTGTAACGGTGTAGTTATGGTTACCATCAGTCCAGGGAGTAGAAAATGTCCCTGCGTAGTTGACACCGGACGCGGCGGCATAAGGCCCGTAAATCCTCGTAGCCGAAATGCCGTCAACCATTACGCTGGTGTACGCTATTCCGTTTTGGGCCTGAAGGTTCCAAGTCATTAGCTTCTTCCCAGGCACTACAACCACGCTAGAAATCACCGGTCGGCTCGAATCTACCTTGACTGTCCCGTTGTATTGCGACGAGTTGCCAAGCCGGTCTGTCGCCGTGATAACGTAGCTGTGGTCCCCTGGCGCAAGAGTTCCGAAGGTGCCGGCATAGTTCTGACCGGACGCTGCCTCGTACGGCCCATATAGGCGAAGGGCAGGCGCGCCATCGACTTTGAGGCTCGTGGATGCAATACCATCGGGATCGTTGACGTTCCAAGTCATCAGCCCATTGGCCGTAACTACAACAATCTGAGAAATGGCCGGCCCGCTCCTTATTACCTGGAAAGTGCCATTTGCTGGCGTTAACGGGTTGCCCAGCTTGTCTGTCGCAGTGATGACGTAATTGTGCTGTCCGTCCGGCAGGCTGCCAAAGAGAGCGGCATAGTTGACTCCCTTGTCAGCTGCATACGGGCCGAACATCCTTGTCACGGACGCCCCGTCGATCGTGAGACTGCTGCTTTGAATGCCGTCGTCGTCCTGGCAATTCCATGTCATCAGACCCTGATTCGGCACAATTACTATTCGGCTAATCCCGGCTTCGTCATGTGGAATTGTAACTGTCGCAAGATTGGAATTAAGTTGAACGTCGCTCCAGTCGATT
>CALGFD010000026.1 GCA_937881075.1 uncultured Planctomycetales bacterium
GCGAACGCAATGTCGAGGCATCGGACAAGCACCGCCGCGCAGATCGCGTGGCCGCGATACAAAAAATTGATGCGGACATTGCGGAAGAACTGCGTGCGGCAAGGAGATGGCCGCAAATGCTCTGGAACGCCTTCTTCCGACGACGGGAGGCGGGTTCGCGGGCGGTTGGATTGATCATGGCGTCGCTGCTGCTGCCATCGGCCTCGGCCGCAAACGAGGCTCAAGACCGCTGGACGATGACTTCCGAACTGACCAAACTCGCCTTTTCCTTGGCCGCGTACCGGGCCGACCATGGAGCGTATCCCGAAAAGCTGGCCGAGTTGGCGCCGAAGTACATCAAAGAAGTGCCCAAGGATATGTTCAACGACGATGCCGACCTGCACTACCAACGCCAGGACGGCGGCTACCTGCTCTACAGCTTTGGGCCTAATGAGAAAGACGACGGCGGCCGTGGCGGTGAGGACCGCAAGGAAGGCGACACGTTCGACGACATCGTTGTCCGCATCCCAGGCAAAAAGTGATCCACGAAAAACACGAAGCGGAAACGGTAGGGTGGGTCGAGCGCTCGCGAGCCCCACCGCAAAGCTTGATCCACGAAGAACACCAAGGCCACGAAGGAAAGTAGCCTCTCGGCGAGTCACAAAGCCCCGCAGCGACAGCGGTCCTCTCTCTTTGCGCCTCAGCGCCTTCGTGAGAGTTTTTTGACTTTCGTGCTCTTCGTGTCCTTCGTGGACGAAAGCCGTTCCTTCTATTCGATGATCCCGTGCAGCGGACCGCCGCGTGCCGCCAAGCCATCTACCCGCCGCATAATCTCCGCATCTTCGATCAACGGCGGGGCGTGGTGCGGCTTTGATCGGGCGTCGATCACCAACGAACCGCCGCAGCCCCAATGCTTGTCAACAACACCGGCCTCGATCCCATCGATGTCGGTGGCCGGATTGCTCCGCGTAAATGTGGTCCACAGAAAGTTCTCCAGCGATCGGGCGGTAAACTCGCTGTCGTCCACCACGACCACCAGGGGGAACTCGTTGATCGTTGCGCGGCTGTCGAAGCTGCGGCAGAACTGGCCGAGGGCCGAATCCTTGCCTCTCGCATCCGGGCGATAGCTTGGCCCTTCCACCACCAGCACACCCGGCATCGCTACGTCTGGCCGCCGGAAGCCAAGCTGCTCAGGCAGCGTCAAACTCGCATCGCAAGTCGCCGGCAGCGTTCGCCGCGCAGGCCCGGCCGCAGCGATCACAGCCTTTGAGCCCTCGTTCAATTGCCCACTGCTGTAATCGAGCGTGTCGATGGTGGTACAGGTTTGGAAATGGATGTCCCGTCGCCAATCCACTCGTTCGAGCATGTGCCGGAAGAACTCCGCACTGTCGTAGACACTCAATTGCGGATCGTCTTCGGCCGCGGCGATCCAAAGATACTTGGCTAATGACAATTGCCCGTGGCCGAGGATGGCGTTGGCTTGCGTGAGCAGTTCCCGCGGGCGGCGATCGACGTCGTAAGGCGCGTAGCGATCGCTACCCAGGGCCAGCAGTAGGGGGTGCACGCCGGCGGCATCGACCGCATGCACCGCATGCACGCCGGGGATTTGCTTGGGAATCACCGGCCCCGCCAACTCGTGAATCAACGCCCCAAGCACCGTGTCTTCCTGCGGCGGTCGTCCGACGACCGTAAACGGCCAGATCGCGCCCTGCCGGTGATAGACGTGCTCAACGCGCATCACCGGGAAGTCGTGCGCCAGGCTGTAATAGCCCAAGTGATCGCCAAACGGTCCTTCCGGCTTCAAGCGACTGGGATCGATGTGGCCGGTCAGACAGAAATCGGCCTCGGCATAGATCGGCAACTCTCCCTTGCGGCAGATCATCGGCACCCGGCGTCGCCCCAACACGCCGGCGAACGCCAGTTCGGTCATGCCCTCGGGCAATGGCATCACGGCGGCCAACGTCATGGCAGGCGGTCCGCCGACGAACACATTTACCCGCAGTTTCTCGCCCTGCCGCAGGGCCGCCGCGTGGTGCACGGCAATGCCGCGGTGCAACTGATAGTGCAGTCCGACCTCGCGGTTTGGCTCATACTGCCCGCCAGACAGTTGGACCCGGTACATGCCCAGGTTGCTCTGCATCAAACCGGGCATGTCAGGATGCTCGGTGTAGACTTGTGGCAAGGTAATGTATGCCCCGCCGTCGTCGGGCCATGATTTCAACTGCGGCAGTTGATCGATGGTCGTTTGGCAGTCCAGCACCGGCCCGCCGCGGACTTTTTTCGGCCGCGTCAACAGGGCCGACCAGGGCGTTTTGAGATACAGCCGCGGCCGCCGCATGATGTCGGCCGGATCGACTTGCAAGGCCACCAGCCGTTTCAGTCGCTCCAGCGAGTCGCGAAAGAGATAACGCGTTCGCTCCATCGTGCCGAACAGATTCGACAGCATCGGAAAGCGACAGCCGACGACGTTCGTAAAAAGCAGCGCCGGCGCTTTGGCCCGAAATGCCCGCCGCTGAATTTCGGCAATCTCCAGGCAGGGAGCGACGGGCACGTCGACGCGCAGCAGTTGCCCGGTCGCTTCCAGGTCGTCGACACATTGGCGGAGGCTTGTGTACATGAGAACGGGGACCGAGAAGCGGTGAATGCAGAATGATGAATGCAGGATGCAGAAGGTAAATTGAATATTGAAGAATGCAAATGGAAGGGTGTTTCAACCTTTCCTTTACCCTGACCACTTACCACTTTTCAGCTACGGCTTTCGCCCGCGCGGCGGCTGATCGCGCCTTACCTGCTTCTGCATCTTCTTCTGCAGATGGGCGAACTTGGTGGCCGGGGCCCGCACCGTCGGCCGGCTCTTGCCGGGGTTGCCTTTGTTGCCTGCCATGAACTTCGGTCTCCAATTCCTAGCCGCTAGTCTCTAGCCCCGAGTCCCTCTACCAGCACTGCATTCATACTGCCGCTGCGAAATCCTTGCAGGTCAAGGGAGATGTATTTGAATCCCAGTGCCTTCAGCGTCTCGACAACTTCCTGGCGGAACGTCTCGTCGGCAAAGCGAGCAAGTTGATCCGCAGGGACTTCGATTCGGGCCAGATCCCCCTTGTGGTAGCGCACCCGCAGCGGCCGAAATCCCCGCTCGCGCAAGAACTGCTCCGCCTGATCCACCATTGCCAATCGTTCGGGCGTCACTTGCTCGCCATAGGCGATGCGACTGCTCAGGCACGGCGTGGCCGGCTTGTCCCACAGCGGCAACTGCCAATCGGCGGCCAACTGGCGGATCTCCACCTTTGTTAATCCACACTCAGCCAGCGGACTTTTCACCTTTCGCTCACGCACCGCCCGCATCCCCGGGCGATAGTCACCTTGATCATCCTGATTGCTGCCGTCGACGATCACGGCAACATCGAGTCTTTGCGCGATCTGCTCGACTTGGGTGAATAGTTCCGTCTTGCAGTGATAACAGCGGTCGGCCTGATTGGCCTGATAGGCCGGAATGGACATTTCGCCCGTCGGAATCACCTTGTGGCGGATGCCGATCAACACCGCAAGCTGTCGGCATTCCTCCAATTCGCCCACGGCCATGCTCGCGCTCGCGCCGGTCACGGCGACAGCCCGATCACCGAGCGCCAGTTGGGCCGCCTTGGCGACCACGGTGCTATCCAGGCCGCCAGAAAAAGCCACCGCACAGCTACCGTAGCTCCGCAACAGTTCGAGGAGCTTCTCACGTTTGCTGGCAAGTTCGGGGGCAAGCGAAGACATCTTGGTGCGTGGGCAGAGAGAGTCTTTTGAGTGTTCGGCAGAAGGCCAACAAAAAAAGCCCTCCACCTAAGTGCCGTGGCGATGCGCTTTTGAGAGCCCGTCATTGCTAAGAGGGCGGCCTCGGCCCCGGGTTGTGTGATCCGTTGCCGGACGAACCGGTCAGCGGCTATACACGCGTCCAGGACCTTTTATTCAGGCACCCCACGGGCATTCTTATCGGCTCACCAAAAATACTGCATCGGCAGCACGAACACGGTAGAGGACTGACCCCATCGTACCACGCACTACCAAAAAGGCAAGTCCCGGAAACCTCTCCTGTCACGGGCATCGCCCCCAAGCAAAATGGTCCCCCTATGGTTGACGAACAATGTCCTAACATCGCCTCCGACATCCGCCGATGGTCGCGCCCCGCTGCCCATGCGTATGATCGACGATGCCGACCAAGAGCCTGCCGCCGCTTGCCCAGACCTTCCCACTTTCAGGAGAATCGCGATGACCCTTGCCGCCGAAAAGAAACTGGAGCACATCGGAGAAACCTGTCCGGTCCAAGACAGCATCCATGACCTGGCCCAGGTGTTTACCAATCGCACCAACGCCGTCTGGCGCTACGATCAGTACATCGCCAACGCTGACGGAAATCGTCGCTTGCAGGATTTCTGGCGCGACATGAAGCGGCAGGACCAGCAGGCCTGCGATCGCATGCGCGAACTGCTCGCCGAACAGTTGCAGAGCCAAGGCTCCCAGCAGGGAACGCAGCAAAGCCAGCGGTCGGTTTGACAAGCGACGCGCGGCGCAAGTAGGGGGCGATGCGGTTGTCAGGAAGATCAGCGGTAGCGCCGTGTCGCCTCCTACAGCACGCCAGCGCTTTGCAACCGGTCACGCCGGTAGTCTCGACGTCCATCGTCGGCGAACGGCCAGCGGAATTCGAAACACCAGACGTTCCAGCCGCGGCGAAAGCTGATGCAAGCGACGCGATACGTCCAAGGCCATCAGCGCCAGCGTTCGAAACGCTAGCCCCCGGCGGCGGAAGTTGCTGGCGTACATCAGCCGGAAGAACTCGTGAACCTTTGCCTTCATCGCCGGCGAATAATGGAAGAAGTCAGCATCCAACACGGCGCCCATCCGGTTCATTACCACCTGGTACAGCGGATGCGTCTCATAGCTCGGCGCGTCGTAGCTCCGCTGGTCGCTCAACCACCACTGGTCGAGCCCGTATTGTTGCTCGAACCGTTCGTATATCTCCGTCCCGGGAAACGGGACTAAGACCGAAGCGATCGCCGGTTGAAAGACAATGTAGGGGGACAACTCCTTCATCAGCCCCAAGGTTGCATCGACGGCCGTCGGGTCTTCCCAAGGAAAACCGACAATGAAGAATCCGACGGGCTGGATGCCATATCGTTGTGTCATGGGCACGACCCGTCGCACCATCTCGACCGTGTGCGGCTTGTGAATCTGCTTCAGGGTTGCCGGGTTGCCGCTTTCGATGCCGTAATCGATCTGTTTACAGCCTGCCCGCGATACTAGATCGAGCAGTTCTTCGTTGACCGCATCGATTCGCGTCATCATGTTCCAAGTGAATCCCAGCTTTTCCTCGATCAGCCGCTGGCAAATGTGCCGCATCCGCTGGCGGTCCATCGTCATCGCGTCGTCAACGAAGTAGAAATGCCGCGTGCCGTAATTACGGTGCAAAGCGATCATCTCGTTCACCACGGCGTCGGCCGATCGGAAGCGAAACTTTTTGCCGAACAGACTGCCCGCGCAATAGGCGCATCGGCCCGGGCAGCCCCGTGACGTGAAAATGTGGGCGTGCAGATCGGGCGTGTCGCCAAAGTCCGCCGCATTTACCAGGTGCCGGGCGGGCAAGGGAAGCGAGTCGAGATCCTCGATCAAAGGCGGTGGAGGATTCCGATGCACTTCGCTCTGCGCGTCGCAATAGACCAACCCCGCCACCGATTCTTTCGGACGGCGGCCGCTTAAGGCCTCGAGCGCCGGCACGATCGTCAACTCGCCCTCGCCCACCACCACGGCATCAAATCCATGCTCCAGCGGCTCCTCGGGCAAGATGGTTGCGTGGGGGCCGCCCGCCAGCAGTTTGGCGCCAAGCGGCCGCAGCGCGCTTGCCAGCCGGTAACCCTCGCGCACGAGAGGAGTCACCAGCGTGATGCCGATGAAATCGGGCTGCCACTGCCGGGCAATATCGACGACCTGCTCGACCGTCAGTCGCTTCGCCATGGCATTGGCGTCGACCAGTCGCACTTCGTAACCGGCCTTCTCCAGAACCGCCCCGAGCATCAGCATGCCCATCGGACAGCTATAGTGATTCTGACTGCGCGAGGGCGGATAGAGAAGCAATACGCGGGTGCTGGAGGCTGACATGGCGTGACCTCGAAGAACATGCCGATCCTACTGCACCAAGCGTAGCTTCGGATTCGTGATGATGTTCTGGAAGATTTGCGTCAGCACCGCCTCGTACTGGGCCGGATTGCCCGTCCCCCGGGCGCTTTCGCCGCTATTGTTGGCCGTCGCGCCCATCCGCGCCATGCGGTCCATGAAATCGTAGTTACAGCCCAAGCCGATGCCAACCGGGTACAGGTACCAATTGTTCCCCTGCGCCATCGAGGTCTGCATCAGCGCGGCGTCCTGGGAGTAGTTGCTGCTGCCGCCATAAAAATTGCTGCTAGGATTGGCCGTTCGATAGGCGGCAATGGCCGAATTGGAGCTGGAATACTGGTTCGGCATGCCGTCCGTGAGCAACACCACGATCTTGTTGGTCATCTGTCGGCCGAAGCCTCCTTCCGTGGTCGGCTTGATGTGGTTGGCGGCCTCGATCAAGCCCACCTCGGTGGCGGTGCTCGCGCCCAACGCATCGGCCACCGCTTGCAGGGTCGTGCAACTTTGCATGGCCGTATCGTAGTTGCTTGTCAGCGGTGTCCGCACCACCGCCCCATTGGATTTGGCATCAAAGGTGATGATCGAGACCCAATCGCGCTGATTGGGGTCGGTAATGTTCTGATTGACGTCCTTGATCACTTTCAAGGCCGCAATGATCGCCCGACGGGCCGCATGGGTCGGCATTTCTCGTGGCGGAAAACTGAACGTCCCGCCGGCCGTTGCCTCCGAGTGGAAGGGGCAGTCCGGACTGTACTGCGACAGGGACGAATACAGTGAACCGCCAGGCTTCGATGTCCGCCCGCCGTAGTACATCATGAACTGGGTGTACGAGCGATAGCCAAGTTTGTCCCAGTAGCGGTCGATATAGTCTTGCCAATACTCGTAGCTGCCCGAGTTGGTGCTGTTCGGCGCCGGCTTGGCCGCGGGCAGCAGGTTGTCGCCAAGCTGCACGTCCATCAGCCAGGAGTAGGCCTTGGTATTGCGGGTCGACGTGCTGTCCGTGCTCTTGATCCGGTACTGGGTAGGAATCGACGACTTCGACAACGGCCCGCTCGTCGAGGTCAGCTGCGAAAAGGTCGTGCTGAAACTCGATTTTTTGGAAACGCCACTGAGCCCTTGGCCGATATACTGCGAGGGCTCGTTCGGATAGGTGACGCCAAACCCGAAGTCCGCGTACACCTGGTTCAGAAGTTCGCTGCCGATGGTCGGATATCCCTGGGCGGCGTACGTGCTATTGATGCTGGACGTACTGTCCGGCTCGGTGTCGTCATTCATCGAGCCCGACAAGTCGACGACGAAGGCGATGTCTCTTGGATTGAAGGCGGCGACAGCGCTGGCTCTCTGATCGACGGAATTGACGCCGAGCAAGCGGCCGAAGAATAGTCCCGTAGCGCCGCCGTTGTTGTCGTCGGTACGCACGGTCACCTTCACCGCCGTGGCTACCTGATTGGTCGTGTTGAAGGTGCGGGTCGCCGCATCCCAGGTGCCGAACTGGACGTCGCTGGCGCTCAACTGAATGGGCCGACCTGCCGCCATGTTCGCGCTGGCGAATTGCTGCGCGGCGGCCACCATCCCGGCGGCGCCTTGGCTCGAGCTGCCTGCCGCAGCAAGTGCGGCCGCGTCTGCTGCAGCCTGCAACTGTGTCCGCACCACGCCGATATAGCCCAAGTCGACCGAAAAGGCGACCATCCCCAGCATCACGATCAACAGGATCGCGGCCAGGACGGCAATCACGCCGCGGCGATTTGGCTTGCGCTTCCGATTCTGGCGATTCATTTGTTATTCCCTCCGCAGTCGCAGGGAAAGCGACCGACGGACCTCTTTCATACCATGCGTCTGCTCCGAGGCTCTTTCGCGAAGAGCCCCGCGCAGCCGGCAAAAACCTAATTTCCTCTATAACATCTCTAGGTCGCAAACTGGGCCTCGTCAAATGCCCTTCGGCCTGCGCAATGTAGAGGAGCTGTCGCGCAGAGCGAGGCCAAGCACCGATGGACGCGGTGGTGCCGCTCAAAGCGGGGTAAGCGGCTCCGCCGGTCTCACGGAAGGGCCGTCAACAGCCAGGAATAGGCGGGAGCCCGTCGAAAAGATTAGCTGCGAGACGGCTCCGGCACGGCCGGCGTCGGCACTTGCGCCGGTGGAACGTCTGCCGGCGCCATCGGTTGACCTGCTGGCGGTTGGATCGCTTCGCGAGACGCGGCTGGCGGAACGGGAATCGCTTCTGCCGGCGATGGAGGCATCGGCGGTTGCGGCGCCAGCGGCGACTCAGGTCCGCCCACCGGCCCGGCCCCCGGCGGCAACAACGTCGCGTCCGGTCCGCTGTACTTGATCTCCCAGCCGCCGCCGAGCGCGCGGTAAATCTGAACCAAGCCCTGGGCAATCTGCCCTTGGGCGCCCGCCAAAGCGTTTTGTTGGCCCACAAGGTTTTGCTCGATGACGGCGTAACGGTTGAAGTCCACCGATCCCGTCTGGTACTGCAATACCACCATCGACCGAGCTCTTTGGGCAGCCTCGACGCTCTCCGCCAACAACTTGGTCCGCTGTTGCGCCTTCAAAAAAGTGATGATCCCATCTTCGACTTCGCGATCGGCCGTGATCACCGTGCGTTGATAGGCGACCACCGCCTCCTGGAATGCCGCTTCCTGCAAGCGAACCCCGTTAATCAAGCGGCCATAGTTCAATATGTTCCAGTTGAACGAGGGCCCAACGCTGCCGTTAAAGGAACTGCTGCGGAAGAGGTCGGCAAACGCCGCGGCGGAATAGCCCAGGTTTCCGTTGATGGAAAACGCCGGATAAAGAGAACTCTCCGCGATGCCGATCTGTTCGGCCTGCGAGGCGGCGAACCGTTCCGCACGGCGGACGTCGGGCCGGCGCCGCAGAAGTTCGGCCGGCAGTCCCAACACGACCTCCGGCGGCGTTGTTGGAATGGGGCCAGTGCCAATCAAGTTTTGAATATCGATCGCCGGCATGCCCAGCAAAATGCACAACCGGTTTTCCGCCTGCCGCAGGTCGATTTCCAGGCCGGGAATCGCGGCCTCGGTCTGTTTCAAGGTGCTGACGGCCTGGTTCAAGTCGAGTGGCGTCGTCTGCCGCCAACCGGCGCGCAGGCGGCGCTCGATTTTGTCGATAATCTCGAGCTGCAGCCGGGCGTTTTCCCGCAACAGCCGAATCTGTTCCTGATCGGTGCGGATCAGGATGTAGTTGAACGCCACGTCGCCGAGCATCGTGACGATCGCCCCGTCGTAATCGGCCACCGAAACATCGAGATTGGCCTGAGCAGCGGCGATCGCGCGGCGATAGCGGCCCCAGAAATCCAGTTCCCAACTCAGATTGAACCCGAACCGCCAGTTATCGCTGAATACGTCTCCGAAGCCCGAACGCGTATAGCCGCCATTGGCCGTTTGCGACTGTGGGAAGATGTATCCGGTCGTGATCGCCAGGGCTGCCCGCGACTGCAGGACGCGAAGCCCGGCTTCCTTCAGGGAAAGGTTCTGGCGGTAAGCGCAATCGATCAAGTGGTTCAGCCGCGGATCATTGAACACCGTCCACCAGCGGCAAAGATACTCGGGGTTCGCCTCGGTGCGGACATCGTTGGCATCAATCCAGTGATACGGCACCGGTGCTTTCGGGGGGCAGTAGTCTGGTCCCACCTTGAAACCATTTTGCACGTACTCCGACAAGCTGGTGCAGCCGGTCAGAAGGGTGACGAGCGCGAGAACGAGGCCCGCCGTGGCACGTCCTGGTCGTCTCCTCAAAGGCATAGATTGTCCCCCTGCTACCGCTTCTCCTTGCTTTTCTCGGCACGACTGGCACAGGCAGAACAACCGAAAGATTTTGCCTGGATCATATTGCCGATATATCCGGCGCGGCTTAAGCTTCCTATTTTCACCCTGCCCGTACAAAGCCGGTCTTTGGAATCGGCCTCCGCTGTCGGATAATCAGCTTGCGAGCGATCATCAGCAGCGAGGAGCAATTGTGGCCAAGCTAGTCCTTCTCCTGGCGAGCCTCCTGTCCGGCCAGGAGATAATTGACGAATTTCGTTACCCCGACACGGCGGCAGCCAGGGCCGCTTGGACGGCCGGCGAAGGGACCCCGGCGGTCGAACTACAAACATGCGCTGAACAACCGCCCGCTTTTCTGCTGACCGTCCCCTTTGCCAGCCAGTCCAAGCTGCCCCGCATCGTGATCGATCACCGCCAGCGAAGGGATCTTCGCTGTGCCAGCTTTTTTTCCCTGGAAATCTCGGCCGACCTCCCCGAAGCCCTCGGACCGCTCACCATGTACTTCCGCAGCGGATCGGGCTGGTACGCCGCCAGCCAATCTCTCAAGACCAAGGGCCGACAGACCCTCGTCTTCTCCAAAAACTCGTTCAAAGCGGAAGGCAAGCCGCGTGGCTGGGAGCATATCGAACAGGTGCGACTGTGCGTATGGCGCCCGACGGGTCAGGAGCCGCGCGACACGTCGGTACAATTCCGACAACTCGCCGCGGCGTGGAACGAGGTCGCCCTACTGTGGCCTGACACGCCCACCGGAGTCCATCCGACGGAACGCAAGCGAGAACGGGACTATTGCCGGCGAGCAGAACAGCTTCTGAATCAACTGGGGATCGCCGCCGATCGGGTCGAATCGGAGAGTTGGGCCAACGACCTGCAAAGAAGACGAATTGCAGTCCTGGCCACTCCTCTGAACGGGCACGCTGTGTCCGACCTACAGCAGTTCGTCGCGGAGGGCGGCAAAGTCCTTTCGCTAGCAGCTCTCCCGCCGTCACTTGCCCAGGCCTTGCGACTCCCGGTATCGCTTCCGGCGAACCGCGAGGTTCAGGTTTCGGACCGCGGGGCGCTCCTCCGTCTGCGATTCGAGAACGAGAACCAAGCGCCCCGGTTGCTGGCCAAGGCGCTGTGCCAACTCGATCCCATCTTTGGCAAAACCATCGCGATCGCGGCCATCGAGCGGGCAGGCCACATCGGTCACTGCAACACCGTGAGCGAACTGCTCGCCCTCCTAGCTAAGAGCGATTCGACTGCTAACAGACTCCGCGCCGACGGCCTGATATCGCGGGCCGTTGCACTCCGCGCCCTGGAAGGGAAGGACTACCCGACAGCCTTCACCTCGGCCGAGGACGCCCGTGTCGCATTCACCGATGCGTATCTCCGTGTCGCGCGAATGCCCAACGGAGAACCGCTGGCAATCTGGAATCACACGGGGCTCGGCGCTTATCCCGGCGATTGGCAGCGCTCGGCCAGCCTCTTGGCCCAACACGGTTTCACCATGGTCTTTCCCAACATGCTTTGGGCCGGCGCAGCCCATTACCCAAGCGAACTGTTACCCCGCAGTTCGACCTTCGAGCGGTATGGCGATCAAATTTCCCAATGCTGTCGGGCGGCCAAAAAAGTCGACCTGCAGGTGCACGTCTGGAAGGTGCACTTCAATCTGGCCACGGCCCCGCGCGACTTCCTCGAGAAGATGCGCCGCCAAAATCGGACCCAAATGAGCGCCAAAGGCGAGTCGCTCGATTGGCTCTGCCCCTCGCATCCTGAAAACCGGCGGCTGGAGGTGTCGAGCCTGGTCGAGGTGGCCAAGAATTACCCGGTCTCCGGTCTGCATCTCGACTACATGCGCTATCCGGGCGGCGATGCCTGCTATTGCCCCGGTTGCCGGCAGGCTTTCGAGCAACAAAGCAATCGGCCCGTCGTCGATTGGCCCAAGGATTGTCTTACCGGCAAGCGGAGCCGCGAATATAACGTTTGGCGCTGCCAACAAATTACGTCACTTGTGGCTGAAATCAGTCGCGCGGCGCGGCGCACCCGTCCCGGCATCAAGATCTCCGCCGCCGTGTTCGGCGCCTATCCGGCTTGTCGCGACTCGGTCGCCCAAGACTGGCCCCAGTGGGTGCGATCGGGTTACCTGGATTTCGTTTGCCCGATGAACTACACCGCCGACAACCGCGAATTCGTCAGACTTGTCGAGAAACAACGCAAACTCGTCGGCCAGCGCGTGCCGCTGTATGCCGGGATCGGCGCTTCGGCCGCCGGCATCCATCTCGCCCCCGATCAGATTCTCGGGCAAATGGTGCTCGGTCGGGCGGCAGGCGCCACGGGCTTCACGATCTTCGATCTAACGCCAACGACCGCCGAACGAATCATCCCCGCACTCGGCCAAGCTTCGCCCATCGAGGGCAAGTAGCGATGCCCGGGCGACCGCCTCGTATTCGCGTGGATTGACAGCAAAGGCTCTGACGCCCTTACTGGTGCGGAAACTTCCGCTGTTTCCACACCCATTCCTTCGATTCGTCGCTCTTGGTTAACCGGCGATAGACGAAATCGGCGATCAATCCTTGAACATTGAATTTCGGATCAAGCAACTTCGTGCCTTGCAGACTGGTGTCGAGGCGGCCCAGGAAGAGTGTCTGTTTGTCTATCTTGTCATCGCCCTCAGGCTCGGGATGCGAGCGGGCGAAGATCCCGTGAATACGTGTTGCCTCGGCCATCGCCCGCGGATCTTGCTTTCCCACCAGAATCAACATCGAAATGTCCTTCTGCACGGCCGGATTCGAGATGGCGGCCGTCAGCGGCAACCCGGTGAACTTCCACTTCGGCGATATCAACACCAACGACTTGACGAAGCGACCAAGTTTTAGCGGGCCATAAAAGGTCATCCCCACGTCGTATCCCACGGCATCGTACGCCGCAAAGCCCAAGGCAACCGACGCCCCCATCTCCGCACCCACCACGCATAGCTTGTCAATGTTCAACTCACCCGCATTGTTGCGCGCCCAAACGAAGTCCTTAATCGCCTTCATATCCTGTCGAACCATCAGCGTGAATTGCGTGGCCGGCATCTTGGCCGCGTCCAGCACGTCATCGCGGCGGCCCCCCTTCATCCGTGTGCTTTCGCCGTGCCCGCGAAGGTCAGGCACGATCACGGCGTACCCCAATGCTTGCAAGCCGAGCGCGAGATCCTTGTAGTCGTTGCGGCTTTGTTTCCAGCCGTGCAGCAACACAATCGGAATCGTCTGCTTGCCACGCAAGCCCGGATAATAGGTCAAGAACAAGTATAACCCGTCGCCCGTCTGAACAGTCAGATCCTCGGGCTTGGGAATCTTCACCTCGTCCTTGCCTTTATCCTTATCCTTGCCGCTGTTCTTATCCTTTGCGCGTTCGGGCTCGCCTTTCGAAGCTGGGGGCGGCTGTTTTTCCGCCGTCGGCGATTTCTTTTCCGGCTCACTACCCACTGCCGGTTGCGTGGGGACCGCGACAAGAGCGAGAAGAACCGCGGCAATGCTCGCTCCCACGGCATACCTGAAAGCCCGAGTTTCAAATGCCGGCGCGATTCGCTTTGACCGCATGAATGTCCTCCGCGAGAACAGCGACTGCCAACTGCCGGTGACGCGGCAACGGCCGAAAAGTGCTTAAAACGACATCTTTTATCCTAGGTGGTCGCCTGCCGTGCGTCAATCTTCGCTCGACTGCTGCCGCGGTAGCGAATTTTCGCCGTAGGGCGGTTTCGCCGCCGATGGCACGCCGACCCTAGCACCGGAAAATGTTGCCCAAGAGACGCTGGGTTCGAGGTTCGTGGCTCTAGTGCAGCGCCCGGGCGTCTTGGGCCACGTCAGCGTAGGCGTCGTGCTTGTAGAAGTGCCGGGCGATCTGATCGGCCAAGATGGCGACAAACTCTCGGCGGAATTGCGACTCTGATTTTTCGGAGGTGGGAATGCCAACGTTGGGTGGAAAGACGGTCGGTGGCAATTCCTTTTCGAAGACCAACTTGTTGCCGTTCTGGCAATCGTAGACTCGCACCGATGCACTCGCCCGGCCCTGGTACAAGGTCTGTCCTTGGTAAAGATCGAACGCGTTGAGGTCGACGCCGACCACCATGTCCGCCTTCATCGCCTTGCCCACTTCGGAGAACTCTTCCCACGTGTTCTCGTCGGTCCACTTGCCGATCTTGCGCTGGTCGATCGTCTTGATCTTCGGCACTTTTTCCTGCAGGAGCAGCGTCATCACCTGGGCAATATCGCGGCCCACGTTCGAGTTGCGGTATTGCAGCGAGACGAGCGGCCGGCAGACGACGGCCACTTTCTTGCCTTTCAACTCGCTGAACTCCGGATCGACGTCGGTCCCTTTGAAAATCCACATCGCGGTCGTCAGTAGGCTGCGGCAGCCGGCGCCGGGCAGGATGGCAATTGCCAGAACAGTGGCCAACGCAATGGCGTGCCGGAGATAGTGACGTCGGTCCATCAGGTCACCTCGTATCGAGTGGGAATCCATTCCCCTGCTTACGGCAAAACCCGCGAGCGGGCCTCCCGCCGGCCACCCTGCGCAACAAGGAAAGCTGGCGAAGCGGGGCTGAAGAATAGCCAGAAGCCCCAAGGGCCGCAAGAGCGGTTTTGCCGGGGGGCAACGCTGCGCCAGGGCAATCAATGCGATCTGAGATTGACGACGCCGACGTGCCATTGATCCTTGTTCGATTGCAAACAGGCCTGCTCGAACTGAGTTTGCTGGCCTTGCTGGGCTGCGGAGAGGTTCATTAACAATCCAGGATTCAATAAGACCAATCCCCCTCGCGGGGTGGGTGGGTGGTTTGCGTGATCCGTGTTATAGTGGTTTGCGTTCGGGGGAATTCTTTTCGGTCTTTTCCGGCTTTTGAGACAGCGCCGTTCTTGCGTTCTGAAAAGGGGGTAAGCGCCATGCGAGTCTGCCGTTTCGTTGCAGCCTTCGTCGTCTTCATCGGCGTTTCCTCACAAGCCGTCGCCGACATCTATCAGTGGGAGTGGGTTGACCCGATCGACCCAACGCAAGGAGTTCGGCAATCCTCCCTGCTTTGCCCCGGGGGCGCCGGCGTATCGGCCGGGCCCAGTGTCAGCATTTGGAGTCGTGACTTGACCAAGGCCTGGTTGGGCCAAGCGGACCTCCAGGGGATTGTCTTTGGATCCTGCGTCCTAAGCAATGCGAGTTTTCGCAACAGCAACCTCACCGGCGCGTTCTTCAATACAGACACTATCACAGGCGCCGACTTCACCGGTGCAACGGTTGCAAATGCCAGTATTGACAACCTGACGGCCGACCAACTCTATAGCACGGCGAGTTATCAGGCGCGAGATTTGCGCGGGATGTGGCTCTACAATGGAACAGGCTGGAATCTGGCCAACCAGAATCTTACCGGCGCGCGCCTAGGTAGCAGCTTCAGTGGCGTCACTCTCGCTGGAGCCAACCTGAGCAACGCAACGTTCAACGGATGCACGCTCACCGACGCCGACCTCCAAGGCGCCAATCTCACCGGGGTTAAGTTCTCAGGTAGCAACACGTTAACCAACGCAAACTTTGCGAATGCGACCGTCGTCGGAGCGCAACTCACCAATCTCACAAGGGGGCAGCTTTACAGCACGGCAAGCTATCAAGCCAAAGACCTGCATGGAACGCTCCTCGGCGCTAACGTTGCTGGTGCCGACCTATCCGGACAGAATCTTAGCGGCGCGAAGTTTACTGGAGCAATCACGGGCGTGCTGCTATCCAACGCCAACCTTACGTCGGCCAATTTTAACGGCGCTACTGTGACTGGCGCAAACCTGAGCGGAGCCACGGTGACGGAGGCCAACTTTTCGCGTTCAGGCCTGACAGCCGACCAACTCTACAGCACGGCCAGCTATGCCGCCCACGATTTGCACGGGGTTGGATTCGAGAGTCTAACGCTCGCCAATTGGAATTTCGCCGGCCAGAATCTGACGAAAGCCAAGTTCTCAGGCAACCTCACTGGGGCTAATTTCAGTGCCGCAAATCTCGCGGGTGCTACCTGTGGGTCTAGCAATTTGACGAACACCGATTTTACCAACGCCAATCTCACGGGAGTCGGTTTGTTTGGTGCAACGTTAGCCGGCGCTAACTTCACCGGTGCGACGGTAGCGAACGCCGGTTTTGAACGAACAGGAATGACCGCGGCCCAACTTTACAGCACCGCCAGCTATGCCGCCCACGACTTGCACGGCATTCGGTTTGATCCGCAAAATCCCGACCTGTCGTTTGATATGACCGGTTGGCACCTGGCGGGGCAAAACCTGACGAGCGCCCGACTCGGCTCATGCAACTTAACGAACGTCGACCTCAGTAATGCCAATCTCACCGATGCACAGCTATACAACACGACCCTGAGCGGCACGAACCTTTCCGGCGCAACCGTTCGCGGCGTTCTGTTTGGCACAAGCCTTACCGCAAATCAACTGTATAGCACTGCCAGTTATCAGGCGGAAGACTTGCGTGGCATAGGCTTCCAAGGCTCGGTTGCGAGTTGGGATTTCAGCCATCAAGATCTTACCGGCGCCGCTTTTTCCGGCTCCCTAACGGGCGCCAATTTCACCTCGGCGGTGGTGGCCGAAGCAAGTTTGTCGGACACCTTCAGCGCCAGCCAACTGTACAGCACCCGCAGCTACCAAACCAGGGATTTGCACGGCATTGGCCTGCAAAATGTCTCTTTGATCGGCTGGAACCTAGCCAACCAGAATCTTAGCGGCGCATGGCTCGGCTCCAGCACCCTGGCCTCGGCGAACCTCACGAACGCCAACGTCGCCGGCGCCTCCTTTTTAAGGTCCAACCTGACGGCTGCCATGCTCTACAGCACGGCGAGCTACAAGGCCAAGGACCTCCACGGCGTGGTTTTTGGAGCCGACTCGACGGGTGCTTCGTTCGACTTGTCTGGCTGGAATTTCGAGGGGCAAAATCTTTCCAACGCGGCCTTCTACGTGGGACTGATCGGCAGCGCGAATCTAAACGGGGCCAACTTTCACGGGGCAAATCTGACCGGCGCCGTCTTGCTGGGTTGCAGCAGGACCGGAACCGATTTCACCGCGGCTGATATGCGCGGCGCTACAAACTACGACTTGATGACATACGCCATCACTCGCAACACAATTCTGCCGGATGGAACCATCAGCGGCTTGAATCTTGGCGCGGGCGAAAGCCTCTACGTCCGCGATTACCATGGTAGCCCTGCCGCCGCCGACTATGCTGGAAGTCCGGCAGTGCCTATTACGATCCTCAGCGAGATGAACGTTGATCCGGCCGCGTCGCTGGTATTCGTAGTGGACGGGCCCCTTTGGGAGTCGACGATTTCATTCGCCAGCGGGATCTCCGTTTCGTTGGCCGGGAGCTTGGAAATCAATTTCGCTGCTGGGCTTGATCCGGAAACCTTGGCCGGCCAAACCTTCCAGCTATTCGACTGGACGGGAGTGAATCATTACGGGGAGTTCAACATCGTCGCCGATCCTCGTTGGGACACTTCCCGTCTCTATACCTTAGGAGAAGTGACCTTTGTGCCCGAGCCTGCCACTTCCGTCTTGGTGATCACGGCCGCGCTGTGTGTGCTCTACATACTTTTCCATGGCTCGTGCTTTGAGAGTGCAGTGGAGTCTTGGCGCAGGCACGTCTTCCCCTAGGCTCGACTTTTGCCCTTTCGGGACGAGGGGGAAGGGGAGGGAGTCGTTATTATTGGCGCGAGCCGCAGCCTGTTCCCCAACGGACCGGGGAGCCTGGCAGCTACGTCCCGTGTCGAAACGAGCCCCGCCTACAGCTTGAAGTTGAACGTGTGCGTGATCAGCCGCCACAGCCGCGTGCCCAGGGGGATCCAATCGGTATGGATCTTGGCCTGGCCACGGACACCCAGCAGGAGATGCCCCTCGGCATCGTCGACCGGGGCCTTAGCCTGGTAGGTGGTGCTTTGCGGCTTCTCGATGCCCGTCTGCGGGTCAGTCTTCGTCGGCAGTTCACCGCCGTAGCGGGTCGACAACCGTCGCGGACTGACCTTCAATTCCGACTCGGAGATTTCCGAGATTTTGCTCTCGATGGTGTGCGCGGCGTGTCCTTCGAGCTTGATTTCCACGCGCTGCCCGTTGCGGATCAGGTTGCGGTCGGCTTGGTCGACGACCATTACCGCTTCGAGTTTCTTGGGGTCGCCAATCTGGCAAAACAGCACCCCTTGCTCAAAGTGCGCCCCGAGATTTTCCACATCGAAGGGAGTGCCCGCCCAGGTCGGCAGCCGTTCTTCCGTGTCCTCGTGTTTCATCACCACCGTCGGCGGCAGCACAGTGCCGTCGGCGGGAGCAACCAGTCGCAGCCGCTGGTGATCGCGAGCTTTTTCCTTCAATTGATCTTCGATGGCATTAAGCGCTTCTTGAACTTGCGGTTTTTCGGCCACCGCGCGGCGATCGCGGAAGCTTTGCTGCAGGAGACTCCTCAGGCGGGTCTCGTATTCGTTCTTGGTGCCCTCGAGTTTCGCGACTTCCAAATCGAGTTCGTTGTTCTTAAGCGTCGCCAGCAGTTGGCCGGCGGAGACGTGTTGTCCCGGCCGCACCTCGACGCTCATCAGGTTGCCGGCCACGTCGACGTAGACGGGATGGGCGTCGCGGGCTTGCATCTCCAGGGTGCACATCACGCTGTGCGGCAGCGGCAGAAAGAAGAATAGACCCAACAGCACCACCAGAATGCTGAGACTGGTATAGAAATGACCCTTTTTCACTTGATCGAGTCTCCCCGGCACGTAAAAGAACTTGCCCACCTGCCATAACGGCATCACCAGCAAACCATACAGCGACATTAGGACCACCACCTGCCCGACGATTTCCAACTGGTACGACTGGAACAGCTTGTACAGGAACCAGGCGATCGACAGGGCCACCACCCAACGGTAAAAGGCGGCGGCAACCGAGTAGAGGGCGAAGAACAACTGGTTCCGCTGCGGCAGGAAGGGATCTTCCGGCGGTTCCAGCCCTAGGCACCACTGGCCCAGTTTGCGGCTGAGGATTTGCGTGGCCTTTTGTCGCAAATTGGGAATCTCGGTGAGGTCGGCCAAAATATAGTAACCGTCGTAACGCAGCAACGGGTTGGCGTTGAACACGATTGTGCTCAACGAGGATACGAACATCACGTTGAGGCAAAGGTTGTGGAAAATTCCCGGCTGCGAGAACCACCACAGGTAAGTGCAAAACGAAGCCAAAATCAGCTCGATGTACATGCCCGCCGCGCCGATCATCGCCCGTTGCCACTTGCTGGGCAACATCCAGGAGTCGGAGACGTTGCAGTAGAGACAGGGCGTCAACACCAATACCATGATGCCCATCTCGTGGCACTCGCCGCCAAAGCGCTTGCACGACAGGCCGTGGCCGAACTCGTGCAAAATCTTGGTCACGCCCAGCACCCCGGCCAGCAGAAAACCGTTGTGGATGCTGAAGAACTGGTGGAACTCGGGCAGCTTGGAACGGAATACGTCGAACTGCACGGCGACCAGCAACAGCGCTGACAAGGCGAACAACCCGGCGAGGATCATCATCGTCTGCGAAAAGACCCAGCCGAAGTACCGGTTCAGCCAGTTCAAAACCCGCTCGGGATCAAAACCCTTGAAGCGGATGCAGAGGATATTGGTGGCCGCCGCCAGCAGTTGCTTGCGCTTGCGCTCGTCGCGGCGCTTGTGCAGTTGCCGGCCTTGTCCGGCCACGTCTGCCACGACCAAGCCGCTGCGATGCAGCATGCCGAGAAACTGCTGCAACTCTTCGAGGGTAATCTTCTGCGGCGGAAAATCCTCTTCAAACTTCTCCTTGATCTCGTCCAGACTGGTATAGCCGTCGAGCATCTGCAGGATCGCGTACTCTTCTTCCTGAAAGCGGAAGTACTGCAAGCCCACCGGATCCTTCACCACCCAATAGCTGCGGCCGAGATAGTGTTGCCGACGGGAAACCAGGTCCGGCCGCCGACGGATGGGCAATTTCCGGGCGGAACTCGATAACAGACTATCGCGAAGACTTACCATGCCAAGTGCGAGCGACGGGATGCGTGGGACGGGCGAATAGCGAATGCGGATTTTGGAATGCAGACGGCGAATTGAATCAGATGCAGCGGCAATTCAATCGTTCTGCGTTCGGCATTTATCATTCTGACTTACCGGAGTTGGATCGTCATCTTGGCACTCAGGCCCGGGCACAACACCCACACGCCGTCCTCGCGGCGGTTTTCCACTTCGGCACGCACGAGGAACTCGCCACCGGCCTCGACCAACGGTTTGACGTAGACGATCCTGCCTTGGAAAGTCTCACGTTGGCCACGAGCCAGTTCCACATCGACCGCTACCGGCCGGCCTTGAAGTTCCGAGGCCCGATAATCGCGGGCATTCAAGAAGCCCTCCACGCGCAGGCGATCGACGCGCACCAGCCGCATCACCGGATCGCCCGGCTGCACCCATTCGCCTTCGTGGCGGGTCAGTTCGACCACCACCGCGTCCAGCGGCGCGGCGATTCGGCGACGTTCCAGCTTCGCTTCGGCCGCCTTCAACTCGGCCTCGCTTACCTGCCGCTGCAGGTCGGCGATCACCAGGTCTCGTTGCGCCTTTTCGATCGACAACCGGAACTTATCGCGCTCGAGTTTCTGCACGTCGACTTCCGTCTCCGGGACCGTGCCCGGCGTTCGCCGGTTGGCTTCGAGGTACTTGATGAGCTTCCTTTCCGCGACGTCATGCGCCGCCTTGGCATAGCGCACGTCAATATCGTCGGTCGCCTGCTTCTCGGCCACGTTGAGCTTGAAGCGGGCGACTTCACATTCTCGCTGCGACAAAACGTCGTCGATCTGCGCTAGCAGTTCCCCCTTGGGCACTTGCTGCCCTTCCTTGACCGGAATCTTCACCAGCACGCCCGCCTCCTGCGCCGGCACCAAGGCCTCGTCATCCAGCGACAGCAAGCAGTTCGGCAGGGTCACCGTGTGTTGCCCGTAGGAAAAGGATGGCGCCGCCAGCAAGGCCAGGCAGCTACAAATCGTCAGCATCGTTATCCGCATCGGAAGCCCTCTCGATCAGAAGAATTTGAAAATGATTCGGGATTGGATGAAGTCGAACAAGTCGTGCAGAAAGACATAGCCCAACGGCTGCAGGCCACAATCCACTTTAGCCGTCACCGTCGCGCCGGGGCGAAGCTTCTGTTGCTCGCGCAATGTCTGCATTTCCGACTTTTCAAGTTCGATCTTGATCAACACGGTGTTGCCTTCGTCGCCGCGCACTTCGGCGCTGCGATGGATTTCATAGATCCGCCCGTAGTGCGTCACGCTCGGCTCGGTCGCCAGAATATACGAAACCTCCAGGCGATGGTCCGGCAGCCGCTCTTGCGTAATGGCCTCGAGCTTGGCCAACAAGTTGTTGTCGACGACTGGCGCTGGTTTTTGGGCATCAACCGTTTCGGCCGGCTGTTCTGCTTTCACGGCGTCGGCCGATTCCGAACCAGCGGGAGCAACGACCGCCTCTTGAGGCTTCGGCGTTTCCGCTTCCCGCAGCGTTTGCTCCAGGAATAGCAACGCCGCCATCGTCTGGCCGTAGGTCTTCTCATTCATGGCCGCCGTCAGCTTGGCTCGCAACGTCGGATCGCTCACCTCTCCCGCAAGTTGCTGCAACTGGGCGCGCAACCGCGGTTGATACACTTCGAGGATCGTGCGGTGCAAGTCCTCGTCGGCCACTTGGGCCACTTTGGCTTGAACGCTTTGCTCGATCTGTTCCTTTGCCGTTTCAGGCTGCTTCTGCTGGGCTTCTTCGCTCCACAACTGCTGCAATTGAGCCCGCATTTCCTGGTTGCTCTTCTGCTGCGCTCGCATGATGTGCCCCATTCGATGCTCCGGCATGTGGAGTTCCAGGTGCCAGAGCTGAGCCGGATCGGCGACTCGCAGCAGCACCTGCCCCCGCTGCACCGGGCGATTGATCAAGCGATTGCGAAGGTCCCAGGTAGTGACCTCCCCGTCGATCGGGCTGCGGACCAACAATTCCGCCTGTTTGGCCTTCTGCAGACTCAATTGGGCATCCAACGACGCCAACTTCTGCTTCAGCTCGGCCACCTCGCCCATCAGCCGGTTGCGTTCTTCAATCCGCAGATTGCGTTCGTCGGTTATCGTCCGCCGGGCCGCCTCAAGTTTCTCCTTGGTCGCCAGGCGTTGCCCCAACACGTCGGTCAGCGCGACTTCTATTTCCGTGTTCCGCAACTTCGCCAGCGGCTGGTCCTTCTTCACCAGATCGCCGTGGGCAACGAATAGCTCCTGTACAATCCCGTCGACCCCGGCGAACACGTCGCGGCGCTTGGTGGGCTCCAACGATCCCTTTGATTCCAGCGTGAACTTCGCCGGCCAAACCGCCAGAAATACGATCAGCGCCACCACCAGGCCGGCGATGGTCAGTGTTTTGGGGAGCGTGCGGGCTTCGACCACCCAACGCATCTTGCCCAGCGTCCGCCAGACCGGCATCAAGAACAGATTCTGATGCTCCAGCGCGTTGGCCAACGCGGCCGAACTGTGTTGGCAGACGACTTCCGCCCGTTGAATCAAGCTCTGCGATACGCGGCTGTCTTCAATCTGTTCGATGATCAGCGCGCCGATCGGCGCTTCCAACTCGCTACGCTTGCTGGGATCGTCTTCTTCCTCCCCGGCCGGACGCCGCAAGGGCAAGATGGCCACCGTCTTCGAATGGGCGTCGTCAACATATTCCTGCACCGCGTCTTCCACCTGCGGCGCCATGTCGCGCGTGTCGCCGGTGTACCACACCGCATCTCCGCTGGCGACCACGGCCGAAGCCAGCTTGCCCAGCAGCCGGACCGTATTCGATCGTTTGTCGAACAAATCTTGCCCGCTGACGGCTTCCACGTAGCACTTCCGTCCCTTGCGAATGGCCACGCTCACGCGGTCGCACTCGATCAGCCGCCGACCTTCGTTGGCGATCGTGTACGAGGTCGCCCGCGGGTCGAGAGATACGTGGACGTTGCGAGTGAAATCCTCCAATTGGGTCCAGAGCGTCTGGCGGTCGGAGAAATGGCGAAGCTGGTGGCTCTTCAAATAGTCGGCCGCCAACTCGCACATCTGCGAGAGGAACCGCAGGTAGCCCTTCTGCGTATCGGGATTGGCGTCCGAACGCTGGAAAATCTCGATGAGGCCGACGGTCTCCAGGTCGGTCTTCAACAGGCCAAACACCAGAAGAAACTCGGTCGGGTTGGCCGCCGGCACATCCTCATCGGTCCGTGTCAGGTCGCCGGGGCCGGAGTACGGCGGGACCAGGATGCCTTCGTTGCTCTTGAGCACCTTGTAGAGCAACTTCGCGTGCTGCACCTGGTGCTCTTCGCTCTCGCGGAGGCGGGTTTCCTGAAGATTGACCTGGTATTGCAGGGCCAGCCGCCCCTCCGGGTTGACCGTCCAGACGGCTCCGCCGACGGCCGCCAAGGCCGAGATGACCCGGGGAAGAAACTGCGAGTAGAACTCGTCGGGCGAGACCTCGGTCTTGGAGAGCTGGGCGATTTCGGCCACCAGGGCGCGAATCTGCCGCTTGGTTTGTTCGATCAACTGCGGGTCGACGGGCTGTTCAATGCTCATAAGATCTTTTTGTACTACAAGACTCGGTGGCTGCGAAATGCTCTACCCGACCGCATTGGCCAACGGGAACTGGGTCGGCACGCCAGCGTTGCCCCGAATATCGACCGTCTAGCCGCTAAGATTCGACTGCTCAAGGTTAGCTGGCCCTGGGCGAACGGGAGGAATTATTTGTTCGTCGGCCAAATCCTGAAGCCCACCTCAATGCTCGGATGATACTGATTCTACCACAGGTCAGGATTCTGCTGAAAAAACCACGCAAAAATACAGCGGACGGCTGCATTTTGCCGATAATTGCGCGTACTATCTACCCGGGATCTTTTGCCGTCGACTTCCGGACCTCGACCGACCGTGAAAAACGCCTCCCCTTGACAGCCATCGGCGGGGTCTGCCAAGATGGTGAGCTTTATTCTACGAATCCTGTCGAAAGACAGCATGCCCGTTTCCCCCCCCTAGGAGTTCCCCATGTTTCAACGGAACGTGCCTGGTAAGCCAGGCCGCAAAGGTCGTATCAGAATCACAAACCGCCTGTATGTTGCCTGGCTGGCGTTCGTCTGCGTCGGCCTTTTGGCGGCAGTTGGCTTCAATGCCGTTCAAGAGCCCAGTGCCGCCGCCGAGGCGGGCACGTCGGCCGTCAACTCCTCCAACGGATGGTTCGTCGGTGGAGTTCTGCTGGGAGAACCGCTCAGAGGCGAAAAGTTTAACAACTGGGAGAAGATCGCCCTGATCGCCAACGTGGTGATCGCTTTGGGCGGCTTGGCCTACGCTCTGATGCTCGTCGGCCAGGTGATGCGGGCCCCGCAGGGCACCAAGAAGATGCAGGAGATCGCCCAGGCGGTCCGCGAAGGCGCCAATGCCTACCTGTACCGCCAGTTTCGCGTCGTTTTCGTCCTCATCCTCCTGATCACCGTCCTGCTGTACTACGGCGCCAAGGCGTCGCTGCCCAATCAGGAAGCGTTTTGGTGGGGCCGATCCCTGGCCTTCTTTGTCGGTTCGTTGTTCTCGGCCACGGTCGGTTTCGTCGGCATGCGGCTGGCCACCGTCGGTAACCTCCGCGTCGCTGCCGCGGCCAAGACCAGCTTTGGTCAGGCCCTGCAACTCGGCTACCGTACCGGCACGATCACCGGCATGTTAACCGACGGTCTAGGACTGTTGGGCGGCTCGTTGATCTTCCTCACCTTCGGCGAGCAAGCCTATGAGGCCCTGTTGGGCTTCGGCTTCGGCGGCACCCTGCTGGCCTTGTTCATGCGTGTCGGCGGCGGTATTTACACCAAAGCCGCTGACGTCGGCGCCGACCTGGTGGGCAAGGTCGAAGCCGGCATTCCCGAAGACGATCCCCGCAATGCGGCCACCATCGCCGACAACGTCGGTGACAACGTCGGTGACTGCGCCGGTATGGCGGCCGACATTTTCGAAAGCTATGAAGTGACAATTGTCGCGGCCATGATCCTCGGCATCGCCAGCTTCGGTCACAAGGGCGTGATCTTCCCCTTGCTGGTTCGCGCCATCGGCGTCGTGGCCAGCATCATCAGCACCTACAGCGTCCGAGCGGGCGACAAGGGTAGCGTGGCCGGCGCCATGAAGAGCGTCAACCGCGGCTTCATCATCGGCTCCTTCTTGAGCATCGCCGGCTTCATCCTGTTGGGCTTCTTCTACCTGAACTTCAATACCACCGTCATGCACGACGGCGCGGCAATCCCCTACATCCAAGCATATCCCCAGGCCTTGCCCGGCTTCCCGGGTGCCACGCCCGAGAACGTCACCGCCGGTTTGCCGACGTGGGCGACCCTGGGCATTTCAGGCCTCGACATGCGACCGGCCTGGACCTGCCTGATCGGCATTATCCTGGCCGTGTTCCTCAATAAGTGCACGGAATACTACACCGGCACCGAGTACAAACCGGTCAAGGGATTGGCCAAGTCGTGCGAAACGGGCCACGCGACCAACATCATCCAAGGGCTGGCCGTCGGTTATGAAAGCACCGTGGCAGCCGTGATCATCATCGCCGCGGCAATCTTTGCCAGCGTCATGATCTACTCGGGTACCTCAGCCACGTTCGTCGCCTATGGCGTCGCCATGTGCGGCATCGGCATGTTGACCCTCACCGGCAACACGATCTCGATGGACGTCTTCGGCCCGGTCGCCGACAACGCCAACGGCATTGGCGAAATGGGCTACGACCGCAAAGAAATGGGCGAAGCCAAGTACAAGGAAGCCCGCCAGATCCTTGCCGACCTCGACGCGGTGGGCAACACCACCAAGGCGATCACCAAGGGTATCGCCATCGGTTCGGCCGTCATCGCGGCCGTCTCGCTGTTCAACAGCTTCATCGTCTCGGTGGGCACCGGCGGCGGTGGCGAAAACGAGCAAATCAGTGCGACCGTCTATGGTATGGTCGCCTCGATGCTCACCATTTCCGATCCGACGCTGTTCATCGGCATGCTGATCGGCGGGGCCGTCCCCTTCTTGTTCAGCTCGATGACCATTCGGGCCGTCGGTCGGGCCGCCTTCCTGATCGTCAAGGAATGCCGCATCCAGTTCCGCGACAAGGAAATTTGGGCCGGCACGAAGAAGCCTGACTACGGGCGCGTCGTGGCCATTTGCACCGGCGAAGCTCAGAAGGAATTGGTCGGCCCAGGCCTCTTGGCCATGTTGGTGCCGGTCATCGTCGGCTACTCGCTCGGCGTGGTTGCCTTGGCTGGTTTCCTCGGTGGCATGATCGTCGTGGGCCAGTTGCTGGCGGTCTTTATGGCCAACGCCGGTGGCGCCTGGGACAACGCCAAGAAGATGATCGAGGACGAACCGAAGACCGACGCCACTGGCAAGGGTAGCGAGAAGCACAAGGCGGCCGTCACCGGCGATACCGTCGGCGATCCGCTGAAGGACACCGCTGGTCCGGCCATCAACCCCTTGATCAAGGTGATGAACATGGTCAGCCTGCTGATCATCGGCCTGATCCTGCCCTTCGACAAGGCGGTCGCCGCTAAGCTCGAAACGGTTGGCGTCCACGTGAAGACCGTCGAATGGCAGACCAGCCAGCAGTTCTGGATCGTCGTCGGCATCTGCGTGGTCGGCTTGATTTGGGCCGTCTGGCAGTCGAAGCGCGAAGCCAAGCACGGCATGGAGGACTAGTAAGTACAGCGGCCGGCGGCACGTCGGCCTGAGCATCGTAGGGTGGGTCGAGCTCCAAGCGAGCCCCACCATAAAGAGAACCGAAAGCACACCGGGCTAGGGTGGTCGAAAAGGCTGCCCTAGCCCGTGCCTTTAACGGGGGGGCCAAGTGTAGGAGGGGCGATCGAGCGTTAGCGAGCCCAACTGATGTAACGCGCCGAACAAGCATCCGCCCGGTCCCTGGCACCGTTTAACGGCCGACGGCACGTCGGCCAGCCCGCAAGATAAGAAACGAGCCACACCGTTCGGGACAGTCGGGATAACCGGCACACCAACCCCGGGGTGCCAAAGATGCCGCCTTTGCCAATGGGCTTGGCAGCCGCGTTTTTATGGGCTAAAATACGAAGCTTACCCAACCTATTGGCACAAACTCCGCTGTGGCTCAACCGCCTTAACTCGTTGACACACAAGGATTTGCCAGCGTAGCTTCAATCGGCAGAGCACCGCATTCGTAATGCGGGGGTTAAGGGTTCGACTCCCTTCGCTGGCTCTTTTTTCCAACACGGGTGACCCAAGGTCACCTATTTTCATCGCCGGAGCAGCCCTTCGATGGTGCAGACGATTGATTTTGATCTCAAGCAGGCCGTCCTCTTGAACGACACCTTCGGCCCCCGCGAAGTCAAGCAGATGCAGGAAGCCATCTCGCACGATTTCTCCCAGTACGCCGTGCTCCGGGATGCCGTCAACGAACTGCAGAATCGCGACGATCACACCCCGGCCAGTCGGGTTCGCCTGGGCGTTTGCCAGTACCTGCTGGGCCGCTACTTCCGCGCGATCGAGTCGCTCGAACAGGGCGACGGCGGCGCGATGGCCCACTATTATTTGGCCAAAGCACACTTCGCCCGCGAGGAGTATCAGGCCGCCATCGAAAGCTATAAGGCGGCTGAAAAAGCCGGCTACAACGCCGGAGAATGTGCCCTCGGACGAGCCGAATCGCTGCGTTACTCGGGCGATGCCACCGCTGCCTTGCAGGTGCTCGATTCCCTCTCCGGCGCCATCGAGCAAACGGCCGAATATCTTGCCCAGCGGGCGGCCACCGTCGCCGCGCTCGGCGGCAATCCCTTGGAAGTCGTCGCGCTCTACGAGCGAGCCGTCGAAGTCGATCGCAACCACGCCGGCGCGTTGTTCGGCCTGGCCATGGAAAACGATCGCTACGGCAACGATGATACCGCCATCGAATTGTACAAGCGGGCGGTCGGCAACTTCCCGCCCAACGTCGGCACCCTGTTGAACCTCGGCCTGCTCTACGAGGATCGCGAGCAATACGAAAAGGCGGCCCAGTGTTACCGCCGCGTCCTCGACGTCTACCCCGATCACAAACGGGCTCAGTTGTTCTTCAAGGACACCGAGTCGTCCCACGAACAGTACTACGATGAGGACGCCCAGAAGAAACGCGATCGGATGGGCCAGGTCCTTAACATTCCGGTCACCGACTTCGAGTTGTCCGTCCGCAGTCGCAACTGCCTGCAGAAGATGGGCATCATGACCCTCGGCGACCTCTGCCGCTGCACCGAGCAGGATCTACTGGCCAGCAAGAACTTCGGCGAAACCAGCCTGATCGAAATTAAAGAGATGCTGGCCACCAAGGGGCTCCGCCTTGGCCAGTACGCCCAGGAACGTCCGGCGGTCGAAACCTTCGAACCGGAAAGCCTCTCGCCCGACGAGCAGGCCATGCTCAGCCGCCCGATTTCCGAACTGAACCTCTCGGTGCGTGCTCGCAAGTGCATGATCCGCCTGGCCATCAACACCCTCGGCGACTTGGTCCGCCGCACAGGCGACGACCTGCTGGAGTGCAAGAACTTCGGCGTCACCAGCCTGAACGAAGTCCGCGAGAAGCTGACGACCATCGGCCTCAAACTCCGCGGCGAGTAGTACGAGCCAGGGATGAAGTAGGAAGGAGGAAGGATGAAAGAGAGTCATCCGTCATCCTTCATTCCCCATCCTTCGCAGCCTTTCTCGTTCCGCCTGCTGCATCGCGATGCGCATTGCCGCGCGCGACGCGGTGTTTTCTCCACACCGCACGGCGACGTTCAGATGCCGGCCTTCATGCCCGTTGGCACCGTTGGCAGCGTCAAAGGTCTGGAAATTGAGCAACTCGAGTCGACCGGCGCCCAGATGATCCTGGGCAACACCTATCACCTTGCCCTCCGCCCCGGCGAAGACGTCGTGGCCAGCTTTGGCGGATTGCACGACTTCATGGGCTGGAAAGGGCCGATTCTCACCGATAGCGGCGGCTTCCAACTCTACAGCCTCGCCCATTTGATCGAGGTCAGCGAGCAGCAGGCTGTCTTTCGTTCGCACATCGATGGTCGCCTGGTGTCGCTCTCGCCCGAGCGCGCCATCGCCATCCAAGAGGCGCTGGGCAGCGACGTGGCGATGGTGCTGGATCATGTGGTTGGATTGCCGAACGAACACGACGTGGTCCGCGATGCGATGCAGCGAAGCATTCGCTGGGCCGAGCGCTGCCGTCAGGCAGCAACTCGCGCCGATCAGGCTCAGTTCGCCATCGTCCAGGGCGGTCTCGACGCCGATCTTCGTGTCGAATGCGCCCAAAAACTGCGTGAACTGGACTTCCCCGGCTATGCCGTGGGTGGCCTGAGCGTCGGCGAAGAGCAGGCGGAAATGCTCCGCATCCTCGACGTTACCGTGCCTGAACTGCCCGGCGACCGGCCGCGGTACCTGATGGGCGTCGGCCGCCCCGAGGATCTTTTGGAGGCGGTCGCCCGCGGCATCGACTTGTTCGATTGCGTGATGCCGACCCGCAACGGCCGCAACGCGATGGCGTTCACCGACGCGGGCCCGCTACGATTGCGGAACCTGAAATACGAGCGCGACCAGCGGCCGTTGGAAGAACATTGCCCCTGTGCGGCCTGCCGGCGTAGCCGCGGTTACATCCGCCACCTCTTTATGGCCCACGAAATGCTCGGGCCGATCCTCTTATCGATCCACAACCTGACGTACTATCAGCGGCTGCTGGCCGACGCCCGTCAGGCGATCGAGGCCGACCGTTTCTGCGAGTTCCGCGCGGAGAAGCTGCGTGGCTGGCAGAAGCAAGCAGTGTGATAACGTTTCTCACGGCGGATCTCGCTTCGCTCGGTCCGCCCTACTTCTAGCCACGAACCACTAACCACTAGCGCTTCCGGTGGTCGCCAATCTCCGGCATGTTCTCATGCACGGCTGGGCCAAAGTAACGCAGGCCAACCAACGGCTCGCTCCCCGTGTTGACGATCTCCACGCCGCGGGTGGCGGCTTCGTGGCTGATGAACACTTCGTCCCAGGGCTCTTCGCCAAAGTGGATCATCACCGGTGTCTGGATGTCGAGATTGCCCATCCGCCCGCAGCCCTGCACGGTGATCCAGCCGCTCGCGCCCGGATCCTTCAGCGTGCACTTCGCGCCGGGCATGACGGTCAGTTCCTTGGCCGAGACGAGTTGCTCGCCACTGAACCGGCCGTAATCGATCCAGCGATCGGTGTAGCCTGGGCCGGATCGCGACTCGTCGACGATCGGCTCGACGTAATTGTGTTCCTTGAAATACGGATCGACGTTCTTCTCCCAGTCGAGCTGGTCGACAATGAAGTCAAGGTCGTGGTGCTTGTCCTCGGGCACGTCCTTGACCAACAGGCTCCACGGTACCTCGCGTCCCTCGACCAGCGATTGGTACATGCCAAACACGTCCGAGCCCCACTGCGGCTCGTAGGTGCACATCGAGCCGGGCGCGTGCAGCACGCCGGCCGGCGTCATCCAGCCCGTGCCGGCCTTCAAACGGTAGGCCTTCGACAAGTCGAGGATGCCGTTGTCGCCCTTGTCCCAGTTCTCCAGGCAGCGGCGGACGTCTTCCTTGGTGGTGCCGGGCTCAAGGCCGAAAAACGTGTAGTCAAAATGGTTTTCGGCCGCGTTCAATTGCGGCGGGAAGTAGTAGCACTCGGGTTTGCCTTGCTGGCCGGTCAACGCAGCATGCTCGGGCAGCTGGTGCATGTGATGCGGGATCGGGCCCATGTTGTCAAAGAATTTCGAGTAGACCGGCCACCGCTGATACTTGTCCCAAATCTTCTGGCCAACCAATCGTGGACCAGCCTCGGTCACGGCATCACGCAGCAAAAACCGCTCGCCTTCGAACATACAGTAGCTGAGACCTTCGTCCGCCGCGCGGCCTTCGTTGGCGGCTTCAGTCGTGCTGGCGAACCATCGCTCATCGATGCCGCCGCGATGTGTGCCCAACGCATACCAATCCGTCGGCGCCAGCTTGATTCGCTTGCCGGGATGCAGGAAGTTTCGCGGGACCCAGGTTGGTGTCAATCGCAGCAGCCCGCAACCAGCGTCCAAGGCCCGATGGAGAATCGCGCCCACGTTATCTCGCTTGACGATCTTCGATGGCATGGCTTCGTCCTTTTATATTGTGAGGTTGGCCAGTATTGGGTTGCCACAAGGATTCGATTCAATTTGCTGCGGGAAAGACAGGAGTCCACACCGCACAGCCGAGGCAGACCTTCCGAGCATCGGCTAACCTAGCACGGCGCCTTCAGCCAAGCAAGGGGCGAACGCGAGCCGAAGACAAGGCTCCCGGGCACCGCCGCCCGACCTGCTACCCCTCTTGATCGAACTCCTGGCAGGGCAGATACTGAAAGCCGCTTGTTCTACTGCTAGCCCAGCCACCGAATATATTCCCAGAGGATGTGACGATGCCGAAAAAGACTTGGATCTTGACCGACGTGGACGCCGACATCTATGTGGACCAAATCGCTATCGGCCCCGAGCAAGTCGGCGGCTCGGCCCTCGGCTATCGCGTCACCAAACGTCGTCTCCGCGGCGGACTTCGGGACGGTGTCGACGTCGTTGAGGTCGACAACGGCCGTTTCCGCTTCGTTGCCATTCCTACCCGCGGCATGGGAATTTGGCGGGCCGGCTGCGACGACCTGCAACTCGGTTGGCCGTCGCCGGTCAAAGGGCCGGTTCATCCGGCTTTCGTCCACACCTGGGAAGGCAGCGGCATTGGCTTTCTCGACGGTTTTGATGAACTGCTCTGCCGTTGCGGACTGGAAAGCAATGGCGCGCCAGAGTTCTCGGCCGATGGAAAACTCCTCTATCCCCTGCACGGCAAGATCGGCACCCGCCCGGCCCACAAGGTCGACGTCACCATCGATGGCGACAGTGGTGAAATCGCGGTCGTCGGCGTCGTGGACGAGGCCCGACTGTTCGGCAACAAGCTCCGCATGACCACGACCATCACCACCCGCGTCGGCCAGCCGAGCATGACGATTACCGACGAGATCCAGAACATCGGCGGCGGGCCGGCCGATCTCGAGCTGTTGTACCACACCAACTTCGGCATGCCGCTGCTCGGCGAGGGTGCAAAGTTGGTGCTGCCGATTCGTAAATTCGCCCCGCGAGATGCTGCGGCCGTGGCCGACATGGGCAACTGGGACACCTACGGCGCGCCCGGCTCGGCCGCCGAACTGTGTTTCTTCGCCGATCTGCTGGCCAATGACCGTGGCGACACGCAGGTTCTGCTTCGCTCGGCGAGTGGCAACCAAGGCGTGAGCCTGAAGTTCAACAAGCAGCAGTTGCCCTGCTTCACCCTTTGGAAGAATCCGCAGGCGGCCTGCGATGGCTACGTAACCGGGATTGAGCCCGGCCTGAATTACCCCAATCGCAAGTCGTTCGAAAAGGAGAAGGGCCGCGTGGCGGTGCTCGCGCCGAGCCAGGTACGGCAGTTCTCTTTAACCATCGAGGCCCATACGGACCAAGTCGCCGTCGACGGGGCCGCGGCCGCCGTGATGGCCCTCCAAAAGGCCGCCAAGCCGGAAATCCTCGCCACTCCGTGTGCTGATTGGTCGGCGCTGTAGAAATCGTCAAGGAAATTAGGGGCGGATCGAGCGTGGCGAGTCCCGCCGTTTAGTGGCCAGACGGCACGTCGGCCCAACCGCGCGTCATTCCGAGCGCGAGCGAAGGATCTTGAC
>CALGFD010000027.1 GCA_937881075.1 uncultured Planctomycetales bacterium
AGATCAACTCCGTAGCTCCGGCCGCGGCAATCAAGTGGCCCATCATGCTCTTGGTACTGGAGACGGGAATTTTGTAGGCCTGCTCACCGAAGGTCTGCTTGATTGCCAGGCTCTCGACCTTGTCGTTGACCGAGGTGCTTGTGCCGTGGGCGTTGATGTAGTGGACATCGTTGACACCCAGGCCGGCGTCGGCCAAAGCCATTTTCATGCAGCTAATTGCGCCGCGGCCTTCGGGATGCGTATCGGTGATGCGGAAGGCGTCGGCCGTCGAGCCGTAGCCGATGATTTCGCCGTGGATGTGCGCGCCGCGGGCCTTGGCGTGTTCGAGCGACTCCAGGAGCACCATGCCCGAGCCTTCGCCGAGGACAAAACCATCGCGATCGCGATCGAAGGGGCGCGAGGCGCGCGTCGGTTCGTCATTGCGGGTGCTCAAGGCGGTCAGCAGATTGAAGCCGGTGACGCCGAACGGATGGATCATCGTGTGGGTGCCGCCGGAGAGCATCACGTCGGCCTCGCCGCGGCGGATGATTTCGACCGCCTCGCCGATCGCCTGGCTACTGGCGGCGCAGGCCGTCAAGCAGTTGACGTTCGGTCCTTGGGCATTGAACAAGCTGCCCAGGTGACCGGCCGGCATGTTCGGCTCTTGCTCCAATTCGGAGATTGGATGGAGCGTCTCCAAGCCCTTACGGATGAACTTGGCCAAGTCGAGTTGATCGCCGCCGTCGAGGCCGGCGACCATCATCTGGGTGAAGCGGTGGAAGTCCTGCTGGCCTTCTCCGCTACCGGTGTAGACGCCGAAGCGCGTGGGGTCGATCCGCTCCAGGTCCAGGCCGGAATCCTTGACGGCCTTCTTCGCCGCGCCCACAGCAAAGTGCGTATGGCGACCCTGGTACTTCCAATCCTCGGGATTCTCGCCGACGTCGGAGATGTCCCAATTGCGAACTTCCGCCGAGATCTTGGTGGGGAAGTTGCTGGCATCGAACAGAGTCGTATAGCCGACTCCCGATTCCGACTTCAGCAACCGTTGCCAAACGGTCTCGACCTCGGTTCCCATCGGGGTGATGCAACCGACGCCGGTCACCACAACGCGTCGTCTCATGCCATGGCTCCTTCAGCGGCTTGCAACAGTCGCTTGGGCGGGGTCAGCCGGCTGCCGTCGGCAGCGTGACCGACGTCGAACGCACCGAGCAGCCGCATCATTCGTAGGAACGTTTCGGGCTCGAACAGACTGCCAAGCCGTGAGTCATTCAAGTGCGCAAAGACGATCTCCGCTTCGGCGTGAAGCACGTCGCCCTTATGGCTTGTGGCAGTGACCATCGCGCCTTCGGGTCGGATGTATTCTACGGTCGTGGTGTAGATCAGGGTATCACCCGGGGTCGCCGCGCAATGGAACACGGCCTTGGGCACCTTGGCCAGCACCACCTTCTCGGTGAACTGGTTGTGTTCGCACACCAACAGGCCGCCGGTTTGCGCCATCCCCTCGATCACCAGCGAATTGGGGATCATCGGGTAGTACGGAAAATGATCGTGGAGGTGGTCCTCGGCCAAAGAAATATTTTTCAAGGCCTTGGCGTACCGCCCGCTCTCAAATTCCACGAAACGGTCAATCCAGTACCATCGCATGGCATCCGTCCTCGGCTTCTTCGTCGCTCCACCGGCAACCCGAGTCGACCTAGTCGGTGACTTCCACTTTGCTCTCGACGAACCGGCACATGTCGGCGACCGTCAGCAAATTTCCGAAGTCCTGGACGACCGGGTTCTTGGCGAAATCGTCGAGATTGGCAAACGGCATCCGCTTCCGCAGTTCGGACAGACCTTCCTCGGTGACCTTTCCGTCTTGGACGTACTTGGCGTCGGTCAAAATGTCCTCGGGGAACAATTCGCCGCGGGGGATCTTGATGTTGAACGCCTTTTCCAGGCGGAACACGATGTCCAGGAAGTCGATCGACTCGGCACCCAGGTCTCCGACCAGCGTCGCTTCCGGGGTCACATCTTCCTCATCGACGCCCAAGGCATCGACCAAGGCGGCCTGGATTTTTTCGAAGACTTCTTCCTTAGTGGGCATGAAATAGAACCTCCAAACAGTGTTAAAAAAATTCCTTTAGTAACCGCCCAAACTGAGGCCGCCGTCGACCCGCAGCACCTGACCGGTCAGGTAGCTGGCGTCGTCGCTGGCCAAGAAGGCCGTTGCCGCAGCGATCTCCTCGGCTTGGCCGATCCGTTTCAGCGGAATCATCTTTTTGATTTGATCGCCGGCGATGCCGCGGACGACTTGGCTCATATCGGTTTCGATCATTCCCGGGGCAATGGCGTTGACCCGCACGTTGCGCGGGGCCAATTCCTTGGCCAAGGACCGCGTCAGCCCGTTGATACCGCCCTTGCTGGCGGCGTAATTTGCTTGTCCGCGGGCGGCGAACTCGGCCGCCGTGCTCGAGAGGTTGACGATGCTGCCGCGACGGGCCATCATCATCGGCTGGGTCACGGCGTGGCAGTAGTTGAAGGTTCCGCCCAGGTTCGTCTCGATCACGTCCCGCCACTGGTCTTGGGTCATGGCGCCCATCAGGCCGTCCTTGACGATGCCGGCGGAATTGACCAAGACGTCGATCTGGCCCCACTCTTCGAACAGGCCGTCGACAATCTCGTGGGCCCGTTGCAAGTCACGGACGTCGGCCTGGAACGCGCGGAGTTGGCCTTCGGCGCACTTCAGTTCCTGAATCAGCGCTTCGGCGGCCTGCTGATTGCTCTGGTAGATGAACGCCACGCGGGCGCCTTCCGCCGCGAGTCGGGCGACACAAGCCCGGCCGATACCACGGCTGCCGCCGGTGACGATTGCTGTCTTGCCTTCAAATCGCATCATGGATCTAGATCGGTTTTCGATGGTTAGGCGGAGATTTCCACCGGGGGCTGGTACAGCAAGGCAAATTGCTTGCGATAGTCCTCCAGCATCAGGTCGTCCGCCGACTTATACTGGGCATTCAGGTCCGCCAAGTTGTAGGCCGAGAGCGAAAGCCGGGCATTCAGGATAATCCGCCCGGAGACCGTCCCGTAGGCCTTGATCTTGACTTCCCCCTCTTCAAACTTCAGCACCTCGGCGGTCACACTCAGGGTCTGGCCGGGCTCCAAGAACTGGGCGTACTTGACGTTGTTGGCCTGTTTGAGGGTGATGATGCTGTGGGAGAAATTTTCGCTGACGCGCACCAGCCACGCTCCGGCCTGCGTCAAGGCCTCGAGCATCAAGACGCCGGGCATTACCGGAAAATGGGGGAAATGGTCCGCCAAGTATTCCTCGGCCATCGTCAGCGTCTTCACCGCCGTGATGCGCACGCACGGTTCGAGCTCAACGATCCGATCGATCAGCGAGAATCGCATGGGAACTTCGGTGGGATGATCGGCTGGGGTAAAGTGCTTCGCGCAGGAAAAAAATCAAGCTGTCTAGTATATCGATTGGGGTATTTATCGACAACCGCAACGCCTTGCACTCAACGCAATTTGCCGCAACTCCGGATAAGTAGAAGAGTTAACTCGCGAAGGCAGGCGAGCGGGGAAGGCTGTAGCGGGAAACGGAAGCCCGGTTTCAGCCGCCCCCTGATGGTCAACCCCTTCTCTGAAGGTCTAATATTCCCAAAGAGGGCAGATCGGCTCCCCGCCGGACAACTAAATCGCTGCCATTTTGGCAGAATGCGAATTTCGTCGGGCGGGCAAGGCGTGGTGTAACTGCTATTAGGGAAAAGGGTTATGTCGAGTGTCGCTCCGGCGGCACGGTCTTTGCAAAACGGTCCTTGCGTTCATTCGTTCGACTGTTCCAAGAGAAGGAGGATTGGCCATGGTGTTCGGGTATCAAACCTCTCGTAACCCTTTGAATCAGTTGCGAGACGAGATGGATCGACTGTTCACCGGGTTTCTCGGCTCCGTTGGCGACGGCGGTTTCATGCCGAACATGTTCCGCAATCAGCCCCCGGTCAATGTATGGGATCGCACTGACGCGATCATGGTCGAGATGGAGTTGCCGGGGGTCAAGAACGACCAGATCGACATCTCCGTCACCGGCGGCGAGTTGACTATTAAGGTGAACCGTCCCGACGAGACGCAGCAGGGGATGGTTTTCCACCGTCGCGAGCGACCGGTGGGGGCCTTCCACCGCAGCCTGCGACTGCCCGTCGAAGTCGACTCGAATCGAGTCGAGGCCGAGTTGCGCAACGGCGTTCTCACGATCACGCTGCCGAAGGCCGAGAGCGCCAAACCGCGCAAGATCAACGTAACCGGAGCAGATCAAGGAGTCTGAAGATATTAATAAGGAGTGCGAATATGAATAATGAAGCCACGATTACCAAGCCGACGGTCGTCGATGAGACCACGGAGCGAACGCGGACCGGCTGCTGCTATCGACCGAATGTCGACATTTTGGAGCGCGGCGATGAATTGATGGTGATCGCCGACGTGCCGGGCGCCAAGAACGATTCGATCGACATCCATTTTGAGGAAGGCGTCCTTGAGATTCGCGCCGCCGTGGAGCCGCGACATGGCAATGGTTTTCTCCGCCAGGAGTACGGGGTCGGCGACTATTATCGCACGTTTCAGGTCAGTGAGGCGATCGACGCCTCGAAGATTTCGGCCGAGTACAGCGACGGCGTGTTGACGCTGCATTTGCCCAAGTCGGAAGCGGCAAAGCCACGCAAGATCAATGTGCAGGCGAGCGCCTGATGCATGAGCGTGGGCGCGACACCTGTCGGCATTCAGAGATACGAGGAAAGAAATCGTAGCGAAGGAGAAGTGACCATGGCTCTTGTTCCCTGGAGAGGAAAACGGAATGGGCGCGAAGGCGAGGTGCAGCCTCTCGTAGCGCTTCGCGGCGAAATGGATCGCCTTTTCGACACCTTCCTGCGAGAGCCGTTCGGGGCTCTCGATTGGCCCTGGGGCGGCACGGCGGACCGCTGGTCGCCGGCGATCGACATTTCGCAGGATGAGAAAGAAGTGGTCGTTCGCGCCGAGTTGCCGGGGCTCGATCCCAAGGACCTCGACGTCTCAATCACCGGCAAGGAATTGGTGCTAAAAGGCGAGAAGAAAGAGTCGAGCGAAACCAAGGAAAAAGGCTACTATCACAGCGAAACCCGTTATGGCTCGTTTGAGCGGATGGTGCCGTTGCCGGAGGGAATCGACGCTGAAAACGTCGACGCGCAGTATGCTAACGGCGTGTTGACGTTGCGGTTGAAGAAAAGCCAACCAGAAGCGGCCAAACGGATCGAAGTCAAAGTGAAATAGTCCGCTTGGTGGGACTCCACACGAGACGAGAAGGAAGCCGGGAAGTCGTTGCAGGTGCCCCCGCCTGCAGCGATCGCCCGGCGTTTTCTTTTGCCGCGGTAAGCGTCGCCGCACGCCGCTGGCAGCCTTCGATTCCATGCGGTACATTGGATGTACTGTCAGTTTTTTCCGAGGAGAATGCGATGCCGTGCCGAGGGGTCCGCGGGGCAACCACCGTCGAAAACAACAACAGTGAGGAAATCCTCAAGGCCACTCGCCAGTTGCTGGCGCTGATGATCCGCCAAAATGGCATCCAGCCCGAGGACGTCGGGAGTGCGATCTTTTCGACGACGGAGGATCTCGACGGCGAGTTTCCGGCGCTGGCCGCCCGCCAACTCGGTTGGCACGACGTGGCCCTGATGTGCGTCCACGAGATCAACGTCCCTGGCTCGTTGCAGAAGTGCATTCGCATCCTGCTGAATTGGAATACTGACAAGACGGCTAGCGAGATCGTGCACATCTATATCAAGGAGGCGGCCAATCTCCGCCCTGATCGCACCAAGATCCCGCCGGTGGACTGGAAGGAACTCGAGGCTTGGATCGCCGAGCACAGCAATGAAGTCGCCCGCCCGGCGCGAAGGTGACAGCCAGGTACAAACTCAGATTGATGAGTGCAGAATCAAACGTATTCTGACTTCTGCCCTCATCCTTTTGCCTTCCATGCTAGTGCACTCTTTGTCCGGGCTTGGCCCCGAGGTCGGGCGAGAGCAGATAGCATTCGCTGCCCGGGCCGCCGGCCGCCACAATCATTCCTTCGCTTAGCCCGAACTTCATCTTTCGCGGCGCCAAGTTGGCCACGCAGATTACCAGTCGGCCGACCAAATCGTGCGGCTGATAGACGCCCTTGATGCCGGCGAACACGGTGCGTTGGTTTTCGCCGCCGAGACTGAGCGTCAGCTTCAATAGCTTTTGTGCGCCGGCGACGTCTTCGGCCGCCAGGACGCGGGCTACCCGCAGGTCAACTTTGGCAAAATCCTCGAAGTTGATCGTCCCGGCGATGGGCTCCGCCCGAACCGCCGCGTCATCGTCGGTCGCCGCCGTCGTTTCCGGCGTCGAATCGAAGTCCACCGGCTCGGCGCTCGCGGTCACCATTGCTTCGACGCGTTTGGGATCCACGCGCTGCATCATGTGCTGGAACTTGCGCACCCGCGAGCCGACCAGCGGCCGTTGTGCCTGGTCCCAACGCAGAATCGGATCGTCCAGAAGCTCGCTTGTCAGCCGTGCCAATCGCGGTAACACCGGCGCTAGGTAGATCGCGATCTGGCGGAACAAATTGAGGCCGACCGTGCACACGTCTTGCACCTGCCGGGCGGCCGAAGCTTCCCCTTCGCGCTGCTTGGCCATCTCCCATGGCCGGTGTTCTTCGATGTAGCGATTGGCTCGATCGGCAGCGGCCATGATGATCCGCATGGCGCGGCTGAAGTCGCCGCTATCATAGGCCTCGGCGATCGCCTTGCCGTCGCGGACCGCTTCCTCAAACAGACCGCCGTCCTCGGGATACATCACCGACAGGCCGCTGCGTTCGAGGAACCGCGCCGTGCGGCTGGCAATGTTGACCACCTTGCCGACCAGATCCGAGTTGACCTTGTTGATAAAGTCGTCGAAGTTCAGGTCGATGTCGTCCACGCCCGAGGAAAGCTTCGAGGCGTAGTAGTAGCGCAGGTACGACGGATCGAGGTGTTCGAGGTACGTTGCCGCGCGAATGAACGTCCCTTTGCTCTTCGACATCTTCTCGCCATTGACGGTGAGAAAGCCGTGGATATGAACTTTCTTGGGCAGACTGAAATTGCCCGTCTTCAGCATCGCCGGCCAGAACAACGTGTGGAAATAGGTGATGTCCTTGCCAATGAAGTGATGGATTTCCGTCTCGGCGCTGCGCCACCAGCGATGAAAATCCTCGCCGTAGCGCTGGCACCACTGTTTGGTGGAGCCGATGTAGCCGATCGGCGCATCGAACCAGACGTACCAGTAATTGCCGGGGCTATCGGGAATCTCGAAGCCGAAGTAGGGCGCCGGCCGCGAGACGTCCCAATCGTGCAACGGCTCGCAGAGGAAATGCCCCTTCAAGTAGTTGGCCACCTCGGGCTGCAAGTGTCCGCCACCTTGCGTCCACTCTTCCAAGAACCCGTGCAGTTTCTCGATATTGACGAAGAGGTGGTCGGCCTTGCGGATTTCCGGCTTGCTGCCCGACAGCGTACTGACCGGATCGATCAAATCCGTGGGGTTGTAATGCAGCCCGCACTTGTCGCAACTGTCGCCATACTGATTGGGCGAGTGGCAGGCTGGATTCGGACAGGTGCCTTTGACAAAGCGATCGGCCAGAAACGTTCCCGCCTGCGTATCATAGAGTTGCACCACCTCGCGCTCTTCGACCAGGCCCGCCTTCCGCAAGGCGCTCCAAATTTCGATGCAGACCTCGCGGGTTTCCTCACTATGGGTGCTGCCGTAATGATCGAATTCGATGTCGAAACCGGCAAAATCGGCGACGTGCGCCTGCTGCATCTTGGCGATCAGCTCTTCTTCGCTAATGCCTTCCTGGCGAGCGCGGATCATGATGGCAGTGCCGTGCGTGTCGTCGGCACAGATGTACACGCACCGCTGGCCGGCCAGCTTCTGAAAGCGGACCCAGATATCGGTCTGGATGTACTCCACCAGGTGGCCAATATGAATATGGCCATTGGCGTACGGCAGGGCACTGGTCACGAGAAGACGTCGATTGTTCATCGGAGGCTCTCAAGGAAACGGGCTGTTTTCGGCAAGACAGCCCTTTGTTCGGCAAAATCGGCCCAATCGGCACCAGTTTCGCCGGGGAGGATCCTGACAATATCCAGGCAATTGTAGCGGACCGAGTATACTGATGGGAGGGCCGGCCGGCAGTTTGTCAGGCGAAAGCTTTCGGATTGCTCCGGCAACCGCCGCGAGCCGGGCTTCGAGCCAAAACCGTCCAGAAGGACCTATATTTGTAGAGCTTGCCGGAGTGGTGCGGTCCGGAAATGGTTGGCGAAGGTCCTCGCATGTTGGCGAATTTCAAGTTGAGCTCGATACTGATCGGCGGCGGGTCGGCAATCGTGCTGTGTCTGCTGGTGGTCGGTCTGCTGGACGGATTTCACTCGGCGGAAGAGCCGGGCATCGCCGTCAGCGCACCCGATAGCTTGCCGGTCGGCCCGCCGGACAGCGTAGCGGACAATTCACCCGATCTGGGCTTCAAGATGCGTGAGCCGCTGGCCGCCTTTCGCGGCGGCGACGAGGCGCTCGATTACGTTCTGGCCCACGCCGACACGATGAACTCGATTCATCTGCTCGTGGGGGCGAACACGGCCTACCGTCTCAACCGTCTGCAAGACGCGGCCTTCCTGTTCTATGCGGGACGGATTCGCGCCCGCTACGATTTGCAGAAGTACCAGCCCATGGCCAGCGGGGGCGACAACCCGATTGCGGCCCTCCGTTTTCTCATCGCGAATGCCAGCCGGCCGATCATGCGGGCCGTCTTCTTTGAGGCGGCCGACTACGCCGGCATGGTGCAACGGCTCGAGGCCTGGACGATCGAGGAATCCGACGATTATGACCCGGGCTGGGCGTATCGCCGCCATGAGGTGCCTGACGACCTGGCGGCCCACCTGATGGCCGAGACCTTGGAGGAGGCCCGACCGCTGGCGACCCTGCTGAATATCCCCGAGTATATGAAGGCGCTGAAGACGATGCGGGAGTTTAACGAGCTTCCATCCGAGGCGCGGGACGAGAGCGTGGCCATCGAGCGGTATGCCAGGGCCGAGCAAACCATGCAGCGGATCGAACTGGAGAGGGATCTTAAGGGTATCTATTGCCAGCTCCATAGCAGGCCAGGGGACGAGTAGGGACGTGTTAGCCGCTCCGCGTCTTTGCGTGGCACGTGCCGTTTCGTTGCGGTGAGGTTCGCTAAAGCTCGACCGACTACCCGTTTCATGGTGAATGGGCAAAACAAAAAGAGCGGCAGCGATTGCTACCGCTCTTCCTATTTTCTCGGTGGAGCTCGCTGAAGCTCGACCCGCCCGACTTCTTCGTTACGGCAATAGGCCGCGTGAGAGGATGCCGTCGACGACGCGGGTGACGGCGATGTCCATCGCCGCGTGTCGCATCGTTTCCTTCATGTTCTGGGAGCGGGCGTAGACCTGCTCGAAGGTGGTCTTCATGCGCTGGTTCAATCGCGCGTCAACCTCTTCGCGAGTCATCTGGTCGCGCTGTGTCTCCTGGGTGTACTCGAGGTAGGAGACGAACACGCCGCCCGCGTTGCAGAGAATGTCGGGGATGATGAAGACCTTGCGATCGTCGAGAATCTTGTCGCCGGCCGGGGTGACCGGGGCGTTGGCGCCTTCGGCGATGATCTTTGCCTTGATGCAGGGAGCGTTCTTCTCGGTGATGGACGAGCCGCCGGCGGCCGGGATCAGCACGTCACAGTCGGCTTCCAGCACCTCGTCGAGCGAGACGTCTTTGCCGCCGGAAAATCCCTTCACGCCGCCGGTTTGGTTGACGTAGTCGGCCAGCTTCTTGACGTCGAGGCCGTCCTTGTTGAAGGTGCCACCGGTGACGTCGGAGGCGGCGACGACGGTCGCGCCGAGGTCGGCAATGGCCAGCGCCGCTACCGAGCCCACGTTGCCGAAGCCTTGCACCGAAACGCGAAGCTTGGACACCTGCATGTTCAAGCGCTCACAGGCCGAAACGATCGTGGCGACCACGCCGTTGCCGGTCGCTTCGCGACGCCCGACAATGCCGCCCAACACGACCGGCTTGCCGGTGACGAAGCAGCCGACCGGGATCGAGGTTCCGGCGCTGTACGAAATGCAGTCGCGGATGTGGCCCATGTCGTGCTCATTGGTGCCCATGTCGGGAGCCGGCACGTAGATTTCGGGGCCGATGTGGCGTCGCACGCCGCGGGTGAAGGCGCGGATGAGCACCTCTTTCTGCGTCGGCTTAAGGCCCGTCGTATCGTAGCAGATACCGGCTTTTCCGCCGCCAAAGGGGACGCCGATCAAGGAGGTCTTCCAGGTCATCTCCATAGCCAGGCCGGTCACTTCTTCCAAGCTGACCGAGGCCGTCATGCGGATACCGCCCTTGGCCGGACCGAGCACGTCATTGTGCCGCACCACGAACACCCGGGCGTGAAGCATGGGGCCATCGGGGATCTGGGGGTGGATGGCCGTGCGAATCTGTTCGGCCGGCTCAATAATCCGCCGGGTGAGGTCTGCGTTCAGGTTCAACCGCTTGGCCGTCTGTTCGACGTTCCACATGGCGGTCTGCAAAATACCGTTGGTAGCTGGTGCAGTCATGATGGCTCGCTAGGTTGTGGAGATGTAATACTGACTATAACCTCGGATTATACTGTTTGGCTTTCGTCAGTGTAAGGGGGGCTTTTACCAGGGCTTTTGGTCCCCGAGGACGGTGCGGATGGGGGGATGCGCCATTAAAGTCGCCCTGATTTGCCATACCATCGACAAAAACCGGGCCAACCTAAAATGCGGAAGCGGAGTTTTCGGCAAATTTTTCTAGCGACACCCCCCTCGTGAGACTGGCGGTGACGAGCGGCTCGGGCCCTTGGCGGATCACGTCACAGGCTGGTAGCCCGAGCCGGCGGCTCACCTGTTCGCACTCCGCGGCCACCTCGTCGGCGCCAAACTTCTGACCGTTGACGGCCACGCCGATCACCTTGCACGGATTCATAATGCTGGCGGCGGCCTCGTAGAACTCGATCACGCGCTCGAGCGGCGCTAGCCGAATCGGCTCCATGCCAAAGACGAACTGGCGGCCCATCTCGTAGCAAAGGATCAGCCCGTCGGGCATGATGCCGTGGAGCAATCCGAGGGTCACGCAGGAATAGCGGGGATGAAAGAGGCTCCCTTGCCCTTCCACGACAATCGCGTCGTGTTGTTGATTGGCCAGCACCAGCTTCTCCGCCGCGCCGCTGACGAAATCCGAGACCACGCGATCGATCGGGCAGCCGCTGCCGGCCACCAAGATGCCGGTTTGTCCGGTGGCGACGAAAGCCGCATCGACGCCAGCACGATTCAAGCCGGCGGCGACTTCCATTGCCGCGACCATTTTGCCGACGCTGCAATCGTTGCCAACGGTGTGCAGTCGGAGGCACTTTTCGCGAAGGTCCCGTCGTTGGGCGACGTCGTGTTCGTCGTTATCGCGAACGTCGATCAATTGAGCGCCGTGTTCGGCGGCCGCCTGGTGATATTCGGGATCGTCGCGGAGGAACTCATGCAGTCCGGAGACGACGGTCATTTTCCGACGAATCGCGTCAAGGATAATCGGTCGCCAGTGCGCGGGGATTTTGCCGCCCGGCGGAGCAATGCCGATCAGCAGCGTGTTGGCCGGCGGGGCTTCGGCGAGCGTGGCAACAAATGGGATTGCTCCCCCAAGCCCAAAAACCTCCTGGCTCGTCTTGCCGGCCGCCTGGTGATCGAGCACGGCCACGACTTCTTCGGGGCGATAGCGAATCAGGCAAATCGCCGTCTTGGCGGTGTGCGGATTGGTGTAACCGTCAGTAAGAATAATCATCCGGCGTGGCGAGTTCATGCTGCCAGCTTACTGGAGCGAGGCTGCCGGGTGAAGGCGATTCTGGGCAGCCGGCTACCAGCGCCGAGCGAAGGAGAAGAAGCGGCTGAAACGGCCGTGGAACCGGCAGTTGGGCCGCCCTCTGAACCAGCAGCCTGGGGGGCCGACGGGTCTGAACCGGCATGGCGGTTTGCCGACTTTTTTGCTACGATCCGCCGCTCGTGCGATTTTTTCCAACCCTACTTGCCGTCCTCGTCTTTGCCGGCTGCGCCAGCGCGCTGACCGCCCGGCTGGCGCTGCCGGACCGCAACACCTTGGTGCGTGACCAGTTGGTGTTTCACGGGGATTTCCCGTTGTCGATGCACCATCGCCTGTTCGAGGAGCTGATTGCCCAGCGGGCCGACGTTTGCGCTCGACTTGCCCTGCCGCAATCCGATGAACCGATCCACGTTTATCTGTTCGAGAGTCCGGAACGGTTCCAGGACTTCATGCGGCTGCGTCACCCCGGTTTTCCCAGTCGTCGGGCGTTCTTCGTGGAGACCGACACGAAACTCACGATCTATGCCCAGTGGGGCGAGCGGCTGGCAGATGATTTGCGACACGAGGTCACGCACGGCTATGTCCATGCGGTGGTTCCCGACGTGCCGTTATGGCTCGACGAGGGGCTCGCGAAGTTCTACGAGGTCCCGCGGAATCGGCGCGGGATCAACCTGACGATGCTGGAACGGTTCGCCGAACTACGGCAGCGCGACGGTTGGAAACCCAATCTGCGACGAATGGAAAAATTTCCGAACACCTACAACATGAGTCAGGACGATTACGCCGAGGCGTGGGCCTGGACGCATTTCCTCGTGGAGTCGCGACCGGAATGCCTGGAACTGGTGCGGCGTTACCTGTCGGACGTGCGGCACGACGCAGCCACTCCGCCGATTACTGGCCGTCTGGCAGCGATCCATCGCCAACCGGAGGACGCTCTGATGGAACACGTCGATCGATTGCGATCGCAATTGACGTCGGCGCCGCCCGCGGCGACCGCGAGCCTGTTGTCCGGAGCTTTATCTCGCTAAAATAGTCAAGCCTCACCGAGTTGCCCAAACGATCATTCAGCGACTGTATGGTAACCTATCGTTCCTTCCGAAACACTGATCCGCCCCTTCTGGCCAGTCTTTGGCGCAGCCATGCTGGCCAGCCCGGCTTGTTGCAGCCGGTCTCGGTCGATACGCTCGAGCAATTGGTCTTCGCCAAGCTGTATTTCGATTATCGGGGCTTGATACTAGCCTGTGACGATGGCCGCTTGCTGGGCTTTGCGCACGCTGGATTCGGCCCCAATAGCGACCAGACCACGGTATCGACGACCTTGGGCACGACTTGCATCGTGATGACCAGCGCTGATTCTGCGGGAAGGGACATCGCGGCCGGACTGGTGGAGCGGTGCGAGGCCTATCTTCGCGACCACCATGCAAAGGTTCTCTTCGGCGGCGGGATTGCCCCGATGAACCCCTTCTACTGCGGTCTGTACGGCGGCAGCCAGTTGCCCGGCATTTTGGACTCCGACACCCTCGCTCGCGAGACTTTTGCCGCAAGCGGGTATGAAGAGGTCGAGCGGATTGTGGTGTTGTATCGCGATTTGAACGGCTTCGAATCGCCGATCGATCGCCAGCAGATGCAGATTCGCCGCCAGATGGTGGTGGAAGTCACGGTCGACGCGCCCACGCGAACCTGGTGGGAGGCCTGCACGGTCGGAGCGTTCGACCTGACGCGATTTGCTTTGGTGCCTCGCTCCGGCGGCGCCGCGATCGCCACGGCCACGTTCCGCAGCATGGAGCCCAGCGGCTCAGTGACGGTCGGCCGCTCGGCCGGACTGGTCGATTTGTTTGTCGACGAGGCCTATCGCCGTCGGGGATTGGCCACGTTTCTGTTGAGCGAGGCGTTTCGACAATTCCTACGGCAAGGCATAGTCCATGTCGAAGTGCAAACCGGCGACTCCGACACTCCGGCACTCGGCGCGTTCCGCAAGGTTGGCTTTCAGCAAATCGCCCAGGGCGGGCTGTGGAAGAAGATGTAGGACGTCGCCACGTCGGTAGCAATAATTCCTCGCCTCTCGCTTCAGGCCGCCTTTCTTGACGGCTTTTTCTCGCGGGTGTCTTTCCAGCGGCGATGCAGCCACCAGTACTGATCGGGCGCTTCGCGGATCAACTCTTCCAGCCGAGTGGTGTACCACTGCGTCAGTTCGCGGACCGTGCCGAGGTTGTTTCCGACTTGGTGCGGATCGATCATCGCGTAGTTGTGCAGTTCGAACTGCATGGGGCGGTCGAGGCGGCGGGCCAGCGAGACGGCCACCTGGGCATTGTTGTCCAGGGCAAGCAAGGCGATGGCTTTGTGAGCCGAAGCCGGGCGGCCAAAAAACTCCACCCAGCAGCCCTTGGGGCCCGCATATTGATCGGCCAAGAACGTCATCGTGCCCCCCTCACCGAGCACTTCGGTGATCTGATCGAAGCCGCCGTTCTTGGGGATGATGTGTTGGCCCGTGGCGCCGCGGAAGCGATTCAGAAAGCGGTCCAAATAGGGATTATCGAGGGTTCGGGCGACGGTATAGGTCGGAAAACCTAAGACGCCGAGCACGTAGCCGCCGACCTCGAAGTTGCCTTGATGGGCGGCGACGATCAGCACTGGCCGGTCGTCCAGAAGCAACCGCACCAGCTTGTCTTCATTCCTCAAGTGCACGAATTCCCGCCAATTGGTCTCGTGAATCTTTCGCGGCGCGTGTGCGACTTCCAGAACTAGCAAGAAGAGATGTTCCCACATCTGCCGCGCCAGTTTCAGACGATCGAGGGGCGAAAGATCGGGAAAGGCGTGGGCCAGGTTTTCGTCGACGACGCCGGCTCGAATTCGCAGCACGTCACAGAAGAACCAAGCCAGTTTTCGCGCGAGGGCATGGCCGGTTTCCATCCGGATCGCCTGCACGAAGCAGATCAAAATCCGTACGACCAGATAGACCAGATAATCGACCGCTTGCTGCCGCTTCATCGCTTCCCTCCCTGGAACGCTGGGGACGTGGCATTTTCGCAAAATGGGTGATTTGGAGGAAGAGCGATTTTGCGCGGGGAAAGCCGAAGCCGCCCGCCTTATCCGAAGGCCAAGGCCATGAAGACGCCGGCCGCATTGATCCCCGTGTGCAAAACGATCGAGGGCACAATCCGGTGCGTTCGGTAGTACAGGCCGCCGAGCACCAGAGCCAGCACGAAGAGCGGCACGGGGTCGGCCACCACGTTCTCGGGCAGGAACGATTTTGCGAGTGCGGACACGATATAGACCGGCACCAGCCACGCCACAAAGGCCATCGCGCCGAGTTTCACGTCCTCGCGAAAGTGCCCCGGCACGATGCCCAAGTCGGTTATCGTTGCGCCAACGGCCAAGCGTAGCCAGACGAACATTACGGCCACTGTCAGGGCGCAGCCCAGGGAGTAGGCGGCCAACAGCGTGACCAGGAGGGAGGGATCGTCGGCCGCCGAAGGTTCGCGCATGTGCAGCGAAGCGAACAACAGCGACACCAGCAGGATGGGCAGAACGCCCGGCAGGTGACGAACCGCACGAAACCGTCGTCGCCACCGTCGTTCGACGGATTCCAACCAGCCCTGCAACAACAGCCTGAACAGCAATTCCTCGGCAATCGGCGCGACGATCACGGCGGCTACCAGGCAAACGAAAATTGCCGGCACACTGTCTGTCGCCTGGAGAACGCGGACGATCGGGTGCTCCAGTTTCAACTTGACATCGGCGGCGGGACGCGGGGGCGGCTCGGCCTGCACGTCGAACCAGGCATGGCCAAAATACACGAAGGTGCTGGGCGCCACCACGTAGACGAACGCGATCAGGGCCACGTCGATCCCACGCCACGGTACCGGGCGCCGCGGCTGGTAGGGCACGACCGCCTCCCCCCGCGACCAGTTCCCAAGTGTCCACGTCCAGGCGGTCAGGCAGCCGGCGATGGCCAGCGTAACGAGCAGGGTCAGAAGGATGGCAGGCAGGGGAGGCATGCTTGTTCTTGGGCGGCGAAAAACTTGCCCCCGCCGAGTATCCCGCCCGACAGCAAGCTGACTCGGTCGAAAGCTATTCCCTCAGTAAGCGGACGGCTGCTCGAATGTAAACCACGCCGGAGTACACCGTCAACAGCACGGCCGACCAGGTCGAGAGCACCAGCAGCCACCAGGCCCAATTGGGCGTCTGAACGACGGGCGAGGGAGCATAGGAGAGATAGTACAGACAGGCCCCGGCAGCCAGGCATTGCAGCACCATTTTGAGTTTGCCGGACATCTTCGCGGAAAAATCGGCCCCCCGGTCCTCGATGAAACTTCGCAGGGCGGTGACCAGTAGTTCGCGTCCGACCAGGACCACCACCATCCAGGGTCGCAAGCCCCATGCCGCGTCATGCATCGCGGGAATGGCTGCCAAGAAGATAAACGTTCCGCAGACGATTACTTTGTCGGCAAAGGGATCGAGAATCCGCCCCAGCGTGGTCACTTGGGCGTACTTTCGCGCGTAATAGCCGTCGAGCCAGTCGGTGCCTGCGGCAATGATGAACAGGATCAGGCTGGTGATGTAGTATTCGTTGGCAATGAAGAAGAAGAGAATTACCGACAGGATCAACCGGAGCGACGTCAGTTGATTGGGCAAGTTGAACAGGGCGGCGCGGACTTGTCGCACCCGTTGCACGTCCGTGCTCATCGTGGCACCTCTGATTGATGGTCTTGCGCCGAAGTCGTTTACGGCGGCCTTATACGGCGACCCCTATTAAATCATAACCTTGTGCGGCCACAACCTCACAGGTGACAATTTGGCCCGGCTTCAGATTTTTTCCGGTCACATAAATCTCGCCGTCGATCTCCGGGGCATCGGCATAGCTTCGTCCCACATAGGCGTGATCGGGCTTGGAGATACAACGGTCGATGAGAACGCCCATCGGTCGCCCCACTTGAGAGGAGTTCCAGGCGAAGGCAATTTCCTGTTGCGCGGCCATCAGCCGTTCGCGGCGGGCTTCCTTGACCGACTCGTCGAGTTGGCCATCGAGTTCGTCGGCCGGCGTTCCCGGCTCACGGCAGAAGGCAAACACGCCCAGTCGCTCGAACCGTCGTCGCTCAACGAACTCCAGCAACTCCTCGAACTGTTCGTCGGTCTCGCCGGGGAAACCGGTTAGCATGGTGGTCCGCAGCACAAGCCCTTCGATGCGCTCACGAAGGCGGTCCAGCAACTGCTCGGTCTCGTCACGGGTCACGCGGCGGCGCATCCGTCGCAGCACTTCGTCGTTGATGTGCTGCAAGGGCATGTCGAGATACGGCAGCACCTTCTTGCTACCGGCAATCACCTCAATCAACTCGTCGGTGACGTGCGCCGGATAAAGGTACATCAGCCGAATCCAGGCCAGACCGTCGACTTCTTCCAGTCGCCGCAGCAACGCCGCCAACTGCGGTTTGCCATCCATGTCGAGGCCATAAAAGGTCGTGTCCTGGGCCACCAAGACAAGTTCCCGAACGCCGTCGGCGGCCAATTGTTCGGCTTCGGCAATCACTTGGTCGATCGGCTTGCTGGCGTACGGGCCGCGCATTTGCGGGATCGAGCAGAAACTGCACAGCCGGTTGCAGCCTTCGGCGATTTTCAGGTAGGCCAGATGCCGTAGGGTGATGCGGCGGCGCTGGCTGTCGGCAAGCGCCCGGGCCGGCGCGGGCCGGAACAAGGCCCGTTGCTCCTGCTGGCCGCGGTTCAACAGCCCGGTGGCGATGGCGATTTCGTCGCGGGCGAAGACGCCCAGCACCTGATCGATCTGCGGATAGCGGTCCAAGAGGCCTTCACGGTCACGCTCCGCCAAACAGCCGGTGACGATTACTTTGCCCAGCCGGCCGGCCTCCTTCAGTCGGAGCATCTCTTCGATGGCGCCATAGGATTCGTCGCGGGCATCGCCGATGAAGCCGCAAGTGTTGACGACCACCAAATCGGCGCCGTCGGCTTCGGCCACCATCTGGTAGCCGTCGCGCTCCAACAGTCCAGCCATTTGCTCGGCATCGACCAGGTTTTTGGGACAGCCGAGGCTGATAAGCGCGTAGGTGCGACGAGGTTTTTTTTTCACACGCATGGAATGGCTTGAGTGCCACTGCTGGCTTGTCCAGTAGTGCTGCCAAAGTAATCGCGCAAGCAGGCGGACGAGCGATTCTCGGCGGGTCGAGCGCAGCGAGCCCCGCCACTTCGATCAAACAATTCCTTGGTGGAACTCGCTTCGCTCGGCCCACCCTTCACATTTGACAATGCTCTTCGCACTACTTGTCGTTGCGAACTTGCCGTTCCTTGAGGCGGACGGCCTTGCCGGTCCGCTCGCGGAGGTAGTACAGCTTGGCGCGGCGGGTGACGCCCGATCGCTTCACTTCGATCTTGGCAATCCGCGGCGAGTGCAAGGGGAACTTGCGCTCCACGCCTTCCCCCTGGACAATGCGGCGGACCGTGAAGGTCGCCCGCGAGCCCGAGCCAGCGCGGGCAATCACCAGGCCGTTGAAAATCTGGATGCGTTCCTTGTCGCCTTCCAAGATCCGGCAATGGACGTCGACGGTGTCGCCCACCTCGAACTTCGAGACTTCGGGTTTGAGGCTGGATTTCTCGACCAGCGACAACAGATTGCTGTTCATGATCTTCCCTTTCGTAGCTGTTTTGTCACCCGGCGGCCCGGAGTTCTTTTCTTAAATCGGTTGCTTCTTGATTCCAGGATCGTGGTCAATCTGAGTGAGGGAAGAATCCCGCCTGCCGTGCTGCTGGGAATCCTTCGCTACCTCGCCCTCCTGCTCACCGCTTCCAGGCGGCGAGGTGTTCGCTCTTCAGTCTTCCAACAAATCCTTGCGTCGTTCGCGTGTTCGTTGGCGGCTCGTTTCGTCGCGCCAGCGTTCAATTTCTTCGTGGTTTCCGCTCAACAGCACGGCCGGCGCTTCGTAGCCACGGTATTCGCGAGGCCGGGTGTACTGCGGGCCCTCGAGCCATCGCCGTTGGCCCGAGAACGAGTCGTACACGCTGCTGTCTTCATCTCCCAAAACGCCCGGCACCAGCCGGATGGTGGCGTCGATAATGGCCATCGCCGCCACTTCGCCGCCGTTGAGGATGTAGTCTCCTATGGAAATCTCTTCCGGCTGCAAAATCAACCGGATCCGTTCGTCAAATCCTTCGTAGCGCCCGCACAGCAGCAGAAGCCGCTGGTGCTGGGCCAGCCGTTCCACACCGGACTGGTCAAGTCTTCGTCCTTGCGGCGTGAGCATCACCAAGTGGCCCGGTTCCGAGGCGTAGCTTTGCACCGCTTCCACGGCTTCGACGACCGGCTCGACTTTCATCACCATGCCGGGGCCGCCCCCAAAGGGGCGATCGTCGACCGTATTGTGTTTTCCTATCGACCAGTCGCGGATGTCGTGCAGTTGCACGTCCACCCGGCCAGACTGGATCGCTCGCTTCAACAAGCTCTGACCCAGGTATCCCTGGAAAATCTCGGGAAAGAGGGTCAAAACGTCGAATCGCATTCCAGTCGCTTAGCTCTGCTCTTCGGTCGCAACGGCCGTCTCGGCGGCTTCGGCAGGCGCTTCGGCCGGCGCGCTCGCTTTCTTGGCGGGGGCTTCGGTCACCGGCGCCGATTTTTTCGGGCGCGGCAACACGGGGCCCGGCTCGGGGCGTTTGCGGGCTTGGGCCAAGCGATCCAAGGCGGCCTGCTGCGCGGCGACATGTGTGCCGCCCAGACCGTACTTCTTGATCAACACCTGGACCTTGTCCGAAGGCTGCGCGCCGACGCTCACCCAATAGGCGATGCGCTCGCCATTGAGGACCGCCCGGGCGTCAGTCTCGGGAACGAGCGGATCGTAGGTGCCCAACTCTTCCAAGACGCGGCCGTCACGGGGCCGACGAATGTCCATCGCGCAGATCCGATAGTAGGGCCGATGCTTGCGGCCGAACTGCTTCATCCGAATACGTACTGACACGCGTTTCTCCGTTAATAGGGTTAGTGGTGAGTGGCTAGTGGTCAGTAATCCTCGTGTCGGGCCATTGGCCACCGGCCACTGACCACCGATCGCTGACCTACTGTCCTTTCTTTTGTTCTCGTTTCTTCCGCCGCAATTCCCGTTCGCGTTCCTTTTTTGCTTTGGCCTTCTCCGCGGCGGTCAACCGTTTGCCGGTGCCGACTTTCTGCTTGCCCAGCCGGCCGCCGGGGTTCATCAGACCGCCGCTCTGAATCTCCTGCATCATCTTCATGCGATCGCGGATGCCCATGCCTGACATCCGTTTCATCACGTCGGCCATGCCGTCGAACTGCTTGACGAGTTCGTTGACTTCGTGGGGCTCGACGCCGGCTCCGGCGGCGATGCGGCGACGACGGCTTTGATCGACGATCTTTGACGGGTTGCGGCGCTCGTCGGCGGTCATCGAATCAATGATTCCCACCAGCCGCCGCATGTCTTTTTCGGCGTCGACCTGCCCGAGCATTTCGCTCATCGCGCCCATGCCGGGGATCATGCTTAAAACTTTGTTGATCGGCCCGAGTTTCTTCGTCTGGCCGAGCATCTTTTTGAAGTCGTCGAGGGTAAATTCACCCTTGCGGAGCCGGGCCTCCTGCTGCGCCATCTCCTCCTGGTCGAACTTCTGCTGGGCCTGTTCGACCAGGGAGACGATGTCGCCCATGCCGAGAATTCGGCCAGCCATCCGGTCGGGATGAAACTCTTCGAGCGACTCGAGATGCTCGCCGGTGCCGACATACTTGATGGGCACGCCGGTGACGTGCTTGACCGACAGGGCAGCGCCGCCGCGTGCGTCGCCGTCGAGCTTGGTCATGATCACGCCATCGAGCTCCAGGGCCTCGTTGAAGGCCTTGGCGCTGTGAACGGCGTCCTGGCCCGTCATGGCGTCGACGACCAGGTACACTTGTTCGGGATTCACGCGGCGGTCGATCGCCGAGAGTTGGGCCATCAACTCGGCGTCGACGTGCAAGCGGCCGGCCGTGTCGAGGATCACCACGTCCACGCCCGAGGCCTTGGCTTGTTTGACGGCCGCCTGGCAGAGGGCTACGGGATCCTTTGCCGAGAGGTCGGCGTGGACCGGGATGTTCAGTTGTTGGCCCAACACCTGCAACTGTTGGATCGCAGCGGGGCGCTGCAAGTCGGCGGCGACCAACATTGGCTTGCGGCCATTGCGTTGCAGAAGCTGGCCGAGCTTGCCGCAGGTGGTTGTCTTGCCGGAGCCCTGCAAGCCGCACAGCATCAACACGGTCAGATCGCCGCGCAGGTGCAGGGAGTGATCGACCGGGCCCATCAGGTTGATCAATTCCTGGTGGACGATGCCGACCAATTGGTTGGTCGGGTCGAGCGACTTCAGCACCGTCTCGCCGACGGCCTGCTGGCTGACCCGAGCCATGAAGTCCTTGACCACGGGCAAACTGACATCGGCCTCGAGCAAGGCGCGATGGACCATCTGCAGGCCATCGCGCATGTTCGACTCGGTGAGTCTTCCGCGACCGCGCAAGGCTCGCAACGCCGATCCCAGGTTTTGCTGGAGGGATTCGAACATCTTTGTTTCAGGCGATATACCTCCCACCGCGGCGGCACCGCCAAGCGGCCGCGCCACCGAGGGCAGGGTCTGGTCAAGGTAATCCCATATCTTAACGGAGATCAGGCCACCTTGGCAATGCGGTCTGGAGCAACAATTCGCCCAATTTCCCACGGTGCCGAGGGGCCTCCGGTGTCTTCGAAGTCATACCACCCAACAGGGCGAATGGACCGGAGGGCGTTGTGGGAATAGGATGCGTAGCAGGGGGCGAGTTCCTCCTTTTCCGCGTACCTCAGTTTGGGAAACTGCCGCTGACACAGGGAGGACCTCCCCGCCTGCGAATTTGATTCGCCTGCTGGCTAGCGAAAATCTGTGAAAAAAAACGGCGCTGCCTTGTTGCGAAGTTGACACATCCGAATTTAGGGTCTAGATTTTTGCGGAAGACGTTACAGATTTGACGTTTAGGGAGTTCTACCCGATGCCGCGCCTATCGATTCTAACGCTCGTAACGGCCCTATTTCTCGCATCCCCCTCGTTGGGGCAGGAGTGGGCCCGCAAGATGTTCAAAACGACCGACCATGACTTCGGCACGGTCGCCCGGGGGGCAAAGGCCGAGCACGAGTTCGTCTTCGAGAATCTCTATCTCGAGGACGTGCACGTGGCCAACGTCTACTCGAGCTGCGGCTGCACGATTGTCAGCGTCAAGAATCCGACGGTGAAGACCTACGAAAAGGGGGCCATCGTGGCTACCTTTAATACGAACTCCTTCCTAGGGCAACGCGGGGCCACCTTGACGGTCGTCTTCGACAAACCGTTCTACGCCGAAGTCCAACTCCACGACCGCGGCTTCATTCGTAGCGACGTCGTCGTTGAACCGGGCAGCGTCCAGATTGGCACCATCGACCAGGGCGCCGGCGCGGAAAAGACGGTCACCGTCAACTATGCCGGCGGCAACCAATGGCAAATTGTCGGTGTGAAGAGCAACAATCCAAACATCATCGCCCAGGCCTTTCCGGCGGCTCAGGATTTCGGCCAGGTTTCCTACGCCCTGAAGGTCAACATCGACAAGAATGCTCCGGCCGGCTACCTCAACGACCACTTGATGCTCGTGGCCAACGATGGCTCCCAGATTCCGGTGCTTGTCGAAGGCCGCATCCAGCCCGGCATCACCGTCAGTCCAACGGCGCTGTTCATGGGCGTCGTTCAGCCCGGCCAGAAAGTCACCAAGCAACTGGTCGTCAAGAGCAAGAAGCCGTTCAAAGTCCTTGGCGTGACCTGCGATGACAAGTCGTTCCAGTTCGACACCTCGAAGGACACGGGCGCCAAGGAACTGCACTTGATTCCCGTCACCTTCATGGCCGGCAGCGACGCGGGCAAGGTCGTCAAGACGATCAAGATCAAGACCGATCAAGGGGAGACGACGCCCGAGTTGGCGGCGTATGCGGTGATCGCTGCCACGCGGTAGACGACTCTCTCCTTTTGGAATTGCCCGGGGTGGCCCTGAAAAGCCATCCCGTTTGTTTTTTCCACTCGAACTGTTCCCACCTTTGCTTTGGCGGTTCCCAGTCTTTATATTGAGAGTCGCTGAACTCGAGGCGTCGCAGTTCGAAGTGCTCACACCGCGGGCTGGCTGTGGAGCGACAGCCGCATGAACGGACTGCATCCCTCTTCCCTTTGCCGATGCCCGCCTTCCTCAACGCCCTCACCGCCGAACAGCTTCATGCCGAGTTGGGCCATCTTGGCTTGACGCTTCGGCAGGCGCGGCAAATTCACGCCACGGCCGTGCGTCAGGGGCGACTGCCGGCCAAGGATCGCGGCATCGCCGCCGCACTGCTTGATGCGGTTGCCCCACACGTCGCGATTCCGCGTCTTACGCTGGTCGAGAAGAAGACCTCGCAGCAGGACGGATTCGCCAAGTATCTGTTTCGCGGCGATGGGCCGGACGCCTTCGAGGCCGTGCAGATTCCGCTGCTGCATCGGTCCGACGATCCAAAATATGTGGTCTGCGTCAGTTCGCAGGTCGGCTGCGCAATGGGTTGCCAGTTCTGCGCAACCGCGCGAATGGGATTCCGCCGCAATCTGGCCCCGTGGGAAATTGTCGATCAGGTTGTACAGATCCAGGCCGACTCGCCGCATCCGGTCCGCGGCGTGGTGTTCATGGGCATGGGCGAGCCGCTATTGAATTATGACGCGGTGATTCAGGCCGCCCAGGTGATGTCGGCATCCTACGGCTTGGCCATCGGCAGCAAGGCGATCACGATCTCGACCGCTGGCATTGTGCCGGGCATTCGCCGTTTGATCGCCGAGCGGCATATCTATCGCCTCGTGGTTTCGCTCAACACGGCCGATCCGGAACTGCGCCGCGAATTGATGCCGGTCGAGAAGCTGTTTTCGACCGAGGAACTGATTGCCGCGTCGCGTGAATACCACGAAGCGACCGGCCGGCGAATGATTTTCGCTTGGACCATGATGGCCGGCGTGAACACCCGCGAGGAAGACGCGCGGCGGTTGGCAGAATTAACTCGCGGCCTGCCGATCAAGCTCGACTTGATCGACGTGAACGATCCAACGGGCCGCTTTCGCCCACCCTCGACCGAAGAACTTGCCGTCTTTCGCGATGCCCTGAGCAAGCACTTGGGTGTGCCGGTGGGACGGCGCTACAGCGGCGGAAAGGACATCGCCGCCGCTTGCGGAATGCTGGCCGGGCGAGAGAACTCGTAGCGACTGTTTGCATTTCGCCCCCCTGTAGCTCTGTAGAATGCGTGCTCGCCCGCATCACCATTTCTGCCCGGGCAAAAAACACCACAGAGGCACGGAGAACACAGAGACGACACAAAATGTGATGCGGCCCCGTGGAGCAACACGGGGCTATGCGACAGAGACACCTGAAAATTCTTGCCGCCACAGGCGGTCGATCAATGATGAATGAGCAAACACTCGGCTACAGTCTTTCGCTCGCGTCGAGCAGCGGCGATGGCCGATAGGGCACCGTCTGCAAGAAGTCATTGATCTCGGCGATCAACCACTGTTGCTCAGCTTCCGTCTGGCATGGCAGTTTGAAGGAACCCTTCTCAAAAACAATTTCCACGGGATAGGGGAAATAGTTTTGTTGTGGATTGCTATCCTTGACCGGTGTGGCTCCCTCGCGGGCGTACTGCACCTGAGCGCGATCCATCATCTTGCGACGTTTCCAGAATAGACAGCGGAGTTCGCCGATGAACTTCGACTCGTCGAGCAGGGCCACGCGGGAGCCGCGAGCCATCCAGAGCAGGAGCCTACCATCCGGAAACCCACCAGCCAAAAGGGAATAGAAAAACAGGCGAACACAAGATTAAAAACGCCAAACGCTTGCGGGCGATTTCCCCAGAAAACACCAAGTGCTCCCGCGGTCCAAAAGGTGATGAAACCGAGCCAGACAGTTGCGAAGCCGAACATTGCCCAGGTGCCCGCCCGCATGCCGGCAGCCGGAATATGGACCAGCATTCGGCGGTCCTCGCGAGTAACCTCGGCCCAGGCGTCGAAGGGTCGCTCAGGCTTTGCAACGGATGTTACCGAGGATGTGTCCGCGTAACCGGGCAGTACGTCGGTTAGTTGGAAGAGTTCGTTGCAGCGGACGCACTTCGCCCAACCTTTGTCCAACGCAACGTCAGCCGCTGGAATCGTCTCGCCACACGTCGGACAGGTGATTTGCATGGCCTGTGCTTTCCTCCCCAAAGCCAGCATCATGTCTTGCGACATTCCGAGCAGAGCGAGGAATCTAGTCTGCACGAGGGAAACCAAGATTCTTCGCTACGCTCAGAATGACCGAGTGTACAAATGCAAAATGCAGAAGGATGAATCAACGTGCCCGCCTTCATCCTTCCTGCTTCATCCCTCATCCTTTAGCGCAACCTGTCGTTTCGCGGCGGCCACGACGTTGTCGACGGTGATGCCGAATTGCTTCAGCAGCACGCTGATTGGTGCCGAGGCGCCAAAACCGTTCATGCCGACGAACTCGCCGGTGAGGCCGAGGTAGCGTTCCCAGCCTTGCTTTGCGCCCAATTCGACCGCGACGCGGCGCGTTACGCCCGCCGGCAGCACTTTTTCGCGATACTCGGCCGGTTGAGCGTCGAACAACTCCCAACACGGCATGCTGACCACGCGGGTCTTGATGCCTTCGGCCGTCAGCCGCTCGTAGGCGTCGATGCACAGCGAGACCTCGCTGCCGGTGCCGAGGAGAATCACATCCGGCTTGCCGCCCGCCGCATCCGCCAGAATGTAACCGCCCTGCCGCAGTCCTTCGGCCGCGCCGAACTTGGTGCGATCGAGCGTCGGCAGATTTTGTCGCGTCAACACGAGCGCGGCCGGCTGATTCTTCAGCGGCAGCACCACGCGGTAGGCCTCGGCCACTTCGTTGGCGTCGCAAGGCCGAATCACCAACAGATTGGGAATCGATCGCAGGGCCGCCAGGTGCTCGATCGGCTGATGCGTCGGGCCGTCTTCGCCCACGCCAATCGAATCGTGGGTCAGAATCCAGAACACGGGCAGATTCATCAACGCGGCCAATCGCATCGACGGCCGCATGTAGTCGGTGAAGACGAAGAAGGTGGCGCCGTACGCCTTGAGGCCGGACAGGCACATGCCGTTGCAGATTGCCGCCATGGCATGTTCGCGAATGCCGAAATGGAAATTGCGACCGGCGTAATGGCCGGCCTCGAAATCGTCGGTCTTGTCGAGTCGCGAATTGTTTGACGGGGCCAAGTCAGCCGATCCGCCCAACAGCCAGGGGACGTTCTTGGCGATTTGGTTCAACACCTTGCCCGACGATACGCGGCTGGCCATGCCCTTGGCGTCGGCCGGGAAGGTCTGGATGTCGATGTCCCAGCCGTGCGGCAGTTCGTGGCGGTCGATGGTTTCCAACTGGGCCGCCTCTTGCGGATAGTGGGCCTTGTACTCGGCGAATTTGGCCGACCACTCGGCAAACAGTTTTGGCCCGCGGGCGCCGACGCCGTCGCGGAAATGGGCCAATACCTGGCTCGGCACGCAGAACTTCTCGTTCTCCGGCCAGCCGTAGGCCGCCTTCGTCAAGCGGATTTCTTCCTCGCCCAACGGTGCGCCGTGTGCCTCGTGGCTGTTGGCCTTGTTCGGCGCGCCGAAACCGATCACGCTTCGCACCTTGATCAAGGTCGGCCGGTCACTGGTGCTCTGGAAGATTTGCAGCGCCGCCCGCAATGCCGGCAGGTCGTTGACGTTGGCGACCTCGATCACGTTCCAGCCGTAGGAGCGGAACCGCTCGGACACGTCCTCGCTGAAGGCCAGCGCCGTATGTCCTTCGATGGTGATGCGATTATCGTCGTAGATCCAGCAGAGGTTCGACAACTGGAGATGACCGGCCAACGAGGCGGCCTCGCCGCTGATGCCTTCCATGATGTCGCCGTCGCCGCAGAGGGCGTAGACATTGAAGTTGAACAATTCGAAGCCCGGGCGGTTGTAGTTGGCGCCCAGCCAGCGCGAGGCAATCGCCAGGCCTACGCTATTGGCCACACCCTGGCCCAGCGGACCGGTGGTGGTTTCGACGCCACTGGTGTGCCCGTACTCGGGATGTCCCGGGCAGCGGCTTTCCCACTGGCGGAACTTGCGGATGTCGTCCAGCGACACGGCTGGCCGATCGGTTGGGCGGCCGTCGCTGCCCAACTGTTTGACGCCGGCCAGATGCAACGCGGAATACAATAGCATCGAGGCGTGGCCGCAGGACAAGACGAAGCGATCGCGGTTCATCCAACCGGCTTGACCGGGGTCGATCCGCAGCACTTCGTTGTAGAGCACGTATGCGACCGGCGCGAGGGCCATCGGCGTGCCGGGGTGGCCGCTGTTGGCGGCTTGCACGCCGTCCATCGACAAGGTGCGGATCGTATTGATGGCCAGTTGCTCGATGGCGAGGTTTGACGGCGGGATTGGAGCGACTTGGTCGGCGGACTTGATTGGCGTGTGCATCGTGATCCTCAAAGGTTGGCGCGGCTGATCGAAAGCGGTCCGGCAAAAGCAATCGCACCGGCCCGCGGGCTTGTTTGAAGGGATTTCGAGCGGCATTCGGTGTGAAAAACCCTCGCAAGCGGGTTCAAACCGCCGAACGGCTCGAACCGCTGAGTGTAGGGCGAACGGGGCAATTCGTCAACGAGACGAGGCGTTTGCCGGGGGATTGTGGTGCCCCCGAGGCCAGAGTAAACTCGCCGGCTAATCACCGCGGGGCGTTCTACCATGCACGAAGATCCGGCACAATTGATTAGCGAACGGCTGCATCCGTGTTTAGCCGGTTAGCGACGGCTGCCACCGTGTTTAGCCGGCACGCTTGCGTGCCGTGCATGCATAGCAGATTGCTGGCAAGAAGCGGCGTGCAAGCACGCCGGCTAAACGAGGGAATCCATGGTCCTGGCGTACCACGCGATCTTCGGCTCGTATGGCTTTTGGCTGCCAAACGACCCGCGTGGTTCGTGGTCCGACTTCGTTGGCGCGTGGGAACTGCTTCGGTTCGGCAAAGCGACCAAGACCGCGGAACGCTGTTCACTTGCCCAAGCGCCGCATGACCGCGCATTGCGGGAGCGGGCCAAAGTTGCCATGAAGTTTTCACCGGTGATATTTTCCCGACAACAAGCCATGGCGGTTGCGGCCGGGTTTGATAGAGCCCGCGGTGAGGCGGGGTATCGGATTTACGCTTGCACAATTATGCCCGCGCACGTGCATTTGGTGATTGGCCGGCATGACGGGCGACGCGTGGAGCGGATCGTAGGGCACTTGAAGACGCGGGCGACGCAGCAACTGAAGACTGCGACACTTTGGCCAACGAACGATCAACCAGTGTGGGGAGAGAACACGTGGAAGGTCTTTCTCAACACGATCGAGGACATCGAGCAAGCGGTAAGGTATGTCGAAGAGAATCCGGTTAAGGAAGGGAAACCGGCTCAGCACTGGCCCTTTGTCGTGCCATGGAACGTTTATTGATACTCAGGTGTATAACGTCGGACGTTCTAAGCGAAAAAGCTCCTGTTTACCGGCCTCCCGACATTCCTTTGCTGAACCTCAAATAGCCGGCACGCATGCATGCCCGGGTTGGCGCCGGCACGCGGTGCCGTGCTAGCGCCGGCGACGCGGAACGTGATTGCAAGACGCGGCGAACAAGTTCGCCGGCTAAACGAAGCGAAACCACGCTCACTCTGGCCGATTGTGCCGCACGATCTTGCCCTGCGACATGTAGATCACGTCTTCGGCGATGTTCGTGGCGCAGTCGGCGATGCGTTCGAGATTCCGCGACACGGCCAGCAGCCGCATCAAGGGGCGAACCTTGTGCGGCTCGCAGCGAATTTGTTCCTCGGCCCCAACGCGAATCTCTCGCTTGATCCGGTCCACTTCGTCGTCGCGACGGCAGACCTCGGCGGCCAGCGTGCCGTCTATGTTCACCAAGGCGTCGATGCTGTCCTGCAGCATCGCGTTGGTCTTCGCCCACATCCCGGCGATATCAAACGTGATCGGCGTGTCCGGCTCGGCGGCGAATGACTCTGCCTTGCGGGCGATGTTCACCGCCAGGTCGCCGATCCGCTCGAGGTCGTTGTTGATCTTCAACGCCGAGATGATGAACCGCAGGTCGATCGCCACCGGTTGATGCAGGGCGAGAATCTTCAGGCACTCTTCCTCGATCTCGACTTCCCGCTGATCGATGTCGTGATCGCGTTTTTCCACCTTCTTGGCCAGGTCGATGTCGCGCTCCAACAGGGCCCGCACGGAAATCTGGACCTGATCCACGACAATCGCACAGAGGGCCAGAATGCTCTTCTTGACTCGCTCAATTTCCCGCTGCAGATGGACCGACATGGCAACTCCTCAATCGACTCTTCAGGGACGTTACACGATAGCGGATCAAGCTTCAAAGGGCAAGTTCAACTCCCCCGGTTGACCCTCGATTCGCAGTGCCACAAGGGCGACCAGCGGGAGCCCAGTCTCGTGGTGGAGCGGTAGCCGTCGGTTGCTTTACGTGGCCGAACACCAATAAACGTAGCGTTGGTCCGGTTCAGGCTGTCACGTCGGTTCCGGATGGGTTTCGAGCAGCCGATAGGCTACGAGGCGGCCGCGAATCCCCGGTCCGGCTAGGCAGTTCTGCGGTTCTATCGCAGTAGGTCTATCCAATAGCGAAGTGGCGGCGGACGCCGCCCGCCGACCAATAGCGTGGTTTTCACTCTGGCAACGCTTTCGCTTTTCCGCGGTATTGTTTAGACCCGCAGCAGGTCCTCTTGCGGCACGTTGCCGTCGTAGGCCGGCCGTTTGAGGATATTTTCCCGCGTCAATTTCAGATAGATCTGCCCGTCCTCCCAATGGATCGAGTCGATCCAGTGCAGTTCGACAAACACATGTTTGCCGGGCCACCAGTTGCGGGTTTCGACGATGACCCCACGGACCTGCCAGGTCTGGTCGTCGATGATGAAGTCGTCGACGTGGCCGAGCATGCCGTCGACGCAATGGATATGCAAGCCGCTGAGCATCTTGGTGCTATGCAGGTTGGCATCGCCCCCCTCGTCGCCGCGAGATTGCAGCACGCCGGCCCAATAGGCTTCCCAGACGAGCATTTGAGCCGCTTCGCGAGCCCGCCGCTCGTCGGACGACAAATCCGCCTCGGCGGGCGGACTCTGCCGGATCTGCTCTTTGGTCCACGGCACCAGCAGTTGTTGATTCGGCCAGTCCGCCCGCCGCACCAACCCCGGTTCGATGAGCACTTGACGACCGTGGAACCACCGATCGACACTGACGACCAAATGGCGGACACTCCAAGACGTGTCGTCGAAGAGGATGTCGTAAAGGGTTCCCGCGCGGCCATCCGAGCCCTCGATCCGGGCACCATACGCATGCTTCGCAGCCACCAGCATTGGCGTTCCCCTGTACCGCCGTCCCATTCAAGCTGTCAACTCTCGTAGAGCTGTCAATTCCCGCTCCGAAACCGCTCGATTTTACGGAATCGAAGCCCAAGCGGCAAATCGAGACAGTCTTCTGCCGGTTCCTGAAATGTGGACAGTTTTGGGTGCAAGAAAGAGAGTGCGGGGCGGGAAGTCGACCTCCCGCCCCGCGAAGGGCGCCGCATTATCCGGGGAAGCGGCGCCTTGGAGCATCAATGCGGCCGTTGGACCGTTAGCAATCTGTTAGAACCGTACTTCGTCCACGCGGTCCAACAGTTCCGATACGCGGCGGTCCACCAGTTCCTTGCGGGCCTTGGTCCGCCGCTCGACGGCTTCACGTAGCCGCTGCAAATCCTTCTCAAGCCGCTTGACTTCCAGCTCTTTGCGCTGCTGGCGAACGTCGAAATGCTTGTTGACCGTCTCTTCGATCTGCTTCTTCACCGCGTCGCGCTCTTCGCTGGTCGCACGGCGATACTTCATCGCCAGTTCGTGCGTCTTGCGATCGAGTTCCCGGTCTTCTTTCACCAGCTTGGCCATCTCCGGATCGGCCTTCTCCAACATCTCTAGGCGCCCCTGCTCCAGCCGATCGTGCGGCCCGCGTGGCGGTCCCGGCGGCTGGTCGCCGTCGCGTCCGGCCTCGCGACGTGGCGGCATCCGATCCCGATCGCCATCGCGCGGGGGCCGTCCGCCCGGCCCGCGGTCATGCCCCGGCCCTGGCCCGTCAAAATCGCGGCCCGGCGGCGGTCCCATGGGATGCTCGCCATGCGGCCCTCGGCCCGGCGGTCCAAAATCTCGATCCGGCCCGCGGCGGTCGCCGTCCGGTTGTCGCGGGGGCGGCGGCCGATCGTCGTCACCTTCCAGGGGCGGGCCCGGCGGATCGTCGTCCATCGCCAGGTCGTTGGCCGATGGAGCCGGCTCGTCCCATTGTCGGGCGTCCGGTCGACCTTTGCCACGTTCCGCGGCGACTGCCCATTGCATCGCAATCAGACTGACGGCCGCCATCGTCGCCAGTCCCAGCACCAACCTCGTTCGCCTCATGATTTGCCTCCTAAATCGAAAACCCTGCTCAGTACCCAAACGCAAACCGCTCTGTCCCGAATCGCATAAAACTTTCAAAGTTTGTTGTCGCCGATCTCTTGCTGTAGACGCTCCATGTCGTACTGCAGCATGCTCACTTCAAGATTCTCCAGGGAACTATCGTGCCGCGCCGCGAGCAGGCTTTCTTCAAAACGCTTTGCCTGCTCGTCGAACGAATCGTCCCACTTCAACTCGACTCCGTCGGTGCTTGGAGCTTGGCGTGACGGGTTTGTCCCGGAACGATCGAGGGCAAATTGGGGCGGCTGACGCTGCTCTTGCTTGGCCAGGGGCATTTCGAGGAAGCGAACGGCCGTCCGCAAAGCCCAACCCACTCCCATCGCCATCAAGAGCGACGCCGCAGCAGCGACAACAATCATTTTGGTCCAGCGCGACGATCGAGCGGCCGCCCCTTTTCGTCGGGGCAGATCGATTGCCGGTCGAGTCTTTTCGGCCGGCTGCGCCGCTTCGAGCAGTTGTCCCAGCGCCAGCCACGTTTCGTGGAGCGACTGCAACTCGGCATCCTGGAGGTCGCCCAATGTCGCGCTGCCCGGCGCGGTGGCCTGCTCCAAGCGTCGCTTCAATGCGTCATCTTCTTCCTGTTGACTCATGATCTTTCCCCAACAGCTTTCGCAGCGTCTCCAAGCCGCGTCGACAATGACTCAAGGTCGTGTTCAACGGGCACCCGATCGTTTCGGCGATTTCGTCGAAGCTGAACTCACCGTAGTACCTCAGCAACAGCACTCGTTGCTGCACCGCCGAGACTTGATCCAACGCCAGACTGAGCCGCCGCATTTCCTCGGTCTGCGCCAGTTCGGCCGCCGGCTCGCTTGTCGCGTCGGCCGGCTCGTGCTGACTCCATCCCTCCTCAGTCAAGTTCACGCTCGGCTCCGCTCGCCGGGCCCGATCGCAGACCAACCGGTCGGCGATTCGCAGCAGGTAGGCCCGGGCGTTACCCTGTTCCTGGTAACGCGTCCGGGCTTGCCAGGCGCGGCACAAGACCTCCTGCCAGAGGTCGTCGGCGACATCAGTCCGCCGCGTCATCGCCCATAGGTAGCCGCGCACGGCCCTGCTGTGCTCACGGGCCCAGCCCTCGATTCGCTGCTCATCCTGGGGTCGCTGGTCGGCCATGCCTATGATTCTAAACGCCGGCCGGCCGCATTTATTGCAGTTGCGAAGATCTTTTTTTGCCCAAGAGGGGCCGAATCGGGCCGATCGCGACAAAGCAACTGGCAATTGTCCGCAAGATTCTCGCCGCAGCGGCAACCAGCTAGGCGACCGGTGTCAATTTGGGAGGGAGGCCGGCGGAGGCTCGTTTTGCCCATTTTGAGGGGGACCGCACGGTTTGCATTGCCGCCGAAAGCCGCGTATTGTGACCTATGGCATCGAGCAGTGGGACTGCTATAATCCGTCTTTTCTGCCGTAGCCCCAAAGTATTTTGGGCCCACCCACCGCGACCGTTTTTGCCGGTGGGCGCCGCGGTGTTGCCGATCCGCGACGATCGGCTTTGCCGGAAGGACTCCGGCAGCGGTGCCCGGCACGGTCGATTTGCCCGCGTGCGATTCGGTCGCACGTACCAGGGCAAGGTCCGAGTTTTGAACGCAAATAGGAGCGACCTACGATGAGCCAATCGCAAGGCCCGGCGATGATCGAGGCCCAAGGCCTGTCGAAGTACTACGGTGAGTTTGCCGCGATCCGCGACGTCAGCTTCCGGATCCACCAGGGAGAAGTCGTGGCGTTCCTCGGCCCCAACGGCGCCGGCAAGAGCACGACGATGAAGCTGTTGACCGGCTACCTGGCCCCCTCGGCCGGCGTCGCCCGCATCGCCGGCCACAACATGAGCACCGACCGCTTGGCTGGCTCGACCCGGTTGGGCTATCTGCCGGAAAATGGGCCGCTGTACATGGACATGACCCCCCGCAGCTTGCTGAGCTTCTTCGCCGACGCCCGCGGACTGTCCAATGCCCGCAAGCAGCAGCGAATCGAAAAGGTCGTCGAACTGTGTGCGCTGGGGAGCGTGATCGGCAAGCCGATCGGCAAGCTATCACGCGGCTATCGGCAACGCGTCGGCATGGCCCAAGCGCTGTTGCACGAGCCCGACGTGCTAATCCTCGACGAACCGACCGCGGGGTTGGACCCCAACCAGATCCACGAGGTCCGCGAGACGATTCGCAAGCTGGGCGAGAGCAAGACCATCCTCCTATCGACCCACATCCTCCAAGAAGTGGAGGCGATGGCCAACCGAATCCTATTCATCAACGAAGGCAACCTGGTGTTCGACGGCCCGGTCACCGAGTTGACCAAGGACGGCGTGCCGCTCGATCAGCGCTTCCGCGAACTGACCGCGGCCTGATGGGAAGAAAAGTCATCCTGAGCGGAGCGAAGGATTTAGCGGCAACTTCGAGTAGATGCTTCCCTTCGCTCAAAAGGACCGGACGTTTGTCATAGCGAATCTACCGCAGACTCAAACGAGAATTAACCCGAAGACAGAATCAACGCGAAGACTATGAATACCCAAGTCCTGTTTGCCGTCTTTCGGCGCAATTTCGTCAGCTACTTCGCCAATCCCACCGGATATGTGTTCATCTGCCTCTTCGTGCTGTTCGGGGCGATTGCCGCCTTCTGGGTGCCGGAGTTCTTCAGCAACAACCTGGCCAACCTCGACCAGTTGAGCTATTGGTTCCCCTTCATCATGCTCGTCTACGTGCCGACGATCACGATGGGGGTTTGGGCCGAAGAGCGCAAGCAGGGCACCGATGAACTGTTGCTGACCATACCCGCCGCCGACTTCGATATCGTCCTGGGCAAATACCTGGCCACGGTCGCCATCTTCACCGTGGCCCTGTTGTTCTCGTTGTTCTGCAACCTGGCCGTGCTCTATTCGCTGGGCGCGCCGGATGTCGGCCTGTTCCTGGGCACCTACGCCGGCTATTGGTTGGTCGGCGTGGCGATGCTCTCAATCGGCGTGGTGGCCTCGTTCCTGACCAGCAACATCACCATCGGCTTCGTGCTTGGCGTGCTGTTCAACATGCCGCTGGTGTTCCTCGCCTGGGCCGACGCCATCTTCGGCACCTTCGGCCGTGAAGGTGTGCAAGCCATGAAGAGCTGGAGCATCAGCAACCAGTTTTCCGACTTCAGCCACGGCGTGCTGAGCGTCGCTTCGTTCCTGTATTTCGTCACCATCCTCGTGGTGATGCTCTACCTGAGCATGGTGCTGATCGGCCGCCGTCACTGGTCTAGCGGGCAGGATCGCTGGACGCTGGTCGGTCATTATACGGTCCGCGCTTTGGCCCTGGTGGTGATTGCCGTCGGCGCGGTGGTCGTCTTCCGCCATCACGATCTGCGGGCGGACGTCACCAGCGAGAGACTCAGTTCGTTGTCCCCGCAGACCGTGCGCCTCATCGAGAACCTGCAGACCGAGCGACCGGTCCAGATCGCGGCCTTTGTCAGCCCGACCGTGCCCGAGGCGTACATCCAAGCGCGATTGAAGCTCCTGTCGGTGTTGCGCGAACTCCAGGCGTTGGCCGGCGCGAAGAAGCTCCAGGTGCAGATCCACGACACGGAACCGTTCACCAACGAGGCCGCCCTGGCGCAGAAGCGCTACGGCATCGAACCGAAGGAAGTCACGAACCTTCAGCGCGGCACCCTGTCGGCGGAGCGGATATTCCTGCACGTGGCCGTTCGCTGCGGCGTGGAGAAGGTGGCCCCGTTGTTCATTGACCAGGACACGCCGGTCGAATACGAGTTGGTTCGCTCGATCTGCACCGTTGCCCAACAGAAACGCAAGAAGCTGGGGGTGCTGAACACCGACGCGCAACTCTACGGCGGCTTCAACATGCAAAGCATGTCGGCCACGCCCAACTGGCCGATCATTGACGAACTGGAGAAGCAGTACGAAGTGGTGAAGGTCGATCCGGCTAAGCCGATCACCGAAAAGTTTGATGTGTTGCTGGCCGTGCAGCCTTCGTCGCTGGGACCGGAGGAACTCAACCACTTCTTGGCCGCGGTGCGGAGCGGCCAGCCGACGGCGATTTTTGAGGACCCGGCGCCGATCTGGTGCGCGGGTGTTCCGGCCACGAGCATGCCGCGGCAGGCCCCCGGCGGGATGCAGCAGATGTTCATGCGGGCGCAGCCGCCGGCCAAGGGCGATATTGACAAGCTCTGGAAATTGCTGGGCATCTCGTTCAGCGGCTTCAAAGGCGAGAACGTCGTTTGGCAAAACTTCAATCCCTACCCCAAGCTGCCGATGTTTAGCGACAACCCCGAGTTCGTCTTCATCGGCGGGCAACCGAAAACAGACCAGCCGTTCAACATGCGCGATCCGATCACGGCCGGGTTGCAGCAACTGCTCTTCCCGTTCCCCGGTGCGATCGTCGCGCTCAACGAGTCCAACTTGCAGTTCTCCAAACTGGCGGTCACCGGCAAGGAGACCGGCACGGTCCGTTTCATGGATATCATGCAAATGTCCCCCTTCGGCGGCCCGTCGGGATTGAACCGCGAGCGTCGCCACACGCCGACCGACATGGAATACGTGTTGGCCGCCCACATCGAGGGGACGATTGCCGAACCGGCCGCCGCCGATGCGGCTAAAGACAGGAAGGCCGACGGCAAGGACGCGAAGTCCGAGGCCAAGCCCCGTGAAGCGAAGATCAATGTGGTCCTCGTGTCCGACATCGACATGTTTTCCCAGGTCTTCTTCCGCCTCCGGCACCAGAGTTCGATTCCCGAATTGGGCATCAATCTGGCCTTCGACAACGTGACCTTCATTCTCAATGTTCTGGACTCGCTGGCCGGCGACGACCGCTTCGTAGAAATTCGCAAGCGGCGGCCGAAGTATCGCACCCTCAGCCGCATCGAGAAGTGGACCGAAAAGGACCGTGACGCGGCCATGGACCAGATCAATGAGTTCGACAAGAACGTCGAGGCCGAGGAACGCAAGGCCCAGGAGGAGATGGAGAAAGAAATCGCCGACCTCCGCAACCGCAAGGACATGGACCCCAACCAGGTCCTGATCGACGTCCTGATGAAGAAGCAGGATCTCGAGCGGCGGGCCAAGGCCAAGATCGAGCAATTGCGGCAAGAGAACAACCAGGAGCGGACCAAGATTGAAACGGCCTTGCTGTGGAAGGTTCGCTCGGTGCAGGAGATGGCCAAGTTGATGGCGGTGATCCTGCCGCCGATTCCGCCGCTGTTGGTGGCGATTGCCGTGTTCCTCTCGCGGCGTGCCCGGGAACGCGAAGGGGTAGCCCGTTCGCGATTGCGGCAGTAGGGCAAACACAGTCACTCTGCCCAATCGGGGCGACTGAGCAGTCATTGGGAACGAAATCCATCAAAACGCAGATTTTCGAGCGACGAACGAGAATAGCGATGAACGAAAACAAGAAGACACTTGCCTTTGTGGCGGTTGCGGCTTGCGTGGTGTTGGCCGCCCTGATTTCCATGCCGCGGCAGTCCACATCGCCCACCGACGACCTTCGCGGGAAGCTATTGTTCCCCGATTTCAAGGACCCGCTTTCGATCACCAGCCTGGAAATCGTCGAGTACGACGAAGAGACGGCCACGTTGCAGAAGTTCCTGGTGCACCAGACCGAGGTCAAGGGCAAGACCCGTTGGACGATCCCCTCGCACGACAACTACCCGGCCGACGCCAAGGAGCAGGTGGCCTCGGCGGCGACCAGCCTGATGGGCTTGAAGATCCTGGAGGTCGCTAGCGAGGACCAGGGCGACCAGAAGATCTACGGCGTGGTCGAGCCCGATCCGAAGGGGCTGAAGATTGGCAGCACGGGCGTCGGCACCAAGGTCATGATGCGCAACAAGGAAGGTAAGGACGTGCTCGGACTGGTCATCGGCAAGGAAGTCCCCGACCGTACCGGGTTGCGCTACGTTCGCAAGCTGGGCCAGGACCAGATTTGCGTGGTCGAGGCGGCCACCGACAAGCTCTCGACGAAGTTTGAGAACTGGATCGAGCGGAACTTGCTGCAAATCAGCAGCTTCGATGTCAAGCAACTTTGGATCCGCGATTACTCGATCAAGCCCACGATGGACGGTCTGGCGATGCTGCAGAGCGGCGAATTCAAGATCGCCCACAGTGACGGCGAGCCGAAGTGGAAGATGCTTTCCGATCAGCGGTTTGTCCGTGATGACAATAGTCCCAGCGGTGGCCGCTGGACGCCGGTGACCTTGCAGCCGAATGAGGAATTGAACACGGCCAAGTTGGACGAAATGTTGACGGCGCTGGACGACCTGAAAATCGTTGACGTTAGCCGCAAGCCGGCCGCGCTCAGTGCTGACCTGAAAAAGGCCAAGGGTTTTGCCAAGCAGGGCGAAGCCGGCTGGCAAGAACTGGCCGACAAGGGATTCTTCCTCGATCGGCTCAATGACGGGAAAGCCGAGTGTTACTCCAACGAAGGCGAGGTCCGCATCGCCGCCGGCGATGGCTGTGAATACATCCTCCGCTTCGGCAACATCGCCGGGGCCAGTTCCGCTAAGAAAGAAGACAAGGGCAAGGCCGACGCCGCTGCGGGCAAAGACCCGAAGTCGAACGTGAACCGCTATCTGTTCGTGATGGCCGAGTTCAATCCGGACATGCTCCCGAAGCCGACTTTCGAGCCGTTGCCCGAGATCAAGAAGGCGGAGCCGAAGGCCGAGGCCAAACCGGCCGAAAAACCGGCCGAGCAAAAGTCCGATGCGTCCAAGCCGGACGCCAAGAAGGCCGACGACAAGAAGCCGGCCGATGCGCCCAAGTCCGATGCCAAGCAGTCGGACGAGAACAAGCCGGACGCGGTGAAGAAGGAAGCCGACCCGAAGGCTGCCGACGCCGCGGCCGAAGCTGCGAAAAAGGCCCTCGACGCCGAGCGTGCCCGCATCGAGAAGGAAAACAAGCGGAAGCAGGAGGAGTACGACCAGAAGATCGCCGACGGCAAGAAACGCGTGGCCGAGTTGAATGCGCGCTTCGCCGACTGGTACTACATCATCTCCGACGACGTCTATCGCAAGATCCATCTCGGCCGCGACGAGATCATTAAGAAGAAGGATCAGCCCAAGGGCAAGGGGGAGCAGGACGCGCACGGTCACGATCACGGCAACCATGATCATGCCGGCCACGATCACGGCGAGGAAGCGCCGGCCAAAGAGCCGAGCACGCCGATGGAAGACCTCGACCGATTGAAGCAGGCCGGCCCAGCCGGGAAGTAATAGGCGCTCATTAACCGGTAGGAGATTGCTCCGGTTCACTATCAAAGATGGACGCAGATTGGCACGAATCTTGATCTGCGTCTATCTGCCGTTTTCGAGACTTGATCGGCAGATTGTGGTCCTTTGACTCCTCCCGCCGGAAGCTCCCATGCCCATCCTCGGCGCCCACCAATCCATCGCCGGCGGCTACTACAAAGCGGTCGAGCGGGCCAAAGAGCGGGGCTGCGACTGCGTCCAGCTGTTCACCAAAAAGTTTCCGAATCTAAAATACCGCGATGCCACTCGATGCGGTCACTTTGCAAAGTATAGCTGAACCGACCAAGCCGGCTTGTCTTACGCGGCCGACTCGGCACTTGCTCGGATGGATGGAATCTTTTGTTCCAATACAGCTTCACAGTACGAAAGATTCGGCGTAAGGCCTCCCCCTTTTCTCGATCACCAATATTCTTCCATTCGTTCCGGAGTCGTTTTCGTTCTTCTAGTCGTCGATCCTCTTCTCTATGGAGTTGCCTGAAACGTTCGCTGAGCGGGACCAATTGACTTTCCATCTGGTCGATTTCGCTTTCAATGCGCTCGATTTCCTTCTTCGCCACCTGCCGCATCTTGTCTGTGGCCTCCGTTAGATTAGCAATCGTAAGTTTGTAGTGCTTTTCCTTTAGTTCAGTCAATCTCTTCTTGGCTTTTTCGGTGATTGTCCTTTCGGCTGCCTTCACCGTCTGTCGAATGTCAGCCACGCATTGCGGCAACTTACCCTTACAGTGATGAGATTCCTTGCCGCCGAGGCGATAAAAATTCCTTGTCGCGCAACGGATTGTTTTCAGGCACGGCTCGTCTAGACCGAACGTATCTTGGCAATACTCCTCTACGGCATCAACGCCTGCTTGTAGCCATCCCCCCCACTGGTCCCTCATCTCGTCCTCCGCATCGTAGAGTCGCGACAATTGCAGCCGGAGATGGTTTCTGGCTGGTTCACAGACACTTTCGTCATACTGCAGGCCTAGCGACGTAAGTTTGTTTAGCAGCAACTGCTCTGCGTCCCGGTGAGTAATGCGATGGTAGCCGCAATTAGCCGAGACACCGTTCGTTCTTCCTTTGAGGTAGCTGGAACATACATAAACGACGGTCCGTGCCCGAGTCTTCGGGTGGATTTCTGTTCGTGCCGACATGCTCTTACCGCAATGACCGCAGACAAGAACCTGCTTCAAGAAGTATTGCGGATTGCGAGGTGAGTGACTTGTCCTATCAAGCTCAGCAGCCAGCCTCTCTTGCGTAAGCTGCCATGCTTCACGGCTTACCAGAGGCTCGTGCGTATCTTTCTTAATTAGGCACTTGCTTTTGTCCTGGAGCCGATTTTCGCGATCGCCCACTACCCTGTTGACGTTTCCGCATTCATCGAACGTGTGAAGCTCGCCGGAGTGAACTTTTCCAAAAATCGTATCCCCGACGTACGCGGGATTGCGGAGGATGTTCGTGATGTCGGTGTGCGAAAAAGTTCCTCCATTGAATTGGATTCCTTGGGCGTTGAGGCGAATTGCTATCTGCCGTCGCGACAGCCCGACTCTCGAATACAGATCGAAAACAAGTTGTACAGCGCGCACATACTCGCGGTTTCGGTTCGGGACAAGCCTGATTACGTCATGCTTCCCCTTTCTCGGTATCCGTTCGTTTTCAGGCCCAGGACTTTCTCCGTTAGGACCATAGAAGGCCTGCCCCAGTTTTCTATTACAAGGATGCCATTCCCACTTCAATTTGCCTTCTGGCGAGTAACACGCCTTGGCATAGCCATAGGGGTGCGTTCCCGTTGGCCAGGAACCCGTTTGGCTGAATTGGCTGACCCTGCTCCGAAGTGACCGATATGAAATATCCTGCAACTCCTTTTCACTCTTGCAGCTGCCAATAAACGCAAGCAACTCCGTTGTAAAGTCGCTTAACGTAATGTCTTTATTTTCACGCAAGTCGATTAGCTGTGTGTCGTGCTGACGTAAAATGCCCAGGATTGAAAAGAACTCGGGACGGTCCTTCGTGCCCCATCGGTCTTGTGCCTCTATGTAGATCGTTCTGATTCGGTCTTGCTTAACCGTATCGAGCAGTTGACGGAAGACCGGGCTAGCATTTACCTTCCGCCGGCTTACGGTTTCAATAAACCATCGATCCTCTGGCACTTCAACATGCCTTTCAGTCAGCATCTTCTTCACGTTGCTGATCTGCCCGTCTTCGTCTTGTCCCGCCGAACTTTTGCGGATGAAAACAACGTCAACCCGTTGGTTCGTGTCAGACATGATAAACCTCAATCGTGGTCCCACTCAATGTTCGGGTCAAATCCAAGAAGATTTACAAGTCGCTGATGCTGGCTCTCGCTTACCTCTGGATCAGCGTCCTGATCCTCGTCCTGGGTTGTCTGAAAGGCTTTTATCTCGGGAGCGTCTACCTCTCCGAAATAGACCTCCGAATCCTCCATTCCAGGTAAATTGGGCATGATCCCCTCCTTAGCTTGCTTGAGGCTTCAAGTACCGATGAACGGTCATCCGCGAAACGCTTAACGCGGTGGCAATTTCTTCCATCGAAAGCCCTTTTTCTCGAAGTTTGACCGCGCGTTCAGGCTTGGCCTTCGTTGTGCCCGGCTTCCGGCCCTTGTACTCGCCTCGCTCCTTTGCAGCTTCGATTCCTGCCCTCTGTCGTTCTCGTCGTGTTTCTTGTTCCATCTCGGCCACGGCGAACAGAACAGACGCAATCAACTTTCCGGTAGTCCCCATAAAGTCCAGTTGCTGGGTGACACTTACTAGTCGCAAACCTCGGTCACACCAATCACAAAGCGTGTTGATCCCGTCTCGAATAGTCCTCGAAAGGCGATCCAGCTTCCAGCAGACGACAGTTCGCACTTCTCCGTTAAAGATGGTCTGTTGCATCCGCTTGAACTCCGTGCGATCCAGGTTGTCGCCGGTGTCTCGATCCACGTACCACACCGCGTCTTCTATTCCGTTTCCGGCGAGCCACCTTTCTATTTCCCGGCGTTGGCCGGCCTCGTTTTGTTCTGTTGTGCTTACTCGAACGTAGATTGCCGTTTTCATACCTGAGGCCTCCGTTTAGTGGACTAAAGTACACTAATATGGGTATACCCTAAAAGTTACATTTCGGGAAGCCCCGAATTGCGGGGAAAAAGCAACGTTGCTGGGCTAGATTCCGACAACCGCCCTATTTGTTACAGACTGCTAGCTGCAGTAACAGGATTGTTATACGGCGGACGCCGTCCAAAACCGGGCAAAATCTCCCGATTTTTGTTTTGCTGTGCCGAGAGGGTGGGGTAACTGCGGAAAATGCGAGATCGGCTAGGACCGACGACCGGACGGCAAGTAGCAGCCTATTGCATGGCCAATGGAACAACGATTGGAGAGATCACCGATGATGCTAATCCGTTTAACGTATTTCGGTCGTAATCGTCGAGGAAGGAAGAGGTAAAAGCCTCGCCGGGAAGGATTAAAATAAGCTCTTTAGGGTCCGCAACACGCTTCGATTGGGACGGAACGGTTTGCGTAGGGAGTTGATAAATGGGGCATGGCCATCATATTAGGCAATCGCTATAGTCATAGGCATGATACATCATACACCCTTGCGTTACCCGGGGGGCAAGCGCCGGCTGGCCGACGTTGTTGTTCGACTCTTGGAGTACAACAACCTAAAGGACATTGATTACGTCGAGCCGTATGCCGGTGGGGCGGCAGTCGCCTTGGGGTTGCTTTTCGGTGAGTACGCGTCCACGATTCATCTCAACGATCTGTGCCGGCCAGTGTATGCCTTCTGGCATACAGCGTTGCATGAGACTGAGTGGTTTTGTAAGAGAATTGCTCGCATCAACGTTAATATGCGAGAATGGCATCGCCAAAGAGCGGTGTACGACCGCCGCGATTCCGCTGATTTGAATGAGTTGGGGCTGGCGGCATTCTTCTTAAACCGCACTAATCGCTCAGGGATTATTGGGGGTGGGGTGATAGGCGGCAAAGAGCAGGATGGTGCTTGGTTGTTGGATGTTCGTTTTAATAAGAATGGCCTGATAGATCGAATTCGACGAATTAGTCGGTATCGAGATCGTATTCGTTTGTATCAAATGGAGGGACGTAGGTTTATCGACGAGATAGCCGCAAAGCAGAAACGAAACACTTTTCTCTTTATTGATCCACCGTACATTGAACGCAGTCGTCAGTTGTATCTAAGCACATACAAGTTGGACGACCATCAGAAGCTGGAAACACGAGTCGAGAGACTAGGGCAACCGTGGATCGTTACTTACGATTATGCAGCGGTTCAAAATCGCCTATACGCATCTCACCGTCGAATCGTATACAATCTGCATTACACGGCAAATAAGAAGTACGAAGGTCAAGAGGTGATGTTCTTGTCAGACAAGCTGCAAATACCTGCGATGGCCGACCTACTTGTCCCGAGAATGACGCTGTGTCGTTCCCAGTCTCGGTTGCGTTCCAAGTCAGCCTGATAGAGTGTGCTTTAGGGAGACCACATTGCCATGACGAATGGCTGAAGGCTGCTCCAATGCGCACGTAAATCGGACGGTGCTGGCACGACATGCTGATTGTGAATGTAATCGTGCATTAGATCGATCGACGGGGCGAGGTACGAATCTTTGGCCATTGCTTTTCTGACCGGTTTTGCTTGCTGCTTGGTTAGCTTGCTTCGTGTTAGTAGATCGTTGACTGCTGCGTCCATCTTCTGTCGCAGTTTGTCGTTGGGTGAAGACGCCAAGCCGTGGTTAGTAATGTACTCGTCTAAGCTAAGTTCAATAAATACTCGGAACAGCACACTAACCGCGTTAGTATAGGTGTCGAGGCTGAGCGAACGCAACTCTAACTCGATCGCCCGAATTCGCGCATGAGTAATACTTAGCACGCAGTCGCGTGGAATAAGTGTATCTCGCAGTTTTGCGGGCTTATTTCTGCGAACAGTTTTCGTTCTTGCCTGAGGCTTCGCTGAACTGCTTTCTATGCTGCGGCTGTTGGCTCTATCGGGCTTCACTGCTACGGACTGTGGTAGACTGGCCGCATATTCCTTTCGTTGATCCTTGGTATAGATGTCCTTCACCTTCGTGCCATTTTCCGACGAAAGGTCATCCGTGACATGCTTCAAGGCCTTAATAACTCTTCTGTCGTCCGCACAAATCATCAATTTGCCTTCTTGGAGGTCAATCCCCAGCTTGTCGCGAACTTCAGGAGTCCCAAGTAGTCGTTTCAAACTCGTCGACGGGACCTTTGCACGCTCACCCGGCGTTAAAACATTTTGCCTTTCAAGATAGTCGAGCGCTTGGGTGCTGAGGTCTTTCGATCCCCCACGGGCCCTGAACCGAGATGCTTCGTCCCCTCCCCAAGGAACGATCCCTGCTCCTTCGTTTTCCCCAGTATGGCGAAGTTTAATCCAATGTTCAGCATCTTGCCGGTCCTTGACTGCTAAGCACTGAATCAGGTCGATGGGCGAATTCTGATATTTGTGTGCCAGCCCGCGCATAGAGGCGAGGGATCCGCTATCGAGGGAGCCAACAAAAGAATCGGGGTTCTCCAGGGCTTTCAATGCTACCAGTCGACGATTCCCCTCTAGCACCACGTACCGATTCTCACTGTCGTTAGCTGGCATCACTATGGGCAGATCCGCTGGATTTAGCCCCCGTTCAACGATGTCTTTTGCGAGCGTTAGGATCTTTCGGGGCATGAGCTTTGCGACTGCCCTCATGGCTTCGCGCTGCCCCTCGTTAGGCTGCGATAATCGCGGATTTTCTGCATCGACTAAGAGGTTCGACGGCGCAATCGAGAGTACTTCGGACATTTGTCTGCTATCCTGCCGCTTAGGATACGTGGTTAAAGTGGGGATTATAACTCCGCCCGCAGAACGGGGCTTTACCACTGATGGGTGGTTCGGTAAAATTCGTTCGTTCTGAGAAACATCTGTTCTAATTTCCAGGAGAACGAACGATGGCGAAGAAATCTGCCAGCACGGAACCGGCACTTGAAAAGCCAAGAAAGCTGAGCCGTATGGAATCTGCCGCTATGGCGGTCCGGAATATGACAGACCAGACGACGATTGAAGAGTTGGTATTGGCCGCCGACGCCCGCTACGCCGAATCAGGTGGCAGGAGTGACATGCATAAGTCGCGTGAGTGGGTTGGTGATGTGCTGCGGGTAGCCAAAGCACTTGGCCTGGTCGAGGTCAGCGACGTCCGCACCAAGACGGTCAATCGAACCAAATCGTGATTCATGGTGAGACTATGATCCCTGACCCCCGAGGGGGTTGGTTTTCCCCAAACGTTTACTTTTGCCCCGAAATTGCTAGACTGGTAGGTACCTTACTGATTGACCTCATTGAAGGCCCAATAGACGGAGAAAAGTGACCTAAGCACCACACAATCGAACACTGCCTAACCAAGGCCGTCGGCTAGGGAAAACTGCGACCTTTCCATGCACAGCACGACGTTCTCGGACGGCTCCCGCTAGGGAGCCGCCGGACGTCATTTGCTGTGCAGCCTGTCGCAGGGCTTCCCCAGTGGTGCGGACGGTGGCTCCTCTTTTTTTGGTCTGCCAAAGCTGTAATCGGGAGCATCATCTAATCCGAGGGCAATCCCGTGTTGTTCGCATGGTTTATAGTCTGGGGGCCACTATGGTTCGTCGTGGCCGTCATCGTTATTTCAGTGATTTGGCAGGTAATCTCTGTCTTATCCAGGCAGTCTGTTAAGGCACCTCCACAGAGCGCTGGGACGATTTACGAGCTAACTCGCCCTTGTCCCCGCTGTGCAGAGACAGTCAAAGCGGCGGCAAGGATCTGTCGCTTTTGCGGGCTCGACCTGACCGCAAGGCAGATACAGCCGCCTCCACCCCGAAATCAGATTGCTGAGGACGCCTTTGATCAATTGCTGGCAGGGCTGAACAACAAGACCAAGGACGATTAAGAGGGAGACCATCAAATGGAAATTGTTTGTCCGCATTGCTCACAGCCCGTCCAATTCCCCAATGATCTCTCGTCCGCTGGCGCTTCAATACGATGCCCGTACTGTCAGGAGGTGTTCCAACTTCCGGGCAGCGGGACGCCTGTACCACCCCCCTGGCATGATCCAAGGCAAACATCGCCGACCAGTCCACGCTATAGCCAGCCGCACACCACAAGCCCGGTCGGCTGGATCCTCTTGGGAGGGGTCGTATCCATTGCTGTCGCCGTGGGAGTGTGGTGGTATTCTCAGCAGAGCTATCGTTCGCGAGTTAACCAGATGACACAAGATATTCGCGAGCGGGCAAAAGAAGAGATGGGACGTATCCATCAGCAGGTAGCATCCGATGCGATTGCTCAATACCAAATCACGAAACGCAATGGCACCGCTATGGACGCCTTCGTTCAAGCTGGCGTTGTTGCTGCCGCATTCCTTCAAGCCAAGGACGAAGCCAACTACCAGAAATGGAAGGCAATTGAGCGACAAGAGGCGGCCCGGGCTGGCATTCCGTAAAACCTTCGCCTGTCTTGTGTCTAACGCTTGAACATACCTACGAAAGGGCTGGGAGATGAAATTGTCGAATAGTCTCTTCCCGTGCTTCGCTATCTTACTAATTGGCTCCCCAGATCGGTGTTTCGCGGACATCGTAACTGCCCAGGTGGACGTCTTTAATTCGACGCCTGGCATGTTCGTTCCTCTTACCATTGGTGAGCCTTGTGCTGGACTTGCCAACGTTGGAAATTGGAGCTCATTTCCGTCGCTTATCGCGCAACAGCCTTTCTACGTGTGGAAAGAGCCTGTTCCGGGCAGATCTGATCCAGTGCCCGCCGACGGAAAGATATCTTTCCGAGTACTCTCAGACGGGCCTGTTCTGTTGGCAGTAACCGACCGTTGGGGCGGAGGCGGCAACTCGTCGGGCGACTGGATACCCGAGCTGATCAGTCGGAGCGAGTTCGAGGCGCAAGGGTGGGCAGTATACGCTACGCCAATCACGCTTCAGGACTCTGCCGGCAATCCAGGAGATAAGACATTCAGCGTCTTTATCCGCGATTCGTTGGCCGGTGAAACGTTTACCTATCGCACTGAAAAATACATTCCACCGCTTCTACTGACGACCCAGTTCAGCGTTCCAGAACCGTCCGCTTTCGTTCTCGTCGGCGTGGGAGTTTTGAGCATGACCGTACGCCTCGTATCTCGGTTACGGAAAGTGAACAGGCGTGTGCAACTCTGATCTTCACAGGAAGGTCAAGACATAAAACGGGACTAGAAGTGACACGAGCTTTCTAGTTACTAGTTACCCGATAACCCGGAAGGGTAACACAAGCGACAATGCGGCAGGATCGCAAAAAAAGGACCTCAGCGCCATGAAGTTTAAAAAAAGCAACAGCGGACGAGGCAGTTGCAACTCGTCGACGACACCCGTCAGGAATAGCGGCCCACCCGCTCCCAGTAAAGGAACCACCGTCAACGGCAGCGAAGCGGGGGCATTAACTGGAAAAAATAAGCACCGGTCCGTGCTCAAGGCTTCACGATTGGGGAGAAACCGAACCTTCCCTCATAAACGGATTCCATGACGCTTCGCAGCATATTTTCACGGGAAGCCGGTACGACAAAACTATCATGACAGCCGAGGCAAGGCAGTCCTCTTGAGGCGAAGTGGTAGAGGACTTCCAGCGCAATAGCGCCATCTAAATTCATCAATTTCATGCCAGCGTCACTCCCGAAATCGTCGGCCACCGGTGCATGAACGCGTCGCGCCAAGTCGTATATTTCCGAAAACTTCATTCCGGTCTGATCTACTGCCTGCCTCAACATGTTGGCTGTGTGAGCCTCCTTGCCGGTCTTCAGGTGCCCATCCTTTGTTCGGCATGCCATCTTCTCGTTGCAGGCAGAGATTGCAGCACGGCTGTTTTTGGCATTAATAGCTGCATTAATGATGTTCTTCGCCATTAACCGTAGTGGTTTTTCTAATTCAACACGGCCAAGCCATTCGGGCCCCCAGAGGGCGTACGGATCACCGCGAAACTCGCGGTTTCTGAGATGATAAAGCATTCGGCAGTGCAGACCACCGTAGTCCAATTCAATGCTCGGTTCGTCATCAAACCGAATGGTTTGTCTTTCGAGTTTACGTAGCCCTTGGTGGCCGTATTGCCCGGTATAGATTCGGCCATGGCCGAACCAGTTGTCAGTGAAGATAGCATAGTGAACAGGCCGCAGTTGACGCTCATCCAGGAGCCAATCACTCCATGGTTCGTACGGCTCGAATGTGATCCGATATCTGCCGTTTACTTTATTGATCAGTTCTAACTTGCGCTGAACAGCAGCAGGAATCTCTCCAGATGAATCGAATGCAATGTCGCGTCTAGTACTACGGTCACGGAGAAAAACTAGCTGCTGTGGCGTGGGTGGATCAAATGACCAAGGATCAAAATCCGTTGCTAGAGCTAAATCGTACAGAGGCACCAGCCTGCTCATCTTTGGGCTTCCGGGCGGGCTCCTGTGGTTGGCAAACAGATTCGCCTGCACGGCGGCATCTATCACTTGAAGAAAAATCTGTTTCGTCATCGACGCTCGTCGGTAATATCTCACGGTTGCATTGCCGTGCCACGCCAGCTTGCCGGCGTGAAGCAACTGATAGAAAAATAGGCGCTTTTCCAGTCCTTTCCGGCCCCCAATCTCTAGCCGGGGCCACAGTAGATCCGCTTGTCGGCATGTTTCAGTGGTTGGCTGAGCTAACATATCAAGTTCGATCGAACTCATGAGGTTGTAGACAGTATGGCCCGGCAGATCCTTTAGGTCCCGATTGTGATTCTCTGGATAGATGCTCATGATGCCGCGAGGCCGAAGAAAAGCCCGATCTTTGTCACGTGGCCGTGGGCAGTACTTATACTTCCGTTTTGCCATTTGTCTCTCGTCAAGGATCTTTGTTTGCGGTTCAAGAAGGCCCCAGGATTAATCCAGAATTTGCGCCGGCATCTGAATGGGTGTTTTGATAACCGTCCAGGTCTCAATCCTGGAAACGCCCCAATTCGGTAGGCGAACTGCTGCGATGCGGCCCCCTCCTTGGGTGCGGCAAATCTGGTATCATGCTCCGATATGCCGATCTTGGGAGCCCATCAATCTATTGCTGGCGGATTTTATCGAGCAGTCGAACGCGCTTCCGCTGTGGGAGGCCAGTGCGTCCAGCTATTTACGAGCAATCCGCGTCAATTCCCAATACAATTCCGATCTGGTAAGTTTTTGACCAAGAACAACAACCAGTGGCGGGCCAAGCCGATCACGCCCGACGAGGCCGACGCCTTTCGAGCCGCGCTGAAACGGCTCGGCGTCGCGCATCCGATCGCCCACGACTCGTACCTGATCAACCTCGGCAGCTCCGACCGCCTGTTATGGCAGAAGTCGGTCGACGCGTTTGTCGAGGAACTGCTGCGGGCGGAGCTGCTAGGCATTCCCTACGTGGTCACCCATCCCGGGGCAGGTGGCGACGCCGGCGACGAGGTCGGGTTGAACAACATTGTCCGCGCACTGGACGAGGTGCATCGCCAGACCCGCGGTTTGTCGGCCCGATGCCTGCTCGAGACCACCGCCGGGCAAGGCAGCGCGATCGGCTGGAAGTTCGAGCACTTGGCCGCCATTCTCGAAGCAGTAAGGGAATCCGACCGGCTCGGCGTCTGCTTCGACACCTGCCACGTCTTTGCGGCCGGCTACGATTTCGGCACCAAGAAGTCCTATGACGAGACGATGGCGGATTTCGATCGCTTGATTGGCCTGGATCGCATCAAGGCGTTTCATCTGAACGACAGTCTCCGCGAGCGCGGCAGCCGCGTGGATCGTCACGCCCATATCGGCCGGGGCAAACTCGGCTCCGCCGCCTTCCAGTTGTTGTTGAACGATGCCCGCTTTGAAAAGGTGCCGATGTATCTGGAAACGCCCAAGGGGGAAGAAAACGGCGAGGACTTGGACGTGATCAATTTGCGAACGCTCCGCGGCCTGGAGGGCAAGAAGAAACGGGCCAGGCGATAGGCTAGCGACGGGGCGGCTGAGAATCACGGTGTCTTTTTTATCCTCCGGAATGGCGTCGGTGCGGCAATTGCAGCTTAGCGCCCCGCCGTAGTGGGGCAGTTGCCGGCGCGATACTATCGCTTGTGCCGTCTACTCCGACGGGGAATTTCCCGACAATTGACCCCCCTGGCGATCCCCGATAGATTACAGACATGGATTTGGCCTATTTCAAACGTTTCCGGATGGAAATCAACCTGGCCGGTCGTGATCTAGCCGTTCCCCCGGCCCCGCCGCAGTACCAGTTCCTGCCCTGGGATCCGGTGCTGTTGAATGAGTTTGCCCGGGCCAAGTACCTCAGCTTCCGCAATGAACTGGATGCCAACGTGTTTCCTTGTTTGGGCGAATTCGAGGGCTGTCAGCGCTTGATGCGGGAGATCACCCGCAAGCCCGGTTTTGTCCCCGAGGCGACTTGGCTCGTGGCGATTACGTCGGCCAGCGAAGCCCGACCGGAGTACTGCGGCACTGTCCAGGGCGTTCGTGATCGGCACGGGCTGGGGGCGATCCAGAACCTTGGGGTGACCCCCGAACACCGCCAAGCGGGACTGGGAAGAAGTCTCATGCTGCGGGCCTTGGCCGGATTCTTTTTGGCCGGCGTACGTCGCGTTTATCTCGAAGTGACCGCGCAGAATGATCCGGCGATACGCCTCTACCGACAACTAGGATTTACCACGATTCGAACTGTTTATAAGGCCGTCGAGCCGGCATACGCCCAGTGACACAACGCATCTATTCTCATACCTATCCGAACGGGCTGGTGCTGGTGGCGGAGCCGATGGCGGCGCTGCAATCGGCGGCCTTCACTTTCTTGGTTCCCGCCGGCTGCGTGTACGATCCTCCGCAGCGCAGCGGTTTGAGCAGCTTCGTCTGTGAAATGGCCTTGCGCGGAGCAGGCCCGCGCGACAGCCGGCAATTCATCATCGACCTCGATAACCTTGGCGTCGAGCGCGGCGAGTCGGTGGCCAACGCGCACGTTGCCTACAGCGGTGCCACGGTCTGCGAGAATCTGCCCCAGGCCCTGGCGATCTATGCCGATCTGCTCCGTCGGCCGCACCTGCCCGACGATCAAATCGAGGCCAGCCGTTTGGCGATGCTTCAGGAACTCCGCGCGGTCGAGGACGAGCCGGCCCAGAAGGTGATGATGGAGTTGCGTCGAAAGCACTATCCCGAGCCCTGGGGACGCTCGGCGCAAGGCGAGCAAGCCGCGTTGGAGGCGGTTTCGATCGATGACATCCGCCCTCACTTCGCGCGCTACTATCGCCCCAACGGCACCATTCTTGGCATCGCCGGACAAATCGATTGGGAGCGAATGAAGGACCTAGTCGGCCAATTACTCGGGGACTGGCAGCCGATCGGCAACGGCGCCCTCGCCGAGACGCCAGGGCCCTGCCGCTACCATCACCTGCCTTACGAATCGCATCAAACGCAAATTGGCATCGCCTATCCCAGCGTTCCCTATCGACACCAGGACTACTTCCAGGCCTGGGGCTCGGTGGGCGTGCTCAGCGGCGGCATGAGCGCCCGACTGTTCACCGAGGTTCGCGAGCGACGCGGCCTTTGCTACAGTGTCTATGCGACGCATCATACCCTCTGGCACCGAGGCGCGGTGTTTTGTTACGCCGGCACCGGCGCCGATCGAGCTCAGGAGACGCTGGATGTGACGCTGGCCGAATTAGCCCGCCTGGCCCGCGGCATCCAGGAAGCGGAGTTGGACCGTTTGAAGGCCCGCATCAAGAGCGCGTTGATCATGCAGCAGGAGTCGAGTTCATCGCGCAGTTCGTCGCTGGCGCGCGACTGGTACCACCTCGGTTACGCCCGCACGTTGCAGGAAGTGGGCCAATTGATCGACGGCCTCAGCAGTCGCAGTATCAACGCCTATTTGGCCGACCATCCCCCCGGCGACTTCACCGTGGTGACGCTGGGGCCAAAGCCGTTGGAGGTGGCGGGCGGCGCCGATTGAAAGCCCTTAGGCCGAGGACTAGAATTGAGAAGTTCTGAGGAATTTCTGTTTGGGGGAGCGAGATTAATGACGGCTTCTCAGGCAACCGCTGAAGTGTTTTTGATCGCGTTGCGGGCTCTGCCGGAGGAAGAACGGCGGGCGGTTATCGCGCGAATTGCCGAGGACGAGGAGTGGCGGGAAGACCTCAAGGACTTGGCCGTTTTTGCCCAACGGCAAGCCGAATCGGCGCGGTCATTTCGCGGATTTCTCGAGGAACAGGGAGCGTCGTGACTCCGCCCTCGACCTACACTATCCAGATCAAGGCATCCGCCGAACGGGAGATGAGAAATCTGCCCTCGGCTGCCTTTCGTAGCGTCTCCGAAAAGATTCTTGAACTGGAAGTGAACCCTCGTCCCGGACAATGTAAAAGATTGAGCGGTCGCGACGAATACCGGCTTCGAGTTGGCGATTACCGAGTTCTGTACCTCATTAACGATGCGATGAAGACGGTCGAGATCGTCGCCGTTGGGCACCGCAAAGACGTCTACCGGCGCTGCAGCAAGGCGTCGGCGCTATAGGAATCTGGAAAGATGCAATTCCTCACCCATACCCTTCCCAACGGCCTGCAAGTGGTCGCCGAGTGCAATGACGAAGCCCATTCGACGGCCTTGGGGTTTTTCGTCAAGACCGGTTCCCGCGACGAAGATGATGCGATCTCCGGCGTGAGTCACTTTCTCGAACACATGGTGTTCAAAGGCACTCCGCGGCGCTCGGCCGACGACGTCAATCGCGAGTTCGACGAGATGGGCGCCCACTACAATGCCTTCACGAATGAAGAGAACACGGTCTACTACGCGGCGGTGCTGCCCGAACATCAAGATCACGCGGTCGATCTCTTGGCCGACATTCTCCGTCCTGCGCTCCGCGATGACGATTTCAACACCGAGAAGCAGGTGATCCTCGAAGAGATTCAGATGTACGAGGACCAGCCCCCGTTTGGCGCCGACGACAAGTGTCGGGCGTTGTACTTCGGGGCTCACCCGCTCGGTCGTAGCGTGCTGGGCACGAGCGAGAGCATCGAAGCTTTGCCAGTGGAAGCGATGCGCGATTATTTTTGCCGCCGCTACAGCCCGACCAATATCGTGCTGGCGGGGGCCGGCCGCATCGAATTCGAGCGGTTGGTGCGTCAGGCGGAGACGCTCTGCGGTGCGTGGGAACGGGTGGCCGCATCGCGCGACACGGGGCGCGCTGCGCCTTGCGCCGGTTTTCACGTCCTCTCCAAAGAAATAGCCACGCAACAGTACGTGCTGCAAATCGCTCCTGGACCGGCCTCGGAAGATGAAGATCGCCACGCCGCAAAACTGCTGGCGACCGTGCTCGGCGACGACTCGGGCAGCCGGCTGTATTGGGAAATTGTCGATCCGGGCTTGGCTGAACACGTCAGCCTCAGCCATGGCGAGCACCAAGGGACCGGCATGATGATGACCTACATGAGCTGCGATCCCGAGCACGTCCAAGGCAACCTGCAACGTATCTTCGACATCTACCGGACGGCCGAAGCCAAGGGCATTACTAGCGTAGAGCTCGAGCAGGCCAAGAATAAGATTCGTTCCCGAATCGTCCTTTCCAGCGAGCGTCCTCGCGGTCGGCTGTTCGCCGTTGGCAACGATTGGGTCTACCGACAGCAATACCAAACCGTCGCCGAGGAACTGGCAGTTATCGCTCGAATCACCGTAGACGATGTGATGGCTGTGCTTACGAAGTATCCGCTTAGCCGGACGACGACCGTTACGATCGGCCCGCTTGAAAAGGTGGCCGCGCCGGCGTAAGTCGCATTTCCTCACGCTCCGCGCAAGCCGGCATGGCCGTGCCTTGGGTCGACGCGCTGTCGACGGTTAGACAGGCATAACACTGGAGGTCGTGACCACGCCAGGCGGTGTGAGACGCTTGGCGAATTGGCCAGGTCGACGTATGATGGGGCCATGCCATATCTCGCCTCGATCCTGATGCTGTTGCTCGGCCTCGCCCTCGGCGGCGCGGCCGTCTGGTTCTTCCTGGGAAGCAAGATTGCAGCGGCCTACGACTGCGGACGGGGCGAGGCTTCGGCCGACACGGCCGCCCTTTCCGAACGGCTGGTCGCCCGCGAGGAATCCATCGAGGAATTACGCAACCGGTTGCTCGAAAAAGACGCCGTTGTGGGGCGGCTCCAAGACGAGGTGCGGTCGCTCAATGTGGTGGGGGCCGAACTGAAACAGGCGTTGGCCGCCGAGCAGAAGCAAGCTCAGGAGAAGCTGGCCCTGTTGGAGGACGCCAAGCGGCAGTTGGCCGACGCCTTTAAGGCCCTGGCTGCCGACGCGCTGAAAAGCAGCAATACCTCGTTCCTCGAACTGGCCAAAACCCAGTTGGAGAAGTTCCAGGAATCGGCCCGCGGCGATCTGGAGAAACGGCAACTGGCGATCGATGAACTGGTCAAGCCGGTGAAGGAATCGCTGAGCAAGGTCGACACGAAGCTGCAGGAATTGGAGAAGGGGCGTGTCGAGGCCTACAGCGGACTTGTCGAACAGGTCCGGTCACTCTCGGAAACACAAAAAGAGCTGCGCGGCGAGACGGCGAACCTTGTCAAAGCGCTGCGACGGCCCCAGGCGCGCGGCCGGTGGGGCGAAATCCAACTGCGCCGCGTCGTCGAGATGGCGGGGATGGTTGCCCAATGCGACTTTGTTGAGCAACAATCGGTCGACGGCGACACCGGCCGGCTTCGTCCCGATCTGATCGTCCGTCTGCCGGGCAATAAGAATATCGTTGTCGATTCGAAGGCTCCCCTGGAAGCGTATCTCGAGGCCATCGAGGCGCCCGACGACGAAACTCGCGCGGCCAAAATGAAGGATCATGCCCGGCAAGTGCGAACCCACATCGCTGCGCTGGGGCAGAAGGCGTATTTCGAGAAGTTGGAATGCACGCCGGAGTTTGTCGTCCTGTTTCTGCCCGGCGAGGTGTTTTTCAGCGCCGCCTTGGAGAACGATCCTAGCTTGATCGAACTGGGGGTAAGCCAGAACGTAATCATCGCCACACCGACGACATTGATCGCGCTGCTCCGCGCCGTGGCCTATGGCTGGCGTCAGGAACAGTTGGCCGAAAATGCCAAGGCGATCAGCCAGTTGGGCCAAGAACTCTATAAGCGATTGGCCGGTCTGGGCAATCACTTGCAGAAACTGGGCAACAGTTTGAACGCAGCCGTAGCGGCCTACAACAATGCGGCTGGCACGCTCGAATCGCGCGTCCTGGTCAGTGCCCGACGCTTCAAGGAACTAGGCGCCGCCACCGGCGAAATCGAGGAACTTAAACAGATCGAGACCGCTCCGCGACTTCTGCAGTCGCCCGAACTGATGCGACCATCGTCCTCCTAGGCTCTTCACCCGGCCAGGGGCTTCTTTGTGAGGCTGTTTTTCGTTCCGTAAAGCTCTGTGCGGCAATGGGTTGCGTTAATTGTCTGCAACCTTCTGCCAAGCCAAAAGGTTGCGTTTTTGGAACCTATACTTCTTATACGGCAGTTACCCCACTTGTTGTTTCTCGGTAATACCATTGATGCACTGGCAAGCCTCGCGAGCCTGGCGAATCTTGGACTGGCGACACCGCTACGTCCCCGTGTTGATCACGGTTGCGCTGGGCGTCGGCTTCACTTTCAGCGTTTGTGCCGCCGTGCAGTGGTGGGAATCGACGAATATCGAGAAGGATTTCCGGCTGGCTGCCGAGGATCGAGCCAGCGCCGTTAAAGCAACCTTTGAGATCGAACTGGCGATGATCGAGTTGGTCCGCTCGGCCCTGATGAGTGACGGACGAATCGAGCGGCAAGAATTCCGCAGCATGTTGATGCCGTTCTCCTTGCATGGCAAGACGGTTCGAGCGATCGAATGGGTACCTCGCGTGCCCCACGCCCAGCGCGAGACATTTGAAGCAGCCGCTCGCCGAGACGGATTGCCCGATTTTCGCATTACCGAATTAGATCCCAAGGGCAGCTTAATTGCCGCCGCCGAACGGAGGGAATATTTTCCGATTTTCTACGTCGGTCCCGACTCGGGCGACAAATCCGTCTACGGATTCGATTTGTCCTCGGAGCCGATGCGACGCGAATCGCTGCATTTGGCCCGCGACACGGGAAAGACGGTCGTTAGCGGCCGGGTCTCCTTTGTTGAGAACGCCCGCCGACTCAACGGCTTTCTTGTGTATTTTCCCACCTATCAAAAGGGACACACGCCTCAGACGGTCAAGGAGCGTCGTCAACGACTGCATGGCTTTGTGCTTGGCGTCTTTCAGCCGCAGGAAATGCTGCTTTCGGCGTCCGCTCGCCTGCAACCCGAGGGAATCGATGTGTGCCTTGTCGACGAGTCGGTGGCGGACGGGGAAACCCCTTTCTATTTCCAAGCTTCCCGTACGCGGACCGAGCCGACGGCGCGGTTGAATCTCAAAGAGTTGCGCGATCGATCGCAATTGACCTACACGACTCCCTTGGAGGTGGCCGGACATCGCTGGACCATCCTTTGCACGCCGACACCCTATTTCTTCGCCATGCGCCGTAATGGGTGGTCCGATGGAATCTTGATTGTCGGTTTCGCCATTACCGGCATTCTGGCTATGTACCTGGCCCGCGGCATTGAGCGTCGTGCCTACGTCGAAGGTTTGTTGGCCGAAAAACGCCGGTATGCGAGCGAGTTGGAAGTGAAAGTTCAGGAGCAGACCTCCGATGTGCGTCGCGCCCAGGAAGAGGTCATTTATCGACTCGTCTCCGCCTCGCAATGGCGGGACGAGGAGACCGGCATGCATATCCGCCGGACGGGCTTATTGAGCGAGGCCCTGGCCCGTGCCGCCGGCTGGTCGGCCAGCGAAGCGGAAATCATCCGGCAGGCAGCGCCGATGCACGACGTGGGCAAGATTGGCATCCCCGATGCGATTTTGCAGAAGCCCGGGAAGCTGACGCCCACCGAGTTTGCGATCATGAAGACCCACACGTTGATTGGCGCGAAGATGCTGGCCAAGAGCAACGTGCCCATTCTGCAGATGGCGCGCGAGATCGCCCTGAACCACCATGAGCGCTGGGACGGAAGCGGCTATCCCTATGGAAAAGCGGGGGACGAGATTCCCGAGTGCGCCCGCATCCTCACAATCGTCGACGTCTACGACGCCTTGATCCATAACCGCGTCTATCGTGACGCGATGAACGAGAACAAAGTTCTGAAAATCTTGCGAGCGGGGGCGGGCACCCACTTTGACCCGCTGCTGATCACCCAGTTCTTCCTGGTGCTTGACGAGGTCCGGCGGATCACGATCGAACACCCCGACGAGCCGTTTCGGGAGCATCAGCTTCCCTTGCTGAGCGCGGCGGAAGCCGAGGCACTGCTAGAACAACTCGTCGACCCGCTGGAACTCCCGGTGGTTACCGAATAAGCCGCGAACGTGGGGCAGCTTGCCCTGTCGTCAGCGCGAACTGGGCTCAATCCGTTTGGCCGGCGAAAGTTCTTGGATCTTGGGCTCGTTCGGATCAACTGGCATCGTGCGAAACTCGGCCATCGGAGTCAGCACTTTGAACCCGATCAAACTATCGGGCACGTCCGCGGTCAGCCGGCCGGAGTGAAGAATGGCCGTCTTTTCCGAGATAATCTCCAAACGAGCGGGGCCCTGCAGAATAACTTTCGCGCCGCAGGAAAAAGTGACTTCGGCCAGCCCCTCCATCAAGCGAAGGGATTGCCCGGCGACCAGACTCGCTTGCTCATCCACAGACGCATTGTCGGCCCAAATACAGTCGACCGTCGCGGTCAACTCGGCCACACCTTTCGCCTGAACATCGCTGGCCCTTGCCAATCGCACGGCCGGCACGTAAACCGTCGCATCGACCTTGCGAGTTCGCGCAGAGACCAACACGGGGGCTTGGCCGCCAGTGGGTTGCTGCTCGGCGACGCTCGACAGCAACCGCGTTGTGTCGGCGGTCGTGTCTTGCAGCGGGGCGACCGGTTCGACCTCCTGCCACGTTGCCCGTCGTTGGCCCGCAGTCGCCGCCGCGGCGTCTACCCGCTCGGGGGCAGGCATGATCTGGGTGAGAAAAAGGCCTAACAGCAGGGCGGCGCTAGCTACGGTTGACAGCATCGGGCCCCGCACCGTCGGCAGCAAGTACTGTTCATAGATGTGTCGCAACCGCGCCATCCAATACCTCATCACCGCGAAAATGCGTAGCCGCAAGAGAGTCTCTCAGATTGTCCCATGCTATCACCCCCGTTAAAGCTTGACAAGGATTAGATAAATGGTGCCACTTATGGACCAAGCATAGTCACCAAGAAGGGTGTCTATCCGCGGGGATATTGGCGGCAATATTCGTACAGGGCGATGGCCGTGGCGGTCGCTGCGTTGTGCGCGTAAGGCAGCCCGTAGACTGGAATTTCGACTGCGTTGTCAAGCATCCGCAGGACGTCCTCTTCAATCCCGGCCCGTTCATTCCCCACCACTAGCACGGTGCGGCGGGGGAATGGAAAATCAAAAATCGATACCGCTCCGCTGGTCTGCTCCAACCCCACGAGGGCAAAGCCGTCCTCTCGCAACCGCTTCAGCACCGGCGGCAGAGTCCGGTGCACCTCGATGGCCAAGGTCTCGGCCGCGTCCCGGGCAATCTTGCCAATGACCTTGGCATTGCCGCAGCAGATCATCCGCGGCACGCCGCAACAGCCGGCCGCCCGAGCGATCCGCGACAAATTGATATTACTCCGCATCGGAGGGCAAGCCACGACGAGTTCGCGGGGGCGATCCAAAGGCCAAGCCGGTTTGTGTCGCTGTTGAACGAAGTCCGACATCAATCACCTGCACGATCCCTCGAAGCGGTAAGAACTGGGGCCAGGAGCTCGTGGTCCGGTGGGTATTCCGGCTCACGTTCCTGGCCCCTCGTAGCGATCAACGCTACGGTACCTTCTCAGCATAAATCCTCGAGCCGCTCACCCCAACCGACGAGGAACGACTTCCGGGCGACGAGAGCAAGCCAGAAACCGCGAGTTTCGACCTTCGGGGCCCTTTGCTCTTCCGCGCTTTTCACGGGGAACAGAGAGTGCCGCCGACTCCAGTCCGCTCACCCACGTCTAGTTGCATCTTATGTCTTTCTTGGGCGGCTGAAAAGCGTATTCGGCGCGATTTTTGACGAGGCTCAAGAGAACCATTCTCAGCGGCGCCGGGCGCTCAGATCTTTTGCCCGTCGGCGAGTTGGATCAGGTACGGCACGATCCGCTGCGCCGCCCGCGCGCGGTGGCTGAGCACGGCTTTCACGCCAAGATTCAGTTCGGCAAACGTGCGATGATACTCGACAATTTCGAAGAGCGGGTCGTAGCCGAAGCCGTGTTCGCCGCGAGCCGCGAACAGGATCCGGCCCCGGCAGGAGGCGTCACTTTCGGCCAGAATTTCTCCCGACGGAGCGGCCACGGCAATGTGGCAAACGAATTGAGCCGTCCGCTTCTCCAATGGCAACTTGCCGAGTTCCTCGAGCACCAAGGCGTTGTTGGATTCGTCCGTGGCGTCCGCTCCGGAGTAGCGGGCCGAGTAGACGCCCGGCTTGCCGCCAAGGGCATCGACCGCCAACCCGCTGTCATCGGCCAGCACACAGTGTCCCAGGTGCTTGGCATAGCCGGCCGCCTTGAGGCGGGCGTTCTCGGCAAAGGTCGTACCCGTCTCGTCGACCTCAAAATCGACCTTGAAGTCGGCCAAAGTTCGCAGTTCGACGCCGACGGGCGCAAACAACCCGGCCAGTTCGATTCCCTTCTTGCGGTTCGCAGTGCCAAGTATCAACATAGGAGTTGGTAGCTGTTTGCCTGGTATCAAATCTTTGGGTAGTCCGGAGGGAAGTAACGGAACGCCGAACGCGCAGCCCCTGCGACCGGCCCATTGCTTCACCGCCTCGGTTCCACGATCATATCAACCGGGCGGCAATCCGACTACGGGCCGTCCAAGGGGCGGCACCCCAAGTTCCCCAAAGACTGTCTGCCGGTGTCGCCGCGACGATAGTGCCGCGGATTCAAGGGAGAAGCCATGAAACGAACTCGCCTCCATGTCCAGCTCGATCGCGGTCGCAGCCTTCTGCTCGCCGTGTGCCTGGCGATGGCAGCCACGGTAGCCGATGGCTTCGAAAATCGACCGACTGGCAAGGCATCTTGGTATAAGGGCAACCTTCACGCGCATTCCTTATGGAGCGACGGCGACGACTTTCCCGAGATGGTTGCCGACTGGTACAAGCAGCATCGCTACCAGTTCCTTGCGCTGACCGATCACGACCGGCTCATGCACGGGGAGCATTGGGCTACGCTCGCCACCCCGTGGGACGCCGTGCGCCGTATGTCGAGCAACGCGCTGATCGAAAAATGCCGAAAGCGGTTCGGAACCGATTGGGTCACCGTGCGGCAAAAAGACCGTTTCGTCCAGGAAGTCAAACTCAAGACATTTGACGAGGTCCGAGCACAGCTCAATGAGCCGGACAAATTTCTATTGCTGCAAGGCGAAGAAATCTTCTGCCGTGCCGGCAACCGCCATGTCTATCTGAACGCCATCAATCTTCAGGAGGTGATCCTCGCGAAGACGCGACCGAACGCCACCGACGCGATCCAGGCGATTCTCGGCGTCGCGGACGATCAATCGAAGCGGTCGCGGCAGCCGATCCTGACCAACGTCGACCATCCCTACTTCGATCACTTCGACGTCACGCCCGAGGAACTGGCGCACGCCAAGGATTTACGCTTTTTCGAGGTAGCCAACCAGTTTGGCGCGGCGATCCACACAAAAGGCGATCCGTTTCATCCAAGCATTGAAAAGCTTTGGGACGTCGCCAACACGATCCGCATCGCCAAGCTGAAGTGCCCGCCGCTCTACGGCCTCGGCTCGGACGACTCGCACAGCCACCACGAGTTTTCGCCCCACCATTACAACCCGGGACGTGGGTGGATCATGGTGCGGGCAGCGCGACTCACGGCCGAGAGCCTGATCGAGGCGATGAACCGCGGCGATTTCTACGCCTCGACCGGCGTCGTCCTGCGCGACCTTGCCTACGATGCCCAGAGACGCACCATTCGGTTGGACATCGAGCCCGAGCCGAACGTGCATTACACCATCCAGTTCATCGGCACGGTTGTGGGAACCGATCCGACCGGCAAGCCGCTGGAAAGCGTGGCGAAGAAAGGCGACCGCCCAGGATGCAAATACTCACCCAACATTGGCCAGGTGTTGGCAAGCAGCAAAAGCACCTCTGCCACCTATCAACTGACGGGTAACGAGCTTTACGTCCGTGCGCTGGTTCGGTCCGATAAGTCGGCCAAGAACGCACCGGACGGCGGCGTGCAGACGGAAACGGCCTGGTGTCAGCCGGTTGGTTGGGAAGGACGCGTGAAACGTTGAGGGCTCCCCCTGCTACTCTTCCTCTCTTAGCGCCAAGCTCATCGGCCGTTTCGGCACCTGCACCGGAATCGGCTGGATGTCGAAGGGGATGCCGATCAGCGTCTTCAGCGGCGTTACCGGGGCGGCTTGGCCGGGCAAGGTGGTCTCCTGGGCCCCGAAGGCCTTCATGATCTTGTGGATCTCGGGATTGATTTCCGTTCGCCCATCGGCCCGTGGCGAGCCGACCGAGAGGAAACTGCCCACCGTGACGATGCTGGCGTAGCGATCGTGGAACTGGTAGGCCTCATAACCCTTCATCCGCAGGGCTTGCGTCAAGGCGTCGGCTTTTTGCGCCGCTTGGGCCAACTCGCTCTGCATCTCCTTGGTGCCGGTTTGAATCGCCTTGATCTCGTCTTGTTTAATGATCACGTTGCCTTTGAACGTGGCCACCTGCACGGTGTACCTGCCGGGGCAATCCAGCAGGCTATAGGGGACGCCCTTGTTCAAGGCGATGATGTCTTCGTCGATCCCCTTTTGAGCGAACGCGTCGGACGGCAGCAGCGGGTTGGTCGTCACGAAGGCGTGGCTCATCGGCCCCAATTTCTTTTTTTCGCTGCCAATCGCTTCGTAGACCTGCCGTTGAATGAGACGCCAGCCGGTGAGCGTTTGATTGGTTTGCTTGCCCTCTTTGACTTCCAAGGCTTGCGGCGTCATGTACTTGATCTTGCGGAGCGTTTCTTGGCCGTCGGGGTCGTCGGCGGCCCCATAGTTGCCGACCAACACGGCCACTTCATTGACTTCGGCTTTCGTCTTGCCCTTGAATTTGCTGTACTGCCACTTGATCGGCCGGCCATACTTGTCGACGCCGCGGCCTTCGGCCTCGCCGAGGTTGAATTGCGCCTTGTAGACGTAGGCCGGCAACTTGTAGCGTTTGCGGAACTCGAGCACTAATTCCTTGGCCTGCTTTTCGGCCCCGTCCCCGGAAAAGCTGCACGCCATGATCATCCAGGGGCCGTTTTCTTCGCCCAGCGCATAGGTCTTTTCCGGGTCGGCGCTGACGTTCTTCAGCGAGACCAATCCGGCCCAGGGGGGCGCGGCCTTGGCGATCGACGCCACAGCAACTGCGGCGACTACGGCGATCCAGAGACGGAACATCCCTTTTCCGTTCATGGCATACTCCTGCACTTCGGTCGAGGAAAAAGCGGCGGGAGTGTAGCAATTTGGGCAAGCCGACGCCAGAGCGATTGGGCAACGGCCCGAGCCGAAAAACGGCGTCGTCCGGCCCCATTCGGGTGCATTGCCGGGGGACGGCGGTTGTCGGTGGAAGCGGGGCAAGGCATCAAGCGCACTGTCAGAGCCAGTGGCACATTAGCCGTGTAACCCGCATTCTGACTTGCGCTGCTCGGGTCTGACGCCTATTTCGCGCGGCGTCGCCAGCAGTACGCCAAAAGGCCAACCAAGCCCATGCCGACCAACACGGTCGAAGAGGGTTCGGGGCAACAAACATAGGTAGATAACGAAAACGCCAAGTCCAACTTCTCATTATTACCAACCGGTGTAACGGTCTTCCACGAGAAGCCGTCGACGATGTCGCCGCCCCAATAACGGCCGTAGCTGCCGGTGGCAAGTTTGGTTGCCGCAGCGCCCGATGCAATGTACGTAGTCGTGGGCGTGCTGCTGCTTTCGATGTCCTCGATGCCGGTGTCATTGGCCCACATCGGCCGGAATTCACCGGTGAATTGTCCGCCAAGCAAAGCCTGGAAACCAACCCAGTACGTCCCAGCCGCGAAAACCTGCGGAGCGACCAATGGAATTGTGAAAAGATTTCGAGATTGTGACCAGCCACTCGCTATATCCTGCGTCGACAGAAGGCCACCGGGGGCGCCGGCGTTGTCGGCGTAGAAATTGACTTCAAAGCCGACAAGCTGTCCGTTATCCCAACCAGAGTCGAAGGTCCCGCGGAGACCAACTGAATATATGTAGACAGAACTCCTGGCCGTGAAGTCGTCGGCCATGATCGAGTTTGGACCGTCCTTACTGTCGGCTCGCACGGTGCGGCGGTTATTCTCAAAGCTGGTCTGGTCAATGAAGATGTTGGCCCTCGCCATGCCGCAGAAGCCCAGCACGAGGGCAACCACCGAAAGGACTCTTACGCTTCTCATGTCGTTTCCCCCCTAGATGGATTAGAACCAGAAGATTTCCATCCTCCCCCCAGCATCTGCGACCGCATCAGCGCCATGTCAACAAGTCAATCATTTTCCCGTGCGAGAGCATTATTTATTGGAGGATCTGTGGCCACGAAAAATGCTAGCTTGTCCGAGGCCGTCCGGGAATCGAGTACCGGATATTTGTCCTGTCAAAGGCTATTGTTGGGCCTGACTTACGGTCAGTCCCGGAGGGACGGCCGTGAATAGCAGAGGGCGTAAGCCCTTGATAACGGAAGCACCTCGGCATGATCGGAGCCCTGGAGGGGCGGCAGGACCAAGGGTGTCGCCCCTTCAGGGCGCGGAGAAGAAACGGGGGGGGCTGGTTTCCAGGGGCTGACGCCCCTGGCTATCCACCTGTCGCCGCTCGCGCGGCTCAAACCGCATGGCGATGGCGACGAACTGGCCCAATTCCCGGATGCTCTCGGCTTGTCCAGCGGTGCCGGCCGGTTCCATTGCAGGGTTTATTAGGTTCGCCACACAGGCCACAAAGGCCACAGAGGAACGAATAAAGAACCACAGACGAACGGCTGGGCGCCCGATGATTTCCGCACCTCATCCGTGTTGATCTGGCTTGGTTGAAAGCCTCCGATTTGTCATCCTGAGCGTCCGCAAAGGATCTGGCCCGCACTCGCAGGGAACGTAGATGCCTCGCTCCGCTCGGAATGACCGCTCCTGGTTTCTTTCTGCCCCGCCGTCCACCGAATCGCCCGCACCACCAGCGTCCGGTAACTCGGGTTTTCGTAGGCCGTGCGGCCGTGCCCCGGTTGCAGGTAGCATACCCGGGCATTCCCGTACGTCTTCACGAAGCCAATGATCGGGTCACTGCTGGGCTCGTCGGTCGTCAACATTGGGCGGACCGCCGGACTGCAACTGCTTCCCCGGTACGTCTCGTCGACAATCTCAAAATCCGTCAGCCCGGCGGCAATCGGATGCCCGGGATCGGCGATATCCACCTTGAACGTAACGCCGTGTTTGTAGTCCGACGCCGGCATCGCCTTGCCGCCGAGTTCCCATGGTCGGGTGTGGTACTGGACTCCCGCGATCTCCTTATAGAGCGGCCAATCGACGTAAGCCGCCACGGCATGGTGCAGGATCACCAGTCCGACGCCCTTTTCCAGCAGTTTTACGAAGTTTTCTTGCTGCCTGGGGCTGATCTCCTGTTTGAAGTTGTAGAGCACAATCACGTCGTAGGGCCAGGGGGCGATATTTTCAAAGACCTCGCCGCCCTGCTTCTGCACGACGTGCTTGTACGTAATTCCCTCGTGCTGAAACACCTTCAGAAACGCGGCCTGCTCGAAGGGATGTCCGCCGCTGAGAATGACGGCGTTGATCTTCTTGGATGGTGTCGTGTTTTCGTTGCCGCGGACCAGGTTGACTAGCGGAAGGCTCAGGGCTAAGCCGGTGGCAAGGGCGGCGGCGACAAAAGTCGATAGAATTTGTGGCACGGGGCTCTATCCTTCCGTAGGCGACTGGCTAAAATACGGTTCTCGGCGGTGTCTGGGAGGGAGAGGCATTCAAGGCGACGGGCGAAACGACCACGGTCGTGACGCGAACGGCGGCCGCGAACCATTTTCGCGAAAGCTAGTCCCCCTGCCCACTCCCCCTTGGTGTGGTTTGTGTCCCGGGAACCTAGACAAGCTGTCGTGGATCGCCCTAGGCGTCCCCAGCGGGGTCAGGAAGATTCTCGGGGCGAATTGGATTTTAGGCCGCAGGCCATTGACGTCGCGTGACGACAATGATACGATCGGTGGTTTCCCGCCTGAGTGGCGGCCGATAACTGTTGCTTGGCAAGTTGGTGGTTGAGTCACCCGGAGGACTTCCGTGGCTGGTCAGACAAGTGAGATCATTCGGATCCGGATGGAAGCGTACGATCACGCGATTTTGGATCAGAGTGCGATGGAGATCGTGGATACGGCGAAGCGAACCGGCTCGGTGGTTCATGGGCCGATTCCTCTGCCGACCCGCATCGAGCGATACACTGTCCAGTCTAGTCCCCACATCGATAAGAAGGCCCGCCAGCAATTCGAAATCCGCACCCATAAGCGGCTGATCGATATCATGCAGGCGACGGCGAAAACGATCGAGGCGCTCAATAAGTTGAGCTTGCCCGCCGGTGTGGACATCAAGATTAAGGCCACCAGCAGGCACTAGGAGAGACAGCGCGGGTCTGGCGCTCCCAAGCACTGAACCCTGAACCCTGACAACCGATATGGAACGGAAGCTGGGCGGGTAAAGCCGGCAATGCAGTCGAGCTTCCCGTCGGCGACGTAGCATAAAGGCGATGAGCGATGACAGTTGGACTACTCGGCCGTAAGGTCGGGATGACGCAGATTTTCGATGCGACTGGCCAAGTGATCCCGGCGACGGTGATTCAGGCTGGTCCCTGCCACGTCCTCCAGATCCGGACGGAGCAGAAAGACGGCTACGAGGCGGTCCAGGTCGGTTATCTTGACAAGCCTCGTCGCCTAGCTAGCCGCGCCGCTCGCGGCCACGTCGCCAAGCTCGACAGTAAGCGGCAAAAGCGCCGCGCGGCGGCCGGAGTCGAGGCCGCAGTCAAGGCCGATTGTGAACCGCAGCGGCTGGTCCGCGAATTCCGCGGTGCGGTCGACGGCGTGGAAGTCGGGCAAGTGCTCAACGTCGAGCTATTCTCTCAAGTCGCGGCCGTCGACGTTGTCGGCACCAGCAAGGGCCGTGGTACCGCCGGTGTGATGAAGCGTCACGGCTTCAAGGGCCAGCGCGCCTCACACGGCGTCAAGAAGGTGCATCGCCACCCCGGTTCGATCGGCTGCAATACCGATCCGCACCACGTCTTCAAGGGCCGCCGCATGGCCGGCCGCTACGGTGCCGTTCGTCGCACCGCCCGCAATTTGAAGGTGGTTAGCGTCGACGTGGAAAACAATCTCCTGGTGGTCCGCGGGGCCGTCCCTGGTCCGAACGGCGGCTACGTCATGATTCGCCAGACGAATAAATTAGGATAAGCAAGATGGCCACGTTACCGATTTACGACCGCACCGGCGCCGAGGTCGGCAAGTACGACATCGACCCTGCCCAGTTGGCTCCGCGGATCAGCAAGCAGTTGCTGCATGACGCCGTCGTGATGTATCAGAACAACCTCCGGCAGGGCTCGGTGAAGACGAAGACGCGGACGGAAGTGGCCGGCAGCGGCCGCAAGATGTATCGCCAGAAGGGCACGGGCAACGCCCGGGCCGGCACCCGGCGCAGCGGCGTGCGTCGTGGCGGCGGACACATCCACGCCCGCCAGCCCCGTGACTGGTCGTATCGGCTGACGAAGAAGGCCCTTCGCATTGCCACTCGGATGGCATTGGCCTCGCGGCTGAGCGATGACGAAGTGACGCTGATCGACAGTTTGTCGTTCGCCCAGCCGAAGACCAAGGAAATGGTCGGCATTCTCAAGGCGCTGAAGCTCAATGAGACGAGCGTGTTGGTGACCGTGCCCGGCTACGACCTGAACGTGTACAAGACCATTCGCAACCTGGCCAACGTGGCGGTGCTGCCGGTGACCGAGTTGAACGCATTGAACGTGCTGCGGCCGCAACGGCTGTTGATGACCACTTCGGCCCTGGACGCCATTCGCGAGAAGGCTGCGACGTAGGAAGGGAAAGGTCGCGGCCCCGCGGGGCGCGGCATGAAAGAGGAAGAGACATGGCCCGAGACACCACGAAAACCGCTTTGCAGTTGGAGCCGCACCAGGTCATCCTTCGGCCGTTGGTGACCGAGAAGGGGATGCACAAGGCCAGCCGCTACAACGCCTACGCCTTCGAGATCAGCCGGATGGCCGGCAAGGACGACGTGCGTCGCGCGGTCGAGCACCTCTTCGACGTGAAGGTGGTGAGCGTCAACATCCAGAATCGGAAGGGCAAGCCGCGTCGCGCCCGCTACCGCGCTGGCACCACCAACGCCTGGAAAAAAGCGATCGTGACCCTGGACCCGGAGCATCGCATTAACTTCTTCTAGTCGTCAGTGATCAGTTCTCAGTTGTCTGTCAGAAAGGACGGCTGGGAACAAAGGGCGGTGAACTGACAACGGAAAACTGACAACTGAAAATTAGCTATGGGTATTCGCAAGTACAATCCGACCACGCCAGGCCGTCGCGGCGCCACGGTAAGCGACTTTGCCGAGTTGACCCCCGGCGCCAAGCCGGTGAAGAGTCTCCTGGCCCCGAAGAAGCGCAAGGGCGGCCGCAACAACCAGGGCATCATCACCGCCCGGCATCGCGGTGGCGGCCACAAGCGTCAACTGCGGAAGATCGACTTCCTCCGCGACAAGGACGGCGTGCCGGCGGTGGTCAACTCGATTCAGTATGACCCGAACCGCAGCGCCCGCATCGCCCTGCTGCACTACGTGGACGGCGAAAAGCGGTACATCCTGGCTCCCGAAGGGCTCAAGGCGGGCGATCAGGTCATGAGCGGCCTCGAAGCTCCGGCCGCGGTCGGCAACTGCCTGCCGCTGTCGGCGATTCCGTTGGGCATGGACGTGCATTGCATCGAGATGCTGCCGGGACGCGGCGGCGCGATGTGCCGTTCGGCGGGCATCCGTGCGACGCTGGCCGCCCGCGACGCCGATTGGGCTCAGATCAACCTGCCCAGCGGCGAAATCCGCCGTGTTCCCGCCGCCTGCCGGGCGACGATTGGCACGGTTGGCAACTCCGATCACATGGGGATCGTGTTGGGGAAAGCCGGCCGCAAACGTTGGATGGGGCGTCGCCCCCACGTCCGCGGCACAGCGATGAACCCGATCGACCATCCGCACGGCGGTGGCGAAGGTCGCACCAAGGGCGGCCGTCACCCCGTCAGCCCGACCGGCAAGTTGGCCAAGGGCGGTTCGACCCGCAAGCGCCGCAAGCCGTCGAACAAGGCGATTGTTCGTCGCCGCAAGTCGCGTCGCTACGGTCAGTTGAAGATCAGATAATGTGGTAGGTGACAGGCCGCCGGCGCGGAAAGCCGACGGCGGAAAGCGATAGCCGAAAGCTAAAAGCTATGGGAAGATCACTGAAGAAAGGCCCGTTCGTCAACCCCAAGCTGTATCTGAAGGTACAGAAGCAGAACGACGCGGGGACGAAAGAGCCGATCAAGACCTGGGCTCGTGCCTGCACGATCGTGCCCGAGTTCGTCGGACACACGTTCATGGTGCACAACGGCAAGCTCCACCTGAAAGTATTCGTGACTGAAGAGATGGTCGGTCACCGTTTGGGAGAATTCGCGCCGACGCGGACCTTCCGTGGTCACGGCGGGAAAGGCAAGCGATAGGAACCGGACATGGCTTACGAGGCAACCTACCGATTTGCACGGATTAGCGCCCGCAAGGTGCGTCCGATGGCGGATTTGATCCGCGGCAAGCTGGCCGACGAAGCGTTGAACATTCTCAAGTATCAGCCGCACCGCGGCGCCCGGATGCTGGAGAAGGTCCTGCAAAGCGCCCTGGCCAACGCCGAGGATCGACGCGCACAAAACCTGCATCACTTGAAGGTCACCGACTGCCGCGTCGACGGCGGTCCGATGTTCAAGCGTATGCGGCCGCACGCCCGCGGCATGGCGTCCGTAATCAAGAAGCGATTTTCGCACATCCACGTGGCATTGGACTAAGTTATGGGTCAGAAAGTCAATCCGGTCGGTTTTCGCACCGGCATCATGGTCGGTTGGAAGAGTCGCTGGTACGCCTCCAAGCAGGAGTTCGGCGACCTGTTGGTGGAAGACCAGAAGATTCGCAACTACATCAAGGGCCGCAAGGACAAGTTCGGCAAGGCCTTGTACCCGTCGATCTCGAAGATCGAAATCGAGCGGACCCGTGACGAAGTGAAGGTGGTGTTGTTCTCCGCCCGGCCTGGCGTGCTGATCGGCCGCAAGGGCGAGCGCGTCGAGGAACTGCAGAAGGAACTTCAGGAGAAGACCGGACGCCGCATCAACCTGAAAATTGAAGAGATCAATCGGCCGGAGATTGTCGCCCAATTGGTGGCCGAAGACATTGCCGAGCAACTGGAGAAGCGAGCCGGCTTCCGCCGCACGATGAAGCGGTCCATGGAACAGACCATGGAGGCCGGCGCCAAGGGCATCAAGATTCAACTCTCCGGGCGCTTGGGTGGGGCGGAAATGTCCCGCCGCGAAAAACAAATCGCCGGGTCGATCCCCTTGAGCACCTTGCGTGCCAAGATCGACTACGGTTTCACCGAGGCCTTGATCGCTCAGGGTCATATCGGGGTGCAGGTGTGGATCAACCAAGGTATGTATAGCGAGGACGATAACGATGGCGCTGATGCCAAAACGGGTCAAGCACCGAAAAAGCCAAAGAGGACGTATAAGAGGTGATGCCACTCGCGGCAACCGCGTCGTCTACGGCGACTTCGGCTTGCAAGCGATGCAGGGTGGCTGGATCAGCGCGCAAACGCTGGAGGCCGGTCGTATCGCCGCGCAGCAGTATCTGCGCACCGAAGGCCGCCTCTACGTCCGCGCGTTCCCCCACAAGCCGATCACCTCGATTCCCTTGGAAACCCGCATGGGCAAGGGAAAAGGCGAGCCGGAATACTGGGCGGCCGTGATCCGCCCGGGGACGGTGTTGTACGAGATTAGTGGAGTTTCCGAGGAGGGTGCCCGGCTGTGCTTCGCTCGTCTGGCGCACAAGATGCCGGTGAAGGTGCGGTTCCTCCGCCGCCGGCCGGTGTAGCAAGGAGTTGTCAGTTATCAGTTGTCAGTCGTCAGTTGTTGACACTGATACGGCGACAAGGCTGATAGCTAGAAACTGAAAACTGACTACCGAAGACTGAGAACTGAAAAATGACCAAGGCCTCCGAACTTCGCGAAATGAGCGACGAGCAGTTGGCGTTGACCTTGAAGGAGACGACCAGCAACTTGTTCCATTTGCGGCTGCAAGCCCAGACGGAACGGCTGGACGCCCCCAGCGAGCTCCGCAAGCACCGTCGCATGATTGCCAGGATTCAGACGATTCAGACCCAGCGTCGCGCAGCGGCCGCCAAGCTGGAAGCCGAGAAGCAGGAACAAGCCCATGCCTAAGCGAGTGGAAACCGGGGTCGTCGTTAGCGACAAGACCGCCAAGACGCGTCGGGTGGAGATTCCCCGGCTGGTGAAGCATCCGCGCTATGGAAAGTACGTCAAGCGGAAGACCATCTGCTACGTGCATGACGAGAACAACGAGTCGCACAACGGCGACCTGGTCGAGATCGTCGAGTCCCGGCCGATGTCGCGAACCAAGCGTTGGGCGCTGGTCCGCGTGGTGGAAAAAGGACGGATGATTGACCTGGTCGCGATGCGTGCGGCGGCCCGGCATCGCGAAACTACGGATGCCGTAGAGGAGTAATCATGATTCAGATGCAAACACGGCTGGTCGTAGCCGACAACACGGGCGCCAAGGAGCTGGGTTGCTTCAAGGTGCTGGGCGGATCGCGCAAGCGGACCGCCGGCCTGGGCGACATCGTCGTCTGCAGCGTCAAAAGCGTGTCGCCTGGCAGCGACATGAAGAAAGGGGCCGTGGTGCGGGCCGTGATCGTTCGCACCAAGCAGCCGACCCGCCGGGCCGACGGCAGTTACGTCCGCTTCGACAGCAACGCGGCCGTGATCATCGACAACGATAAGAATCCCAAGGGGACGCGCATCTTCGGCGCCGTCGCCCGCGAATTGCGTGACCGAAATTTCATGAAAATTGTCAGCCTCGCCAGCGAGGTCGTCTGAGATGTGGATTAAAGCAAACGACAATGTGAAAGTCATCAGCGGCGAGGATCGCGGCGTGACCGGCAAGGTCCTCCGCGTCGACCGCAAGAAGGGCAAGCTGGTGGTCGAGGGCGTCAATCGCGTGTACAAGCACGTGAAACGCAGCCAGAAGAACCCCCAGGGCGGCCGCCTCTCCAAGGAGATGCCGATCAACCTCTCCAACGTCCAGTTGGTCTGCGAGGCCTGTGGCGCCGCGACCCGCTTGGGCGCCCGCTACCTGCCCAACGGCAGCAAGGAACGTTACTGCAAGAAGTGCGGCGCCGGCAACGGCCCGATCGCCCCGCCGAAAGCCCGTTACGCCAAGAAATAGCGTGAACCGAACATGAGCGCAGCCAAAGCAAAGAAACCGAGCCAGGCCGAACAATCGCAGGAGCCCGAAGTGGCTCCCACCCCGCGATTGCAGGTCAAGTACCAGCAAGAGATCCTGCCCGGGCTCATCGAAAAACTCGGCCGCAAGAACCGGCTTTCGATCCCCCGGCTGCAGAAGATCGTCGTCAACATGGGCGTTGGCAAGGCGATCAACGACAAAAAATACCTGGAAGAGGCCTTGGAGACGCTCAAGCAGATTTGCGGGCAGAAGCCCCAGGTTTGCCTCAGCCGCAAGGCGATCGCCAACTTCAAGCTCCGCGAAAACTTGGCCATCGGCGCCAAAGTCACCCTGCGTGGCAAGCGGATGTGGGAGTTCCTCGATCGCTTGGTGTCGTTGGCCCTGCCGCGAGTTCGCGACTTCCGCGGGCTCGATCCGAACGCCTTCGACGGCCGCGGCAACTACAATCTCGGCCTGACCGAACAGTTGGTCTTTCCCGAGTTGAACCCGGACAAGTTTTCGTTCCCCCAGGGGATGAACATTACCTTGGTCACCAGCGCCGACAGCGACGACGAAGCGCGTGAGTTGCTGAAGATGCTGGGAATGCCGCTGCGAGCGGCCTAAATGGAGAGGCTAGAGACTAGAGGCTAGAGACCAGCAGGAAGAGTGAAGAAAGCGAGATCCCGGACGTACCTCGTCAGACGCTCCTCGCTTTCGACATTCACACCACTCGCCACTAACCACTATCCACTAGCAGCGATTAATCACTAACCACTAGCCACTAATCACAAACGATGGCCAGTAAATCGAAGATTGCGATGGCGCTGCGAAAGCCCAAGTTTTCGACCCGCACGGTGCGGCGGTGTCGGATCTGTGGGCGTCCGCGGGCGGTGTATCGGAAGTTTGGGATTTGCCGGATCTGCTTCCGAAAGCTCGCCGACGAAGGTTTGATTCCCGGTGTCCGCAAAGCGAGTTGGTAAAGGGACCTAATACCGATGATGACCGACCCCATCGCCGACATGTTGACCCGTATCCGTAACGCGGTGCGCGTCGAGCGGCCCCAAGTCGAGATGCCTCTCTCCAAAGTCAAGCGGGGATTGGCCGAGGTGCTTAAGCGCGAGGGATATATCTGGGATTGGGAGGAGGTCGAGGCGACCCCTTCGAACCAGCTTCGCGTCCACCTGAAGTACGGTCCCAACGGCGAGCGGGTCATCCGCCGCATCCGTCGTGTCAGCAAGCCGGGACGGCGCGTGTACAGCGGCGCCACCGAGCTGCGGCCGGTCCTCGGCGGCCTGGGGATTAGCATCATCAGCACCAGCCGTGGCGTGATCAGCGACCGCGAGGCCCGCCAACGCAAGCTGGGCGGCGAAATCCTCTGCGAAATTTGGTAGTCCCCGCCCCTCCCATTTGAGCATCGAAAAGACAAAGGCATACGAAGATGTCCCGGATCGGAAAAAAGCCGGTGCAGGTCCCCGCGGGGGTCAAGATCGAGATCGCCGACCGCACCATCACCGTGGAAGGCAAGCAAGGCAAGCTCTCCTGGGAGTTTCGCCCGGAAGTCAGCGTGGCCTTTGACGAGGCCACCCGCTGGATCACCGTCTCGCGACAAAACGACGAGCGGCTGGCTCGGGCCTTGCACGGCCTGACTCGCGCCTTGATCGTTAATATGATCGTCGGCGTCACCGAAGGCTACGAAAAACGCCTGGAAATCCAGGGCGTCGGTTATCTCGCCGCCTTGGCCGGCAAGATCCTGCAGCTTCGCGTCGGCTTGGCCAACGAATTGCAGGTGCCCATCCCCGAGGGACTAAAGGTCACCGTGCCCGATCAGCAGCACATCGTTATCCAGGGGATCGACAAGCAACTGGTGGGGCACTTCGCCGCCTCGGTGCGTGCCCTGCGGAAGCCGGAACCGTACAAGGGCAAGGGCATCCGCTTCCAGGGCGAAGCCGTCCGACGCAAGCAAGGCAAGGCGATGGCCAAGTAGCCGAATTGAGAGATTACCGCGGCTGCCGCTCGCGGGGAGGAATATGCGATGAGACAAGAACGACAAAACGTACGACAACGCAAGCGCCGGGCGTTCCGCGTGCGCAACCACGTCAAACGCCACGCCAGTCGCCCGCGGTTGAGCGTCTTCCGCAGCCACGCCAACTTCTACGCCCAAATCATCGACGACGGCGAGGGCAAGACGTTGGTCTCGGTCAGCACGCTCGACAAGCAACTGAAGACCGAACTGAAGTACGGCGGCAACAAGACGGCCGCCGCTGCGGTCGGCAAGGCGCTGGCCCAGCGGGCGCTGGAAGCCGGCATCAAGGAGGTCGTCTTCGACCGCCGCGAATACAAGTATCACGGCCGTGTGGCCGCCTTGGCCGATGCCGCCCGTGAAGCAGGACTAGTGTTTTAGGAGTTATCGGTTGTCGGGCCTCAGTCAGGCTGACGCTGGCAACTGAAAACTGAAAACAGAAAACTGAGAACTCCTATGTCAACGGATACGATTCAAGGACAACTGATCGACAAGGTCATTAAGATTCGCCGATGCGCGGCGGTGGTCAAAGGCGGCCGGCGCTTCAGTTTCACGGCGTTGGTCATCGTCGGCGACGGCCAAGGCCGCGTCGGCTGGGGATATGGCAAGGCCAACGAGGTGCCGCCAGCGGTCGAAAAGGCCGTCAAGGACGGCACCCGCAACATGGTCCCCGTCCACCTGGAAGGCACCTCCATTCCCCACACCGTCAAGGGCCGCTACGGCTCGGCCCAGGTCGTGCTGGTCCCCGCCGGTCCTGGTACGGGCGTGATCGCCGGTGCCGCGGTGCGAGCGGTCTGCGAAGCCTGCGGCATTCGCGACATCCTCACCAAGAGCTTCGGCTCGACCAACCCGACCAACCTAGTCAAAGCTACGATTGATGCCCTGAACCAACTCCGCTCCCAGAGCGAAGTCGAGCGCCTCCGGGGAGTCTCGCTGTCATGAATTTGAACGAAGTCCATCGCGGAATCCATAAGAACAAGTCCCGCAAGCGCGTCGGTCGTGGCCCCGGCTCGGGCCACGGCAAGACGTCGACCCGCGGCCACAAGGGCCAAGGCTCGCGCTCCGGCTACAGCTCGTCGATCGTGTTCGAGGGCGGCCAGATGCCCTTGGTCCGGCGCGTGCCGAAGCGCGGTTTCAACAACAAGTGGGCCGACTTGGTGGCCTCGATCAACCTCAGCCTGCTGGAAAAGCATTTCCAAAGCGGCGACGATGTGACTGTCGATGCCATCCGCAGCAAGGGTTTGGTCAGCGGCTCGTTCGACCAGCTGAAGATCCTCGGCAACGGCGAATTGACCAAGAACCTGAAGATCTCGGCCCACAAGTTCAGCCGTTCCGCGGCCGAGAAGATCGAGAAAGCCGGCGGTCAGGCCGTCGTCCTGCCCGGCAAGAAGCCGGTCGTCAAGAACAAGATGAAGGCCAAGACGCGGTAAGAGCATTAAGGGTTCGGGGTTCAGGGTTCAGGTCCGTCAGGCGACTTCTGAACCCCGAGCCCCGAACCCTGAACCCTAATCCGACGGATCGAACCATGTGGGAAAAAATCCGCGTTATTTTTACCATTCCGGAGCTGCGGCAGAAGATCCTGCTAACCCTCCTGCTGTTGGCCATCTATCGCGTCGGCTGGCAAATCCCCCTCCCGATCTTCGATCACACGAAGGCCACCGCCTTCTTCGGCGGCGAGGGGCAAAAGGGACTCGGCGACCTGTTCAACCAGGTGGCCATCTTCAGCGCTAGTCAGTTGAACCAGGCCACGATCTTCGGCCTGGGGATCATGCCTTACATCTCGGCCTCGATTATCTTCCAGCTCCTTGGCAGCGTGTACCCGCCGCTGGAGAAGCTGCAAAAAGAAGGCGAGAGCGGCCGGAAAAAGATCAACGAATATACCCGCTATGCCACGGTCGTGCTCTGCATCGGCCAAAGCTGGTTCTATGTCGGTTTCTTGATAAAGAATGGCCTGATCCAGGACCAGTTCCTTAGTCCGGACGGCACCCTATCGTTTGCCTGGCAGTTTGCCGGGGTCATGACGATGACGGCCGGAACGATGTTCCTGATGTGGCTCGGCGAGCAAATCGACGAGTACGGCATCGGCAACGGCATCAGCCTCTTGATCATGGCCGGCATTCTCGCCCGCATGCCGTTCGCGATCTACGAAGACATGATCAAGCCCATTTCCGAGCACGGCTTGGAATTAGGCGGTGGTCGCGGCACGATGGGCGTCGAAACCATCCTCGTGTTGATCGTCCTGTTCGTCGCGGTGATCGTCGGCGTGGTCTTCATCACGCAGGGACAGCGCCGTATTCCCACGCAGAGCGCCAAGCACGTCCGCGGACGCCGCGTTTACGGCGGCACCCGCCAGTACCTGCCGCTGCGGGTCAATCAGGCCGGCGTGATGCCGATCATTTTCGCCAGCAGCTTGTTGCTGTTCCCCTCGGTAATCCTCCAGTATTTGGCCCAGTCGTACACCTGGTTCGTGCCGATCGAGCAGGCCTTTCACCGTGGCAATTCCTGGACCTACAACATCCTGTACGTCATCCTGATTTACTTCTTCTGTTACTTCTGGACGGCCATTTCGTTCAATCCGAAGGATATGGCTGACAACCTGAAGAACTACGGCACCTTCATTCCCGGCTATCGTCCTGGCCGCCGCACCGCGGACTACTTGGAAAAAGTCATGGTCCGCATTACCTACGTCGGCGCCGGCTTCTTGGCCGCGGTAGCGATTGCTCCGACCCTGGTCGCCAGTTGGGTTGGCACAAGTACCGGGTACGGTCTGGCCAGCTTCTACGGCGGCACGAGTCTACTGATTGCCGTGAGTGTGGCTTTTGACCTCGTGCAGAAGATTGATAGCCACCTGGTGATGCGAAACTATCGTGGCTTGCTAGAGAAGGGGTAAGTCAAAGAGTTATCCGCTCTGTCATTCTGAGTGAAGCAAAGAACTGCGGTGCCCTGGCCCTTCAGTTCACTCAGGATGACAGTTTTGTTTTCGGCCGTTTTATTTCCGGCCGTTCCCGCCGACGCTCGTTGCGGCCGTCGGCGTTCCGGCCCGAGTAGCGTCCCATCATCGTTGACTTAGAGAAAATAGCCATGCGGATCGTGTTCATTGGACCTCCCGGCGCCGGCAAAGGCACTCAGGCAGAACGTTTGGTAAAGGCCTACAAGATGGCCCACTTGTCGACCGGCGACATGCTGCGGGCGGCCCGCGATGCCAAAACCGAGGTCGGCCTCAAGGCGGACCAATACATGTCCTCGGGCCAGTTGGTCCCCGATGAGATCATCATCGCGGTGATCGCCGATCGGCTGCAGCAGAGCGACTGTCAGGGCGGTTATTTGCTCGACGGTTTTCCGCGCACCATCGCCCAGGCCGAGGCCCTCGACGCCATGCTTGCCGAGCGAGGCAGCCGCTTGGACTGCGTTTTGGAGCTGAAGGTCCCGGAGGAGGAGTTGTTCACGCGCTTGGCCGGCCGCGGCCGTGCGGACGACACGCCGGAGGTCATTCGCCAGCGACTGGTGGCCTATCGCAAGCAGACCGAACCGTTGTTGGACTACTATAGCCAAAGCGGCCTGTTGAAGACGATCGACGGCGTCGGCAGCGTCGAGGAGATTCTCTGCCGCGCCAAAGGCGTCTTGGACGCCGTAGCTTGATCAAGATCCCTGGAGCCCCGGGCGTGGAAATCTTACGATCGCCTCGCGAAATCGCCGAGATGCGCAAGGCCGGACTGCTCGTCTGGCAAGCGCACCAGCGTGCCGCGTCGCTGATCCGTCCGGGGGTGACCACCGCGGAGTTGGACGCCGCGATTGACAGTTTTTTTGCCGAGAATCATGCCCTGCCGTTGTTCAAGGGCGTGCCCGGCACGGTCCCATTTCCGGCGACGACCTGCATCTCGATCAACGAAGAGGTGGTCCACGGAATTCCTGGGTCCCGAGAGCTGGTCGAAGGAGACATTGTCAGCATCGATACCGGCTGCAAGCTCAACGGCTGGTGCGGCGATGCGGCCTGCACCTACTTCGTCGGGCGCGTAGCCCCCGAGGTCCGCCGGTTGGTCGACTGTGCCCGAAATGTATTGAGTCTGGCAATCACCTTGATGGCCCGCTGCTCCCGATGGAGCGAAGTGGCCGCCGAGATGGAAGCCTACGTGAAGCGGCACACATTTTCGGTCGTCGAGGCGTTTGTCGGCCATGGTATTGGCCGCGAGATGCACGAAGACCCCCAGGTGCCGAACTTCGTCAACAGTCAGTTGCGTCGCGGCGCCGGCGATTTTCGCCTGGCCCCCGGGCTGGTGATTGCGGTCGAGCCGATGGTCAACGCCGGCTCAAAGCGGGTTCGCACCGCCGCCGATCACTGGACCCAGGTCACCGCCGACGGGCGGCCAAGTGCCCATTTTGAACATACGATTGCCATTACGGAAAACGGTCCCTTGGTGCTGACCGCCGGTCCGAATGGAGAATCTTGGCAAGGATAGCCGAGAATAGCCGAGATAGGATGGAATGCGGCCCGAGGCGGGGTGATGGTGCGAAAGGCCGCCGTGAACAGGGGACTAGCTCTCTAGGAGGAGTTGGTCGCTGTATCCGGTGGGTCTTGCCCAAATTCCCGCGCGGGCGAACGATTTTTCTTGCCTTGAGGGCCTTGTGTGGTTAAGGGGACAAGGCTTATACTGAGGTACTTTGCCCCTTATTAGCAACTAGCAGTGTGTGCGTCGCCATGAAAGTTCGAGCCAGTATCAAGCGAATTTGTGAGAGTTGCAAGATTGTCCGTCGCCGGGGCATTGTGTTCGTGGTGTGCAGCAACCCGCGGCACAAACAGCGCCAGGGTTAATCGGGGCCTCGTCGCCCGCTTTGAATTCAAGCAGGAGTGCGTGAGTTATGCCGCGTCTGTTGGGTGTTGATATTCCAAACGATCGTCCCACCGTCATTTCCTTGACGTACCTGTATGGCGTCGGCCCGAAGATCGCCCGCGATCTCTGCCACAAGGCCGGCATCGATCCCCAGGCCCGCGCCCGCGAGCTGCGCGAAGACGAACTGGCTCGTCTGGCGGCCCTGTTGGACAAAGACTACGTGGTCGAAGGGCAGTTGCGTCGCCAGCGCAACCAGAACATCGCCCGGCTGAAAGACATCGGCTGCTATCGCGGTCTGCGGCATCGCCGGGGTCTGCCGGTGCGTGGCCAGCGGACCCGCACCAACGCCCGCACCCGCAAGGGCCCGAAGAAGACCGTGGCCGGCAAGAAGGGCGTCAAGGATCTCCGTTAGTACGACATTTCTCGGGCGGTTGCCCGCTTTTATCGATATTGGAGTTTTTCAGCGGTGGCCAAGACATCTGCATCATCATCGTCGCGAAAAAAGGTTCGTCGAAACGTGACCGTGGGCATTGCCCACATCAAGGCCACGTTCAACAACACGATCATCACGATCACGGACTCCAAGGGTGAATGCCTGGCCTGGGCCAGCGCTGGCACCTCGGGCTTCAAGGGAAGCCGCAAGAGCACCCCCTTCGCCGGCCAGATGTCGGCCCAGCAGGTCGCCGAAAAAGCCATGAAGTGCGGGATGAAGGAAGTCGACGTGCGGGTGAAGGGCCCCGGCAGCGGCCGCGAGAGCGCGATCACCGCCCTGCAGGCGGCCGGCTTGAAGATCAAGTCGATCGAAGACGTCACCCCCCTGCCCCACAACGGCTGTCGCCCCAAGAAGCGCCGCCGCGTCTAAGACACACGATTGATTGGAAGTGAAAGAGAGAAGCTATGGCTCGTCAACATTCACCGGTTTGCCGCATGTGCCGCCGCGAGGGGATGAAGCTCTTTTTGAAGGGCAACCGCTGCGACACCCCAAAGTGCGCCGTGGAGCGCCGCGAATCGCCTCCGGGCATGAATAACGCCCGCCGCGGCAAGCTGACCGACTACGGCATTCACCTCCGCGAAAAGCAGAAGGTCAAGCACCACTATGGCCTGCTGGAGAAGCAGTTCCGCAAGGTGTTCGCGATCGCCGCCCGCGGCAAGGGCAACACCGGCGAGGCCCTGATGAGCCTGCTGGAACGCCGCCTGGACAACGTCGTCTATCGCCTTGGCTTCGGCCTTTCCCGCGCCCAGGCCCGCTTGCTGATCGCCCACGGTCACGTCACCGTCAACAATCGCCGCGTCGATATCGCCAGCTATGCGACTCGGCCGGGGGACGTCATCAAGATCAAGAATCGCCCGAAGAGCCTCAACTTGGTGCAGAGCGTGCTGTCCGAGATGCACCGCGAGGTGCCCGAATTCCTCAATCGCGTTGATGGGCCGCAGCCGGAAGGCCAAGTGCTCCGCCACCCCGAGATGGCCGACGTGTCGATTCCGGTGCAGCCGCAGTTGATCGTCGAGCTTTGCTCGAAGTAGCCAACCACCGCATTAGTCTTGATTATTGGAACGGAGTTTTCCCATGCGTATTCGATGGCGCGGCCTTGAACTGCCCAGCTTGATTACGGCCGACCGATCGACCCTGACCGGCACCTACGGCAAGTTTATTGCCGAGCCGTTCGAGCGCGGATTCGGCGTGACGGTTGGCAACAGCCTCCGTCGCATCCTGCTGTCGAGCCTCGAAGGCAGCGCGGTCACCCAGATCAAGCTGCACGGCGCTCAGCACGAGTTCACCACCTTGCCCGGCGTCTTTGAAGACGTCACCGACATCGTGCTGAACGTCAAGTCGCTGGTCGTGAAGAATCACAGCGATCAGACCCGCGTGGTGCGGATCGAAAAGAACACCAAGGGGCCGGTCACCGGCGCCGACGTCCGCACCGACGATCAAGTCGAAGTGATCAACAAGGATCACGTGGTCGCCACGCTGACCGAGGACGTTCCCTTCCTGCTCGAGATGGTCATTGAGAACGGCCGTGGCTATGTGCCGGCGACCGAGCACTCGCCGCAGGTCCAAGAGATCGGCATTATTCCCGTCGACGCCGCCTTCAGCCCTGTCGTCCGCGTCCGCTACGAGGTCGAGGAGACCCGCGTCGGTCAGAAGACCAACTACGACAAGCTGACGCTGGAAATTTGGACCAATGGCTCGGTCACGCCCGAGTTGGCCCTGGTCGAGTCGGCCAAGATCCTCCGCAAGCACCTCAACCCGTTCGTCCAGTACAACGAACTCGGCCCCATGGTGCACAGCGAGTCCCGGTCGCAAAGCAGCGCCGGCATCGACCAGGCCATGGAAGCCAAGCTCGGCATGAGCCTGGCCGAATTGGAACTGTCGGTGCGAGCGACCAACTGCCTCGAATCGGAAAACATCACCACCGTGCGGGATCTGGTGACTCGCACGGAAGAGCAATTGCTGGAAGTCCGCAACTTCGGCGAGACCACTTTGGCCGAAGTCCGCGAGAAGCTGTCCGATATCGGCATGCGGCTCGGCATGCGGCTCCCCTCGGCCCCGGCAGCCACCCTGTAGTCGGCCCGGCCGCGAATCATTAGCCCATTTACTTGTTGCACGAAACGATACTACCATGCGACATCGACGACGAGGCCGCAAGCTCGGCCGTAATCCGAACCATCAGCGGGCTCTCATGCGGGCCCTGGCCAGCGCCCTGTTCCTGACCGAACGCGATGCCGAAGGCGAAGACAACCAGCCAAAGGTCAAGGGCCGGATCATCACCACGATCCAGAAGGCCAAGGAAGTGCGGCCGCTGGTCGAGCGCTGCATCACCCTGGCGCGGAACGTGCTCCCGCAGCAGGAAGCGGCCGATCAGTTGGAGCCGAACGTCGAGCGCCATAGCGATCAGTGGCGGGCCTGGCGCGAGAGCGACCAGTGGCGGCAGTGGAGCCAGACGATTGCCCCAGTGGTGGCCGCCCGCCGTCGGGCCCTGCAGCTGCTCGGCGACAAGCAGGCCGTGAAGATTCTTTTCAATGATATCGCCCCCCGCTTCGCCGATCGTAACGGCGGCTACACCCGCGTGCTGCGGCTGGCCAAGCCCCGCCTCGGCGATGCCGGCACCCGCGCGATCCTCGAGTTGGTCGGCAAGAACGACCGCGTGCGGAAGAAGGCCGCTCGTCCGGCTTTCGACACCGACGTGACCGACACTTCGGCTGCGACCGAAGAAGCCAAGGCCGAGTAGTTGCGGAGGCTTCGCCGCTGCAAGGCTTCGGCGGGGCCAGTAGAAAATGTGATGGGACACTGGCGAAGCCGGTGGGCCCTCAGTATAAGAGTCGCTCTGCTATCTGGATGGACTCTGCCCGGCATCGCCAGCGCCGACTCGATCCTCCGCCCGACGGTTTCAATTTCACCGTCCACGTTCGCCGGCTGTGCGACGATATGGTTAGCCGGCTCGAGCCGCTTCGCCACGTCGACATGTCGCAAGTCGCGGTGAGCTTCTGCCAGACCCGTCGCTCCGGCGCCCAGGGCATGTTCGCCTCGTTGACGCCGCTGCGGTTCGCCAGCGGCAGCCTCTACACCGTTCGCCGCAAGCGTCGCTGGAGCATCCAGCGACTCTACGACCCCGAAGGCCGCGAGATGCTCTACATCCTCAACTTCTACCTCCCCCGCTTTCTCGATTTGCCCTATCGAGAAAAGCTGCTCACCGTGTTGCACGAGCTTTGGCACGTAAGCCCCAAATTCAACGGCGACGTCCGCCGGCTCGGCGGCCGCTGCTTCGCCCACGGCTCGTCCCAGGCCGCCTACGATCGCCAGATCGAAAAACTGCTGGCCGCTTGGCTCGCGCTCGATCCGCCGGCCGGAGTGTGCGAGTTTCTGAAATACAACTTTCGCCAACTGGTGGCCCGCCATGGCCGTGTCTTTGGCCGTCGCGTGCCGACGCCGAAGCTAGTTCCGGCCGATTAACGCTCGCGCCTTCGGATAGCAAGCATGCCAACCCGAAGCGCATGCGAGGGCGTTACAAATATAAACTTGAAGCGCTAGCGAGGGCCGACTTCGCGGACGCCCTCACCAGCACCTTTTTCCGTCAAAAAAGTGGCGATCCTACCTGGCTGGACGATTGTCGAGCCCGTGCCAACCGGTACCGACCGCCCGTCAGCATCGTTTGCCCGTCAGGGCCGTTTATGGCCCTTCTCCGCCGCCGGGCGGTATTAGGCCCGGCGTTTACGCCGGGTCGTCACGGCAAACGAACGCCCCCGCCCTCTGTCAGGCCCGTTCACGGGCCTTCTGTAAACCAGATCCGCTGCCTCACGCGCGCCGTCATGCCGTTCAGCTTCTCTTGACCGCCCGACAGTCCCTGGCTACCATGTGCCGCCCTACTGGGTGGACGAAAAGAACCCGAGTAACCCTTCTTGGCCAACTGGCATGCCGATCCACGCGCGAAAATTCGTTTGGCTCCTGGGGCTGCTGGCCCTGGTCGCCACGGGCTGTGTGAATCCGCTGGTCGTGCCGCATAAATCACTCCTGCAGCCAGCCAAGATGTCGTCCGACAGCATCGTGCTGGAAATGTTCTTCGCCCGTTTTCCCTTCGGCGACAACGAGATCAACGAAACGCTCTGGCAACAGATCGACGAGCAGAGCTTTTCGCCCGACCTCCGCGAACGACTGGCCCGCAATGGCTTTCGCGTCGGTCTGCTCACCGGTCAGATTCCGCCCGAACTCGTGAAACTTTTGGAGCTCGACGGCAAGGCGGCTCCCAGCGGCGAAAACGAGGGAACCAAGGTCGAGGACGCGCAGGCCCAGCCCCGAGTGGTGCGCCGCCACCTGCAAATTCGACCGGCCCAACGCAGCGAGATCATCGCTTCGAGCGTCTATGCCCAACTGCCGGTGCTAGTCTGCGAGTCGGGCCAGGTCTCGGGCCAAACGTACAACCAAGCCCAGGGCCTCTTCGCCGTGCACTCCTATCCTCAGCCCGATGGGCGAATTCGTTTGGAACTCGTGCCCGAGTTGCACCACGATCAGCCGCGGCAGCGCTGGATCGGCGGCCACGGCATGCTGCGTCTCGATTCCAGCCGTCCAAGGCAGGTCTACGACGACATGAAAATTATTGCCGACCTGCCCCCGGGAGCCATGTTGATCCTCTGCGGCCTGCCCAACCGCCCGGGCAGCCTGGGACATCACTATTTCAGCGAGTCGGACAGCCGCCTCGAACAGAAACTGCTCGTCATCCGCCTGGCACAAACCCAGCACGATCCGCTGTTTGTGCCGCCGGAAACCTTGAAGATTGCCGAGTAATTCGCCCTGCTACGTCCTGATCAATCCGGGTCATCTTCCTTCGCCGCAGTGAACGTTCGCCAGTTCTTCCGCCGCACCCATCTCCACCGGGCGATCCTTCTCTGGATCGTCCTGGCGGTCGCCGTTTGCATCAAGATCGGATGGCGCGGCACCGAACGCTCCGTCTACCCGGTCTTCGCCGCAGCCTCCCATCACTGGTGGGCGGACCAGTCGCTGTACGTCGACTACTGGGCCACCGAAGGCATTGACGGCTATCGTTATTCACCGGCGTTTGCCATCGCCTTTTCGCCGTTTGCGATGCTGCCCGACAAGGTCGGCGCCATCCTCTGGAGCTTGTTGAGCATCGGCCTGCTCCTTTGGGCACTGCATCGCCTGGCTTGCGAAGTGCTGCCGCACGATGCTCCTGCTGCGAGTGGAGCGACGCCGGGCAGTTCGCTCCCCTCGCCCCCCTGGGAGGCCGTCTTTCTCACCCTCACGCTGTTCGGCTCGATGATCGGCATCTGGTCCGGCCAGACCAACGCCATTATTCCCGCCCTTATCGCGTTGGGCCTGGTCGCCATCCAGCAGAATCGCTGGTGGGCGGCCGCCACGTTCCTGGCCATCCCCGTCTTTATCAAGATTTGGCCCATGGCAATCGTGCTTTTGCTGATGGTCTTTTGGCCACGACAACTGATTGGCCGGTTCCTGTTCGTCTGCTTGGCGCTGACGCTGCTGCCGTTTCTCACCCGACCGCCAAGCATTGTGATTTGGCAGTATCAAGAGTGGTACCGCAGCCTCACCGGCCCGCTCCAAGACCGCTGGCACGGCTATCGCGACGCCTGGACGGTGTGGGAGCAGGTGGCACGGTGGTTGGGCTATTCGGCCAACTGGTCTAGTCCCGTAAGCCGCCGCCTCTACTCGCTGGTTCAGTTGGCCACCGGGCTGGGCGTGCTCGGTTGGTGCCTCTGGCAACGAAAGCGCATGCACGCAACAGGCCAACTGCTGACCGCCATGTTCGCGATCTGGGCCGCTTGGCAACTCCTCTTTGGCCCCGGCACCGAGCAACTCACCTATGGCATTATCGCGCCGGCGGCCGGTTGGGCGGTGCTGACGAGCTTTGGTGAAAAGGCCGCCCGCTGGTTGACCATTCTGGCCTGGAGTACCTTGGCGTTCCTGCCGTCCGGTGACATGGAACTCGCGGTACGCCAAGTCTTCCCCGCCGCGCCGATGCTGCTGCCGCTGGGCGTGGGCCTGTTTCTCGTCTGGCTCGTCTGGCACGAGTCGGGCCCGGCTCAGACCGCCTCGGTCGCCGCCGAAGAACCCGCCGCCTGAAGCATTTCGGCCAGGCGTCGCCCCGTGCTGCTCAGGGCATAATTGTCTAATTGCGACGGATGAACCCAAGCCGTCTCAAAGGCGCCGGCCTTCTTCCGCGCCGTGGAAACGAACTCGGCCTCGTGACATTCCAGCGTGATCCGAAACCGCGTCACCCCGTGCGTCAGCGTCTTCAGTAATCGTCCCGGGACAACACGCGCGCCGGTCAATCGAAAAACCTCTTCCGCAATCTCACCCGACGTTTCGGTTGCTCGATGGCTTTGCAGCCGGAAGCGAGGAAAATCCCACAGACCGGCCCACCGCCGCCCTTCTGGCCACCGCAGCAGGAGCACTTTTCGGCCGCGCCGCACGACGACGGCCGCCTCGCGGACCGCCTCGAATTGGCGTCTTGCCTTCGGACGCGGGATTGCCGCCTGGCGGCCTTGTTGTTGCGCAAGACACAGCACGGCGACTGGGCAGGCCTCACAATTTGGCGCTTTCGGGAAGCAAACCAAGCTACCCACCTCCATCAGCGCCTGGTTCAGTCGTCCGGCCCCGTGTCGAGGGAGCAGCCGCTCGGCCATTGCCCAAAGAAGCTGCTGGCCCTCCTTGCTCAGCGGATCACCATCGAAACCGAGTAGCCGGCTGAGCAGCCGCACCGTGTTCGCTTCCAAAATCGGTTGCGGCAGATCGAAAGCAATGGAGAGAATAGCCCCCGCCGTGTAGCGACCAATGCCCGGCAACTTCCGCACAACCTCTGGATCACTGGGGAACGCACCGGCGTGCTCGGCGACGATCACTTGGGCGGCCCGGTGCAGTTGCCTCGCTCGCCGGTAGTAGCCCAGCCCTTCCCACAATCGCAACACGTCGTGCTCGTCGGCGGCAGCCAGTGCTTCGATCGTGGGAAACCGGGCCAAAAAACGCTCAAAATAGCCGACGACCGTCGCAACCTGGGTCTGCTGCAGCATCACCTCGCTCAGCCAGACCCGATACGGATCGCGATTTTCTCGCCAGGGGAGTTTTCGCGCGTGGCGGCCGTACCAAGCCAACAGCCGACGACGAAAACCACGCAGCCAAGCCGCGTCCGGCAGCACGGATGTATGCTGCCTCACGGCCGACCTCCCGACGCGCCGTGGCTCTCGCGCTGCAAAATGGTATCGCACGCCTCGCAGACCATCTCCGTTGTAATGCTCTCCATATACATCGCCGGGGCCGTCCGCCGGCCACGCGTCGGCCCTTCAAACACCATCTTTTGCAGCGCGATGTGCTGCGGACCATAGGGACCATGCCGCTCGGCCGGCCACGGGCCATACAAACCAACGCAAGGCGTGCCGACCGCAGCGGCCAAGTGCAGCGGCCCCGTATCGGAGCCAATGAAAAGGCGCGCCCGACGAGCCAACGCCGCCAATTGCGACAGACTAGTCGCCGGAGCCAGGCAGGCAGCACCGGCGGAATCTCGGCAAATCGCCTCGGCCATTTCTCGCTCGCCTTGGCCTGCCCAAACCACGACCGTCGGCAGCCGCCAACACTCCTTCAAATGCCGCCCCACTGCCGCATAGCGATCGAGCGGCCACAATTTGGACGGCCAGCCGGCACCGGGATTGATCACGGCGAAACCGCCTTGCACCCCCAACTCCACGATCCACTTTTCCGCCGCCTCGCAATCTTCCTTCCGCTCCGGCACGTCGAATCGCACCGCCGGTGCTTCCACGCCCAGTGGCCGAAGTAGTTCGAGATAACGATCGACCACGTGCACGGCCGTCGGATCCACCCGCTCGTTGTTAAACCATTTACTCAGCTCGCGCCCCCCCGGATTGCCAAAACCGATCCGCCTTCGTGCTCCCGACAGCCAGGCAAGAATCGACGATTTCGACAGGCTCTGGACGTCGATCGTGGTGTCGATCTGCAGGTCGCGAAGTCGTCGGCGCAATTGCCAAACGCCCCGGGGCGACTTGAGCCAACCACGTGGCAGCAGGATCAACTCATCGATCGCCGGATGCCCTTCCAGCAGCGCCGCGGCCCGCTTTTCGACGGCCCAAGCGATGAACGCCTGGGGAAATCGCTCCCGCAGCGCGCAAGCGACCGGCATCGTCTGGATCGCGTCGCCGATCGCGCTGAGGCGGACAATCAAAAAGCGTGGAGATCGCATAGAGACGCATTATAGCCCGCCCCTGTTGGTTGCCCCCATCCCGATTTCCGCGGCGTGACAGGCCAAACCGGAGGGGGTAGAATAGAAGGGAAACCTGTAAATGTCGAAATGAATCACATGAAGACAGAAACCCTGGGAACGGTTGTGGCCGGCGAGTTGCGGCTTGACCAGCAACTCGATTTGCCAGACCGCAGCCGTGTTCGCGTGGCAATCGAGCCAGTGGAAGCTTGGCAGTCCCGTTTGGAAGGCGGACTTAGGTCATGGATGGCATACTCTGACGAGAACCCGGTTCACGGGGGCGGGCAGAAATACTCGCGTGAGGAGTTGCATGAACGCGGTTGATACAAACGTCCTCGTCTACTTCGTCGACCACGACGAACCGATGAAACGCAATAAGGCCTCACAACTTTTCCTCCAACTAGCGCGCTCCGACGTCGAAACAGTGTTGTTATGGCAGGTGGCGGCCGAGTTTCTAAGCTGTCTGCGACGGTGGGAGCAGGAGAACCGCATCGTCCGCAAACAGACCCTGGGACACCTCGAACGGTTGGAAGCGATGTTCCGATGGGTACTGCCAACACCAGGAATCCTGCGGAATTCGCTCGAGCTCAGTTCCCGATACAGCCTGTCCCATTGGGATAGTATGTTATTAGCGGCATGCATCGAGACGAACGTCACCACCCTGATAGCGAAGATTTTACCGCCGGCGCCACGTACGAATCCGTCACCGTCATCAATCCGTTTACGTGGTCAAAAGAAGTGACGTAGATGTCTCTTTGCACGCCCCACCTCTGTCATCTCAGCTAGGATGTCACTTCGAAGCCACGTCCGACCTGCCTCTCCCCCCCTGCCCATGACGCCGGCCGAGGTCGCCGCGCGGGGCTGGGATGCCGTCGACGTCGTCTTTGTCACCGGCGATGCCTACGTCGATCACCCGAGCTTTGCGATGGCCCTTCTCGGCCGCGTGCTCGAAGCCGAAGGTTTTCGCGTCGCCATCTTAAGTCAGCCCGACTGGCATTCCTGCGACGCCTGGCGGACCTTTGGCCGGCCGCGAATCTGTTTTGCCATTAGCGCCGGCAACATGGACTCGATGCTCAACCATTACACGGCCAATCGCAAGGTCCGCAACGATGACGCCTACAGCCCGGGCGGACAAATCGGTCGACGGCCCGATCGTGCCACCATGGCCTACTGCCAGCGCGCCCGCGAGGCCTACAGAGGCGTGCCGATCATCGCCGGCGGAGTGGAAGCCAGCCTCCGCCGCGTGGCCCACTACGACTATTGGAGCGACAAGGTCCGCCGCTCGATCCTGATGGACGCCAAGCCCGACCTGCTCGTTTTTGGCATGGGCGAGCGCCCTTTGGTCGAGATCGTCCGCCGCCTCGCCGCCGGCGAGTCGCTCCGCGACCTTCGCGATGTCCGCGGCGTCGCCTACCGTCTGGGAGCCAGCGAAGCCGACGTTTTAGGGCAACAGCCGGGCGATACGGTCGTTCTACCAACGTACGAGCATGTATCGGCCGACAAAAGAGCCTTCGCCGAGATGACCCGCACGGTTCATCTCGAGGCCAACCCGCACAATGCCCGACGACTCGTGCAGTCTCACGGTCGTGAGGCGGTCGTGCTCAATCCGCCTGCTTGGCCGCTCAGCGAGGACGAAATCGACCGCGTCTACGGCCCGCCCTTCACCCGCCGCCCCCATCCCAGTTACGGCCGCCAAAAAATCCCCGCCTTCGAGATGATCAAGGATTCGATCCAGATCATGCGCGGATGTTTCGGCGGCTGCTCCTTCTGTTCGATCACCGTCCACGAAGGTCGCATTATTCAGAGCCGCAGCCAGCAATCGGTGCTGGCCGAGATTCGCCGCATGGTCGAAGACCCGGAATTCCGCGGCACCCTTAGCGACCTCGGCGGCCCGACGGCGAACATGTACGGCATGAACTGCGCCAAACACGAGGCCCGGGCGAAGTGTCGCCGCATCAGTTGCCTGTTTCCGAGTATCTGCCCCAATCTCAATACGGACCACGGCCCGCTGCTGGCGCTGTTGGACGCGGCCCGGCGTGAACCGGGCGTCAAGAACACACTTGTCGCCTCCGGCATCCGCATGGACCTCGCTCTCCGCAGTCCGGCTTTTATCCGCGCACTCGCACAACACCATACCGGCGGCCTGCTCAAAGTCGCGCCCGAACACGTCGACCCGGAAGTGTTGAAGCGAATGCACAAGTCGCCGATCGACGACTTCGAGGCCTTTGTCCGCCAGTTCAACCAGGAGAGCGCGGCCGCAGGAAAGAAGCAGTTTCTCGTCCCCTACTTCATCGCCGGGCATCCCGGCAGCGATTTGCCGGCGATGATCGAATTGGCTGTGTACCTCAAAAAGCACAACCTTCGCCCAGAAAAGGTGCAAGATTTCATCCCCGGACCGATGGACATCGCCACTTGCATGTATTACACAGGCCTCGACCCGATGACCAGCGAAGAAGTATACGTAGCTCGCGGCGGGCACGAGCGGCGATTGCAGCGGGCGTTGCTGCAGTACTTCAAGCCGGAGAACTATATCGACGTCCGCGAAGCCCTCGAACAGGCCGACCGCGACGACTTGATTGGCGATGGCCCGCACTGCCTGATCCCCTCGCGGCCGCCGAAAATTGCTCGAGAACCGAAAACCGGTGGTCCAACGTCCGACAGAAAGCGTGACAGACGCCCCCGAGCCGGCGATGCCGGGGACCGTCCCTCAACCGGCTATCGTCCACACCGCAAATCGGCCAAGCGAAGGCGCAAATGAGCCGCGACTACCAGCTTCTCGATTTCGGCCACGGCCGCCGACTGGAGCGATTTGGCTCGGTCGTGCTCGATCGCCCCTGCCCGTCCGCCGAGGCATGCACGCCCGCTTCGCCGCAGCGTTGGCCAGAAGCCGATGCGCGGTTCGAAGGCCGCAACGAAGAAAAAGGCCAATGGACCGATCGCCGCGAGTTGCCGCCGCGGTGGAACGTTGCCTTCGGGCAACTACGATTGGAACTCAAACGAACCGACTTCGGCCACCTCGGCGTCTTTCCCGAGCAGGCCGACAACTGGCACTGGCTTGCCGACTGCTTGCCACCCCCATCGCCAGCCGTTGCTGCTCCGAAGAAAATCCTCAACCTCTTTGCCTACACTGGCGGAAGCACCTTGGCGGCCGCCCTCGCCGGCGTCGAAGTCGTCCACGTCGATGCGGCAAGAAACGTCGTCGCCTGGGCCCGCCGAAACGCAGAAATATCGGGCTTGGCCGACGCCCCGATCCGCTGGATCGGTGAGGACGCGCTCAAGTTCGTCAAACGCGAATTGAAACGCGGCAACCGCTACGACGGCGTCATTCTTGACCCGCCCAGCTACGGCCACGGCCCGCGCGGCGAAGTCTGGCGGCTCTCAAAGCACTTGCCCCGGCTGCTTGGCATGTGTGCCGAACTAACCGGCGACTGCCCCCAGTTGCTGCTGTTAACCTGCCACACGTCCGGCTACAATGCCAAAGTCCTGCAGGAGATGATCGAAGAGCATTTCGGCTCACTACCGGGCAGAATGGAGACCGGCCAACTGTCGCTCCGCTCCGTCGACGGCCGCCAACTTCCCAGCGGCGTCTTTGTCCGCTACGCAGGCCTAATTTGCTGAACCCGGAACCCTGACCCCCGAACCCTAAGGCCCCATGCTCATCACCAGCCCGCAAAACCCCCGCATCAAGGACGCCGTGCGGCTCCGCGATCGCCGACACCGGGAGAAGCGCGGGCGGATGTTGATCGACGGGGCTCGCGAGCTGCGCCGAGCGATGGCGGCCGGCGTCCAATTGTTCGAACTGTTCCTCTGCGAGTCGCTCTGCCACACGGCCGACGCCCAGGCAATCCTGGCCGGCTCGGTCCAAGCCGACTGCGAAGTGCTCTACGTTACCGAGCCGGTCTTCGAGAAATTGGCCTTTGGCAATCGCACGGAAGGCGTGCTGGGCGTGGCAGCCATGCCAACGGCGACGTTAGAAGAAGTGACTTGCCGCCTGGCACTGGATCAAAAGCAGACAAGCCGCGCGTGTGCCACTGCTGGCTTGTCCAGCCGTGCTGAAGCGGTGCCAAAGCGAGCCAGCCGAGAGGACGCGCCGCTCATCGCCGTTCTCGAGGCCGTCGAAAAACCGGGCAATGTGGGTGCCGTGCTTCGCAGCGCCGACGCGGCAGGCATCGCGGCGGTGATTCTGGCCGATCCGCAAACCGATCTGTTCAATCCCAATGCCATCCGCGCCAGCCTCGGCACGATCTTTACCGTACCCGTGGCCGCCGCGTCGAATGCCGAAGTGCTCGCCTGGCTGCGGCAGCACAGGTTTTCGATTGTCGCCGCCCGGGTGGATGGCTCAGTGCCCTACACCGAGATTGACTATCGCCGACCGACGGCCGTTGTCCTGGGCAGCGAAGCCGACGGACTCAGCGACGCCTGGACCGCCGCCGACATCCAGGCGATCCGTTTGCCAATGCTTGGCATCGCCGACAGCCTCAACGTCTCGGTCACCGCCGCAGTGGTTTTTTATGAGGCCCTGCGGCAACGCGACGCAAAATAGCATATCGCGAAGTGCCAACAACTGTGGACCCTCGGAATATCTGCAACGTCCACGTTTCCTATCGTAGCTACGTCCCGTCATTCTGAGCGAAGCGAAGAATCTAGCCTGAATTCTGGTCGATGCCAGATTCCTCGCTACGCTCGGAATGACCGTCTTCCTGAATTGGCAGTCCCCCAGGCATTCGTCCACGGCTTGATTTAAGTTGCGCCAAGTTCGTATACTGTCCGGTACCGGAATGGGCAAGAACCTTCTCAAACAGCAAAGGGCAGAGGCATGGGCCGCAATCTCTCACAGTGCCGCGTGTCCGGCGTCCAAATTGCACTCTTGCCGCGACAAGAAAGGTTTCGCCGAGGCTTCACGCTACGTGAATTATTGGCAGTGGTCCTGATTATCGGCGTGTTGATCGCCCTGCTCTTGCCTGCGGTAGAACAGTCTCGCGAAGCCGCCCGGCGAACACAGTGCACAAACAAGCTGAAGCAGCTTTGCCTCGCCGTGCATAACTATACTGAGGGGAACAAAGTCTTCCCGCCTGGGACGATCTGTTCAGACAAACCAACTCAACCAGGCAATCAGTACGATGTGTGGGCGGAGGCGGGAAGTCTGGAGCCGGGCAAACATGGAACAGGTGTCCCCCTTAGGGTGAAGCCGTTCCTCGAGTCGGACGGAATGTGCAAGACATGGGATTACACGCACGGCGTCGCGTACAATGCCGGACCGGAGAAGGGGAACCGATGGCCTGATGGCCCGCAATGGTTCTATCCGGAAGCGAGATTCGATCTTCGCATGTTCTATTGTCCCTCTCGCCGTTCTGCCTTGCGCCCGCAGGACCACAAGCTGATGCTGGCCGAGTGGTGGCCGGGCGGGGGTACCGACTACGGCGGCTGTGCCGGCCGCCATGCGGCCTTCAGCCTGACAACCGGCTACACCCTCTGCGACGCCACAATGGTCTACAAGCCCGGCTTTGAACCGAAATTGTCACGCGATCCTACCGACGACTCGCCAAAGCGACGTTGGGGCGTTTTTGGACGAGTGAATGAGAGCACAAAACCGGCTGAAATTCGCGATGGCCAATCGACAACGATCCTGCTGGGCGAATTGCAGCGGATCACCGACCTTAGCCCTGCCAGCAAGGACGGTTGGGCCATCGGTGGGCCCGCAACGCTCTTCACTACCGGGGCCATGATCCGCCGCGACGGCGACAAGCTGCTCAACGTGGCCGACCAGGGCAAACTCCTGAACAACGGATTCTTCGGCTCGCCCGGCAGTGAACACCCGGGTGGGGCTAACTTCGGCATGGCCGACGGCTCGGTGCGTTTCATTTCCGATAGCGTCGATCCAACCGTCTTCGCCCTGGCCGGAAGCATGGCCGACGGTGAGGATATCCGGCTGGATTGATTGAAAATAGGCACGATCCTCGCCAAGGTGCAAAGTCGCCAAGCCATACAGCGTCATACGGATTCTTTTGCGCCTTCGCGCCTTGGCGAGCGCTCGAATCAAGAAACAAAAGAACCGGCGGCAGTTCGCCACCGGCTCTTGAACTTGATGCTCTACGTCCTCCGCGTTCTCCGCGGTGACTTGATTTCCTACACCGCCGCCACCGCTTCCTGGTGATTCTGCTTCTCTTCGGCGATACTGGTGTCCAAGGACATCTGCAGCGTCACGCTCCAGCGGCCTTCCTTGTCGGCCTCGACCTGCCAGTGCGGCAGCACGGCGACCGACTGGTGAACCAACTCGAAACCGCCTTCCGACTGGCTGACGGTCTCGACCGGGAAGGTCCAGAAACTCGTCGGCCGCGAGGTTTTGAGGTTCACATCCAGCCCGAGCCATTCGTCGGTCAAGCCGAGGCCAAACACGTTGTGCAGGTCGAGCTTCTCGCCCAACTGGCCCAACAAGTTGCCATCGATGTCGTGGAAGTTGCGGCCGTAGGCGTTCGATGGCATCCCGGCAAAGTTGAACTCCACGGCGAAATGCAGTTGCCGATCCGGCGGCAGGTTTTCCAGCAGGTAGGCCACCTGCAGCGTCGAGCTGCCGGCGTCGATGGTGATGCCTTTCGTAATGCAGACCGGTAGACCACTAACAAGGCCTTCGCGAAGCATCTGCACCTGGATCCGATCGGGATTGCGACGGATCCTCGCTTCGTAGTTACCGTTGATGAAGTCGCCTCGCTGCACGGCCGTGCCATTGACGATCGCCTCAAGCGAGACATCGTTATCATAGAAGACGTCGATCAGGCTCTTGCGGAGGTGATCGTCGTACTGCAATCGCTGATCCAAACCGGGCTGCTTGAACACCACGCGTTCGTGGATGCTGGCCACGTTGCCCGTGTTCTGGTTCTCGCCGGCGCGAACTTTCTCGTGATAGGCCTCGGGCCGTCGGGCGAGGGTGGCCAGCAGGTTGTGCTGGATCCGCCGCACGTCCAATTCGGTCATCTGGCCGCCGCGGCTGGGATTGAGCAGGGCCATCACGCGTTCGTTTGTCAACCGAACTTCCTGGCGGGCGTCGAAGTTGAAATCGTCGGCCGTGGCCTCGATCCAGTTCTCCGTGCGACCGATCGCGCGGTCCAACAGATTGTCGGCCGCGATCAGGTGCTGGTAAACGGCGTTGCGCAGGTGCGGCAGGTAGATGCCGCCGAACGCCCCGTGCCAGTAGCTGCAATTGCACTGGCCGCGGTAGAGTTCAGCGCGGGCCTGCTCGACCAAGTCGCTGTTGACCGGATCGCCGGCTGCGGCCGCCGCAAGCGTCTCTTGCAGCCGGCGGCTCACCGACATCATCCGGCAATACATCTCGTCGGCTTCGGGATACTTCGCCTTGAAATTTCGCCAAAAACCGCCGCGAATCAACGGCCGCAACGACTGCCAACGCGGGTCGTCGTGCATGTCGTGGGCGACGTGCTCGTATTCAAGAATCTTGGCGACCGGCAGCGACCATTCGGTCATCTCGCGATAGCTGCAATCGGGCAGATAAACCTTGCCGACCGGCAGGACGTTGTCGAACGCTTCGGCCAACGTGGTCACTTGCAGCCAACTCTGATTCTGCACCAGGGCGTCGAAAAACCGCGAGAGCCAGCCTTCTTCATAAACGTGTTTCTTCGTGCCCGGCCAGGTGCCGAACTTCTCGCCATCGTCGCCGAAGACCACCACCGAGTTCGGGTGCTGATCGGCCATCTTGGCCAGGTAGTCGATGGTCTGTTGCGGCTGACCGAACGGAATGACGTAGCGGAGATACTCGCTGCCAGGGAAGACCGACAACACGCGGCCTTCATCCTCGGTGAGGAAGTGGCCGGTCAGTTGCGACTCGTTCAAGCCGACGCTCTTGAAGTGGAAGTCGTCCAACACCGTGTACTCGATGCCGGCGTCGACCAGGTCGCGAGTCATCGCCTGTTCCCAGACGCGTTCCGGAATCCACATCCCGCGGATCGTCGCCCCGAGGCGGTTCTGCAGCCAACGGGTATAGGTCCGAATTTGGCCAACCCGGTCCCAGGACGGCGTCATTGCCAGGATCGGCTCGTAGTAAGCACCGCCGAGGATCTCGAGTTGGCCCTGCTCGACCAGCTTGGCCAGCTGATCCACATAGCCCGGCTGATGCTGGGCCAGCCATTCCATCAACGAACCGCTGGTGTGCAGCGATATCTTTAGCGTCGGATACCGCGACAGAACTTCGAGGAACGGGCGATAGCTGTCCTCGAACGCCTGCTGAAAGACGTTGTCGAAATTGCCGATGGGTTGATGATTGTGAAGGGCGAGTACGAGGCGGATCGGGTTGGGCATGGTTTTGCTGGGCATCTTGCCTGTCAGGGGTGGACCACTTCCGGCTTCCTCTGCCAGGCGGATGGGAGGTTGAACGAAAAAGGAAGCGGCAATGATTCCTTGATCGGCAACCACACCGCACTTTATCCAGTCTGCCTGGTCGGAATAGTTTCCGGCTCCGTTAATTCCACCTCAACTTCGCGAAGGAACGCGGCGGCTTGCTCCGGCGGGACCGGATTGATGTAAAAACCGGTGCCCCACTCAAAGCCAGCCGTCTTCGTTATACTCGGCATAATCTCTATATGCCAGTGGTAATGTCCGAGCTCCTGCGTGTCAAAGGGCGCCGTGTGAATGATGTAATTGTAGGCCGGTTGGTCAAGGGCCGACTCGATCTTCATAATCACTTGCCGCATGATCCCCGATAGCTCATCCACCTCGTGCTTCTGAATGTTCTCGAAATGGCTCGAGTGGTTTTTCGGCAAGATCCATGTCTCAAACGGAAAGCGGCTGGCGAACGGGCAGAACGCTAAGAAACCGGGACTATCCAAGACAATCCGCTTCTCGCTCGCCAGTTCCTGCTGGACCATGTCGCAGTACACGCACCGCCCGCGATAGTTGAAAAACTCCAGCGACCCGGTCATTTCTTCCCAAACGTTGATCGGCACAATTGGCGTCACGATCAGTTGGCTGTGCGTATGCTCCAACGAGGCGCCGGCCGCCGCGCCGACGTTCTTGAAAATCATCCCGTAGACCAGCCGATGATCCTTCTTCAAATCCACCAGCCGGTCACGGTAAATCCAGATCACCTCGCGGAGTTCTTCTTCGCTAAGCTCCGAGGTGCTGATCAGATGCCGCGGTGATTCGATGATCACCTCGTGGGCGCCGACGCCCCGCATCATGTCGTAGATGCCGTCGCCGCGCTTGTTCAGCCCGCCTTCAATTTCCAGCGCCGGGAACTTGTTGGGCACGACGCGGACCCGCCAGCCCTCCCGATTGCGATGCGAACCGGGGCGGCGGTAGGCGATGATTTCGTCGGGCGTCTTGTCTTCATGCCCCTCGCAGAACGGGCAGAAGCGGCCCTTGTGACGCTGCGGCGTCGAGTCGAAATCGTGCGGTCGCTTGGCGCGGCTCGAGGCAATGATGACCCAGCGGCCTACAATCGGATCTTTGCGAAGGTCAGGCATAATCAGGGGCTAGGGATTAGGGGCTAGGGGCTAGCACGGGGATTGGGGATTGGGGATTAGAACTCGATGCTAATCCCTACTCTCTAATCCCTCCACTCACGCTTGCCACATAACGAGTTCATAGTCTGGTGAAGGAACCACCGTTTCGATCGCTCCTTCATGGGGAATCCGTTCCACCGATTGCCCGTCCTTGAGCAATTCCAGGTAGAAGTGAATCGGTTCGTCGGTCTTGCGGGCGAGGCTGCGGAACGGAATCGCCAGTTCCAAAAGTTGATCGGCCGCGGCCACGGCGTGGCTTCCCGCCATGACCATGCCGTTTCGCAGTACTTGAACGCCCGGCTGCCGGCAGCTCGGCCGCGTTACGATCAGTTCAAAACCTTCCGGCTGCAAGAACACCAAGCGAATCGCTTCGACCTCGGCGAGTTGCTCCCGGAACGGTCCTCCACGCGAATCGAGCCGCAGCAAGAGCCGCTCGGTGTCGAAGCCGAAGTACAGGTCCGAGACCAGGCCCATCGTCACCATCGTCATGGCGCCGCGCGAACCGCCGCAGGCGTATTGGCCAGCGTTGATCCACTCGAAGTAGCTCCGCCGGCCGTCGACCTTGACGCGCAACAGCCCGGTGGGCGTCTTGTACGACTCGGCATGCCGAGCGCCTTGGCTGATGGGCTTCGTCAATTCCGGCGGCACCGCCTCGCCCAGGATCGCGTAAACGTTTTGCAGATGCTTTCGGAACAACCGATCGAACAGGCCGTCCTGAGCGCTGCTGTGGCTGTCGCCAAACCACCAGAACCAGTCGCTGCCCTGGGCAATCCGCAGTTCTTCCAAAGCCGCCGAGATCTTTTCGGCCGGCTTCGACTTCCGCGCCGCCACGCCAAGCAAGTATTTGCGAGTCTCGTGCAGCAGGTCCCAAGCCCGATTGCACTCGGGATGGCCGATCCAGATGCCGAAGTTGTGTTGGATCCAACTGCCGGGGAACAAGTGCCCGATCTTGTCCGTGGCCGGATAGCGCGACAGGTAGTCGGCCACGCGGACAGGCTTGATCTTCGGATGCTGGGCAACGCGGCGATACACGCCCCGCAGGAAATCGACGCCGGCGTTCGGGTAATACTCCCAGCAGTTCTCGCCATCGAGAATAATGCTTACCATCGTCGGGCGGTGGCCGGCGTTGCCCGCCGTGGCGTGTCCGATCGCCTCCAGCTTGCCAATGAAGTCGTTCACGGCGTGATCGGCCTGGTATCGGTGGTAGTGGAAGCCGATCTGGTCGCTCATCGCATGGTCGCGGAAGATCAATTGCAGGCTCTTGCCCTGCTCTTCCGCCCGCCAGGGGCGATAGAGCATTTCAGGATTGCGCAAAAAACCGCTGCCGTCGCGCGACACCCAGCCATCGGTCGAGCACGACAAGATCTCTTCATCGGTGCCGATCCATTGGATGCCGGTGTCGGCGATAAAAGGGATGATTCCCTGGCAAACGGATCCTTCCGAGGGCCACATCCCCCGCGGCTTTTGGCCGAACAGCTTTTCATGGAACTCGACCGCCCGGCGGAGGTGGTCGCGGGCATCTTCCGCATAGCCTTCCAGATGGTTCGGCAGCGTCACGTTGGGCATGGCCCGCCGCGCCAACCGCTTGTCAAACAGCAACGGCAGAATCGGATGATAGAAGGGCGTGGTCGTCAGTTCGACCTGCCCGCGTTCCATCAATTCGCGATGCAGCGGAACGACTTGCCGCAGCAACTCCATCTGCTTGTCCAGCAGCCACTGCTTCTCTTTCTCGGTCCAGCCGCGCCCCTTGGCGCGAAACTCGGCCAGTTCCGAATCGTTCTCGAATACCAGCGGGTGCATCCACACCAAATTGGACCAGCACTGCAGGTCGACGATGTCCTTCTTGCTGAATCGCTTCCGCGCCCGTTCGGCCGAGTCTACCGAGATACCCCGTTTGCGATACAACTCATGGTAGCGCGGATAGGGATGAATGTTCTGGTCGGGGTGCACCATGAAGAAGTTGTCCAACAGATAGTTGGAGTCTTCTTCACTCAGGCCGTCGGCCGGCAAGTGCGACACCCGCAAATGCGTGTCCTGATGGCCGTGGTCGGTGTAGGCCAGCAACTGCTGCAGCAAGCTGGGCACCAGGTTGATCGTGGCCCGGAACTCCGGCACTTCCTTCAACAGCATGGCCATGCCCCAGTAGTCCTTCGTGCCGTGCAGGCGGACCCAAGGCATGGGATTTTCACCCGCAACGTCGTCGGGATAGTACGGCTGATGCTGATGCCAGAAAAAGGCCAACGCGACTTCGTGCATGGCGATCCTTCACCCTCAAAGTAAGAATGCAAATTGTCAATTGAAATTGCAGATTGACGACTTGGGGTCTGCCGTGTCCTGTTTCGCCCAATTGGCAATTTTCAATCTGCGGTTTTCAATACCGCCCTATGCCGATGGTTCCTTGTTCCTTCGGTCAATCGTCTTTTGGTAGAGTTCGACGTATTGCCGGGCGCTGCGGGCCCACGACCAGTCCTGGTGCATGCCGACCGACATCAGCCGCTGCCAGACTTCCCCGCGACGCAATAGATCGCAGGCCTGCCGCAGCGTCTCGCTGAGCGCCAGCGCGCTGCATTCCTGGAAGGCAAACCCATTGGCGTTCGGATTCGGCATCAGCGGATCGTAGCCGACGATCGTGTCGGCCAGGCCGCCCGTCGATCGCACCAACGGCACCGTGCCGTAGCGGAGGCTGTACATCTGGTTCAATCCACAGGGCTCGAAGCGGCTGGGCATCAGGAAGATGTCCGCGCCGGCCTCGATCCGATGTGCCAGCGGATTGGAAAACTCCAATCGCAGCGCCACTTTCTGCGGGAAACGCTCCGCCAAGGTCTTTAACGCCTTGTGGAATTGCGGTTGGCCAGTGCCCAGAATCGCCCACTGCGCGTCGCTGGTCTGCAACCACCGTTGCATCACGTCGACGACCAGGTCAATCCCCTTCTGATCGGTCAAACGGCCAACGAAACCCAACAGCGGCGCCGTCGAATCCTGCGGCAAGCCCAGTTCCCGCTGCAAGGCCGCCTTGCAGATCGGTTTCACCTGTGCCACGTTGCGGGCGTCGTAGTTTGCCGGCAAATGCCGATCCATCGCCGGATTCCATTCGTTCGGGTCGATGCCGTTGAGAATCCCCGACAACACGTCGTGCCGATATTGCAGGACGCCTTCCAGGCCGCACCCCAGCGGGCTGCTCTGAATCTCCTGAGCATAGCGCGGGCTGACCGTGTTGATCGAGTCGGCAAACACCAAGCCCGTCTTCAATACGTTCAGGTTGCCGTGGAACTCCATTTGCCGCCAGTTGAAGTACTTCCAATCCAGACCGGTCAGCAGCATGTCCCAGTGCCAAAACTGGCCCTGATAAGACATGTTGTGCACCGTCAGCAAACTGGCGATCCGCTGATAGCGCGGCACGCTTTGGTATTCGATCTTCAAGTACGCCGGCAACAGTCCCGTTTGCCAGTCGTTGCAGTGCAGCACGTCCACCGGCATGTCGAGCAGCCGGATCGCTTCGAGCACGGCCCGGTTGAAGAACACGAACCGCTCGCAGTTGTCGCTATAGTCGTTGCCGTCGACGCTGTAAAGCTGATCGCGGTCGAAGTACTGTTCTTGCTGAACCAGATAGACGGGCACTTCGGTGCCGGGGATCTTGCTGCGAAGCAGATGGCCCGTGACCATCTTGCTGCCGATCGGCACGATGAAATCGATGCCCATCGGCTCGATCGGCTGATTGCCGTAGTGGGTCTGGCGATAGGCCGGCAGGATCAGAGCGACCTCATGTCCCAGGCGGGCGAGCTCGCCCGGCAGCGCGCCGCAGACATCGGCCAAGCCGCCTGTCTTGGCAAAGGGGACCGCTTCGCTCGTAGCCAATAAGATATTCACTTGGTATCCGTTCCGGCACGGCGACGCTCGGGCCGCCAGGGGCTCCGTCTGGTGAACCGCTATTTCGCCGGTCCAACGACGTCGATTATGGCGAATCGGCGGCCGTCACAAAAGCCACAAATCGCCCAATCGTTAAATTTTACCTGTCGCGCAACAGGACGACACACTAAACAAATGCCCCATCCTATCTACTTTGTCAAGAATGTTTTGCGCGCAGCCTCTCCCATTTATCGTACCGATACCATCGGAACACCGATCGGGTGGGATGAGTTTTTCTGAGGATGCGAACAATCGCGATAAGGAAAAGATTCAGCCCGTTCTGCGAGCGGAACCCGCCCTCGGCTAAAGACGCCACCGCGAACGCAGAATAATCGCTATCGGAATGCCGGGGATCAGGATCACCACAAGCCACGGGACTGCCGCAACTGCTGCAAGCGACGCCTGCTCGGCGACGACACCAAGGGCCGAGAACGACCCGGCCAGTGCCCGACGCATCCGCGTGCCATAGGTTACCGCCTCCTGCGCGACATAGTTCTTGATCTCATTAATTGCGATGTCCACGGTCGCGAGCGAGGTAAGGTTACTGAGTACGCGCATCCGTCCTTCCGATTGCTCAATTTCGCCCCGGACGCGGCTCAGTTCCCGCTCCACGGCCAGCACCTCTTCGAGCTTGCCCGTAGACGTCTCCAACAGTTTCAATAGCCGCGTCTCTTCCAGACGCTTGTTGCGGATTGTGGCCTCAACATCATAAAACTCGTCAGTGACGTCTTGCGAATCGCCGCAAACCCGCTCAACCTCGCCCAGTCTTCTGGCAGCCGCGAGAAAGTCATCGTAGCGTGCCACAGGAACGCGAACGGTCCACTGGCCAGAGCGTGGCCTGCCTGGCGAGCCACTTAAGTTGGATCTTGCGACGTATGCCTCGAACTGCTTCGCCAACGCTTCGATCTTCGCGGGCAATGGCTGGAAATCTTCGACAGCCAGTTCGATCGATGCGCGAAAGACGATCTTACGCTCAATCGACGAACCGCCTTTTTCGGCCGGCGTCATCGCAACTTTCGCTACCGGTGTGTTGAAAGCCAGCGCATCGGCAGCGACCTCGCGTAACGCGGGTTCATGGGAACTAACTGCCGAGCGTCGCTCGCCCTCCCCGCAGCCGAACTGAGCGAAACTTAGCGACAGCAGGAGCAATGTGCATCGCATGGGCGTACTCCCCTAGAAGAAAGCGAGCAAAAGACGGCCGACCGGCGGGCAATGATGTTCGCAGCCATTGCCCACTACGCTACGACGCTGCGCTTAGCGAATTAGTTCCCAATTCTGCCTGAAAAGTGGGAAGCATCGGAGGCTGAAAACCACCGGTTGCATTTCAAACCGGGCCTACTTCAACCGCTCCAAGAACCCATCCAGAATCCGATGATACTCCTCCGGCTCCGGATCGTTGTGGTCGCCCCGCGGAATGGCAAAAAACTGCTTTGGCTCGTTGGCCGTCGCGAAGAGTCGCTTGCCCTGTTCAAAGGGGATGAGGCCGTCGGCATCGCCATGACTAATGAGCACCGGCCCGTGGTACTTCGCTATCTTCGACAGCGAGTCGAAGCGGTATTTCATCAGCATCGGCGCAACGGGCATCCGGGTGGCCGCCACGTCAGGCAAGGAAGTGAACGTGCTCTGGAGGACCAGTCCCCGCGCGCCATCGTTAGCGGCAAGGTCCACTGCCACCCCGCCGCCCAAGGACCGCCCCATCAAGACGATCTCTTTCTCGGCGACGCCGGTCCTTCTTGCTAACCACGCCCGCGCCGCCCGGGCGTCCATCAACACGCCTTGCTCGCTCGGCGTGCCTTCGCTTCGGCCGTAGCCACGATAGTCAAAGACCAGAATCGCCACCTTGTTCCGATCGCGCAACTGCCGGGCAACATGCCCCCACATCCCCACATTTCCGCCATTTCCGTGCGCATAGAGAATAATCGCACGCGGTTTCGGATGCGGAAGAAATAGCCCGTGCAGGCGAGTATTGTCGGCGGCGGCGAACCAGGCATCCTCAGCACCAATGCGTGCCGGATCGCCGTACCCCTGCGACGGAGCTTCTTCGGCCGGAAAGACACTTCGCTGCTCAAGGTCGGCCACAGAACTGCTCGGCGACGAAGAACTGCGACAGGCGACAGGTGCTACGACAAGCATGAGCACTAGCAGCCATCGTAGCCGCGCGGCTATCGCGTTCGTAGGCAATCGAAGCGTGTTCCTGCCCATCTCTGAGCCCTCTGTGCCTCTGTGCCTCTGTGGTGACTTTCGTCAATCGCGGCGGCCGTCGATTTGGCGGTAGCTGGCCAACGCTCAACTCGGCGGGTGCCACTGGCTGCTTGCCAGCCAGTGCGCCCCTACCCCCGCGCCGCGATGCAATCCTTGCCCACCAGCGGCCGCAGCACCTCGGGAATCACCACCGAGCCATCGGCCTGTTGGTAGTTCTCCAGAATCGCGATCAACGCCCGGCTGATGGCGATCGCCGTGCCGTTCAAGGTGTGCAGGAACCGCGTCCCCTTCTCGCCCTTGACCTTGTAGCGGACGTTGAGCCGCCGGGCTTGGTAGTCGGTGCAATTGCTGGTGCTCGTAACTTCACCGAACTCGCCGTTCTCGCCACGGCCTGGCATCCATGCTTCGAGGTCGTACTTGCGATAGGCCGGGCCGCCGAGGTCGCCCGTGGCCGTGTCGACCACGCGATACGGAATCCCCAGCCCATCGAACAGCTTGCATTCCAAGCCACGCAGTTCTTCCAGCGTCGCGTCGCTCTGATCAGGCAGCGTGAAGGCAAACATCTCGATCTTCGTGAACTGGTGGACGCGATACAGACCGCGCGTCGCACGGCCATGGGCGCCGGCCTCCGTGCGGAAGCAGTGGCTGATGCCGCAGAACTTTAGCGGCAACTCTTCAGCTTCCAGCGTCTTGCCAGCCAACATGCCGCCAAGCGTGATTTCGGCAGTGGCGACCAAACTCAGGTCGGTGCTTTCGATACTGTAGATCTGCGTTTCCGGTCCGCGAGGATTAAAACCAATGCCGGTCAGCACGTCGTTGCGTGCCAAGTCGGGCGTGGTCACCGGCGTGAAGCCCTCACGCAGCAACGTCTCGACCGCGTAGCGTTGCAATGCCAATTCGAGCAGCACGGCCTCGTTCTTCAGAAAGTAGAAACCGTGGCCGGCGACGCTTGCACCGCCTTCAAAATCGACCAGGTCAAGCTTTTCAGCCAATTCCACGTGGTCGAGCGGCTTGAACGAGAACTCGGGCAACGGCGTCTTGCCGCGAAATAGTTCCAGGTTCGACTTGTCGTCCACTCCGATCGGCGCCGCCGGATGCGACAAGTTCGGGATCTGCCGATGGATCGTTTCCAACTCCGCCATCAACGCGTCGAGGTCCGCCTGCCGCGCCTGGGTCTTCTCGCGGAGTAACCGCCCTTCCTCCTTGCGGGCCTCGCGCTCGGCCGGGTCCTTCGCCTTGCCAATCGACTTCGAGACCTCGTTCGCCTTGCGATTCAGGTCCTCGACTTCCATCTGCAGCAGCCGGCGGGTTTCCTCCAACTGCACAAAGCGATGGACGTCCACCTTCACCCCACGGTTCTGGCAATTTCGGGCGACAAGTTCAGCGTTTTCGACGATAAATTTGCGGTCAAGCATGGCAAACTAGTGGTTAGTGGTCAGTGGCCAGCAGTCAGTGCGAAGCGAAGTGTCGGACAATGGCGAAGACGTTGCCGACGGAACGCCCCTATTCTGCATTTTGCATTTATCATTCTGCATTTACTTCGCCAGTTCCGCCCAGAGCCGGGCGCTGGCTTTGATGCCGCGGTGGAAATCGGCCAGGCAGAACTTCTCGTCGGGGCTATGGGCGTTGTCGTCCTCTTGGCCCCAACCGATCAATAATACGTCCGCCTTCAGCTTGTGATGGAAGGCCGTTACGATCGGAATCGAGCCGCCTTCCCGCGTGAATACCGGCCGGCGGCCAAAGGCGTGCTCGATCGCCCGGGCGGCCGCTTCCATGTACGGGCTGTCCAACGGCACCAAAACGCCCGGCGCCCCGTGCAGATCGATCAACTCCCATTCGATGCCCACCGGCGCCAATTCGGCCAGCCGTTTCTGCAGCCCGGCGGTGATCTTGGCCGGGTCCTGGTTCGGCACCAACCGGCAGCTAAACTTGGCCCCGGCCGTCGACGGCAACACCGTCTTGGCGCCCTCGCCCTGGTAACCGCCCCAAAGGCCGCAGACATCGAACGTCGGCCGCGCCCAGCGGCGCTCCAATGCAGTGTAACCCGCTTCGCCCGTCGCCCCCGAAACGCCGACTTCCTTAAAGTACTCCTGCTCGTCGAACGGCAACGCGGCAAACTCCTGCCGCTCGCGATCCGTCAACGGCACCACGTCCTCGTAGAAGCCCGGGATCGTTACCCGGCCGTCGTCGTCGATCAGCCCCGCCAGCATCTTCGCCACGGCGTTGGCCGGATTGGTAATCGAACCGCCGAACGAGCCGGAATGCAAATCGCGGTTCGGGCCCTTAACTCGCAACTCATAATACGTAATACCCCGCAGCCCATAGGTGATCGCCGGCAGATCAGGACCGAACTGCGCGCTGTCGCTTACCACCACGCAATCGCAGGCCAGCTTCTCGGCGTGCGTTTCAAGATACTGCTCCAAGGCTCGGCTGCCAATCTCCTCCTCGCCTTCGATCAGGATTTTGACATTCAGCGGCAGCGGCCCGTTGCAGGCCAACCACGCCTCGATCGCCTTCACGTGGGTCAGCAGTTGCCCTTTGTCATCGCTCGAACCGCGGGCGAACAGCTTTCCGTCACGGCGGACCGGCTCAAACGGCGGCGTCGTCCACTTTTCCAACGGCACCGCCGGCTGCACGTCATAGTGTCCATACACCAGCACCGTCGGCTTGCCGGGCACCTTGGGCGACTCGCCATAAACCAGCGGGTGCCCCGACGTCGGAATGATTTCGGTTGCCAGATTGAGCTTGCCCAACTGGCCAGCGACCCATTCCGCCGCGCGTTGCATGTCCCCGCGGCAATTCGGGTCGGCACTGATGCTCGGGATGCGGAGAAACTCGCACAGTTCGTCTTCGAACCGGGCGGCGTTGCGGTCGAGGTATTGGTCGATGCTAGCCATCAGCAAAACTCTCTAAAGGAACGCGGTAAAAACGGTGCCAACGAAAGTGCCACGCCGTGGGGCAGCCCGTCTCTGCCGGCCGACTTGGCTGCCGCGTTGACAACTTCACTGGCACAACGCTTGCAACGCTTGGCTTGGTCGCAGCGACGATTATCAATTGGAAACATTCGAATAGATCAATATAATGGCTCAGGGTCAATTGGGCCATTGGGCCGGCCGGGAGATTGCCTACTATGACTGAGCAAAAGGCCGCGGGTGCAACCGCCGTAGAACGCAAAAAAGAACGCCGTCAACGACAAGAGACCCAGCCAAAACACCAGCCGCCCTACCATGTCGTGCTCTGGAACGACGACGATCACAGCTACGAGTATGTGATCAGCATGTTAATGAAACTTTTTGGATACCCTCTTGAGAAGGGATTCCAAATGGCCAAGGAAGTCGACACCCAAGGCCGAGTGATCGTGCTGACCACGGCCAAAGAGCACGCCGAGCTGAAGCGGGATCAGATTCACTCTTACGGCAAGGATGCGTTGATTGCCGACTGCAAGGGCTCGATGAAGGCCAGCATCGAAGCCGCCGAGTAAGCCCTCTTTGCCCGCGGGGCTGCCCTACTTCTTATGCAGCTCAAAGGTCACCGCGACGGTGGCCCGAATCGGCATCTTCCCGAGGGCAATCGTGGTCGTTCCGCCGGCCGCGTCCGCAGCGGCTTCCCCGGCCGCCCATTCGTTCTGCGCCGCATAGTTGTACACCGCGCCGCCGCCTTCGGAAATGTCGAGCGGCGGACCGATGGCCTGCCCCAACACGGCCGCCATCTTCTCGGCCTTTTCCTTGGCTGCCCGCAGCGCGCGTTCTCGCGCCTCCTCGCGATGCTTCTTCAATTCCGAGGTCTGAAAATCGATGCGCTCGATATAGTTGACGCCGGCGGCCAGCAGGTCGGCCAGCAATTTGTCGATCTTCGCCGCATCCTTGATCGTCACCACGACGTCACTGCGGACAAAGAAGCCCCGGAATCGCCGTCCCGCCTCGGAGCCGTTGTCGTCGCTGGACGACGGAGCCTGCACCGTCTGCGCAATGGTTTGTTGATAAGCCTTTCCGTACCCACGCTGCTCCCATCGCGGCTCGGCGTGCAGGTAATTCGTCCGCACGTCTCCTTCGGAAATCCCCGCGTTCTTAATGGCAGCCAGGGCCCTTCGCATGATCTCGCCATTTTTTTCCTTGGCGACGGTCATCGCCTTGTCTTGCGTCTCCACGCCAAACTGCAAAACAAACTTGTCCGGCACGGCATACACCGTGGCCTCGCCGGTCACACTGATTTTGTGGCGGTCATCGTACGTGCGTCCCCCTTGCGCCTGAACAAGGTTCGGAGAATAGGCAACCAGCAAACAGCCGAGAATAACGAGGCTTCTCATGCAAATACCCCTTTCAAGAAATGGACCAAGCCGGTTCCACTCTTGTAACCGCCACGGCAGGCACGGTCAATCGTCCCCTGGCGTACACGCACGGATTGCGGCGCTATGACTGTCTATTGACCCTCGGATGCAGGCCCAAACGATTCCCCCCTCGGCAGATGCCGGACTCCCTTCCGCCACGGCCAAAATGTCCGCGTACGTCGCCGGCACAAAAGTGCGCTAGCCCTGCGGCACCTTGGCCGGATCGAAGTCGGCGACGTTTGTGGCAAACGACCAGCGGTAGCCATCGGGATCGATCAACGTGCAAACGCGATCGCCCCAGAACATGTCTTGCGGCGCTTCCTCGGTCTTCGCGCCGGCGGCCGTCGCCCGTTGGTAGAGCGCGTCGACGTCATCGCAATAGACATAGAACGCATCGGCCGGGCGGGTGCCCGACGTGGCCGGCGACTTGCAAGGATGCTCCGGGCATTCGGGGCCGAGCATGATCAGCGCGTCGCGCCACGCGACTTCGGCATGCATCGTCTTTCCATCCGGTCCCGGCAAGGCGAACCGCTTCTCGAAACCAAAGGCCTTTTCATAGAAGGCGACCGCCCGATCGGCGTCCTGAACAGTGATAGCCGGCGTCAACCACGGCATGTTGGCCGGCTTGGCAGGGCGAGCAGACATCGCATTACTCCTGGGCAGAGTCTTCTTGGGAATCACATCGTCGTTATTATTCGCCCGACGCAGCCAACGTCAAGCAGGACGTGCCCACTGCCGCCGCCGGGAGTCTTTGCGAAGGGATTGATTGCAGAGTCTGCCGAGAACGCGGAGATGCAACCACAGCATCTCCGCCAGGCGTAAAGGGGCCAAGACTCAAGAGGCGGCAGGAAGATCCTTTCTTAGCGCCTTCGCGAGAACCCCACGACTGTTAAGCTCTCGATGTGCCACTGGTGCCAGTGCGATCGATCGGCATCGTGAAAGGCACGGGCAAAGCCTGTGGCACGCGGCGAATAGACACGTTTGGGTCACGCGGCCAGGGACTTTTTCGGCCGCCTTTGGCCGATCGCAAAAAATTGTGTTCTGTGTCAATCTTATTGGCGTGTAGGCCTATTGCCCAATATGGGCGTAGACCTTCCTCCGCAGCACGAACTTGCACGCATCAGGCAAGATGGCACTCTCTGGAAGCGTCCGCTACTTCACTGCTGGGCAGGCCAGCCGTGGCACCCGGCTCACGAGGCATCGACATTCACAACCGAATTTTCAAGTGCGAGTTGTCATCGAAGCCAAACAGAGGGACATCGCCGGCTTGGGGCGCATAATAGAGACCACAGTTCTCATTCTTCCCTATAATACTCAGCGGCCGTTGAAAACGTGGGCTCAGGAATGAAACGCCCCTCTTCGTAATCACAATTGCTCGATCTGATTGAGCCCATGCCGCTTCAATTTTCGCCACCCCAGGGCTAATCGTCGTAACTGCTGCCGCTGTAACCTCTCCCTGCGCAGCATAACTTGGTTCCTCTATTTGCATCAGCCGTATCGCCCATTCGGGAAGATACATCGCCTTACCGGCAACTGTCACGCAAATCTGGCCCGGGCGACGAAGGCACTGAACTTCGGGGATGGGTGCATGCAGGATGTGATTATTCTCCACGTGAAGCAACTTCACGCCATGTTCCGTGGTGACACATAGATCGAGCAGCGGTACATCTGCTGCTTGTATCTTGTACTTCAAGTAGTTGTCGGGCGAGAAGTGGAAGATTGTAGCTTCTTTCGTAGTATTAACCGCGAGGCCCCCAAGTAGTACTTTGTGCATTGTGCTTGGCTCGATGTAGAGATGGCCCCGGATTGGTAAGCCCCGTCGATCAATCTTCTTCCATTGATACAACGTCGTATCGTCTACGTGCAACTCGCCGTTATGAATTGCATCATGACAGGCAGGACAAACTGCAATCATGTGCCGTTCGTCGTTCGACTGGTATACGGCCCACTCACGAATGTGGTGAATGTGTGTGCGATAGTTCGGGCATCCTGGATTAGCACACTTCTCGCCAGCCTCGGCGCGAAGTTTTCTCTTCATCCTTGTGCCAATTCTTTGGCGATGCTCAGCCATCTTACACCAAGAAATCTTCTGGCTTATTGTGGCCCTAATATCCACAAAACGCCCCTTGACCCTAATTGGGCCTCGGGGCGTTCCTGTTGCGAATCAATGGTGTCGACAAAAGCCCAGCGGGGTATTACACCCACGCTGGGCTTCGCGTATCGTCAGGCTGGTCTTTGGTAGGGCTCGCTGACGCTCGCCCACACAGCAACCGGCTATTTCTCGATCAGGCGGCTAAGGATTTCGGCCCTCACCCTAGCCCTCTCCCCGACCAACCTTCGGTCGGTGCCCGGAGAGGGGACCGGTTGGATCGCCGAATGACGAAATCTAAATGACGAAGGAATGCCGAAATTGAAAGGCCGAACCACTCGTGCAGAATGGTGAGTGACACGGCGAACAAGTTCGCCGGCTAAACCTCATCCCTCATCCTCGGCTAATCCCTAGCCTCTAATCCCTTTCTGGCCACTGACCACTCTTTAGTACATATCCTCTTCGCCGCCGGCGGGCATCGCCGGGGCCTTGTCCTTCTTCGGCTTGTCGGCCACCAAGGCGTCGCTGGTCAACAGCAGCGTGGCTACGCTCGAAGCGTTTTGCAGGGCGGTGCGGGTGACCTTCGTCGGGTCGATCACGCCCGCTTTGACCATGTCCTCGTAGACGCCGGTCAGAGCGTTGTAGCCGAACGCGCCCTTGCCGTCGGCGACCTTCTCGCAGACGATGCCGCCGTCTTGGCCGGCGTTCGCAGCGATCTGGGTCAACGGAGCGCGGCACGCACGCAGGACGATCTTGTAGCCGACTTCCTCGTCCTGGCTGAGGCCATCGGGCTTGACGCACGACGACGCCCGCAGCAGGGCCACGCCGCCGCCGGGGAGAATGCCTTCTTCGACCGCCGCCCGGGTGGCGTGCAGGGCGTCTTCGACGCGGGCCTTCTTCTCCTTCATCTCGCTCTCGGTCGCGGCGCCGACGTTAATCTTCGCCACGCCGCCGGCCAGCTTGGCCAAGCGCTCTTCGAGCTTCTCGCGATCGTAGTCGCTCGAGGTGTTCTCGATCTCACGGCGAAGCTGCTCGATGCGGCCCTTGATTTCGGTGCTCTTGCCGGCGCCTTCGATGATCGTCGTGTTGTCCTTGTCGATGACGATCTTCTTGGCGCGGCCGAGCTCGGCCAGGGTGACGTTCTCGAGCTTCTTGCCAAGGCTCTCGAACAGCGGCTGGCCGTTGGTCAAAATGCCGATGTCTTCGAGCATCGCCTTGCGGCGATCGCCGTAACCGGGCGCTTTCACGGCGGCGATCTTCAGCGTGCCGCGCAGCCGGTTGATCACCAGCGTGGCGAGCGCTTCGCCGTCGATGTCTTCGGCGATGATCAACAGCGGCTTGCCCGAGTTGACCACCTTCTCCAACACCGGGACCATGTCCTTGACGTTGGAGATCTTCTTTTCGTTGATCAGGACGTAGGCGTCCTCCAAAACGCACTCCATCTTGGCCGGATCGGTGACGAAGTACGGCGAGAGGTAGCCGCGGTCGAACTGCATGCCTTCGACCCACTCGACTTCGGTGGCCAGGCTCTTGCCTTCGTCGACGGTGATTACGCCGTCCTTGCCGACCTTCTCCATGGCGTCGGCCAACAGCTTGCCGATCTCGGCGTCGTTGTTGGCGGCCACGGTGCCGACCTGGGCGATCTCTTCCTTCTTGTTCTTCACCGAGATCGACATGCTCTTGAGCTTGTCGGTGATGTCGGCGACGGCCTTTTCGATGCCTTGCTTGAGCTGGATCGGGTTGACGCCCGAGACGACCGCGCGGAGGCCTTCGTTGAAGATCGCTTCGGCCATGATCGTGGCCGTGGTGGTGCCGTCGCCGGCCACGTCGCTGGTCTTGCTGGCCACTTCGCGGACCATGCGGGCGCCCATGTTCTCGTAGACGTCCTCAAGGTCGATTTCCTTGGCCACGGTGACGCCGTCCTTGGTGACGGTCGGCGAGCCAAAGCTCTTCTGCAAAATCACGTTCCGGCCGCGCGGGCCGAGGGTTACCTTGACCGCCTGGGCCAGCTTGGAAACGCCGCGCTTCAGGGCGTCGCGGGCTTCCTGGTCGAATGCAATCATCTTTGCCATGGAACGGTTACTCCTGGAATGCTTTGTGGATTGGTTTGGGATTAGGGATTGGAGATTAGGGATTAGACTCGCCGTTCAAATCCCCAATCCCTAATCCCCAATCCCCGGTGTTCAGTTACTTCACGATCGCGAGGATGTCTTCTTCGCGCAAGAGCAGCAATTCGCGGGAGCCGAGCTTGAAGTTGTCGCCGGCGTAGGAGGTGAACAAGACGCGGTCGCCGACCTTGACCTGCAACGCGCTCCGCTGGCCGTTGTCCAACAGCCGACCTTCGCCCACACTGACGACCTTGCCGCGGGTGGGCTTGTCTTTGGCGCTATCAGGCAGGACGATGCCGCCCGCGGTGACGGTTTCAGCTTGCTCGCGCTCCACGACCACCCGATCCCCCAGGGGCTGAAGCTTCATCTTGCCGGGATCGGACGTCTCAGTCTTTTTTGCCATGCTAGCTTGTCTCCAAAACTACTCGAAAGGGATAGCTTGTCTGCCATTGTGATGCGCAGGCAATCGCGCGACGGCGAGGAAAGCAACTGGCGCGCCAAATAATTTCCCGCCGACATAAACCGAAGTGATACCACGGGTTAACGATCCGAATCCTGATTTCCCGGCCGCTCCCCCTGTGCCACCCTCGGCAGGGAAACGAGGAGAAAACCAGCTGCAGTCTGCCAAATTGACAGCCGATTTGACTTGGACTCCCTGTGTCCTACTGTAGAGGGGGCGGTTCGTCTCTCCAATGGCTCGAAGGTGTTGCGATGGACGCAAGCAAGGTTCTTGGTCGGATTTCACGGTTCGCTTGGGCGATTGCCGTAGGCGCAGCGGCGCTGGTCTACAGTCCCGGCCTGCTCGCCGCCTGGGAGCAAGCGGCCGGGGAACCCAGCCCCAAGACGTCGCGGATCGATAAGGAGATGGCCCGTGTGGCAACGATGTCGCGCGCGGAACAGCAGACTTGGCTCCGGCAGTTGGAGTCTCGCTTCGCCCACGCCGTCACCATCAATTTGTCGCCGGCCGATGCTGTCGCCGAACAGAAGCGAATGCGCACGATGCTGTATCGCAAAACGATCAGTTGGCAAATGCTGCGACAAGTGATTAACGAAACCGACGCCCGCGAGAAGGAGGCGATCGAGGCCTTGGTGCAAAAGCATAGCGACGTCACCTCCGTTCCACCGCAGCCGCGAATACCGATTACCGACAGCCCACGTTACCGCGAATGGAAAGACGGGAGCAGTGATTTTGTTGCCCAAGACGGGTTGATTCACTGGCTGGAGACACAGCTCGACAGTCTTGAACGGCCAACGCCGACGACTACGGCCGTGCAAAAGCCGGAGCAGACTCAGCCGGGGAAAGTCGACCTCAAGCCGGGCGTAGCTGTGCAAGCGGACAAGAAGCCCGAGGTTGCCGCACAGCAAACGACGGAAACAAAACCCGTCGCTCTACCAGCAGTCGAGCCGAACCTGCCGGTGACGCCACCCTCGGCAGTGGCCGGCCAGCCGGTTATTTCGCCCCGGGCAAAGGCGGCCGAAAAAGTCGTCAACAACCGTTCCGAAAACTCCTCCAAGCCCACCGCGGAAACGTCCTCCGTAGCAAAACGGACGAAGAAGATTAACGCCGAGCCAAGCGTGACAGTGCAGATCGACGTCGACGAGTTGGCGGCGCGGATCGCTGGCTGCAACCTGGAATTTCGCGGGCTGGAAATCGCACTCGATGAGAAAGGCATTTGGAATGTTGCGAAACTCGAGCCGATGGTCGATCGCCTCAAGCTTCTGATGCTCCGCCGCCATGATCTCGGTTTGTTCCGCGAGTCCCTGTCGGAAGAGAGGCGGGCGTCGATCGCCAAGTTGGAATCGCCGAAGGTGGCTATCGCCCAAGTGGCGGCGAAAATCGTCGAAATTCGTCAGCAGGTGACCGAATCGGCTTCCCGTACCGAGCCCGAGCGTCGCGCCGAACTGGAGCGGCTCGACAGTCTGTCACGTCGGCTGGCCGAAATCAGCGTCGGCGAATAGCGGTCAATCCGCGCCCGTGGCGAGCATCGCAGCCAAGGCGATGGCCGCTGTTTCCACGCGCAGGATGCGGCGTCCCAGATCGATTGGTTGCCAGCCTAGGTTGCACGCGGCAACCACTTCGTCATCGGTAAATCCACCTTCCGGCCCGATGGCAACAACAATCCCGCGCGTGCTGGCCGCCTCGCGAAGCGGTGACACTGTCCCTGTCGCCTCGCAGACGCAACCGTTGGGCAGGGCCGATTTCGGATGGGCCAGCAAGCGAAGCTGATCGGCCGCTTGCTCGATCAGCGTTTGCCACCCCACCGGCTCGTCGATCTGCATGAGCCGATTGCGGCCGCATTGTTTCGACGCCTCGATGACGCCGCGTCGCAAACGAGTTAACGCCTGCTCCACCGGCTGCGCGACGCCCCGCTGCGTTTTGAGCGGCACGATCCGCGTCACGCCCAGTTCGGTCGCCTTTTCCACCAGCCATTTCTGCCGATCCCCTTTCGGCAGCGCGACGGCCAAGGTCAGCGAAAACGGCAGTTCGCGATCAATCGTTCGTCGCTCCACAATGCGAAGCTGCACTTCGCTGCGGCTGCTGCGATCGACAACCGCAAGAAACTCCTCGCCGCTGCCGTCGAAAATGGCAACTTCCGTGCCCGGCTGAGCACGCATCACGTGCAACAGATGATGGGCCTCCGGGCCGATAAGGGTCGCCTGGTCGCCGGTAATCGGTGTTTCAACAAAATAGCGGTCGGCCATAGAGAGGGGCTAGGGGCTGGAGGTTAGGGGGCTAAGAATGTGGGATTTCGGATATAGGATTGTGGATTGGCACACCAGAGCAGCAGCCAAAAAGCGGCAACTACACCGACATCCTCTTACCAGAGCTTCCACCAAGGTTTGGGATGTGGCCGCATCGCATCCTGCGCGGCAAGGGCTTTCACCTGTTCAGCAACCTGTTCATAGACGCGTTCTAGAAAGTTGGTCTCGCGACGTTCCCAGCGCTTCGCAACGACGTTCGCAGGATAGATTAGCACGTCTCCTTTGCCGGGAAGCCCGAGAACTGCCAGATCAGTACCATCCGCGTCACTTGCCATTACCCATGCAAACCCCAATTTATCTACGAGAGACTGCCCGAAAGCCACGCCAACTCCGTTGACTACTCCATTTACCAGCTCACTGTCCGTAGCCTTGGTATCCACCCATGCGGCGAACGCGCGATCCAATGCTGCAAGGGTTAGTGGTTTGCCGGCATCTTTTGGAGCGAAGGCGTTTATGATTTTCGCTGCCAATTCGAGTTGTGAGGCAACCCACGCCTGCTCTTGGTCTGTGAGTTGACTGAACGTTGGCTTCACACAATCCTCCATCTCCGCTGCCATTTGCGGTCGGCCCCACTTCGCCATTTTGATTTCGGCATTCTAGTGTGGATCACGAAAACCCCGAAAGGACGAAAGCTCGAAACCAGCAGGATGTTGTGGCATTGAGGCGAACTTCTCGCCTTTCGAATGTTCGCGTCGCGCTGCTATTGACAACGATTCCGCCGAGATCGACGTATCAGAATGGTCCCGTAAATCATCAGAGCGATACTAGCAGCGCCGATCCCGGCGGCGCGGGGTAACGACCACGACGCAACGACTGGGACCATGTCGACTGCCACGATGATGCTTGAGAAAACCAGAAGTTGGCCAAGAACTTTCACATCGGCCTCGACAGGCATTCCTTCATCATTTGGCTTTCGTCATTCTGGCCACTGTCTCCATCAAGTTTCGTCCAGATTGTACCGAAATTAGAGGATATACGGGAGATACTATCTCCCGACAGGGGGAGCGAAATGCAGACCGTTGACCGAAATCGCAATCAACTGCCGTTTGCCGGCGGTTTGGATATCGACTCGTTTCACCGTAGTCCGGAGCATGAGGAAGCACTCGCCCGGCTGAACTTCCTGGTCGATAACCGGCGTCGGTTGGGGCTGCTGGTCGGTCCGTCGGGGTCGGGCAAGTCGCTCCTGCTGCGGGTGTTCGCCGAGCAACTTCGTCGCACCGCCGGGCAGGTGGCGATCGTGAACTTGTTGGATGTCGAGCCGACGGAGTTTCTCTGGCTCCTCGCGGCCCAGTTGGGGCTCCACCCCGCCGACGGCGATTCGGCATTTCTGTTGTGGCGCAAGATCAATGACCGTCTCAGCGAGTTCCGCTACCAACAGTCGACCACGGTGCTGCTGCTCGACGGCGGTGAACAGGCCGACCTGGCCGTCTTGCAGCATGTTGCCCGGTTGGTGCAGTTCGATTCGACGCCCGAAATGCGACTCACCGTGGTTCTCGCTGGCCAGAACAAGATGCTTTCGCGGCTCACCCAATCGCTGCTGGACCTGCTCGATCTGCGAATCAATCTAGCGGCGTGGGAGGAGAGGGATACGGCCGAGTTTGTCAACGGTCAACTATCGACAGCGAGTTCCCCGGCACCAGTCTTTGATGATGCGGCAGTCGGGCGGTTGCACGAATTGAGCGACGGTATTCCCCGTCGGGTATCACAACTGGCCGGCCTGTCGGCGGTCGTGGCTGCTGGGCAGAATTTGCCGCAGGTCGATGCTGGCGTGGTGCAAGACGTCTACCAGGAACTCATCCCGCCGGTCGGCACGGGCGTGTAAGTTCGGCAGCGACCGACATCGCTCGAAATGCTGGGGCGGCAGCACTATCGGCTGCCGGCTTGGTCGGCGATGATCGCATCCAGTTCGGCCTTGAGGCGAACCAGGACCTCGTCGAAGGAAAAGGCCCCCAAGGGCATGCCGCCGCGTTTCAGGTGAACCGAATTTGGTCCGCACCAAAGGCCCAGGTCGGCATGGTCGGTCTCGCCGGGGCCGTTGACGCGGCAGCCCATCACAGCAATCGTCACGGGATAGTCGGCGGCGTAACGAGTTACTTCGCGGACCCGTTCGGCCAATTCGACGAACGCCTCGTTTTCCACTCGGGAGCAACTTGGGCAGCTAATGATGTTCAGGCGATCAAGCTTGGTCGTGCCGGCCAAGAAGCGGCCAGCGGCGACGTCGGCGAGGATCTGGCGGCCGGCCGCGACTTCTTCGTGCTTGCGGCCAACCGGCACGGTGAGCGAGACACGAAGGGTGTCGCCGATGCCGTCGGCCAGCAAAGGCTCGAAGGCGGCGCGGGTCTTCGATATTCCCTCCGGCGGCATGCCGGCTTCTGTGACGCCGAGGTGCAGTGGCACATCGGGTCGGGCTGCGGCGAAGCGGCGATTCACTTCGACCACGTTGGCCGGATCTGAATCCTTCAAAGAGACGCAGTAGCGGGTGAAGCCGAGTTTGTCGAGCAGTTCGCAATGCTCCAGCGCGCTGGCTAGCATCGGCTGCAACGGGTCGTTGGCGCCGTATTTCTCCTGTTGGGCCGGGTCGACTGAACCACAATTCACGCCGACGCGGAGGGCGCAGTCATGTTGGCCGGCCACGTCGACGAGAAAGCGAACCTTATCCTGCCAAGTCCGCTCGCGCTCGTAATGGTACAGATGGCCCGGGTTGTAGCGGATCTTGTCGACGTGGGGGGCGACGTCGGCCGCGAGCCGATAGCTTTCCTGCAGATCCACCGACAGATTGGCCGTGGTGCGGTGGCGGATTTCCACAAGGGCTTGGCAATCGCGGGGCGTGTCGACAGCTACGCGGACAATGCCGGCCCCAGCGGCGGCGAGCTGGTTCGCCTGGGCCGTGGTCGTCTCGACGTCGGCCGTTTTGGTGGCGCACATGCTTTGGACGACGATCGGCTGCCCGGCACCGAGGGTGAGCGAGCCGATTTTGACGATGCGAGTCTGGCGGGCTGGCGATTGCATATTGAGGATTGTACCGGATTTTTTCCAAGCGTCACCTGCCCTCGTCGGGACGGCTTTTTCGGCCGCCCTTGGCCGCTGCCGAATTATTGCTTTCTAGAGCAGTGATATTGACGCGTGTATCAATTTGTGTCGATCGTTCGCTAGCACCTCGAGACGAATGGCGGGGCAAGCTAGCAGGGGGCGCCGAGCGAGCCGGGGCAACCTAAGCAGTGGCGATTTCAGGTTTACCGCCGCGGACGCGGAGAGCGCAGAGGAACGTGGCAAGAGAGCGGGAAGTCGGGACACTGATCTTCACGGATCATCGCTACGGGCAAGCGTTGTTTTGTGGAAGCACTGCTGGACAAGCCGAGGCTGTCCGGGAATTGGATTTGATCTCAACACAAGAACCTCGGTCGGTCAA
>CALGFD010000028.1 GCA_937881075.1 uncultured Planctomycetales bacterium
ACCGGTCTGACGAAGGGGACCTACACGATCGCCGAGACGATGCAGGCCGGCTGGACGGAAACCTTGCCAGGCAAGTCTACAATTGGCAGCGTGACGTACACAGTTGTGATCGGTTCCTCTGGCACCGTCGTCAGCGGTCGCGACTTTGGCAATCACCGCAACAATTACATTGTGATTGCTGTCGATAAGAGCCCGACCACGCCGCAAACGGTTCAAGTGATTGACGGCGACACGGGCGACGTCTTGCGTGAATTTGTGCCCTATGAATCATCGTTCACAGGAGGAATTCGGGTCGCCACTGGAGATATGGATGGCGATGGCATTGACGAGATTATCACGGCACCTGGACGCGGACGGGCGCCTGAGGTCCGCGTCTTCACGCAGGCTGGGGTGGAACTCACTGCTTATCGCACCATGGCTTATGCGACGAGCATGGTCAATGGAGTGCAGTTGGCCGTTGGCGATGTCAACGGCGACGGCCGCAACGACATCGTCACGATCCCCACGTCCGGCACAGCAGAGGTAAAGGTCTTCCTGAATCAAACGGGTGATCCCGATCCGATTCAAGATGTTCCTTATCGAAGTTTCCTCGCCTTTCCAGCCAGTCAGATCAGCGGAGGCGTTGTTGCCGTCTCGGACATGGGCAAACTCGTCGGCGGCAGCTTCGTCAACGTCCTCGATGGCAAGGCCGAGATTGTCGTCGGCAGCGGTGCAGGAATGCCATCCGTCCTCGAAGTGTTCGACGTCACCGGCTCGCCGATTCTTGTTGAAAACGTCGTTCCGTTCAACTCCTCGATGATGGGAGGGCTGTCGCTAAGCGTGGCGCGGATCAACAGCGATCTGATTCCCGACATTGTGATCGGTGCGGGCACGGGGGGCGGTTCTGCGGTCGAAGTATGGGCCTGGAATACGGCCAGTGCAACTCTGCAGAACTTGGGCGGTTTTACGGCCTTCAGCGGCTCGAGTATCAACGCCCCCGTGCGCGTCGCCGCACAGGATACTGAGCCCGACGGCATTGCCGATACGATCTTCGCCGTTCAGGGGCCAGACGGAGCGACGAACCAGATTGCCGTTTTCGAGATCGTGAGCACCGCGCCTTTGCAGGTGCAAGCCGAGCCGCCGTTGAGTGGGTTCCCCGGTCCGTGGTACATCGCTCCCTTGCCCAACAGCATCTCGGCGGCCCCCTTGAAGGGCAAGAAGACGCTTACCGGCGGCAACACGTCTGTTCCACAAACCTTCTCCATCACCGGTCCGCTCTCCGGTACCTATAACGTCGGCGATGCGGTTACCGTCGCATTCGCCTCCGGCGGCGTGGTTCCAGGGGCGAAGATTAGCTTGTGCTTCGACGTTGACGGTGTGTTCAATAAGAACGAGCAATGGATCGAGATCGACCAAGTCACCGCCATCGGCGGCGCCCAAAGTTACCAATGGAACACGTCCGGCATCAAGCCGGGCACGTACTACTTAGCCGGTTACATGTACGACGGAGCCAACACGTTTACGACTTCGCACGCAAGCCAGGCGATCACCATCCAAGGCAAGAACCAAAGCTTTGCCCTGACTGGGCCGACGTCGGGCTCCTACTACGCCGGCGACACGGTAACCATCCAGTGGACCGCAGGCAACGTCGTGCCCGGCAGCAAGATCAGCCTCTGCTTCGATAGCGATACCACCTTCAACAATAATGAGAAATGGATCGAGATCGACCAAGTGGCGGCCGCCAACGGTTCGGGTTCGTTCCAATGGAATACGACGAGCGTGAAGCCCGGCACATATTATCTTGCCGGTTACATGTTTGACGGCGGAAACACCTTCACGACGTCGCACCTCAACCAGGCAATCACGATTCAGGGAGCGAAGCCAAAGGGCATTGGCTCGACCGGGCAGACCTTTACGCTCACCGCGCCCACGAGCGGCAACTATCAACAGGGTGAGATTGTCAACATCCAGTGGACGGCCGGCAACGTGGTGCCCGGGAGCAAGATCAGCCTCTGTTTCGACAGCGACACGGTCTTTAACAACAATGAACAGTGGATCGAGATCGATCAGGTCGCTGCCGCCAGTGGCGCGGCATCGTTCGCCTGGAACACGAGTCAAGTGAAACCGGGTACCTACTATGTGGCCGGATACATGTATGATGGCGCCGGTACCTTTACCACCTCCCACTTGACCCAGTCCATCAAGATTCAAGCAGCCACACCCACATTCAGCATTACCGGGCCGACATCCGGGACGTATCATGCCGGCGATGCGATCAGCATCCAGTGGGCGGCAGGCAACGTTGGCAGCGGCAGCAAGATCAGCCTCTGCTATGACGCCGACAAGATCTGGTGGAACGGCAATGAGACGTGGATCGAGATCGATCAGGTCACGGCGTTCAACGGGAATGACACCTACACGTGGAACACCACCGGGGTGACGCCGGGGAACTACTACCTGGCCGGCTATCTTTGGTCCGGTGGCAAGCCCTACTTCTCGCACCTGAACCAGGCGGTCACTATCACGGCTGCACAACCGTTGATGCTTGACGGGCCGCGTTCCGGCGTGGCTGCCGCCGTGATTAGCGATGCCCAACTGGCGCCGATTGTTGCGGAGGCCAAACGTCGCTGGGCGGCCATCGATGGGGATCGAGTCTTTGCCGCTCTTGCCGACGTCGATGTCCAACTGGCCGATCTGGCCGATGGGGTGTTGGGCGAAGCGGGCGACAAGACGATTCGCATTGACCGCGATGCTGCCGGGGCTGGCTGGTTTGTCGATCCGACGCCTCAGTACGATGAGGAGTTCGTGGCCCGCTCAAACACCAGCCTATCGGCGACCGGAGACCTGACAGCGGCGCTGCGAGCCGACCTGCTCACGGCTGTGATGCACGAAATGGGACACGTTCTTGGCCACGACCACAGCGCGGCTGTGGAGCTGATGTTCGCCAGCCTGTCGGTAGGCACCCGGCGGACGGTTCAGTCGCGATAGGGGAATGGCACCAACACGGGGACGAAGCGGCGTGGCGAGGACGGCTTGCCCAACGAACCGCCTGATTCGTGGCAATCGTTAATGTTTGTCATCTTCCGCATTGGAGCGGAGAAAGTCTTCGCCACGTTGGACCGGTCTGGCACGCACTTGTTGCTCGATTTGGGGTGCCTGGGTGCTTAGCCCCGCTTCGGCATTCAGGCTGACCGAAGCCGATTCTTCCAGCGGCGGCTGCGGCGGTGTGCCCGTCGCTTCTTGCTTGAGGGACGGACGGACAATTTGCACGGGAACTCCGTGCGGAAAGAGCCGTTCGCGTGCTTCATCGGGCAAGGTGATACCGTGGTCCAAGAAAGCTCGCTTGATAAGCCGGATCACCGAGGAGCGGACTTTCAACCAACTGTGCTTACTGCCATCCAACCAGAAGTAGATACGGAGATTGATGGTGGCAGGCCCAAAATTTTCTGCGAGGACCCAAGGTTCGGGGACCGACAAGACCGCCGGGTGCTTTGTCAACACGGCTAATGCGACTTCCTGGGCCTCAGCGATCGGCACGTCGAAACCGATTCCAACGAGGAAATCCTCGCGACGATTGGGGTTGCTTGTGTAGTTTCGGATGATGCTCTTGTAGATCGTCGAATTAGGAATCTGGACATAATTTCCGGTAAGCGTCATCACCAGCGTTGTTCGCACGTTCAACTGCTGTACGTAGCCGAGAATCCCTTGGATCTCGACGAGGTCCTTCGCGCGGAATGGCCGCTGAATGCTGAGGAGAATGCTGGCCAGGAAGTTTTCGGTGATATCGCGAAAGGCGATGCCGATGATCAGGCCCAACAGGCCGGTTCCGCCGACGATCGTCAGCGCCAAGCGCGTCAAACCCGAGATCCGGAGAACAATGTACCAAGAGAAAGACGGCGGCACCGATCGCCCGGGCAATCACATTTCGCAACAACGGTACGGCAATGCGGCCCCGTAATATCTTCGCTAATAGTCGGGCGATCGCGACGGCGGAGAGGTAGGCGATTAACAGAATCACGGCGGCGAAGACGAGGAAAGGGAGAGAATACAGTGTGTCTTGCCAAAGTTGCGAGAGGCCGGCGAGGGCAGGGCTTAGGTCCCAGATCGAGGGGGCACGCACCGCGATCTGATTGACGACAGCGGCTACCCCACGGGTGTTTTGCGCCAAGTCGCCGGCCCACTGTTTGCGCTCATCACGGTCGGTGCCTCCGTTCAGGAAGACGACCCCTTCTGCGACGCGCACACGGGGCTCCGCAAACCAACCGGTGGCTCGGAGAATTCCTTCCAAACGCCTGGCGATATCGGCGTCGGATGCCTCCGGTGCGACTTCGACCTTTTGAGGAACCGGGGGCGCGGCGCGCTCGCTGGTGGTCTTCGGCGTTTCGGTGACCTGCGGTTCGGAATCGATTGGCCATGCCGGGGCAAGGAGCAGGATCGCGGCGCTGCTAACCCTCAAAAAGATCATCGTCAAGCTGACTCTTGCTGGCCTCACCTAAGCCCGATACGTCCACGTCGCTGTGGTCTACCAGGCACGTCGTAATGCTGCGAATAGAGGGCCCGTGGAATGCGATCATGCATGCAAGCGGCGTGCCAAAGGGATTTCCCAGTGGTTCTGCAGAGGCGTGTGCATCGGAAGTCAACTCTCGTCGGCGGGCACCAGCCACAATGCGATCAGTCCGGCCGCGAGGCCGGCAAGTGCGTCGAGACTCAGGTCGATCATCGTGTCCAGTTTCCCCCGAATTACATTGCCCGGCCGCAAACCGTCGTAGACCCATTCGACGATCTCCCAAACCGCGCCGAGCGCAATTCCCACCGCCGCGACCATGAGCACAAACAGCAGGGGATGCTGATCGCGGCCAGTTAACACGGTTCCATACAGGTAGACCACCAATACCAGCGTCACGGCCATCGGCACATAGGCGTGAAGGGCCTCGTCCAGCCAATCGAGTTGCCACTGAGCCGAGTGCGCCCAGACGCTCGCCAACAAGCCGATGACGGCGACGGAGAGACCGCTCCAGGCCGCAGCGGATCGCAGAGTCTTTCGTGGAGGGCGACTCGCCATTGTGGGAGCGATCAGATGATCTTTCCTGTTCGGTGGGACTAGCTGGTTTGCTCCCCGAGGACGTCCTCGATGTAGAGCATTTTGATCAGGATCATGACGGTGATCACGAGCGGGGCGGCGAGTAGGGCACCGAGGATCCCGGCGAGCATGCCCAGGATAAGCACTGCCAAGATCTGAATCGCTGGCGGAAGTTGAATCACGCGGGACTGGATCAGCGGCATCAAGACATAGCTTTCCACGGCCTGAATTCCCACGTATAGCAAAATGACATAGACCGCCAGCATCGGGTCGTGTGTCCGGGCGAGAAGGACTGCGGGGATCGCGGACAGGAAAGGGCCGATGTTGGGAATGATCTCGAAAGCAAATGCCAATAAGCCCAGGGCCAGCGGCAGCGGCGCGCCAAGCAGCCAAAGGCCGACGCCCGTCAGCAGTCCCACGACCACCATCGCCAGCGACTGTCCGGCGACCCACCAGCGAAGGACATCCAAGGCGCGTTTAAGCACTTCTTCGGCACGACCGCGGCGCCTGCTGGGAAAGAGGGCGAGGAAGCTGCGGCGGTACCAGTCGGGCTGCGCCGCACCGTACAAGCCGACAAACAGAACCACCAAAACGCCGACGACGCCGTTGAGCGCGCCGGAGGTAATGCCGCTCACTTGGCTAAGGAAATTTGTCTGCGACAAGACCTGACTGGGCGGGGGAAGTTGTTGGACGATCCATTTTCCCCAAGCGCTTTGCTCAATTTGCTTTCGCAAGTGCGTCAAGGACTCGGGAACGGCTTGGCTGAGTTCGCCGATCTGGTTGGCAAGCCGGACGCCAACCAGCGATGCGAGCAGAATGACAACCGCCACTAACAGGGCGACGACGACGACCAGTGACCAGCCGTAGGGTAGTCGCGAGAGACGATGCACCCAGGAGGCGAGGGTCTGCAAGAACACGGCGAAAAGCAATCCGGCAAACGCCAGCAGGAAGACCCAACGGGCGTACCAGAGGAAGAAGAACAAAACGACGAAGCCGGCCGCCAACCCCAAGACAAGGAGTGCCCGGCAGGTGAAGACCCTGCCGGGCGTCCGTGGCGTCGAGAGTGCCGATTCGTGTTGGTCCTGCATGACAGCCGGTTACTTGGGTCGGGCGGCCTGACGAATTTGGTCGCCTTTTTCCTTTTGCCGATCGATCTGGACCTTCTTGCCGTCGTGCTCAAGAGAAAACGCCAGCACCATCAGTTTGTCGCGGGACTTGATTGGTGCGCCGGTGACGGTCAGTTGTTGCCCCTTCGATGGCTTGAATCCCAGGCGGTCGACGCGGCCCAGGTCGACCGCGACCTTCCGCCCCTGTTGCTTCTGGCTTTCGAGAATCACCAGTTGGTTCTTGTGGTCGCCGACTTTCACTTCTCGCAGTTCGACGATCTTCCCGCTGTAGGTCTTGCGATCGGGCTCGAGGCTCTTTTTCGCACCATCGATTTCGATCGACTGGGCCAAAAGCAGTTTTTGGTCTCCAATCTTGGTGATTGGCCCCCAGACCGTCACAGTCTTGCCTTCTTTCAAGTCCATCTTACTGGCGTTCTTGGCTTTCCCCAAGTCGACCAGGACTTGGTTGTCATCGTCCTGCTTGATCGTCAGGCGGGTGTGCTTCTTGCCGCTTTTCCCCAGTTGCACCTCCTTCATGCTCTGGATGGTTCCAGTGATCGAGTGCAGACGAGAGCTCCTCGTTTCTTTATCCTGGGCCTGTTGACGGGCCTGCTGTTCGCCTTGGCTGCCCGCCTCATTGAACACGACGTAGTCGACATCCTCAAAAAGCCCGTCGCCATTCCAGTCGTAGTAGGTCAGTACGGCGTCGTAATTGCCATCCTTGTCGAAGTCGTAATAGCGGTAGTTGTAGCTAAACAGATTGCTATCGGCGTCGAACCCGCCGTAGTCATAATCTCCGTAGCCGTAGGTGTTCCAGTCATTATCGACGTCGGTGCCCGTGTCCTGGGCCGCGTCGTAGGTCTCGTCGTCCCAGCGGCCAACGACCTCGTCGGTCGGATTGTAGTCGTTCCCATCGAACCATTCCGAGACATCGTACCAAGCGTCGTCTTCATAGAAGGGCGTCGACTTGGTCCATTCATCGGCGCGGCTGAATCCACCGCTGGCGACAAGCAAACAACTCAGCGTTAGCGGCCATACCCATCGCAATTTCATTGTTTCTCTCCTTCTAAATAAAACCGCGGAAAACCGAAAGCGTTGCAAGAGTGAAAACCGCGCAATTGGTCGGCGGCCTACGTCCGCCGCCACTTTCGCTATTGTGTGGACCTATT
>CALGFD010000029.1 GCA_937881075.1 uncultured Planctomycetales bacterium
CAATCCCAGGAAATGCGCACACGTCAAGCGAGTTTTACTCAACAGTACCAAAAGCCAGTACCTTTAGCCCCATCAATATTCGCTAAGCCGCGCTCCACAGGGGGCGGCAGACAAGGAGATTCAAGTGTCAGAGATCATGCGACTCAACGAGTTTGGGCCAATCACCGCAAGCCGCGGGCTGCTGGAAGGCGTTTCGTCACCGGGCGACGCCATGACGGCGGGGGACGGGCAGGCATACGACGCGTTTGCGGCTGGCCGAGCAAAGCCATACGCCAAGGCCGTCGAGGAGGTTAAGGCCGTCTACCGCAAGCTGCTTCCTGAGATTATCGATCGCGATGAGCTGACGATCGACCAGAAACTCAAGGCAGTACGGACGCAGTTGGAGACGCTTGAATCCACCTTGGATAGCCTGCGCAAATCAGAGGCCCAAGTCGCCACGGCTGGGAAGGTTAAGGAGCAAACCGTCGAATCGCAGCATGACAAGATGCTGCGGGGCTTGATCGGCGCCCAAGCTTTGCTCGAAAGGAGGGGTGACCGATGCTAACCAGCCCGATCGGAAAGCAAATTACTGCAATCGTCGAAGCCGCTGAGGATCGCTATCACGATGTTCTTATGCGGTTGGCGGCCGGTGAACCACTTCCCGCCGAGGAGATTCAGGAAGCGTGCCGGGCGTTCGCCAAGACACACCGGCAACTCCGTGCTGACGTCGCCACGATCGAAGAGCGGACTAAGGCGGCAGAAGTCCTTGCCGACCCCACCGCGCCAATGCCGGAGAAGCGAGCGGCCGCCAATAGCCTGCGCAAGACCGCCAATCCGCACCTCGACGAAGAGGCGGCCCGATTGCGTTATGAGCGAAGCAGAATTGCCACAGGCTTGGATCATGCCCGGAAGAGCGACCCGGCCGGGATTGAGCGAGAGATGGCGTCGGTGCGCGAACAACTGCAGGCGCTGACCCTCCCTTGGCAGCAAAGTCAGGCGTGCGACCTGAGCAACCGTCTTCGTGGCCTCGAACTGCGTCTAAAGAGCGCGGAGCAATCCGCTGCCGGAGTGTCGGAGCTTGAACAGGAACTGCTTGCTCTGGACGCTGAGATTGACCGGCTGGAGCGGGCGCGATTGGTCCCGGGAAACTTACGATGGGCCTCCTGAAAGATGGCGGAAGACTTTCTGGCCGGCCCGCCATCCGGTCGCACGCGCTTGTAGTAGCACGACCGTCAAATAGCCGACCAGATAGCCTGGGATGCGGCCTGGCTGACACGACCGACAGCCGGCCGCCCCGGGCTGGATTAACCGCAGAGTAGAGAGCTAGGCAGCAACATGAGCGAGACTGAGCAACCGTTAACCCCCGTAGCCTCGGCCGACCGCGCCCCCAATGGAAGGTTCGTGCGGGGCAATAAGGCCGCGGCGGGCAACCCGGCGAACGCCAAGGCCCAGCGACTGCGAAACGAGCTGCTGGCGGCGGTAAGCGGCAAAGATTGCCGGGAAGTAATTAAGAAGCTGGTTGAAATGGCAAAAGCGGGGGACGTACCTGCCGCAAAGCTGCTATTCGACCGGGTATTAGGCCAGGCGGAAGCGACTTCAAAAATCTCCGTAGACAGCGAGCAAACGACCGTTGTCGAAGTTGTCTTCGACGGTAACTGGTACGGCAACGAAACTCGGATTCGTGAAGCAATTGCCGAGAACGCACCCGCAAAGCAAGTGATAACGGCGGCAATGTCAGTGGAGACTACCACCTAAAGCGACATAGAGGCGAAGCGGCGAGCATGCAACGTTTCCGACGTGTGCCCCCCCACCCCAGACAAATCAGAAGCTAGGAGAGCGAAATGGTAGCGTCAATGAGAGAAGTGTTGATTCGACTCAAAGGTGAGCTTGACCCGAGCCTTCGCGGCGCCTATCGCGAACTTGGGAAGCTTCACGCCGATTACGGCAGCCAACGTGAGGCGGCATCCCGGCGCGCTTCGAATGCCGAGGTTTCCGCCCGCAAACAGGCACTGGCCGAGGAGCGGCGCGAGGTAGCCGAGTCGATGCGGATAGCCAGAGAGCGGGAAAAAGCTCTTCAGCAATCCTACCGGGTCCGTGCGACCGAAGCCGAAAAGGCAGCCAGGGCTCAAATCAGGGCCGAGCGAGAGAGTAACCGCGAGGCGGAACGAACCGCAAGGGATCGAGACAAAGCGCAACGGGAAAGCGAACGGGCTCAAGCACAAGCTGTTCGAGACAAGGAGCGGCAGGAGCGCGACGCGGCAAAGTCGCAGCGTCGCCTCGGCGTTGAAGCTGAGAATGCCGCAAAGCGTGAACTGGAAGCCCGCTACAAACTGGCCGAAAGCTTCAGAACCGGCCTGTCTGGGGCCATGCAGCTCGGCCGCGGCCTGGCGATGCTGGGCATTGTCGGAGAAAAAGACACCGAGAAGATACTCAAGCAACTAATCAAGATTCAAGCCGCCTTCGACATTATGAGCGGCGCGGTGTCGGTCATTGTCAACGTGTCGAAGGCGTGGCGGGCCTATGAAACCGCTGTTGCGGCGGCAGCGGCTGCCCATACAGCCTTGTCCGCAGCCCAGGCGGCAGTCGCTGTTACAAGTGCCGCCTCCGCTGGCAGCTCCGGGCTGGCCGGATTGGCCGGCGGACTGCTCGGCGGCGCCGCCAGAGGAGCCGGCGGACTGATCCGTTCCGGCGTCGGCCGCCTGGCTCCGGTCGCACGCCTGGCGGCTAATCCCTACGTATCCGCCCCGCTGGCCGTTGGTTTCGCTGGTGCTGCTACCTACGACACACTTACCGGCGGGACCGGACGAGCCGGCGCTCCCGGCCGAGCGCTCGGACGTGGCGTGCAGGGGATCACCCAAGCCGCCGGCGAGATTTTCGGAGCCGACTTGTGGGGGACCGGTAGCCTCAGGATGCAAAAGCGGCTTGAGCAGCAGTCCGCCAGGGACAGGGCTTTTGCAGAGACCGACCGCTGGCGGGAGCAGATCAACCAGCGCGACCTGGCCGCGATGCAGGCCAGCCAGCAGGCCGAGGACGCCGCATTCGCATTGCGGCCACGCGACCTGTCGGAACTGACAGCCCGCCGCAAGCAGGCTGAGCGGGAATACACAGCGACCTCCGCACGGGCCGACGAGCTGCGCAAGAGCCCGTATACCGCGGACCAAATGATGGCCGAGCGGCTGGTGCAAGAAGCGGCACGAAAGCGGATCGACGCGATTCAGCAAGAGTCCCAAGAGGTTCGCAAGCTAAACGATGAGAAGATAGCCGGTGCCCGCGAATCGATTCAGGTCCTCACCCAAGAGACTACAGCCCGCCGCCAGCAGATCAAAGCCATCGAAGACGAACGCAAGTCGGCAGAAGAGCGATTCGTGATGGCTGGCGCCGGCGGGCAGCAGCAGGCCCTGCGGCTGGCCGAGCGGCTGCGACGCGGCGAACGGTTGCAAGCCAACGAACTGAGCTTCCTGCGGGGTTTGGGTGCAAACGACGATACCGAGCTCGGCGGGATGATCCGAAAGCAGATTACCCGACAGGCGAAGGAAGGCGGTTTTGAGCAGCTCTTCGGAAAAGATTTTGCCGCCCGGCAGGACAGCATTAAAAAACTGCTGTCGACCTCTCTACAGCCCCAACTGACGGACAAACGCCAGTTTGTTTTCACCATTCAGGCCGAAAACGAGAAGCTAGCAACGGAAGTCGAGAAGAACCTTAAGGCATTGCTGGATAAGCAACGGCAATCCGAAATTCAGATCATCAACGCCGCGGCCGAACGGGCACTCAAAAACCGTGTGTTTGATCTGGCCGAACGGTTCAACAGCCAATAGGCTACCGGCTTGCCGCCTGATGGCAAGCGAGCGAAGTGACGCGTCGTTCCCAAAGGCGCCCAACGGATAGCGAATCCGTTGGGCACGCGGACACGTCAAGCGTTTTCTTCGGCTCCAATACGGAAACAGTACGAAAGCCAAGTGGACAACATGCTCGAAACAGGCACCCGAAGCCCCGGCGCGTCACTGCAAAGCGTCCATTTCCGCCTTCGCCTTGCGGACCCTTTCGCGCTGGGCCTCGACGTCCTTCTTTATCTTTTCGAGCGTCTGAAGCAGCTCCTTGTGTTCAGGGCTGGCGCGAAATCTTTCCCGGCCCTTTTGGATCCATCCCAACATCTCTGTCTCTGCTTCGGACCGCGAGACGCCAAGGTCCCTCATGCGTTGTGCGGCCTTCTCGGATTCTTCCACGATGGCTCGATCCACGACTTCGAAGTGTTTCTGGCCCTCGGCCAGTTTCTTCTCCAAGCGTTCCAGGGCCGAAAGCTGGGCCTGGTAGACGGTTGCCGCTTGGGTAAGCCTGGTGCTGCGGTCCCCGCAGCCGCAGGCGGCCAAGAGTACGGAAACCATCAGCCAGGCAAAATAGACAGAGCGAAGCATGGTCTTTTCCTCCCCAAATCGTGTTTGTCGCGGTACCTGCCCGTAAGAGTAGCAAACCCAGCCGGCCCAACAATCCACCGGATGGCGACTCGAATAGGGGGCTTTGCGAATTTCCTGCCCCTTGCTAGAATACCCGCGGCAGTCAGATCTTCGCGACTGCTGAGGGGACTAGAAACCTCTCGCGTTAACGCAAAAACCGACGTCTAAGATGGAAAGAACATCAGGCCCTGAGCCCGGTTATCAGTGCGCACAACCAAGCTTTGATCCGCATAGGCGGGGAGCAAGGCCGCGCGACAGTTTCGGCTGTTTCTAGCTGGTAGCCGGGCTCGGGGTCTTTCTTGACGGGGCCAGACCATGACCACCGCAAAGCACACCAAGGAAACCGAGCTGCGCAAATTCTTTGCCGAGCGATACCAGCCAATTCGGCTACTCGGGTGCCCAGACAAGACGCTTCGGCGCTACAAGACCGTTTTCAACACTTGGGCGAGGTTTCTCGGACGCGAGCCGACGCTGGGGCACCTAACGGACGTCGATATAGCCGCAGTCTTGACATGGTATCACAAGCAAGGACGGACCGCGGAAACCGTTAACACGATGTTAAATCATATCATGGCCCTCGCCCGCTATGCGGCTGGGAAACGATTGATTGACGAAGTGCCCGACGTACTCCCGATGCCGGAGCCGGTCGAACTCCCGTCAATATGGACGCCCGAGGAAGTCGGCCGCATCCTCGACGCGGCGCGAGAACTGCGGGGCGTCGTTTCGGGCATGATCCCTGCTTGCCGCTTCTGGCCGGCGCTCTTGCTGATTGCCTACGATACGGGGCTTCGTGCCGGAGCAATCTGGCAGATTCAAATCGAGCATATCGACTTGGAGCGGCGGACGATCTACATCCCAGCGGCTTGCCAAAAGAACCGTCGGGCCCAGATGGTCAGCATTCACCCCGAGACTATCGAGGCGATTCGCCAAATAATTGAGCCCGAGAGAAAGATGCTGTTTCCGTGGGGCGGGTGCGAGTCGACGAAATACAACCAGTTCAACGCCATCTTGAAACGGGCCGGGCTACCGGCCGGCCGCAAGAATCAACTCCATCGGTTGCGGCGGACGTGCGCCAGTTTGGCGCACAGCATGGGAATCGACGCAACAGCCCAGCTTGGCCATTCATCAGATCAAGTGACGCGGCGTCACTATCTCAACGTCAGCGGGCTTGCCCAGGCGGCTTCGGTCTTGCCGCGTCCTTGGCGTGGCGGCCCGGCGCCGGTTAAATCCCTTCCCGAGCCCGAAGAAACCAACGTTTCGCCTACAACGACGATTGTGATTCGCAACAAGACCGAACCGAACACTGCAACGGAATCGATCACGATTGACCGACCTTTCAGCCACTTGCTTGTCTCAATCTTGAGTTTGGCTGCCGACATCGAAACCTCACAAACCGGCTTCATGCTGGTTGTGGGCATGGCCAACGGGCTCCTTACCCTGACGTGGCGAAAGAGCCGCACTATCTGGGATGCCAGAAAGCAATGGAGCTTCTGGGATCGACGGTTACGGGAGGAACTAGGAATCGATAAGGCGCGGGGCGTTGCGGTAGAGGGTGCGGCTTAACACTCTGGTCTGTTGAAAGGGATGCTACGATGAGCGCAAAGATACACGTGCACGTGGTTCATTACCAAGACTGCAAGAACTTGGTCATGCGGTATCGCGACCCGGTGACCGGAAAATATGTCCGGTCGACTAAATACCGGAATCCAGAAACCGGAGAGGAAACAGAGACCGGCGACAACCGCAAGACAGCGCGCAAGCTGGCCGCAATGTGGGAAGCGGACCTTAACAGCGGCAGAAACCAGGGGCGGCATACCACGGGCTGGCAGCAATTTCGGCTGCGGTACGAAAGCGAAGTGGTCCCCAGCCTAGCTGAGCGAACAGCGCAGAAGATTGGGACGGTCTTCAACGCCGTTGAGCGGATATTGCCCAGGGTGGCTAACGGCAAGCTGAGCGAACTGAACGCGGAAGCCCTGTCGCGATTCCAGGCGGAACTGCGAGAGGGCAACCGGTCAGAAAACACGCTAGCCAGCTACCTTGCTCATCTTCGCTCTGCGCTGCAGTGGGCCGCGGATCAGGGCATGATTCGATCGGTCCCCAAGATCAGGCGGCCGCAACGAGCAAAGAAGGCTGGCCGCGGCCGCAAGGGAAAGGGAAGGCCGATCACTTCGGAAGAGTTCGACCGCATGCTTGCGAAGATCCCCGCCGCCCTCGTCGAGTGGCGAAAGCGCAAGCGGGACGCCCAGCGGAAGACCGCCAGGAACAAGGGGCGGCCAGAGCGGAAGACCAAGCCGGCCGCGCCGATGGAACTTAGCCCGAGTGCCATCGAATCGTGGCGGCACTATCTCCGCGGCTTATGGCTTTCGGGGCTGAGACTGGAAGAAAGCCTCAATCTGTACTGGGACCGCAGCGACCGGCTTTGCGTCGATCTATCCGGCAAGCGGCCGCGGCTGGCGATCCCCGCCGAATTGGAGAAGGGTGGCCGCGATCGGCTCTTGCCCGTGACTCCCGACTTTGCCGCCTTCCTGCTTGCCACACCGAGCGAGAAGCGGCGGGGAAGCGTCTTTGCGCCGGAAATGTCGACCGGTCGGGCATCCTACGACCAAGCTGGCCGGATGATAAGCGTGATAGGCGAGCTGGCCGGCGTAAAGGTACACACCGACCCGAAGACAGGGCGAATCAAGTACTCGAGCGCCCACGATCTTCGCCGCTCATTCGGCAGCCGGTGGGCAAAGCGAGTAATGCCGGCCGTACTCCAAAAGCTGATGCGACATGAGAGTATCGAGACCACCATGTCGTACTACGTGGACCTGGACGCCGACGAGCTGGCCGAAGACCTCTACCGTAACCAGCAATGGGCAGAAAACGGCCAGGAAGGTACTGTTTCCGGTACTGTTGCCGATTCTCAGGCTGATGCCGACAATCACGCTAGCGACGCAAAGGCCGCGACGGAAAGGAGTTGAGCAAGTGAGGCCGGCGGGACTCGAACCCGCGACCAACGGATTAAAAGTCCGTTGCTCTACCGACTGAGCTACAGCCTCAGCGCCTTGCCGAAGACCTCCCTTTTTGGGAAGTCGTCGCCGCAAAAGGAACGCTCTATTCTATCGAATTCCGTCGCCGCTGCTAGATGTCGTCAACCATCCTGAACAAGAGGGGGGACAATCGCCGGGAAGACGTTGTATGTATCGTCTCGCAGAGGGTGAGCAGCCGGCTGGATAAGTGAAAGCATGCGAAATGCTCAGTGCCATCCGGGCTCCGCCAGTGCCACTGACCTTTCATCCCCATCTAGGCCGGCCTCCGGCCCCGCGGCCGGATCGGGCAGCCTCAACAGGCTTTGGCGAAATGGGCGTACCCTGCAGAAGGCGTTGAGCGATAAGGACCATGCCGAAGACTTGAACCGTCCTTCTCTGCGGCTCACTCCACGCGCGGCAATGGCCTGATCGCCGGGTAGTCGCCCGATGGCGGCAACGGGGCCGCCGGGCGATCGTACGAGATGCCAGGCAAGGTTGGACCATCGGCCGGATCGCGGCTGGCAGCGCGGTTTGGCCAGTGGTCAGGCATTGGTTCGCGCGGACGAGCACTTGCCGGATAGGAGCGGTCGTCGCCGGCCTCGTCGCCCGCCCGATCATATTGCTGCGACTCGGCAGCTCGACGGGCGTCGCTAGTGATCCTCGTGCCTTGAATGGCTGGATGCCCGGCCAGCCGCGTCTCGGCCAACTGGCGCTGCAGATAGTCGACCCAGCGCTGCGCTGGTTCCATCCGCGGATCGGCTCGCAATGCCAGCGCGAAGTGCTGCATCGCCGCCTGCGTATGCCCTTTCTTGTTCAACAGGTAGCCCATGTTGTAATAGGCGACGGCATCCCCGTGTACCTCGCGAAGGGCAGCAAAAGCCTCGCGATTGCGGCCTAATTCCACCAGAACCGTGGCAAGGTTGTTTCGGTACAACGGGTTCTTGGGAGTCAGCTGCACGGCGCGATCTAGCGTTGCCGCGGCATCGGCAAAACGACCTTGCCTTGCGTAGCACAGTCCCAGGTTGTTGTAGGCCGGTGATTGTTGTGGGGAGACCTTGATCGCCCGTTGATAGAGCTTGATTGCCTGATCAGGCTGTCCGATCTGCTCTTTCAACTCGGCGTAACCCAACAGGGCCGGCAAGTGGTCGGGGGCCTCTTTCAGCGCCATTTGATACTGCTGCTCGGCCTCGGGAAACTTGCGCGAGTCTTGTGCAAGTCGAGCAAAGGCCACGTAGAGATTGGCCCCCGGCTTGGCTGCCGTCCGCAGCGATACCGGGTCGTCCCCGGAGGTGGGCTTCGTCTTCGTGGTCGCTGGCTGGGGGCTGAAGGCTTGCCCCATCTTCTTGAAGCCCGAACTGATCGAACTGGTCCACGACTGGTCGGTCGAGGGCGACTGCTGAGCTGAGACCGACGACCAGGCGCCGACCGCGCCCAGCGAGGCGAGCGTCAACGCAATCGTTCGGATTACCCGCAGATAGCCTTGCACCCGGCCGTCTCCGCAAAAGCCTGTTCTATTTTCACTAAAATGCGCCGCCTCGCGCAGCGCGCTGGAGGGCAATAGCCCATCCTTGGCCTCGTTCTAGTGATCGACTTTGCGGGTCGGGGGGCTGAAGCCGAAGTTGCCGGTACGGTCGGTTTTGCCGATTAATGGCGAGGGCTGTTGGGGCCCACGGAGACGCGGTTGGATTGGGATGGATTGGGGGGGCGAGAATTCCTTGGGAGGATGCGCGACGGCGCTGCTCCCAACGGCTTTCCGGCGTGGTATGTCCTGCCCGGGGCTAGAAAAAGCTAATTGCTACCCGAACTGCTTCCGCTATTGTCGGTGCGGGCTGGGAGTCGCGGGGCCGGTGTCGAGGCCTGGAATTTTCGCCCGATCAGGTCCACCTGGTCTGCCGGGGAACCGTCGTCGGGGATCGAGGTCGGGAGGATTGGCACTGCCTCTTGGGGACTGATTTGGCTGGCCAAATCCTGCACGGAAGTCATTCGCGCCGCCGTTTCGGCACTGTTCATGCCAATATGCACGTAGATCGAGCGATGTTGCAGGGGCGCGGCCGTGAGGATCCAGCGGACCTTCATCCGGCCCGCCTCGGTCAACTGTCCCGTGCCGGTCTCAAAGTGAAACTCGCCCAGCAGGTTCTGTCGGCGCCACCCATTGGCAACCATCGTGCAGAAGGGGGCGCGGACCGATGCTCGATCAGGGCCGGCAAAGGGTTCCGGCCAGCAATTCCGCCGTTTGGTGTCGCGAGCGATGCTATCAAAGATGCCGAAACACCAATCGGCCGAAACCTGAGTGACGCAGCAGAGGCTGATTAGGGCCGCACTCAACACCGTCGAGAGTCGAACCGTCATTTCCAGGTCCTCATTCGCTAAAATGCGGCGGGAGGGCAAATCTTGCCGCCCTAAATTGTCCAAGCTGGCTGGTCGTATAGATCTTATCGGCCGCAGGGCTTGCCGAGCTAAGAGGTTTCATGCCCGAAGTGGCCCTGCTTAAAACGCCAAAAGTCATCCGGGCCGGGTAGCGAAGGGTCTTGTCACAGGTGGCAGAGATTACGGGGAACGTGAGGACGTTCCGCAGCATGCCTACAAAAACGGCTAGTCTAAAACCACCCTACCCGCCGAACAGCGGGAACATTTCGCGAACCATGGTGATTGCCGCCGGGCCGACGAGGATCACGAAAATGCCCGGGAAGATGAACAACACCAGCGGGAAGATCAACTGCACGGCCGTCTTGGCCGCCTTTTCTTCGGCCAGTTGACGCCGCCGAATCCGCATCGACTCGCTTTGCGTGCGCAAGGCTTGGGCGACGCTGGAACCGAATCGGTCGGCTTGAATCAGCACGGCCGCCAGGGATCGCAGATCGGCGACGCCCGTCCGAACACCGAGTTCGTGCAGCACTTCGGCGCGAGGGCGGCCCATCTGCAGTTGGAAATTCGATAGCGAGAACTCGTCGGCGAGGACTCGGTAGGTGTTCTTCATTTCTTCGGCCACCTTCCGCATTGCCTGATCGAGTCCCAGGCCGGCCTCCACGCACACCACCATCAGATCCAACGCGTCGGGCAGAGCGAGAAAGATGGACTGCTTGCGGCTTCGTGCCATGAGATCCACGGCAAACGCTGGAAGATAGAAGAGAATGATGCCGACGCCGACAGTCATCTCCAGATTATGCAAAGTGACTCCGCGCAGCGAGGTGATCATGCCGCCGCCGAGGCAAATCCCGATCACGAGTCCGGCGAATTTCAGCGCCAAGTAGACGTTGCCGGCGGCTTCGCTGCGAAATCCGGCCGAGGCGAGCTTCGCCTTCAACTTGCTCATTTCGGCTTCGTTCTTCGGCTGCAACGGCTTGGCCAACGAGGGCGAGGCCTTTTCGAGGACGCGCGTCAGGGTATCCGCTTGTTTCAAGGCGGTTTCGTTGGGCTTCCGGCGCTTGCGTGGGTCTTTCAGCTCTTCGAGGCGTTCCACCGTTCGCGGCTTGGCGGCCATCAAGAGATCGAGTGCCCACCATGCCAGCGCGGCGAACGTGCCGAACAGGGCCAATGGTACCAGATAGCTGAGAGTGTTTTCGCTAAACGACACGGTCAATCTCCGCCCCGGAGCGCTAAAGTGCTAAACCTTGATGTTCACGATCTTCTTAATCACTAGTGCGCCGACGATCTGCATGACCGTGGCGATCAACAACATTTTCGTCCCCATCGGATCCTTGAAGAGGACCATGATGTAATCGGGATTTAACTTGTACACGGCGGCGAAGAGGGCAAACGGCAGTGCCATCAGGATCACCCCCGAAAGTCGCCCTTCGCCGGTCAGCGCTTGGACCTGCCCCCAAATGCGGAATCGATCGCGAATCAATTCGCCGATTTTGTCCAGAATTTCCGCCAAATCGCCGCCCGTCTGCCGTTGCAGGATCACGGCGGTGACGAAGAACTTCAAATCCAAGTTGGGAATTCGTTCGGTCATGCCACGGAGTGTGTCGTCTAGCGGCACGCCGAGGTTTTGTTCTTCAAAAACGCGGCCGAATTCCTTGCTGATCGGCTCTGGCATTTCGCTGGCGACCATGCTGAAGCCAAAGGCCAGGCTTTGCCCCGACCGCAGACCCCGCGCGATCATCTCCAGGGCGTCAGGCAGTTGAGCGGCGAAGGCTTTCAAACGCCGCTTGCGCCGGACCAGCAGCCAGAGGATCGGCACCGAACCCAGCAGCAAACCGACCAACGGCAGCAACGCCACGTGGACCCGGGCCACGGCCCCGATCGCCATCCCCGCCAAGCCCATGCTCGCCGAGATGATGGCCAGCTTGCCGACGGTCAGGCTCGTATCGGCCTGCTCGAAGAGCAGCGACAGATTGCCGAACTTTTGCAGAAACGTCTCGACCACGCTGGGGCGGTCATCCAGCGGTTGCGAGAGGATGCTTGCTTCCTTGTTGTCTCGGGTAGGCGTCTTGGTGCCGGCCAAGATGTCTAGCCGGTCCTCGATCTTGCTGACGGGCTTGTCCCGCAGCAACAACGACACGCCGCCGACAAGGGCCGCGACGCCAAAGAAGACCACCACTCCAATCAACCACGTGCTCACGTCTAATCCTCCAGCATCACGCGTTCGCGGAACGCGCTCGACGGCAGCCGAACGCCGGCGGCTTCCAGCCGCGACATGAACACCGGGCGAATGCCGGTGGCCACGAACTTGCCAAATGCCCGCCCATTTTCGTCCACGCCTTCCTTGTCGTAGCGATAGATTTCCTGCATCACGACCGTGTCCTGTTCCATGCCGACGATTTCGGCAATCGACGTCACCTTGCGGGCGCCGCCCTGCAAGCGACTGGCTTGCACCACCAAGTCGATCGCGCTGGCAATCTGCGTTCGCATCGCCTTCAGCGGCAACTCAAAGCCGGCCATCATAATCATGGTTTCCAGGCGGGCCAGGGCGTCGCGGGGCGTATTCGCGTGCAGTGTCGTCATCGAGCCTTCGTGGCCGGTATTCATCGCCTGGAGCATGTCGAGGGCCTCGGCCCCGCGGCACTCGCCGATGATGATGCGCTCCGGTCGCATACGCAAGGCGTTGCGAACCAGATCGGTGGCGCAGATCGCCCCCTTGCCTTCGATGTTCGGCGGGCGCGTCTCCAGTCGCACCACGTGGTCCTGCTGCAGCTGCAGTTCGGCCGCGTCTTCAATCGTGACGATGCGGTCGGTATTGGGAATGAAGCTGGAAAGGGTGTTCAACAAGGTCGTTTTGCCGGAGCCCGTGCCGCCGGAGATCACGATGTTCAAGCGGGCTTTGATCGCCCCTTCCAGCAGCATCACCATCTCGGGCGTGAAGGCCTTGTAGTTCAACAGGTCCTCCAACTTCAACGGATTCGCCCCGAAACGGCGAATCGAAACGCAGGCTCCGTCCAAGGCCAGCGGCGGAATGATCGCGTTGAAACGCGACCCGTCCAACATGCGTGCGTCGACCATCGGACAGGTTTCGTCGACCCGACGACCGACCTTCGAAATGATGCGGTCGATAATCTGCATCAAGTGGTTGTTGTCGCGGAAGATAACGTTGGTCTTTTCCATCTTGCCGCGACGCTCGCAGTAGATGTTCTTTGGACCGTTGATCAGGATGTCGCTGATCGAGCTGTCCTTTAACAACATTTCCAGTGGGCCAAGGCCGAACGTCTCGTCGAGCACTTCGCTCACCAGACGCTCGCGCTCGCTGCGATTGAGCAGCGTGTCCTCGGTGTCGCAAAGGTGTTCCACCACCAGACGAATCTCGCGGCGAAGCGTATCGCCCTCGAGATCGCCGACTCGCGACAGATCAAGCTTGTCGACCAACTTGCTGTGGATCCGCTGTTTCAGATCCTCAAAGCTGCTTTCCTTCGGATCGGTCGGACGCAAGGGGGTGATTAGTTTTGCCATGGCAGGGAGTCGATGGTGTGCAAGTGTTTGGAGGCGGGCTGATTGAGTCGCGGCAGTCTTCCTCGGCGGAAGGCGGGGCCGGCCCATACAATCAATCCCGTACAACAATAGGTTACGACCGCATACCGCGAATCGGGCTTTTGTCGGGGTACAGTAATCGTTTGCGGTCGCAATGGTCATCGCGAATTGTCTGCCGCCATCGGTGTGTCGTCGGCGATTGGGAGGGCACGCCGTCGGCCGGCTCAGCCGTCATAACCCCACCCTTCGTTACGGCTCCTCCGTGGGCAGGCCCGTTTGCGGAAACGGCGGCGGCCCACTTATAATGGGCGTTCCGATCTTTTCGCCGATCGGCTGCCGGCCGCGACGAAAGGAAACGGCTGTCTTGGGCGTCTGTTAATTCCTCACTACGAATCACTGATGATCGACCCATTTTTGCTCGATGCCTTCGAGGCCGGTTCTATGGACGAGCACGGCTATTTTCTTGGACTTGCCCTTGAGGAAGCCGAGGCCGCCTTTCGCGAAGACGAGGTGCCGATCGGGGCCGTGATCGTCTGCGACGGCCGGGTTATCGCCCGGGCGCACAATCAGCGGGAGCAGCTTCGCGACCCGACGGCACATGCGGAGATGATCGCCATTACCCAGGCGGCTGAGGCCCGGCAGTCGTGGCGGCTCGAAGGCTGCGTGTTGTACGTCACGTTGGAACCTTGCCCGATGTGTGCCGGCGCGATTCTTCAGGCCCGCATCCCGGTGGTCGTCTATGGCGCGACCGATCCCAAGGCGGGCGCGGTCGACACGCTCTATCGCTTGCTCGACGATCCACGGCTGAACCACCGGGTGCAATCCATCGGCGGCGTGTTGGCCGAGCCCTGCGGCCAAATTCTCAGCCGCTTCTTTCAGGCTCAGCGGAAGTTGGGAAAGAAGTAGGCGGCGATGACATGGATTAGATTTCTGGGAGCTTAAATCGCATGGATCGCGAGGGGGCAGGCGTTGCTATGCCGCAGCACCAACTAGCCAAGCCGCAACAAGGATCACCTTTAAAAATTGCCGCGGACTGCACTGCTGGCTGGTCCGAGGCTGTCGAGGATCCATTGAACTTGGCTGTCGCCGCCGGCGTGTTGGTGGTTGTAGGACAATAAGAGTTGATAGGCGAAGATCGCCGCCAACCGTTGCGTCCGATTCTTGTCCAGTCCCCGGTGCCATGCCCGATCGTGCAGATCGAAGCGGCCCCACTCGTTAAACGGTTCGACCGTTTGGCTGCGTCGCCGATAGAGCCGCCGAGCATGGGGTTGCCGAAAGTAGCGCTGCCGGCGCGCGCGGAGTTGGCGATGCCAACGACACGCACCTTTTTCGATCCTGGGGAGAGCCGGTCGCCGATGTTCCCCGCGTCGATAGATTTGCGGGCAGAGGAATCGCCGGCCGGTGCGACGATGAGCGGCGTCCCACTCGATCGCCTCGGCGTGTTGGTTGCTGTCGTAAGCGGCATCGGCAAGGAAGTAACGTGTCGTGCTCGGGAGGTGGGGAGTTCTGGCAGCGAAAGTGCTCGCCGGTTGGGAACTAGCCGGATCGGCCGAGGCCAACAAGGGCCAAACGGGGCGGTTTTCGCCGGCGGAAACTAGGACTTCGTAGCTATAGCCCAAGACCCAACCATGATACTTGGAGTAGGTCCAGGTGGCCTCCCGGTCGGCCCCGCGTGGCAGTGGCCCGCGCGCCAATTGCGACGGTTCCAGCGTGGTCCGCGTCGGCGTCGGCCAAGCCGTG
>CALGFD010000030.1 GCA_937881075.1 uncultured Planctomycetales bacterium
CCATCGGCTGGAAGAGCTTTCCTTCGACCCCTTCCAAGGCGAGGATCGGCAAGTACACGATCATAATAATAAGCTCGCCGAACATGGTCGGCTTGCGGACCTCGATCGCCGCATCGCGGATGATCTCCAGCCGGGTGCGTCCGGTCGGATTGGAGTGTGCCACGTGCCGCACGCAGTTCTCGACCATCACGACCGAGCTATCGACGATTAAGCCAAAGTCGATGGCACCCATGCTCAGGAGGCTGGCCGAGATGCCGAACCGCAACATCCCCGAGAAGGCGAACAGCATCGACAAAGGGATCGCCAGCGCGACGATCAGCCCTGCGCGGAGGTTGCCCAAGAAGATGAACAAGACGGCGATGACCAGCAGCCCGCCCTCGAACAGGTTCTTGCGCACCGTGTCGATCACGTGGTCCACCAACTCGGTGCGGTCGTAGACGCTCTGGATCGCCACGCCCGGCGGCAACGTAGAGCGTATCTCGTCGAGCTTGTTTTTGAGCGCCCAAGTGACCTCGTGGCCGTTCTCGCCCATGAGCATGAAGCCCAGGCCGAGCACCGCTTCGCCCCGGCCGTGGGCCGTCACGGCTCCGAGGCGGATTTCGTGGCCGGTCTGCACGTCTGCTACCTCGCCGACGTGGATCGGCTGGCCATCCTTGGCGGTGACGACGATGTTCTTGATCTGCTCCACGTTGACCGTCCGGCCCTGGCCGTGGACCAGCAACATCCGCGCCCCCACGGCGATGTTCCCGCCGCCGACGTTGCGGTTGTTCTCCTTGACGGCCTCCGTAACCTGGTCGAACGTCAGACCGTGCTTGACGAGCCGGCTGGGGTCGATGCGGACCTGGTACTGTTTCTCGCAGCCGCCCCAACTGTTCACTTCGGCCACGCCGGGGATAGATCGAAGCTGCGGCTTGACCACCCAGTCGTGAATGGTTCGCAACTCGGTGAGTTTCCTGACCCGCTCCTCGGCGGGCAGCTTGGAAAAGTCGTATCCCTCGTAGGTCAGGACGTAATGAAAGACCTCCCCGAGCCCCGTGGAGACCGGCCCCATCTGCGGGCGCTCAATGCCCTCGGGCAGTTCCACCGTGCCCAGCCGCTCGTTCACGAGTTGCCGCGCGAAGTAGATGTCAGTCCCGTCGTGAAAGGTGACGACCACCTGCGACAGACCGAACTTGGAAATGGATCGCACCACGTCCAAACCCGGCAGCCCGCTGATTGCCTGCTCGACCGGGAAGGTGATTTGGCGCTCGGTCTCTTCCGGCGAGAGCGAAGGAGCGATAGTGTTGATCTGGATTTGGACCGGCGTGGTGTCCGGGAAGGCGTCGATGTCCAAGTGGCTCAGCGAGAAGACCCCGAGAGCGGCGAACACCAGTGCCACGGCGATGACCAGCACACGATGCCGCAACGAGAAGTCAACGATCCAATTGAGCATAAAGTCTCCTTACTTGCCGCAGGTGCAGCCCTCGCCGAGGTTGTTTTTCAAGAGTTCTGCACGGAGCACGTCGCTCCCCTTGGTTGCCACGACCTCGCCGGGCAAGACTCCGGCAATGATCTCCGTGAGCTTCTCGTTTCTTGCCCCTAGCCGCACCGTGCGGATGTGGAACACCTTGGGGCTTTCGGGTTTGTCGAAGTAGCCCTTGTCGCGCACGAACACCACATGGCAACAGCCTTCCCAATGGACCGCTTCGTTGAGAACCGCGATGGCCTCCTGCTCTTCACGCAGAATTATCCGTCCCGCACCGAACGTTTCATTGAGTAGCTGTCCACCTGCGTTGGGCAATTCAGCCCGCACCGTTACCATCCGCGTCTGCGGGTCGGCCGTGGTGCTTTTCCAGACGAGCTTGCCGCTCACTTCGCTTTGACTTCCATCGGGCCGGAAGCGAACCGGCTGTCCCAAGGTAAGTTTGCCTGCGTCTTCCACGGAGACGTTGAGCGTCAACCACATCCGGCTGGTGTCCGCCAACTGGAACAACACCCGCGAGGCGTCCACCACTTCCCCGGCCACGATTTGCCGAGCCACGATGATCCCGTCCATCGGGGCCTTCACCGGAAGGAGATTGGCTGTAGTCTCATCCGGCCCGAGGTGCTCGGCGACGGACTCGGGAAGGCCAAGCAGCCGAAGACGTTCAGCCAGCTTCTCTTCGGATAACGCCCGCAACTGCTCGACGTTGACCGGAAGACCGAGGTTCCCTAACGCCTGTTGAGCGCTGAGCAACCGCGCACGGGCCTGCGCGAACCCCGCTTGGGCCTCCTGAAGCTGCCGACCCGGGACAACCTCAGTAAGCGATTCCAGCCGTTTGACGGCCTTGCGCTGTAGTTCTTCCTGTACCAGCGATTGGATGAGTTCGGTCTTAGCCCGTCCCATCTCGGCTGCATCAACCAGGGCCAGAACTTCGCCAGAGCGAACCCGGTCGCCGACGTTCTTCTCGACGTGCCACACCGTTCCCGGCAACCGCGACGAGAGGCTGGCAAAGCGGGTCTGGTCGTAGGCTATTTGGCCGTTGGCTGCAATCGACTCGACGATTGGCTGTCGATCCACCAGCCCCACGTCCACGCCCGCCTTCTTCACGGCGTCCAGGGATATGAACTGGATGCGCCGGAGGTAGTTCTTGCAGACGGCATTGTTTTCCGGCCGCGGGGCCGTGGCGAGCGCTCGCGCCGCGCGCTGGCGGTCTGTGTCGGAGGCGATCGGCGTCTTCTTCAGTTGCGCCACCTCGGGGTTGTGAAGTGGGCAATTGTGAACGCCGTGCTCC
>CALGFD010000031.1 GCA_937881075.1 uncultured Planctomycetales bacterium
TCGTCCGCCGGTGGCGTGCCGACCGCCAGAAACACCAACTGCGCCTTCTTCACCGCGGCGCCGATGTCGATGGTGAAGTGCAGCCGCCCCTCGGCCACATTGCGGGAGACCAACTCCGCCAGCCCCGGCTCATAGATCGGAATCTGACCGCGATTGAGGACCTCGATTTTGCGACGATCGCAGTCTACGCAAGTCACGTCGTTGCCGGTCTCGGCCAGGCACGTGCCGGTAACCAATCCCACGTAGCCGGTGCCGATGATGGTGATCTTCATGTACGGCTCCCACCTCTACGCTGCCTGCCAATGAGTGGCATCAAAACCCTAAACTTTGTCGGCTAGGCGCCTTATACCGTTCCACCAAATTTCGGCCGGCACGCCCCTTTCGGGCGAAGCCCTACAATCCTACCCCTCTTCCGCCTTATTGTTTTCTTCCTGAGGCACGCGTTTGACGGCCACCAGTTTGTCGTCCTCGTCGAGGCTCATGATCTTCACGCCCTGGGTGTTGCGGCCGATGATGTTGATATCGCTGGCGGCGATCCGCTGAAGTTTTCCGCGGGCGGTCATCATCAGCAACTCGTCGGCGTCCGAAACGTGGACAATACTGACCACGGGGCCGTTCCGCTCGGTCGTCTTGATATCGCGGATCCCCTTGCCGCCGCGCCGCTGAGTCCGGTAGGAACGCGAAGAGGACAGATCCTCGCCTTCCTCGCCCTCGACGCCTTCTTCAGGTTCGGCAACCGCTTCGGACGCCGCATCCAGCGTCTCGTCGTCCTGCTCTGGCAACTCCTCATCAAATTCGGTTTCCAGGTTGGGGCCAAACGGCGTCCGTTTTCCGTAGCCGTTGGCGCAGACGGTCAACAATGTTGCCTCTGGATCTGCAACAACCATGCCAACGACTGAGTCGCCGGCAGCCAGGCGGATTCCCTTCACGCCGCTCGAGTTGCGTCCCATCGGTCGGGCGTCGGACTGCTTGAATCGGATCGCCATGCCGTGCGAGGTGGCCAACATTAACTCGTCGCCGGGCTTCGTAACGGCCACGTCGACCAACGCATCGCCTTCGCGAAGCTTGATGGCAATGATGCCGCTCTTCAGTGGCCGGCTGTACGCCTCCAAAGGCGTCTTCTTGATTAACCCCCGCGCCGTGGCCATTACCAAGTAGTGATCGGGGTGGTCGAAGTCGCGGATCGCGCGGCAGTCGGTGATTTGCTCGCCTTCGCCGAGACTGAGCAGGTTGACCACTGCCCGGCCACGGGCGTCGCGTGCCAACTGCGGCAAATCGTAGACCTTGCGCCAGTAGACCTTGCCCTTGTTCGTGAAGAACAACAAATAGGCGTGGGTGCTGGCCACGAACAAGTGCTGGATCGGGTCTTCTTCTTCGGTCTTTGCGCCGGTAAGGCCCTTGCCGCCACGCCGCTGGGCGCGGTACGTCGTCACCGGGGTCCGCTTGATGTAGCCATTGCTGCTGATCGAGACGACCATGGTCTCTTCGGTGATCAGATCTTCCAGGTCGACCTCACCCAGTTCTTCACCGCTGATTTCGGTCCGCCGCGCGTCGCCGTGCTTCCGCTTCAACTCGCGACAGTCCTCGCGAATCATCTCCAGAATGTTCTGGCGGTCCGACAGAATCCGGCGGTACTCGTTGATCTCTTCCAGGAGTTTGCGATGCTCGTCGCCGAGCTTTTCCTGCTCGAGATTGACCAACTGGCCGAGCGTCATCTTCAAAATGGCATCGGCCTGCACCGGGGTGAGCGTATAGAACTCGGCCGGCCCTCGCTCTTCGACGAACACCGAGAAACCGTCATCGCCCAGCGCGCGTTGCAGCAACGCGGCCGGGGTCTGGATCTGCATCAATCGCTCTTTGGCCTCGGGCTGCGTCGACGAACTGCGGATCACACGGATCACCTCGTCGATATTCGCATGGGCCAGCAACAAACCCTCGACGGTGTGCTTGCGCTGCCGCGCTCGGGCTAGCAGGAACTGCGTCCGCCGACGAATCACCGTCTCGCGATGGCGAATGAACTCCTGCAGCAGTTCCTTGAACGAAAGGGTCCGCGGCTTGCCGTCGACCAACGCCAGGAAGATCAGCGAGAAGCTGTCCTGCAGCGGCGAGAATTGGTAGAGCTGATTGAGAACGATGTCTGGGTCGGCGTCGCGTTTTAGTTCGCAGATCAACCGCACCGGCTCGTCCAGGTCGCTCTCGTTGCGGATGGCGGAAATGCCGGCGATTTTGCCTTCGTTCACCAGGGCGGCGATCCGCTCTTCGATCCGGTCGCGGGCCTGCTGGAACGGAATCTCCGTGATGACAATCCGGTTCCGCTTGTTGTGTTCTTCGATGTGCGCCCGGGCGCGAACGACAATCGTGCTGCGGCCCGTATGATAGCCGCGGCGAATGCCGGAGCGGCCGCAGACGATGCCGCCGGTGGGGAAATCGGGGCCCGGCACGATTTCCAAAAGTTCGTCGACCGAGACGTCCGGCTGATCGATCACGCGGATCAGCGCGTCGCAGATTTCGCCCAGGTTGTGCGGCGGGATCGAGGTGGCCATGCCGACGGCGATGCCGTTGGCGCCATTAACCAGCAAGTTCGGGAACTTCGACGGCAGCACCACGGGCTCGGTGCGACGCTCGTCGTAGGTCGGCACGAAGTCGACCGTATCGAGCTTGATGTCGTCCAACAACAGCGCGGCGATTGGCGACATCCGCGCTTCGGTGTATCGCATGGCCGCTGGAGGCAAGCCGGCGATCGAGCCGAAGTTACCCTGCTTGTCGACCAATACGTGCCGCATGTTCCACTCCTGGGCCATGCGGACCAGGGTGGGATAGATGACGCTTTCGCCGTGGGGATGGTAGTTACCGCTCGTATCGCCGGAGATCTTCGCACATTTGACGCGGCCGGCGCCAGGCGTGAGGTTCAGGTCGTTCATCGCGACCAGAATGCGTCGTTGCGACGGTTTCAGCCCATCCCGAACGTCGGGCAGCGCGCGACTGACGATCACGCTCATCGAGTAGGTCAGGTAGCTGCCCTTGAGCTCTTCCTCGATTGGCTGTTCGATGAACCGCTTCGCGCCCATTTCGTTGCCCCCGGCCGGCGTTTTGCCGTTTCCGGCGCCGTTCGAGGCAGGTGGTTCAGGAGGGAGATTCGAGTCGGTCGACACCGTGAATCCTTTCGCAAACTAGCAGGATCCGCACTAAGAACGATCGCCCGCACAACCCCTTGGCAAACAAGGGATTACAGCGATCGCCGGCGGTCATTTTTGACCAAACCGTTAGTATACCGAATTTGGGCCCTGCGGACAACGCCCATCGGACGAAAACCGGCGTCGTAAGCCCCTTCTAAACAAGACCTTACAGAGTCGCCCCCGGAAACGTGCTAGGCAAGCGATCCTTGCCTCTGCCGTACAAGAAGCTCATCGCATTGGCGACGGGTTGGTGCTCTATGGGCAAAAGCTATAATCCGGGCAGCTTCGTAACTCACCGTCCCAGGAAGGCGAATTCCCATGAGTCTCGATCTTCGCGAAAAAGGACGCCCCAGCGTTAATATTTCGACCTGCATTGGCTGCGGCCATTGCATCGCGGTTTGCCCGGACGAAGTCCTGTTGCTGAAGAATGGCAAGGCCGCGCCCGGCGAGGGCGTCTTCCTCGGCTGCATTGCTTGCGGTCACTGCGTGGCAGCCTGTCCGACCAAAAGCATCGCCGTTCGTGGTCGCGGCATGCGGCCAGATGATGCGATCGAGTTCTCTGCGTCCCCCCGGGCAACGGCCGAGCAGCTCGATGCTTTGCTGCTAGGCCGGCGAAGCATTCGCAACTTCCAAAAGCAGGAGATCGACCGGGCGCTGATCGAGCGCATCCTGGCCATGACCGCGACCGCCCCGATGGGCATTCCGCCCAGCGACGTCGGCGTGGTCGTCTTCCACGGTTTCGACAAGGTGCAGCAATTCGCCGCCGACGCCTCGGTCGCCTTCGAGCGGGCGGCCCGATTCTTCAATCCGCTTATGCTCGGGCTGATGCGGCCATTGATGGGCCGCGAAGGCTATCTGGTGATGCGTGATTTCGTCAAGCCGCTGCTGAAAATGCTCGCCGAGAAGCGCAAGGTGGGCGAGGATTGGTTCACCTACAACGCCCCGGCCGCCCTACTGTTCCACTACGGGCCGATGAGCGGCGAGGCCGATTGCCACATCGCCGCCACCTACGCGATGCTGGCGGCCGAATCGCTCGGGCTGGGCTCTTGCATGCTCGGCACCACCGCGGCTCTGAATCAGGCCAAGGACTTCAAGGCCAAGTACGAGGTGCCGGCCAAAAACAAGTTCGGTCTGGCGGTCGTGTTGGGCTATGCTACCCGCGAATATCACCGCGGCGTCAAACGCCGTCTGGCAGCGGTCAAGTTCGCGTAAGACCCGCCGAAAGAATCTTTCCGAACCCTGTGAAAACCGGCCTTGACCCGTTTTTTGAAATCTTCTATTCTCGCCGCCTCAGGGTTGGATTTAGTTCCTCTCTGTGAACGAACCACGTGGATGGGTCTGCATCCGGGAATCTTCACGACGAGGAGATTCCTGCGGACCACGAAGCGTTCGCCGTTCGCATGGATGCTAACGGCACGCTTCGCAAATACAGAAACGTTCCCCGCCGCGACCGGTTGGTTTTCGGCAGGGCGGAGCGTCCAATCGCTCCCGGAAAAGTGCCATGTCCTTTGCCCCCCTGGGACACGCGCTTTCCGGGGGCCTTTTTTTTCGCCCGACCTACCGGTGCGCTGGTGCGATGGGGCATGCCAGCCTAGGGACGCCGATATCGACGCTGCTTCGAAGTCGACTTCAACTCGATTTTTTCGCGAGCTCAGCCGTTATCACCGTAAGCAATTCCGGCGCGTCCGGCTTCACGCGAGGATCGAAACGTGCTACCACCTCACCGTTTCGGCCAATCACAAACTTCTCAAAGTTCCAAAGCACTTTCCCCGGGCCCTTGGGTTTCGTGCTTAGTGCGGTCAGATACTTGTACAACGGACAAGCGCCCTGGCCGTTGACCTCGATCTTCTCGAACATGGGGAAGTTGACACCGAAGTTCATCGCACAAAACTGTCGGATTTCTTTCGCCGTCCCTGGTTCCTGGTGGCCGAATTGATCGCATGGAAACGCGAGGACGACCAGGCCCGCCTTTTGATGTTTCGAGTAGAGCGACTGGAGTTGCTTGTATTGCGGCGTCAATCCACACTTGCTGGCCACGTTGACGATCAGCAGCACCTTCCCTCGATACTTGGCAAGGTCCACCACCTTACCATCCAGCAATTTCATTTTGAAGTTCAATGCCGATGGCACGTCGTCGGTCGCGCTTGCCGACACAACGAAGATGCAAGGGATTGCCAAGGCCAGAATGAGCGTGGTAAGCCGGTACACAAGAGCCTCCTTCTGAATAGGACAACGTGCCTTCTCTTTCACGGCCCAGTTTCGCACAATCGGTGCGGCCGTACAAGCTTTGGCTGGCGAACGAAGCACTATCGGAGTTCGGTCCGCGCCTTTGGCTCTTTGCTCGGCTCGCTACTGCACGAACTGGACTCGATAGACGCGACCGTTGGCCTCTTCGGTGAACAAGAGGCTGCCGTCGGGCATCGCAAGCACCCCGACCGGACGTCCCCACGTTGTCGGCACCCGCGGATCGAGCAGGAACCCGAATAGGAAGTCCTCGTACCAGCCCTTTGGCCGGGCGTCCTCGCCGAAGGGTATGAAGACAAGCTTGTATCCCGTGCCTTGGCTACGGTTCCAGGAGCCCCGCAGAGCAACGAAGGCCCCGTTCCGGTACTTGCGCGGAAAGGTCGTGCCGCTGTAGAAGGCCAAGCCGAGCGCCGCGGAATGCGACTCGAACAAAACATCGGGGGTCTTGGTGCGCGCCGCCAGATCGGGCCGGTCGCTCTGATCCTTGCGCACCAGCCGGGGATCGAGGTTTCCAGGCGCGAGGTAGGCGTAGGGCCAGCCGTAAAACTCTCCCTCCCGAAGACGCGTGAAGAAGTCGGGCACCAGGTCGTCCCCTAACCCATCCCGCTCATTGACCGTTACGTAGAGCTCGCCGCTCTTAGGATGAAAGGCCAACCCCACCGGGTTTCGCAGGCCGAAGGCGAACACTCTGCGCCCGCTGCCATCGAGATGCATCTCAAGCACCGCGGCCCGGGGCAACGGCTCGGGGCTGGCGTTCGACTGGGAGCCGACAGAGACGTAGATGTTCTTGCCGTCGGGCGACACAACCACGTTGCGCGTCCAGTGCTGGTGGTAGCCCTGGCCGGGCAGGTCGCTGATTTTCCGAGGCTTCCCGAGCCGAATCGCCCCGCCCGCCTCGCGGAGATAGGGATACCGCAGCACGGCGTCCGTATTGCCAAGATAAAAAGCATCCGCGGTAAATGCCATGCCGAACGGCAAGTTCGCCCCCGACGTTCGATCCAAAAAGGTCTGCACGCGGTCGGCCACGCCGTTACGATCCCGATCCTCCAACAGAACAATCTTGTTGTCGTTCGAGGCCGCACAGAGCACGTCCCCTTTGGGCGTCAAAGCAAGCCACCGGGCACTGGGCACTTCGGCAAACACATTGACCCGAAATCCCAGCGGCACTCTCAGAACGCGGTCCTCTGACGGCGGGACAATGCGAGGAGATTTCCGCGCGCTTGCGGTCTGGTAGGGCGGCGGTAATTGGTCGATGCGGATACGAATCGGAGTCGGCTGAAAAGGTTCAACCTGAATCGAGTCCTCGGCGGAGACGGTCTCGATCACCGCCAGAATTGCGGAAAAGGCGCACAACCTACCGGTACGGGAGACCATGACTCTAGCTCCTTTTCGGCGACCAAGGAGAGGAGAACTGGTTGCCGCGTGATTGTATGCCCAACTGACGGCGAAGGAACGACTGGCGGCGGCCCGACCAGCGCCGAGGCGTCACAAACCGAGCCTCTTTACGAGTATTGGCCCTCAAGCCAAGGGAAATTGGCAAGTTGAAACCCCGGGAAGACAGCTTGGGGATCAGGCTTACGCCCCGCCGCAGCAGTCCTTGACATCGGACCCGGAAAACGGGAGAAGGACGTTCACTCACCCGTCCTTGCGCCCGCAACACAACCACGCAAATGATCCCTGATACGGCCGCACAACGCTCCTGCATGGCCCCTCCGCGTGAACTGCAATCGTCATGGTGCTGCCGAGAGAGTCTCAACGCGTGCCCGACCCGGCGACGGCCACTACCTGCTCTTGACGCAAGGTGAGAAAACCCTTACATACCGCGCGAGGACGGCGGACACACCGTGTTCGCTTGTCCTTCAACAAGCGAATCTCCCTTTCCGAAATTGGGGAGATGGGGCCAGTCTTTTGGCGCATCGGGCGCTTTCGAGGGCAGCTCCGCGGAGCATTCTCGCTAATCACCAGGCAACGAAAGGAAGGACTCCATGGTAAGACGAAACGACGCCCGCAGTCATTCGGCGAAGACCCCTGCACACAGGTTTTTTGGCAAGTCGACCAACAGCCTTGCTTTGTGCGCGATGCTCATCGTCTGTTTTTCGGCCACAATCGCCCGCGCAACCACGCGAAGTTGGTACGCCTCGGCCACGTGGAACGGCAGCACGGGCAATTGGTCCGATTACAGAAACTGGTCGTCGTATTCTGTCCCCAACGTCCACTATGACGTGACGATGTACGGTGGAACGGCCGCAATCGATTCCCACGTGGAAATTCAAAAGCTCGATTTCAGCGGCGGAACCCTGGCCGTAGCAGGAAGCGGCAGCCTGACGTGCAGCGACGTGATGACTTGGACCGGAGGGACCTTGTCCGGACCGGGATGGGTCACGGCCGCGGCAGGACTCGTGATCGGCGGCTCCAACCCGAAGTGCTTGAGCACCTCACTGGCCAACCTGGGGACTGCGATATGGACAGGGACGGGATCGATTGAAATCGCCTCTGGCTGCGCCCTGTACAACAGCGGACTATTTGATATCCAGAACGATGCCGATCTCTTTGCCAGCCCTACAGTCTGGGCAAACGTCAGCAATTCCGGCACTTTCCGCAAATCACTCGGCACTTCTACAACGAATATCGCCGCGTCGTTTCTGAACTGGGGAACTGTCGAAGTACAGTCGGGAACATTGGCTTTTTTGCGCGATTTTACGCAATACAGTGGTACAACGTCGATCTCGCCCGGCGGAACGCTCGTTGCCGGTAGCCGCTTCTTCGCCAATAAAGTAGTGAACAACGGTCAATTGGTTGCCCAGTCTACGATGACGATCGGCGACCGGGCCACCTACGACGGTTACTCGGGAAATGGCCGATTGGACGTCGGCAACAACAAGGTCACATTCCTGTCGGCCGGCTTCGTTCCCTTGAATGGTTCGACCACCTTGGCCGCGGGAACGATCGAAGCGGCCAACGGCGTCGCCCTTGGCTCCGGCGCAAGCCTGGTTGGCAGCGGAACGGTCAACGGCAAGATTTCGGCGGCCTTCGGCTCCACGATTCGCGCCACCGGCACTCTTGCGCTCGGCGACAAAAACTCCTACGCCGGGTTCACCAGCGATGGCGAGCTTTACACAGGCGGCAACAACGTCACGATCAACGATCGTAATGTCGCCGTGCTCGGTTCGCTGACGCAACTCGGCGACGCCTCGTCGCTTGGTACGCTGACCGCGGGCAACGCTCACGTCGGTGATACCCAGCCGCACTTCTTGCTGGAACAGGGCAAGAACCTCGTCGGCCGCGGATATGTAAACGGCAACTTCAAGAACCAGGGGGATGTCGTCGGCGACGGTATGGGCGTCAACGAGCGAATTGTCTTCAACAGTCCCTGGGTCGTTTCCGGTAATGGCACCTTCACCAACACGTTAGTGCTGGGCACCTTTTCCCCCGGCGACAGTCCGGCCATCAGCAACGGCACCAATCAAGCCTTCGCTGGCACCGTTCAGATTGAGCTCGGCGGCACAACGCCGGGTAACGGCAACGACAATCATGACCAGATCAACGACTGGGGAACTCTTTCGTTGTTCGATTCGCCGACGCTGAGCCTCCTCGCTTGGAACGGATTCGTGCCTCAGGTGGGCGACGAGTTCACCGTCATGACCTGGCACTCGGGATTGGAAGGGACTTTTGGAAGCTTTGAGATCGACCCCTGGTTCCAGCAACACGGCCTCTCCTTCGCCATGCATTACAACAACGTCGCCGGCGAAGGCAGCCTGAGCCTAGTGGCCACGGCCGTTCCCGAGCCAGCCGCCTTTGTGCTGCTGGCGATGGCCGCGGTAGTTCTATTGGCAAGGAAGCTGCGGCGTCGCTAGCGGGCACAAGCTGGGAAGATACCAGCGGCCAGATTCCCGGCAGCAAAATCTCCCCTGCTATACAAGTTCCATCAGAATCCACGTCCGAGACGCCTTCGCCCATCGAGGGCGTTCTCTTGCACTCAAGCGGCGATCTGCAGTCGCTGCCTGAACCATTGCGGCAGCGAGGATCCGCTCGCGGTCGGCGCCTCGACTGGCACCACCAGCAGCGTCACGCCTTCGCCTTTTCCAAGAAGTGCTCGGCGCCGTGCGTCTTGGCGATCACAGTGACACCGCTTTCCGTCACCGTGAATCCCCGGCTGCGGTCTAACTCGTGGTCGTAGCCGATCTCGATGCCGGCTGGAATGTGCACGCCTTTGTCGATGATCGCCCGGCGAATTTTGGCATGTCGCCCGACGTCGACGCCCTCGAAGAGGATCGAGTCTTCGATCTTGGTGTAGCTGTTGATCCGAGAATCGGGCCCGAGAAGCGAACGCTCGACTTGGCCGCCCGAGACGATGCTGCCCTGGCAAACGATGCTGTCCAGCGCCATTCCGCGGCGGCCGGAACCTTCCTCGGCGAAGACGAACTTCGGCGGCGGCAGGTTCGGCTGGTAGGTCCGAATCGGCCAGTCGCTGTCATACAAGTTCAGTTCCGGATCGACCGACACCAGGTCCATGTTGGCCTCGTAGTAGGCATCCAAAGTGCCGACGTCGCGCCAGTAGGCTTCGCGCTTGCGGTTCTCGTCCATGAACGGATAGGCGAAGACGCGATGCGATTCGATGATCGACGGGATGATGTCGCGGCCAAAATCGTGACGGCTACCGTTCCGCGTAGCGTCGAGGCACAACTGCTCGAACAGGAAGCGGGCGCTGGACACATAGATGCCCATCGAGGCCAAGGCCCGGTGCGGATCATCGGGAATGGTCTTGGGGTGCGAAGGTTTTTCTTCAAAACCAATCACCCGGCTGTTGTTGTCGACCTCGACGATGCCGAACTGGCCGGCCGCATCCTGGACGCCCACCGGCAGCGTGCCGACGGTGAAATCGGCGCCGGCTTCGATATGGCGCTGAACCAGCTTGGCATAGTTCATCTTGTAGATGTGGTCGCCGGCCAGGATCACCACGTACTTAGGGCGTTCCTTCTCGATCGTGTAGATGTTCTGATAGACGGCGTCGGCCGTGCCCTGGTACCAGTGCTCGTCGATCCGCTGTTGGGGCGGCACGACTTCAATGAACTCGCCTAACTCTCGGCAGAGATAGGATTGCCAGCCGAGATTGAGATGCCGATCGAGGCTCATCGCCTTGTACTGCGTGAAGACCAGATTCTTTCTCACGCCGCTATTGAGGCAGTTCGACAGCGTGAAATCGATGATCCGATAAGCGCCCCCGAAAGGAACGGCCGGCTTGGCCCGGTCCCTCGTCAGCGGCTCCAGTCGCGAACCTTTTCCCCCGGCCAGGATTACCGCCAAAACGTCCTTCATAGACGTCCCCCCTTATCCAAAGTGTTTCGAGAAAGCATAGCACGGCCCAGGCATGATGCAATTTTGCATCATGAATTTTACCGCCTGGGCAGCTTATAGCGAAATTGACGACAGCCACTGCCGCTGCCAGAGCTCAAAAACCAGCAAGGCCCAGAGGCGATAACCGTGATTGAAGCGGCCTTGCTGATGCTCGTCATAGAGGCGACGAACCATCTCCGCTCGGAAGTAGCCCCGCTCCAGTGTGCCTCGGTCGAGAAGGATCTCTTGGGCAAAGCTCTTGAGTTCCTGCCGGAACCAGTGATCCAGAGGCACGCCGAAACCCATTTTCGGTCGCCGCTGGATCGACTCGGGCAGCAAGTCCGCAAACGTTTCCCGCAAGATCCGCTTGCCGCCGCCGCGGCGGAACTTCAAAGCGATCGGTATCCGCGCGGCCAGTTCGACCACGCGATAGTCGAGAAACGGCTGGCGACATTCCAGGCTGTGGGCCATCGAGGCGATGTCGACCTTAGTCATCAAGTCGCATGGCAAATACGTGACCAAATCGCCCAGGCTCACAGCGGTTATCGGATCACGGCGGCAGCAACGATCCATCGCGGCGGCAAAAAACTTGATCGGCTCTTCGTTGGTCAATTGCGAACGGAACCCATCGGCGTAGAGTTCTTCACGCCGCGACTGGCCAAAAATCGAGATCCACTCCAAGTAGCGATCCACTGGTGACCGGCCGAGCATCTCGACGAATCGTTTGAAGCGGCGGCGGACACATTTCTGCTTCGCGCCGGAGGGAATTGCTTGCCAGAAGCGGCCGGCCCCTAGCCAGCGAAGCGGCGCCGGCAGTCGATCGAACCTTTCGCCGAGCCAAACGGCTTTGTAGCGGTCGTACCCGGCGAAGAGCTCGTCGCCGCCGTCACCGGTAAGCGCGACGGTGACGTGCTGCCGGGTCAATTGCGACACATACCACGTTGGCAACGCCGAGCTGTCGGCAAATGGCTCGTCGAAGTGCCACACCAGTCGCGGCAGGATCTCGATCGCGTCGGGCCGGACCTGAAACTCCTCATGGATCGTGCCGAAACGCTGGGCCGCCTCGCGCGCGTAGCTTGTTTCATCGAACTCGCCCACGGGAAAGCCGATCGAGAAGGTGCGGACCGGCTCCCGCATCAACTTCGCCATCAGGCCGACGATGATCGTCGAATCGACGCCGCCGGAGAGAAACGCTCCCAGCGGCACTTCGCTCTGCAATCGCTTTTCCACGGCCGAGGTCAGCAACTCCCGCAGCTCGTGGGCGTATTCTTCGGCCGGCCGATCCTCTTCCCGATTGAAATCGAGCTGCCAGTAGGGCCGCACCGTCACCTGACCGTCGCGATAGACGGCGTAGTGGCCCGGCGGCAGCTTCTTGATTCCCTTGAAAATAGTCCGCGGGTGCGGCACGTATTGATAGGTCAAATACTCGTCCAACGCCACGGGATCGATCTCGCGCGGCACGCCCGGCGCTTGCAGGATGGCCTTCAATTCGCTGGCAAACAGCAGTCGCCCCGGTTCGTGAGCATAGACCAGCGGCTTCTTGCCCAGCCGGTCGCGGGCCAAGAGCAACTGCTGCCGTCGCGTGTCCCAGAGGGCAAACGCGAACATGCCATTAAGCCGACTGATGAAGTTCTCGCCTTCCTCTTCATAGAGGTGGACCAGCGTCTCCGTGTCGCTATGGGTGCGGAACTGATGGCCCTGTGATTCAAGCCGCTGTCGCAGTTCACCGAAGTTGTAGATCTCGCCGTTGAACGTGACCCAGACCGTGCCGTCTTCGTTCGAGAGTGGCTGCTGCCCACAGGCGACGTCGATGATGGCCAAGCGCCGATGCCCGAGGGCAACGCCGCGCGGCAATTGCTGCGCCGTGCTCAGCCCATCGCAATACGTGCCCTCGCCATCCGGCCCGCGATGCCGCAGGATGTCAATCATGCGTTGCAGGACCGTCGGATCGACGGCCTTCTCGGCATTAGTCCAAGCTGCACCGGCGATTCCGCACATAATTAGGGGCTAGAAGCTAGGAACTAGGGGCTTGGCTGCCATACGTCGATCATAAGCCGCCGCAGTTGCCATCGCAAGAATGGTTTGCTTTCTGGATATCAAAATGCGATATTTGTCTTGTGGCTTGCGAGATCCCGCTCGTAGGTGTAAGTGGACCGCACCAACCAGTTACGTCAATTGTGATCCATTAACATAGTCGCGAAATGGAAGCGACGCTACGCAGTCGCGACATTTACACCAAGGCTAAGCATCGGAGTTTTCGACTAACGCCACCCGACTACATGGTGGGGATGCAGGTCAAGCCCCGTCTTCGTCGTATTGCTTATTTCTCAGCCATTTGTGCCCTGGCAATGCTCTTGCTCTTGTTTGTCGGACTTATCGAGTTGGCAAGAGTCCCTATCTTGGCAAACCTCTGGGCGCTAATCGTACTCGGCATTTGCCTGCCACGTCTGCTAATCTGACTTGTATACGGTGTGTTGAGGTTGCTTTATGAGCGATTGAGCTTAATGACTCACGAGGAGGCCAAGGATTTTCCGCCACGGGGAGACTGGCCGAAGTCTTGGTTGGAACCGATTGAGAAGTAATACGAGATTCCATTCGAACTTACGCGGCATTTGCCGAGTTTCGCTTACGTTCCGCTGAATCGCGATTGTTATTGAACTTCGCGTCTGTAGTGAGTCCGTGAGATCGCGGTTTTCACTCGCAGGACTTGCCTCCCGTTGGTCGGGCGAGGTCTTCCAGCTTGTGCGGCGGTCAATAACCCAAAGGGTCTTGGTAGGATAGCCCAGGGTTGTCGCTAGGCGAAGCCGCCGCGACTACCCTGGGGATGCTGCCGTCGCAGCAATTCAACCCCAACAGGGTCGCGGAACAGCGTGCTGGCGATACGCAACCCTTTCCGGGTTATGCACCGCGGATGTGTTCATCCAAGCACCCGGGGTAGCCGCTGCGTGGCAACCCCGGGCTACCATACACGAGCCCTTCGGGCTAGTCGCGAATCCTTCAAGCGAAACCCGCATTCCTCTCACTCGTGTCAAACCGATTCGCCACCTTATGCCCCCAAAAGAACACGGAGGACACAAGCCTCTGCTCCGTGTCCTCCGTGCCTCTGTGGTGAATCACGCGACTGCGTTTCGCCGTTCGCGAGTTACGCGTCGGCTTCTTCGGTGACGGCGACGGTTTGCATCACGTCGCCCTGCTTGATGCTGTCGACAACGTTTTGGCCTTCGATCACTTGGCCGAAGACCGAGTGCTTGCCATCGAGCCAAGGCGTGGCGACGTGGGTGATGAAGAACTGCGAGCCGTTGGTGTTCGGCCCAGCGTTGGCCATCGACAGCACGCCGGGGCCGTCGTGGCGCAGTTCCTTGTGGAACTCGTCCTTGAAGGTGTAGCCCGGTCCGCCGGTGCCGGTGCCCTTCGGGCAGCCGGTCTGAACCATGAAGTCGGCGATGACGCGATGGAACTTCAGGCCGTTGTAAAAACCCTCGCCGGCCAGCTTCTCGAAATTGGCGACCGTGTTCGGCGCCTTGTCGGCATGCAGCTTGAGGCGAATGGTTCCGCGATTGGTGGTGATGGTGGCGACTTTCATATTCATCCTTTCTCACTACTAAGTCATTGGCAAGAATAAATCGCGTTAGTTTTGCTCAGGCAAAGTGACCCGCGAGAATCGCAAAAGAACAATACCAAAGATAGCGGCTGCTAGGCTCAAGAGACAGAACATCGAAGGGAAGAGCCATAGCTTCCAAAAGTTATAAATCGTCGTCTTGCTTGGCCGTTCAGAATCGTAAAGGACGGTGACTCTCTCGCCAACTGTCATGGTGGGAAAATCATTGCTCCCTAAGGTACAGTGACCTCCTTTACAATCTACAAAGGTCACGACAGGTCTTCCTTGCCGTTCCACTACGATACCTTCGGCTCGGAAACCATCCTTGACAAGCCTAAAGCTATCTAGAGCGCACCACATTCCGACAAAACCGAAGATTGGCGATATGCTCAGTAGAATTGGGCCGAGCGATCGTAGCTTTTTCATTGATTCCATGGAGGATCCAGTCGGCCTCGGGGATGCCCCGCTTGAAAGCGGCGTAGGCGTTGGTATCGACGAGAATCGGCCTCAGCGCCAAAGATCCTCGTCAACTCGCCGCATTTCGGCGGTTGCCTTGAGAAAGGCGTCGGTTTCTTCTGCCGACCAGGTTCCCGCCAGCTCGTCCAAGTCGTGGTTCACTCCTGAGGGCGGCCCCTTCTTCAAGCACCCGAGACGTGCTTCGAGAATCTCTCGCACAATGACGTTCACCTCGACCCCACGGCGTCGGGCCTCCTCGTTCAATCGGCTAAGAACTTCGGGGCTCAGATTATCGATGGTCAGCGAAACCGTCATAAGACCCACCTATTCCTGGCTGCCCAATTCTACAGCACTCGCATGGTATCGCCAAGAATGGCGTCACGCGAGAACAAAAAACCGGGGGCAAGCTTGCCCCCGGTTAGTGTCAACGTCGATACTGATGAGCGAGCACAGAAGCTGCTCGCGATTCGCCCTCACCCGAACCCTCTCCCAAAGGGAGAGGGGACATCAGGCTGGGCTTTGCAGCTTGGCTGCTTTACAGCTTGCCGCCGATCATGCGGACGAGGTCGACGGTGCGGCAGGAGTATCCCCACTCGTTGTCGTACCAGCTGACGAGCTTGAAGAAGCGGTTGCTCAGTTCGATGCCGCTGCCGGCGTCGAAAATGCTCGAATGCTCGTCGTGGATGAAGTCGCTGGAGACGTTTTCGTCTTCGGTGTAGCCGAGGATGCCCTTGAGGTACGTCTCGCTGGCCTTCTTCATGGCCGCGCAGATTTCCTTGTAGCTGGTTTCCTTGACGGTGCGGACGGTCAGGTCGACGACACTCACGGTGGGCGTGGGGACGCGGAAAGCCATGCCGGTCAGCTTGCCCTTCACTTCCGGGATCGCCAGGCCGACGGCCTTGGCGGCGCCGGTGGTCGACGGGATGATGTTGATCGCCGCGCTGCGGCCGCCCTTCCAGTCCTTCTTCGACGGGCCATCGACGGTCTTCTGCGTAGCCGTATAGCTGTGGACGGTCGTCATCAGACCTTCCTCGATGCCAAAACCTTCCTTCAGCAGGACGTGGACGACCGGAGCGAGGCAGTTGGTCGTGCAACTGGCGTTGCTGATGATGTTGTGCTTGGCGGCGTCGTATTTCCCTTCGTTGACGCCCAACACGATGGTGATGTCTTCGTTCTTGGCGGGGGCCGAGATGATGACCTTCTTGGCGCCGGCGTCGAGGTGGCCCTTGGCCTTGGTGGCGTCGGTGAACAGACCGGTCGATTCGACGACGATGTCAACCTTCAGGTCCTTCCACGGCAGCGCGGCCGGCCCGTCCTTGATGGCCAAGCACTTGATCTTGGCGCCGTTGACGACCAGGACGTCATCCTCGGCGACGTTGGGGTTCGACTTCTCGCTGCAGACGGTGCCGGGGAACTTGCCCTGGATCGAATCGTACTTCAGCAAGTAGGCCAGGTTGTCGGCGGGGACGAGGTCATTGACGGCGACGACTTCGATTTCTTTGCCCAGCAAACCCTGATCGCAGATAGCGCGGAAGACCAGCCGGCCGATGCGGCCGAAACCGTTGATACCAACTCGAATTGCCACAGTCTCTCTCCTTTACTTTGTACGGTGGGATTCCCCTCGCGGTCGGGGCACAGGCGGCTCGCGCCGATCAAGGACTGACCAGCCTCAAGCGCCGAACCCGCCATTGTACCCGGTCGGCTAGTGGCCGACAACGGGCGGGGGGAGAGGAAAAAAGGCGGCACGACCTGCGAAAAACGCGGTTTTTTGAGCGGAATTCCTGCCCCACGCCAGCTTCTACCAGCCGGCGGGCGGCTGCGGCAGACCGCCCTCGGCGTCCTTGTCCTTCTTCTTGCCGTCGCGCGTCGACGGGCGCTTAGCCTCTGGCTTCTGCGCCGTCTTCCGTTTCGGGCCAGACAGTTCCTCGACCAGCTTGACCCGAATCTCGTTCGCTTGCATCACTCCAGGCCGCGCCGGCGAGCGGAGCCCGCGGACGCCAAGTTCGTCGCCCTTGCTAACGATGCTCAAGTCGGCACAGTCGACCGTGATCGTTGCCCCTTCCGCCAGTTCAAAGGCGACCACGGCCTGGCCGGTTTGGACGGTCAGGTGTCCGTCGCGGCCGACGACCAGCCGCCCGACAACCCGATAATGCCCCTCGGCCAGAGCGCCGGCCGCTTTCCCGCGTCCGCGCGCTCCGCGGCTGTCGGCAGTTCCGGCGTCGTCACGGGCGTCGGCCGTCTTGCGCTTTTCGCCACGTGGTCTGTTTTCCTGCTGCTCGCCGTCTCGCTTCTCGGCTGGGGCAGGGAACAGCCCCGGCTGCTTCTCTCTGGTAAGCGACACCAGCTTGAGTTCCGGCACTTCGTATTTTGCCACGCCGTGACTGTCAAGTTCCGCCTGGAACTCCACGGCGAAATTGGACTGCAAAAATTCGCGGGCGGCCGTGCCGGTAACTCGCACGCGCGCGTTCGCCGGAACTGCTATCTGCCAAACCCGGCCATTCTCGTCGCGCGCGGCAATCCCGCCACGAATCACGCCTTCAAACGTGCCACGCAGCTCAGCCGGTTGTACAGCTGGTACGCGACCCGGTACGGGACGGTTCATCTGGGCCTGGGCCGCACGCGCGCCAAGCGGAAAAAGACAACTGATGACAACGACTCGGGCGATGCGGGCGCCGTTCATAGGCTTGGCCGTGGAGACGATAGGCTTCGGGAGACTTCTCTTGTTACTGATTAACGTAATAGCGGGTCATGCCGCTGTCGTCAACAACCACCAACAGCGGACCGTAGGCCCAAAGCTCCCATGTGGCTCCGCTGGCCTGGACGGCGACCTTCCGTTTTTGATCCGGCGGGCCAAACTTGTCCTCCAAATTCTTGGCCGGCTCGTTCTTGCAGTAGATGGCCGGCTTGCCGCTGAGGCTCATCGAACTGGCCTTCTTCGAGTTCGGATCGGATGCGGGCAGATCAATTGCGGCCAGGATGTCCGCGGTTCGCTTCGCCACGTCCACCGGCGGATTGGCCGGCGCAACGGGAGCAGCTTCCGGGGTCGCTTTTGCCTCGGGCTTGGCCTCGGCCGAGGGTTGCGGGTCGGCGGCCGCGACTTCCTTGTCTTTCTTGGCGGACTGCTTGGCCACCGCCTTCTTGGCCTTCTTGCCGCTACCCAGTCGTGTCATCAACTCTACCCGCACCTGACTGGCCTCGGCCATGCCCGGTCCCAACTGCCGGGCCACGGCCTCGAACAAATCACCCACGTGCGCCATGCAGCCATCGGTCGAGTCAACGGCGATTTTCGCTCCCTCGGCTAGTTCGAGCGTCAACCGTGGTTTGAAGTACTGGGTGGGAACCGAGATCGTGATCTTGCCCGCTTTATTGCTGATCACGCGACCGCGGATATCGTATCGCTCGAACGCTGGCCCGGCGTCTTTGGACTTGGCCGGTTTCTTTCCCCGAGCGCCTTGCGTGTCAAACCCAAAGGCTTCGATTTGCGGCGTCTTGCCCGCCGTGGCCGACTGCGGCAAGGCTTGAGGCCGCGGCGGGCCTTCCTTGGCAATCGTACCGGGCGCTGGCATGGAGGGGTCCGGCGACGAGGCTCCCAGCATCCGGTCTGCCGTCTGGCCTAACGTGAAGATGGTCAACGCGTCGACCTTTTCCTGGACCCGATTTTGCTTCTTGTCGACGGTGCCGAGGAAGTGAATGCAAACGCCCGGCACGAGTGCCTCGGGCTCGGCCATGCCGACGACGTGCATCTGGGTTTGTGGTGTGACGGCAACCGCCCAGCTTTGCCCTGCCGGCGTGGTGACCATCACTTTGCCTTGCCCGATGGCGGCGATCCGGCCTTGGATCTTGGTCATCGGCGCCGGCGCGAACCGCTGCATCTGTCCAGGCAAAGTGATTGCCAACACCAAGGCCGATACCAGGCTGCCGGAGAGCATGTCGCAACCTCACTCGAACGAGAAAGAACGGAGAAAGAGAGGCAAACCAGATGACTTCCAGGATACCATCGGCCGTCGCCGGGAACCAGCATCGGCATCGCGGAATCGCTACCAGGGACTTGCCGCCGGTCAGGTTCGGCGAAACGCCCACTTTTGCGGGGGTGTTTTTCTGCCTAAAATAGAGCGAGTGTCGATTTCCATCACCACCGATTCTTCGCGGCGCGACTCTTTGCCGTCGCCGGGATGTCGCCAACGTCCACATTGCCTGACAACCGAAATGAAGCCTGACGCCCAGCAAATTACCGTCCCACAGTTCGCCGCCATGAAGTCGCAAGGTCAGAAGATCACCATGCTGACGGCGTACGATTACGCCCAAGCGCAACTGGTGGACTCGGCGGGCATCGAGGGCATTCTGGTCGGCGACAGCCTGTCGATGGTTGTCCAAGGGCACGGCAACACGCTGCCGGTAACCCTCGAAGAGATGATCTACCATGCCGAGATGGTCGGCCGGGCGGTGAAGCACGCGCTGGTGGTGGTCGACATGCCGTTCCCGAGTTTCCACCTAGGTGTCCACAAGGCCGTGGAGAACGCCGGGCGGATTCTCAAGGAGACTCGCTGCCAGGCCGTCAAACTCGAAGGAGGCGTCGAGCAGGCGGAAACGATCTCGGCGCTGGTCTCGGCCGGCATTCCGGTGATGGCCCACTGTGGCCTGCGACCACAGAACATCCACCTGCTGGGCGGCTACCGCGTACAGCGCGACGAGCGGCAATTGCTGGCCGACGCCCAGGCCGCCGAGATGTCGGGCGCGTTCGCCATCGTGTTGGAATGCATTCCCAAGGAAACCGCTGCCCGGATCACCGCCTCGGTCCGCATTCCCACGATCGGCATCGGCGCTGGCGCCGGCTGCGACGGCCAAATCCTCGTGCTGCATGATCTACTGGGCTTGAGCACCAACTATGTGCCGCGGCATGTGAAGACCTATGCCGAGGTCGGCAAGATCGTCGTGGATGCGGTGACCAGCTATCGCGACGACGTCCGCCGCGGCGCCTTCCCAGGCGAGGAACACGCGTTTTCCTAATCGCGACTTCGATTTCCGCCTCCTCGCCGAACGCGAGTTGTAGGGCCGGCCCCCAAGCAGCTTGCCACGGCTTCTAAAATGCCAGTGGCGCCGCACGAGCACCGCCCCAACAGGGAGCATGGCATGACCAATCGACTCGCCGAGGAATTGAGCCCCTATCTGTTGCAGCACGCCGAGAATCCGGTCGACTGGTGGCCGTGGGGGGCGGCGGCGTTGGAAAAGGCCCGCCGAGAAGAGAAGCCAATTTTTCTCTCGATCGGCTACGCCTCGTGCCACTGGTGCCATGTGATGGCCCACGAGAGCTTTGAGAATCCGTCCATTGCCGAGCAGCTCAACCGGGACTTCGTCAGCATCAAAGTCGATCGCGAGGAGCGGCCGGACCTCGACATGATCTACATGGAAGCGGTGCAATTGTTGACCGGCCGTGGCGGCTGGCCGATGTCGATGTTCCTGACGCCGGAGGCAAAGCCGTTTTTCGGCGGCACCTACTGGCCCGATCACGCCATGGGCGGCATGCCCGGCTTCGATCAAGTGCTCGAGGCGGTGGCCGACGCCTGGCGCCGTCGCCGCGGCGAGTTGCTCGAACAGGCCGAGAAAATGACCGTTATCCTCCGCGAACACACCGCGCCGGGCGAGCAGGGAAAGCCTTTGGAATCCGCCAGGCCCGCCGAAGGTTTCGACTTGGAGAAGGTGTCGACCGCGGCCGAGAATTCCTTGCGGCGATCGTTCGACTCACAGGCTGGCGGCTTCGGGCCGCCGCCCAAATTCCCCCAGCCGCTTGCCCTGCGGTGGCTGCTTCACCGCGGACGTCAGACCGGCAATGAGGAACTGCTTCGCATCGCCACGGTCACCCTCGACCGCATGGCCGAAGGGGGCATCTTCGATCATCTCGGCGGTGGCTTCCATCGCTATACGGTGGATGGCCACTGGTTGGTGCCCCATTTCGAGAAGATGCTCTATGACAACGCCATGCTGGCCTCCTGCTATCTGGAAGGCTGGCAGGCAACCGGCGAGAAACGCTACGCCGAAGTGGTTCGACAAACGCTCGACTACCTGTTGCGCGACATGCGAGATCCGGTTGGCGGCTTCTACAGCAGCGAGGATGCCGACAGCGAAGGCGAGGAGGGCAAGTTCTACCTCTGGTCGCCCGAGGAAATCGAAGCGGTCCTCGGCAGCGACGTGGCCAAGCTGTTTTGCCAGGTTTACGATGTGACCGAGGCCGGCAACTTCGAGGGACGCAATATTTTGCACCGGACTCGCTCGCTCGAGGTCGAAGCCAAGATCCTCGGACGCGATCCGGCGGAACTCGGCCGTCAATTGGCCATCGCGCGGCGTCAATTGTTGGCCGCCCGCGCGCGCCGGGTGCGCCCCGGCCGCGATGACAAGGTTCTCGTCAACTGGAACAGCTTGGCGATTGACGCCTTTGCCCAAGCCGGTGCGGCAATGTCGGATGAGCGGTACGCACAAGCGGCCGGCATGGCGGCCGACTTTGTTTTCGACCATCTGCGGCGCGACGGCCGACTGCTTCACTGCTGGCGAGCCGGCCGCGCGGCCTACAATGCGTACCTCGACGATCACGCCGGGCTGGCGAACGCCCTGCTGACGCTCTACGAGAAGAGTGGACAGCCGAACCGGCTCGGCCAAGCCGTGCTGCTGGCCGATACGATCCTCGAACAGTTCTCGGACGGTGAGCGAGGCGGATTCTTCTACACCTCGGCCGACCATGAACCGCTGATCGTCCGCAAGAAGGACTTGTTCGACAACCCAGTGCCGAGCGGGAATGCTCTGACGGTCCTGCTGCTGTTGCGGCTGCACGCCATCACCCACCGGGACGAATACCGAGCCGCAGCCCACCGGGCGCTGGGTCTATTCGCGGCGACGATGGAAGAGGCACCGGCGGCGATGCTCCAAATGTTGCTGGCCGCCGGCGTTTCGGCGCCGCAACTGGCAAAGGCTTGAACGGACGAGGATTTGCTAGCGCCGTTCTGCGAAAATGGCTTCCACTTCTGCTGGCGGGCCCTACAATGGGCGTAGGCCAATTCGTGCTCGAGGAGAGTTCCTCGTTGTGCTAACCATGGCGTGATCGGTGTGCGCGAGATGAACACAATAACGGCAAAAACCACCATCGGCGTGCTCGCTAGCGGCGGCATGGATAGCTGCGTGCTGATGGGCAGACTGCTTGAGCAGGATCGCGTGGTACAGCCGTTTTACGTTTGCTGCGGTCTAATTTGGGAAGCGGCCGAGTTGGCCGCGCTGAAGAGATTCCTCGCCGCCATCGCTCGACCAAGGTTGAAGCCGCCGGTGGTCTTCGAGATGCCGCTTGCCGATCTTTACGGCACGCATTGGAGCATTGATGGCCGCGGGACACCGGATGCCCGAAGCGCGGACGAAGCGGTCTACTTGCCGGGCCGGAATGCCCTGCTGCTCGTCAAGCCGGCCCTCTGGTGTGCCATGCAGGGTATCGAGGAACTGGCGTTGGCCACCCTGGCCGGCAACCCCTTTTCCGATGCCACCGACGACTTTTTCTGCGCGTACCAGGCGGCCCTTCGCCAGGCAACCGGATCTCAACTGACAATGTTGCGGCCGTTTGCCCGATCCTCGAAGGCCGACGTCCTTCGGCTTGGCCAACACCTGCCTTTGGAGCTATCCTTTTCTTGCCTCCGCCCGCAGGCTTGCCGACCGTGTGGGGAGTGCAACAAATGCGCCGAGCGGCAGCATGTCTTTCGGTTGCTCGGCCGGAAAGATCCAACTCTGTACGCGACGAAGCGTGACAATTCGGCCGTATCCGACGTACTTCCTCCATCCAACTTCCGCTTTCCTCCTTGAACCATGTTCACCGTCACCCGCGAAATCGATTTCTGCTACGGTCACCGTCTGATGAACTACGCCGGCAAGTGCCGTCATTTGCATGGGCACAACGGCCGGCTGTTGGTGACTTTCGAGACGGCGACACTCGATGATCGGGGCATGGTCTTGGATTTCACCGAGATTAAACGCGTCTTAAACGGCTGGATCGACGAACATCTCGACCACCGGATGATTCTCCAGCGGAGCGACCCGGCAGTCGCTGTCCTGAGGCAGATGGGTGAGCCGGTGTACGAGGTCGAGTGCGCGCCCACGGCGGAGAACATTGCCCGGCTGATTTTCGACGTCGCCCGCGAGCAAGGGCTACCGGTTGTGGAAGTGCGGCTATGGGAAACGCCCCACTGCTCGGCGACGTATCGGGCGGACGAGGCGTTTTAGGATCGGGAGGTCGAGTAGACTCCCTCGCTTCTGCGAGTATCGAGGAGGCAGAGATGAAAAGGTTCCTGGTAGCGGCAATCGCCCTCGTAGCAGCAACTCGGGTCGCGCTCAGTGACGACTTCTTCGAAGCTGGTTCCGAGCAGCACACATCCCATCTCGTGCCCATCGGCTCCTTCATGGACGGGTTTTTAGCCGACTACGATGAACTTCTTGCCAAGCATTTGTTTGCCGGGAAGGGTCGTTGTGGTCGAATGTTGGTGTGCCCTTCGTTTTCGCCCGAGTATTGTCTTTCGGTTGACGAATATCCAAGGCGCGAACGGCAACCAGGGATTGCAAAAGGTGTCGTCCGTTACATGCTTGTCGTCACGACGGCTGCGGAAAGCATTTGGTACGAAAGACAGCGGGCTGGTGGCGGCGAGAAGCCCGTTCATGTTCAAGTTTCGAGAGTGGAACGGGAAATTAGCCGAGACCTTGCTGTCGCGATCCAGCGAGTGTGGGCGAAGGCGCTGTTGTTAACCAAGTATTCCCCGGCCACAAATACGGGAGGTGGTGTTTTCGACGGAATTCGTTATCAATTCTCCGTTTGGGCGTCTGGACGCGGCATGCTCGCCGGCCAAACACACTCACCAGAGCAAGGCATGCCGCGCGAACTCGTGAACCTTGGTCTAGAGATAGTCGCCTTTGCTAAACGAGAAGCAGCGAGCAACGCGACGACAGAACAACAACTCGTCGAGAAGCTTCGGAAGTTCGAGGCCACCATCCCCCAGTCGTAATTCGAACGCCGCTTCACTCTTTTGCGGTCTTGCGGCTAGATTCTTCGCTATGCTCAGAATGACCGTTTGGTAGCTCCATCGGCAGTCTTACGCATCCAGATCCTCCTGGCGGGTCAGCAGCAGCCAGAGGAAGAACGGTCCGCCCAGCAGTGCGGTGACGATGCCCACCGGCAGTTCTCCGACGATGACGATCCTGGCAATCGTGTCGCAGATCACCAGCAGCGCGCCGCCGAACAGGAAGGTGGCCGGATAGAGCCAGCGATGGTCGTAGCCAATCATCAGCCGGCAGATGTGCGGCGCCATCAGACCGACGAAGCCGATCGGCCCGCAAATAGCCACCACCGCCCCGACCATCATCGAAACGGCAAAAAACAGCAGCCATTTCGTCTGTCCGACGCTCACGCCCCGACTGAAGGCAAACTCCTCGCCGGTGGTGAGCAAATTCAATTCGAGCGTCAGGTACCAGACGATCAGGCAGCCGGAGACCACGAAGGGGAAGACGTGCCATACGTCTTCGAAGCTGACGATGCCCTCCAGCCCGCCCATCACCCAGCGCAACATGCGGAACGAACGGGTGAAGTCGCTGAGATACTGCAAAAACAGGATCATGCTGGAGAAGAAGAAGCTAACCGCCACGCCGGCCAGCAGCATCGTGGTGGACGAATTGCGGCTACGGGCGGTCATCAGATATACCAAGGCGATCGAAGCCACCGCGCCGAGAAAGGCGGCGATCGAAGTTGCCGACAGCCCCCACAGGGCAAAGGTCCAGCCAAACTGGATGGCGATCGCCGCGCCGAGCGAGGCGCCGCTGGAAACGCCGAGCGTGAAGGGCGTGGCCAACGGGTTGCGGAACATGGCTTGAAAGGTCATGCCGCTGGTGGCCAGCGCACTGCCGGCCAAGAAGGCCATCAATACCCGCGGGATGCGCAGTTTCCACAAAATGTCGACCTGTCCCGGCTCGCCCCCGCCCCACAGCGCCGCGAAAGGTATCGACTGTCGCCCGCAGTAGGGCGCCACCACCAGCGCCGTGAGCGCCAGGCCGAGCAAGACGATGATCGTCCATCCCGGCGCTACTTCATCTTCTCGCGTGCCTTCGCTCGCCACTTGGCCAGCTCCTTGTCTTGCTCGGGAGTCATGCGGGGAATGATCATCGGCAGCTTGGCCTTCGGGTGATCCACCAACAGCAGCGAAGCCCCATAAATTTTCTGCAACACGTCCGCTTTCATGATCAGGTCCGGCGTGCCGTAAAAGGCCAACTCGCCCTCGCGGAGCGCGATGATCCGATCGCTTTCCAACACGGCGTGGTTCAGATCGTGGGTCACGGCCACCACTGTCACGTCAAACTCTTTGTTGGCCAACGCCATCAGCGAAAGGATTTCGTCCTGGTGGTGGTAATCGAGAAACGTCGTCGGCTCGTCCAGCAACCAGATATGCGCGCCTTGGGCCAGCGCCGCCGCGATATACACCTTCTGCCGCTCGCCGCTGCTGAGGGTATCCATCCGGCGATGGGCGAAGCCGAGCGTGCCGGTGCCAACCATCGCCTCGCGAACCACCTTGTGATCGTTCGGATGCATGCTGGCAAACGGGCTCATGTACGGATAGCGGCACATCAACAGAAACTGCTCGACCGTGTAGGGCATCACCCGACTGTCGGCCTGGGGGACAAACGCGGCCAGCTTCGCCAGGTCGCTCTGCTTCCATTCCTGCCAGGGAATACCACAAATCGATAATTCGCCCGACACCTCGCCTCGCATCATCCGGTCGAAGGCCTTCAGAAGCGTGGTCTTGCCAGCGCCGTTCGGGCCGACGATCGAGATGTACTCGCCACGGCGAATCTGGAAAGTGACCTCGCGCAGGATCGGCTTGCCGGCAATACTGCAGGAGAACTTGCGGGCTTCGAGCACGATATTGGTGTTGAGATTACGCATGGTCGGGTGCGACGCCGCTTTCTTTGCGATGCTTCCTGGCAATGCTCAAGGCGCCTTGCTATCGTCCCAGTCTACTTCAGGATGCAGCGCGCGGGCTAGCGCCTCGACGAATTGCAGGAACCGCGGGCCGGGAACGCAGGCATAGGTCTGATCGAAAACCAGGACACGGCGATTTCTGACGGCGGCCACCTGATGCAGTTGGTTCCAGTCGGCGACGAGTTTGTCGCGGCTAAGCTGCTCCAGCCCGGTCTTTGGCACGAGGTCGACGATCACATCCGGATTCAACGACAGCAGCCCCTCGGTGGAAACGGTCGGATAGCGGATGCCTCGCTGCTGATAGGCATTTTGCCCGCCCGCCAGTTGGATCATCGTGTCGAGATAGCTGTCGTCGCCAACGACGTAGACGTCGGCCAGTTTGCCATTGCCGAAGGTCCGATCCAGCACCCCAAGCACTCGGGGGCGAGGAAGGTCTTTCGTTTTCTTCTCGACGACGGCCAGGCGGCGTTCGAACTCGGCGGCCATCTGGCGGCCTTCCGGACCACGGCCGCAAACTCGGCCGATCGTGCGAAACGAATCAATCACACCGGCAATCGTCTTGTGCAGGATCACCAGCGTTTCGAGCTTCAACTTAGCAAAGGCCGGCACCGCCTCGGCCTGCTCCTCGAGCATGATCACCAAGTCGGGCCGCAGGGCCACGATTGCCTCGAAATTGGGATCGTAGTAGCCGCCAATCTGCGGCTTGTGCTTCACCTCGGGGGGAAACTCGCAGAATCGGGTCACACCGACGACCCGATCGCCCAGGCCCAGGGCGTAGAGTGTCTCCGTGATGCTGGGGGCCGTGGAAACGATCCGTTCACATCGCCAGAATGGGGTGCTTTCCGGCCGCAGGGGCAATTCGAGTTGGCGCTGGGCGGCGAGGCTGACGGCAAATGCGGCGACGATCGCGGCGACGAGCGTAATTCGGCAGATCATACGATGTTCCAGATTAGACGCGGTGCGGGGGTGGGTCAACCGGCTGTACTCAAACGGACACACGGCGCCATCGCAATGACGGCGCAGGACCGCCCCTCGGCAAGCAACTCGAACATGGAATCATTAACACAAACCCTTGCTTTGCTATAGCTTCCGACGCGCATCGGCCGTTTGGCACGGAGCCTGCATGAGAGGTTGGTCAAGCAAAAAACTTCTTTGGGAACCAATGGTGAGAAGGAGTGGAGTCGTGAGATACGCTTTGATCGTACTGGCGGTGCTGGTTGCCCTGTTCATGGCCAGCGGAGAAGCCCTGGCGAAAGGCGGCCATGGCCACGGGCACCACGGCGGCCACCACTACGGTTATAACGGTGGTCACCACCACGGGTACCACGGGGGTCATTATCGGGCATGGTATCCGCCGGTTGTGGTGCGGCCGTACGCGCGGGCTTATGTGTCGCCGTACTACTATTCCCCGTATAGCTACGGCTACTACTATCCGAGCTATGGATTTTACTACGGCCGGCCGGGGTTCTCCATCGGCTTCGGCTTCTAGAAGGATCCCCAGCGTCGCGTAAGCGGCGTTCCGAGAGTTGATACAAGAGGTGATACAAGAGGTGAGGTGAACCGGCTCCGGTCTGGCGACGACTAGCGGAACTAGTCCTCGGCAGCCGCGGCCGGTTTTTCCTTTTCTTGCCTCTTGCCGGTCCGCCGCAGCGACACTATGGTGGTTTTCTGAATTTGGCTCTTTTGGGAGAACTGCCATGGACGTATTGGAAGCGATTCGCACGCGACGGAGCATCCGCCGGTTTCAAGACCAAGCCGTGCCAGAGGAATTGGTGCAACAACTGCTGAAGGCGGCGATGAATGCCCCCAGCGCCCGCAACGGCCAGCCCTGGCAGTACGTCGTCATCGACGATCGCGAGCTGCTCGGCAGAATTGCCGAGATCAATCCCAACGCGCAAATGGCCGCGTCGGCCCCGCTTGGCATCTTGGTCTGCGGGGACCTCAAGCTGGAGAAGTCGGCCGGCTATTGGGTCGTGGACTGCGCAGCGGCGGTGGAGAACATGCTGCTGGCAGCGCACGGGCTGGGACTGGGCGCGGTTTGGACCGGCGTCTATCCGCGCGAACGGCGCATGGAAGGCCTAAAACTTCTGCTCGGTTTGCCCGACCACGTTGTTGCTCACAGCCTGGTTGTCGTCGGCTATCCGGCCGAGGCGCTGGCTCCCGAAAATCGGTTCCATCTCGACCGGGTGCACCGCAATCGCTGGTAAACCGCTCCCTTCGGTGAGAGGTCGCGTCACTGGGCTTTCGCCTTGAATAGCACGAATCGGGTCGCAGTCAGGCGCACGGGGCCTAACAAGCCCGAGTCAAGCAGCGGAGCCTCTTTGTTCCACAGTCGCCAGCTCACGAAGGTCTGTCGTCCGGCGGGACTCGACTTGCCGGTGAGAAGCCACTCGGGCCACTCGGCGATGTTGCCCTTGGCGAGTCGCTTACTGTCCTCGGGCAGTTGTTCATCGCCGATCAGCCGATTGGGCCAGAGGTTGGTCACTTGGATTTCCAGCACGTTGCTCCCCTGCCGCAACGCGTCGGTGACATCAATTCGGAAAGGCGGCTTCCACAAGATGCCCAAGTCCCGGCCATTGAGTTTGACCTGGGCCATTACTTCGACCCGACCGAGATCCAGGTAGACTCGTTGATCTTGCGGCAGCAAGTCGGCAGGAATCGCAAGCTCCTTGCGGTAGGTTGCCGTGCCCGAAAAATGCCGCACATCGGCATCAGCGTGTTGGTTCCAGGGGAACAGTGTGTCGGCCGTCAGCTTTTTCGCCGGCTGGCCCTTGGCCATCTGGAACTCAATCTGCCACGCGTGGCCGAGGTCGATCGGTTGCGGCGAGGGCGAGGCTGTGGCCGACAAAGTCTTGCCCGAAGCGGTCTTCACGGTGTAATTGCCTGGCTTGGTGGTTTCCATGGACAACCGACCGGCCACGTCGCGGTGCAGCCGCGTCGAGGCGTCTGCCGGGGCAACCAGGGCAACCGTCTCGGGCTCGGTGGCCTCGGCCACACAGGATTGGCCGTCCACCGTGTACTCGACGGTGAGCGTATGCAGCACGCCAAAGGGCACCTCGCCTTCCGAAAAGGACGACGGCCGGAGCGTTCGCACACCTTGCGCTACGCGTTTCTGCACCAAGGCGGTGACATCGCGAGTGATGACCGATCCTCGCGACGTGTTGTAGTCGTATTCCGAGCGGCCGTAGATAGCTTTCTGCACAGCCACCTGTCCAACCGGGCGATCGACGCCCAAAATCTGCTTGCCATCGCGTGCCAGGGTCACGGCCCCATCGACCGGTTTGCCGCCCATTGGCCGGAACACGACAAACACCGAGCCGCAGGGCTCAAACCGCAAGGGAATCCGCGTATTCCCGTCGGACGACTCAAAAACTGCCACAGGCTCGATGCGACCCGTGTCGGGATACCATAGCTCGGGCTGCTTGCCGTGAACCCGGAAGCGGCACGTGGCCTCGATCGGCTGCCGGCTAGCGCTCGCGACAAAATACACGTCCGTCCCGTCCACGGCTCGGTGAATGTAGCGGACCGTATCGCCACCCGGCAGCGTCTCGCACTGGAAATCGGGCAACACGCCCATCTTGGCCAAGATTTCTTCCGGCTTCTGGCCCCAGACCACTCGCCCTTTGCCAACCCGATGTTCGGTGCTGTTTTTGCCGTCGGCATCGCCCCACACTTGTTGCACAAGTCGCCGCAAATCGGCGTCGCATTGCGGGTAATCTTGCAGACTGGGAGACTTCGCTGGAGGAGCACCGACGACCGTCGCGCCCGCCTCGACCAGTTGCGCGATCTTGCCCAGTAGTGTCGGCGTCATGGTTTCGCTGGGCGGCAACACGAGCAGCCGATAGCTCATGCCATCGGGCAGGACCAGCCGCCCGTCCTTGACCTCCATCCGAGTCATGACCACATCGGGCGAGCAGCCGTCGAACTGATAGGCCGTCGCCGGGGAATAGGCCAGACCGTTGGGAGCGTTCTCGGTTTGGAGGTAACAGATGTCGGCTACGAAAAGGCCTTGCCGCAACAGGTGACTGCAACGGGCCAGATACTCGTGCCAGGGGCCCGATTGCGCCCACCACGTCTGCGTGCGTTCATAGTGCACGCCGAACGGCCCCATGCCCATGCCCGGTTGGCAATTGAGCCAGGGCTGATGCGAGTAGCGATGAAACACGAATTGGTTGATGCCCTCGCAAAAGGCGAAATCACCGAGGGCCTTCATTGCGTAAGGATGCATCGTCCAACGGTCCCCCTTGGGAATCGCTGTAAAGGCTTCGGCGCCACAGACCGGCTTTCCGTAGATGTGGGCCGCCGAGGTCATGGCGCGGATCGTTTCCATGACGTGGCCACCGATCCAAAACTCGGCCATCGGCCGATCGGCCTGCGCGGCGTAGGTCATCTCGTCGAGCAGGCCGTTGCCGTAGGCCTCGATCGACAGCCGCAGGCCGTGTTGGCTCGCCAACGCGCGCATCCGGCCGGCGTAGTTTTCATTGGTCAACTCGGCAATCGTCTTGCGCAGATCCCACAAAAACCGCTCCGACACTTCCAGGCTATCGACGACGCGGCCGGTGAACACCGGCAAATAGGGCAGCAGGTCGTAGCCCCGCCGCTTGCGGAACTCTTCGCGCATCCGCGGCGTCCAATTCTGGGAAAACGTTTCCCAGCTATCGATATGCACGTGGCTCAAGGTCTTGCCGGCCGCCGGTCCCACATCGGCGATCAGTTTTGCCATCAGCCCGGCGAAATGGGCGTCCATCGCCGCGGCACTGAGCTTGTCGCAGTCGAACCCCTGCGCGTCAGACGGCGCCGGCACGTTCACGGCTCCCGTCGGCGTGTAACCGATGCGCAAGATGGTCCATTTTCCCTCGGGCACGTGCCATTCCAGTTGCCCGTCCGCGCGCATGCGATCGGTCAAGTCGATAGTCCGAGTGGCCGCAACCACGGCGTTGGCCGGCGCGTCGCCGTACTTGGCCGACGTCTTGACTTGCTGGCTAACAACGCCGGTCTTCGCGTCGAGCTCGCCAATTCGCACGCGTTTCTCGGGGCTGCCATCGGCGGGCGGCGTCGGCACGGCCAGCACGGCGATGTCGCGATAGTAACCGGCCGTGGTCGGCGGTTGCGCCAGCCAGCCCTTGAATCGCTCGGGGCCGCCGGTCTCCTTTTCGCTCCAGACGACCTTTTGCATGGCATGTTCGGGCGTGATCCATGGCCCGCCGCTGCCACACCATCCGGCGTCGTTGTTCATGTTCACTTCCAGCCCCAGGCGCTGGGCTTCGGCGACCACATGCTTGAACAGTTCACGCCACGCGGGACTGCCAAAGCGAACCGGACCGGGCGGAAGGCGAAAATCGACTTCCATGATCAGCACTCCGCCAACGCCCGCGCGCTGCATCGCCTCGAGGTCGGCCGTGATCCCCTCGCGACTCAAGTTGCCATCCGACCAGAACCAGTACACCCATGGCCGGGCCGAAGCCGGCGGGTTGGCAAACTCCGCGCTCAGCTCTTTTGCCAACAGCGGCGACGTCGCGAAGACCGCCAACAACAGCCATGTGAGTGCGTTACGAACGGACTGTAAGCGCAGCATCTTAGCGAGTGCCTTTCTTTCATTCAGCTCAGGACATCGGTGCAACGTCGCTCATGGTTTGTCACAGCGACAAACACGGTCGCTCCGTGCAGATCGGATCGTTGCCCCCGCCATACTACTCGGCCGAGTAGAACACCAACCGTGCAGCCTTCGGCGGTAGCGGCTCAATCAGCAACTGATTTTCCCCTGACTTGAGCAGCTTGCCGACTTCCAGCCGGCACGGACGACCGACCACGCCGCCGGCCTTCTTGCCGTTGATCGTTACCGCGGCCGACATGTCGGGTAGTTCGTCCATCTCCAAATAGACGCGACAGGCCGATAGATCGACGTCTGCCGGGATCGTGGCCTTGCCATGGAACGGATCGGCCGAACCCACCGGGCTCAGGCAGAACGGCCCGTCGGTGTTCTCGGGCTTCGGGCCTTCCACCGGCGCACTGGGAATCCGCGTCAACACGATCGATTCGCGAATCGGCTTCGCACTCGGTTCCAGCCGGGCCGGCCGCTTGATCTTCTGCGGCTGCATCACCAGCAAGAAGCTCTCTAGCGGTTCGAGCGCCATCGTGATTTCGATGTTCTTGTCGTCGATGCGAGTGAAGGCGGGCGTGGTGATCTCGTTTCGCATCGCGTCCCAGATCTCCGGCTCGCCGGCGGCGGAAACACGGAACGTGAATTGACGCGACGGACCATAAGGGATCTGGTTGCAGACGAAGAAGATGTCGCGGTTGTCCTTCTGCCGGTGCAGCACGTGCAAATTATCGTCTGTTTGTCCGGTAGAGACTTGCAGTGTCGGGCGAATACCACCGTCGGCCACCAGGGCCGAACTCACCCCTTCCGATCCGGGCGATTCCGGCAGGAAATAGGCCCGACCTCCCGCCGTGTTGAGTTGGCAGGCGGCGAGAACCGCCTTTGCGTTCTGGCCCCAGATGGCGTCACGCAGTTGCGTAATATCCTCGGCACTCTTGCCAGGCACCGCCGATTTCGTCGGCAACATACCGTAACCGATGACGATTCCGCCCTGCTCAAAGAACTGCTTGGCCTTGGCCAGAGTCTCGTACGGAATGACCTCGACCGGCGGCACGATCAACACCTTGTACCGCTCGCCGTGGAGCTTCACTTCACAGCCGTCGAGCGTGGCCGTCTTTTCGAAAACCGACATCGGCAGCAGGTCGCAATCAATCTGTGCGTCTTGCAGGGCGGTGATCATGTCTTCGGGACCAACGCCCTTGCCAACCTGGTAGAGATTGCCGCTAAACAGAATGGCCGCCGGGCAGACGTGCCGACCACCAGTCAGCATCAAACTCAGCCGGCTCGTATAATCGGCATAGACGCGATACAACGGCCAGCGCGGCTCGAAGCCACCATTGTAGAAGTACGGCGGGCAGTCGCGATCGTAGGGCGCTTTGGGATTGAACGAGTGCGGGATGATGAAATTTATGCCCGATACCTGCATGTGATCCGTCCACCACTTCATCTCCGAGTAGGTCAGATCTTGGCCACGGGCGCCAAAGATTTCGACCATCGCCACGTCATCCTGCTTGCCATAGACGTGCGAGACCGAGCTGCCGAGCTTTGGTGTCTGCCAGATGGGGTCGTCCGAGCAGATCCGGCGGCCCATCACAAAATGCTTGAACACGGCGTCGATGCCGCCCATGTCGCAGTAGCCCATCAATCGCATGATGTCGCCGGCGCAGTAGTCGGGATGCCGATAGAGGTTGGCATGCTCCATGAAGTGCCCGATTGACTTCACGTTATGTTCACGGCACCAACGGCTCATGCCGCCGTACATGGTACGGCCCCAGGCCTCGGCCAGCGCGTCGAGATACTGGAACTTGGCGGCCGTTTGCTCTTCGCCGGCCAGTTCGAACTTGTAGGCGACGTAGGCCTTCTTCCAGTCGACGTTCCACTCGTTGAGTACGACCTTCAACTCCGTTCCCCAGTTGCCTTGCGTCTCCGGTTCATCGAAGAAGAAGCCGGGGATGGTCTTGCCGAAGTCGGCGCCGAAGCGGTCGTAGTGCGGCTGGTAAACGGTCTTCAAAAACCACTCGACAGCCGCCTTGTCGGCGCCGTCGACGCTCAACTGGCCACTCTGGCTAACACCAGGTGCCTGGGAATGCGTGAACTTCATGATTCGCCACTTGCCGGCCGGCACCTGCCACGAGAGCTTGCCATCGCGGATATTTCCGGAAAGGTCCAGCAGCGTGTTGCCTTCGACCTTGCCATCGTCGGTCAAGCGTCCGGCGACCGTGGCGATGTACCGCGGTCCGGCGAAATCACCGCTCTCATAATTCTGCGGACCTTTGACGTCAAGTTTAGAGGCTTCGAGTCGTTTGGCGGCGAACTCCTTGGGCACCGTGCCGACCTGGGTGTAGAAGTTGTCCCGCTGCCCGGGTTTGAGCTGCGGCTTGCCGCAGCCGACGGTCTGGCTCGGCCACCACTTTTCGTCGAAGATCCACATTTGCAGGTCGTGTTTTTTGGCGCACTCGAGGCAGATGCTCAGGTCGCGCCACCACCCCTCGCCAAGCCAGTCGGAGTGCGGGCGGCTTTCAGCCGTGAAGCAGCCGTTGCCCCCTTCGGCGACCTTGCCCAGGTAGAAATCGAAACGTTCTTTGCTCTCCGTGCCGTGCAACCAGAACAAGGGGCCGGTCATTCGCCGGGCGCTGCTCGGCAGGGTCTTGAATTGCTGCTCGAGACTAGCGAAGTCCTTTGACTCTTCAGCGAAGCAGACACATAGCGCGGCGAGGACCGCGACAAAGCCGGCGCACAACGAGATTAAGGGGCGTGGCATGGCGACATCTCCTTTGAGCTTTTGCACTTAGACAGGCGACTCCATCATCGTGGGTGGCATTCCAGCCGGCAACCCTTTTTTCCGACAAACGACCGTCGTTTTGCGACAGCTGACCAGGAGTCAGAGCTCCAAGTTTACCACAGAGGCGCGGAGGACACCGAGAGACAGACCTGCCTGGAACCGAGATACACGGCCGACTACGGTGGTGCTTGAAGTCTAATTATAAAACCCGAACTCGAACGCCGCGTCGTACAGCGCTACGATGTTCTCCGGCGGTACGCCGGCTTGGATATTGTGGACGTTGTTGAACACGTACCCACCGTGCGGCTTCCAGGCCTCGATATTCCGCCGAACATGCTCTCGCACCACCTCAGGTGAGGCTGTCGGCAGCACGTGCTGGGCGTCGATGCCACCACCCCAAAAACTCATCTGCTCGCCGAATTGGGCCTTCACCGACGACGGCTCCATGCCCTTCGCGCTCACCTGCAAGGGATTGAGAACCTGGATCCCGTTGTCAATCAAATCGGGGATGTACATCGTGCACGCACCGCAGGTGTGATACCAGACCTTGGCCTCGGTCCGCGATCGAATGTACTGCACGAGCTGCTTCTGTCGCGGCTTGACGATCCGGCGATAGACTTCCGGACGAAACAGCGGCCCGTTCTGCCCGGCCAGATCGTCGCCAACCATGATTACGTCGACCAGATCGCCCACCTCATCCAAAAACAGCCGGAACCAGTCGAGCCAGAATCGCAGCACCTGATCCAACAAGGCCTCGCAGAAGTCCGGCTGCGTCAACAGGTCCATGAACCAGGCTTCCAGTCCGCGGAGATACCAACACGTTTCATAGACCACACCGGAGATGCCACTGACGACCGCGTAGGGCGTCTCGCGTCGCAGGAATTGGGCTCGCTCGCGCAATCCGGCAAAGCGGCTCGGATCGTCCCCCTTCGGAAACGGATAGTTGGCAATGTCGGCCAATGTGGCGTTGGCCAGCGGATGGTGCGAAATATCCATGTAGTAGGGATGATCGTCGGGCATCGACCAGACGACGCCGAACTCGTCACGCAGGTCGTGCCATAACCGCCCCTGGCGGACGTTCTTCTCAATGCCGCCAGTGAAACTGTCCGGGCCCTTCGCGGCGATGTAGCGGGTGTCGACGCGGAACCGCTCCAGCACGGCCTCGCACGGCTGGGCCAATTGCTGCACGGCGTCCATGATCACTAGCTCATCCTGGATCCCCAAGTGCTCCAGCAATGCCAGGTAGGCGAACTTGTGGATGCCGGTTTGATTGCCGCCGAGGTCAATCGGCACCCGATCGGGCACCTGGTGACTGAGGGCCGTAAGAACCCGTTGCCGGGCGGTCATTGTTTCGCAGCGACACGATTGGACCGTGCTCATGTTCATGTCCGATAGTGGGAAGGATGCGATGCTTCGATTGTCCCGCCTGGCGGGCGATCCCGTCAACGCGGCCCCGCGACATTCTTCCGTCGTTTTCCGACAGGGGTTACAATCGGGTCATCGCGGCATTCGCTTTGGATGCTGTCAATACTGGCCACCACCCGTGCGACGGGCCCTAAGATAAGAACCTATGCCGCCCTGCGAAGAGAACTGCTTCCGTTACGTGCCGGTGCGTCCCCGCGATGTGCAGTGGGGACTCTACGTCACCGGTGCGGGGCAGAGTTGCGTGCAGCCGGGCCAGCCATATCCGCTCGAACCGCACCCGGAATTGTACCAGTTCGGCTGGGAGGCCGGCCGGACGCTGCCCGAGTACCAGGCGATCTACATCACCCGCGGCGCAGGGCTTTTCGAATCGTCGCCGACCGGCGCGGTGAAAATCGGCCCAGGCATGGTGATTCTACTGTTTCCCGGCGTATGGCATCGCTACCGACCCGATCCGGCGGTCGGCTGGGACGAATTCTGGGTCAGTTTCAATGGCGAAATCATCGATCGTCTGGTGGCCAACCGTTTCTTCGCGCCCGAGCATGCCGTCATCACCACCGGACTGCAACCGGCGATCGAAGCTCCCTTCCAGTCGCTGCTAGAGCGGATTCGCGACGAGTCGACCGGCTTTCCGCACTTGATCGCCGCCGACACGCTCGAGATCTTGGCCGCGATCTCCGCCGCGGCGGAACGACAACCGACCGAGCTGATCGCTCAGGGACCACAAGACGTGTCGGTGGTCCGCGACCGCGTTGTGGCCGAGGCCATGCGATTGATCTGGCAACAAAGCCATGGCCCAATGACGGTCGACAGTCTGGCCCGGCAACTGCCGATGACCCGCCGATCGCTGGAACGACGCTTTCAGGCGGCGGTCGGCCACGGCGTTTACGACGAAATCGTCCGCTGCCGACTCGAACGGGCGAAACGGTTGTTGATTGGCACCGATCTCTCACTCAAGGAAGTGGCTCTCGCCGCCGGTTTCACCAGCGCCGACGGCATGGGCCGCGTCTTCCGCCGCCTGGAAGGCCTGACGCCGGTGGAATACCGCCGCGACAAGGAAAACTAGCAGCACCTCAATCTGGCTCAACGACCGCGCCCCGATACTCGCGCGAGCCGCGGATGGCATCGCTGACATAGATCGCCACGGCCGTCCAAATGCAGGCGAAGCTGATCATCTGGGCCATCGAGAATAATTCGCCGAAGGCCACCACGGCCAAGGTGAATTGCAGCGTCGGGGCCAGGTACTGGAGAATGCCCATCGTCGACAGCCGCAACCGTCGGGCGGCGGCCGCGAAGAACAACAGCGGCACGGTGGTGACCGGCCCGCTCAGCATCAACAGCAGCAGCGTTGCCAGTTGGTTACTATCGGTTTGCGACGGCATGCCGAGGTAGAAGAGATAGCCCAGGGCGACCGGCGTCATGACGCAGGTCTCGACCGTGAGACTCACCAGCCCGTCGACCGGCATGATCTTTCGCATCAGCCCGTAGACGCCGAACGTCAGGGCGAGCGTGATGGCGATCCATGGGAACTGGCCCACCAAAACCGTCAAGATCAGCACGCCGACCAGCGCCAGGGCGATCGCCAACGCTTGGCGCGGCAGCAGCCGTTCGCGGAGAACCACTACGCCCAACAACACGCTGACCAGCGGGTTGATGAAGTAGCCGAGGCTGGCCTGCACTAGTTGCTTCGATTCCACCGCGTAGATGAAGATCAGCCAATTGGCGGCGATCAGCAGGGTGCTCAAGCCGAGCATGAGCAGCAGCTTGGGGCTCGTCAGTTCGCGCCGCAGTTCGCCCCAGCGGCCGAGGAGTTGCACGAGCACGGCCAGCATGGCGAACGACCAGAGGGCCCGATGGGCGAGGACCGTCGGCGGGGCGACGTGGGCGACCGCCTTGAAGTACAGCGGGATCAGGCCCCACAGCCCATAGGCGGCGACGCCGTAAACGACGCCGGTTCGCGATCGGTTTTCCTCCCTGATGACCACGCTGTTCGCTCGAAGTTGGTCTGTAGTGTTGGGCAGTGGGCCAGTGTATCGCATGGCCGGCGCGGGGCCTAGGGATGGCAAGCATCTGGCGGGAGGTTGAGAGGTAGGATGCGTGCTTGCACGCATCGCTTTTGCTGGTGCGCGCCCCGCAGACATTCTATAGAACTAACGGCTGCGACCGGGGGCTGTTAGCACCCGGCTATTTGCTCTTCTTAAGAGGGCGCGGTGCGGTCGCTTGAGCGTTCGAGAGGCCATGGTGGGCGAGTTGGAGGGGAGTTTTTCGGCCGCCTTTGGCCTTTGCGAAAAAAGTAGTTTTTTGGCATCGTTTTTCGGCAGTGCCGCCGAGAAATCGCAGCGCGCGGGAGACGGCTCGAATCAAACGATCGAGCAGGTCGACCGGGACGTCGAGGCCCAATTCGATCAGGAGGTCCAGGCGGTTTCGGCCCGATCCGCGGATCGGGGGCGGCGTGAGTGAGCGCGGACCGCCACCGATTGTGGGTGACTATTTGGGGCGGGTGCTCGAACAATCGGCCAGACTGTCCGGGGATCGGCGATAGCACGAAACCTGAACTTATACAGATGGCTGGCTCATGAACCTGTTGCACCGTCTCGATCTGCTAGGCATTCATACCTGCTAAGTTGGATAGTCACTCTATTTCAGTTATTTCTCGTTAGCGCCATCCTGCCGACATCATCCCGATTGACATTCTATGTTTGCCGACTACGCTAAGAAGGCCTCGTCTTTCCGCAGTGCAACGGGAGCGACGAATGCCCGACGCCGAACAGAATCACCGGCCAGACGCCGGACGCCCCTATTTTCAAGGGGCAGTCCTGAAGGCGCTGATGTGGGCATGCCTTGGCTTAGCGATTCCTGTTGCCTTGGGAGGCGCCCCGCACAAATTTGATGAACCTTGGGGTACAACATTGATCCTGCTCCTGTTTGCAGCTCTTCTATTTGGGGCTCTGCGGTTTCTATTTCGTCATAAGCCGCCCCAAAACGAGGACGCGGTTGAGCAACACGGGGAGGCGTAGAAACGTAGATGGGATGAAGGCCTGTTGCCTCCGATTTGGTAAAACCGGATTGGGTAACCTTTGGTTCTTTCGACCAGGAGCCCGGTGCCATGTCCACGCTTGCGTGGACATGCCTTCGGGCAGCCTCGTGACGACGTTCAATTGACAGTCGATCCTCGCCCAACAACTCTCCGCTCCATGATTGTTCGTATTGCGGACGGCCCAAACCACATCCGCCAAAGCAGGCAGAAAGGTACCGTCCACGGCAATCGTCTGTTGGGCCAGTTCGCTCAGACTGTCTTCGCTGTGAGCGGCCGAGCCTTGCTGGCGATCGAGCCTGCTTAAATTGTTGAAATTGGAGAAGGTGCTTTTGCGGATTCTTCGCAACGGAAGATGCTTTTGCACTTGGACGGTCTGGCTGAAATCTTCGACGATCCGCAGCGAATTGACCGAGGGATTGTAGTAACCGCGACGAATCCAAAAATGAGAGCATCCTTCGCTGATTCCAGAAAACCCATCGTCGGCAGCGCAGGAGTCAGCCAAGGTTTTGGACGAATCCAACTCTGAATAAAAACTGCTAAGAACATGAGGGCGCCTGTCCCGAGAGGCCCCGTGAAATCGTACCGAAGCCTGGATCGCTCTTCGGCAAGGTCTTTCTCAGTTTTTCGAGTCCACATGTATTCGTCGCGAGTGGGCTTCGAGTGATGGCGCTATCGCCGCAGATACTTCTGATACGCCGCGACGGCCAGGGTGTCGCAGCGTTCGTTTTCCGGGTGGCCGCAGTGGCCGCGGACGTGCGTGAAGCGGACGCGGTGGCGCTGCAGAAGCTCGTCCAACCGCCGCCAGAGGTCTTCATTCTTGACTTCCGCCCAGCGGCCTTTTTCGCGGCGTCGCCAGCCGTTGGCCTTCCACTTCGGCATCCACTCGCTGAGGCCCTTGCCGACGTAGGAACTGTCGCTGACCAGTTCGACCGCGGTTGGCCGCGTGAGGGCTTCCAGGCCGCGGATCACCGCCGTCATCTCCATGCGGTTGTTGGTCGTTTCGGGCTCGCCGCCAAAACTCTCCTTCTCCTTGCCGCTGGCGACGTGGCGGAGGATATAGGCCCAGCCGCCAGGACCCGGGTTGCCGCTGCAAGCTCCGTCGGCAAACAATTGCACTTCGACCGTTGGTTTTGGTTCGGCATTAGCCATCTTCGGCAAAATCCTTCTCGCCAGAAGTCTGTCACTTGTCGGAAATCGTAATCGTACGTTCGATCGTCGGGGCCACCGGCAGGTCGACGCTCGCTTTGGGATTCGACGGATCGGCCCAATTGCCCAGATGCAGCACAACCCGCTCCGGCGGATTGCGGCAGGCGCCGTCGAGTTTCAGCGTGGCCGTTTTGCCGTTGGCGGCGACGACCAGTTCCAGCGACAGCGGGCCGAACTCAGTGGCGATGTTCTTGAGGCGGACCACGGAGCCGGGCATCGCCCATCGGCGCGGTAGACCCTCGAAAATGTGCAGTTCCGTATCGCGTTCGAGCACCAGCAGGTGGCGAACTAGGCGGATGAATTCGGCGCTCGCCCAGTTGTGCGGCATGTCGCCAACCTTGTTGTACTTGTCGCCGACGAGCGATTGCTCTTCGCGCCAAGCCAGCAGCGGCGAAGCGTGATTGGCGAAGGCATAGAGCACTTCGACGGCTTTGGGACCGTCGCCCATCCAGAGCCAGGCGTGGCCGTAAAACGAGGCGAAGTAGGTCCAGATGCCCTTGGCGTCCCAGCCGGTGCCGTAGACCATGCCTTCGCGCTCCGTGGCGCGGAGCATTTCCATATTGCCGCGCACGAGCGGGTCGTCGGCACCGAACACTTTGCCGGGAAAGACGGCATGACAAAAGGCCCATTGTGCCCGCTGCGGCAGTTCGTTGCCGGCGTTGTCCATTACGATTGGCAGATATTTGTTGCCGTGCGGATCGACGCGGGTGTCACGAGCGGCCGCCTTGCGGAAGGCCGCCAACATTTTGTCATATTCCTCTTGCCAACGAGCGGCCTGGTCGGTTTTGTCCAGCCATCGGGCGGCGTCGACGGCCGCTTTCATGCCGGCCAGAGTCCAGTAGACGTTCGTGTATTCGGCTGGCTTGCCAGCCAACCCGCCGTCGGGAAAACCGGGCGGAACGAGGCCGAACTCGAGGGCCTTGGGATCTTGCGACGCTTGATTGCGGAGCTTGATGATGAAATCAAAGGTCCGCTCGAGTTTCGGCCAAACTTCCTGCAGCCATTGCTTGTCGCCGGTCAATCGGGCATGTCGGGCGGCCGTCCAAAGAATGATGCCCGACTCCTTCCAGTAGTCTGGAATCAGCGTGAAGCCGCCGTCGGGCCGCTGGAAGCTGAGGTTGTATTGAATGCCGCTGCGGGCTTCGTCACCGCAACCGATGTAGGTGGCCGCTTCGAGCAAGAACGCCCCGTCGACGATCCACAGCCCTCGATAGCAGGTGGGCCCCACCTGGAACGCCGGCAGACCATTTTTCATTTCGCGGGCTTGGTAGATGTTGCGGACCGAGGAGTCAATCAAGGCTTGAATGCCGGGATCGGGCACTTGAATTCGATCGTAGGGGATGCGTCCGTCCGTCCAGTACGCGTCTGCTCGGCTGCGGGCCACCGTCAGCCCGGCAATGTCCACCGGCACAAACGCAGCCTCCTTGCCGAGCGCTACGGTGATGGCGAACGTGCGCTCCTCGCCGGGCTGCAACGCGATCGTATCGGCAGTGACCGTGACGCGATCCTTGCTCGAATCGTCCACCTTGGCTGCGTTGGCCGGAGCGCTGATGCGAACCGCATCGCCAATCGTGATTTGCGTTCCCTGCGCGGCAACGGCGATTGGCGTCTTGCTTTCCATGTTGATTATCGGCCGCACCATAGCCGGTTGATCGCCCGTGTTGCGGAGCCGCATCAACACAACGTCATAACGCGGCTGGGCCTTGCCGTCTTTTCCAGGAATGGCCGCAAACGCCTCTTGCACGATCTCGACGAAGCCGGCTTGGCGAAGGGTGCGGACCACTGGCACCCGCGGCGAGGCCAACTCCTGCTTGCTCCATTTCGAGCCGCCTTCCACATCGAGCGTCACCTTCGTGTGGAAGTCGAACTTCCGCTTCTGGAAGTCATAGAGCAACTCGCCGTCCTTGCCGACGACGCTCTTCTCGGGGTCGTCGGGCAGGCAGATCGCTGTTTGCCACCAGGGAACCGCGTAGCGGAAGTCAACCTGAAAGTCAGCCGGTGGAGCCGCGTGAAGGGTCTGACACGCGACAATAGCTAGTAATGCGCAGGCAAATACGGCGCGGCAAACGCGGCATTTCGAGGTCATCGGCGGCCCTCCGAGATCGGGGTAGTCTGGCCGGAAGCGACGGCTGGCAAACGGTGACGGCATCATAGCCGCCAGTAGCACGGCGGTCAATGAACTGATCGCGACGGGTCGGCGTCTTTGCCGTCGCGCGCGGTGGCGTGATGCGTGGTCTCGAATCGCGGTTTGGCAAACTCTTCCAGGCCGGTGATCAAAGGCGTGTGTACCTGGGGTTCGTCCGACAGACACCACGGCAGCCGCACGGTAAAGGTGCTTCCCTTGCCCAACTCGCTTTGCAGCGAAATCGCGCCACCCAGCAAGCGGCAGAGTTCCTTGACGATCGAGAGCCCCAGCCCGCTGCCGGAATACTCGCGGGTCATGGCGTCGCCGCTGGGCATCGCCGTCTTGCCCTGGCGGAACTTCTCGAAAATCGATTGCTGATCCTCCTCGGCAATGCCCACGCCCGTGTCAATCACCGAAAGCACCAGGTACTCCGATTCGTCGCAAGCGACGGTAATGGTGATTTGGCCGCCTTCGGGCGTAAACTTGATCGCGTTCGACAGCAGGTTGTTGAGAATCTGCTGCACTCGGCCCTGATCCTGGTGCATCGGCGGCAGGTCGGGCTCGATCTGGCTCTCGACGTCGATGTTTTTTCGCTCCGCCAGCGGTCGAGCCATGTCGCATTGAGCGCCGACAAGATGGCCAATGCTGAAATCGGTCAGCCGGACGTCCATCTTGCCACTCTCGATCTTGGCTAGGTCGAGAATGTCGTTGATCATCTCCAGCAGGGTCTTGCCCGATTTCTGGATGTTCTGCACGTAGCGCTTCTGCTTGTCGTTGAGCGAATCGATCGAGCCGAGCACCTCGCTGAAACCGAGAATGCTGTTCAGCGGCGTCCGCAACTCGTGGCTCATCGTGGCCAGGAAGTCACTCTTCAGCAGGTTCATCTCGTACAGCCGCATGTTGGCCTGGGCCAGCTCGTCGACCTTGCAGTCGAGGTCCACGTTCAATTGCCGCAGTTCCTCTTGGGCGGTGGTCATGTGCCGCAGCATGCGGTTGAAGGCAAAGGCCAACTCCTCAAACTCGTCGCCGGTGCGAATGTCGGCCCGCAGCGCGGTGTTGCCGCGGCTGATCGCATCGCTGACGTCGCGAAGGTGCCGCAGCGGCTTGACGATCACGTAACGGACGATCGCGTAGGAGGCGACCATCGCCAGGAAGACGGTGATAATGGCCGTGGCAATCAACACCGCCCGGTTGCCATTGATGCTGCGGCGGGTCGCCTCGGTGGGGACGATCAGTTCGGCCACCGCCATCAAGTCCCCCTCGGCCTCCGCCACGGAGTTGCCAAAGACCGAGCGGCCCACAAACGGCTCGCCGGTGGCGTTGCTCATCGGCTGATGGCAGCCGAGAAAGCATTCCGTTCCAGTCGCGCGGATCGGCTGATAGTAGTAGTACTCGTTGCCGTCGGCCGAACGGCGTTCGCGAAACTCGACCACTTCCTCCCCGGCCGATTTGCTGGGCGGGTTCTTAAGAAATTGTTCAAGCGTTTCTTTCTCGAAACTGTCCTTGGGGGCGAAGGGTTGGGCGTCTTTTCCCGTCGCGTTGGGCAGGATGAAACGCAGCCGGTAAGGCTGTTTGTTGAACGCCGCGGCCAACTTCTGCACCATCTGCTGGGCGTCGGTGTTGGTCTCGTAGCTCTTCCAGTGCAGCGCTTGCATCCCCTGATCGACCAGCAGCCGCCCGGTGTTGCGGTTCTGCTCGTAGACAATCTCGTCGGTTTGACCGCAATACCAATAGAAACTGGCGCTAATCAACAGCAGCAGGCAAGCCCCGAACAAGAAGCGGCATTTCCGCTCCAGGCTGGTCTCGCCGAGCACGCGCTTGATGGAACGATAGGACATTCTCCCTATTTTACGGAAACCGGCACAACCACGCCAGGGAGGATTTGCCGAGCAGGCCCGGGGGCAAAGGGCCGACTTTTTTTGCCCCCGGCGCGAGGGCGGCTCGCACCTTAGTGTCCTGCGGAGAGGCCCATCAGCCCGACCGCCAGCCGGATGCCTCCTCGCCGTCGAGTCGTAGCGTCAGGCATTTCGCACTGCCGCCGGCTTTGACGAACTCGCCAAGCGGACAGGCCACCGGCTCGTAGCCGCGGTCACGCAATTGGCGATGCAAATCGGGACAGCCCGTGTTGGTTACCACCGTGCGGCCGACCACCACCGCATTGCAGGCGAAATGCGCGCTCTCGGCATCACTGACCGGAATGAGTTCCGGCACGCTGGCGCACAACACTTGCTGCGCGTAATCGTCGAATGCCGGCGGGTAATAGATGGCCACGCCCGGCGCCAAGGGGCAGAAGCATGTGTCCAAATGGTAGTAGCGCGTGTCGACCAATTCCAACGGTAGCACTTGGCAGCCGAGGATATCGCCCAATTCCTGGTGCCCGCGAACATCGCTACGAATGCGGTAGCCGGCGAACAGCGTATCGCCGCAGAAGAGGGCGTCACCGGCGCCCTCGAAATAAGCGTCGCTTTGCAGCGACCGCACCTCAAACCCCTGCGCGGCGAACCATTCTTGCACGGCGGCCTCTTCCCGTTGCCGCTGCGGATGCCGGAATCGCGAAGGAACGACCAGGTTGCGATAGACCAGTCCCGCGTTGGCCGTGAAAACGAGGTCTGGCTGGCCCGCTACCGGCTTCAGATACGATAGCTTGACGCCCAGCGACTCCAACGTCTGTCGCAGTCGCTGCCATTGCTCGACGGCCAAGGCGTGATCCGCTTGGCGACGACGATCCATCCACGGATTGATCTCGTATTCAATGCCGTAGAAATCCGGCGGACACATCAAGATGCAGGGCGTCGTAGTCATGGCGTCTTCAGCAGGGTTAGTTCTTCCACCAGCACGCGCAGGAACGGCGCCACGTCCGTGACCAGGCCCACGGTTTGGAAGCTGCCGCGATCGGTCAACTTGATGGCCGTCGACGGATTGATGTCGACGCACACCACTTTCACATGCGACGGCAACAGATTGCCCACCGCAATCGAGTGCAATGTCGTAGCGATCATCAGACAGAACGCCACGCCCTGCAACTTCTCCCGCATCTTTTTCTGCGCTTCGAGCACGTCGGTAATCACGTCGGGCAGGGGGCCGTCGTCGCGGATGCTGCCCGCCAGGACAAAATCGGTTCCGCGGCGGACGCACTCATACATGATGCCGGAGGCAAGAATGCCTTGTTCGACAGCCTTGCGAATGCTGCCGGCGCGGCGGATACGGTTGATCGCCCGGAGGTGGTGCGCGTGGCCGGCTTCGGCCGGATGGCCTTGATCGAGATAGACGCCCAGGCTGGTGCCGAACAAGGCTTGCTCGATGTCATGGGTCGCCAGCGCATTGCCAGCAAACAAGACGTCAACGTAGCCCGTCCGGATCATCTCTTGCAGGCATTCGCCGCTGCCGGTGTGAACCACGGCGGGACCGGCCACCACCAGCGTTTTGTTGCCTGCGCGGCGGGTCTCTGCCAATTCTCGGGCGATGCGGCGGATTGCCAATTCTTTCGGTTTTTCGGTCGAGACAGCGCTGCCCATGAACTCAAAGGTCTGCGGTTCGCGCGATCGCTCCTCGGGGAACACCCGCACGCCCGCATGTCCGGTCACCACCAGTTGCCCGGGTTGAATTTCGTTCATCGGCACGCAGCGGGCGGCGTTGGTTGTTGGATCGAAGACAATTCCGCAATCCATCTCCTGATCGGCCACCGGCAACCAGCGGCCGGCCATGCGAATCTCAGTACGCTGGTTGGTGGTGCTGTAGAAAGTCTCGGGAAAGGCGCCCGCGATATCGGCGGCCACCAGGCAGCAATCGACCACGGCGGCAGGCGTCGCACCATGATCGGCGATTTGCCCGAGGATGTGCTCCAGGCGTTCGGCCGTTTCGGCACGGACCTCAATTAACGCTCGGCTGGGGTTGGTGCGGGCTTGGCCAATGTGGATTTCCTTGATCCGAAATGTCCCTCCGCCGGCCATAATGCAATCGAGGATCTTCGGCAGGATCAAGCTGTCGATAATGTGGCCGTGGACCTCGACCTCTTCCAGGAACGGTTCGTTCGGGATGGCGGTTTGTGACATGGCGATGCTTGAGGGGCAAGGTTTCTGCGAGACGGCAACAACAGGCGTTTGGTGTTATACCGGGAGACATTCGGAGGGTCAACTCAGGGAGAAAAGGTAACATGCCTCGCAGCTGCCTGGGGCTTTTCCCTATGACGCGCTCGCCGCTCGTCCCGCTACACCGACCGTCCTACCGCGCTATAGTAAAGTTGCGGGCTGCCGCTCGGCGGGCATCGCAAAGGCGAGGAATGGAGCTCCGACGATGGAGAAATATCAATGGGGAATGGTCGGCCTGGGCGTGATGGGAGGAAACCTTGCCCTTAACATGGCCGAGCACGGCATCGCCGTCCTGGGTTATGACAAACAACTCGGGGCGGCGGACCTGTTGCACAGGGAAACGGGCGGTCGGGAGATTGCCTTCGCCGCGGACATTCCCTCCTTCGTAACGCAACTGGCGCGGCCGCGGCGCGTAATGATGCTGGTCCCCGCTGGCCCGCCCGTCGACGACGTGATCCATGACGTTGCGCCGCGCTTGGCCCCCGACGATATTCTCATCGACGGCGGCAACTCATTCTTTCAAGACACGGACCGTCGTGCTCAAGTCCTGGCGAAGAAAGGGATTCATTTCCTTGGCGTCGGCATCTCCGGTGGGGCGGAAGGCGCCCGCCATGGACCGAGCCTCATGCCCGGCGGACCGGAAGCAGCCTATCGCCGCGTGCAGCCGGTTTTCGAAACTGTTGCCGCGCGAGTCGATGACCAGCCGTGCACCGCCTACCTCGGTTCTGGCTCCGCCGGACACTACGTCAAAATGGTCCACAACGGCATCGAGTACGCCTTGATGCAATTGATTGCCGAGACCTATGACCTCTTGAAGCGCGGTCTGGGGCTGAATGACGAGGAACTGCAAGCAACGTATGCTCAGTGGAATGAAACGGAGCTAAGCAGCTATCTCCTCGAGATCACGCATCAGATTTTTTCCCGCACGGACGAAAGGACCGGCCAGCCGCTGATCGACGTGATTCTCGACGAGGCCCGGCAGAAGGGGACCGGCATGTGGGCCTCCCAGGATGCGATGGAACTGCAAGTGCCGACGCCTTCGATCGACGTGGCCGTGGCGATGCGGCACCTCTCGGCCCTGAAGGAGGAACGTGAAGCGGCCAGTTGGCTGCTCGCCCGCGCAGGTTCGGCGCGACAGCACGTGCGGACCCGTTTTCTCGGGCACCTGCGCCGCGGCCTGTATGCGGCCATGATCATCGTCTTCGCCCAGGGCATGGCCTTGTTGCGGCGGGCCTCGCAGGTCTACGGCTATGGAGTGAACCTGGAAGAAGTCGCCCAAATCTGGCGCGGTGGATGCATCATCCGCGCTGCGCTTTTGAATCTCGTCCGCGCGGCATTTCACGCCAAGCCCAACTTGGTCAACCTGGTGACCGATCCAAGGTTGTCAAAAGAAATCACCTATCGCCAAAAAGATCTTCGCGCGGTGGTTCGTGGCGCCGCCGAGTGGGGCGTCCCCTGCCCGGGTTTTATGGTTGCGCTCAGTTATTTCGACGCCTATCGCAGCGCCTGGCTGCCCGCCAATTTGATTGAAGCCCAACGGGACTATTTCGGCGCGCACAGCTACGAGCGCGTCGATGCAAAAGGCTCGTTCCACACCGAATGGGACGAGCCGCAGGAAACGATGGTTGCCACCCCGGAGGAACGGACCGGCAATGGAGCCCGTTGGGCAGCGGACCACGCTGAGGAAATCGAGAGGGCACGATGAGCGATGGAAGTTGACGGCACGCCCCCACCGACGATCCTGTTCCTGTTTGGCGGCGGAGGCGATCTGACGCGGCGGAAACTCGTCCCGGCACTCTTCCATCTCTTTCTCGACGGAGGTTTGCCCATGTCGTTCCGCTTGGTCGGCGTGGACCGCGTGGAACTCAATGAGGAAAGCTTCCGGGACCGGCTGCACGAGGGCGTCGCTCAGTTCTCCACGCGCGGGCCGGCCAACCCCGAGCGGTGGCAGCAGTTCGCTTCGCACGTGAGCTATCAGCAGGCCGATTTCACCCATCCCGATGCTTATACAGCCTTGTCCCGGCGGGCCGAGGAGTTCGCCAAACAAGGCGATAATGACGTGCATTGCATTTTCTACATGGCCACACCGCCGGGAATGTTCGGCACGATTCCGCCCATGCTGCGGCAGGCGGGGCTGGCCGAGCCCGAAGCCCGGAGCCGCATCGTCGTGGAAAAACCGCTCGGCCACGACCTGGAATCGGCCCAGCAATTGAATCGCGTCTTGCTGGAGAACTTCGCGGAATCCCAGATCTATCGCATCGACCATTACCTGGGCAAAGAGACGGTGCAGAACATTTTGGCCTTTCGCTTCGCCAACGCCACGTTCGAGCCGATCTGGAATCGCCGCTACGTCGACCACGTGGCGATCACCGTCGCCGAGCAGCTTGGCGTCGAACACCGCGGCGGCTACTACGACCACGCGGGCGCCTTGCGCGACATGGTCCAGAACCACTTGATGCAACTGCTTTGTCTCCTGGCGATGGAAGCCCCCGTCTCGTTCGATGCCGAAGAAATACGCAACAAGAAGGTCGACGTGTTGCGGGCGATCCGGCCCATCTTGCCGCACGACGTGGCGAATTGCGCTGCCCGAGGACAGTATCGGGCCGGCTGGATCGAAGGGCGGCGCGTGACGGGGTATCGCCAGGAACCGTTGGTGGCCCCGGATTCCGCCACCGAAACCTTTGCGGCCATCAAACTGTTCGTTGACAATTGGCGGTGGCAAGGCGTTCCGTTCTATCTGCGCACGGGCAAGCGGATGCGCCGGGAAGTCTCGGAAATCTCGATCCGCTTTCGCGACGTGCCGCACCGATCGTTTCCGCCCACCGCCACCACCGGCTGGGACTCGGCCCGCTTGAGTATCTGCATCTGGCCGGAGGAAGGCGTGGTGCTGCGGTTTCAAGCCAAGGAGCCGGGGCGGCAGATGCGACTGCTACCGGTCGAAATGCGATTCAGCTATCGCGAATCCTTCGGCCGCGCGCCGCCCGACGCCTACGAAGCCTTGCTCTTTGACGTGATGATCGGTGACAACACGCTCTTCATGCGGGCCGATGAGATCGAGGCCGCCTGGGCGTTGCTGATGCCGGTGCTCGACGTTTGGGCCAGCTATCGGCCCAGCGATTTTCCCAACTATGATGCCGGCACCTGGGGCCCGGAAGCGGCCGAGTTGCTGGTGGCGCAGGATGGCCGCGCCTGGCTGCAACCGACTTCGCTGCGTCAGGACGGCGATGCGTCGGTCAGCTGAACGAAAAAGGGCCTCTGGACGACGGTCGACCAGGGGCCCGAACGCTACGGAAAATGCTTGTCACAATCGTTACGGCCCGATGCTGGCCGGGTTGCGTGCCAGGAAGTCGCGCGGGCCACGGATCGTGTAGTAGGGGTAGGCCACAGCGCCCGTCGGCGGACCGGCCGGGCCGGCCTCTTGCTCGGGCGCGCGACGTTGCCGATGTCCGGCGCAAATCGGGCAGTGATGCTTGAGGCCGCGGCAGCGCGGACCGTCCTCGCAGGGAGCAGGACACTCCTCCGGACACGCCTCGCCACCTTCGGTAGCCTCGACACAACTGGTATCACCCTGGGATGCCCACGGTCGTCGGTGGTGGGCACAGCCCGACAGTGCGGCGAGAGCCACCGCAGTGAGAATCGAGAACGTCGCGAGTTTCATCGCATGAATTCCTTATTTGCTCTTGTCATACCCGGCGGGACGGATAGGATCGAGACGCGGCTATATCGGTTTCGATAAATCTGACATCGGCCCGACAACCGAAAGATTCCAGAAAATCGACAAAACCACTGCTTTCGTTAGCAGTCGCAAAGCCAACGGCCGGTGGCGTGGATTTCTGCGGAAAAACTGGGTAATATGAGGTTAGTTTAACGCCACGGCGGGCCGGGCCTCGTCGGCTAGCCGCCGCTTTTCTCCTGGTTGGTCTCCATGGTTGCCTCCGCCCAATACGTCGAGCACATCGTCCGTTCGTTTGATCAGGCCGCGGCCGCCAATCGCAGCGTGTCCGGACGGCAGGGAAGCACTCTTGCGCTTTCGCCCGACGTCGCCGCCGACGTGTTGCTGACGGGCGATCTTCATGGGCACCGACGCAATTTCAACATGATTCGCCGGCTGGCCGCGCTCGAGGAGAATCCGCGCCGGCACCTCGTGTTGCAAGAGGTGTGTCACGGCGGCCCGACGTACTTGCAGAGTGGCGGCTGCATGTCGCACACCGTGTTGGAAGACGTCGCCGCGCTCAAGTTAAAGTATCCCGATCGGGTTCACTTCCTGCTGGGCAATCATGAACTGGCCGAGATGAGTGACTTTCCGATCCAGAAGAATCGGCAGTTGCTCAATCTGCTCTTTCGGCTTGGACTGCGGCAGATGTACGGACCGGCCGCCGAGGAAGTCCGCTTGGCCGCGATGCGTTTCTTATGGACCTGCCCGTTGGCGATCCGCTTGCCGCACGGCGTCTTTGTTTCCCACAGCTTGCCCGAGCGGACCGACCTGGAGGGATTCGATGCATCGGTCTTGCGGCGTGACCTGAAGAGCGAAGATGCGAACGAAGGGAGCGAAGTCTTTCGCATGGTCTGGGGCCGAGACTACCGTCGAGAGAACGGCCGGGCCTTCTGCGACCTGGTCGGCGCCCGAATCCTGATTACGGGCCACGAGCCTTGCGCCGAGGGGTTTGTCGCGCCGAACGACTTGCAGGTGGTGTTGGATTGCTGCGGCGACAAGGCGGCCTATGTGTGCCTCCCCACCGACCGAGAACTGAGTCACGCCGAGATCGTGGCCCAGGTGCGGATCGTCGACGAGTAACCGGCTCGTCGGGGTGCATTTGCGTCTCCCAGGCTCGCCATTTTGCCCCGGACGCGTAAGTTACGGTATCCCGCGTCCGTTCCCCCCTTTCGCTCTTGGACGAATAGGAGCGATGTGTTAAAAGTTGCCCACTTTCCTGGATCCGCGTTCCAGAACCACGGTCGGCAGGTAGCTGTCTGGAGGCGGTGGCGAACCGCGAAGGGTTCGCCGTCCTGGAACGATTCCGGCGGCTGTCGGCCGTCGGCGAATGCCACCATGGGAGAGCCGCTTACTATGAATTTCGGCCGCGTCGTTCGGATGGCCATCCGTTACCAGTTCACGTTTGTGGCTGCGATCTTCTCGGCCCTGATGGTTGCCATCCTTTGGGGAGCCAACATCGGCGCCGTCTATCCGGTCGTCGAGGTCGTCTTCAAGAACAAGTCGATGCAGCAATGGGTCGACGAAAAAGTCGTTGAGAACCGCGGGATCATTGATGCCAAGACCCGGGAGCGGGAGGACCTCAACCGCCAACTGGCCGCCGCTAAGACGGCCGACGACGCCGGCCGCACTCGCGATTTCGAGAAAAAGATCCTTAACACCAACGACGAAATCGACAAGGCCAGCTACAGTCTATGGGCGGCCGAAAAAGCCCAGCCTTTTGTGCACGCCTATCTGCCGGCCGATCCCTTTCAGACGCTCGTATTCATCACGATCTTTCTGTTGGTCGGCACGGTGCTGAAAGACCTCTTCCTGGTGGCGAACAACATATTGACCGCGCGATTGGCCCAATTGGCCGTGTTCGATCTGAGAAAGTTGTTCTATCGCCGCACGCTGCGCATGGATTTGGCCAGTTTCAGCGAAGACGGCACGGCCGACTTGATGAGCCGTTTCACCAACGACGTCAACCAAGTCGCCAAGGGCCTCGACTCGCTGTTCGGCAAGCTGATTCGCGAGCCATTGAAAATGTTCGCCTGCCTGGGACTGGCGGCATACATTAGCTGGCGTTTGCTGATACTCACATTATTCATTACTCCGGTGGCCGCCTTCTCGATTCGCTGGTTGGCCAAGATGCTCAAGCGGGCCAACCGCCGGGCGATGGAAGAAATGGCTGGGATCTACACCACCCTCGAAGAAACCTTCCGCAGCATCAAGATCGTCAAGGCGTTCACTACCGAATCGCAAGAGCGCAAGCGGTTCCACGGCAACAACAAGAGCTATTACCACAAGGCCATGCGAATCGCCCGCTACGATGCGCTGAGCCATCCCATGACCGAGGTGCTCGGCATCGCCACCGTTTCCGTGGTGATGATCGTCGGCGGCTGGCTGATCTTCTCGCCCGAACCACGGGCGCTGGGCATGAGCTTGACCAATTGGCGGATCGGGCAAAGCGCCATGCTGACCTTCTTCGCCTTGCTGGCCGGTATGGCCGACCCGCTCCGGAAAATGTCCGATATTTTCAGCAACGTTCAGGCGGGCGTCGCCGCTTCGGACCGCATTTTCGCCCAATTGGATCGCCAGCCCTCGGTCCGCGATCCCAAGCAGCCGGCCCCGTTTAAGCGACATCACCGTGATCTGGCCTTCGAGAACGTCGGCTTCGCCTACCAGGCCGACAAGCCCGTGTTGGAGGGCGTCGACCTGAAGATCAACTTCGGCGAGACAATCGCCATTGTCGGCCCCAACGGTTGCGGCAAGAGCACCTTGGCCAACCTGATCCCGCGCTTCGCCGATCCCACGCAGGGTGTCGTGAAACTCGATGGCGTACCGCTGCCGAACATACGACTTCGCGATCTTCGTGGCCAAATCGGTTTGGTCACGCAGGAAACGATGCTCTTCGACGACACGATCTTTAACAACATCCGCTATGGCTCGCCCAACGCCACGCGCGAACAGGTGATCGAGGCGGCCAAACAGGCCCACGCTCATCGCTTCATCGAGCAGGAACTGCCCGACGGCTACGAGACCTCGGCCGGCGCATTGGGCAACTGTCTTTCCGGCGGACAGCGGCAGCGGATTGCCCTGGCCCGGGCGATCCTCCGCAACCCGGCCATTCTGATCCTCGACGAGGCCACTAGCCAGGTCGATTTGGAGAGCGAGCAGGCCATTCAGCAGGTGCTCGAAAAGTTCACCCGCGGCCGCACGACGATCATCATCACGCACCGCCTGGCCGTGCTGTCATTAGCTGATCGCATCGTGGTAATGCAAGGCGGTCGCGTGGCCGATGTCGGCCAGCACGAAGAACTGCTCGGTCGCTGCAACCTCTACCGCAAGCTGTACCAGATCCATTTCGACGATCTGAAGCAGTCGGCTTGACGCAATCGCTATTCCCTTATCGCGTATGTCAGGCGCGGAAGGTCGGCATTCATCCTGCTCAACGATCTGCAAAGCCTTCCGCGATGCCATTAAGCTCCTGTGGGCGAGTCCGAAGAACCACGGTCGCAGCCAAGTTATTGCGGTGGGGGATTCGTTGCCCGAAAGTGACTATTTGTTATATTAATGGCATCCGGAATTCGGTCGCTTACCGGGGCCGAGGGTGCGTAGCACCCTTCTGCCTCCCCCGTTTTCGTTCATGTCTTTTGGACACCTGAGGGCAATTGCTATGAGTAGGCACGCAACTCGGTTGATCCTCATTGCCGTTGTCTCGCTCACGGTCCTGGTGTACGCGGCGCACGCCGGTCCGCTGCTAGTCGCTGGATCGCCCGGGTATGATGCGATCACCCACACGGGGATGGACGCCTTCTTGGTCTACGGACGAGGATATTTGGGCGTGACTAACACGGGCACGGCCATCGGATGCGCTACGAAATACATCGGGGGTGTGAGCAAGGGCGTTCGCGCCGTGCGTTGGGATGCCTCCGGCGAGGCAACTGAACTGGGCGTCCTGGGCACCGACAGCAACGGCAAGACAAACGCCTACGCTTATGGCATCAACAACAATGGTACGGCCGTAGGCTCCGCAAAAAAGTATGTCGCGGGCATCAGCAACGGCGTTCGTGCCGTGCGTTGGGATGCCTCCGGGACGACGCTCACTGAACTCGGCAACTTGGGCACAGGCAACTCGGACGGCAGTAACGCCTTTGCATATGCTATCAATGAAGCTGGCACAATTGTGGGAAAGTTGGATAGGTATGTAAGCGGCTACTCGCCCTACGGAGCGGCGCGTTGGGACGCGACGGGCATGGCGGCTGCACTCGACAACCTAGGGACCGACGGTGATGGTCAAGAGTTTGGCGCGGCTTTGGCCGTGAACACTACCGGCACAGCCGTAGGATGGTCCGACAAGTACGTGGATGGCACGTATCTGGGTTCCCGGGCCGTGCGTTGGGATCCCTCCGGTGTGGCGGCCACTGAGCTTGGTAACTTGGGCACAGGCAACTCGGGCAGCACCATGGCGTTCGCCTACTCGATTAATGATGCCGGTACAATCGTCGGAAGGGCGACAAAATACCAGGAAGGCACCTATCTGGGCTACCGCGCTGTACGCTGGGACGCCTCCGGCACGACGGCGACTGAACTCGACGGCTTGAGTAACAACGGCAGCGGCGCCTGTGAGGCGTACGCCGTGAATAAGTTTGGCCGGGCCGTGGGATATTCGGACAAGATCATCAACGGCATCAGTTTTGGGACGCGCGCCGTACGTTGGGACGCCTCGAGCACGACTGCCACCGAACTCGGCGTGTTGGGAACGTCTTCCAATGGAGGAACGCGCGCGATCGCATACGCGGTCAACGGTGCCGGAACGGCGGCGGGTTCCTCGGTAAACTACCTGAGCGGAAGCGACCGTAGCGACCATGCCGTGATCTGGCTGCCCGACACGAGCCCAATCGATCTGAATAGCCTGGGTATAGCAGACGTGTCCAACGGAGGAATCTGGACGTTGTCAAACGTTAAGGCAATCAGCGCTGACGGTTGGGTGGCGGGGGAGGGAACCTTTGATCCCGACGGGCCGGGATCATTGGGGAGATACGGCCGTCTCTGGGTAGCACAGGTTGGGCTAGGTGGAAACTGGAACAATGCCGCCGGCGGCACGTGGGGGCGCGGCCCGAACTGGTCCACCGGCACGCCCGCCATGCAAGTCGGCAACGCCACATTCGACCTTAGCTCAGGCTATACCGTCGGCCTCGACCGCAATGAATCAACCAAGACAATCGCAGTGAATGCCGGCGAATTGACCGTGGACTTAGCCGGCTACACGCTCTCTACGGAGAATGGTTTGACCATTGCGGATGGGGCAACATTCAAGAGCGCGGGCACTATCGTAAGCGACGTGAGCAATGCTGGCACGCTTGCACCGGGCACGAGCCCGAGCGTCCTTGCCATTACCGGAAACCTCACAAATACCGGCACGCTTGAATTCGAGATCATCAGCCTCCTTGACCATAATGAAATCGACTTGAGCGGAACATTGGCCGCCGGCGGAACGATTGCCGTCAAACTGCTCGACGGATACATGCCGACAACGGGTGACACATTCAGCCTGATTGGTTTCGATAACTTTATCGATAACGGATACGTCTTTGATTTCAGCAGCGCCTCGCTCCAGGACGGCTTCGGTTGGGACACCGCATCGTTTGCCACGACAGGCAGCATCCGGGTGGTGCCTGAGCCGTGTGCCTTCGGAATGCTGGGTGTTGCGGCCGTTGCTCTGATGCTTTGGAAACGCCGAAACTGGCGTTGACTACTCTCTCGGTCGATTAGTCGATGTTCCTCGTCGATGCGTCGTGACCAGCAGCCGGCAAGATCGTGCCGCAATGGTTCCGGTTTTCCCACGCCCTGGAACGGAGCGCGGACGATTACCCGAATCAGGTCCTTCACCTGTTTCGGTGTCTTGCGGTCCGCCAGCTGCCTGAACAAATAGTCTTCCCAAGCTTGGCTCGAAAAGGCGATCTTCATTCTGTTAGGGTCCGTTCCCCGCCTTGCTCGAGTTCCTTGAGCGACGCCAAGAGTCTCTCGGCATTTTTTCGGCTCTTCAGCAGATAGGCCGTCTCGGTCAGCGACTCATAATCCTCCAGCGAGATCATTACCACCGAATCCTCTCGCTTTCGGGTGATAATCACCGGATCGTTGTCGTGGCAGACTCTCTGGATGGTCTGGGCAAGGCTCTGACGAGCCTCGGAATAGGTAATGGCGTTCATATTGTACAGAATATCGTACAGCCGAATGGGTCAATCCGGCCGCTTGTGGTCATGTTGTCACTTTGACTTCCCGGCTGTATCATTATCGCAATAGCCCATCGTTGCGGACGGTCCAAGCAATGCCACCAAAATCCCCCCGCTCCCCGCAAACGAAGCCCGACAACTTCCCCTCGGACGACCATCTGCTTGCTGGGGTTACCCGCGAGCTTTTTGCCCTCGCCACTCGGGTGGACGACCTTGCATCGCTAATCATCCGCGGGCTACGCGACTTCTGCGTCCGGTCAGGAGCCGATTATGTGGCCGTAGCGGCCGCCGCGGCCGGGCGCTGGTCGGTGAAGGCCAGTTCCGGGCCGCCACGTTCCTTGCCCGAAGCCTTGCTTGCCGAGGTGCTTGACCGGGAGCAGGCCCGGATCGCCGCCGATTGGATGGCCGTGCCGCTTGGCGCGAGGAACGACGAGAATGAGCTTCTGGCGGTCCACTTCGTCCGTGAGGCGGACGCAGCGAAAGGTCTCCCGCTGGTGGAACGCGTGGCTGACTCATTGCAGCAGGCGATCGTTGCCGTCCGCGAGCGAACCCGCTTGCAACGTCGCATCCACCGCCTCGAGTCGGTGCTCGAAATCGTTCACGGCTGGAATCAGGCCCGTGAGGTCGAGCCCTTGCTGACGCAAATGGCCGAGACCGCCACGCGGCTGCTGAAGGCCGACCGGGCGAGCATCTTCCTTTGGGACCGAGCCAATCATACGCTTGTCGGCCGCCCGGCCTTGGGTTTGCCGGACGGAGAATTGCGAATTCGCGATGACCGGGGCGTGGTGGGCGAGGTCATCCGGACCGGTCAACCGCGCCGGGTGGATGTCGAAACGGAGCCGGCGGCCGTCGATCGCAATGTGGACGCGCAACTCGGCTACCGCACCCGCACGTTGCTATGCGTGCCGCTACGAAGTCGTTCCGGCGAGCTCTTCGGCGTCTTCGAATTGGTCAACAAGCTAGACGGTATTTTCAGTAAGGAGGACGAAGACGCGCTGGCCGAATTGGCCTCCCATGCGGCCGTCGCACTGGAGAACGCCCAAGATCGCCAGCGGCTGCTTACGGCCAACCGACAGATGACGCAACAGGCGGCCGAAAAAGTGCGGCTGATTGGCGAAAGCGCGCCGATCGAAGCCCTCCGTTCGATCGTGCGCCGGGTGGCCGACACTGATCTGGCCGTGCTGATCCTCGGCGAAAACGGCACGGGCAAGGAAGTGGTCGCTCAATCGATCCATTATTTAAGCGCTCGCCGCGACCAACCGTTCATTGCCGTCAACTGCGCGGCCATCCCCGAAACACTTGCCGAAAGCGAATTGTTCGGCCACGAAAAGGGTGCGTTCACCGACGCCCGCGAAGCCCGGCAAGGGAAGTTCGAGTTGGCCTCCGGCGGCACGTTGTTCCTGGACGAGATCGGCGAACTGAGTCTCAGTGGCCAAGCGAAATTGCTGCGGGTGCTGGAAGAAAAGACGCTGGTCCGCGTTGGCGGCTCGACACCGATTCACACCGATGCCCGGCTGCTGGCGGCGACGAACCAGAACTTGGCCGAGATGGTTCGACTCAAGCGGTTTCGTGAAGATTTGTACTTCCGCCTGAATGTGGTCACGCTCGACCTGCCAGCGGTTCGCGAGCGAGGTAATGACGTGTTGCTGTTGGCCGAACACTTCTTGGACTACTTTTGTCGCCGTGCCCGCCGCAAAACGCCAACCTTCACGGCCGCCGCACGGAAACGCTTGCTGGAGCACCCCTGGCCGGGCAACGTCCGTGAGTTGCGAAACTTGATGGAGCGGCTTGCCTATTTGTCGAGCGAGGATCGGGTCGATGTGGAGGATCTGGCCTTTATTCTGTCGCCGCGGGGGCAGACGGAATTGATCACCGACCTGCAGCAATCGCTGGGGGCGGCCACCGACCAGTTCCAGTCCGAGTATATTCGCCGGCAGATCGAGTTAGCCGGGGGCAATATGAGTCTGGCGGCCAGCCGACTGGGACTGCACCGCTCGAACCTCTACCGCAAGATGCGACAATTGGGCATGGAAGCGGGGTGAAACTCCGAAGGCGGCTAATTCTCTTCGAGAGGTACGGGGGAGTGAAACTGCCCTCAACTTTTCCCGTTTTGGCAACCGAAGACACTACCGATAGCTTGATTTCACGGAACCACCCACTTAGGATGGTATTTGAGTTCTGGTAGCGTCGTTGGCGGCTGCCAGCAATACAAGCAGGAACGAACCTCAATGCCTTCTGGCGCTCGGCTTTGCGCACAGTACTGTTGCCGCTGTAGCTGTCCGGTCTAGCGGACCGGACAGCCCCCACCCCTTTCCAACCTGCGGCTTTTTCGCGTTCGTGTGCTTCGGTCTTGCATTTGCATGGCAATGCCGCCCCCTCGGGAGTGCTCTTATGGCTACGGATATTCGTTTGAAGGAAAACTTACCCCTGCTTACCGAGCGTATCGTGGACACGTACGCCGAGGTGGGGAACATTAGCCATCTGGGACACTGCCCGCTGCCGAACTACGACACGATTGTGGTGGCCACCGAAGACTTGAAGGAGATCTTATACCCCGGCTATCGTCGCCGTGACGGATTGCACTTGGGCAACGTTACCTACCATGTGGGCGACCTGATCGATCGCCTGCACGACACGCTAACCGTGCAAATCGCCCGCGCCATCCGTCACGAAAGCATCCATGGCGGCCAGTGCGAGCCCCACCAGGTTCGTGATTTCGAGGCGATTGGACAAAGCAAGGCCGTGGCCTTCCTCGAGCAGTTGCCCGATCTGCGAAAGCTGATGGCGATGGACGTCCAGGCCGCCTACGACGGCGATCCGGCCTGCAAGTCGTTGGACGAAGTCATCTTCTGCTATCCGGGTTTGGAAGCCATCACGGTCTACCGCCTGGCTAATCTCTTGCACAAGCTCGAGGTGCCACTGATTCCTCGCATGATGACCGAATGGGCCCACACCCGTACCGGCATCGATATCCATCCCGGTGCAACAATCGGTGCCTACTTCTTCATTGACCACGGCACGGGCGTCGTGGTCGGCGAGACGACCGTCATTGGCAAATGGGTGAAGCTCTATCAAGGCGTAACTCTTGGCGCCTTGAGCTTCCCCACCGACACGGAAGGCAACCTCGTGCGCAACAAAAAGCGTCATCCCACGATCGAAGACGAGGTGGTGATCTACGCCAACGCCACGATTCTCGGCGGCAACACCGTGATCGGCCGCGGCTCGGTGATCGGTTCCAGCGTGTGGTTAACCCACTCGGTGGCCGCCGGAACGACGGTCACCATGGAAAGCCCGAAACTCCGCATGCGCGGCGAAGAGCCGGAAGAGTTTGCCTGGGTGATTTAGCAGGGTTTGGGGGCTAGAGGCTAGGGCGGAAATAGCCGGCGGCTAACAGCCGCCGGTGCTCCAAATCCCCAAATCCCTCTTTTCTACAGCTCGGCAAACCGTTTGAGCATCTTCAGCCCTTCAGCCTGACTCTTTTCAGGGTGGAACTGCGTGGCGTAGATGTTGTCGCGCCAGATCATCGAGCAGAAGGAGATGCCGTAGTCAGTTTCCGTGGCGATCACCGCGGCGTCGCTTGGGGCGACGTAATACGAGTGGACGAAGTAGACGTACGTCCCTTCGGCCGTGTCGGCGAGCATCGGGGCCGGTCGCTTGATGTTCAATTGGTTCCAGCCCATGTGCGGCACGGTGTAGCCCTTCGGCAAGTCGAACTTCACCGTCTCGCCACGGAGTACGCCAAGACCTTCGTGGCGGCCGTTTTCGTAGCCGACGTCGAACAGCAGTTGCAGCCCGAGGCAGATGCCCAAAAACGGCTTGCCCGAGTCGATGGCCGACAGCACCGTCTTCACCAGATCGAGCCGGCGCAGCTCGGCGATGGCGTCTTCAAACGCGCCGACGCCCGGCAGAACAACCCGCTCCGCCGCGGCCACGACCGCGGGGTCGCTGGTGATGACGGCTTGATGGCCGACCTTCTCGAAGGCCTTTTGCACGCTCCGCAAATTGCCCATGCCGTAATCGATGATGGCAATCGTATTTGGTTTCGCCGCGTCGCTCATCTCACTTCCTGTCGGAAACGTCTCCAATGGGTGCCACGCTTATGCGAAGCGTGAGCATGCTTTTTTCTCGAGGTCGCATGGCCATGGCATTTCGAGGCCCTGGCATCGATGCGAGGAATGCTTGGCTGCAGACTTCTATTGTAGTAGGAAACGGTGCGGATTGGTACGGGAGGCGAGTTCGAAAGGCGCCGCATGCACGGTCGCCTCACTATATGTTGGCAATCACTTGCCCGCTGGAATCCCTTCCCGATTCAGCACGGCCAGCAGCGGCAGGTAGTTGTCGGCCAAGAAGCCTTCGTAACCCCAGGGCGTTCCGTCCCAGGCCCGCCAGTCGTAGCTCATTCGCGTCTTCGGGTCGCGGCCCTGAAAATTGCCGTCCTCATAACCCTTAAGCATTGAGAAGAGAATTGCGTCAGCCTCCTCGCGGCGGCCGAGGTCGTAGAGCGCGGCGAGCGTAAAGTAGGCGCAGCAGCCCGTCGCGCCGCCGTTGGTGTAGATTTGGAAGCCGTCGGCATTGTCCTCGCGCTCGCCGCCGCCCCAGCGCCGTTCGAGGTGCACGTAATCTTTCCGCGCAATGGGGATCAGGTTGCCTGGCAAGCCGTACTCGAACCGCTGGAAGCCGACTTCCTTCATCTTGGCCAGCAGCCGGTCCATGATCGCGTTGGCTTGTGGCGTCGGCACCAGGCCATAGTGGATCGCCATGCCGTTGACGAAAAGAAAGTAGTAGTCGTGCAATTGCCCGTCGGCACTCTTCCAGCCGGCCAGCACGCCGGTGGCCGGACTGTAGAAGGTTTTGTAATAGGCATCGCGGAGTCTGTCGGCGGCCGTCTGGTATCGCGCCGCATCCGCACTCTTGCCAAGTTGCTCAGCCATCCGTTGCATGCCGCGCAGTCCACGGTAGGCCAGGGCATTGGAAAAGGCATCCTCGTGGCCAAAGCCGATCGTGTCCCAGGCGTTGGCTGGCCGGAGCATGACTTTCGACGACCACGAGCCCGAGTTGCCGCTCGCATGATATTCGCACAGCCCGTTGCCATCGCGATCGGTGACCAAGACTTTCTCAGCCCACTTGCGAAGGCCGTCGTAATTGTTCTTTAGCCATGCCGCGTCGTTCGTGCCGTCGAAGTACAGCATGGCCGTAATCAAGAGCGACGGATAGGTGTCGAGCGAGATTTGCGGGTAGAGCGACGCTTCGTTCCAGTCGAACATCTTGTAGCCCGGCATACCGTACGTCGGCATGCCCTCCAGACTACGATCGAGCGTCTGCCGCACCAGATCCAATGCCGTGACCCCGTCGGCCAGCGGCGGCGAGTGGCGGGCAATCTCGGCATAGCCATAGTAGGTCATCGCGCAGGTGTCGCTCGCGGCGTGGTTGGCCAGCGTGCGGAAGTAAGGCTGCAGTTGCAGGGCATTCAACCAGTTGCGACGAAAGCCGTCGAACCGCGCGTCGCCCTCGATGCCGGCTAGCTTCGGATAGACGGTCACGACATCCCATTGGTACTCGATCTCCGGCCGCTCCTTCGTGGCCGGCGGGAAGGTGACGGTCACCGCGTGAATTCCTTTGCGATGCGTCTTGTAGCCTAAGGCGATCGGTGTTTTGCTCCTAGTGCTGATCCGCAGCGTGCCCTGGTCGGGCATGTGCAGCAGGGCGGGCAACGTCACGCTGCCGTCGGCGTTGATCTTGCCCAGCAAGGTCGCATGGCACAGGTCCAGATCGAAGTTCAACACTACGGGCTCGGGCGGATCGGCCGGCGACCAGCGGGAGAGGAGTCTGATGTTGTCGGCAGCGAAGGTGAACGTCCAGCGGGCCGGCGCCGCGTTTGGCACGCCGGCACCACGGTATTCGAAGCTCTGGCCGGTCTGTCGGAGCACGGCTGGCGAGCCGGCGGCGGGCCGGCGAAGTGAGTTCGGTCGAAAATATTGTTTGCCGAGGCTATCCAAGGACAGGCCGACGAATTGCGGCTGCGTGGTTGAGAGGCGGATGTCCCAGTATGGACTGGTCATCTTTGCTGCGGCGTGGTCGGCGGTGGTTGATCGGGTCGTATCGTCGCAACGGGCTGGAAACGTGGCAGACAGGGCGAGGATCACGCCGCAGGTGGTCAGCAAGAGTTGTCGCATGGAAAAGCTCCTTGATTTGGCGACTTTTTCGGCCGCCTTTGCCCGCCGGCCAGTTTAATCGTTTCGAGGCGAAAGTAAATGGTTTAGAATCGGGTGCGGTACCCCCGGTATACGCCGGGTTAACAGAAAGATGAAACGCCCGTGAACGGGCGTCACGTATGGTGGAGCATGAGACGACAGATCTACCAATGCGTCTTTCGCGTTTACGAATTCTTGATGTGGCCATCGGGTCTGCCGAAGCAGAGGATGGGCGCAAACGCTTCTGTCGTAGGGAACGTCCGCCTCGGTTTGTTGATCGCCAATTCTTGGGTAATTGTAGCCTTGTTCGTTTGGATGATCACCGATAACCATCCATCGCGAATGGTGGGACAATGGCTGGCAGTCTCTGACGTAGTAGGCTACGTCGCGTTGGGGAGTTGGGTGGGGGTAAACGTGACCACCGTCAGCCTGGCTCTCCTACGAGTTTTTCCCTCACGCAGTGAAGAGGCGTGCTGGCTCGCGCTGGCGCTAGTCGGCACACTGATAGCGGCGGTGTTGATCAACGCGCCTTTTGCCCCAGGAGCCAACTGGGATTAGATCGCGGGTGCTCGATCAATCCGCCGCAGCGCGTGCCACTGGTTGCCAGTGCTGTTGGCTGGAGTTTTTCACGCGCGGGTGCCCGCTACTACCGGTCGATCCCCGGCGGCAACATGCGCCGTTGCCGACCGTTGATCGTCTGCCGGGTGAATGGCTGGACAGCACGGATTAGGTCACGGCACAACACACTGCTGACGAGCCGGCAGTGGCAGCTGGGCGCGGTTGTCACTCGAATGGAGCCAAGTCTCGACGTTGCAGATGCTCCCAATCGTGTTCACCATCGTAGTCCGCGACGTTTAACAGTTCGATCGTGTAGTCAAGCATGTCGGGTTCCTTGGCGAGCGTTTCGCGAAAGTCCTCCAAATACCGCTTTATATCACCTCTTCGCTGTCTTCCAATAAGTGCATCCAATCGCTGACGTCGTTTTGCTCGCGCCTCCTCTTCTCGTTCGCGATGCGTAAACACGAAATGTGAGAGGAATATGCGAAACAGTTCATCGCGAAAAGAATACCATGCCGCCTTAGGTCCACGAACCAAGTAATCGCCGACAATGAGTTTGTCTAGCACGTTGACAAGAGCCTCTTCAGGTAGCGATCCTAAGAGATTTGGTTCGACCCAATCCGCTGGCACTTGCGCTGGTATAGTCTTCGCGGGATACAGAGACATCGACATTAGCACGAGTCTCTCGTCATCATTCAGTCCTTTCAAGTGCACGACGTACTTCTCGGCCTTGTCCGACTGGAGTATGCTTAAAAGCCCGCGCAACACATCGCTACGCGTCATTCGGTTCGAGTTCGTCATTTCCGAAAATGCTGCGTCGCCAATTAAGTGAATAGCATACGGATACCCGGTCGCGAGTCCGAGGATCATATCCTGCGCGTCCGCATCAATAGCAAACGGGCATTCCGAATTGTCGGCGGCATATGTTAGGATATGACGTGATTCGTCGGCGCTGAGGGTTGAGATTGGAACGTGGCGAACGCCGCGCTCAAAGGCCTTCTCCTCGCTGTACAACCGTTCAAAGACTCCTCGTTGCCCAGTCAATGTGAAGGTGATGAATTGCTTGACTCGTAGGTTCTGAAGTCGCTCATGGATGTCTTTCATGAACCTTCCCACGTTGATTGTGCCATCAAGCTCGTCGATCTCGTCAATAACTACATTAATGCCATCCAGTCCAACTTGCCTTGCTGACTGTAATGCAACTGACAAACCAGATGCAAATTCCGCGGCAATTGTTCCTGGAGTTCTTGTCGCGATTTCAGACTCAATCCGCGCCGTGAATATTTTCAAATCAAGTTGAAGCGCGACCTTCGTCGACTTGGGACGCAGAGACTTGAGGAGAGAGTACTGCTGCTCGAGGTTGTACAGGATACTCGTACTCAAATCAGACAATGTTGTTCCTGACGTGCAAAACGTATATCCACACAGGCACTTTGGAAACATTGAGGTTATGTCACAGCGATTCAAGAGCGTGTAGTCGCCCTGGAAGACAGTGGCCAGTTGATTTGCGAGCGAGGATTTCCCGATTCCTCTTTCCCCGGAAATCAGGACATTCTTGCCATTGTAGAGTGCGTCAGCGCAGGAAATAACGGATTCTGGACGGAGACCAAATGCCTTCGGATCATCCTCAATGCGATCGGCTTTGAACGGTGATTTGCGTAGCGACGTCACGTTTCACCTCCCTTCATCTTGTGCGGCAGCGATCCTACCTGTGTCCGTTCGACGCATCCTCCAATCTACGAATCTGATGCAGGCGATAGTTCCATTACGGACCAACAACGAGATCTTCGTCCGGCGGTTGTTGACCGCCGGCAATTAGAATCCTGCCCTCTGCGTCCTCCGCGGTCTCTGCGGTAATTCGTTCGCTCGCCGGGTGCCACTGGGTTCCGCGACTGATGAAAGGAACTCGAGCGCAGCCATGGCGCTCGCCCTGCCCTCACCCTAGCCCTCTCCCAAAGGGAGAGGGGACCTTTGATTGGTGCTCTAGCCTCTAACCATCAATCCCTAGCCCCTGCCCTGCCCTTAGGAACAGCCCATGCTGCTGCCGCAGTTGTGGCAGAGGTAGCAGTTGCCGCTGCGGACGGTGATCGCCCCGCAGTTGTCGCAGGTGGGAGCGTCGGATTGAAAGGCGGCGAATTGATCGCTGCGCGAGAGAGTCTGGGTGCTTGTGGCGGCGGCCGGTTTTTCGGCCAAGGCCACAGTGACACGATCCTTCAGCGCGGCACTGGCCGGCGAGCCGTTCCGCTTGGCGGCCTGCTTCGGTGCGGCGTGTCCATTGCCATTGGTCGAGGCGCCGTTGGGGGCGCTGCCGTTTTTGGCCGGTCCGTGGGCGGCATTCGGCCCGCCAGCCATCGTGGCGGCGGGCTTGAGCTCTGCGTCCGCTTCGCCCGGCCCAGCGGCCGCTCCTTCCGCCGGTGCTGGCGGCAGCATCTTGTTGGCCTCGCGGAAGCCGGGCAGGAAGGTGATGCCCAGCCAGCGGAAGATGTAGTCGACAAGGCTCTTGGCGATCTTGATGTCGGGGTTCTTCGTAAAGCCCATCGGTTCGAAGCGGGTGTGCGAGAACTTGTTCACGTAGACTTCCAGCGGCACGCCGTATTGCAGGCTCATCGAGACGGCTGTGCCGAAGCAGTCCATCAAACCGCCGATGGTGCTGCCTTCCTTGGCCATGGTGATGAACATTTCGCCGGGCCGCCCGTCGGGATAGAGACCGACGGTGATGTAGCCCTCGTGGCCCGAGACATTGAACTTGTGGGTGACCGACGGCCGCGTATCGGGCAGGCGCTCGCGACGCGGGGCGGCCACGACTTTTTCGGCCGCCGCCTTGGTGGACTTGGTCTTGGTCGACAGCGGCTGCACTTCCTTCGAGCCGTCGCGGTAGATGGCCAAGGCCTTGAGGCCCAGCCGCCAGCCTTCCATGTAGGCGTCGGCGACGTCGTCGGGTGTGCTCTCCTTGGGCATGTTGACGGTCTTCGAGATCGCGCCCGAGATGAACGGCTGGGCGGCGGCCATCATCTGGATGTGGGCCCGCCAGGGGATCGAACGCTTGCCGTTGCGCGGCGGGAAGGCACAATCGAACACGGCCAGGTGCTCGGTCTTGAAGTCCGGCGCGCCTTCGATCGTGTCGTGCTTGTCGATGTAGGCGATGATGGCCTCGATCTGGGCGTCGTCGTAGCCGAGTGTCTGCAGGGCCAGCGGCACCTTCTGGTTGACAATCTTGAGCATGCCGCCGCCGGCCAGTTGCTTGTATTTGACCAGTGCGATGTCGGGCTCGATGCCCGTGGTGTCGCAATCCATCATGAAGCTGATCGTGCCGGTCGGGGCCAACACGGTCGCCTGGGCGTTGCGGAAGCCGAAACGCTTGCCGTGCGCCAGGACCTTGTCCCACAGGTCGCGGGCGGAATCTTGCAGGTACTCGGGGCAGCTCTTGATTTGCTCGACCCGCTCCCAGTGCATCTCCATCACGCGGAGCATCGGCTCGCGGTTCTTTTCGTAGTCGTCGAAGGGCCCGACGGCGGCGGCCAACTCGGTGCTGGTGAGGCAGGCCGCGCCTTGCAGCAAAGCGGTGATCGCGCCGCACAGTCCGCGGGCTTCGTCCGAGTCGTAGGCCATGCCCGAGGTCATCAACAGGCTGCCGAGGTTCGAATAGCCCAAGCCCAGCGGACGGAAGCGATGGCTATTGGTGGCGATTCGCTTCGTCGGATAGCTGGCATGGTCCACCAGGATCTCCTGGGCGATGAACACCAGTCGGCAGGCGTTCTGGAAACGCTCGGCGTCGAAGCTGCCATCCTCGTTGCGGAACTTCATGAGGTTGATGCTCGCCAAGTTGCAGGCCGAGTCATCGACGAACATGTACTCCGAGCAGGGATTGCTGGCATTGATCCGCCCCGAGTTCGGGCAGGTGTGCCAACGATTGATCGTGGTGTCGTACTGCACGCCGGGGTCGCCGCAGCTCCAGGTGGACTGGGACATCTTCGAAAACATCTCGCGAGCCGGATAGGTCGGGCCGGCCTTGGTGCGATCGGTGACCCAATGGGTCGTCCAGGGCTGATCGGCCTCGACCGCCCGCATGAAATCGTCGCTGAGGCGGACCGAGAGATTTGCGTTTTGGAAGAGGACGGTGTCGTAAGCCTCTTGCGGCTCGTAGCCCTGCTCGACCAGTGTGCGAACCTTCTTCTCCTCGCGGTTCTTGCACTCGATGAACTCCAGCACGTCGGGATGCCAGTCCTTGATCGACTGCATCTTGGCGGCGCGACGGGTCTTGCCGCCGCTTTTCACGACGGCCGCGATCTGGTCGTAGACCCGCATGAACGAGAGCGGGCCCGAGGGTCGACCGCCGCCGGAGAGTTTTTCACGCTGGGAACGGAGGGTCGAGAGGTCGGTGCCGGTGCCGGAGCCGAACTTGAAGAGCATGGCCTCGCTACGGGCGAGTTCCATGATGTCTTCCATGTTGTCCTGCACGCTTTGGATGAAGCAGGCCGAGGCCTGGGGGAACTCGTAGGGGTTCTCGGGCTGCACGGCCTCGCCGAGCTTGCGGTCCCAGTTCCAATTGCACATTGCCCCTTTGACGCCGTACTGGTGGTAGAGGCCGACGTTAAACCAGACGGGCGAATTGAACGAGGCGTGCTGGTGGACGCAGAGCCAAGCCAGCTCGCGATAGAACCGCTCGCCGTCGGCCGCGGTGGCGAAGTAGCCGTCCTCGGTGCCCCAGTCGGCAATGGTGCGGCAGACGCGATGGACCAATTGCCGGACGCCCTTCTCGCGCTCGTCAGTGCCGACTTCGCCGTAGAAATACTTGTTGGCCACAACATTGGTGGCCAGTTGGCTCCAGCCGCTGGGAATTTCGCAATCGGTCTGCTCGAAGAGGACATCGCCCCCTTCACCCTTGATGGCGGCGGTGCGGAGTTCCCACTCGACCGTCTCGAACGGCTCCTGGTCGACCGGGCAGAAGACGGCAGGAATGTTCAGCCCGCTACCGACCGATTTGTTCGATTTGCCGGGTTGGGAGTCGCTTTTGAGGCCCAAATCGATAACGCGTTCGGCTTTTTCCATGACCGTATTCCTAGTCCATTAGGGGCTATAAGATTGCTTCCTGCCTACGATATATTGTATGTCGGATGAGATGTGCTACAAGATGCAGGCGAGAAAGTCCAAGTGTAACGATTTCTACACAGTGGTCAATCACCTGCGAGGTCGCCGACGTAAGGGTCTACACCGGGAGGGTTTGCGGCTTCACCCTACCGCTGTGGCATGCCCCATGAGCCGTCCACTGCCGCGTCGAAAAGTCTTGCTTGCCAGCGGGTTGCGATTTCTCGGACAGCTTGTGCTGTGGAAATCGGGCTTTTCGATTTTTTTTGCGGCCCAGGGAGGGGGCGGTCTGCCGGTCCGGCAAGCGGCGGAGGATGGGGAAAGATCGCAAAGAAGACGAGTAGGTTAACTCGCATTTCACGGGCAAGCGTCAACAAGAAGAGCCGGTTGATGGGCCACCGAAATACCTCTCGCCAAGGCGCGAAGAGAGCGACGCAGGGGAACCAAATGAACAGTGGACCGAGTCCGTCTAGCGATAAGCGTCCCGACGATGGCGAACAATTACGACGTCAATGGTTCGTCGTCGGTCGTCGATGGCATAGACTACCCGGTACTCGCCAACACGAATGCGCCAAAGGTCCTTTTCACCCTGCAATTTTCGGCAACCTCGCGGCCGGGGTGTCGTCGCCAATTGCTCCACGCGGGCGAGAATCTTGTCGACCACCGCATCGGGCAGATTCTCTAACTCTTTTCGAGCCGACCGAGCAAATGTGACGGAATAGCCGGCCATGACCGTCTACTTTCGCCGACGGGCGATTCGTCTCTTCACGTCCTCCAAAGACTCCCGCGGTTCCTTCTCTCGGCCCGAGGCGACCGCGGTATCATAAAAGTCTTCCCAAACTTGGGAGTGTTGTTTGAGGTTGATCACAACGGCCGTCTTTTGACCGTTTTCGTCCACGACAAATTGAACGCCTTTCATCGCGAACCTCTCTTGGTTTTTCTTTACTGCGGGAGGAAGTCCTGCACCACGGTGACTTCGCGAATCTGCCGGCTGTCGGGCTCGAAAACGCGGATCTTTACCTGGATGCCGCGGAGGGGATGGGGGTAGGGAGGGGATGAAAGCCTTTCATTGGCATCATCCACGACGCCGTTGGCCGCTTCTGTAGTGCCATCCTCTTTGTTGCCATCGTCATCAAGCCCATTGACCGATCGACCAGCTCGGGTATCACCGGAGGATAGACCGGTGCTTTCATAGTGAGTGGACCAACTGTCGTAAATCCGAGGCAAAGATGCGGTAGCAGATGTCCGATCAACCTTTGCTCCATTCCCCGCAAACCTGCCAATACCAGTGTGCCCAAGATTTACGTAGGACTGTGATTCCGGCTCCCACACCATCACGTCAAAGCCAATGACATTGGTCAAAATCACGTCATCCGAGATCCGCGAATTTCCGGTGGCGAACGCTTGGTCGGATAGCCGGTAGTCCTCGTTATTGCTCCAGAAATCCAGAACGGATCGTTGGGGTATCGAGGCGGGCGGGGTAGCGAATGCGGCATTCCAACCTGTAGTCGAACACTCTCTGAGTGTGGGCAGCGCGGGGATCACCGTAGAGGTAGGCGTAAAACCGCTTGGAAGGCCACATTGCCAACTCCATCGGCGGGCATCGTAGGGATACGAATCAGTCAATGCACACTGATGCGCGAACCGACACTCACGGCGAGTCAGGTCACCAAGCGAATTTGCAGCTAGCCAATCCACACCATTGACTTTCTGCACACTTACAGAAATATCGTTGTTGGCGTAAAATCCATTCGCGTTGGAGATGTTCCAGCGCCCCAACGATGGCGTTACCAATAGCACGCGGCGGTGCAAGGTCCGCCCGCGAAGGAACCAGGCCACTTCGGCGACGTCCGATTGAATCGTTCCACCAGCAGCGCTGGCACACTTGCCGACAAAGGGCCGGCCCGAGGTTCGCGTCGTGAACATCAGGATGTCGTCGAAATCGCCGACGGTAGCATCGCGGGGCGAAGGAGAGACATTAGCCTCAGAATTTAAGGCTGGATTTAGAGGGTAGGTGACGTTGGGTGTAACATTGGTATCTACCATCGTTTCCACACCCACCGGCCCTTCGATATACTCAAAATACCCCTCATTGGCCTCCGGCTTGCGCGGCGGAATCATGGTCACGGTCACGCCGGCCAAGTCCTGCTGCAGCCGTTCGGCGGCCAGCCGCAGCCGGTCGGCCGCTTCGAGCATCGCCCGGGCGTCGGTGATGCTCTCGCCCACCTGGCCGAACATCGTGATCACGCCGGCCAGCAGCATCAGCGACAAGGTGGTGGCCACGAGGATTTCCACCAGCGTGTAACCGGCTGGGGGAGAGAATTGTAGATGGGGCCGTTTCATTGCCGTACTTCCTGTTCCAATTCAATAGGCCAAGGTGGCGAAGGGTTAGTCCGCCTGAGCGTCCGCGAAGAAGGCAGGTTGCCCAGCGAGTGCTGGCAAGATTCCTCGCTCGGCTCGGAATGACAACTCCCGGTAGGGTCCCGCCCTACGCGGCACTCGCCGCCCAACGCTTGCCCATGAATGTGGCCCGCTTGCCTCTTATGCTTTTATTCGACCCTCAAAGGGGTGAAATGTCAAATCTTTGGCCCCGGAAGGGTTCCGGATTCTTACGTCGCCCGTCCGGCAGCCAAACAAGCAGCGTTATCATCATTATCCCAAACGAGGGGCGGCGGGACCAAGGGTGTCGCCCCTTCGGGGCTGGGAGAAGAAAGGGGCTTGTTCTTGTTTCCAAGGGCTGACGCCCCTGGCTATCCACCTGTCGCCGCTTGCGCGGCTCAAACCGCATGGCGATGGCGACAAACTGGCCCAAATCCCGAATACTCTCACGCTTTTTCCAATTTATTCCGGCGGCTGTTAGCCGCCGGCTATTCAATTCGCAGGTCTAATCCTGTCCGCTAGCACCGGCGGCGACGAACGTTTCCCGCGGCTGGCGGTGGCCGAAGGCCGCATAGGCCACCCCGACCAGCGTTAGCAGCCCGGCGACGGTAAGAAACATTGTGGGGTAGGCCGGCAGGCCGAACCGGGGACTATACTTCAGCACCGCTCCGGCCAGCGGCGAACCGATCAGCAGCCCCAGATCCCAGGTGGCCAGGACCAGCACGGTCGCCAGGCCGCGGTTACGCCGCGGGAAGGTCGCGCTGCCGGCCGCCACCACCGACGGGAATAACACGGCATGCGAGCAGCCGAATCCGATCGCCGGAATGACTAACTGCCATTCCCGCTGCACGACGAGGAACAGCATCAAGCTGGCAATCATCCCGGCCATGCCGACCAGGATGATCGGCCGCGGCCCATACAGTTCCGGCCAGCGACGGGTAACGACACGGGTCAGGATGGCCGCTGCCGAGTAGACGAAAAAGAACAAGGCGATTCTTGGGATGCCGAGTTCCGTGGCGTAGGTGCGAAGGAAGGTGCCGGGCAAGCCCAGGCCGACGCCCATCGCCACGCCGACGGCCAGGACGATGCCCGGATTGTGGCGGCGAAGCAGTGTCAGCAACGAAGGACCGGGCACGGCCTCCGGTCGCTTCTCGTGTCGGGTGGCCAACCAAGCGAACGGCAGCGCCACGGCGGCGAGCAATCCGGCCGCCAAAAACATTTGCTGCACCTGGCTTGCATTGACTTGGATCGAACCAAGCAAGAAGTCGCCTAACAACGTGCCCAGCACGGCGCCGGTGAAGCCAGCTGTGCCGAGCATGCCGACCAACTCCGCCAATCGCTCGGTGGAGACCCGCGAGGAAACAAAGGTCATCGAGGCGCCGTTGATGCCCGCCACCGCACAGCAATAGGAGACTCTCAGCAAGTAAATGAACAGGCCCGTAGGACTGGTCACCGTCAAATGCGCGAAGCAAGTCAACGTAAATAGGACCAGCGAGCCAATCCACAGCGGCCGGCTGCCGTAGCGGTCGATCCATGAGCCGAGGGCCAGGCGGACAAAAAAACTGCCCACCATGCCGAGACCGACGATCCAGCCGAGATGAAACTCGCTGCCGCCCAACAGGGTGACGAAGTCGGCGTAGCGAAACATCAGGGCAACCGCCGTCAACACCAGCGCATTGGCGATGTAGGCCAACCAAAAAGGCTGGCCGTAGGCGTGTCGCGCGGAGGGCTCAGACTCGGCGCGTTCACCAACGTGGGATTGGCGTCGCTTGGGTGGGGCAATCGTGGCGGGCGGGGACATCTTGGCTTTCAAAAATTCCTCTACCCGCCATTCTATACGCGTCTCCCGCCGTCGTCAGTAGCGAATTTGCCGCGACTTACTCCGCTCCATTCGCGCAGGCAGTCGGCCGGCTTACTTTTCGAGTTTCGCCAGATACCAACTGGCCCAGACTTGACTGGGATCGAGGGAGAGGGCCTGCCGCCACTCCGCCTGGGCCTCGCCGGGGCGCTGGAGCCCGAACAGAGCCAAGCCGGCCAGGTAATGGCGAGCGGCTTTCTCTGCGTCGGGCGTTCGACGGCCTTCAAACTGGCGGAAGAAATTGCTGTCGGCCTCCCTTTGGGCGGTGGCCAGCAGATCGGCGAAAATTTTGTTGGCCTCCCCCTCGCGTTTGAGTTTCTTCCAAGCTTCGCCTTGATAATAGGCGTACTGTCGATCGCCGTCGGTCACCGGCGTGTCGACCGCTTTCTGATAGTGGATCTTTGCCAGATCGGCCTTGCCCAAGGCATCGTACGCGGTGCCGATGAGATACTCGAACTGGGCGATGCGGGAGCGGCCCCACCGTTCCATTGGATAGCTAAGCGCTGCCTGATAATCGGCCAAGGCCTTTTGATAGTCGCCGCGGTCGAAGGATTTCAAACCGCGAAGCACGTAGGCGTCCTGGAACGCATCCTGCAGTTCGCGATCGCCTTCCCATTGGGGAAAGAAGTTTTTCTGCAGGATATTCAGGGCGTCGTCGTACTGCCCCATGCGGACGGCCACGATTGCCTCCCGCAACAGCGTCTCCGATCGCCGAGCCACGGTCTGGTGATTTGCCCGAAGCATCGCATAGCGTTTTTCGGGCGCTACCTTGTTTCGCTCGTAAAGCACGTCCAGTTCGTAGAGCAACCGCGGGTCGCCGCTATTGCACGCCATGGCCTTTTCCATGCTCTCGACCGCTTTGGCCGTGTTATGCTGAATCTCTTCGTAGGCCAACCCCAGGTTTCGATGTACGACATAGAAATTCGCGTCGATGTCGCGGGAATTCTCCCAGGCCTCGATCGCCTGCGGCGGCTGTAACTCGTAGAGCAGATTGCCGAGATAGTACCACGCCTTGGCGTCCTTGGGATTGACGCGGATGGCTTCGCGCAGGGCGACCATTTCCTCCGTTCGAGAGGGAAAGCACCAAGCAAAGGGCATTTCGCTCGCGCGGCGAAAACAGTCGAGAGCCTTGTCGGCGTTTCCCTGTTTGGACCAGCAATCGCCCAACAGGTAGTACACCATCGGATACGCGTCTTTCGCTTGTTCGCGTCGAAGGAGCACGTCGCTTGCCTCGCGGTAGCCGCCCAAGGCCAGGTAGTCGGTGGCCAATTCGAGATACGTCTGCACGTCGTCGCGCATGATTGTGTTCAGGTCTTTGATCACTTTCTCGGCTTCGGCCGTTTGTCCGACCGCCGAAAGCGTCAACCACAATTCGTTGCGCGAGCGGTGGTCGAGCAGGTTCCTTTCGGCCGCCAAACGCGCCTTTTGCTCGGCCTCGGGTAGCCGCCCGAGCTTTCTCAGCGCGTAGGCCTCTAAATGGAGGGCCTTGAGGTTCCGGCCATCGGTGGCAATCGCCCGGCGGACGTGGTCCAGCGCCGTGATGTACTTGCCGCGCAGACAATCGATCTCCGCCAACTGCATCATCGCGGCGGTGTGCCAGGCATAACTCCACGACGCCCGATAGAACTGGTCGTAGGCCGGATCGAGTTTGCCCTGGGCGCGGAGGGCCAACCCCAGGTAGTAGTGTGCCTCGCCGTCGCGGGCGCGGGTGTAGCGAGCCGTGATGCGATCGACGGCCGTTTGCAGTCTTTCTTTGGCCTGCGGCCACATCTTTCGCTGCAGGTACAGAATGCCCAATTGCGTGTTCACGCGGTAATCGCCCGGATCACGCTTCAGCGCCTCATTGAAATAGGGCGAAGGGTCGAGCCAGGCATTGAAGAACTGATTGAGCCGTAATCCGGTAAGATAGAGTTCCTCGACGGTCTTGATCTTTTCGGGCGGCAGCGGGGCTTCCAACGGCGGCGGCATCTTTTCTTTGGATTGATCGGCTGTGGCGGTCTCGTAGCAGAGCAATTCGGCGCCGTCGGCCGCCACCAACGACAACCGCAGTTCATTGCCGGCAGACGATGGCAAAGCCATCTCGCGAGCATAGGGGCGGTCGGGAGCAATCTCCACCAGTTCTTCCAGCAGCAATTTGCCCTTCGACTGCAGGATTACTCGCGCCTGGCGTTGCGGCCGGGTGGTGTTGATCCTGATCGAAGCGGATTTGTCGGGCTTAATCTCCAGGTTCGCGGCCGCATGCTCGTTCGCGCATTTCACGCCGCCAAGGTTGCGAATCGGATACCACACCATCTTCACATCCTTGCTCTCATACGGCTGCAGCCAACTGTAGTCGGGCTGATTGTCGGTAAAAGCGCCCGCCATCAATTCGATGTAATGACCGTCCGCGTCGGTCAAGGCGGCGTTGGCCTTGTCGCCACCGGGGTTGTTTCCCCAAGCCCAATACTTCATCCCGGGACAAACATGATGGTTTCCAAGCCAGACCGTGCCCGCTTGTTTGGCATGACTATAACCGCCGAAAAAGTCTTCTTGGGCTTCCCAGGCGAAAAACGAGGAGGGCACGCCGACATTTTTCCAGAGATTGATCGGCACGCCGGCGTAGTCAAAGCTGTTGAATCGTCGATCGGCCACGGGCCAGCTTGTCATCTCGTGCTTGGCGTGCTGCGTGACGTACTTGACCGACGGCGGAAAGATCACTTCGTAGCTGGCATCGGCGTGGACCGACGGATTCGCCCAGAAGAGGAACGAGTTCACGATGGGCGTGCAATTCATCGGCCGAATGGTCATTTCGACGATCGAGGAGCGGGGAAAGACGGTATAGCCGACGAGGATTCGCATCCGCGATCGCTGATCGAAATCGGCAATCCAGATGGTCTGACTGCCGTCGTCGTTTTTCTCGACCCGGTAGTCCATCGGCTTGACGGTGTTCGGGCCGTGATGGTGGGGAAAGCCCCAAGCCATGCTGCCGGAGATCCAGTAGCCAACCATGCCGATTAACGAGGGCTTGATTACGTGCTGCCGGTAGAAGAAATCGTAGTGGTTGGTCTTGTCTTCGGCCGAGAAGATGCGGCCGCCCAGGGCCGGCATGATGCCCAACTTGATGTAATCGTTCTCGACGTAGACGATCGGATACGTGCGGTCTTGCTTGGTGGTTGTGAGGCCGTCGTTCATCGGGTAGGGATAGATGTGACGCTGGACGCCCTGGTGCGACCGGCCTTCATAGAATCGCGGCATCGGGTTGGGCGGATCGACCAGGTAGGTCGGGATGGTGAGCGTGTCTTTCCAGGCACGAACATCATGCGACGCCACCTCTTCGGCAAGCAGCGCCGTGGCAAGAGAAGAGAAGACTGCCAACAAAGAGCAACGAATCAGTAACGTGTTCATGATATGCTCCCGTCGTTCGTTACCTCATGGATGACACTGCTTGACCATCACGGTGACTGCTAGTCGAGCGATTTCGGCTCATGGCATTGCTCGGACAAGTCGTATCAAACTGCCCTCGGATCCTCCCGGCTGGACTCTGGCCGCTCAGCCTAATGCGATGGGCACTTGCTGGCAAGCGGCCTGTGTAACGCAAATGGGCCCAGGATCCACGGAAAACCATGGTTTTTCACCGCCGGTTGCCTAAGGGAAAGCACTCTGTCGAGCCGAACGGCGAGGAGGGTTGCCAGAAGTTTTCATCGCCGCTGGCAAGCGTTATAACAGTAGTTGCGGTGCGAACAGTAGGCGTTCCCCGGGCTATTGGCAGCTCGATGAGGAGTTTTTGGCTGACGAAGGACGAACGCATGAAGGGACTTAGGCCAATTCCATTTCCAGACGCGACGGCATCGCCCACTTCGGAGGTGCCAATTCATTTCCCGACGGCAACCATGCGCAGGCCATTGGGAACGGGGGGATCACCGAGCTTGCTGAGTTGCTGGAGCGGTGTGAGAAAAAATTGAGGTCCGATTCAGACTCGATTGCAGACGGTCGAGCGACGGTGGCCCGGGTTCAGGAAGAGCGGGCCGAGGAATACAAATTGCAGATTGGCGCGACGTGCCGTCTGCGGTTAAACAGGGCACTTCAATTGTAGCCGAAGCGCCCTCACCTAATGGGAGAAGGGAACGGCACAAGAATCCGCCTCGCCACTAACCACTAACCACTAACCACAACGCCTAGCCGAACTTCACGCGGACTTGCGGTTGTTGTGGTTCGGCGACGACCGTGTCCCGGAGCTTGATGGTGGCGCCCGGCGGCGTGCGACGTTCGGAGACGATGCCGCGGGCGGTGGTGGAGAGGAATTCGTAGAACAAGGCGGCCGGCCCGGTGGGGAAGCGGGTGCGGAGTTGTTCCAGCACTTCTGCCCAGCGAAGACCGCTGCGATAGATGATGCGGTAGGCGGCCATCAAGTCATGAATGGTGGCCTGATCGTGGCCTGCCCGTTTCAGACCGATCTTGTTCAGGCCGACGACGAGGCTGCTCAGACCGTCGACGGTGACATAGGGCGGGACGTCTTGGACGAGGTGGGCTTGGCCGCCGACCATCGCCAGGGTGCCAACGCGACAGAACTGGTGGATGCCCGCGGCGCCCGAGATGTAGGCGCGGTCGTCGACGTGGACGTGCCCGGCCAGCAACGCGTTGTTGGTCACGATCACATGGTTGCCGACATGGCAGTCATGGGCGACATGGGAGCCGACCATCAACAGGCAGTTGTCCCCGATGATGGTGGCGTGTTCGGTCACCAGGGCGCGATGGATCGTGACGTTTTCGCGGATCGTGTTTCCATTGCCGATCATCACGCGGCCGGGCTGCTCGGGAATATGGACGTGCTGGGGCAGACCGCCAAGAATCGCGCCGTCAAAAACGCGATTGTCGTCACCCAAAGTGGTGCCCGACTTGATGATGACGTGGCTTTCGAGCGTACATCCCGAACCGATGACCGTGTTGTCTTCGACGATGGAAAAGGGGCCGATGGTGACGTTGGAACCGAGCCGGGCCGACGAACTAACGACGGCCGTGGGATGAATGCTCACGAAGGCACCTCAGTAGTAGGGGCGAAACGCCATGGTGTAGTCTGGAAGTCCGTCAGCGGTTTTTCCCGGGTTGGCGTGATCTACGGAGACCGTTTGGGAGTTCAAAAGTTGGGCAAACCGGGAAGTTGCCAGGACCGATAGACTTTATCGGTTGTTCCGGCCTTGCCCGTTAGGCGGTTACTACGGATTTCCTGGCGACTGTCGACCGCGGAGCGGAGAAGGAAATGCGTGTCGCAACTCGATGGCGGGGTGCCGTTTGCGGCGGCTTTCACAACCGTTTGCGATGGGATAGACTAGCCCTATCCCATTTTCGCTGGCTTAACTGGAGAATATGTTCCATGGCGACCGTCGACCAACGCTACGACGAGGCGATTAATTTGCAGCAGGCAGGCAAACTGGAGGAAGCGGTAGCGAAGCTGGAGGCGATTGTCGTTGACCAGCCGGACCACGCGCTGACCCATTCGGCCCTGGCAGTTTTTTATGGCAAATTGGGGCGACCCGAGGAGGCCCTCGAGCAGGCCAAGAAGGTTTGCGAGCTTGAGCCCGACGATCCCTTCAGCTACATGGCCCTAAGCTTGATCGCCCAGCGAGCGGGACGCATTCCCGAGGCCGAGCAGGCAATGGGCTTGGCGATGGAGAAGCAGTGGGCCGCCCGACGGGCAGCCGGCGGCTAGGGGCGAGCGGCGATGTAGGATTTTGGAGTTAGGATATGGGATTTGGCTCCACCCCGAAGTCAAACTGGACCTGCCACCGCTTTCCTATGCCCCACTTTCCTCGGCCGTTTCGATTGGCGGCTTGTTTCCCCATCCTCGCGATTCTGATTTCGTGGAGCGGCATGGCTGTCGCTGGGCCGAACGACGAGCCGAAGGAATCGGTGATCGAGGCCACCGTCTGGCTCGAGCAGAAGGCCGGCGAGATGGTCCGCGCGAGTCGGCGGACGATGGGCGACGGGACGGCCGCCTTCCCGCCGCAAGTCGGCGCCCATTACGACGCCTTCTGGCTCCGCGACTTCGCCTACATGCTCGAAGGTTGCCGAGAGGTTTTCTCCAAGCAGGAACTGCGTGAGGCAGCCTTGCTTTTTGTGCGATCGCAGCGGGCAGACGGGGCCGGCGTGGACTGTGTGAAGTTCGACGGCACGCCGATCTATAAGCCGGGGCTGGGTTCGCTGGGCGAGAACCCCGTGGCCGACGGGTCGCCGTTCACGGTGAGCGTTGTCTGGCATGCGTGGCAGCAAACGGGCGATCGGGAATTAGTAAGCCAGACCGTCGACCGGCTCGTGAAGGCGATGCAAGCGGTGCCGCGCGACCCGGACAATGGGCTGGTGTGGATCAAGCCGGGCGGCCACGATCGTTGCCCCTACGGATTCACCGATACGGTGCGTAAGCAGGGGGACGTACTGTTCTGCTCGCTGCTGTGTGTCCAGGCGTCGCGGCAATTGGCCGATCTGCTCGACGCAGTTGGCCAAGCTGAGGAGGCAGGGAAGTGGCGGGCGACGGCCAACAACGTCGCCAAGAGCGTTCGCGAGGTGTTTTGGGACGCGAACATCGGCCTATTTCGGGCGGCAACGCTGAAGTGCCGCGAGCCGGACGTGTGGGGCTCTGCGTTCGCCGTGTGTTTGGACGTGGCCACACGCGAGCAGTCCCTGGCGGTGGCCAGATACTTTCAGCGGCACTATGACGGGCTGGTCTACCGCGGCCAAGTGCGGCACCTGCCGCCGGGCGTGTACTGGGAGCAGGCCTGTCGCAAGGACCTCTATCAGAACGGCGCGTTTTGGGCGACGCCGGTCGGCTGGTTTGTCTATACGCTGGACCTCGTGGATCCGAAACTGGCCGACCGCACCGCGCTCGAAATGGTGGCCGAGTTCCGCCAGCACGGGATTCACGAGTGGACGATCGGTGAAACGCGCGGGGTGGCCGACTACACCGTCAGCGCGGCGCTGCCGTTAGCCGGCATTCGGAAGATGCTGGAGCGCAGGGAAAGCGGTCGGGGGGCGAATGCAGAATGCAAATTGCAGAATGAAAAATGAAAATTGTCACAAGGTCGGCCGTTCACTGGCCACGGAGAACGGAAGACTGAGAAGCTCGAGACGTCGGAGCAAGCTGCTACAGCTTTTGAACACGCAAGAAGACGACCAGCATTGCCAAGCTGAGGAAGAATACTAGCGGGCAGACGATCAGGGCTTCGAAGTACTGCCGTTGGACGAGCAGACCAATGCCTACCAGCAAGTCCAACACGCAGGTGAGCCCACTTGCCACGCCGCCAACCATTAACGCCACGTCGGCCCAGACCGAGTAAGCGATGCCGGTGCGGCGGAGACTCTTAACCGGCTCGGCGGGAAAGTCGTAACCGCACTGCGGACAGACCGTCTCACGATATTCCATTTCAGCAGCGCATTTTGGGCAGTAGGCCATAAGATGGCTCCCGTTTCGTAGCGTCTGATTGGTAGCATCCGGCAGTGGCTATGGCTTGAGAGCCTTAGACCTTGCCAGCGTTCATGCCGTGATTGCCACGCACCCTCAAGGCACGTTGTGGTACGCCTCGACGATCCCTTCCGCTGCTCCGCCATCCAGTTGGTAAGGCGTGGTGGCCCGACGCAGATCGTTGCCCTGCAACAGAATGTTTCGACTCCCCTGTCCGACGACCTTAAGGAAGACCTTGGTGCCGTCGAGCGCACGGGAATTGCGGATCGTGGCGTTCGCGACATTGTTCAACAGCAGCGTCGGCAGCTCTCTCTCCGGCCATGCGGCGCGACCGTCAAACGCGTCGATCACCGCGCCGTCGACGTTCTCCAGCGCCAAGGCCGACTTCCAGGCGTCGAGGGCCGGCTTCTCCCAGACGACTTCCATGTCCTTGACTTTCAGGTTCTTGGCCCAACGAACTTGCATGGCATGTTCGGCCTTATCAAACGGGGCCTTGGGATCGGCCGACACAAACAGTCGCACGTTGTCGAAGGTGAGACCTTCGAGACGACTCTCGGGAAGCCCGTACAACTCCGAAGATCCCATTCCCCGGGCGATCACATTATGAACGACGACGTTGCGAATTGTGCTGACTGGAAGCGGCTTGCCATCGGTCGATGGTTGGCCGAGGTAATTGGCTGGAAAGATCACGAAATGGAACGGCTGGCCGTCGCCGGCCCAATACCACTCCTTGCGGCGGCAATTGATCGTCAGGTTGCTGAAGACGACATCGCTGACGTCGCCTCCCGCTGCGTTGAAGATCGCGATGCCGCGGTTGACATCCGAGAACACCGTGTTGCTGACCACGACGCGTCGGATCCCGGCCCGGTTGTACTCGCTGAATTTCACGCCGGCCGACGAAGACGCCAACCGGCAATTGGTCACGGTGATGTTCTCGCACGGCTTGGCCTCGCTACCGCTGCCTGACGACAGAGCAATGCAGTCGTCGCCGGTTTCGATCGTACAGTTCGAGATGGAAGCATCACGGCAACTGTCGAGGTCGATGCCGTCGCAATAGGCGCCCGCTTTCAGGCTCGTGCGAACGTACAGGCCGTCGAGCACGATCCGCTCGCAGTCGAAAAGGTCGAACGTCCAGACGGAGGCGTTGATGAACTTCAGCCCACGAATTTCAATGTCCTTTGACCCGCCGATCCAGACCAAAAAGGGCGTCACGGGCGGATTCGGGAAGCCTTTGGAAAAGGGTCGCTTGGGCAAGGGTCCCAGCGCCAGCATTCGTTGATTGTGGTCGCCGACCGTTTCCAGTTCCCCGGCCTTCCATTCGAACTGCGCCTGTCCATCGACGGTGCCACGGCCCACCAGGGAGACGTTCTCAATGTCTTTGCCGAAGAACAAGGCTTTCATGCCCGGCCGATCCCAGACCTTGGGGTCCTGCGAAACGAAGAGCGTGGCGCCCGCTTCGATCTCGAACCGCAATCGGCTGCGGAGGTGCAACATCGCCGAGGTGTAGTCGCCTGGCGGCAGGTAGACGGTGCCTCCGCCCGCCGCGGCGCAAGCGTCGATGGCCTTCTGGATCGCCGCCGTGGCATCGTCCGTCTTTTTGCCGGTCGCACCATAATCCTTAACGTTGAAGACCGTTGCCCCAGCATATAGGCATTGCGGGGGGCCAATGAGCAGGGCGACAGATGCCGACAGAAATAGGAACTGGAGGCGACCCGTCCTTTGGACCGATGTTCGATACGTCATAGTTGTGACTCCCTCAAGGATCCCGCCTCCCGGGCGGCTAACGAAATTTCGGTTTGGGTAACTTAAGGTAGACGAGACCGTCTGGCAACCGCTTTCGTGCCTCGGCAGCCCACAAGCCCCAGGTCGAACCGGGGTCGCCACTCAAACCGGACCCCGATATAATGGGCTTTCTGTATCCCCAACCCGATTTCTTGGCAGCAGCAGGTCTGTATGACTCAGGTCGAAGCGCCCCCCGCCCGTCTTCCCGAAGCCTCGTCCGCATTTGGACTTACCGCCGAGACGCAATACGAGAAATGCGTCGCGCTGGCCCGCAATCTCTGGTGGAGCTGGCACGCCGACGTGATCAACCTGTTTCGCGACCTCGACCCCATTCGCTGGCGGCAACTGGACCACAACCCGATCGCCCTGCTGTCCGAGTTTACGCCGGAGCGGCTCGAGATGCGGGCCTCGGAACTGGTGCTGCATAGCCGCATCAACCAGGCCTATCGTCGCCTGAAGGAATACATGTCGGAAGTGCCGCGTTGGGGTCGGACGCACGCCGGCGTGCTGGGCTCGAAGCCGGTCGCCTATTTCTCGCTCGAGTTCGGCGTGCACGAGGCCGTGCCGATCTATTCCGGCGGTCTGGGCGTGCTCTCGGGCGACCATATCAAGTCGGCCAGCGGACTTGGCGTGCCCTTGGTGGCCATCGGCTTGTTCTACGACCAGGGCTATTTCAAGCAACACCTCGATATCAACGGTTGGCAGAACGAAGAATACCTCGACACCAAGGTCGAGAACCTGCCGATGGAGCCGGCGCTGGGCGCCGACGGCAAGCCGATCACCGTACGCATCGACACCCGCACCGGCAAGCTGCTGGCCAAGGTCTGGCTGATGCACGTCGGTCGGGTCCGGCTGTATTTGCTGGACTGCGACGTGCCGAGCAACAGTCCGGAAGATCGCGACTTGACCTCGCGGCTCTATGGCGGTGACAATCGCACCCGCGTCCGCCAGGAACTGGTCGCCGGCGTCGGCGGGATGCGAGCCCTCAAGGCGTTGGGCATCGCGCCGGGCGTCTACCACTTGAACGAAGGCCACAGCGCCTTCGCCACCCTGGAAGCCATTCGCACCTACATGAAGGACGATGGGCTGAACTTCGATGCCGCGCTGCGCGAAGTGGCCCAGCGAACCGTCTTCACCACGCACACCCCGGTGCCCGCCGGCCACGACCGCTTCGATCGCAATCTGATCGAGGAGCACCTTGGGCCGCTCCGCGATGAGTTGGGCATCTCGACCGAGCAGTTGATGGGCCTCGGCCGCGTCGAGCCGCAAAACGAGCACGAAACCTTCTGCATGACCGTGCTCGGCCTGAAGCTTTCGCGGCGGGCGAATGCCGTCAGCAATTTGCACGGCCACGTTACCCGCCGGATGTGGGCGCATCTTTGGCCCTGGCGGGTCGAGGAAGAAATTCCGATCGGCCACATCACCAACGGCGTGCACATCCAGAGTTGGCTGGCCTGGCAGATGCAGCAACTCTATGATCGCTACTTCCCCGCCAACTGGATGCACCGGATGGGCGAACCGGATGTCTGGCAGGTGATCCACGAAGTCGATCCGGGCGAGCTGTGGGAGACGCACTACGCCTTGAAGAACCTGCTCTTGGCGTTTGTTCGCCGCCGGGTGAGCCGCCAGTGCCGCCGCCGCGGCGAGAGCGACGAAGTCGTCGAGGCAGCTCGCAACATTCTCGATCCGAACGTGCTGACGATCGGTTTCGCTCGCCGGTTCGCTACCTACAAGCGGGCGACCATGCTGCTGAACGATCCCGATCGGTTGTCGGCCATGATCAACGACCCCGAGCGGCCGGTACAGTTCATTTTCGCCGGTAAGGCCCATCCGGCTGACGAGCCCGGCAAGCAGTTGATCCAGCGGATCGCCAATCTCCGCCATGATCCGCGGTTCGCCGGCAAGATCGCCTTTATTGAGGACTACGACATCAACGTCTGTCGGCACATGATCCAGGGCGTCGACGTGTGGTTGAACAATCCGCGGCGACCACTGGAGGCCTCGGGCACGAGCGGCCAGAAGGCCGTCCTCAACGGCGCGCTGAATCTGTCGATTCTCGACGGTTGGTGGGCCGAAGCCTATGACGGCAGCAACGGCTTCGCGATCGGCAAGGGCACCGCCCACGTCGACGATCGAGTGACCGACGCCCGCGACGCCGCCGACCTGCATCGGACACTCACCGAAGAGGTGATCCCGCTGTACTACGACCGGGACATCGACGGCCTGCCGCGTCATTGGGTCAAGCGAATGATGAATTCGATCAGTTCGCTGGCCTGGCGGTTCAGTGCCGATCGCATGGTGGCCGACTATGTCCGCCACGCCTACTTGCCGGCCGCCGGCGGGCTGAGCTGCGAGATGAATGTGAAGTAGCCTTGTAGGGATTAGGGGCTAGTGGTGAGTGGTGGGACGTAGGAGTTCGGGACGAGGGATTACGTTCCAGCCGACGTTCGCCTCGCCGGCTTCGGCAAAAATCTTCACGTTCTCTATCGGCTGCTGGACAAAAGGTACTTGGAAATCGGCACATCGGCTGTGGAGATTTCACTTCCTCCTACTTGCACAATCCGAGAATGGCGGGCGTGTCGATCAGCTGAAGCGGATTAGGATCCTCGACGAATACGACAACATCGTAATGCAGTGTGCGCGGCTTGCTTACTGATTTCTCCGAGCCGATCGCGTCAACTTCCTTTTCGATGGCTCCCTTTGCGTAGTCAGCTTCCGCAAAGCAGAGACAAGCTAAGACCGCAGAAGGTAGCTAGCCGCCATGCTCGACTAGTGCGAGTCCGAAGGCTGCTTGACGTACACACTCAAGCGGCATACAGTGTGTATAGAAGGCGATCCCATGAGCCGTACGAATATCGTGCTCGACGACGAACTGGTGGCCAAGTGCCAGCAGGCGACCGGCATCAAAACCCGTCGGGCCCTGATCCAGCACGCCCTCGAAGAGTTGCTGCGGCGGAAGCGGCAGAAGAAGGTTTTGGAACTCAAAGGGGCCGTTCGCTGGGAGGGCGACCTCACGGGGTGGCGACAGAAGCGAGGCTGAAACGATGGTGTTGGTCGACACCACTGTTTGGATCGATTTCTTTGCCGGTCGGTCCCTTGCCGTTGTTGCCGAGTTAGAGCGTTTGCTCGCCGAAGGGGAAGACATTTGCACCTGTGGCATTGTCCTGACCGAGGTTCTGCAGGGAATTCGCGACGAGACCCAGTATCGCAAGACGCTGAAGCATTTTGAGCGGTTCTTGTTCCTGCCGATGCAGCGCGCGACGTTCATCGCCGCGGCAGACCTCTACCGTTCGCTGCGGCGGCGCGGCATCACGATTCGCCAGGCGGCCGATTGCCTGATCGCGGCCGTGTCGTTGCAACATGACGTACCGCTGTTGCATCGGGACCGTGATTTCGACCCGTTGGAAAGACACTGCGGTCTGAAAGTCGTCAGGCCTCGCGAAGCGAAGTAAGGATTACCAAACGATCGCGGATGCTATTTTTGGCCGCTATTTCCAACCGGTTTAACTCGTTCGTCCTTCGTCCCGGGTGCCCGCCCCTCGCCTCCCGTCCCCCATCGGGCTATAATGATGGATGATCGACAGACCGTTTGGTCTGGTTTGCCTTGGCAGTTGCCCGGGTCTTAGCGATGACTCGGGGCGTTCTGCAAACGGGGGCGAATTGGATTCGACCGGGCAGTCGAAGTGTAGGTGGCGCGCCGTGGTTGGTCAGCAGGCCACGTTAAAAGCCGACCAAAAAAACTTAATTGCCGAGAATAATCTCGCAATGGCCGCCTAGAGATAGGTTGCCCCGGCTGAGGACCTTCGCCGGAGAGGTCTGACTGCCGGCCGCAAATCCGGATCGTTTCGGGTCGCCGTGGGCCACGCCCGAGATTAAAAAACGCTGCCCGCTAGCTGCCGTGGCACCCCGTCGGTTGGGGACACAGGCGGCGAAGGCGTAAATCATCCGACTACGCTCGTAGAAGCTTACATGGAGATGTCGCGGGACGCGGGTTCGATCCCCGCCGCCTCCACTGAACAAAGCCACTTGCGGCATGCGTCGCAAGTGGCTTTGTTCGTTTCGTCGACCTCAGGAAATGCGCGCCTGTTCTTGGTACACTGTCACGCATATGGGGAAGCAAAAAAACAAACGACGAACTCTCAGCAAATGGGAGAAGCAAACCATTGGCAGACTTAAGAGCAGTGCCATTGGTGATCTCAACGATCCAAAGTTCATCTTTCTTGTTGCTATTGGAGAAGGCCAGACAAAAGAGGCTAAACGGCTTATTCAAGAGGGATGGGTAAATGTGCATGATCTTTACCCTGAGTCTGGCAATTCAATGACTCTCCTCCAGCAGGTAGCGATTGCGGGCAATTTGGACCTCACGAGGTTCATGGTTAAGCATGGTGCCGATCCAGACCGGGTCGGGCCGCAAGGCACTGCATTACATTGTGCAGGACGTTTCGGCCGCGAGGAGGTCTTTCAATATCTCAAAACGGTTACAAATCGGAAGCATCACGAATTGGCGCTGCGCTATCTGCAAGATGGCGAGAGGCGTCCAAGGGAGGAAACCGAGGCTGTCCATCGTCTGACGCATGCGTGCCTGATGGGACAGTCAGCAACCGTAAATCGGTTGCTGGCCAAGGGAGTCGACGTAAATCTAAGCACAATCGGCTCGCACGGATGCTGCGCCATCCATGCCGCTTCAAAAGGCGGCCACGCGACAATCGTTCAAATGTTACTCGCTGCCGGCGCTAATCCCAATGCCACGTCCTACGATGGTGTTGGCCCGCTCGCCTGTGCAGCGAACCGTAACGTATGCAGGTTGTTACTGAAGGCCGGTGCCGATGTAAATCATCGTGATCAGTTTGGCTGTACACCACTAATGAGTGCCGTCAATCGTGAGGTCTTTCGCTGTCTAGTGCAGGCTGGGGCTACGCTAACGATAGTAGACAATCTTGGGCGGGGAGCACTCTTGTCTATTACCGCCAGCATCAGGAGTCGCACGACTGCTGCCTGGCCCAAGACGATTAAAATCGACTCTACCTTCGACAGAGAACTTGCGCAGACGTTTCGTGAATTGATCAAGGCCGGCGTGTCCGTGAATGATTGCCAGCCAACAGATCAAACTACAGCACTGATGTTGGTTGCAGGAATGGGGCTGTATCAAGCCGCCGTCACGTTAATCAAAGCCGGCGCATCCGTTGGCGCCAAGGACAAAGCTGGCAACACGGCCGAATCGTACGCACCTATACGGTCGCCGCTGCGCAAGCTCCTCGGAGCGACTTAATTCATCGCTCATCGACACGCCCCCATAGAAAAAACCGTCGGCAGCAGCGAATAACCAACGTCGGAGTGCCGACTTTGCCGCTTCCCTACGATTGTAGTGGGTCGCGGCTTTCACTGCTATCTGGTGCCAAGAGCCCTCCTGCCGCGATTACCGCGTGAGCGGATTGCGATACAGGCCGTCGGGGAAGTAGACTGAAATGACCGCGTTTGACGACGAACTGCGGGCATTAGCTACGTCGGTATGAATGAATGCTCTTGCTCGGTCGGCAATAGCAGCCTATCATCCCGCTTCTCTTACCTCGCCTGGTTTACAGCCCGGGAGATTGCCATGCGGAGATTTTCCTGTTGGATGGTGATGGCCGGTTTGCTGTGGGGCATCCCGGCACTAGGCGAAGTGGCCCGCGCAGCCGAGGACCAAACGGCTCCGCCGACGCGATCGCAGCAATCCACCGGGGCGACGCCCGTTCGGCCAAAGGCCCCGCCGGCGCCGCAGGTCTTGATCGAAGCTGTGATCCTGCGTCTCGACTCGTACCAAGCCCCTGCGGTGACCTCTCCCGCCTCGTTGTTGAAACAGGTCCTCGGTGCGAAGGCGAGCTTAAAGGTGTTGACCGACGCAGCCAACGCCCAGGCCGACGCAGAGACTCACCACGTTCAACTGGTCTTGAGTTTTATCCCGGACAGCGTCGTCGCAAGTTTCGATCGCGACATCGAGAAAGTTGCCATGATGACAACTATTGCACGGCCTCGGATGCTCATTCTCGACAAGCAGCGGGGGGAAATCCACCTCACGGGTACGCAACTGCGGCTGCGTCCGTTCGTAACGACCGGCAATGCGATTCGCTTGGAATTGGGTGTGGAATCGCAAGCCGCCGGAACGCCGCGGTCGCTCTCCAGCGATGTGATCATGCCCGACGGCAGCACGATCGTCCTGGGCGGAATTCGAGGCGTTGCCCCGAGTGCTGAAGAAGCGAGATCGGACCAAGCGACGCCGCCGAAGGACCTGATGATCACTGTGAAGGCGCGCGTTTGGCGTCCGGAGGGGTCGTTACGGGCCCAGTAAGGCGTCGCGCAAACCGGCACCCGCCGCGCGTTCCATGTGTCCGTTCCCGATGCTAGAATAAAGGGTGTCTACAGCCGATGCGAGAACCGGACCGTCGACTGCCTTTCGACCCACCGTTGCGAAGGAAACACCAATGACACTGCCCCGCGAAGCCACGCCGACCGAAATCTCCGCCAAGGTCCAAGAATTCTGCTGTAGCATCGTGCCCGAGGGGCAGCCGATGTTCGTGGCGGTCCAGCCGACCGACGGCAGTGTGCCGGGCGACTCGCTGGGGAACGTCGCCCGACTGGTGGCCCAGTTCGGCGGCAGCTCCGTGCTCGGCTGGTCGATCACCGAGCGATCGCGGATCGATTTCCGCGCCCAACTGCACGCGATTTGGAAGTCGACGACTGGAGAATTGCTTGATATTACTCCTCGGCCGGACGGCGCGAAGCAGACATTGTTCCTGCCCGACGCGAAGCAGACGGCGGAGGGCCGCGGGGCTTCGGTTCGCGTTCAGCCTTGGGCCCATTGGCGCGAGATCCAGGATTTTTTGGCCGCCGAAGACCGGCTCAAAAAACTGCGGCCGATCGACCCCGAGACCGAAGACGCCAGCGAGCATGTCCGCGTCCAAGCCGAGTGGAAACGGGCGGTCCAGGCTCTGGAGAAGCGGCTAGCCCGGGCGAGCTAAGGGGCAAAGGAGCGATGCAAATGCGACCGGGGGCAGGAAAAGATCGACTTTCCTTGGGCCGGCAGTGGCCAACCGCACTGTTGGTTGCCGTTTGCGTGCTCTACCTTCCGTTTCTTTGGATTCTCTTGATCGACTACCCGTGGGACGGCTACAGGTTCTTCTGGCTGAAACTCTGGCTTATTTTGCCGGGCCTGTTGGCAGGTCTACCCTTTCACCCTAATGATTTCCGCGAGTTCACGGCGATGGGAGTCGCAACCCTGTTGCTGGTGGGACTCGTGACCTGGTTGGGTAGCTTCAAGCGGAGTTGGCTGCTCGTCCTGGCGGTGCTCGCCCTGGCGCTCGAAAGCTACACGTCCATGCTTGCGTATCATCTGTTTCGATGGTAGTAAGAGCCGTAGCGTGTGCGACGGCGTTGATTGAACAAGGGGCTTTCTCATGGCAAGAACTGCCGCGTCCGAAGTACTGACCGATCGACGTCGTCATCTGACCTTGCGTGACTGGCTCGTGTTGTTCACGAGCGTCGGCCTCGGCCTGCTGTTTGCCTACCTGGAACGAACCTGGTATCGCGGCGCCTTGGCGGCGATTGCCGTTTGGATCGTCGCAGGCCTTGTGTTGCAGGCCGGCGACTTCTCGAGACGCTCCGTTGCACGCGAAGCGTCGGGCGAAGGACAGCGGCCCTCGTGGTTCGCGATCGTCTGGCGGCTTGCCATCGCCGGTTCGATCATCGTTTGCCTTCTTCTTCGGGCGCTTCTGGCAACCAAGCTTGTGGCATTTCAGGAAGATGACGACGCGTGGTTCTATTACCTTTCCCCGAATCGCTTGCTCGATGCATGGCTGCTCTGTTCGTACGTGATTGCCATCGCCAGTTCGTCAAGATTCACTCGGCCACCAGCGGAAAACATTCTCATTCGAAGCCTGGCTTGGATGGTTTTTGGAATCCTCTGCGCAATCCTTCTACGAGATTATCTCTTGGTGCTCGGGCTCGTCCACATCACCATTGCCGGAATTGGCCTCGCACAGCGATTGCCCTATCCGTCCGAAGCCTTTGCGGTATGCAATCCAGATCGCCTTCAGGCATTTCTGCTGTTGGCCACGATCGGCGTCACCAGTCTCCTTGTCAGCCTTGGTGCGCTTCGCTTGCTAGCCGCCGGTTGGCATCTTGGCCGTCGCCGGCGAACGTTGTCGCTTGGATCGCTTGCCGTGAGCGTGGTTGCGATGGTCGTTCTGACCGTCCGCCTCGCCGTGGTCGAGTTTCCAAGGATCAATCCGCTCCTGGCGGCCCATCTAACAATGCCGGGACTGCTGCAAGGCGTCCTCGCGGGGATACTGGCCTGCTTTCTGGTAACAGCGGCCGCATGGCGATGGTCTATGCCGCCGGGCATGCGACAGGTCGCCAAAGAGCCGTTCTCGAAAGCCGCCTGCTTCTATCATCAGCAGCGTTGGCTGGTCTTGTTGTTGGGCGGTGTTGTGGCCGTGGAGTGGTTCGTTTGTTGCGCGCCGCAGTTCTACGGCTCGGGTTATCATCTCGGCTGGATGAGATACCTTTGTCGATTGGCCGATCTCTTCGAACTGCCGAATGGGACGCTGGTCTTGGCGATCATGCTCATGGCAGTTCAAACCGCCTTTTCGTTCTTTGGGAAACCGCTGCCATCGACGGCTGCAGCCCGTCGACCGTTTTCGACGGCATTGTTCGCCCTTGTGTGGTCGTCGATGCTGGTGATCATGCTCGCCGGCGTGCCGATCCTCGCCGCCTGCGGCCTTGGATTGGCGTGCTGCTTCGGTGGCTGGGTGGATTACGGCTGGCCGATCTATGGCGCAAGCATGGCGCTGATCCTCGGTGGCGCGGGTGTCGTCGCCGCCCGTTGGGAGCGAAAAGAGGCTGCCTGAGCCGCTACGGCAGCTTGCCTTGAAACTGGCCAGCGAGACCGAGTCCTTTGCACCGCTTTCAATCTCTTGTGATTTTGTTTAGACTGCCCTCACAGGGCAACAAGCCGGGAAGGAATCCGGCAGGGGCGGATACCAATGCTCCCATCTCTTCGCGATATGCCGTTACCAAGCCGGCTCGGGGGAATTCTATCGCAACTGCACGGGCGCCAGTGGCTACTCCTGCTTGCCAGCCTCGTGCTCGGCCTCGTCTTCTACGGGCTGAATCGTGACTGGTATCAGGGCGTTCTGGCCACGCTGAGTGTCTGGATCGTGGCCGGGCTATGGACGGAAGCCGGCGACCTTTGGCGATGCCGGCCAAATAGCGGCCATTCGAGCGACGTCCGCTGGGGCTGGCGATTCGCGGTTGCCTGGCGGATGGCAATCCAGTTTCTGATCGCCCTCTACTTCCTGGTGCAACTACTTGCTTGGGCCGGTGTCATCAACAGCTTAGGGCCTGAAGAGCGCGTGTGGATGATGTCGCAGGAACTTTGGGAAGCGGTCCTGTTTCTGGCCCTCCTCATGGCGCTCGGTAGCACGCTGCGGCGACAAGAAACCCGACCGTCGTACAAATCGTGGTTCAGCCGGTCGCTTGCCTATCTGCTGCTCGTAGTGTCCTGCCTCGCGGCGGCCGTGTTTTGTGCCTTTCTCCTCAAGGCCGAGGCCGACGTTCCGGCGCTGGTTCACATGACGCTTGTTGGCATCGGGCTGGCCCAGCCGCTGGGGCTGCAGTGTCCGGCCGAAGCCTTTACCGGCTGAGAATAGTACTTGGCGGGCTCTTCGCTTGGAGTCTGGCGACGACGGCCGCATTGATCGGAGAGATCTATTTCGTTCGGCTGCCTGTTCTCAGTCCGCTGTTTGTGCACAACGCCCGATTCCCGCTTGGCCAACTGATCCCCGCCTTCCTGGCAGTGATCACCGTTGTCACGGTCGCGGCCGCCCGCTGGTCGGCGACCAGTAATCCTGTAGAAAACACGCCTCAGAGCCCACCGCGCGACCGTCGCACGTACTACCACGGTTCGCGAATGCTGGCGTTGCTGCTGGCGATCGCTACGCTCATCGAATGGGTGTCCAGGGTGGATTTGCCTTATTATGTATGGGCTTGTTTTCATCGAAGCAGGGACTTCTGGGTCCTTTTGGGAGAATGGGTGTACGCACTCTTCCAGCCCTTCCCCGTTAAACTTTGTTGCAGCGGACAGCCGGTCTTTCCAGCCCTGATCGTCGTGGCCTTCACGGTGGTCTTCCGGCGTCGGGCGATCGCTGGTGATTCAGAATTGGTGCCTTGTCTGCCGGCGTTGGCTCCCGGGCGGTTTCTATTTGCCTGGGCAGCGTCCTTGATTCTCGCTGTCTTTGCGGCCATGGCGATCACGATGTGGGGCAGCACGATCATTTTCAACATTGAGCCGCGTTACTGGTACTACTGGCTCTTTTTCCCCTGTGCGGTATCGCTGATCGTCGCCGCGGTGGCCATCGTCGACGACTATTGCCGAGAAAGGACTGGTCGATGCTAAATCGAACGGCCGCTCAGCAGTCTTACGTCGCAGCCGTGGCCAGCCCGTAGCCGGCCGTGGTCCAGGCGTGCACGCCGCCGCGGAGCACGTGCACGTTCGTAAAGCCGCGCAACACGGCTTCCAGCGCCTGCTCCATGGCCGCCTCGTCGTCATGACAGTTGCAGTAGAAGACCACGTTCTCGTTTTTCGGCAACGAATCGATGCGCCTGCGGAACTCGCGGAGCGAGATGGCACCGTCCAAAATGTTCTTCTGGTAGTCGGCCTCTAACTCGTAGGCGCACACCAGCACCACGTCGGGATCGGTCCAGATCAGCTCGTGGGCGGCCGGCGCCGAGATCATTCTTACCGTCATGGCATCCCCCTTTGTCTGGCGCGTTGACGATCATTATGGTTGAGCGAGCGAGCGACCGGGATTCGGTTCTTCCTGAAAACGGCCTCCAGGCTTCCTGGCGGGATTTACGATCTGTTCCCAGGGGCAAGCGCGGCGATGCCCTTGCCCACTGGCGACGGTCAGGGATAATGGCGGCCAGGCCCGCTGGTCGACCGACTCACGCTGGCAATTCAATCCTGGATAGGAGCACCCGATGGACAACTGCCTTCTTGCCCACAATGTCTATTTTGTACTAAACGACAACTCCCCCGCGGCCAAGCAAGCGCTGGTCGACGCCTGCAAGAAATATCTGGCCGGTCATCCGGGCACCGTGTTCTTTGCCGCTGGGGTGCTGGCCGAGGAGTTCCAACGGCCGGTCAACGACCGCGGCTTCGACGTGGCCCTGCACCTGGTCTTTACGAACAAAGCCGCCCACGACGCCTACCAGACGATCGAGCCGCACCTGCGGTTCATCGAGGAGAACAAGGCCAACTGGAAGCAGGTCCGGGTGTTCGACTCGTATGTCAAGCAGTGAGGCGAGGCTAGGGACGAGAGGCTAGGGGCTAGGGGCTAGAGGCTCGTGTCGCGGCAGCTTGGGGACGTACGTCGTCCGGTCGGCCACGTCTTTTTGTCGCATTATTTGTGGCGTTTATTGCCGTTGGGCTTCGGGAAGTCTTCGGGGCGACCCGCGCCGTGGTGGCGCCACAGTATGTCAGGAAAAAAGGGGCGAAAATTGCGGCCGACAGCCGATCCTATTATGCCTGCTGGGGCTGGAGCACCTGTGGACACCACGGTACAATGTCCACGCCTTAGCGTAACCCTTTTCTGCGGATTCCCTGTGGCGGTCTTCTCCCGGCACGGAGAGTGACATGCACTGCCGGGATACCCGGAGCTAGAGGATTACGTGAAGCCCTCTAGAGTTACTTAGCTAACGGAACCGCAACGTCATGTAGCGGAACGCTTGCTACTGTCGTGCGGCTTGCAACATGGACGCCCCGCGGCTTTGGACATTCCCGAAGTGGACGAACCTGGCCGGGGTCGGCCTGCTGTTGGGGCTATTGACCGTGCCGGTCTATCTCGGCCTGCTGCTGGCCTACGGGGCCAACGCCACCACGCTGAACGTCGGCTATCAACCGAAGCAGCCGGTGCCTTATAGCCACGCGGTACACGTCGGCAAGCTGGGCATGGATTGCCGCTACTGCCACACCACGGTCGAGCAGACCGGTTTCGCCGCCTTGCCGTCGACCGACATCTGCATGAACTGCCACAAGACGATCCTGCCCGACTCGGCCCGGATGGCGCTGGTCCAGCAGAGCTATGTCGAGGGGACGCCCATCCCGTGGAAGAAAGTGCATCTGATGGCCGACTACGTCTATTTCAACCATAGCGCCCATGTGAACGTCGGCGTCGGCTGCATCGAGTGCCACGGCCCGGTCGAGCAGATGGAAACGGTCTACATGGCGAAGCCGCTGAATATGGCTTGGTGCCTGGAATGCCATCGCGACCCGAAACCGTACCTGCGGCCAAGGGACCAGGTGACGAACATGAATTGGACGCCGCAGGGGGCCGATAATCCTCGCGCCCGGGCCGACCTGGGCAAGAAACTCGAAGAAAACTATCACGTCCGCGCCAGCACGGACTGCGTGACATGTCATCGATGAAGCCAACTGACGACTCTTTGCCTCCGCACGATGCGTCCGAACTTGGCGCCGATCCGGCGACCTCGGCAGCAGAGCAATCGCGTCGGCACTTCCTAAAGCTGATGGGGGCGTCGTTGGGCTTGGCCGGCATGACCGGCTGCATCCGCATGCCCGAGGAAAAGCTGATGCCCTACGCCCGGCGGCCGAACAATCGCACGCCCGGCGCTCCGGTGAGCTATGCCACGGCGATGGAGCGGGGCGGCATCGCCCAAGGGCTGTTGGTCACCAGCTACGACGGCCGGCCGATCAAGATCGAGGGCAATCCGAGCCATCCACTCAATCGCGGCGCGGCCGACGTCTTTGCCCAGGCCTCGATCCTCGAACTCTACGACCCGGACCGCAGCCGGGGCGTGATCCACCGCAACCCGGATGGCACCCGCAGCCAGAGCAGTTGGGAAGAGTTTTTCCGCTGGGCCAAAGGCGTCTTCACCGGTGACGGCCGCGGGATCGCCGTGCTCAGCGAACCCTCGCTTTCGCCCAGCCTCGTCGAGATGCGGAAGCGGTTTCAGAAGCTGCTGCCGAAATCTGTCTGGTTCGACTACGATCCGCACGTTCCCGAGGAATGCCAGACTCTTTGGGGCTGGGTATCTGCCCCCGACTTGTCCCGGGCGAAGGTTGTTGTCTCGCTGGGCAGTGACTTGTTTGGTAGCAATCCCTTGGCGGTGAAATATTCGCGGGAATTCGCGGCTGGGCGTCAGTTGAGTCGGGCAGACGGCGGTCAGATGAACCGGCTCTACGTCATTGAGTCGACTTACACGATCACCGGCGCATGCGCCGACCATCGGCTGGCTGTCCGGCCAAGCGATATCGGGAAATGCGCCGCTTATATTGCGGCCGCTCTCGGGGAAACAAATCTGACGGATGGAAAGAGCGAAGTCACGGCGGAGCAGAAGCGATTTCTAGACGTGGTCATCGCTGATTTGAAGGCAAACGGAAGTCAATCGATCGTCGTAGGAGATCGAAGACAGTCCGTTTTGTTCGAGAATCTCGATTACTTGACAGACTGGATAAATAAGCAGTTAAAGAGTCCGAGCGGAAACCTCAGCTACCACTCATCAGGCCTTGCGGACAAAGACAATAGCGGTCATTTGCCAGTCTTATCCACGCTTGCCTCGCAGATGGCAAGCGGTGAAGTTCAAACCCTGCTGATCCTCGGTGGCAACCCCATTTACAGTACGCCTGCCAATCTGAAGTTCGCCGAATCGCTGAGCAAGGTGAAAAACACGATCCACTTAGCCTTGCACGACGATGAAACCTCGCAACTATGCCAGTGGCACCTCTCAAAAGCTCATTATCTGGAATCTTGGGGCGATGCCCGCACCTTCGACGGGACGGTCAGCATTGTTCAGCCGCTGATTGAACCGTTGTTCGATGGCCGCAGTGCGATTGAAGTGCTCGCCCGACTCACGGATGACAAGGAAGGGATCGACGGCGGCGGGTTGGCGGTCGTGCGACGCACTTTCAAGAGTTTGGTGGGCGACAAGTACAGCGAGTGGCAATGGAAGAAGGCCTTGGCCGAGGGAGTTGTAGAAGGGACGCAGCAGACGGTCACTTTTGTCGGCCCAAACGCTGTTGTTGCGATTGACGATTCTAAGCAGCAGGTCGACAATAGCCGGGGGCTAACAGCCCCCGGTGCATCGCAAGCAACATCGTCCACCGAAGAAACCAACCGGGGGCTGTTAGCCCCCGGCTATCCGCAGAAGGGAAATGGAGCACTTCCCAATTCCAAAGCCTTCGACCTCGTCTTCTTCCCCGACGCCAAGGTCTATGACGGCCGGTTTGCCAACAACGGCTGGCTGCAGGAATTCCCCGATCCGATCACGCGGATGACCTGGGGCAACGCCGCCTGGATGAATGAGAAGACGGCCGAAAACATCGGGCTAAAGCACAACGAGATGGTGTCGCTCAAGGCCCAAGACACGCCGGAGGTCGAGTTTCCCACCTGCATTGTGCCGGGCATGGCCGACGGCGTGATCGGACTCCCCTTGGGCTACGGACGCACGGCCGCCGGTGCGATCGGCAACGGCGTCGGCCAGAACGCCTACCTGTTGCGGACAAGTGAGTACCTGGGCTGGCGGCCCGGCGTCGCTGCCCGACCGACTGGCAAGACCTGCGCCCTGGCCACGGTCCAGGAACATCATGTGATCGACAAGGTCGGTCAACGGGCGATCGCCCAGCGGATCCCCGAACTGATCCACGAAGGGACGTTCGCCGAGTATCAGCACGACCCGTCGCTGGGCCACGAAAAGAGCTACCCGGTGTCGATCTTTCAAGAGCATCCGCTCGATGGCACGCCGGTCAATCGCGACCCCGTGGCCCCGAACGCCCCCGCCCACACGTTCCATCGCTGGGGCATGGCCGTCGATCTAACTGCTTGCACCGGCTGCGGCGCTTGCGTCGTGGCCTGCCAGGCGGAAAACAACATCCCCATCGTCGGCCGCGAGCAGGTGCTGCTGGGCCGCGAGATGCACTGGCTCCGCGTCGACCGCTACTTCCGCGACGGGGAGCGCTCGGGCGAAAGCGTCCATCAACCGGTGTTTTGCATGCATTGCGAGACGGCTCCCTGCGAGCAGGTTTGCCCGTTCTCGGCAACGACGCACAGCACCGAAGGCATCAACATGATGACCTACAACCGCTGTGCCGGCACGCGGTATTGCTCGAACAACTGCCCGTACAAGGTGCGGCGGTTCAACTACTTCGACTACAACGCGGGCACGCTAAAAGACCTCTACATGCCCAACCTGATGCGGCAGCCGATCTCGGAATTGGTGCGGATGCAGAAGAATCCCGACGTTACGGTGCGGATGCGGGGAGTGATGGAGAAGTGCACCTACTGCATCCAGCGGATTGAGCAGGCGCGAATCGCCGCCAAACGCGAGGCCGACCGGCCGATCCGCGATGGCGAGATTCAGACGGCCTGCCAACAGACCTGCCCGACCGGGGCGATCGTGTTTGGCGACCTGAACGATCCGAACAGCCGGGTGTCGAAGCTGCACGCCCAACAGCGGAGCTACGGCCTGTTGAATCCCGAGTTGAACACCAAGCCGCGAACGCGCTATTTGGCCAAGGTGCGCAACCCGGCGCCGGGGCTGGAAGAAACGAACAAGACAGACAAGCATCACACGTAGGAAGAACACTACGGAACACCACAGAGACACGGAGGGCACGGAGAGACGAAGGAAGTAACCACAGAAAAACACAGATGGACACAGATCAGACAAGAACCAATTCGTATCCGTGTTAATCTGTGTTCATCCGTGGTTTCAGAGTGTGTCTTTGTGCCGCGGTGGTGAATTAGTCAAGCGAAGCAATGAGAAAGTAAGCGATGGCGACAGTCGCCTTACAGGAAATCGATAACACGGTGGAAGACCCGCGGCAACGGGCAACGCTGATCCTCGGCGAGCCGGGCACGAGCCTGCACGAAGTCAGCGAAGCCATTTGCGGCGTGGCCGAGGCCCGGCATCCGCCCAAGCCTTGGTATGCGGCCTTGGGCATCGCCATGTTGGCCCTCGGTCTGCTGGGCCTGATGATCGTGTACCTGTTCTTCACCGGCATCGGCGTGTGGAACCTCAATCGCCCGGTCGCCTGGGCGTTCGACATCACCAACTTCGTGTTCTGGGTCGGTATTGGGCATGCCGGGACGCTGATTTCCGCGATCCTGTTCCTGTTCCGTCAGAAATGGCGCACCAGCATCAACCGCTTCGCCGAGGCGATGACGATTTTCGCCGTGATGTGTGCCGGCTTGTTCCCGGCGATCCATCTGGGCCGGCCGTGGTTCTTCTATTGGATGATTCCGTATCCGAACCAGATGGGCATGTGGCCCGGCTTTCTAAGCCCGCTGCTGTGGGACATGTTCGCCGTGGGCACCTACTTCACCGTGTCGTTGCTGTTCTGGTACATGGGCATGGTGCCCGACTTGGCCACCTTCCGCGACCGGGCCACGGGCCGCTTCCGCTATTACATCTACGGCGTGCTGAGCCTGGGCTGGCGCGGCAGCCAGCGGCATTGGCATGTCTACGAAAAGGCCTATTTGCTGTTGGCCGCGTTGGCCACGCCGCTGGTCCTCTCGGTGCATAGCGTGGTGAGCTTCGACTTCGCGGTGGCCCAATTGCCCGGCTGGCACTCGATCGTCTTTCCGCCGTACTTCGTGGCCGGGGCCATCTTCAGCGGCTTCGCCATGGTCGTCACCTTGGCGATTCCTGCCCGCGAAATGTTCGGCCTCAAGAACTTCATCACCCTGCGGCACCTCGACAACATGGCGAAGGTGATCCTGGTCACGTCGTTGATGGTTGCCTACGCCTATGCGACCGAATTCTTCATGGCCTGGTACAGCGCCAGTCAGTGGGAGCAGTTCCACTTCCTCAACCGGCTCTTTGGGCCAATGTGGTGGGCCGGCTGGACGATGTTGATCTGTAATGCCGTGGTGCCGCAGGTGCTGTGGTTTAAGAAGGCTCGACAGAACGTCTGGATTCTGTTCACGGTGTGCATCCTCGTGAACGTCGGCATGTGGTTCGAGCGATTCGTGATCATCGTAATCGGCCTGCACCGCGACTTCTTGCCGTCGAGCTGGGGTTCGTACTATCCAAGCTATGTCGAGGTGGTGACGTTCATTGGCAGTTTTGGCCTGTTCCTCACGTTGTTCCTCTTGTTCTGCCGCTACCTGCCGATCGTGGCCATGGCGGAGGTGAAAGGGATTCTGCCGCATGGACATGGCAGTAACGAGCCGGGGCAGGGCCACGACGCTGCGGTGCCGCAAACGGATGAAATAGGAACATCGGACAAGGGGGCGGTCGGCTCCGTCGCCGATTCGGCCCCCGTTGCGTCCCGCGATGTCGATTCATTTGCCGTCGCCCGCCCCACGCCTCCCGCTCCCAAACTTTGGGGCTTGTTGGCCGAGTACGACAGTTCTGACGCGCTGTTGAAGGCGGCCGAAAAAGTCCGCGACGCCGGTTACAAGCGATGGGACTGCTTCAGCCCGTTTCCGGTCCACGGCTTGGACCGCGCGATGGGCATTCGGGCGACCATTTTGCCTTGGATGGTGTTGGCGGCCGGACTGGTCGGCGCCGCCGTGGCCGTAATTCTGCAATGGTACACCAACTCGCCGCAGACAGTCTCCGCTCAGGCCGGCGCGCTGAGCGGCTATCCAATGATCTTCAGCGGCAAGCCGTTTTGGAGCCTGCCGGCCAACATTCCGATCGTGTTCGAACTGACCGTGTTGTTTGCCGCGCTGATGACCTTCTTCGGGCTGTGGGCGTTGATCCGACTGCCGCGACTGCACTTCCCGGCATTCGCCAGTCGGCGATTCCGGCGCGTGACCGACGACCGATTTTTCCTGCTAGTGCAGGCCAACGATGAGAAATACCACTCCAAGCCAACGCGAAACCTGTTGGCGGGCACAAACTGCGTCGTGGTGGAAGACGTTTTTGATGAATAAGACTTTTTCACGATGAAACGAACCATCTTCGGCATCCTGCTGATTCTCGCCGTGGCCGGCCTGGTGCCGTTCGGGATGATTGCGCTCAGCCGGTCCCGGCCTTCGGCCAGTCCGCCGCTGCACCCGATCCTCGACATGGTTTCGCAGCCGAAGTTCAAGACGCAGAGCGAAAACGTGATGTTTGCCGACGATCGGGCGATGCGGCCGCTCCTGCCGGGTGTCGCATCGCCGGTGGATCTAGTGGCGCCGAACCAGCCCTTGAACGAATCGCCCCTGCCGCGGATGGTCGACAACCGCCTGCAGCCTTACGCGGCCGGAGATCAAGCTGCCTTCGACCGCCTGATGCACGGCACGCGGCGAGAGGGTGCTGGCAACGAAGCCAAGGAGGCGTTTGTGGGCGACTACCCCGTGCCGGTGACGATGGACCTCTTGCGTCGCGGGCGCGAGCGCTACAACATCTTCTGCTCCGCCTGCCACGGCCTGAGCGGCTATGGCGACGGCATGGTCGCCCGGCGTGCGGCCGAGATGCAAGCCGCCGGCGCCAATACGGCCTCGGCCTGGGTCGCACCGACCAATTACCATACCGACGACATTCGCAACCGGGCGGTGGGACACCTCTACAACACGATTACCAACGGCATTCGCACCATGCCGGCCTACGACAAGCAGATCCCCGTGCTCGACCGCTGGGCGATCGTTGCCTATGTGAAGGCCTTGCAGCGCAGCCAGAACGCCAAGGAAAGCGATGTGCCCGAGACCGAGCGCGACAAGTACAAATAGCGTGTCGAGAATCATGCACACAACTGCCAAGCCGACCTCGACCGACTCGTACGGCGACCCCGAGCGACTCGAATCGGCCGCGCGCCGGATGATTCTCGTCGGGTTAGTGCTGGCGCTCCTCGGCGGCGGAGCGGCCTTGTCGCTTGGATACTTGTCGCCGGTGGCGCGGGCCGTGTGGTACCACTCCTATCTCGTGGCCTTCACGTTCTATCTGCTGATTGCACTGGGCGGGCTATTCTTCGTGATGCTGCACCATCTGGCCCGGGCCGGCTGGAGCGTGGTGCTGCGGCGAGTGGCCGAAGCGATCGCCGGCAATCTCGGCTTGATGGCACTGCTTTTCATCCCGTTGTTGTTTGGCCTGCACACCCTTTACGAATGGTCGCATCCGGAAGCCGTGGCACATGATCCAGTGATTGCCGCCAAGGCCAGCTACTTGAATCCGACGGCCTTTGTCGTGCGGTTCGTCGTTCTGTTCGTCGTGCTTGGCGGCCTGACCTATTTTCTTCGCAGTCGATCGCTGCGGCAGGACGCGATCGGCGACCTGCGGCTCAGTCACGGCATGGAACTCGCGTCGGCCTTGGGCATGATCCTGTTCGCCGTGCTCTCGACCCTGGCGGCCATCGATCTGTTAATGAGCCTCAACCCGCACTGGTTCTCGACGATGATCGGCGTCTATTTCTTCACCGACGCCGTGCTTGGCGGATTGGCCGTGCTCGTGCTACTGACCATCTGGCTGCAACGCAATGGCCAAATCGCGCCGGCCGTCAATCAAGAGCACTATCACGATCTCGGCAAACTGCTGTTCGCCTTCGTCGTCTTCTGGGGCTATATCGCCTTCAGCCAGTACATGTTGATCTGGTATGCCAACATGCCGGAGGAGACCCAGTTCTATCAGCCGCGGCAGCTCGGCCCCTGGGCCGTGGTGTCGCTGGTGCTGCTGGCATGTCACCTCTTCATTCCCATGGCCGGGCTGTTGTCGCGGCATGTCAAGCGATCGCCCAAGCTGCTCGCGCTTTGGGCAGCCTGGTTGTTGGCAGCTCAACTGCTCGACGTGTTCTGGCTAGTGATGCCCAACTTTTTTATCCAGCAGATCCCCTCGGTCGCCGATCAACCGAACGTCCCCGAGTCGATGCACCGGCTCGTGGATGCCAAAGTCTCGGTCTACCAACTCGTTCCGTCGCAACAGGGATTCATGGAGCAGGTGTGGCTGCCGCTCGAGTGGCCCTCGATTGGCTTGGTGTTGGCTTGGACGGTTGCCATCGGCGGGTTGTTTCTGGCCCATACGGTCTGGCTGCTCCGCCGCGCGCCGCTGGTGCCGGCCGGTGATCCGCGTTTGGCCGAGTCGCTGCACTTTGAGAACATTTGAGCACGAACGATGTCCGAACAACTGCCCCAGCACGAATCGCAAGTTGAGCCCGACGAGGTGAACATCCCCTTGTTGAGCATTGTGGGCACCTTCGGCGCCGTGGTTGTTTTGCTGATCATACTTTTGTTGCAGGCATGGTTCTATAATTTACGGGGAACGATTACCTCCGAACGGACCTTGTCGAGCGGCAGTCCCGAGACTCCGCTGGGCCGCGCGATCCTGGAACAACAGCAACAGATCGGCGGCTATCACTGGATCAATCGCGAGGCAGGCGTTCGGGCCATTCCCATCGGTCGTGCGATGGAAGTTTTGGCGGCGGAAATGGCGGCTCACAACGCACCCGGCGCGAAAGCCGGCGAGAAGGAGAAGGGGCCATGAGTAAGAAAACCCTGCGAACTATCGCTGCTTGTTTGGCGATCGCGTTGACGGCCGCGCCGGCGTTGGCCCAGACCAACGAGCCGCCGCCCCCCGGTTTCGCCGGAGCCACCGTTGTCGAAAAGCCCAATGCTCAAGTGCCTTTGGAGCTGCAATTCCAGGACGAGAATGGTCAGACGGTCAAGCTGGGCGACTTTTTCAAGCCCGATCGCCCCGTGTTGCTGATGATGATCTATTTTGAGTGCCCGATGCTCTGCAACCTGACGCTCAACGGCGTCGTCAAGGCGACCAAGCCGTCGAGACTCGTGCCGGGAAAGGATTACGAGATTGTCACCGTAAGCTTCGACCCCCGCGAAGGGCCGGCGCTGGCACGCCTGAAAAAAGCCAACTATTTGAAGTCACTCGGCCGGCCCGAGGCGGCTGCCGGCTGGCACTTTTTGACCTCCGATCAACCGGCCGCCGCTCGTACGCTGGGCGATGCCCTGGGCTTCGGCTACAAGCTTGATTTCAAGGGCAAAGATTACCTCCATCAGGCAGCAATCTACATCTGCACGCCCAGCGGCCGCGTGGCCAGAACTGTGCAGGGGGTCGACTTCGATCCCGACATGCTCCGCGACTCGCTGATCGAGGCCTCAGCGGGCAAAATCAGTTCCGGGCTGTTCGGTTTTGCCTTGTCGTGCGGTTTGGTTCAGTTCGATCCGGCCGCCGGCAAGTACACCTGGGCGGCGTTAGCGTTGGCACGCGTCACTGGAATTGTGACGGTGCTCCTGCTCGGCACGGTCATCGGCACGCTGGTCTATCGGGATGCGAAAAGGAAGAAGATGGATACAGCCAACAAACCTTAAAACGAGTCATTCTGAGCGCTGCGGAGGGATCGCTGCGGGAGGGGAGTCTGCCGCATCTTCCTCGCTTCACTCCGAATGACCCGCTACCACGTCGACAACGAACACGGTAACAGAAACGCTCGATGAATCATTGCGTCACCCATCTCCTGGCCCAGGCGAGTTTCTGGCTCGAGCCGGCGGCATCGACCTCGGCCCAGGAACACGACCGCGTGTTCTATTTCGTGTTGTATGTGACCGGCTTCTTCTTTGCTCTGGTCGTGGCGTTGATGCTGACCTTCGTGATTCTTTACCGCCGCCGCAAAGGCGGGGAACGAACGTCCGGCCCGACCCACAACACGCCCCTGGAACTTCTTTGGACGGGCATTCCCCTGGGCGTCGTCATCATCATCTTTGTGATGGGCCTTAACGCCTATTTGAGCTTTGAGTCGCCGCCGTCGGATGCCCTTCTGATCGATGTTGAGGCCAAGCAGTGGGCTTTCACGTTCACCTATCCGAATGGGGCGACCAGCGAGAAACTGTATTTGGAGATCGAGCGTCCGGTGCTGCTCCAGTTGCACTCGGCCGACGTGACGCACGCCCTCTACATTCCGGCATTCCGCGTGCAGCGGAACGCCGTCCCGGGTCGCACCACGGAGATGTGGTTCAAGCCGGTCGAGTTGGGCAGCTACCACGTGTTCTGCACGCAGTACTGCGGCGATGGCCACTCGGTCATGACGACCGAGGCGGTGGTGCTCGACGCCACAGCCTATTCGGCCAAATTGAACGAGTTGGCCAACATCTTCGTCGATGCCGCGACGAAGCAGCCGTTGCCCATGGCTGAGGTTGGCGCGCGAGTGGCCAAGAGCAGCGGCTGCTTCCAGTGCCACTCGGTCGACGGCTCGCCGGGGCAAGGCCCCACGTGGAAAGGCCTCTACAAACACGACCACCGGTTCTCGCTAGCCCCGCCCGGTTATGTGCTGACCACCGGCGACGACGACGCCAAATGGGAGGCCTATCTCCGCGAGTCGATCCTCGAGCCGGGGGCGAAGATCGTGCAGGGCTACCAAAACGTGATGCCACCTTATGCGGCGCAGTTCAGCGGCACCCCCTACAAAGACAAGAAACTGACGGCCATCGTCGAGTATATTAAGAGCCTCGGAAATCCGGGGTCGCCGCCAAGATAGTTGGGCAAGAGCCGGCGGCTAACAGACGCCGGAGTAAACGTCGATAGAGTTGATCGGCGGCTAAGGGCTGCCGGCTAATCAGCGTGAATTCTCAAAAGAAATGGTCCGCTCCCACATGACGACCATCACATCACAAGACAACTACCTGACCTATACCCGCGGCCTCCGCTCCTGGCTATTCACGCTCGACCACAAGCGGATCGGCGTGATGTACCTGGTCTCGGTACTGGCGGCGTTTCTCTTGGGCGGTGTGCTGGCGATGCTGATCCGCCTGCAGTTGCTGCAGCCCGAGGGACTGCTGTTCCGCGGCACCGATTCCTCCGTATTCCGCACCTACAACGAACTTTTCACCCTGCATGGCGCCGTGATGATTTTCCTGGTCTTGATCCCGGGCATTCCGGGCGCCCTGGGCAATTTTGTCCTGCCGCTGATGCTCGGGGCCAAGGACGTCGCCTTCCCGCGGCTGAACCTGGCCAGCTACTATCTCTATCTGCTGGGCGCCGCCTTGGCCCTGGCGGCCATTTTCTTAGGCAGCGTCGACACCGGTTGGACCTTCTACACGCCATACAGCACGCAAACGCCAGGAGCCGTCGTGTGGCTTGTCTTCGGGGCCTTCATCCTTGGATTTAGTTCGATTTTCACCGGCATCAATTTCATCGTCACCGTGCACAAGCTGCGGCCGAAAGGCATGACTTGGTTCCGCGTGCCGTTGTTTCTTTGGGGCCTGTACGCCACCGCCGTGATCCAGATCCTCGCGACGCCCGTGCTGGGAATCACTCTTCTGCTGCTGATCCTCGAGCGAATGTTCCAGCTTGGCATCTTCAATTCGTACTACGGCGGCGATCCGATCCTGTTTCAGCACTTTTTCTGGTTCTACTCGCATCCGGCCGTCTACATCATGATCCTGCCGGCGATGGGCATCATGAGCGAAGTGATCGCGACCTTCGCCCGCCGCGAGATTTTCGGCTACAAGTTTGTCGCCATGAGCAGCCTAGCGATCGCGATCATTGGCTTTCTGGTTTGGGGTCATCACATGTTCCCCAACGGCCAGTCGGGTCCAATGAACGTGATTTTTAGCGGCCTGACGATGTTGGTCGCCATTCCTTCGGCGATCAAGGTCTGGAACTGGCTGGCCACGATGTATAAGGGGTCGATTGCTTTGCGGACGCCGATGTGCTACGCGCTGTGTTTCCTGTTCCTGTTTCCCATCGGCGGGCTAACCGGCCTGTTCCTGGCATCGCTGACGACCAATTTTCACGTCCACGACACCTACTTCGTGGTTGCCCACTTCCATTACGTGATGATTGGCGGCACGCTGTTCATGTTCATCGGCGGGATCCACTACTGGTGGCCGAAAATCACTGGGCGAATGTATCATGAGGGCTTCGCCGCCTTCTGCTGCCTGCTGCAGTTCATCGGTTTCAACCTGACGTTCTTTCCGCAGTTCATCATGGGCACGCATGGGATGCCGCGGCGCTACGCCAGCTACATGCCCGAATTCCAGATCTACCACGTCCTCTCCAGCATCGGGGCCTTCCTGCAGATGACGGCGCTGGTGTTGGTGGCCTTAGGGCTGGCATACTCTCTCTGGCGCGGCCGTCGCGCGCCGGCCAACCCCTGGGGCGGCTCGACCTTGGAGTGGGAGTGCAGCTCGCCGCCGCCGCACGACAATTTCGAGAGCACGCCCAAGGTGGGCCGGCCGTACGACCACAGCCACATTATTTGGAACCCGGCCGTGGGCGGCTATGTCCGCAAAGGATAGACTCCCTACTGAGAGAGAGAAAGCACCGAGATAAAGGAGTTGCCGCAGAGGTCGCCGAGGACGCAGAGGGGCAAATAACGTCGGGCATTCTGAGCAAAAAGCACCCGTCACCGGCCTCCCGACGTCGCTTATCTGAACCTCAGTAGGCGTCCTCGGTCGGGAACGGCTCGCGTTCCCTCATCAGTGCCTCCCGACACACTACCGCGCGCACATCTGCCGGATAGCGGCCAGGGTGCCGAGGATGGGCTTGACCTTGCCGTTGCGGTCGAAGAGCCCCGCATTGGGGAAATCGTGAGGCACTCCGTCGCTGAGCTGATTCCAAAGCACACCGCGGACCATTGGCTTGGACAGGGCCAGGGGCACGACCCGCGCCACCCACGATTGCTGAATGGTAGCCGTCCAACTGCTGGTCGGCAGCTCGCTTGCCCGCTGGGCCAGCGGATCGGGGTCAATGCCGCTCGGCGCCGACAGCGATAACCAAAGCGGCAGCCCCAGCTTGCTCCAATTGTCCAACTGCCGACTGAACTCCAGGGTGGATCGCGGCAACGTAGCTCCCGGGCTAGTGCCGATATTCACCTCCAAGACAAAACCCGACAGATCGAGGCCCGCACGGAGCAAGGCGTCGGCAAAGTGCAGTGGCGGGAAGTCGGAGTGCTGCTGTCGGAGATATTCACACCACGGCTGGTCGAACGATACCATGGCGGGCGTGTTCGGGTCGAGCGATCGGACCAGCTCGATCGTGCCAGCCACCAACCGCACGCGTTCCGGTTCGGATACGCCGAGGGCGTCGGGCGCATTGACCCGCCCGGCACAGATCCAACAATCGACTTGCCCGCGATAACGTTGCACGGCCGCGCGGACGAACGTCAGCACCAGGTGGGCCATGTTTTCGAAATCGTCTTCAAACAAGTAGAGCCAATCGGGCAGGGCGTGTCGGTCGAGCATCAAGAGCGGGCCGGCCAGCACCTTCAGCTGATGTGCCCGGCACCACTCAATCTGCTTGTCGCTGGTGGTCCAGGTGAAATTACCTTCGGTGGTCTCCACGTCGCGCCAGGGAACCGGCGCCTGGGCCGAATTGAACGTCAGCAAAAACTGCCGCGAGGCGTAGGCGTCCAACAGGGCTGGGCCGAGGTTGGCTCCGAGGCCGAGAAAAGCCTTGCTGCCATTGCGGCGTCTTACGGCCAAGGCTTGCTCGCTGTAGGCCGCCGTCAGCCGGTCGCTGGCGTCGAGCGCCGCGGCGATGGCTTTTTCGGCACGCTGTGAGACCTCGGCCAGTTCATCGGCGACGGTCGCCCACGAAAGCTCCCCTACGGCCAACGCTAGTTTGGCCAACACGCTCTCCGGCACCGCCAAGCCGATCGTTTGCCAGTCGGCCAGTTGGTTCCGCAATTCGACGATCGTGCCGCGCGCAAGTTCCAAGGGCAGGCGGTACGTCTCCTCCTGCTCCATCAGGCTGGCGGTATTGAGCGTCACCAAGCCGCGCTTCGCCACGGGCCAGGGTAGATGCAGTCGGCCGGAGTCGGACGTCGGTCGCTGCACCGACAAAAGGCCGTTGTCGAGAGTGGTTTTGATTGCCCAGGGAATCCGATCGATCCCGGACATGTAGGCCTGCTGGGCCACCTCTGGGGTAATGCGTTCCGGCGGAAATACCTGAAATCGCATCGTACCCATAAGAAGAGCGCCTCGGTTCCGAAGAGAGTTGCTAAGCCGCTAGTGTAACCGGAGCAAATCGGGGCCACAAGTTCCCCGCTACCCGCTGGCCAACCAGCTCCCTGGCGAGTATATTTGCTAGTTGCGTCTGCAGGGAGGCAGGCTGCGCGTACGATTCGCCCGTTGAAGATTTTCCGGGCCCCCACGAATTTCCCTTTTTTGGAATGCGTCAGGTCGTGAGAGTTGCCTCACGGCCCTCGTCGGCGACCGCTCCGTGCCGGCCGGCGTGGAGAAGTATTCCTTGGGTATAAGTACGTCCACAAGAATAGCGAACGAGGCGGCGGGCGGACCGTCGACAAACTCCGCAGATTTTGACGCTTGTGTCGATTTTGTTTTTCGCGGTTTTTTTCTTTTGTATTGCCAATAGCCAGTCCATTGTTGCGGGAAGAGCATGAACACGACCGTCGTCCGTGAGACATCGTTGCCCGGTTTGCCCGTCCGCCGCGGAAAGGTCCGCGACGTCTACGACCTTGGCGAGCAGGTCCTGCTGGTGAGCACTGATCGGATTAGCGCCTTCGATTGGGTGCTGCCGACGGCGATCCCGGATAAGGGGCGGGTGTTGACTCAGATCGCCGCCTTCTGGTTCCGGTTGCTCGGCGAACCGAACCATCTCGTCACGACGGACGTGAAGAAGATGAATTTGCCGGCCGGAAGCGACCTCGACATGTTGGCTGGCCGCTCGACCCTTGGTCGCAAGACACAAGTCGTGCCGATCGAGTGCGTCGTCCGCGGCTACCTGACGGGCTCCGGCTGGAAAGAGTACCAGGCAACGGGTCGGGTCTGCGGCATTGAACTGCCCAAGGGACTGGTGGAAAGCCAGAAGCTGCCGGAGCCGATCTTCACGCCATCGACCAAAGCCGAAACCGGTCACGACGAGAACATCACCTTCGAGCAGACGGTCGAGATTGTCGGCCAGCAAACGGCCGCGGAACTTCGCGACCGCAGTCTGGGGATTTTCCGCCGCGGTTGCGAGTATGCCGAAAGTCGCGGGATTCTGATCGCGGACACGAAGTTCGAATTTGGCCGGGTTGGCGCTGAGCTGCTGTTGATTGACGAGGTTCTCACGCCCGATAGTTCGCGGTTCTGGCCGGCCGATCAATATGTTGCCGGTCGCGGCCAGCCGTCCTTCGATAAACAATTTGTGCGTGATTGGCTGCAAACGACCGATTGGGACAAGAACAGCCCGCCGCCTGCGTTGCCCGACGACGTCGTGACGAAGACACGGCAGAAGTACGTCGAGGCCTATGAGCGGCTGACGGGCCAATCGTTTGCGGATGTGATGCTGAGCTGATCCGGGGAGAGTCGCTGACGGCTTTTCAGCAGGGTGATGGGGAGGCGGTTTGGGCCGTCGCCCCGGGGTGATGGGATTTCCGCAGGGCGGAGCCAGCGGCACACGAGTCTGAGGGATTGCAGTCTTTTCTGGGACCAACGGTGGGCGACCGCCACGTTGGGGAAAGGAGCACTTGATGATCGACTTTGGCAAGCGGGTGTTGTTCTTGGGATATGGTGCGGTGGCGCAGTGCACGCTGCCGATCTTTACCAAGCACTTCCGCATCCCCCTGGCAAACATCACGGTAATGGACTTTGAGGACCGCGGGGAAGTTCTCAAGCCGTGGATCGCCCAGGGCGTGCGTTTCGTTCGCCGACGAATCACCCCTGAAAACCTGGGGGCCGAACTGGCCAAGTACGTGTCGGCCGGCGACTTGCTAATCGATCTTGCCTGGAATATCGACTGCTGCGAACTGTTGGAATGGTGCCACAACAACGGCGTGCTTTATCTCAACACTTCGGTCGAGGTGTGGGACCCTTACGCGGGGGCCACTAGTAAGCATCCGACGGAGCGTACCCTCTACTGGCGACACATGAACATCCGCCGCCTGATGGCCCGGTGGACCGAGCCGGGGCCGACGGCCGTCTTGGAGCACGGCGCCAATCCGGGGCTGATCTCCCATTGGACCAAACAAGGCTTGATCGACATCGCCGAGCGATCGCTGGAGGACAAGAAATTCGAGGGCGCCGACGCTGAAGAAATTCGCCAATGGGTTAAGGACCAGACCTTCAACCGCTTGGCCATGAAGCTCGGCGTGAAGGTGATCCACTGCAGCGAGCGCGACACCCAGATCACCAACCAGCCGAAGCAGGTCGACGAGTTCGTCAACACCTGGAGTATCGAAGGCCTTCGCGAGGAAGGCATTACCACCGCCGAAATGGGCTGGGGCACCCACGAAAAGGCCTTCCCGCCATTGACCTATCATCACAAAGAAGGTCCCCGCAACCAGATTTGCTTGGCGCGGATGGGCATGAACACCTCGGTTGTGTCGTGGGTGCCCTACTACTGCATCCGCGGCATGATCATTCGCCACGGCGAGGCCTTCACGATCTCCGACCGCCTCACGGTATGGAACGACGATAAGCCGGTGTATCGCCCCACGGTCCACTACGCCTACTGCCCCTGCGACGCGGCGATCGTCTCGCTCGAAGAGTTGCGAGGCCGCGATTACACCCTGCAGTCGCGGCTGCGGATCATGACCAACGAGATTATCGGCGGCGCCGACATCCTCGGCTCGCTGCTGATGGGCCATCCGTACAAGTCGTGGTGGACCGGCAGCCTGCTGAGCATCGAGGAATCGCGTCGCCTGGTGCCCAATCAGAACGCCACCACGATGCAAGTGGCCATTTCCGTGGTCGCGGCGGCGATGTGGGCGGTCGAGAATCCTTGCCGTGGCGTGCAAGTGCCCGACGACTTGCCGCATGAATACGTGCTGGAAATCGCCCGACCCTACCTGGGGCAATCGTTGTCGATTCCCTCCGATTGGACGCCGTTGAAGCACTACGTCAACAATTTCCAGGGCTACCACTATCCCGACCTGGATTGGGAGGATCCCTGGCAATTCAAGAACTTCCTCATCACGGATGGGGATTGATGCGTTTTGGGCACTCTTGATACAATGGCCCGCTTTACCAAGGCGGAAAGCGGGTCGCCGCTTTTGTCTTTCTTGCCTCGCACGGAGCGCAACACACTGAGATGGTCGAAGAACGTGAACTGCTGCAATTGATCGAAGAGCACGGCACGCCCTTGTTCGTGGTGGACCACAACGAGATCCGGCGAAACTACGCCGAATTCAAGAAACAGCTTCCCCGGGTACAGGCCTACTATGCCGTGAAGGCCAATCCCGATCCGGCCATCCTGCGGACGCTCTACAACGAGGGGGCGAGCTTCGATGTCGCTTCAATGCCCGAGTTCGAGATTGTCTACCAGTACATCAAGAATCTTCCGCCCAAGGAACGGCAGGATTACATCTGGGACAAGATCATCTACGCCAACCCGATCAAGGCCAACGAAACGCTGCGGGACCTCGACCCGTATAAGCCGCTGGTCACCTACGACAATTTCGAAGAGATCGGCAAGGTCAAGAAATATGCCCCCAACGCCGGTCTGGCGCTGCGGCTGAGCGTGCCCAACACCGGCGCGATGGTCGAACTGTCGTCGAAGTTCGGCGCCGCATCGGGCGAGGCCGTCGAACTGATCGAGGCCGCGCACAAGGTTGGCCTCGTGGTCGAAGGGCTGAGCTTCCACGTCGGTAGCCAAACCACCAACTTCGAAAACTACGTCCAGGCCTTGAACCTCGCGGCCGGCGTGTTCCGCGAGGCGGCCGACCGCGGCTACCATCTGAAGCTGGTCGACATCGGCGGCGGGTTCCCCGCTCCGTACGACGCCCAGGTGCAGCCGTTCGAAGCCCTGGCCAAGCGGATCAACTGTGAACTTGATCGCCTCTTCCCGAAGGAGATCGAAATCCTCGCCGAGCCGGGCCGCTTCCTGGTGGCCACCGCAGGCACGTCCGTCGCCAAGGTGATCGGCAAAGCCCGCCGCGACGGCAAACGCTGCTACTATCTCGACGACGGCGTGTACCACACCTACTCGGGCATCATCTTTGATCACTGCCAGTATCACCTCAACGCCTTCAAGCAAGGCCCGACCGAAATCTGCTCGGTATTCGGGCCGACCTGCGATGCGTTGGATACGATCTCGCTGGCCGAAGAGTTGCCGGAACTCGACCTGGGCGACTACGTCTACAGCCGCAACATCGGCGCCTACAGCCGGGCATCGTCCACCTGGTTCAACGGTTTCCCGCCGGCCAAAGTGGTGCACCTGAATCAGTAGCCGAGCGTTGCATCAATGACATTGCTCCGCGCTGTTTTCGCGATCATGCTCGAAGACAGGAGGCGGACTTGTGCGGGCGCGGTAGCACCAACAACCGGGCTAAGGTGGTGTGTGCCACTGGCTCTGACAGTGGAGAACTCGATTGATGAAAGGAGCACGGGCAAAGCCCGTGGCACCCGCGCGTGTCAGTGCGGAGGGTGGAGGTGTAAACGTCGGCCTTTCCGATTATTCGCGGCCTTGACGTAGCGCGCAGATCCCGCTCATGCCTGGCAGCTACCTTACAGGCATTACTGCCCCGAAAGTGACTTCTCAATTAAAAGCCTTAGCTTCGTAACTTCGTCTTTGTAGAACCCCGTACATTGGTAGAGAATCTTCCCCTCCCTCGAAACGAGGTAGACTCTGGGTATGCTTTGGCTGGCATACTTGCTGTAGCTCAATCCCTCGGGATCGGCAGCCATCGGGAACGAAAATCCCTGGAGGGATCTGAATGACTTGAGAGACTCTTCCGATTCTTTGCGTCCGACAGCAATCATGGCAAAATCGCGACGCTCGCCAAAGTCCTTCCATATCGTCTGCAACTGACTCAACTCTTGCTTGCATGGTCCACACCATGTTGCGAAGAAGACCAGCAGCACGGCTCTTCCTCGGAGTTCCGACAATTGCGATTGCGTGCCGTCCAATGTCTTGAATGGGAAATCCGGGGCGGGATCACCAACGTGAGTAAGTGTCCCCGGGCTATTCGCAACATCGCGCGGCGGATACATCGCGGGCAACTGAAGGTAGAAAAGCGATGCGAAATGCACGGCATTCAACGTTATGTAAAGGAGAAAGCACATCAACGACATGAGCAAGACGGGCTTTCGTGTGCCGCGTTTCCGAAACGGAGCTAACACTAGAAAGGCAATCGACATCAGGATGGCTACGGCACCTGCAATCCACAAAACATTACTTACCCACGGGTATGGCAAATTGCGGCCTACCAGAGACCACGCCAGAGGATGAAGAGAACCGAATAAGTGGCTGCACATGTTCTATTTCTACCCCTTCTTCTAGTATCGTCTTGTCACAGTATCGTAGATGGGATGAAGGCCTGTTGCCCCCGATCTGGTAAAACCGGATTGGGTAA
>CALGFD010000032.1 GCA_937881075.1 uncultured Planctomycetales bacterium
CCTCAATCCCTCAATCCCTCAATCCCTCAATCCCTCAATCCCTCAATCCCTCAATGCGCTACGCCGTAATCATCGCGGGCGGTTCCGGGACCCGGCTGTGGCCGATGAGCCGCAGCAGTCTCCCCAAGCAACTGATACCTTTCATCGGCGGTCGCAGCCTGCTGGAAATCGCCCTGGCCCGGCTCGATGGACTCGTGCCGCGCGAACAATGCTTTGTCTGCGCCGGCCAGTCGCATGCCGCCGCCATCAAAGAGGCCTTGCCTCACTTCTCGCCCGAGCAATTCCTGGGCGAACCGACCGGCCGCGACACGCTCAACGCGGTTGGCTTTACGGCGGCCGTGTTGGCCCAACAAGATCCCGACGCCACGATCGCAGTGTTCACTGCCGACCACCTCATTGAACCGGTCGACCAGTTCCAGGCGATAGTCGACTTGGGTTACCAACTCGTCGAAAAACATCCCCAAGCCTTGATCACCTTCGGCATCACACCCACACGGCCGGAAACCGGCTACGGCTACCTCGAACTTGGTGATGCGTTCGACGGCAACGCCCGCCGCTTGCACCAATTCCGCGAAAAGCCCGACCGCGAGACAGCCGATCGCTACGTCTCCGCCGGCCCGCAGAAATTCCTTTGGAACAGCGGCATGTTCGTATGGCGAGCGTCCACCCTGCTCGACTGCATTCGCCGCTACGCTCCCGACAATTACGCCGGCCTGATGAAGATCGCCACCGCCTGGCATACGAGCGATCGCCAAGAAGTGCTCGACGCCGTCTATCCAACCCTCAAGAAAATCAGCGTCGACTACGCCGTGATGGAGCCGGCCTCCCGCGATCCCAGCGTGACGGTCGCTGCCGTGCCGATGCCCTTGAAATGGCTTGACGTCGGCTCCTGGCCCTCCTTCGCCGAGACGTGTCCTCACGATGAACACGGCAACGCCTTGGCCGCCAACCGTACCGCCCTGTTGAATACGAGAGCCACGCTGGTGGCCTCCAGCGATCCCAACCACCTGGTTGCGACGATCGGCTGCGAGGACCTGATCATCGTCCACACGCCCGACGCCACGCTAGTCTGCCGCGCCGATCAGGCCGATCGGCTGAAGGAGTTGCATGAACAGGTCGGCCTGCGATACGGTCAAGAATCGATATGAAGTCGCAAGACGATGTGCTAATGTCGCAAGCCGATAAGCTTCACGTTTGCAGTTCCCGGGAAAAATAGCCGGCGGCGAACAGCCGCCGGACAAATACTTCTCTCTAGCGCCAGCTACTTCTTCTCTCTCGGCTCCCCGCGGCACCACTGCGTGAATGCGGCCACGGCCAGGGCGAATGCCATCGCGCCCGCCCCTAGAAAAATACCCCACACGGCTCCCACGGCAGCCGCATACCGCACCACGTCCTTCGCCTGCGGGCCAAACAAGCCGCCGACAAACTCCGGCGACAACGTTGCCACTCCCGCCGCAAAGAGACCACCGATCACCGCTGATAGTAGTGCTGCCCCAAGGATCATCAAAAAGCAACGAATGGCGTAGTTCATCTCGTTTCTCCCCGTAAAAGCGATTCTTCTTCCGTCTTTACGTGCTCGACGGGCGAGCCAGCACAATAAGGCCTTCCCCGGGCTTCATCTCGCCGCTTCGTTCACTTGTCGCACTACCCCGGCATCTTCCGCTGCTCCGCCATCTCCCGCCGCACCCGCTCCAGGTCGGCGTCAACCATCATCCGAATCAACTCAGCAAAGGAGACCTTCGGTTCCCAGCCCAACACCCGTCGCGCCTTGCTCGCGTCACCGCAGAGGGTGTTGACCTCGGCCGGGCGGATCAGTTTCGGATCTGTCTGCACGTAATCTCGCCAATCGAGCCCCACGTGGCTGAAAGCTAGTTCGACCAGCTCGCGAACGGAGTGCTTCACTCCCGTGGCTACTACGTAGTCGTCGGGCGTCTCCTGTTGCAACATCAGCCAAGCCGCCTGGACGTAATCGCCTGCAAAGCCCCAATCCCGCTTGGCTTCGAGATTGCCCATCGGCAGCGTATCTTGCAGCCCGAGCTTGATTCGGGCGACGGCGTCAGTCACTTTGCGGCTGACGAACTCCTTGCCCCGCAGCGGCGACTCGTGATTGAACAGGATCCCCGAGCAAGCAAAGATGCCATAGCTCTCGCGGTAATTCACGGTGATCCAATGCCCATAGACCTTCGCAACTCCGTACGGACTGCGGGGCCAGAATGGCGTCTGCTCGTTCTGCGGCTCCTGCCGGATGTTGCCGAACATCTCGCTGCTGCTCGCCTGGTAAAAGCGGATCGTCGGGTCGACCAGCCGAATTGCCTCCAACACCCGTGTGACCCCCAGGGCCGTGAACTCTCCGGTCAGCAGTGGTTGCGACCAGCTCGTCGGCACAAAACTCTGGGCGGCGAAGTTGTAGACCTCGTGCGGGCGAATGTCGCGAATGATGGTGACAATCGACAGTTGGTCCAGCAGATCGGCTTGGTGCAGTTGGATGTGCTCCTGCAGCGTCTCGATGCGATCGAAATGCTCCGTGCTCGACCGGCGGACCATGCCGTGCACCTCGTAGCCCTTCTCCAACAGGAACTCTGCCAAGTACGAGCCGTCTTGCCCAGTAATACCGGTAATCAAGGCTTTCCGTTTCATGCACTCTCCACTGCTCATAGAACCCGGCTCAACATCCAAATCGGCAGTTTTTCCCCGGCGGCGGTGGTCTTTACGCCACCAGACCGGCGAAATCTCGCCAACGGTCAGGCGCCCCCAACGGAAATTCAGTTAAAACAGGCAGGCTGGGTGGGTCTGCTGTCTTGCGGGCGATACATTTTACCAAAATCTCAACTCCCCCGTCCACGAAAGTCCGAAGGTCGACGGGAAAGTCTGCCGATTATTGCGACAGCGCGGTCTCGGGCGACTTTGCTGTCATGGAGCGAAAGAACCGAGCTAGAATCTGGCCGACCTGCTATGTTCGTACCCCTAACAACGCCGACAGCTTGCCGAAGACCATGCCTCCGTTGGTCCTGGGCCCTGGCGGCGGTGCTGTTGTTGGCGCTCACTGGTTGCCACGCCATTGATTTTGCGGCGACCGATCAAACGCCTCCAGGGGTCGCCGAACCGGAACCGCCCCGCGAACTTGCCATGGTCTCGCTGCCAGCCTATCGCCTGGAACCGCCCGACATCATTCGCATCGACGTCGTCCGCCTTGTGCCCCGCGCGCCCTATCGCATCGAACTGTTTGACGTGCTGCAGATCCACGCCAGCGGCACGCTCGTCCAGCAGCCAATCAACGAGTATTACCTCGTCGACGCCGATGGACTGGTCAATCTTGGGCCGACCTACGGAGTGGTCCATGTGGCCGGACTCACCATGGAACAAGCGGCCGAAAAAATCACCCGAGCCCTGCAGGAAATCCTTCAAAATCCCGTCGCCACCGTCCAACTCGCTCGCTCGGCCAGCGCGCAACAAGTGGCGGGCATTTACCAATTAGGCTCGGATGGCACCATCACTCTACCTCATTGCGGCACGGTGCGGTTAATCGGTTTGACCGTGACCGAGGCCCGCGAGGCCGTGCAGCGGCAACTAACCGAGTATTTTGAATTCCCTCAAGTAATGCTCGACGTGGCCCAGTTCAACAGCCTGCGATACTTCATCGTCATCAGCGGCACCGGGGGAGGGGATGACATTCGCCGTGTGCCGATCACCGGCAACGAGACGGTCCTGGACGCCATCGCTCAAGTCAACGGCCTGCCGCGTATTTCCAGCAAGACGATGTGGCTTGCCCGGCCAACCCCCGGCGGAATTGACGCCGAACAAATCCTGCCGATCCATTACGACGCCATCACGCGCGGTGCGGACACCGAGACAAATTACCAGATCCTGCCCGGCGACCGCATCTACATCATGGACGACGCCGCCATCGGATTTAGCAGTTACCTCGCACGTTTGACCTCGCCCGTCGAGCGACTGCTCGGGATCACGGACCTCAGTGCCAGTGTGACCCGCAGTTTGCAGACACAGGGACGCGACTATAATCGGACGCGACGCACTTCCCAATAACGGTGCCCGGCGTCCTCCAGACAAGCACCAAGGTTTTTCAACCTCGATCCGAACGCATCGCCCCGATCGCCGCCCTGGCCCCTATGCAATCCGCTGCAGAGAACATCCAACGCCTGGTCGAGTGGGCGCATCGCAAGGGACTGGCCGAGCCGGCACCAAGTCCGGTGCGGCGTGTGGGAATCATCGGCGCCGGCACGATGGGCACGTCGATTGCCGCGGCCCTGGCTCGGCACGGCATCGCCGTGGCGATTGCCGATCTCGACCCGGTCGCCCTCCAACTCGCTCGCGGGCGAATTGACGAAGAACTCCGCCAGTCTGGCGGCGCCCCGTCTGTTCCAGTACAGACAACCACCGAATTGGCGACGTTCCGTGAGTGCGACTTGGTGTTGGAAACGATCGTCGAAAACCTCGCCGCAAAACGAAAACTTTACGCCCAGTTGGCCGACTATCTCGACACCCGAACGCTGATTGCCTCCAACACCTCGGCGATCCCCTTGGAGCAACTCGCCAAGAGCGTGCCGACGGGCCATCCGTTTTTCGGTCTCCACTTCTGCCACCCTGTCCGACTCCGCCCGCTCGTGGAAATTGTCCGTAGCGTCCGGCTCGACGCGAAAAGCCTCGCCACGGCGATCGCCCTGGTGCAGGCCATCGATCGGCTGCCGATCGTCGTCAGCGATGGACCCGGCTTTGTGGTCAACCGCCTCCTCTTTCCGTATCTCAGCGCGGCCCTCGAACTGCTCGTCGAAGGCGTTGCCCCGGCGCGACTCGAACAACTTGCCACCGACTTCGGCATGCCGTTCGGTCCCTTGCGAATGATCGACGAGATGGGGGCTGATACGACTTTGCACGCCGGTTGGGTCTTGGCCAACGCCTTTCCGGACCGCATCGTCCCCTCCCCGCTGCTGGTTACGATGATCAAGGCCGGCCGCCTTGGACGGAAGTGTGGTCGGGGATTCTACGCCTACTCCACAGCGGGCGAGGAGGCCGCCGCCGTTCTCGACGACGATGTTGGGCCGCTGATTGCTCGCTGGAGCGAGCAGCGCCAGACGCTGCTGGACCAATCGATTCTCGACCGCCTGTTTCTGCCGATGGTGCTCGAAGCGGCACGTTTGCTGGAAGAAGGCTGTTGCGACAGCGTCCGCGACATCGACCTAGCCGCGGTCTTTGGGCTCAGTTTTCCGCGAGAAAAGGGAGGCCTTTTGTGGTGGGCCGACTCGCGTGGCACGCAGGCGATAGCCGACCGCCTGGTGGCGTTCGATATTGCACGGTTGCGTCCCACCCCGCTCTTGGCCAGCTTGGCCGACGGCAACTCGCGATTCTATGACCTGCCTGCCAACTCAGAATGACCGCCCGACGGCTCACTGCATCAGCTTCTTCAGTTTCTCGTAGTTGGGCCGCTCCAACGGCTGGATGGCGTCGGCGTCCAAGCCCTTTTCTACGGCTCGCTCCATTGCCGATCGAGCCGCCCGCTGGTTCCCCTGCATGTAATGCGTCAACGCTTGGTGGAACAACCGTTCGGCTGTCTCCTGTTCCTGCAGGGCCAGATCCAGATCCTCCAGCGCCTTATCATATTGCTGCATCGCCGTGTAGATCATCGCACGCGAGTCGAGGATTTGCCCCACTGGCCCGGCGATTTCGATCGCCGCATCGATCAGTTTCAACGCCTCGTCCAGCTTCTTCCCCTGCAATGCCCACAATACGGCCAAGTTATTCTTCGCAACGAAGTTGTCCGGGTGCTTGGCCATTACCTCTTGATACATCTTCTCTGCTTCGACGATATTGCCTCGCCGCATCTGGACATCGCCCAAGGCCAGCATCAGCGGTACGGACTTGACCGTATCCCGCGGAAAGGCATCGAGCACCTTGAACAGCCGGGCCCACTGCTCAGCAGTCACCTTCGGATTAGCCATGATACTGACGGCCACGGCGGTGATTTCGCCCGGGGGGTGGTCTTTGGGCGTCTTCGCGAGCATGTCCAGCGCCAGGTCGATCTTGCCCTGCCGCGCCAGGAAAGCCGCCAACACCAATTCGCGTCCCGGACGCTCCTTGACGTACGCCTCGTACAACATTTCAGCGCGTGAGGCGAACTCCTCGGCCATCACTTTTTGCTCGGGCTTCTTCAGCCGTTTGCTCATTTGTTCAAATTCGTCGGCCACGATCCGAACCCGCGAGCTACGATCCGGGGGGGTGGCCTGGGGATTGTCGAGGAAACGCATCAAGACGTCCTTGGCGCGTTCCGGCTCGTTTTGCTCACACAACTGCCAAACCCGCAGGTGAACCGCCCGATACCAAGCCGGAGTGAGCTTCTCCAATCGCGTCAAGTAGAAGTCGGCGTCGGCCGAGGCGTTGTGATTCAGCAAACCTTCGATCAGCGCCACCAAGTACCCCGGTTCCGACTCGAAGGTCACGGCCAAGAATCGCAGTTGTTCGTTCGCCTTCGCCCATTCGCCGACACTGTTGTATAACTTGGCCAGCAGGAAGCGGTCCTCCGCCGTCGCTAGCTGTTCGTCCAGCAAGGCACTTAGGATGGCCGCGGCCTCTTCCCGCCTCGCCCGGCTCGGCTCGCCCGCCAACATCTGGGCCTTCAAGCGGCGATCGGACGCGGAAGCATGGTTACTGGCAAGATTTTGCTCCACGAGCTTGCTGGCCTCGGTCTGCCGCGCGCGTCCTCCCTGCATACTCAAAATCGTCGCCAGTTGCCGTCGCGCCCAAACGATCTCCGGCGCCTTCGCCGGGATCTGTCCGTCCATCACCTTGCGCAGCAATCGCTCGGCCTCGGCGAACTTCCCACTCCGCCCATAGAATTCGATGGCGCTGCGCAGCACGGAGATGTCTTTCGGCGAACTCGCCAAGGCACGGACATACAGCTTCTCGGCCTCGTCGGTCTTCTTCAACATTTCATTGCAGCGCGCCATCGTCACCGAAACGACGTCGCTGGCCAGTTTGCCGGTGGCTTCCTGAACCACCGCCTCCGCTTCCGTAGGCTTGCCCTGCTCCACAAAATACTGGACCAGCACCAGCCAGGCGTCCGGGCGCTGCGGATCCGTCTCCGCCGCACGGCGGAGGGCCTTCTCCCCAGCCTCCCGGAACTTCAACGCCTCGCGCCCACGCATCTGCTTCGACAGGTTGTAGCAGAACCGCCCGTACCAGAACTGATCGCGATACTCCTTCAGTTCTTCGGGCGACATCTGGGCCAACACTTCTGCCGAGCGCTCCACCTTGCCCTGCTGAAGGGCAATCTCCGTGCTTGCCCGACGCAACGGAAGGGGCAGCGTCCCCATTTCCTTTTCCAGTTCCTGCAGCCGTCGGTCGGCCTCGGCGAATTGCTGGCTCTGAACCAAGTAATCGATCAGCTTCGCCACGACTAGGATGCTTCGATCGCCCAACTCAAAAGCCTTGGCGTAGGCCTTCAATGCCTCCTCGACGTTCCCCATCTGATCGTAAATCAGCCCTTCCTCGAAGGGAATGCGCGACCAGTCGCTCCGCGTTTCGCGGGCTTTTGCCAGATTTTCCAGCGCCTGCTGCGACAATTCTCGATCCTTGGTTTCGGCCGCCCGGAGCCGCCACAACACCGCCTGTGCATACAGCCAGTACCAGCGCTTGCCGGCCACCTTTTCGATTGCCTCCAAAGCTTCCTGCATCCCCTTGCGGTCGTTTGTCCGATACGCGCGCTCGAAGCTCAAATAGCGCAATTGGCTGTTATTCGGCTGCTTTTCCATCAGTCGATCAATCGCCGCGTCGGCCTGTGCCGTGTCCCCGATCTGGCTGGACAACTGGTACAAGCCCGACCACAGCTGTGTCTGCTCGGCATCGCTGAACTTTTCCAGGTTCGCCGCCAGCTTGCGCAGCGGCTCCTTGGCGTTTTTCCCGTCCTTGGCGGCCAGCAAGTTGCCCCGCGCCAGCCGCGTCTGCGGTTTGTCTCCGAATTGCTGTTCGAGTTCGCGGACCACGCTTTCCGCCTTCTCCCACTGTTTCTGCAATAGCGCTAATCGCAGCAACAGCGGGACGTACGCGAGCGCTTGCTTCGGATTCTTCTTCTGCGCCGCCAGCAGGCCTTTCTCGGCCTCGTCGAATCGCTCTTGAGCGATTAGCATTTCTGCCCGCAACAAGTCCAACTGCGGCATGTTGGGCACAAGATTGGCCGCCTCGTTGATTGCGGTTTCTACCGCCGCCCAGTCGCGCGACGAGCGGGGCTGCCGCAAAGTCTTCTGATACAGCAGTTGGGCTTTCGCCAAGACGGCGCCCGGGCCAGTCTGCCCCTCGGCGGCCATCTGCTCAATTTCGTCCAAGGCTGACTGTTCCTTCCCCTTGGCGCTCAGCAACTCCACCAGCGCCTGCTTGGCCGGAGTGTAATTGGGATCGACCGACAGCAAGCGTCGGAGGGTCTTTTCCTCCTGGTCGCGATTGCCCAACTGCCGATAACACTTGGCAATGCCCATGTCGATCCGCGGCAACAGGAACTGCCAACGCATCAAGGGTCCTCGTACCCGCTCGAACGCTTCGCACGCCTGCAACCAGCGCCCCTGGGTGAAATCGACGCGTGCTGCCAGGTACGCGGCCAAGTGATTAATATCGGATCGGTCAAGTTCCGCCGTTAAGTCGGGGTCCCGCAGCTCGGCAATCAAAGCCTCGGCCTCTTTGATCCGCCCCACGTCAATCAACAAGTCCGCCAGCGCCTGCATCAAGCGGACGTTCTGTTCAGCTTCCATGACCCCTTTCTGCAAGGCTTCGATCGCCTTGTCCTGATGCCCAAGGTTCAGTTCTGCCACGGATATCAGGTTGTAGAAGTCCGGCTCGCGGGGATACAGTTTGGCTCCTTGACTGGCGTATTCCAACGCTTCTTGCGCCCGACGCTTCCACAGCGAGGCATGCGCCGCCATCTTCAATACTTCCGAGTTGTCCGGCGCCAACTTCAACGCCTTCATCACCTCTTCATAGGCCTCGTCGGGCTCGACGAACTGCCCCAGGTAGTGTCCTCGCAGAAGGTGCGCCAGGTAAGCATTGGGATTGTCTTGCACCAGCTTCCGCATCAATTCATCGCCCGCCCTCGGCTGGGACAAGTGCACGCGCAACAACACGGCCAACCGCGGATACGCCCGATACTGCTGAGGATTGATTCGAATGACCTTTTCCAGGCTTTCTCGCGCCGCGTTGTACTCCGCCAGGGCAATCTGGCAATCCGCCAACAATTGCAGCAATTCCGGATCGTCGGGTTTTTCCCGCAACAGATATCCCTGCAAATGCTCCTTTGCGTCGGTGATCCGGCCCACTTTCATTTCCATGTCGACCAGCTTCTTCCGCGCGTCCGCCTGTTTCGGATCTTCTCGCACCAGCGCCTCCAGCCGGTTCAAAGTCTCCAGGAAGAGTCGAGTGCTTTTGATTCCCGTACTGTCGTAGGCCAAGTCGGCCAGTAATAGCGCATGCTCTTTCTTGACCGCCAAGTCATCTGGCCACAAGTTCAGATACCAGCCCATCTGCTTGGCGGCATCCGTCTTCAACTGTCGCGACGCCACCAGATCGCCGGCCTGTTCCGCCTTTTCCGCCTGCTCTTTCAAGGCCTTGCCTTCGTCCAGCAACACTCGGGCATTGCGGCGGATCTGATAACCGTGCAGCAGATGCACGCCCACGGCAAAGCTTACCAGACCGACCAATAGAATCGCCGCCAGGCGGACATTCAGTGTTCTCATATAGATCGCCTCGAACTGAGGAACATCGCGTTGTCTTGTATTTTCGGACCGCTGGCTAGCGCCACCAGGCAAAAACGCCGTGCCACGCAGCGCACCGAGAAGTCCCGTTTTTTCTGCTATCACCCGAATGTTGCTGTCCGATCATCGGCCGTCGGAGCGCCGCGGCGGCTAACCAGCATACCACGGCCGCCAACAGGACTCCTCCCAGATCCTGCCACCAATCGTTCAACTGCGGTGCCCGCGGCGGCACATACCTTTGAAAGATCTCGGTTGCCGACGCGTAACCGATCAGCACCACGACCACGACCCAGCGCGGTGCCGGCCAACGCACGACCAATGCCAGCACCGCCAGCACAAAAAAGCTGATCAGGTGGGCGTACGGCAACAAAGGCACCACTAACTTGTGCCAGAACCCTCGTATCCGAAAGGTCTGTTCGGGATCCGGCACCAGCAAACTCACTGTCAACAAAGCCCAGTAGGCCACGAACAGGCCTCTGATCACGCCTTGCATATCTTTTCCCGCCCCTCACAGACGTGCGACGTTGCATTTCGTGTATCGACGACCAGCGGTGCGTGGCGAACGATAAAGTCATAGTCGTACGCCGAATGATCGGTCACGATCAATGCGCAGTCCAAGCCGGCCAAGAATTCCGCCGTCAAGGGCTGGCTATCCAGCGGCACGACGTGATGGCGATCCCGCCGCAAGAACGGGATGTGGGGATCATTGTAGCTGATCTCGGCGCCGCGACTTCTCAACAGTTCGATCAGCGTAAAGGCCGGGCTTTCCCGGGCGTCGTCCACGTTCTTCTTGTACGCCACGCCCAGGATACAAATCTTGCTGCCGCGCAGGGCCTTGCCCCGGTCGTTCAAGGCTTCGCTCAGTCGGTGCACGACGTAGTGCGGCATGTTTGTGTTGACCTCACCGGCCAACTCAATGAATCGCGTGGTGAGTCCGTGGCATCGCGCCAGCCAAGTCAAATAAAACGGATCGATAGGTATGCAGTGACCGCCCAGCCCCGGTCCGGGATAGAACGCCTGGAAGCCGAAGGGCTTCGTCTTCGCGGCCGCGATGACCTCCCAAACGTCGATGCCGATCTTGTCGAACAACACCTTTAACTCATTGACCAGGGCGATGTTCACGGCCCGGTACGTGTTCTCCAAAATCTTGCACGCCTCGGCCACCTCGCAATTGCTTACCGGGACCACTTCCAGCATCCCGTGACGGTAGAACTCCACCGCCAGGGCTTGGCTCAACGGATCGGTTCCGCCGACCACCTTCGGCGTGTTGCCGGCGGTGAAACTCGGGTTGCCTGGATCCTCTCGCTCCGGACTGTAGGCCAAGTAGAAATCCTTGCCTAGTTCCAGACCGGTCTGCTCCAAAATCGGCAACACGACATCGCGCGTGGTGCCGGGGTAGGTCGTGCTCTCCAGCACAATTAACTGACCCGGCCGCAGTGTTGCCGCAATCTGTTTTGCGGTCTCTTCCACGTAAATCAAATCGGGATCGCGGCTCTTGTTCAACGGCGTCGGCACACAGATCAGCACCACGTCGGCTTCACCCAGACGCCCCATTTCGGCTGTCGGCTCGAATCGGCCGCTCGTCACGCATTGCTGGATCCATTCCGAGGATATGTGCTCGATGTAACTGCGGCCTTCCTTCAGACTCTTCACCTTCGAAGCGTCCACGTCAAAGCCCAAAGCAGAAAAGCCAGCAGACACAAACGAACGGATCAGCGGCAGTCCGACGTAGCCAAGACCAATTACCCCCAGGCGGGCTGTCTTCGCCTCGATCGCCCGACCCAATGCGATATGTGATACATCTTGAAGCTTACCGCCCTGGACCAAGCTTTCGGGAACAGCCGACCGCGGTGTCTGATGCATAAGTCACTCTCCAGTGTGTGAGCAGAATGATCTGGGGAATTGATAAGGATAAGCTAGGCGAGGACGCCACTCCCCGTGGACTGCAAAAAATGAGTAGATTCAAGCCCCGGAGGCCTTCGGCGTTGCCTAATTCCCCCTCCGACGCGTTTCTGACGCAGATTCAAACCCATTCTAATTTGTCCCTGCTCGGATGCAAGGACGCTCCACCCCCTGCTTGGTGATCGGCGAAAGACCTTGTCGCAATCCTAATTGACAGAAATCCCGATTCTTTCCAAAATGTCTCCTCCCCTTCGAGAGGCTGATAGCGCAGCTCCCTCTCGGGCGTACGGCAAGGATGCAAGGAAGGGTAAAGTCCATGGATATGGTGCACAGCATGCGATTACGGAGCGACGACCGCCCCGAGCTCATCGTCAGTCACGTCCTCGACCAGATGCGGCTGCTGAAGCAAGTCGCCGAGCGCAACTCCGGTCATTGGCGGCAAAGCATGCTGGAGCTCGAGGCCGTTCAAAAAGAAAGCGAACTGCTTCGCGAGGAACTGGCCATCCTTCGGCAGCAAGCGGCCTTTCTGCACCAACAACGCCTAGCGGTCGAAGACTCCCGTCTCTACCGTCTGGTTCTGCGTTGCCGTGCGGTTCGCGAATTCCTCTTGCCGCCCGGCAGCCGCGCCGAGCGACTGCTGCTGGGGCCGTTTGGCCTGGCCGCGAAGCCTACTGCCGCGGTCGCTTCCGATTGCCCTGCCGCTCCGCCCGTCGAAACCTCCCCATTGCCGCCCCCAAAGACAGAACCGACAAAGGCAAGCGAAAGCGAAGCGCCGTATGCCTTCTTCGGACCCGTACCCGAAGAAATTGCCTGCTCGCCGATGTGCTGGAAGGCCCCTAGAAACGCCACCTCGGATTCCTTTCTGAATCTGGTGATCCTCTCGGCGAAGCCTCGCTCCGGTTCGACGCTGCTGCAACGGATCTGCAACGCCCGCAAGGGCACGTTAATCTGGGGCGAACATGGCGGCGCGCTCGCCTACTTCGCCGACATCTACCGAAACGCCGCCAACTTCTGCCTCTTGGGCGAGTCGCAGCGGATCGAGTATTTCGATCAAGGCGAGAATCCCAACCTCTGGATCGCCAACATGTGCCCTGACCTGGACAGCGCCCGGCGGGCAATTATTGACTCCGCCCGGACGTTCCTCCAGGCCTTCTATAGCTGTCATCGAGACAGTCACGATCTATTGGGATTCAAGGAAGTCGCTTACGGCCAATGGGAAGTCGAATTGCTTCGCCGCTGCTATCCCCTGGCGGACCTCCTTCTGCTGATCCGCAACCCGCTTAACACCTGGAATAGCACCCCTCGGGACTGGTTTCCCGACGTCGCCGCCTGGGCCAAGCAATGGACCGAGCGGGCGAGTTGGTTCCAGCAACTCGCCGCCGCGGACCAGCATTGCCACCTCGTCCGCTACGAGGACATTGTCGCCCGAAAGCCGGAAGTGATCGACCTGCTGCAACACGTTGCCAAGGTCACGCCCGACCAGATCGAGATGGTGCTGGGCAATAAGATCGGCAGCCGGAGCCTGGGCATTGGCGACGACGAGCGACGAATTATCGTCGACGAATGCGGGGTACAGATGGAAGCCTTGGGCTATTCCCGTTAGCCGGCCACACAGCTTCGGGAACCGCCTCGCCTTCCCCGCGGACTTCTCCCTGCCCGGAAAATAGTGGCAGCGCACGTCGAACCTCCTCGGTGCAAATGTCCAGCGTACGGCTGGCCGGGGAATTTACCTTGCGAAAATAGGGGGCTTCTCGCGTGATTTTTTCTGCTTCGCCAACCGCAACCGGATTCAACAGTTAGTTCTCGCGCCCGCGATTTTTTTAACCCGCGGAATCGGGTGCCTCGTCCCCTTGCCCCGGTCCAGCCGCGTGGACCAGCTCGCTCGTTGAACTAGGATTTCAGTAGAGAATTCAAGGGAATGGGGTCTTTTTCAGACGGTTCGAGTGGGCCGTCGACTGGGAGGTAGAGCCATGTTGAAGTCCTTCACGTTCCTGGCAATCCTGCCAATTATCCTCGTCTGCGGCAGTTTCCATTCTCAGTCGGCAGTGGCTGGATGGTGGATCGCTCACTACGGATACGACCGGGGCTGCTGCTACTACTACGCGCTGCCCTGCTCGGAGAACGAGGAAGCAGCAGTGCAGGCCGCCGGTCCCCAAACGCGAACCGCCTACTATCCGCCGGCGGAAACCTACGGGCCTTCCGAGACGATCGCTGCAGTGCCCACGTACCAGGGGACCGCGCCGGCTAGCTACGCCGCGCCGTCATGGACCGCACAACGTACGAGTTTTCTCTCCCCGGCAAGCGACACCTCCGCCGGCCGCCTGCCTTGGACGCCCAGCAACAGTGGCTGGGGCGGTCGCGGCCGCTAAGCAACTGATCATTCGGGCGATTCGCGGATGAGAGCCCGTGTCGGTGGCGACGATTTCTTGGCATCGCTTCTGGTTGACTATGTCGCTCGTTGCCAGCTGCGTTCGATCTCTTCCAAGGACTTGCCCTTAGTCTCGGGGACGTAGATGGCTACGAAGACGATCGTCACCAAGCAGATCGCCGCGTAGAGCCAGAAGGTCGCCGGGCCGCCGAGGTGTTTGAGCATCCAGGGAAAGGTTTGCGAGACGAGGTAGCAGGCGGTCCACAGGCAGACGGTGGCGATCGACATCGCCCGGCCGCGGATTTGGGTGGGGAAGATCTCGGCCATGATTACCCAGACGACTGGCCCCAAGGCCATGGCGAAAGTGGCTACGTAGCAGAGCACGAACAGCAGCACCCAGGGGCCTTCGAGTTGCTTCATCGCGAAGGCCCCGCCCAGCAGGGCCAGCGAAGCGCCCATGCCGACCGAGCCGATCAACAGCAACGGCTTGCGGCCCAGCCGGTCGACGACCCAGATGGCCACGAGCGTGAAGAGCATGTTGACGATGCCGACGGTCACCGTGTCGCCGATGGCTTGGGTCGCCTTGACGCCGGCCGACTTGAAGATTTCGGGGGCATAGTAGAGAACGACGTTGATGCCGGTGATCTGTTGGAGCACGGCCAGGACGACGGCAATGATCAGCGGTGTGCGCATGCCGGGCTCGAACAACTGGGCCAAGGAACCGCTTTCTTCGGCGATCGTCGCGCGGATGTCGTTCATCTGAGATTCTGCCTGAGCGGGGCCGCCGATGCGAGTCAGCACGGCCATCGCTTCGTCTTCGCGCCCCTGCTTGGTGAGCCAGCGGGGACTTTCGGGCACCAGGAACAGCAGCACGAAGAAGAGCACGGCCGGCAGCGTGCCGGAGGCGAACATCCAGCGCCAGCCGACCAGGACGTTCCAGGAGTTGTCGCCGAGTTGGGCGATTAGCGAGTTGACGTAGTAGACGACGACCATGCCGCCAACGATCGCCAACTGGTTCAACGACACCATGCGGCCGCGAATCCGGGCTGGGGCGACCTCGGCGATGTAAAGTGGTGAGAGCATCGAGGCCATGCCGATGCCGAGGCCGCCGAGGATTCGGGCGATGACGAACTCGGTGGCGTTTCGCGGCAGGGCCGCGCCAACAGCCGAAACGGTAAAGAGCACAGCGGCGAGCAGAAGAACCTTTTTTCGGCCGAGGGAGTCGCTGAGCATGCCCGCGCCGGCAGCGCCCAGGATGCAGCCGATCAACGCACAAGAGGCGACCCAGCCTTTTTGGACTTCATCGAGACTAAAATGCTCTTCCATGAAGCCGATGGCGCCGGAGATGACGGCCGTATCGTAGCCGAATAGCAGACCGCCGAGGGCGGCCACGCCAGCCAGCACGTAGACGTAGGTGGGGTTGCCGTGAGGCTGGGACGCTGAGGCAGGCATATCTGGGTTCAGGGTTCGGGGTTCCAGGGTTCAGGGCGAGTCATCATGCTATCGATTCCGATGGGCGATTGACAAGCCGGGTTGGGCGGAATCAAATGTGGGTTCGTGGACGCCCGGGCAAATCATCGAATCCCCTTTTTGGCGTGGCTCTGCTTATGAACTCGCGACAACGTGTGGAAGCGGCGTTGAATCACCAGCGGCCGGATCGTGTGCCCTTGGACTTGGGGGCCAGTGCGGTGACGGGAATGCAGGTTAGTTGCGTTTACAGACTGCGACAGGCGCTGAGATTGGACCCGCCCGGCACGCCGGTGAAGGTGGTCGAGCCCTATCAGATGCTCGGTGAGGTGGCCGACGACCTAAAAGACGCCTTGGGGGTCGACGTCGACGGCCTGGGCAGCATGCGAACGATGTTCGGTTTCGAGAATAAGGATTGGAAGCCCTGGACGACGTTCGACGGCACGCCGGTGCTGGTGCCGGCAGGGTTCAATACCGACCCGGAGCCGAATGGCGACATTCTGATGTATCCCGAGGGGGATAAGTCGGCGCCGGCCAGCGGGCGGATGCCGAAAGGCGGATTCTACTTCGATTCAATTGTGCGGCAGCCGCCGATCGACGATGACACGCTGAGTGTGGAGGATAATCTGGAAGAGTTCGTGCCGGTTTCCGACGAGGCTCTGCAGTACTTTGCTTGCGAGGCCGAGCGGCTGAACAAGGCGAGCGATCGGGCGATCCTGGCGAACTTCGGCGGCACCGCCTTTGGCGACATTGCCTTGGTGCCGGCGCCGTGGTTGAAGCATCCGAAGGGAATTCGTGACATTGCCGAGTGGTACATGAGCACCGTGAGCCGCTTTGACTATGTTTATGAGGTGTTTCGTCGGCAATGCGACATCGCCTTGGAGAACTTGACGAAGATTTATGACGCCGTGGGCAATCGGGTGTCAGCAGTCTTCATCACCGGCACCGATTTTGGCACGCAGAATGGATTGTTTATCAGCCCGAATGCCTATCGGAAACTCTATCAACCGTTCCATCGACGGGTGAACGACTGGGTGCACGAACACACGAACTGGAAGACATTCATTCATACGTGTGGTTCCGTGATCACGTTGTTGCCGGATCTGATCGACGCCGGTTTTGATATCTTGAACCCTGTGCAGTGTTCGGCGGTGGGAATGGACCCGCAGACGCTGAAGGACCGATTTGGCGACAAGATCACGTTCTGGGGCGGCGGCATCGATACGCAGAAAACACTGCCATTCGGGACGCCGGACGAGGTTCGCAAACAGGTTCGCGAGCGGATCGAGATCTTCGGACGCAACGGCGGGTTTGTGTTCAACACGGTGCATAACGTGCAAGCCGGCACGCCAGCGGAAAATCTTGTGGCGATGTACGAGGCGGTGCGAAACGGCTGAGTTGCGTGGAGATGATCCACGACGGGCACCAAGGAATTGACGGCGAGCAACGGACAGCCTTGGTGGTGCGAGCCAGCGGATTTACCACAGGGACAGAGATAGCCAAAGATGAATGCGGCTAGACCCGACGGTGTCTCGGTCGTGCTCCCAGGCTATTCGTATTGCCGGTAGTCTTTTCGCAGTTTGATTTTGCGACTACAATCAGTACTTATCTTGCTGGTTGTCTAGGAAATAGAGCATGAACGTACTGATTGTGGGGAATGGGGGGCGGGAGCACGCCCTAGCCTGGAAAATTTCGCAGAGCCCGCAGGCCGAGCGGGTGTTCGTTGCACCGGGCAACGGCGGCACGGATTTCGATGGCGAGAATGTGAATATCCAGGCCAATGACTTTCCCGGGCTAATCAAGTTTGCCAAGGAAAACAAAGTTCGTTTGACGGTCGTGGGGCCGGAAGCGCCGTTGGTGGCCGGAATCGTCGACGCTTTCGAGGAAGCTGGGCTGCGGGCCTTCGGGCCGAGCCGCCTCGCCGCCGAACTTGAGGGGAGCAAGGTCTTCTGCAAGAAGTTGCTGCGGCAAGCGGACGTGCCCACGGCCGACTACCAGGCGTTCGCAACCGCCGACGATGCGATCAAGTTTCTCAAGGATCGCGAGGACGTGCCGGTGGTGGTGAAGGCCGACGGGTTGGCGGCGGGCAAGGGCGTGGTCGTGTGCAAAACCCGCGACGAGGCGATTGCGGCGGTCGAAGACATCGGCCGGGAGAAGATCTATGGCACAGCCGGCAATCGCTTGGTGATCGAGGAGCGGCTCGACGGCCAAGAGGCGAGTGTGCTGGCGGTCACCGACGGACGGACGATCCTCACCCTGCAGCCTGCCCAGGACCACAAGGCGGCGTTTGATGGCGATACTGGACCGAACACCGGCGGCATGGGCGCCTACTGCCCCGCGCCATTGGTCGATGACGAGATGTTGCATTGGATCGAGGGACACGTGTTGGTGCCGACGGTGCATGCGATGAAGCGTGCCCGGCGGCCGTTCCGCGGCGTGCTTTACGCCGGTCTGATGATCACCAAGCAAGGCCCGAAGGTGCTCGAATACAACGTCCGGTTTGGCGACCCCGAGTGCCAGCCGTTGTTGATGCGGTTGAAGAGCGATCTGCTGGAAATTCTCGATGCGACCGTGGACGGGCGCCTGGAGCGGATCGGTCCGCTGGAATGGGACCCGCGGCCGGCCGTGTGCGTGGTCATGGCCAGTCAGGGCTATCCGGGCAGCTATGCCAAGGGACATCCGATTCGCGGTCTGGTGGATGCCGAGGTGCTGCCGGATGTGAAGGTGTTTCATGCCGGCACGGAATTGAAGGAAGGCAATATTCTGACCTCGGGCGGTCGAGTGTTGGACGTTACCGCGTTGGGCGACAGCATTGCCAAGGCGAAGTTGAATGCCTATCGGGCAGTGAAGTGCATTCGCTGGCCGGGGGCTTGGTGCCGCAAGGATATCGCCGACAAGGCGATGCGGGTGTAGGGTAATCGTAGACAGCCTTATCAGGGTTGTTGAAGAGGTGACTGTCTACAGTTCACGGAGCAGATCTTCGCCGTAGCCGGGCGGGAAGGGGTTTTCGAGGTCAACTTCATCGACTTTTTCGGCCGCCCTCGTCTCCTTGGTCGGCGGGGGGGATGACGCGGTTTCGCCGCGGAGCAACTCGCTGAGCGCCGACTCGCCGCCGAATTGGCGGAGCCAGTAGTTCACATCTTCTTCCAGCAGTGGAACAGCGGGGCGGGCGGGCGCATCTTCGGCCGCTTCCTCGCGAGCGCGCCGCCTGCGGATCAACTCCGCATACCAAGTCTCGCTGTTGACCGCCTTGGCACGGCGACGTCGGGCAGCCCGCTGAATGCGATGATCGCTGGAGACCACGGTGAGGCGACGGGGCGAATTAGCGACGGATACCAATTCTTCGATCAGGTCGTCGGCGGTGGCATGCTTCTGGGCGAAGCGAATGGTCATGCCGCGGTGGTAGACGAGTTGTGGGAGGCCCGGTGGAGCCCCGTGGGCATCAAAGACGATCGTCGTCTGCGGCACCTCGGCGGGATCGATCGACGCGGCCAGGAAATTCAGGAGGGCCAAGCGGCTCGACTGCAGAGTGCCGGCGGCCGTATCGGGGCCGACAATGCCGGTCACGTGCAGCAGGTTGTAGCCGTCGATCAAGAGAGGCATCGGAATAAGGAGGAAGTAGGAAGGAGGAAGGAGGAAGGAGGAAGGAGGAAGCGGGCACATGGCCGACCGATTCCTTATTCAATTCAACCGGCTCCTCCCTAGCGCTGGAATTTTACCCGGCCGCCGACAATGACGGTATCGGCCCGGCCGATGAGTTCCCAGCCGGCAAAGGGGGTGTTCTTGCTCTTGGAGCGGAACGTCGAGGGATCGACCGTCCAGCGAGCGTTGGGATCAATGATGGTGATGTCCGCGTCGGCGCCGATCTGCAACGTGCCCTTCGCAATGCCGAGGATGTTGGCGGGATTCAGGGACATCTTGCGGATGGCCATCGACCAATCGAGGTGGCCAGGCTGGATCAGCTTGGTGATTACCAAGCCGAGTGAGGTTTCCAGTCCGACGATGCCGAACGGCGCCTGGTCGAGTTCTTGCATCTTCTTTTCTTTGGCGTGCGGGGCGTGGTCGCTGGCGATGACGTCGATCGTTCCGTCTACCAGTCCGGCGATCACCGCCTCGACATGTTCGCGACCGCGGAGCGGCGGGCTCATTTTGAAGTTGGAATCGAAGCTTCGCAGGCATTCATCGGTGAGCGTGAAGTGGTGCGGGGTAGCTTCGGCCGTCACACGAACGTCACGGTGCTTAGCGCGGCGGAGTGCGTCAATGCTGTTGCAGGTGGAAACGTGCATGATGTGCAGGCGGCCACCGGTGGCTTCGGCCAAGGCGATGTCGCGGCTGGTCATCACGTCTTCGGCGGCGGCGGGAATGCCGGACAATCCGAGGATCAGCGAGGTCAGGCCTTCGTGCATCACGCCGCGCTGGGTCAGTTCGCGAATCTCGGCATGGTTGAGCACGGCCTTGTCGAACATCAGGCAATACTCGAAGGCCCGCCGCATGAGTTCGGCGTCGCAGACCGGAGCGCCATCGTCGGTGAACGCCACCGCGCCGGCCTCGACCAACTGGCCGATTTCAGACAGTTCCTTGCCTTCGCGATTTTTGCTGACGCAGGCGGTCACAAAGACGTTGCAGTGATCGGCACGTTCGGCTCGTTCACGAATGAACTCGACGCCGCCTTGCGTGTCGATGGGCGGATCGGTGTTGGGGATGCAGGCGATGGAGGTGAAGCCGCCGGCCAGGGCGGCGGCGGTGCCGGTGAAAATCGTCTCGTCCTCTTCGAAGCCGGGCTCACGTAGGTGGACATGCATGTCGATCAAGCCCGGGGCAACGATCTTGTTCGTCGCGTCGATAACGGTTGCCTCCTCGCCGGGCGAGGCATCGTAGGCGACGATGCGGCCGGCGGCGACAAGGAGGTTGGTGACGCGATCGATTTCCTGGGAGGGGTCGATCACACGCCCGTTTTGAATCAGTAGCTTGGACATGGCGTAGGGGGCCGGTTGAAGGGAGGCTTCCGGGAATCTCGGGCAGCGCGTTTTCACGGCCGTCAGGGCGAATTGGACGACGGCCGCGTTGCCTCATTGTATTCAATTCGCGGGGGCTTCCAAGGAGCAGCGAAACGGCCGGACGGCAGGCTTCCGATCGGGCAGATTTTGCTGGCTGAGTGTCGAAAATCCTTGGGAAAGAGGCGGTGTGGCGGGGGTTGACGACCGGCTTGGCATGAGGCATACTTAGCCTGTGTCGCCTGTTGTTCCCAACTCCTCAGGGGCTGGGCATAACGGCCGTTCGACGAGCCAAGCGTAAGCAGAAAGGCTTGTCCGGCAAGTGTTTGTGAGTTACGGGGGCGTAGCTCAATTGGTCAGAGTACCGGACTGTCGATCCGGTGGTTGCGGGTTCGAGCCCCGTCGCCCTCGCTTAGAAGACCCGTTGACAGCAGTTGTCAGCGGGTCTTTTTGTTTCCGCCCTGGTGGATGGGAGGGGAGGGCGACGAAATTGGAGCATCGCGGTCAGTGGTTGCTGCATCACCCAATCTCGATCCGGTTTGACGACCCTGTTTTATCTGATTGACGAAAAACGTCGGGGCGGTATCTTAAACCAATTGCTCGTCCGCCCATTTTTGGAGGTGCTTCTCAGGGAATTCCGCCGAATCGGGCGACTCCCGGATGTGGTCGTCATGGCTCGATCGGCCATTTCGTTACAGAATGAGGTAACGAAGGATGAAGGGAACTGCTCGTCGCCGGGCCGTCCAGGGCTTCACGCTGATCGAACTGCTGGTGGTGATTGCGATCATCGGCATCTTGGTTGCGTTGCTGCTGCCCGCCGTTCAGGCAGCCCGGGAAGCGGCTCGCCGGCTGAAGTGTTCCAATAACTTGCACCAGATCGGCATAGCAATGCAGTGCTATGTGTCTAGATGGCAGAAGTTTCCGCCCGCCTATTTTCCTCGGACCGAACTGAAGAACTCGAATCCCAGTACATGGTATCAGTACCCGAATTGGGCCTGGGGCTCCTTCCTGCTTCGGCATCTTGATCAGCAAGCCCTGTGGGACAAGATTCATACGGATTGGGCGAGCGGTAAAATTGATCCGCCGGGCAAGGATTTTCTCGACCTCATTCAAGGGCCGATGGGAACGTTGAATCCCGCGGCGGTAGTGCCGTTGAGTGTTTTCGCCTGTCCGACCGACCCGAGCGGACCGCTGAACCATCGCAAGGGGAACATTTCGAAGTCGAATTATCGGGGCGTGATGGGCACCGGAAAGTCGCCTTCTGGAGCAGGCGCGACCAGTTGGGAGTCGCTGGCCTTGTCGGACGGGGTTTTGATGATGGGCTATGGCACGCCTGTCACTCAGATCACCGACGGCCTGTCGAATACGATTGCCGTGACGGAATGTCCCCTCGATCCGTCCACGACGAACAAGTCGGCCTATCGCGGAACCTTATGGGCTGGTATGCGCGGTTCCACTCTGGCCGAGGACGAGCCGGGCATGCTGCCGATCAGCGACTGCATGTGGAGCGTCAATGGCACTGACCAGTGGCGTATTAATGGTAGCGGATCGCAAGCTCCAGGCAGCTATCACGCAAACGGCTGCCATGAGTTGCTATGTGACGGCTCCGTTCATTTTCTCACCAACGCGATTGACGGAACCTTGCTGGAAAATCTCGTTTGCCGCAACGATGGCAAGCTCGTCGGCCGCTTCTGATGCAACCGACTACGGCCGGTTTTTGAGGGATCTACAGAAGATTCAGCGCAGTTGCCCGGCCGGGCGGGCGCCGGATCGCAGAGCCTCAAGGGCCTTGTTGGTGTAGAGGCTCGGGTTGCGAGCAAATTTCTCTAGCGTCGCTTCACTGGAGAAGAGGTAGATGCGGTTTCCGCAGAAAACGCCATGACGCCTCATTCCGGGCACCATTTCGTTCTGGTCGGTTGCGAGGACCACGTCGTTGCCCGAGAGGATTGGGGAAAAACGATCGGGATCGGTGAAGAAACGGCGCTGTTCTTCGGGGCCCGCGAACAGGTAGGTACGGCCGCGGTGAATTGCGCCCCAGCGACGGTCGCCGGGGATCCAGGCTTGCTTTTCACAGAGCGAAACCGGACAAAATCCGTCGATTCCTAGCGGAGGGCTGCCGGGTGGCAGCGTCGGCAGAGCGGGTGCATTCACCGAGGCGTATTGTGCCGGTGGGTTCGTGGTCGGGACTGCTTGCGATTGGCTCGCGTACGGCTGCATCGCCAGGCCCGTGTTCGTGGGGCCATAGGGTGACGACGACGGCTGCGCGGGCTGCTGTGAACCATAGGCCGGGGCCGGATTGGCGGTGGCCGGTGAATAGGGATTGACGTTGATGTTGGCTGGCAGACCGTGCGGGGGCATGGCGGCCTGACCACGGGGCATTGCGGAATCGGCCCTCGGGGCAGCGTACGGTGGCGGACCGCTCTGCGCTACGGTAGTTGGCAGGGCGGGCACAGCGGACGGAAGTCCCGGTTGCTGGGAATAGCCAAGCGATGGTCCACCTGCCACCGGAGTCGAATTGTAAGGCTGTTGCGCGGTCTTGGCCGCTTCATTGCCGAGAGGGGCTGTAGCAGCCTGGCTGCGGCGATAGAAGTCGGCGTAGCGGTCATTGTTCGTGGGTAACGCTCCGGCATTGCCCGGCGGATTAGATGGCTGCGTATCGGCTTGGGGCGTGGCAATGGGCTGCTGCGGCGGGATCTGAGCATAGGCAGCATTCCGCTGCCGCGTGCTCGCGACGGCCGTGTTGATTCGCCCGAGGAATTGATCGGGCTCCAAGCGGCCTCGGATGCTGTCGAGGACCTGGCCTTGAGGCGAGAGGATCACCGTGGTCGGCAGCGCCGTGACGCCGAATTGCCTCGCGGTAGCGGGGAAGTGATCGGCGTCGATTTTCACGAGGACGTAATTGGCTGAGAGGGCGGTGGAGACGGCCGGTTGGGTAAGCAACTCGGCCTCCATCCGTTTGCATACCACACACCAATTCGCCCAAAAGTGGATTAGGACGAGGCGATTGGTCTGGGCGGCGATGCGTTGGGCTTGGTCGAGTGTCGGCTCCCAGCGCAAGGGCTGTTGAGCCAAGGCGACAGAGTTCAAGCACAAGAGGCCCCAGAAGACGAGCAAAGCCCCCGCTTTCCTAGTCATTTTACCTATCCTCGCGCATGCGTCCTGCAATAGTTCGCGTTGTCAACTATCGTTATCGGAAGCGCTGAGCGGGAAGTGGTGGAAAACTGTGCGGGATATTCGGGAACGAGTGATTCTGCCAATTAAAACGGGATAGACAAAAGGGGCGAGTTTGCGCGTGGGTAGCTGGCAAGCTGTGCTGTAAGTCATTGTCTATCAATGCTTTGTGCATTCGGATGGCAATGCCCGACTGTCTCGGCACACGTATTGCGTCCGGGTAGTCTGTTCATGGCGTCGGGGCGAGCGGAAGAGGGCGGGCGGCGGGACAGCATGGATTAACACGGGGTTAGGTCGCAAATAGACTGTTCCGCTTGCTCGCAATGGAGCGATAACATAGTATTAGTTAGTGGTCCATGTCGAGAAACGGTGAGTCGCCGCTTGACATGGGCTACGAGGCGGCTAAGATAGCCGTAGTTTGAGTTCTACCTGGCAGGTAGGCGCTTTCTCGGCCCTGGATCTACGAGTGTCACGGGGTCACTTCGCCCGACGGATCAGTCGCGGCGAGGAATTACAGGACGCCTCTCGGCCCAATAATTTCTGCTGTCGACCGGATGATTGGTCGTTGCTAACGGGTGAACCGGGATTAGCTGTGTGCCCGCCTCCTAGCAAGCGGATTCGGTAAGCGGGTCGTGCGTTACCAGGTTGGATCGTCATTGATATCCTAAGTGAGCTGCTTGTCGGTCCTGGGGGTTGTAGGCAGCGCGCGGTTTGTGGCCGCAGGAAAAAGAGGCTTCTTGACGTCGGATGCTCGGATCCCAAGACGAGTTCTCCGTCTACATGCTTGGGAATTTGTTCCTGACGCCGGCCCGCAAAATGCAGTTTCCGGCGGAGCGGGAATCATCATCAGGTATCATGGAAATGGCCAAAAGGAAGAAAGGCCGTCCGCGCGGCCGCAATGGGTCTGTCGGTCCGAATCAGCGTGGCGGTTATCGGCAGCGTCCCGGTGGGCGACCCTATCCGTCGTCTCCGCAAGATGGCGAGAATCGCGCCGCCGAACCGGCCGATAATGGCGAGCCGGGTCCGGTCGAACCGGGCAGTGGCGTCCTCGAATTACATCCAAACGGTTACGGATTCTTGCGCGATCCGAACAACAACTACATGCGCGAGATGACCGATCCGTTCGTGCCGGGGAGCATGATCGAGAAATACGGCTTGCGCGAGGGAGTGCTGATCCACGGCATGGTGCAGGCCGGCCGTCGGCAGCAGGGCCCACGGCTCCGCGAGATTCTCGACGTCGATGGGATGCCGCCCGACGAGTACAAGAACGTCAAGGGCTTCGACGAACTGACGCCGATCAATCCCGAGAACTGGCTGAAACTAGAAACAGGACCTGAGCCGCTGACAACGCGGGTGATGGACCTGTTGACGCCGTTGGGCAAGGGGCAGCGGGCTTTGATCGTTGCGCCGCCGCGGACCGGCAAGACGATCCTGCTGCAACACATCAGCGCTGGTATCTCAACGAATTATCCCGATGTGAAGCTGATTGTTCTTCTGATCGACGAGCGGCCCGAAGAAGTGACCGACATGAAGCGTGCGGTCAAGGGCGAGGTGGTCGCGAGCAGCCTCGACCGCGATATTGAGAGCCACGTCCGGCTGTCGCAGTTGGTCGTCGAACGCTGCAAGCGTCTGGCCGAGATGGGCAAAGACGTGGTGATGCTGATGGACTCGATCACCCGGCTGGCCCGAGCGTTTAACAAGTGGGTGGGCAATACCGGTCGGACGATGAGCGGTGGCGTGGACATCAAGGCGATGGATATTCCGAAGAAGCTGTTCGCCACGGCCCGATTATTCGAGGAAGGTGGCTCGCTGACGATCGTCGGCACGGCGCTGATCGACACCGGCAGCCGGATGGACGAGTTGATCTTCCAGGAGTTCAAAGGCACCGGCAACATGGAGTTGGTGCTTGACCGCAAGCTTGCGGACCGCCGCGTGTGGCCAGCCATCGATATCAGCCAGTCGGGTACGCGTCGTGAAGAAAAATTACTGCCGGCGGAGACTTTGCGGGCGATAACGATGTTGCGTCGGACGCTGTCGACGATGCATCCGGTAGACGCGATGGAGCAATTGACGGCGCAGTTGGCCAAGCGGAAGTCGAATAAGGAGTTTATCGACTTGATCAGCGCCGCGCGGGTGGCCGATTAACGCGTCCGGGCCGGCGATCAACGCCGGGGAAAGCCGGTCGGAAACGGCCGAACCGGAGACCAGCGACGCTTCGCTGCGGGGCTGTTACAGGGGCAACGGTGTGTGGTAGACTATTCTCGGGCGAGCAATCGCTCGGGTGCTGGAGGGTAAGCGAATGGTTAGCGGCCACACTGGAAATGTGGTGCCCCAGTAATGGGGTTGCGGGTTCGAGCCCCGTGCCCTCCGCTTTAGACCAAACCGCCATCGCAAGTATTGTAATAACAAGAGCTTGCGGCGGCGTTTTTCATTGGCCCAGTCGACTGTGTCAAAACTGGGCCAATGAACTACTGTTCGGCTTCCCCCTCAGGGGTCATCGGCTCGACCACCTCCTCGCGCTTAACAACCTGCTCGGCTTGGTCGGCAGAACGCCTGCCGGCTCCCCCGAGGAAATCTAATCCCTTCATGCGGCTGCGCGCTTCGTCATCGTGCAGATGATAATAGTGCCGCAACATTTCGCTATCGCGGTGGCCCAGCCACTCCCGAACCATCAATTCCGGAACGCCGCTGTTGGCGCACGTAGAGCAAAAGTAGTGACGAAAGCTGTGCAGTCGACCATCCTTGAATTGCTTCTCTTCGTCCTGCTTCGAAAACTTCTCGGCCAGCGGCTTGATGACTTCCCGCACTAAGACGTTCCGGATTGTGTCTGGTTTAACTCGTCCCCCACGGGGCCCGTGGAAGGCGTAGGCATCGACATGGGGCAGATGATCAATGACCGTCCGAAGGTCGGGATGGATCGGGAATGAGCGGCTGCGGCCGCTTTTCAGTTCCCTGCCGGCGACGCCGGTTTTCTTGGCCCGCCCCGTTTCATCCGTCAGCTTGAGCCGATCCGTTGCGAGGTCGAAATCAGACCATCGCAAGGAGGCCAACTCGGAGATGCGGAGGCCCGTGCAAGCCAGCGCAATAATGATGTCTCCCAGCCAATGCAATGAGTCCGAGACACGGCAGTGCTCGACCATCGCCTTGACCTCTCCCGGCTGGTAGCAGTACGCCCGATCGCTCTCCGCCTTACGGAGCTTAAGTTCAATCGGCTTTGTGCCCTGCAGGTGACCCGCCTGAATCAGCCATTTAATGGCCTGTTTGAGCGTGATCAGCTCGTTGAGCTGCGTCTTGTGGGCGTAGCCTTGGCTTTCCAGATCAGCCGCGTACTTGTTTAGGACGGCGACTGTCACACCATTCCAGACCGTCACGCCGAGTGAGGCCGCAAACGGCACAAATTTGTCGAAGACAGCCTTGTAACGCTTCTGGGTCGACTTGCGGGCGCCGCCTGTGACCCGCGGGCGCGATACATGCGCTTCGTACATCTTCCGCCCATCTTCCATGGGTAGTGGACGGCCGGGGGAACTCCTGTCTACAGTGTGCGGCGCCAAGCCGAGATTTTCCGCTCGAATCCGGTCAAGCTTAGGAAGCCGGCGAATTGCCTCGGCTTCGTCTGTGGTGCCTAGAGAATGCCGACCTGCGTGGGGAACATTCGTACGGCCGTCCGCGTACCAAACGCCCTGTCGGCAGACCAATCGCCATGTGAAATACGCGCAGCGAATCAGCTCATGTTTTCTGGGTTTGGGCATGGCAATACCTTGCTAGTTATGTTTCATATTTCTGCCACCGCGGCGACGGCCCCGAGAGTCGAGTCTCTGAACTCGAACGAGGGGCATCTTCCGACGCCATAGCCTGGCCGGCCTTAGCCTCGGACGCGGCTATGGCAGACGGTAATGCGACTTGGGGAACCGCAGAGGAAGCGATTGCTTCGATGGCATCAAGTGGGAATAACACGCGAGCGCGTTTTCCACCTGGCTGATAGTAGGGGATTTTGCCGCGGCTCTTGAGCCGGTTAATCGTCGAGATTGAAAGGCCGGTGCGCGCGGCAAGATCGGCGATGTCAATGTAATTGCGTTGAACTTGTGAGTGACTCATCCTTGAGTCGCCTTCTTGCATCCTGCTCTCGTACTTGCAGTATCGGGAAGGTACGACGGTTGGCACGTTAGGTCATCACAGTCGTCCTGTATCAATTAAAGACTGAAAACAGGGGGTTATCCATTCCCAAATGCATGGAAGGTAAAGGGTACTTCCTGAGATCGCACGAGAGAGGCGATCATAGGTAGAGCCGGAAGAGCTCCCGATCAAAGCCAATGGTCCGAAACAAATGAAGGACTATCAGGCCGGATTACGACCAACCGACGCAGCCCGGAAGAGCCATGGGTGCTGCGGGCAGAGTTAGAAGGGGCCGGCAATCGAGAACTGGCCACGATCAAGCCAATGCTTGCCCAACCGTCTCCGGACGAATCCGAGATCGCCCACGATGGACTTCTCAGAGCTGTCCAGACCATGGGCCAATACCTCCTTCAACGCTTTGGTCTTGCGTCGGAGTGAGGGGGCATGGCGATGATTCAGGATTCGGTAGTAGTGCTGGAACTCAAAGAGTCGAGCAAAACGGGCGATGGGCTTCTTGCCCATGTTGTCTTTCGCTATCAGTTCCATCCATTCGGCTAAGTGCGCGGGTTTTTCGCCGCCGTGCAATGCGCCTTCCAGCAGATTTCGCAGCTCATCACGACTAGGAATTGGGAAAGTATCGGGCAAACAAAACACCCCTCCTGCCCGTGCCAATTGCGGAAGAAGCGACACGGCAACCTCGCCTGCCATTAAGGGCTCTAGCGGGATCGGAAGGTAGGGCGCTGCCATCCCCCGCAATCGCCAACGAGTGAAGAACTCTTCGAATGCTTGGCTGTAGGCCGGCCATTTAGGTTCAGTCGTCGGATCATCGCCTATCACGAACATCCCCTTTGGCACGAGAACGCCAAGACGGGTGAATCCCCAGCGCCGTACCATGTCACTCCACTGGACCATGAGCGCGTCGTGCTCTTCGAGAAATTGCCTACAAGTCAGCAACCAACCTAAATACCCGCGGGAAACAATTCGCAGCGGTCCTAAACGAGCTTCACACTGCTTTAGTGCAAAGTCAAGTTGTGCTCGGTTCAGGCCCCACGACGTTGTCGTCTCGGTCTCATTGGAGGCACCCTTGCGCCGACGTGACGACCGCAGCAACGGGTAGGTGAATGCTCCGCCCGAATGAAAGCCAACATTCCAGGAGCAATCCCCGCACATCTCCGCGGCGGCAACTTCCAAATCAACTAGGTCATTGTCAAAAGCGTCCTTTCCGAGTCGGTTGTAAATCTGATCCCATAGATCTCGCGGTAATGCGAAGAAATATCGGTTTTGAATCAATCGATGTTGCAGGAACTTCGCCGGCAATGTGCCGTTGTTCAGAACAGGGTCGAGAGCCAGGATCGGTCGCCCAAGGACTTCGATATTCGAATCGGGCGGAGGCTCGAACTGAACATTGACATCTGAGTCTGCGGAGAGCATGCGAAGTACTTCGGCGACCTCTTCCGGAAGAGGTGCCTGGGCTTTCCCATTCTGTTCTATTTTCTTCATCGCAACGATCTACGCCCAGGACTTGCCAATTCAAACTACTGCGCCGACGCCGACATTCAAAGTAAACGGCCCCCCAATAAAGTCAACTCCGTTTCGCGGCCGTTTCGTTCTTAAGATGGGGAAATGTTGTGTGTAGTAGCTAAGGTGTCCGTCAAGTAATTGAACTAAACCGCTTCGCGGATCTCGTGCGGCGCGTTTTCTCCGATTCGGATTTTCGCATCGTGGAACGCCTTCTCTCGCTGTCGGCAGGGCCGAAGCTCGCCTGGCCATTGTCCGGTTCGTCCGATTGTGCAGGTTGTGCCGATTTGCGCTTTGCCCGTTTGTAATGCATCTTTGCGCAGCGGCTTATCGACGGCCATCCTAGCCAAGGC
>CALGFD010000033.1 GCA_937881075.1 uncultured Planctomycetales bacterium
CATCGATGGGCCGCTTCCGGTACACTGAGGGTAGTTGTTTTTGCGGTCCCGGGTCCCCGTCATGAAATCGAAGATCGCCCTTTTGCTGGTTATGCTCCTGGGCATTGGTTTGGGCGTTGCCACGGCCAATTTGCGGGTCAGGATTGCGCCTTGGGATCCCCATGAGGACGTATGGCCGGTTGAGGAGCCTCGACCGTCGGCTGCCGCGTTGGCTCCCGCTGCGCCCAAGGTCTCGGTTGCAGCAGTGAAATACGATTTTGGGACGATGGACGTCGCCGCCGAACAGAGCCACGATTTCGTAATCGAGAACGTGGGCGGCGCGCCGCTGAAGATTTCGGCTGGGGCAACTTCCTGCCGTTGTACGGTCAGCGATCTCGAACGGGAATTGATCGCGCCGGCCGAGTCGGCGAAGGTGACCATCAAATGGAAGTCCAAAGGACGGCCAGGTCCCTATGAGCAGACGGCCGAGATCACCACGAACGACCCCGACAGGCCCCAGATTACGCTCACCGTCTTTGGTCGGATTACGGCCGCAGCGCAATTTGTTCCCGCGGAGTTGATTCTCAGCCGCATTGCCTCGGGCGAAGCGGCTACGGCTGAAACCCACTTGATCTATTACCTGACCGAACCGTTGAAGATCACCGGTCACGAGTGGCAGGAGACTCGGAACTCGAGTTATTTCGACGTCTCAACGAAGCCGATGACGGTGGAGGAGTTGAAGGAGTACCCCGAGGCGCAGAGCGGCTTGACAGTTAAGGTCATGGTAAAACCAGGCCTGCCCCAAGGGTCTTTTCGTCAGCCATTGATCTTCCACACGAACATTCCCTCCTCGCCCAAGATCACCTTGCCCATCGAGGGGAACGTTGCCAGCGACATCGCCATTGTAGGCCGCGATTGGGACGCCGAGTCGGGGATCTTGAGCCTTGGCACGGTGCCGCAACGCACGGGAGCCAAGGCTTCTTTGATGCTGGTAGTCCGCGGGCCGCTGCGGAAAGAGGTGCAGTTTAAGGCGGTGCAAGCCGTGCCCGACGTGTTGAAGGTCTCGTTGGGGAAAATGACCGCGATCAATCGCGGGGCGGTGATGGAAACGCCGCTGACGATCGAGGTGCCACCGGGCAGCTTGCCGGTCAACCGGCTTGGCTCGGAACAGGCCCCGCTGGGCGAGGTTTTCCTGGAGAGCACCCATCCGCAGGTGCCGAAAATTCGTATTCTGGTGCAATTTGCCGTGGAAGGATAGGTTCCGAATACCCGACTGTCATTCGGGAGAGTGTGACGGAGCGAATGACAGGTAGACATATCAAGGACGAGTCTCATGGATCGTGTTTCTTCGACTGCCGCCTGGAGGATAGGCGTGCTGGTCGTCTTATTCGGGTTGGCGGGCTGCTCTTCAGAGAACAAGCCGGCGAAGACGTCGTTGCCGAAAACGCCCCGTGCATCCGCCGGGGCCGTGCCGACGGATCGAACGGTGGCCCGGCAGGAGCCGGTGGAGCCGCCGAAACTGCCGGCGCCGGAGTTTCAGAACCCGCCCAGTCTCCCGCCCGCCACCCCGCTGCCCGAGCTGAAACGGGCGCCGCTCACACCGCCGAAGGAGGCGACTCCTTTGCCGGCGACGGCCAAGCAGCCCTCGACGAGCGAGAGCAAACCGGCCGCAGGGAAGGCCAAGCGGCCGGCCACCAAGAAGAACAGCGCTACGGCGTTTGATCCGATCAAGGAAAATGGCCCGATCTTCGTCGGTTGGCCGAAGCCGAAACTGGCACTCGTGATCACCGGGATGGAGGACGGTTACCTCGAGCCTTGCGGTTGCGCGGGGCTGGACCGCATGAAGGGTGGAATGACCCGCCGTTACACCTGCGTTCAACAACTGCGTAACAATGGCTGGCCGTTGCTGGTGCTCGACGCGGGGGGATTGGTCCGCGGGTTCGGCCGCCAGGCGGAGATGAAGTTCCAGACCTTGGTGGAAGGCAAACGGAAGATGGGTTACGACGCGGTGGCCTTCGGCGCGGACGACCTTCGCCTGCCCGCCGGCGAACTGGTAGCCGCCGCGGCGGGCATCGACGGAAAGCCGAGCATGTTTCTTTCCTCGAACGTCGGGCTGTTCGGCTTCGATGCGGCGATTACGCCCAAGAGCCGGGTCTTCGACGTCGGCGGAGTCAAAGTGGGCGTGGCCGCTGTTCTCGGCAAGCAGTACCAGAAGCAGATCCACAATGACGAAATTGAAATGAGCGATCCGGAGGCGGCGCTCAAGCAGATCGTGCCGGAACTGAAGCGGTCGGCGAACTACCTGGTTTTGCTTTCCCACGCGACGCTGGAAGAGTCGAAGGCGCTGGCGAAGAAGTTTCCCGACTTCAACGTGGTGGTCAGTTCCAACGGGCCGGAAGTTCCGCCGCGAGAACCGGAAACCGTCCCCGGTATGAAAACGCTCTTAATCACCGTCGGCCACAAGGGGATGGACTTGATCGTGCTCGGTCTGTTCGACGACCCGGCTCAGCCGGTGCGTTATCAGCGTGTGCCGTTGGATTCACGGTTTCCCAGTTCTCCTGAGATGAAGATGCTGATGGTCGCGTACCAGGAGCAATTGAAGGCCGTCGGTTTCGCCGGCCTGGGGCTGCGGCCTGTCCCCCATCCGCTGGCCGAGACGAATGGCCGTTTTGTCGGCTCCCAGAAGTGCATGTCATGCCATGAGAAGTCGTACGACATTTGGAAGAAGACGGGCCACGCCCACGCCTACGACACCCTGGTGAAGCTCGATCCGCCGCGGACGGCCGATCCGGAGTGCGTGAGTTGTCATGTGATCGGCTGGCACCCGACGAAGTTCTTCCCGTATCAGTCGGGATTCGAGTCGAAGGAGAAGACGCCGCATCTAATTGACGTCGGCTGCGAGGATTGCCACGGGCCGGGCGAGAAGCATACTGCGGCCGAGATGGGCAGCAACGAACAACTGCAAGCGAAGCTTCGCAAGGCGATGGTCATCACCAAGGAAGAATCGAAGAAGCAGCAATGCGTGTCGTGCCACGACCTGGACAACAGCCCGGAGTTCGACTTTGACCTCTACTGGCCACTCGTGGAGCACTATGAGAAGGAGTGAGTTAGGGTTCAGGAGAAGGATGAAGGATGAGGGGCGAAATCTTTCCGGTCGCTGATCTCTGGAAGCGGTCGCAATACCGTGTTCCCTCTACCGCTCCGGAGAGGGCTAGGGCGAGGGCAGAAGCAGATGGTGCACGGAGAGGCGCCCGCCGGTGAAATGCAGGAACCGCCACCGCTGGACAAGTCAACAGTGGCACCCGTGCGATCATTCCGAAGAAGTATAATCAGGCGGCACCCCGTGAATGCGCTGGAGGGCGAAGCAGATGAACCGATACCTCCTCTTCGTTTTGATCGTGCTAATTGGAAGCTTTCTACTCGATCTCATCGTGGACATTCTCAACCTCAAACGGTTGACAACCGAAATGCCCGTGGAGTTTGAGGGATACTACAACGCCGAGCGTTACGCCAAGTCCCAGCAATATTTACGCGATTACACCCGCTTCGGTTTCTGGAGCACGTCGGTCAACCTCGTCATACTATTGGCATTCATACTGTTCGGCGGCTTCGAGTGGCTTGACGGGATCGCAAGGTCGCTCGGACATGGGGAGATCCTCTCCGGGCTGATCTTCGCGGCGATCCTGATTTGTGCCGGGCGCCTTATCGCCCTCCCCTTTCAAATTTACTGCACATTCGTCATCGAAGAGCGTTACGGCTTCAACCGCACCACGCCCATGACCTTTACGCTCGACAACGTTAAGGGCCTGCTGCTGAGCATCTGTTACTGGCTTCCTCTATTAGCAGCGGCAATATGGTTTTTCAACCGCTTCGGTGCCAGCGGCTGGTTCTTTCTTTGGGGAGCCGTCACCGCCTACGCGCTCTTTATATTCTACATTTCGCCCGTCGTTATCATGCCGCTCTTCAACAAGTTCATCCCGCTGGAGGATGGCGATCTGAAGAGCGCGGTCGAGGAATACGTCTATCGTCACGACTTCAAGATGAAGGGCGTATATAAAATGGACGGCTCGCGCAGGTCAAGCAAAGCGAACGCATATTTCACGGGCTTCGGGCGGCTCAGGCGGATCGTGCTTTTCGACACGCTGATCCAGCAGCACACGGTCACCGAACTCGTCTCCGTCCTGGCGCACGAGGTCGGCCATAACAAGCTCGGCCATGTCCGCCGCCGGATGATTCTGCGTATCCTGAACGTCGGGCTTATGCTCTTCCTGTTGAGCTTTTTTGTGCACAGCCGGGGATTGGCCGACGCCTTCAGGATGCAGCACATTTCAGTGTATTCCGGCCTGATCTTCTTCAGCTTCCTCTATGCGCCCATTTCACTCGTACTCAGCGTCGGCTTGAATGCCAGCGCGCGGAGGGACGAGTATCAGGCAGACGCCTTTGCCGCGAAGACGACGGGCAATCCCTTGGGGATGATCGAGGCTCTGAAGAAGATGAGCGTCCACCACCTCGCCAATCTAACGCCTCATCCGGCCAAAGTGGCGCTGGAATACAGCCATCCGCCAGTGCTGGAGCGAATTGCGGCGTTAAGAAAAGTTCGTCCGCAAGAGAATCCCGCCTGATTCTTGTTGTGGCGTCCCTTCCGGCATAACTTGCGACGGAGGCGAGTGGCAACTGATGACCGGCTGGGCAAGGTTCTTCGAAGAAGGCTAAAGCAACTCGAATCCGAGGATGCGCTCAACAAGCTTCGATTGCTCTGCGCACGGGTGCCACTGCGGGCTTGCCCAACAGTGCCGAATTGTTTGCACGGGGACTTCAAGCGTTTGCGCTTCCACCGCCGGAAACGTTCGAGCCAGTGCCCGGCCGACAGGATTATCGAGCAAGGACTCCATGCCGGCAAGCACGACTTGTCAACGGGCGCTTCGTTCCGTGCCACTTGACAGGCCACTCCGGCGCGGCGTGGTCGATCACTGCTGGACAAACCAGGAGTGGCACCCGAGCGGATAAATCAGTGATGTCCCTTTTCCGTTTCCGCCTAGTTACCAGCCGGTGGACGTCGAAATACGTAGATGGCCCAGCCCAAAGTGTCTCGCCCCCACTTCAAGTAGGCCGATTTCTGCTTCGCCACGCGCTCAAGCAGTTCGGGAAGATCAGCGTCCTTTCGCTCGGTGCGGGCGTAGGCTGCCGTCGCATGCCACTGAAGACCTTCGTATTGGTCCCAGTCGTCCTTGCTGCTCACCAGCGTGTGCACGAGGTCGAGGCCTAACCGTTCTCCTGCTTCAACGTTTTCCGCGTGGCTTCCGAAGGCGTCTCTTGGTAGCCCCAGTGCCTGCAAGTACTCGTCCGACGGCTCCTGCAACCAGTACGGCTCGCCCACAATCACCCAGCCGTCAGGCTCGGCCATGCCGACGAGCGCGTCCAGAGTCTTCGCGTGCCCGCCGAAGACCCAGCTCGCCCCAATGCACGAAGCCAGGGAGAAGCTGTTCGGCCGGTCGGGTTTGAAAGCAGCGCCATCCATGTGAGTGAAGGTGACCGCTGCCCGTGGCGCACGCGATTGGAGCCTTCGTTCTGCTTCCGCGATAAAGAAGGGCGAGAGGTCCACGCCTACGCCACACACTCCGTACGCCTCCGCCAGACGAATCAGGAATTCGCCCTTCCCGCAGGCGATGTCCACCACACGTGCGGCTTTCGGAAGCTGCACCAGATCGACCAAGCGTGCAAGCTTCTCCTCGCTTGTGGGATTGCACACCACGTGCGATCGATGAATGATGTCGTAGAACTTCCACGTATCCATGGATCAATCCCTCAGCGGCCTTGTGACGAATGTCGAAGGATCGAGCTCGGCGAAGTCTTCGCCGGCTATTGATACTCAGGTGAATAACGTCGGGCGTTCTATGCCAAAAAGCTCCTGTTTACCGGCCTCCCGTTAGTCGGCCTCCCGACATTCCTTTGCTGAACCTCAATAAACTTCAGCCTTTATCCTTCCGCCTTCATCCCTCGCTCCGAACCCTGAACGCCGAACCCTTCCGGTTATGCTGCACCAATGGCCTGCAACACACTGTCGGGGATATTGTAGTTCGACGACACGCTTTGCACGTCTTCGTGATCGTCGAGCCGCTCGATCAGCTTCAGGATCTTCTGGGCTGTGTCGGGGTCGTTGATGTCAACCGTGTTGGCGGCGATGCGCGTGATCTGGCTGGCTTCGGGGGTGATGCCGGCGTCGGCCAGGGCCTTGGCGACGGCCGAGTAGTTGGTCGGGCTGCAAGTGATCTCGAACTTGTCGTCGAGGTGCTGCACGTCGTCGGCGCCTGCTTCAAGAGCGAGGTCCATCAACGACTCTTCATCGGCGCCTTCCGAGGCTACCAGGAAGAGGCCCTTGCTTTCGAACATCCAGGCGACGCAGCCGTTGCCGCCCAGTTTGCCGTCGGAGAGTTCAAAGATCTTGCGGATTTCGCCGGCCGTCCGGTTGCGGTTATCGGTGAGGATTTCGCACAAGACGGCGACGCCGTTCGCGCCGTAGCCTTCGTACATCACCTCTTCGAGGTTGCCGCCGTCGAGTTCGCCGGTGCCGCGCTTGATCGCCCGTTGGATGTTTTCCTTGGGCATGCTGATGGCTTTGGCGTCGTCGATGGCATAGCGGAGCCGGAGGTTGGCGTCGGGGTCGCCGCCGCCCATCTTGGCCGCGACGATAATCGCCTTGGCCAGTTTGCTCCACAATTTTCCGCGCTTGGCGTCGACGAGGGCCTTTTTGCGGCTAATGTTTGCCCAATGTGAATGACCAGCCATGTCTCAAGACTCCCGAATCGTTATCTGATGTACTGTCTATATTGATGATTTTGGGACGGAGATGCAACGGCCCTCTGGGGCTGCTTCTCAGGCCCTCACTTGGCAGTTTTCGCCAGTTTTCGTTGGACGGCTTCTGCCTTTTGCCGTTGCTGCTCTTTCTGAAACGCGGCGGCTGCCCGGCGCCAGGCCTCTGCGGCCTTCTCTGGGCGGCCGAGTTTGACGTAGGTATCGCCGAGGTGCTCGAGGACGGTGCCGTCAGGCTTTCCAACGGCCGCTTTCTCCAATTCTACCAAGGCGTCGGTGTATCTGCCCAAGCGAAACAGGACCCAACCGAGACTATCGCGGTAGGCCGTGCTGTCTGGCTTCTCCTCGACGGCACGTTGGATCATTCGGTGGGCGCGCCGCAGATGCCGGTTTTGGTCGGCCCAGAGGTAGCCCAGGTCGTTCATGGCGCCGGCGTCCTCGGGGAATTCGTCGAGCACCTGGGCGAGCCATTCCTCGGCTTGCGGCAGGTCGCCTTGCTCGACGGCGATGTTTGCAAGCGTCAGCCGGGCATCACGGAGCACGTCGCGGGTCTCGGCCGTGTCGCGATCGTTCTCGAAGCGGGCGAGCAGATCGAGATAGGCCTTGGTGGCCTCGGGATATCGCTTGCCGGCGTAGAGCACCCAGGCCGGGCGGGCCTGGAAGCGGGGAGATCCCTGCTTGCGTTCCGCGGCCGTGCGAGCCGCCGCCAGCGCTTGATCGATGCGATCGGCCATGGCCAGTGCGCCGGCCAGATAGAAATGGAAGATCGGATTGTCGTCCGCGGTGGCTTTGGCGTCGATCGCTCGTTGGAAGACCTGAGCCGCGTCGGCTGCTCGTTCGGCATTTAGCAGGCCGACGCCCCAGACCATGAAGAGTTCGGCCGCCCTGGGGGGCGACGACTGTAGGTTCTCGGCGGTGGTGGGCAGGCTTTTTTCGGCCGCCAACGCCGCGTCGAAAAAAGTGGCGGCGGCATCGAATTGTTTGGCCTCGAGCGTCAGCAGGGCGGCGGCGACGATCGCTCCGAAGGGCAGCTTCTGGGGCCCGGCGAGGCGTTTTCGCGCCGCGGCGACGATCGTCGGCATCGCCTGGGGGTCCCCGGAAACGGTTTGCCCTTCGGCGCTGAGGACGTGGAGCACCCCGGTCTTTTCGATCGCCTCGCTCATCGTGTCCAGCAGTTCGTCGGGTCGGCCGGTCTGGCGATAGACGTCGACCAAATCGCGATAGACGGTGACCATCGGCCGCAGTTGCAGCATCTGGCGATAGAGCTTTTCGGCCTTTTCCAGCATCCCGGCCGTTCGGTATTGCTGGCCGAGGAAGTAGGCGAGCGAAAGGTTCTTGGGCTCCGCCCCATGAAGCTTCTCCAAGCGGTCGATCAATTCGTCTTTCTTGTTGAGGCGTTGGAGCGCGTCGCGGAGGACCTCGTAGGGAACCAAGCCCTCGCCGGCGAGGTGGGCGGCGAAGCTGGCGTCGAGCGACGCCAGAGCCTCGGCCGGTTGGCCTCGCTTCAACTGCAATCGTGCGCGGAGGAAATCGGCCGTCGGCTTGTCGGGCGCGGTTTGCTGGAGCTTGGCGAACATGGCCTCGGCTTCGTCGATCCGGCCGATGGCCAAGAGACTTTCGCCGATTTGACGGTATGTGAGGCCGGCGTCGCCGAGCAAGGCATTTTTGAAGGCTTCGTCGATGCCCGCCGCCCCCGGTTTTTCCAGGTCGTGGAGCACCTGGGCGAAATGCTCGGCGGCTTGGCGAAAGCGGTCGGTTTCAAAGCAAAGCCGGGCCAGTTCCATGCGTACGGCGAGCGCCTCGCGCGGTTGCTGCTTGTCGTGCAAGACGGAGAGGGTCTTCTCGTAGAGTCGGATCGCTTCCTTGAGATTTCCTTGTTGGCTTTGATAAGCGGCCAGGGCCTGCAACAATCTCGGTTCGGCGTCGGTGATCGAGACGGCCAGCAGGCCGTAGCGGGCGGCCTCGGCCTCCCATCGCAATTGCACGGTCAGCGCGATAACGGCCTTGATCAGGGTCGGCGATTGGGGATCGCAGCGAAACGCCCGCTGGTAGCAGCGGAGGGCGATGTCCAATTCGCCGCGACGTTGGTAGGCAGCGCCGGCGGAGTAGAGGGCGGTGGCCTCGACGCGGTCGCTGTCGGTTTCCGAGCGTGGCTGGAACGGCTCGAACCACTGCGGCAGGTCGCTGTCGATTCCCAGGGGGGCGAGGTCGTCGGCTTTCGCGGATGTCAGGAGCAAGCCGCCGAGCAGCAAGGCAACGAGCGAAGCGGCGAGGGCGTCATCGATCCGCCACAACGATGGAAGCCGGTTGCTCATAGATCGGGGCTCGACCTTCACCCACCACGCCGCTGGTTAGCGCGGCTTGCGCTTGGCAAGCCCTTCGGAGGCCGAGCGTCGCTTGGGGGCCTGGCCACGGGGCAATGTCTTGGCTTTGGCTGGAGACTCGTGCGAGGAGGTTTTCTTCTTCGCCGGGGGCTGCGCGGCAACCGGCTTCTTCTTGGTCCCAGGCTTGGCGGCGGGAGCCTTTGCCTTGCCATTGTCGGATGCGGAATCCTTGGGCGTTTTGCCTGCCGGTTTCGCCTCCGTCTTGGCGGGTTTGTTGGCGGGCTTGTCGTGCTTGTCAGCCTTTGCCGGGGTGTCGCCCTTCTCGGCAGTTTTTTTCTCCCCCTTCACGGGCTCGGGCTGGGGAGCCGGCTTGGGCGCGACGCGCCGCTTGGGCAACCGCGGGCCGACGTCGGGGTTGATCTGCAGCAGAATCTCGCGCACGGTGGAAGAATAGGGATTGGCCGAGAAGTCGGCTCCGAGTTCGTGCAGCAGGTAGGCGTACTCGGGCCCCTTGGACTTGGCCACGGCTCGCTCCAGCCCGGGCACGGCCCCGGCGGCCGCGTCCTTGTCGGTGACCAGATCGAGGACGTGCAAGGCTTGCAGGGTGCCGGTGTCGACGGGGATGGCATGTCCGCCCAAGGCGTTTTGGACGACGTAGGCGACGGTAAAGGGCGTGGCGCCGTCGAGTTTTTCAAACCACTTGACCGTCGGGCCGAGGTTGCCTTTTTTGCGATCTTCGAGATCGAAGTTGAAGGTCGCCTCGAACACCGCGTGCAGCAGGCGTTTGACGCGGTTGGCGGCGGCGCGTGAATCGGGCAGCGCGGACATGACCTCGGACAGTTCGGCGATCGACGTGACGCGGACTTCGTTCCAGTCGAAGAAGGTGTGCACCAAAGCCGCAAAGGCCTCTTCCGCCGCGTCGTGATGAGCGTCTTCCAAGCAGCAAGCAAACAGCAGTTGCTCCATCACATTCCGCGAGGAGTTACTGGGCGCGGACTTGTAGTGCTTCTTGAGCACCTTGGGGATTTTGGCGAACTGGGCAGCACGGCTGACGGCGGTCATGGGGATGTCTCGTTATCCTCGGGTTCGACTGATCGCTCTTCATCCGACGCGGAGGGAGCAGTCGGCTCGTTCGCTTCGGCCGACTCGGGTGTATCATCCTTGGGCAGGACCTGCTGCAGAATCTGGGCCACTGCGATGGATCGTTTCACCCCCTGATCCAGCAGGAAGGTCAGCCGAGGCGTATAACGAATATCGATTCGCTCGGTGATTTTTGACTGGAGGAACCCGGCGGCGTTTTGCAGGCCGCGTAGCGTGAGCTTTTGCTGCGCCTCGTCGCCCATCACCGAGACATGGACCTTGGCGTGGCGGAGGTCGGCGGAGACTTCGACGTAGGTCACGGTCACGTTGCGGACGCGGGGGTCGCGCAAGTCGGCGAGGATCGCCATGCTGACGACTTCGCGAATTGCTTCGGCGGCTTTTTCCAAACGTCGCGATGCCATGGGCAGGACTCAGCGAGAGGTTTTGGTTCGGTCGGTTCGTCCTTCTCGGACGAGCGCGCCGGATCGGTTAGAAGGTGCGGGCAATTTCCTCGATCTTGTAGGCTTCCAACAAATCGCCTTCCTTGATGTCGTTGAAATTCGCCAGCTTGATACCACACTCGTAGCCCTCGCGGACTTCGCGGGCGTCGTCCTTCTCGCGTTTCAGCGTTTCGATGGCGTAATCGCCGATGACGCGGCTCTCGCGGATCACCCGCATGCGGGCGTCGCGTTGCAAGACCCCGGCCAGCACGCGGCAGCCTGCCACGGAGCCGACTCGGCTGATGTGGAACACCTGCTGCACCAGGGCGCGGCCGAGTTCCTTTTCTTGCTTTTCGGGCTTGAGCATGCCCTCCAAAGCGGCTTTCAGGTCGTCGGTGACCTGGTAGATGATGTCGTAGCGGCGGATTTGCACGCCGAGCTTGTCGGCCAGCGCGCGGGCACCTTCGTCCGGCACGACCGTGAAGCCGATAATGACCGCATCCGAAGCGTGGGCCAGATGGACGTCGGCCTCGGTGACGCCGCCGACGGTGGCCTGCAGCAGTTTGACCTGCACTTCGGGGTGTTCGAGCTTGGTCAGCTCTTTGCGGATGGCTTCGATCGAGCCGCGGACGTCGGCTCGGAGGATGATGTTGAGCGTGCGGATTTGGCTCTCTTCGCCCAATCGCTCGTAGAGATTTTCGAGGGTGACGTGCGGGCGAGTATTGCCCAGTTCGCGTTTGCGGGCTTCCTCGGCCCGCTGCTCGGCCAATTGGCGAGCCTGGCTGATGTCGCTGAGGACGTAGAATTGATCGCCGGCGTTGGGCGCTTGGTCCAAGCCGGTGACATTGACGGGGGTCGACGGCCCGGCCTCTTCGTGCCGTTTCCGGACGTCGAGCGTATCGAACATTGCCTTGACGCGACCGTAGGCGCTGCCGCAGACGACGATGTCGCCGGGGCGGAGCGTGCCTTTGCGGACCAGCAGCTTGGCCACCACGCCGCGGCCTTCGTGCAGTTCCGATTCCAAGCAGGTGCCGGCGGCCGGTCGATCGGGATCGGCCTTGTATTCGTGGAGTTCGGCGACGGTCAGGAGGGTTTCCATCAGGTCGTCGATGCCGGTACCCTTGGTGGCGCTGGTCTTGACGACTTCGGTCTCGCCACCCCATTCGCTGGGCAGCAACTCATTGGCCGCCAACTGTTGGTAGACGCGATCGGGGTTGGCGCCGGGCAGGTCGATCTTGTTCATCGCCACGACGATCGGCACTTCGGCCGCGCGGGCATGGCTGATGGCCTCTTCGGTCTGCGGCATGATGCCGTCGTCGGCCGCCACGACCAAGACGGCGATGTCGGTCACATTGGCGCCACGGGCGCGCATTTCGGTGAAGGCTTCGTGACCCGGGGTGTCGACGAAGGTGACGGCGCCGCTTTCCTTTTCCACGCGGTAGGCGCGGATGTGCTGGGTGATGCCGCCCTTTTCGTGGGCCGCCACGTCGAGACCGATAATCCGATCCAACAGCGACGTCTTGCCGTGGTCGACGTGGCCGAGGAAGGTGACGATTGGCGGACGGGGCTGCATCCGCTCAGGGTCATCCTCGGTTTCCAGGGACTGGAGCACCTTCTCTTCGAAGGCGACCTGTTTCTGGAAGTTGACTTGCACACCCAATTCAGCGGCGAGCAATTCCGCCATCTCGGCGTCGAGGGTGGCGGTAATGTTGCTCATCGTGCCCAATTCGAGCAGCTTGCCGAGGATAGTACGGGCGGGAATGCCGATCGCCTCGGAGAAGCTGCGGACAGTGCAAGGTAGTTCCACGGTGACGCTCTCGCGCCGCGGGGCGGCGGTGTTCGTGCCGGTCCGCCTGATATGCGTACGACGACGCAACGTGCTCGGCGGGCCCTGTTCTTCGCCCTCTTCTTCCGGTCGGGTACGCCGGACGGTAGCGGCCTTCTTCCGCTTCAACTGCCGCTGTTCGCGACCGCCCAAGGTGAGCGGTCCTCCTTCTTCTTTGTCGACCACGGCCGTACGGACACCACGGCGGCCACGGTCACGGCCGGCGTCGGTCTCGTCGACGGGAGGCAGCGGGCCTAGCGGACCATCTTTGCGCGGGCCGCCCTTGCTGGCCGCTTCGGCGGCCATCCGCTTCTGCTCATGCTTTCGCAAATGCTCGGAAAGGGGCTTGCTTCCCGCCTTGCCGGCGCGGATCGCATCGAGCGGCAGGCGGATATCGGGCTTCTGCGGGGCCGGCTCCGACTTCTTCGGCCGCAGGGGCATCTTGCCGGCGTTTGGCAACGGCGCCAACTTGATGGCCGGTCCCTTGTCGCGATCGCGGTCGCGATCGTCGCGTTGCTTCGACTCGCGTTCTTTTTTCTGTTGGTCGAGGTCTTTGAGCTTACCCAGCAATCGGGAGCGGTCGCCCAACGGCGGTCGGACCATCGGGGGCGGCGTCGGTCGGGCCGGCGGAGACGGAGGCGCTGGCGGCGCGGCCGCGGCGGGCGGCAAAACGACAGGCTCCTTCGGCTCGGAAGCCTTTTCTTCAACGGGCTCGGCCAGTTCAACCTCCGGCAGGGCAGTCGGCTCTTCGGCGGGCTTGGCGGCCGGTTTTTCTAGCGGCCTTTTCGCGGCCGGCTTCTCGGTGCGGACCGGAAGCACGGGCACCTTTTGGGGCAGCGTGCCACCGGGAGCGATGTAGTCTTCGCGACGAAAGACCGGCGGCGGAGCGGCGCCGGCACTAGCGGCGGCGCCGGCGGCAGGAGGTCGGCCCGATTTGCTGGCGATGTGGGCCTTGACCGTGGCCGCTTCCTCGTCGGTGAGGCTGGCCAGCGCAGACCCCTTTCCCGTGACACCAGCTTTCGTGCAGATGTCGACCAGCTCTTTGCTGTCGAGCTTGAGTTCTTTCGCTAGGGCGTAAATCCGGATGGGCAAGGGGCCGCTCCCTATGGTAAATTGCGTCTCGTCGCTGGCAATCTCGAACCGATTCTCCGTTACAGCGCGGCGTCATTGGACGTCTCCGCGGAAGACTCCTCGGACGCGTTACTGACGTCTGCCCGGTGGGGACTGACCGAAGCGGTCTTGCCATTGGCCGATTCCGGTTCCCCATTGTCACTGCTGTCGGCATTGTCGCTGCTGTGGGCGGCGAGGGCGTCGGCCTCGGCCGCTTGCTCCTCGCTTGCCTCGGCTTGGCTGGCCTCGTCGCTTTCGAGCCGCTCTTGCTCGCGCTGCTGGCGGCGTTGCTCGGCGGCCGCGCGCTCGGCCTCGCCGGCTTTGACTTCGGCCTGCAGGACGATTTGGTCGACCTGCTCGAGGGTCAGGTTCCCCATTTCGGCCAAGGCGTCGGGCTCGATCACCGACAGATCATCGTAGGAAAGGAAGCCTTCACCGACCAATCGTTCGGCCAGTTCCGGCTCCATGCCTTCCAAGGACGAGTAGCCGACCACCGCTCGCTCGATCTGGTCATCGAGTTCCTCGCGGGTCATGATTTCGATGTCCCAACCGCAGAGCTTGCTGGCCAGGCGGACATTCTGCCCGCGGCGGCCAATCGCCAGGGAAAGCTGATCTTCCTGGACCAGCACGATCGCCCGGCCGAGCATCTGACAGAGGATCACTTCCTCGACTTCGGCCGGCTGCAAGGCATTGGGGATCAAGACCTGCATGTCGTCGCTGTAGCGGACGATGTCGATCCGCTCGCCGGCGAGTTCATCGACGATATTTTTGATGCGATTGCCGCGGACCCCAACGCAGGCGCCGACGCAATCGACGCGTTGGTCGCTGCTGCTGACGGCGACTTTGGTGCGGTAGCCCGGCTCGCGCGCGATGGCGCGGATTTCGATGACGCCTTCGGCGATTTCCGGGATTTCTTGTTCGAACAACCGCTGGACCAACTGGGGCTTGGTACGGCTGAGGATGACTTTTACGCGGCTGCCGGCCTTCTTGACTTCAAAGACCGTGGCGCGGACGCGCTCGTTGGGATGGTGCGTTTCGCCGGGGATCTGCTCGCCCTTCGGGAGGATCGCTTCGACGTTGGTCAGTTGTACGGTAGCGGCGCCGCCGTCGTAGCGCTGAATGACGCCCGTGACGAGTTGGCCGCGGAGTTCTTCGTATTCATTGCAAAGGGCGTCGCGTTCCGCCTCGCGGATCTTTTGGATCATCACCTGCTTGGCGGTCTGCGCGCCGATCCGCTCGGCCATTTCGGCGGTTTCCATCGGGATGCCGTTTCGAGTGCCGCGGATCGAGCCGTTGGCGCGATCGATCTCGACAACAATCTCGGTCTCTTCGCCGTAGTGCTTCTTGGCGGCACTGACGAGCGCTGCCTCGATGCCCTCGAAGACGATCTCCTTGTCGATATTTTTATCGCGATGGATCGCATCGACGATACGCAGCAGTTCGTTCGGGTCCATTCGATCTCACTTTCACCGACGATTAAGGCGACACCCTCCGCGCCCCGCTCGGCCCAACAAAACGGCCGAGACGCTACAAAATCTTACGACACCACAACTTAGTGGGTTCGCCAATCTGGTAAGCATATCGGGCGAGAGATGGGGTGTCAAGCCTACGGAGGGCCGAACAAGCCATACCTTTGGTATGCTCGGCGCCGGGGGGAGGAACAAACGTGATTCTTCGGCGTTTCGGAGCAGACCAGCCCGCTGGAGGGGTGTTTCAGGTGCAATCCGCGAGGAACCGGGCGAGCTGCCCGGAAGCGACCAGGGCGTTCTCCCGTAGCTGATACATGTCCTTGGCACTGCTCGGTCGCCGCCAGACGGCCCCCAGGGCCGCCCCGAGCTGGGCGGCACCGCTCTTTTGGGCTAGGAGGTGCTCAATATCCTGGGGAAGGGTCTCCTCCGACAGGTCGTTGATGACCCGGACCGAGGAAAAGGGCACTTGGCGCGTTAGACACACCTGCCCCACGGCAAACGTTTCCATGTCGACGGCCGCCGCGCCGAAACGGGCGAAGTAATCGGCGCGATCGCTGGGCAAGCGCACGACATGGTCGAGCGTCAGCAGACGGCCGCGGTGCAGCGCGTACTTCTCGGCGGCCGGCGGCAGCGAGGCGGACCAGGGCTCGATCTCGAACGAGTCGCCGTTGGCAGCCAGCACCTGGTCGGCCAGGAGGATGTCGTTCCGCCGCAGTTGGGGTGAGAGCCCACCGGCAAACCCGGCCGAAATGACCCGTTGCGGCCGATGGCCGTCGATGAGCATTTCGGTCGCCAGCCGGGCGGCCTGCTGTCCGGCACCCGCCAGGATGATGGCCATGCGTCGGCCGTTCAGGCCCCCCTCGCGGATCGTGAAGCCGTTGGCCCGAATGGTGATTTGGCCCTGCAAGAGGTCTTCGAGGCAGCCCGATTCGATCCCCAGGGCGAACACGAAGCCCAGGTGGCAGGGTTTGGGCGGCTCGGCAGGCGTGGGCGGATTCGGCGCGTCGGCCGGCCGCCGAGTTGCTTCGGCCACCGCCTCGCGAAGCCGCGAACGCACGGTGCTGCCGAGCCAGGACTGGAGCAGGGAGCGGAGCATTTCGCCCATGATACACCAAAGCCCTGATCACGAAATCGCTTCGCCGAGAGAAAACCCGGGGGGCGCTGCAGATGGCGTGCGTGCGGAGGGAACAGAAACGCAAATCTTGATAATAAGTGTTACTTATGACAAGATTGGGTTATGAACATCGAAACGCTGCGTATCTTCTGCGATGTGGTGCAGCACCAGAGCTTTTCGCGTGGGGCCAAGATCAACAACGTCAGCCAGTCGGCGGCGACCCAGTCGGTCCACCGCATCGAGGAGCATTTTGGCGTCCAGTTGGTCGACCGGTCGAAGCGGCCGTTCGTCCTGACACCGGAAGGGCAGGCCTGCTACGACGGGTTCCGCGAAGTGCTCGAGCTGTACGACTCGGTCGAGTCGCGAGTGCGATCGCTGCGCAATGAGATCAGCGGCGTGGTTCGGGTAGCTGCGATCTACTCCGTCGGTTTGCATGACATGAGCCGCTGCATGCAGGACTTTATGCGGCGGTATCCCAGGGCGAAGGTGCAACTGGAGTACTTGCGGGTCAACAAGGTCTACGACGCGGTGATGAACGCCGACGTGGATCTAGGGATCGTTTCCTACCCGGCGGCGTCCCAGGAATTGAGCGTGATCCCGTTGCGGAGTGAGCGGATGATGGTGGTTTGCCAGCCGGGCCACCCCTTGAGCAACTGTCAGCGGGTGGCATTGGAAGATCTCGAGGGCATGGACTTCATCGGCTTCGACCGGGATCTGAGCATTCGCAAGGAAGTCGAGCGGCACAGCCGGCAGCGGGCGATTCATTTGAACATCGTGATGGAGTTCGACAACATCGAGACGGTCAAGCAGGCGGTCGAGATTGGCGCCGGCGTCAGCATCCTTCCCGAGCCGACGATCCGCAATGAAATTCGCAACGGTTCGCTGACCGCCATTCGCCTGACCGATCCGGAAATGTACCGGCCGTTGGGCATTATTCACCGGCAACGCCGGGCCTTCACTCCGACGATCGCCAAGTTTGTCGAGCTGCTGCAACAGGTCCAGAATCAGCCGGCGGAGGATTTTTGATGCGCGAACAGGAAGTTCTCGTGCGTTTCCGGTCCTCGGACCGCGAGGCCTACGTGCTGCCGGGCACGAAGGTTGTCGAGGCGGCCGCGGAAGCTGGCATCGTTCTATCGGTCCCTTGCGGCGGCGAAGGCCTATGCGGCAAATGCCGCGTGAAAATCTCCGACAGCGCGAGCCAACCGACGGCGGCCGAACAGAGACATTTTACCTCGCAGGAACTCGAAGCCGGCTGGCGGCTAGCGTGCCAAGCGACCATCCTCGAGTCGACCGAGATCGAGGTTCCCCGTGAATCGGAGAGCGGCGCCTCGCACAAGATCCTTACGCGATCGGCTCAGGCGGCGAACGGGACGGTTGGCGACGCTCCGCCGGTTCGAAAGAAGTACGTCGAATTGCCACCGCCCGCGCGCGGCGATGACGCGGCAGATGCCATCCGGCTGGAACGCGCGTTGGGCGCGGAGCCACTTCGCATCGAACGCTCGTTGTTGCAGCGGTTGCCGGCCCTGCTACGCGCGACGGAGTTTCGCGGAACGGCCGTTCTTGCCGGCGACCGATTGCTGGATTTCGAATCGGACAACACCGAGACCGATGCATTTGCGGTGGCGCTTGACATCGGCACGACCACGCTGGTCGGCTCGCTGCTCGACTTGAGCACGGGGAGCGAGTGGGCGGTTGACGCGAGGCTCAATCCGCAGACACGTTTCGGCGATGACGTGCTGTCCCGGATCCTGTACGCCAGCAACCATGCGCATGGCCTGCGTGAGTTACAGGAATCAATCATAACGGCGGTGAATGAGACGATTACGACGCTGTGTCGTCAGGCGGGTGTTCCTCCTCAGCGCATCTACGAAGTGACGATCGCAGGCAACACGACGATGCAGCAGTTGCTGGCCGGCATCGACACCCGTTCGTTGGGCGAAGTGCCCTTTGTCGCGACCAGCGGTCGGGGGATCGACTGCTCGGCCGCGGAGATGGGGATTGCGGTGCATCCGCGGGCAAACGTCTACTGTCTGCCGAATATCGGCGGCTTTGTCGGCGGGGATACGATGGCCGGGATTATTGCCACGGGGTTGGCAGACGCGGAAGGTCCCACACTGCTGGTCGACATTGGCACGAACGGCGAAATCGTGTTGGCCGCTAACGGGAAGATATCGGCGGCTTCCACGGCGGCTGGTCCGGCCTTTGAAGGCGCGCGCATCTCCCGTGGAATGCGCGGCGCGGTGGGGGCCATCGAAAAGGTAATTGTCGACGGCCACCTGCGGATCAACGTGATTGGCAATGTCCGTCCGGTGGGGCTATGCGGCTCGGGCCTGATCGACGCGGCCGCCGAGTTGCTCCGGCACGGCATCATTACGCCCCAAGGACGTTTGCTTGGCCGCGACCAGTTGCCGGATGCCTTGTTACCGGAGTTGGCCGAGCGGGTCGAGACGTCGGAGGGGCAGACGACGGTCGCCTTGGCGACGGCCGAGGAAGCGGCTGACGGTCGAGCGATCCTGCTGACGCAACGGGATATTCGCGAGCTACAACTTGCCTCGGGAGCGATTCGCGCTGGGGTAGCGATTCTGCTGCGGCGGGCGGGGCTGGCACCGGGAGATTTGGCCGCGGTTTTGATTGGTGGCGGCTTCGGGAATTTCATTCGCCGTCGCAACGCGCAGCGGATCGGCTTGCTGCCGCCCGAAATCGAGCGGCGACGGATTCGCTACATGGGAAACACTTCTTTGGCGGGGGCGAAACTGCTAGCCCTTTCCCTGGCGGCCCGCCATCGAGCGGAGTTGCTGGCCCGCTGCATCGAACATGTCGATCTTTCCGTGGATGCCGGTTTTCACGAGGCATTCGCCGAGGCGATGTTGTTTCCCGAAGGCTAAGGGTCGGGTCGCGCACCTCAGTAAGCCGCAAATCAGCCTCGTTCCCTTTGTCGAAGCACGGTGAATTCACTCCTTATCCCGTGGTTTCGTAAGCTAGATTTTCAATAAGGGCGTAGCCAAAGCGGGTAGATATTCTTGCCTGCGGAGGAGGACGATGAGCCATTTACTGCGTGATTTGACCAACTATGTGAATCACATGGGGCCGCAACAGTGGTTCTTGGTCCTGGGTGTAGCCGTAATTCTCGGGGCTTTGTGTCTCCGCGGGTTCGGCTCCCGATCCCAATATTGAGCGCAAGCCCCGAAGAGCGGGCGAGGAGACGCGGAGCTTGATGAATCTTTGGAATTTTCAGATCCCGGCCCCGGTCGCGTTGGCCATTATGGCGGCGATCGGCTATTTGATTAGTCGACGCAACCGCTCGATCCCCAACGACATGGCTGCCCGCTCTCGACGAGAGTTGAAACGGGCGCAGGGGGTGGCGCAGGAGTTGGAGAAGATCGCCTGGTCGATTCGCCAGAGTTTGGCGAAGCACCACACGAGCATATCCCGCTTTCGCGATCGGGTGAACCGCCTCAGCGGCCATCAGGAGGAAGTGGCCTGGAAAGAGCTTTGTCGCGAAGCCGAAGAAATTCTCAAGCCAACGCTGCAACTGGCCAGCCAGATTGCCTCGGCCTACGATGAGATTCGTCAGCAGAGCGCGAACTTGATGAGTTTCACCGAAGTGCGCACGGATCCATTGACGGGGGTCAACAATCGCCGCGGTCTGGAAGACTCGCTCGGTTCCCAACTGGCCTTGATGTCGCGTTACAACTCAACTTTCTCGGTGGCGATGTTTGACATTGACCACTTCAAGCGGGTCAATGATCAGGAGGGCCACTTGCACGGCGATCACGTCTTGCAGGAGTTGTCGCGGTTGTTCGACGAGTGCATTCGCGAAACGGACAGCGTCGCGCGTTACGGGGGCGAAGAGTTCGTGATCGTGATGCCACACACCGATTTGGCTGGGGCGGCCATCTTCGCCGAGCGGCTACGGGCCCAAGTTGCGGCGCGGTTGTCCGTCACCGTCAGTGGTGGCGTCACCGTCGGCCAGGACGGCGACACCCCGGAGACGATGATCGCTCGCGCCGACAACGCGTTGTACGCCGCAAAAGCGGCCGGACGCAACCGCGTCTTCTATCACGATGGGACAACGGCCCATCCGGTTGACGAAGAGTCGCTGCTGGCGACGTCGCACGGCCGGTAGGCTCGGCTGCCCCGGCGGTCAAACGACGGCCAATTGCACCCGAGCCCCTTCAAGACGATTCGCCAACAACTTGGCTACCTGGGTCATGAGGCGATAGCCGAGGATTGGCTCCTGCTCGCAAAGCTGGCGCAGCTTGACGGCGTCGAGTTGGGCGAGATGGGTCTCCTTGGTCGTGGTGCCCTGGGCGGTGGCCCGATAGGGTTCGACCAGTGCGGACCACATCAGCAAATCACCTTCGACGAGGGTATCGACCGTCCGCAGTTCGCCTTCGCCGATCAGGTATTGGATGTTCACTTCGCCTTTGAGGATGATCGAAAGGTGACGTGCCGGATCACCCTCGCAGAACAAGGAGGTCTTGGCGGGGATCGTCTTTTCCTCGGTGATCATCGCCAACTGCTTGAGGCTCTCCTCCTTGATGCCGGCGAAATAGGGATAGCGTCGCAGGACTTCCGGGGAGATCATGTCTTGCCCTCCTAAATAGAACCGCGGAAAAACCGAAAGCGTTGCCAGAGTGAAAACCACACCATAGGTCGGCGGTCTACGTCCGCCGCCACGTTCGCTATCGGGTGGACCTATTTCGAGAGAAAAGTCTGTCGCACTACGAGACACGACGGCGACGGCATCTTTCCCATCGCGATCAGGCGGTCGCCGAGGGGCAACTCAACGGAGCTTGGTCAACAGATCTCGCACCAACGCCACGGCCTGAGGGATCGCAGCTTCCACCGCCGGCGTGCATTGTTCGCTAAAGGTCAGTATATCGTGGGCCTCGATTCCGACAAGCTGAATGGATTCGTTCGCCGGCAGCTTGGCTCCCGCTTGTCGCCCGAACTCCAGCGCGGTCGACAAGTTCACATCGTGGGCCGACGCGCTTTTCTGGGTGGCAATGCCGTTCGGCGAAAGGAGATGGATGGTCCCGGGGGCCGCGCCGGTGCAAATCGCATCGACGACGATTGCGGCGTCAAAGCCGATCATCCGTTCCATCAGTCGCAGGCCGCCCCAGTAGTCTTCGGTGACTTCGACCCCGCAAAGGTCCTCGTTGGACAGTTGTTTAATCGCTTCCACGACGCGGAGGCCGACGCTGTCGTCGGTGATCAGGGGGTTGCCGAGGCCAATGACCAAGATTTTTCGCTGTTCCACCATCGTCCTCGTTACGTGACTCCCCCGTTGCGATCCCAAACAATGATCTTTCCCGCCAATATACCAGGGAGACAGCAGCGGGCGAAAGGCAGACAGCGAAGAAGGGGGATCGCCTAGACGACCAGTTCGCCGTTGCCGGGCCGGTCGAGACTCAGCAGCAGGGTCAAGTAGTCGCGAAGATGGCGGGTCAGCAGGAAATGCTCGCGGACAAATTCGCGGCCTTTCTGGCCCATCCGCTGGCGTTTTTCTGGATACCGCAGGAGGTACAAGATGCGATAGGCGGCGCCGGCCGGCGAGTGGACGAGAAAGCCGGTTTGGAAGTCGTGAACCTGGAGCGTGATCCCGCCCGAGGCTCCGCCAATGACCGGCTTGGTCTTCCACAAGGCCTCGGTAACCGTGAGGCCGAAGCCCTCGCGCAAGGACTTCTGCAGGACCACCACGGCCGAGCGCTGCAAGGCGTTGATGGTGCGGTGGGCATTGGGCGGCAGCATCAGGACTTTCAAGTCTTTGTCTTCACCGGCATAGTCCATCACATCGCGCAAGACGTCGGCCCCTTCAGGATCGTCATCGGCCGGCCCGCCGGCCAGCACCAGTTGGATAGTCGGGTGGTACGGCTTCAAGAGCCGGTAGGCCTCGATCACGCCCAACGGATCTTTGAACCGATCGAAGCGAGAGACCTGCAACAACATCGGCCGCTCGGGATCGATACCGAGCGAATTGAGCGTTTCCAAACGCTCGTTCTCGGGAATCGGGCAGTTCTTGTCGGACAGCGGATCGATCGACGGCGGCACGAGAAACATCGGGCAGGCCATCGGGCGGGTGAAAGCGGGCATGGAAAAGATCGTTGCCTCGTAATGCGGCAACGCACCCTCGAGGTACTTCCAGATGGCACGATTCGGGCGGGAAGCATCGATATGACAGCGCCAAATCCAGCGGCCGACCTGTCCGGCGGGTGTGAATTGCGGCAGGTAGATCGGCTGTGGGTCGTGGACAAAGACCACGTCGGCCTGCAAGTTCAGCCGTTCGGCGTTTTGGCGGTTCAACTCGTAGTGCAGGTCGAAGTCGCGCTTCCTCAGGTTGACGGGCAGCCCTTGCAGTCCATTGTGGAAGCCCTTGGTCACACGGTAGAAGTCGGGATTGCCTTCGATGACTTCCCAAGCGGCGTCGATGCCAAGCTCGCGGAGGAAGGGGACCATCCAATCGAGAATTTCGGCGACCCCACCGCCGGTGCGTGTGGAGTTGACTTGGAGAATTCTCTTGCCGACGAGCCGTTCGGCCAATCGCCGTAGCCGCTCGATCTCCTGGTGGCCGACCACCTCTTCATATCGATCCAACAACTTCATGGCTGTGGTTTCTCCGCCTGTCCCGCTTCGGCAAAGTAATGTTGAAACACCGCGGTCAATTCGGCGCGCAGCTGGTTCAGATTGAGAAAGTAGAAGTCGATCGCGCGGATGGCGGCCACCAAGTCGGGATTGGCGCCGAGTTGCTCGAGCCAGATGGAAAAGTCGTCGGTCTTGCCGCCGGTGCGGCGGCGGGCTTCGTGGACATGGTAGAAGAGCGAGCGGGTCGACATCCGCCCGATCGCCTCGGCCAGGGCGACGGGGGTCGGAACATGCTCCCCGGTCTCGAACGCCACCAGCCGGGACGAGATGATATGCCACTCGAAACCCGGGCGGCACCAGTTCACGCGATCGACGCCCCAGAGATGATCCTCGATGGTCTCGACCAGGACGGCCCGCAACTCGTTGATGCCCGGCAGCTTGTAGGGATCGACCAAACCTAATTTTTCGGCGAGCACCGGATCGTTGAGAGCCTCCCAGCACCAACGGGCGAGGTCATTTGGAAACTCGTACAGTTCGAAGTGATCTTCCAAGGGGCAGCGGAGCAGGTGATGCTCGAGCACCGCATCGGGGACGTTCCGCACGGCGTCGAGCACTTCGCGGAGGTTGGAACAATTTCGACCCAAAGCTTGTCTTGCCAAGCTGCAGTCGACAATCGTGAACGGCTGAATCTCGGCCATGGCCGCTCCCTGCTACGAAGTTTATCGCTCCTGGATTTATCCCGCGCAACCATCGCGACTTTTGCCCTCGCCGGCATCGGGCAAGAACCGTCGATTGCCCCTCAATTCTTAGGCGCCAAGCGGGAATGGTCAACCGTGAATTGGCGAAGAAAAGGAATTTCTGTGGGGCCAGGAACCAAAGCGGCATTTGGTTTGCTCACAGGGGGTGAACTCCGTTTGACTTCGGGTAGCGGGCATCGTTGGGATACGTCGCGAACGCCGGCCCGCGGGCTCGCCAGTCGCCGAGCCACTGCTCGGCTACTTGCCGGCCCTCACTGCAAAGAGCCTCGAGGTGTCTTGGACTGCGGTCGAGCTTGGATGTTTGGCAGAGGCCGTACGCCGTCTCCCGAGTCATTTTGATCGTTCGAACATCGATCGTCTTACACTGATTCAACGGCGGGGACTCGTCCCCGTATTTATCCAACCAGTCGTTGACCGTCAACACATAGTCAAGTTCCTGATTCAGCGAGAGGTTGCCGGCCAGCGCGTTCGCGCGATCGCGGATGTCTTCCAGGCCAAGCTGCGGACCGAGATGATACTCCTGCGGATTAATACGGATTACCCAGATCTCGTCGGGCTTGTTGTCTCGCGTCTCCACGTCGAGGAAATCACGCACCGGAGGGTTTTGCGAATACAAGCCATCCCAGTAGAGCCCGTCACGCTGCACTGTTGCCCCGGGTTCACAGGAAGGAAAGACAAGGCCTTCTATGGTTTGCGCCCGAAGGACCTCGGGAAGCGTGCCAGAGGCGGCAACCCCGGCCAGGCTCAGCGATCGCCGCATGCGCCAGCGTGTGTGGCTGTATTGATCAACGGCCTTACTAATGGACGCAAGGCCCATCTCACGAAGCGTCTTCTCGGAGTCGAACACTTCAAAGTTTCCGCTGAGGACTTCAATGGCGCCCACGACGATCCGCAGATGCGACTTGGCCACGGCAGGCCAATCAATGCTCGAAAAGTGCGGACAGACTATTTCCAGCAAATCCGGAAATCCCAGGTAGGGGGAACGTGCGCCGAAGAGGGATAGACCCGTTAACGCGACGTCTCGGCAGGCGGCGTAAGGGCCAAAGTCCGCAAATGGGAGGCCTTGTGCTTTCAGCCGGAAGTACTGCTGGACGAAGTTGTTGTGGGCGTGCTCGATGGGCGTCGTCGCGGCAAACGTGGTCCAAAGCCGGTCTAGGCAATCCACTGCCTTATCCACCGTGCCGCAGTCGGCGTCGGTCAGGTTGGGTGTCAGACCGTACCAGGCCGCCAAGGCGCACAGGGCGCCGGCCGACGTGCCGCTGAAAGCGACAAATTCAAAGGGCGTGGCTCCGTCCGCGTCCGCGGACCACGCTTTTTTGGTTTTGAGGATCTCCGTCATGACTCCCCAGGTAAAGGCCGCATGGGCGCCGCCCCCTTGGCAAGCGATGGCGATCTTTCGAGTAGTCATGACGTTATGAGGTTAGGGCTATTCGGCGATCGACTTGCCTGGCACAGCCTGGTAAGGATCGGTCCGCACCACACCTGTGTCCCTGATTTTGGTGCCGGGCATGATTTCGAAACGCGGGTCGAAATCGACCATGGTCGCAGCCAGCTTCTTCAACACGGCAACGTCGCCTTTCACCTTCGCCGTCCCGTCGGCGATCTGGGCTTCGAGGGTCTTTGCACCCATCATGGTTTGTTCCAAATCGGAACGATGGATGGTGAGCGTCAGATCGGCCTTGTCGGAGAGAAAGCCTTTGATGTTGGTCAGGGTCGCGTTCTCCATCTCAATCAGGAACTTTTCGCCGTTGTCCGGCGTGACGAGGTTGATGGTGAACCGCAGCCCTTCCGCCTTGCGGCTGTCCATGCGAATGCCGAGGAAGTTGAGGAATAGCTCGGTGGACATGGCGCGAACCACGTCCGGGCTGCTCGAATCGGCCGTTTCGCCCTGAGGAATTCCCGCGCGGAGCTCGTAAGCGCCGGCCAGGTAGCTGTTGCGAAGTCCGGGATTCTCCTGTTGGTAGCCCAACTGCTCGAAGACATCGGCCAGCAGGTCCTTGGCAAGCTGATTGTGCGGCTCGGCTTGCACCAGCTTGTTCAAGATCTCCTGGGCGAGGAGGTACTTGCCCTGGTCGTGGAGTTCGCGACCTCGTGCGAGGATCTTCTCCGCGCCGCCCATCATTTCGACGTAAAGCGGGGCCGAGTCGTTCGGCGAGAGGGGAATCAGGGTCGCCGGATTGCAGTCCCAAAATCCGAGGTAGCGCTGGATTACGCCGCGGCTATTGTGCTGGGGCGAACCGTGGTAGCCCCGGCAATACCACTTGGCCTGCAGACTTTTCGGCACCTCGTAGACATTGTGGATCTGGTTGATGGTCACGCCCTGGTTGGCGAGGTGGAGCACCTGGTTGTTCATGTGGGCGTAAAGGTCGCGCTGGGCCCGGAGCACCTCCTGGATACGATCATTGCCCCAGCGCGGCCAGTGGTGGGAAGCGAACATCACCTCGGCCTCGACGCCGAAGCGGTACAGGGCCTCGGCGATGTATTTTGACCAGTTCAACGGATCGCGGACCGGCGCACCTCGCAAGGTATAAATGTTGTGCAGCGACGCGATGACGTTCTCGGCCATCCAGAGGGCTTTCATCCCGGGGAGGTAGGTGTTCATCTCGGTCGGCGCTTCGGTGCCGGGCGTGCACTGAAAGACCATTTTCACGCCGTCAACCTCGATCTCCTCGATTTCCTTCTCGATGGTCCGGGTGGGGGCGATCAGTCCGATCGATCCGGCCGACACGGCCTGGCCCAGACCCTGGCCGACGTAGCCGCGCGGGCTAGCAGGCAGCAGCAGGCCGTACTGGTAGAAGAGGCGGCGATTCATCGCGTTGCCGGCGTAGACGTTTTCGGAAACGGTATGCACCATGAAGTCGCGGGGCGCGATGATCTCGACCTTGCCTGACTGGACGTCGGCATCTTTGACGATGCCCCGCACACCGCCCCAGTGGTCGGCGTGCGAATGGGAGTAGATGACGGCCGAAACGGGAAGTCCCTTGCCGACGTGTTCCTGGAACAGTTTCCAGGCGGCTCGCGCCGTCTCGGCCGAGACCATCACGTCGAACACGATCCAGCCTGTCTTGCCTCGAACGAAGGTGATGTTGGCCAAATCGAGGCCGCGGACCTGGTAGATGCCCGAGATCACCTCGTACAGCCCGTAGTTGTTGTTCAGAACGGACTGTCGCAGCAACGAGGGATGGATGGAGTCGAAGTCGTTCTGCTTGTTTAAGAATTGGAACCGCTCCATGTCCCAGGCAAGGTGGCCGGCGTCCGACGCGATCTTGAGGTCCTTCATGGGGGCAAGGAAGCCTCGTCTGTATTCCTCAAAGTCCGCCCTGTCGGCGAAGGGTAGCTTGGTTTTCGCCTGTCGGAGCACTTCCAACGTGTGCGGTGAAGGCTTCTTGCTTTGCGGAAGGACGTGCGGTTTCAGCGGCGGCGACTCCTGCCCACACGCGGTGCCTTCGGTAAGGAACATTTGACCTGCCACAGCGAAGGCCGGCAGGGACAGCACAAACTGGCGTCTGGTGGTCATCATCACCTCCCTCTTTGTGGCGTTGAATCCTATAGCGGAGGTAAAGGGGCATTCCCGCAGCGTCGCCTTTGCTTTGCGGCCGCTGAGCGCGGATCAGGCCGTAGCCGGAACCGAGCGAGCCGTTCGTCCGGCCCCTTAGAAAGATCGCCTCGCGGACCGAAGAAACTGCGGTGGCCGGGCAAGGGCGGGTAGCTCGGTAGAGTTCAAAAATTTCTTCGATACGTTATCAGGAAAATTGGAGCATCAGCGGGAAGCGTGGTGGGAGGTTGAGATAGCTTTGCGGCATTTCTGCCGCTAATCCTCAGTAAACGTGACGAGCGGGAGACGCGGTTGTATTCAACAGCTCAACAGCGCCGGTTAGAATGAAAACTCCGGGTAGTTGTTGTATCAAATTTGTGGCATCCAGACCGCGCCTGCGTAACAGGAAGCTATCGTGAAACTTTTTTACTCGGTGTCCTCTCGAGTTTCGTGGGGGCTTGCCTCGCTCTTCGCAATACTCATCTTGGGTCCCCGCCACGGGGCCTTTTCGGCTGCGCGGGAGGAGAAGCTGCCGGCAGGCTTTGCCGCCTTGGTGCCTCTTCACGCCAAGCTGAAGGCACCACAGATGGGCGACTGGCTGGATCGCCATTACGAGTTCGGCCAGACATATCAACAATACCTGCGGTCCTTTCCCGTTCGTGCGGACAGCTCCCGAACGATCTATATCCAGCCGCTGGGAAGAATGGACCGGCGGCAGTGTCAAATCATGGAATTGGCCGGCGAGTTTCTGGGCAAATACTATCAATTGCCGACGAAGGTGCTCCCTGAAATCTCGTTGGACGGGTTACCGAAGCAAGCGAGACGGAAACAAAGCGACGCGGCCGACGAACAAGTCTTGACGGGGCACTTGCTCGACCATGTGCTCAAACCGGCCCTGCCGAAAGATGCCGCCGTCGTAATTGGCTTCACGACCAAAGATCTTTGGCCCGGCGATGGATGGAATTACGTCTTTGGCCAAGCATCGCTAACGGATCGTGTTGGGGTGTGGTCGATCTGCCGCTACGGCAATCCAGCAGCCGATGATGCGACCTATCGCTTGTGCCTGGCAAGAACCTTGAAAACGGCCGCTCACGAAATGGGGCACATGTTTTCGATGTCGCATTGCATCTTTCACCAATGCAATATGTGTGGGGCAAACAGTCTGCGTGAGGCCGACTCGCATCCAATGGAAATGTGCCCTCAATGCTTAACGAAACTGTGTTACGCAACGGGCGCTGAGCCTGGCAAGCGGTTCACAGAATTGGCTGACTTCTACCAGCGGATCGGCATGAAGGACGAACAAGCGTTTTGCGAGAAATCGTTGCGGGCATGGCAGAGGGCACAGCGGACAAGCACGGCAACGCCAACGACAAGCAAGCGAGAACGGGGCGTCTCTCACAACTAAGAGGCTGAATCCGTTCGGTTGCCGGACGCGCCCGTTCATACGGCCAGTGGCGACCCCTCACCGCGTTTGCTACCATGGCAGAGAAGCGATCCCGGTCATTTTCCTTTGTCTGACCTGCAGAGCTAGCCATGAAATTCCGATCTTCTTTGCTTATCGTCGGGGCTGCCGCCCTTCTTGGTCCCTGGCTTCTCGACCAGACCGCCGCTCGCGAGCGTGTCAACCTCGACGGCACATGGCAATTTGCCACCGATCCTGGTGATCGCGGCGAGGCCGAGCGCTGGTATCGCGCCGAGGTCTCCTTGCCCCGGATGCCACTGCCCGGCTACGCGGCCACGGCCGATGGGCGAATTACGGTCCCCGGGGCCTGGGACAACCAAGGGTACGGCGGCGAAACGGACAAAGTGCGTCACAACTTCGTGGGCAAGGGCTGGTACAAGCGGCAAGTTACCATACCTACGGCCTGGACTGGCCGTCGCATTTTCCTGGTTGTTACCGGGGTGCATCGGGCTTCCAAGACGTGGATTAACGATCGGTATCTCGGCGAGCACGTCGGCTACATGTCGTCGCAAGAGTTCGACATCACGCCCCACGTTGCCTTGGGAAGCGCGGCGACGATTACGATCCAGGTCGACTCCAAGCAGCGTTGGGACCGCGATGCCCTGTATGGTGGCTCGTCGATGGCCGATTATATGGAGGTCGCCTGGGGCGGAATTTGGGGGCACGTGTTTTTGGAGGCCCGCGAGAACGTTTGGCTGGATGCCCCTTACATTCGGACAAACATCGCCGATTCGAGTTGCTCGATGAGTGCATTGCTGCGTGGCGAGGCCAGCGGCGTCGACAGCGTCGCTCTGGAAGTGTTCGACCAAAGCGGCCAGCGGGTGGCGAAGTTGACGAAGCCACATAAGCCCCAAACGGCCGGGCGACCGGAAGTGGCGCTGACGGCGTCATTGCCGGATGCCCGGCTTTGGACACCGGAGACGCCGACGCTTTACACAGCCCGGTTGAGCGTGCTGAAAAATGGCAGAATTATCGATTCGATCGAGCAGCGGTTTGGGATCCGAGAGTTTTCAGTCGAAGGCACGCACCTGAAGCTCAACGGCCGCCGCTTGATGCTGCGGGGCTATGGCGACGATCATATTTACGCCGACCGCTCGCCGATGCCTTCCGACAAACAACTGCACTTGGAACGTCTGAAGATGATCAAGTCGTACGGCTTCAACCACGTGCGCCACCACAGCACCATGATGCCGCCGGAGTACTACGACGCCTGCGATGAGATCGGCATGATTGCCACCGCCGAGTTCCCCATTTGCTACGATGATTTCCTGCCCGGCATCGGCGCGATCTGGAAGGCAAACGTGCCGAAAGGGACCGATCCTGCGGCCGCGATCGAGAACTACAAGCAACAATGGGCAGCGGCCATCACGCGATACCGCAACCACCCATCGATCCTTTGCTGGGTGATGGGCAATGAACTTTGGGAAGGCGTCCCTTTGCGGCAGGAGTTCCACGCGATCGCCCAACAACTCGATCCGAGCCGAGTGTTCCTCGATTCGGACGGCGTACGGGTAAAACGCATCAACGCCGGCATGGACCGCGACTCGCTGGGCTTCTACTCGATCCAGTTCTATGAAAAGGCCAACCCGATCGACATGCCGGCCAAGTTCTTCACGAAAGGGCTAAAGAAACCGGCCATTTCTCATGAAGCGGGCAACTACGTCACGTTCTCGCGACCGGATCTGATCGATTGCCTGAGCCACAACATCAAGCCCTTCTGGCTGACCGCAGGCAAGGCGAAGCTGGAGAAACTCGGCTTGCTTGCCGAGGCCGACCAGTGGGCGGAAAAATCCGAGCGGCACTACGCGCTCCTGCACAAAATGAATTTGGAATCGCTTCGCAAGAACGGCGACTTGTCGGGCTACCACTGGTGGCTGTTTCAGGACTATTGGACGAGTTCCAACGGCATCGTCGACCATTGCTTTCGCCCCAAGGCAGGGATCCGCCGCCAGGAAGTGCTCGATTTCAACAATGACGTGGTGCTGTTGCAGGATGGCCTCGCTGAAACCTACCGCGACAACCAGCACTTGCACCTGAGACTTCTCGTATCGAACTATTCGCTGCAGCCGGTACAGGGCACGCTCCGCTGGGAAGTGGTTGCGGATGGACGGTCGGTGGCCCAAAGTCAAAAACCGTTCGAACGACTGCCACAAGGGACCGTGTCCGAGGTTGGGCAAATCGACGCGAATTTCCCGGCAGTGACCAAGCCGACCCGACTGAAGATTGCTGTTACGGCAGCGGCCGGAGGGAGGACTTTCAGCAATCACTGGACATCCTGGCTGTTTCCGAAACTGATCGAGCCGGAGACAACGGCCGTTCCCATTCTTGGCGAGCCGGAGATTATTCCGCGATTGCCTCCATGGATCATCAAGCCCTATCCGGCCGAGAATGCGCTGTCGGAGAAGGCCGTCTACGTGACCAGCAAGCTCACCGATCAGCGTTTGGTCGACGCATTGGAGCGCGGCGCGTCGGTCGTGCTTCTCGGCAGCGCGGACGGCATTTTGAAACGACGGCCGGTGACGTTCAAGACGACGTGGTGGAAGGCCGGCGAGTCGTACGACGAGAACCATTGCGGGACATTCGTTTACGACCACCCGGCAACGCGAGCCATGGCGCCTGACGGCTGGTGCGATGCGGGCTGGTTCACCCTGGTCGACGGCGCGGTCAAGTATGTCCTGGAAGGGGCGCCGGCTCGTCCGGAGGTGATTGTCCGCGCGCTGCCGAGCCTAGTTTTGGTGGAGGACGATGCGATGGTGTTTGCCGTAGGAGTGGGAAAGGGCCGGTTGATCGTCAGCGGCTTGAACCACGGGCGAGCCCAGGATCGCCCCGAGAATGAATGGATCCTCGCCCGGCTGTTCGATTACGCGGTCCGTGGCGAGGTTCCGAAGGCGGTGTGGCCGGCGTCGCAGTTGCGGCAGGCCAGGTGACCCCTCGATGGCCCCACCACCGACGGCGCGGAGACGTTCCCTAACCGATCGGGCGGGCGCGTCACATCCTTGGGGAAGCAAGTGCGAAGGGCTTCGCCTGCTGCCGTCGAACGACTATTGCCCCGGTTGTGCTTCGCTCGGCGGGCAAGCGACATTCATTCGCCCCGATTCAAGCTCGGGGGGCGATGGCGGTACCGGCGGCGGAGCGGCGGCGCCGGGCCGATGCCAGCCATTGGACGGCATCGCTTTCGTCTCGGGTCGGTTGCTGGCGAAGTGCTGCGGCGGCGAAACGGCCGCATTGCCTGGCATCTGCACCGGCACCAAGCCGGCTAAGGATGTTGACGCAGCCGACTGCTTCTCGCGCTCACGATAGACGAGGTTCGGTTCGGGGCGAGGACGCCGCTCTCCGCTGTTGGCGGCCAGCATGCCGGGTCCCGCGGCTTCCAGCCCGCGTGGGCTCAGCGTGGGCGACCCTTGCTTGACCCATGCCAGCCAGGTGTTCTGCAAAGCGCTGAGATCACGGATACCATAGCGCTGTTCGACGGCCCGCGGCCAGTTGTCGTCCTTCAACCCATCGGCAAGGAACTCCATGAACTTTCGCCGCCCGCCGTATTGAATCAAGTAGTCGGCCAAGGAAAAGCCTTGAGCGTAGAGCGGCATGATATCCGGCGGATACTCGGTCATTGCGAACATCTGGTTGAAAGCGATGCCGCGGCCGGTCCGCAGAAATTGATCGAGCATGCGGCGATGCTTGGCGCGCTCGCTGGCATGTTCGACGCTGGTCGCGCCACCTTCGTCGGCCCAGCGCGGCAGCGGCTGGCGGAAATGGCTGGCGAAGATCATGTGGGTGATCTCGTGCGGCAGAACCGAATCGAGCAAGCGCTCTTCGGAACCTTGGATCGACATCCGCCAGCCGAAGACTTCGCCGCGGTCGAAGACGAAGGTCGTCGCGCCACCGGCGCCGAGTCCCGGCCCGGCCTGGACGGTCATCACGCACGGTTGCGACCAGTTGGGCATCGGTTGTCCGAGCCACTCGATGGCCAAGTCGCGACGAAACATTTCCGAGGCCTGGGCTACCTGCTCGGCGAAGCGAGGATCAGCGGTTTCGACGATGAAATTGGCGGTGCGCTGGCGGGCGCCCATGCTGACCATCAACAAGACGATCCACAAGGCGACCCGGGGCAGTGTGTTGGGCATGGCGGACTTAGGGGTGGGAGCATCCATGCTCTCGCTCGCTTCCGTGCGTCTATGGTGGGTAGGGGATTTCCTGAGACTACTCCGAGTCAACAAATCCGCCAAGTGCAATTTTCCCGGATGCGATCGCCAGCGATGCTAGCACCGGTAAAAGAGCGTTTTCTCGCACTCCTTTCTAGCGGGGATCGGGAGTTGGCCCCATTAATTTCCGCTGGCGAGCGACAACAGTAGAGAAATCGTCGCGCGTTCTATGTGAAAATGCAGTATTCGCCGGAAATTTGCATTTTCACCAAGCCTCGAGAGGCAATCGGGCGTGCGCGTTGCGATGGCGGGGCCCGCGGTGGACAATTGTCGCAGGAAAATTTGAATAAGGCACCGATGTCAGAATTGCCGGCCGAAAATTTTTGAAAAAATATTTCGGCGAGCGTACCCGCCCAAGCGATCTGCGGCATCGCGGCGGGCGAGAAAGAACGGAGCAGGCCGGCGCGCCTCGGACGATTGGCTTCGAGAATCGCGCGGCGCGCAGGCGCCCATCACTCCCAGCCGAGCGTGACCGGCGCGCCGACGCGAATGCCCAAGCGACGCGCGGCATTGTCGCCGACCAGCGCCAATTCAAGATGATCGCCCGAACCGATCACGGCCACCAGGGTTCCGCTCGGTTGCTCGGCGTAGGTCGGGTAGACGCCCCAGGTCTCATAGATGTTGCACACCACGCAAGCGCGGCGATCGGTTGGCCTGCCGGCAAGCATCTCGCCGGTGATGTTGGTGATCAGATTGCCGAAGGAATCGATTTCGATCACCTCGCCGTCGATGCGTGTGGGAGCGGTGCGAGCCTTGGGCCATTGGAGGCTGACAAGTCTTTCCAGCGGCGGCCCCAAACTATCCGGATCCAGTCCGAGCCCCAGTCGGGCCGCCACCGGCGCGAGAATATCGCGACCGTGAAACGTCTTCGAGACCTGCGGGAGCCAGTGCTCGGGGTTGTCGATGCGGAGGAGTCTCTCGGGGCTAATTCTCGCGGCCAAACGGCTCAGCAGGCCGTTGTCAGGCGCTAAGAAATGTTGACCGGCGATCCGCGCGTAGACCAAGGCGCGATCGGTGCCCACGCCGGGGTCGATCACCGCGACATGCACGGTTCCAGGCGGGTACCACGACGCGATGTCGTCGATCAGAATTGCTGCCCGGCGGATATCCTGAGCCGGCACGTCATGGGAGACATCGACGATCGTGGCCGCAGGGTCGATCGAAAGCATAACGCCCTTCATCGCCGCCAGGTAGCGGCTGCCGGCGCCGAAATCAGTAGTCAGAGTGATGATGCTCATGCGTTCAAATAGTGATCGACGGTAAAACCAGCGTCTTTCAATATACCGTCTGCGCACCGGGTATGAACCCGAGATTTATGGTTTGTCGCCTGGAAGGGCGATCAATTCTACACAGATCTCCCGCACCCGGTTGGCGTTCACGTTCGGATTAGCTTTTTTGGCCTGGCCGATCAGGGCACCGAGGCCCTTGGGTTTGCCATCGCGGACTTCGGCCACGATCTTGGGATTGGCCTCGAGCAGCTTCCGGCACAGTTCGACCAATTCGCGGTCGTCGACCTGCTGAATGCCCAGGGTAGCGATGGCTTCCTCGACCGATTTGCCCGATTCGAGCATCACGTTGAGGACCTCGCGACCACGGCTGGTTTCGAAGGCGCCGGAAAGGACCTTCTTGATGAGTTCGGCCAATGCCTCGGCGGCGACCGGATAGCCTTCGATGGTGGTCTGGCGTTCGCCGAGCCATCGCAACACGTCTTGCTGCACCCAATTGCTGGCCACTTTACTATCGCCCGAAGCGTCGGCCACGGCCATGTAGTAATCGACTAGCGCCCGGCCTTGATTGACCAGCACGTCGGCGTCGTAGGCGGTGATGCTGTATTCGGTCTGTAGCCGCAGGCGCAAGGCGGCCGGCAGTTCGCCGAGCGAGCCGCGAACTCTCGCAATTTCTTCGTCGCTAACGCGAACCGGCACCAGATCGGGATCGGGGAAGTAGCGGTAGTCGCTTGATTCTTCCTTCGACCGCTGCTCCCGCGTGGTCTGTGAGGTCTCGTCCCAGCCACGGGTCGACTTAGGCACGTCGCCGAGTTTCTGGCGAGTCGCCTGCCATTGCTGCCACTGCCGGTCGGCCTCGTAACCGAGCGCCCGCTCGACGGCGCGGAAGCTGTTCATGTTCTTGACTTCGACGATGGGCGTGGCCACCTTGCCCTCGGGCGCGTCGATGTGCAGGTTGATGTTTGCGTCGACCCGCAGGCTGCCCTCCTGCATGTTGCAGTCGGACACGCCGAGGTAGTTCAACAACAATTTGAGTTCGGTGAGATACGTCTTCGCTTCGGCCGGCGAGCGGAGATCGGGCTGGCTGACGATTTCCAGCAGCGGCGTGCCGGTGCGATTCAGATCGATGCGACTATCGGCCGTGCCTGCCACTTCGTCGTGCATGCTCTTGCCGGCGTCTTCTTCGAGATGGGCGCGGATGATGCCGATGCGTTTGAGACTCGTTGGCGCGCCGTCCTCGGAGCCGGTTTCGATCTCCAGCCAGCCGTCGCTGCTCATCGGCAGGTCGTACTGGCTGATCTGGTAGCCCTTGGGCAGATCGGGATAGTAGTAATTCTTGCGATCCCACTTGGTGAAGTTGGGGATGGTGCAATTCAACGCTGCGGCGGTTTTCAGCGAGAGGTCGAAGGCCTTGCGGTTCATTACCGGCAGCGAGCCGGGCAGCCCCAGACAGACCGGGCAGGTCTGGGTATTGGGCGGCGCACCAAACTTGGTGCTACACGCGCAAAACAGCTTGCTCTCGGTGAGCAACTGCACGTGGACTTCCAGGCCGATGATGATCGTGTAGGGGGCGTCACTCATTGTCGAGATCGTCCGTCTGTTGCTTCTGCTTGTCGCGTGCGATACGCTCTTGTCGAGGTTGCGCCGCCAGCGTCCCTTTCGCCCGATTTGCTTTGTGCGGCTTGCAGAGCAGACAGCCGGCGCGTCGGTCCTTGGGGCGGCCTCGTTTGCGATGCATGATAAAAGAATCCCTCCATTGCTTCTACCCGGCACCGTGCAGCTCGCTCGGCTCGACTTGCATGATGTGCAGGAGCGAGACGGGGACGAGTCGGTCATAAATGGGCCGAGGATCCTCAGGCGCGGGAAGGCCGATCGCGACGGCGGAGCGGCCGACCATTGCCAGTTCGGGATGCCGCACCTCGTACTCGCGTCCGTCCGTGAGCGTAATTCGAAACGGGTGAAAAGGCTTATGCTGCAGAAAATCTCGGATGTCTTCCGGCCGCATCACGCTTCTCCGTAGCCGCGAAAGATAGGGGCGACGTACCGCTTGAATTGTACCGACCGCCACACCTCCCTGTCCAGGGGGTTCGCTCGAGCGCCGGCACAGTCTCTGGGGAGCGCTGGGAACTTGCCAACAGCTTGCCCAGGCTGCTTGACCACAACTGTACTTGGGCAAAAGGAGAGGCACCCATACCCAGGAGCAACCAATTTACCGCCGTGTTCCGCAAGGTTCCCGAGGGCTATATCGGCTTTGTCGAGGAACTGCCGGGGGCAAATACTCAAGGGGCGACGCTCGAAGAGACGCGGCGAAATCTCGAAGAGGCGATCTCGCTGGTGCTAGAGGCCAATCGCGCACTGGCCGAGGAGGAATTGGCCGGCCAGGACGTGATTCGCGAGCAACTGACCATCGCCTCATGAAACGGCAGGATTTGGTTCGGCATATTGAAGCATGCGGATGTGTCATGCTGCGGGAAGGTGGCAGCCACCACGGTCTATGTGAATCGTCGGACGAAAAAAAGTGTCGACGGTGCCCCGACATCGCGAAATCAACGAGTTTCTGGCGTGAAAGATTTGCCGGGAGCTTGAAATGCGGCAGCCTTGAGCCGGGAATGAATACCGCCCTGATCGCTGTCCATCAGCTTTTTGGCGCGAGTGCCGGCTGCCGCGTGTGCCAGTCGGTGGCCGTCTGGAACATGTGGCCGGCGCGGAGCAGACGCTCTTCGGCCAGCGGCGACGATTGCAGATGCAAGCCGATCGGCAAGCCGGCCGTGCTAAAGCCGCAGGGGATCGACATGCCGGGCAGACCGGCCAAGTTCGTCCCAACCGTGTAAAGGTCGAAGAGATACATGGCCAACGGGTCGTCAATCCGCTCGCCGATTTTGAAGGCCGGCGTCGGCGTTACCGGTCCGACGATGAGATCGACTTGCTCGAATGCCCGATCGTAATCCTGCCGAATCAGGCGGCGGACCTTCAAAGCCTTTTTGTAGTAGGCGTCGTAGTAGCCGGCGCTCAAAGCATAGGTGCCGAGCATGATCCGCCGCTTGACCTCCGCCCCAAAACCTTCGGAACGACTGCGGCAGTACATGTCGATCAGGGCGTTGCCGGAGGAAGAATGAATCGGGCTTGGTTTATCACTCTGGCCGCTGGCCACTGACCACGGGCCACCATTTCCTGCTCCCTGAACCCCGAACCCTGAACCCTCAACGGCTCGATAGCCGTAATGAGCGCCGTCGTAGCGGGCCAGATTGCTCGACGCTTCGCACGGCGCGATGATGTAGTAGGTGGCGACCGCGTATTTGCTGTGCGGCAGGTGGACTTCTTCGACGGTGGCTCCCAGCGATTGGTAGACCGCGATCGCCTCTCGCACGGCGCGTTCGACTTCGCCGTCGAGTCCATCGCCAAAGTGTTCCGGCACCACGCCGAGTCGCAGGCCTTCGAGCGGTTGCCGCACGGTCTTGCTATACTCGGGCACGGGGCTGTCGATCGAGGTCGAGTCCTTTGGGTCATGCCCGGCGAGGACCTCCAGCAACATGGCACAATCTTCGGCCGTTTGGCCCATCGGCCCGATCTGATCGAGGCTGCTGGCGAAGGCAACCAGCCCATAGCGGCTCACGCGGCCGTAGGTCGGCTTCAAGCCGGTGATACCACACAGCCCGGCCGGACAGCGAATCGAGCCGCCGGTGTCGGTGCCGAGCGAAGCGGGGGCCATCCGCGCGGCAACACAGGCGGCCGAACCGCCGCTCGAACCGCCAGGCACCCGCGACAAGTCCCAGGGGTTTCGCGTGGGAAAGAAGGCCGAGTTTTCGTTCGAGCCGCCCATGGCGAACTCGTCCATGTTTGTGCGGCCCAGCAACACCGCGTCGGCAGCCTTCAAGTTGGCCACGCTCGTGGCATCGTAAGGCGGGCGAAAAGCTTCAAGCATCCGCGAGCCACAAGTGGCCGTTTCGCCTTGGGTGCAGAGCACATCCTTGATGGCAACTGGCAGTCCGGCGAGACGTCCGATCGGCTTGCCGCTGCGGCGACGACGATCGATTTCTTCGGCTTGGGCCAGCGCGGCGGCCGGATCGACCTTCAGAAAGGCTTGTACCGAACCATCGAGGCGATCGATGCGGTCGAGAAACGCTTGGGTAACCTCGACAGAGGTGACTTCGCCAGCGGAGAGTCGTCCGACAAGCTGGGCGGCGGAGGCCTTCGTGATGGTTTCGTCCACGATCATCGCCCTCCCGTCGCCGAAAGTGGTCTACAGAGAACCCTAGCCCTCGCCAAGCACGGCCGGCACGAGAAAGCACTCGCCGTCCTGGCGCGGGGCGTTGGCCAGGGCTGCCTCGCGGGGCAGGCTAGGCCCTACCGCGTCGGTGCGGAATGCATTGGAGAGTTCGGTGGCGTGGGCCAGAGGCTCGACCGACTCGGTATCGACTTGCGCGAGTTGGTCGACGTAGCCGAGAATCCCGCCGAGTTGGACCGTCATCCGATCCACCTCCTCCTCGGTCAGGCTCAACCTGGCGAGCAGGGAAACCTTTTCGACCTCGGCGCGAGAAATAGACATTTTTGGTGGCCGGTGGTTCGTGGCCAGGGAGCAGCGCGACCGACACACGGAGAGGTGATTCGCCTGGCGGCGACGCCCAATCCGACTACTTCTCGGTCTTCGGCAGCTGGAACGGAGCCGATTGAACGCGCTTGATTACGGCGCCGCTGCGGATGCATTGGGCACAGACCCGCATCGTCTTGCGGGTGCCGTTGGATGTGCTGACATGCACACGTTGCAGGTTCGGGCGGAACTTGCGACGGCTGATGCCGGTGACCTTCGTACCGACGCCACCCAAATACTTGGCCTTACCGCGGTGCGTGACTTGGTTGCCCAGAACCGGCTTCTTTCCACAAACTTGACAAACTTGAGCCATTACTACCAACGCCTCCGTCAGGGCAGTGCCGACCGAATTTTTGGAAACCTTCAGTATACCTGTCGGCCAATCGGACGCAAGGGCCGCAGCCGGAGGCGGGAAGAAAGGGGGAAATGGGCGAGCTTGGGCGTGGCCTACCACCAAAGACGACCAGCGGCAGAAACATAGGCAATTTAAGAAGCCCAGGCAAGCATTGACCGGCTCTTTTCGTGCTTGATGTTGACCACGGCCAGCAGAATGGGGCCGGCTACTCACTTGGGGGTATCGTCGATAAAGGACCGAATGATTGGTCCGACGAGGCGGCCGTTCCTGATCGCGGCTGCCACGCGTTAGGCCGACGACGGCACCAAGAACGGAGCCCGTTGAGAGTAGTAAGAATCAGCGTGGATTCGTGTTCCGTTCTCCCCGACGGACGTTTCCGCCCCCTTGAAGCGGCTGGCTGCAAAGTTGGGAACGCTAATCTTCGCTAATCAACGCTGTGTCCGTCTTTTTGGCTCCAGGACAGCGGTTTGATTTCGTGACTGCCTTCGACTTAGTCATTGGGCTGGTGGCCGTCGCTGCTGGGGCGGTCGCCTCGGTCGCCGGGTTTGGCATTGGCAGCCTGTTGTCGCCCGTGCTGGCGCTGGAAACGGGCTTGAAACTGGCGGTGGCCGCGGTCTCAATTCCACATATCTGCGCGACCGGGCTGCGGTTCTGGCGGCTCCGCCATGCGGTCGATCTGCGGGTGCTCTGGAGTTTCGGACTCACTAGCGCCGCCGGCGGGCTCTGCGGGGCTCTGTTCCATGGCTTGGCCACCAGTCGCTGGCTGACCGGCGTGTTCGCGCTGCTGCTGATCTTCGCCGGCATCGCCGGCTTGACCGGTTGGGCGGCCCAGATGCGATTCCGCGGCCGGATCGCCTGGTTCGCCGGAGCGCTTTCGGGCTTCTTTGGCGGCCTGGTCGGCAATCAGGGCGGGATTCGCTCGGCGGCGATGCTGGGCATCGATGTGTCGCGCGACGCCTTCGTGGCCACGGCCACGGCGATTGCCCTGCTGGTCGATGTTGCCCGAGTGCCAGTCTATTTACTAACGCAGGGCCGCGAAATCGCCTCGCTGTGGCCGCTGGTCTTGATCGCCGTGCTGGGCGCGCTCGTCGGCACGCTGCTTGGCGAAAGGGTGTTGCGCCGCATCCCCGAAAGTTTCTTTCGACGGGTCGTCGCCGGGCTGATTCTATTGCTGGGGCTATATGAGTTGTACGTGTTTGCGCACGCGTGAAAGAAGAAGCGACGGGAGCAACTTCAGTCCCGTATTGCAGCCGCTGAAGAACTAACGAGTCAACAACCAAGTGAGCCCGCAGATCACCGCTGCCGCTTCACAGGACGCCGCAATGACAATTCCGATCACCGTAATATCCTGAGTACCGCCGACACCTTGTGTTCGAACGCGATACCTGTCTACGAATGCACGCACGACCTCCGTGCCAAGCAGTGGGGCAGCACTCAACACAACGAAGATAACGGCTGTCTTCCCCATAATATCATCGCCCTACTTCATCTCGCCGTTGGCCGGCCGAAGTAGAAATTCCTTTGTCACCCGCGTGAACGTCAGATAACGGTAGCCGCGTTCGCCGTCTCCCCGTTCCCAAAGCACGCCAGCGCTACCGTCGTTGAGGATTGTGATGTCGGAGTAGGCCGCGACGCCTCGGGCAAGTTCCAGTTCGGTCGCAAAGGTTTGGCCCTCGTCATAGCTGATGCGCAGGACCAGGTTGTGGCGATCCGGCCCCTTCGGCCCGGTCCAGAGAAGGCGATTTGCATCCGCGCCGGCCGACTTCAGCGAGTAGCGATGAACGGCGCAGGCAACTGGAGTGACTTTTTGCCCAGGCCGCGGCTGCGACCACGTCCGGCCGCCGTCGTCGCTTATCAACGTGTATCGCTGATTGATGTCCTCGCAGCGGTATTCCATCATCAAGCGGCCATCGGCCAGTTCAACCAACTGATTCTCGTTGCTCTTGCCGGTTTCCGGTGCGAGTTGGCCGCGTTGCCACGTGCGGCCGTGATCCTCGCTGAACAGGGCAAAGACACCCCATTGGTATCGCCACATGGCCGCAACCAGTCGACCGTGGCGATCCTGGATCATACCGCCGGGCCCGGCCACGCTGATCTTCCAGGTCGAGTCCGTCATGTCGCGGCTGACTTCGGTCAAGTCGACCGGTGCCGACCAACTCTGTCCGTTGTTTTCGCTATAGCGGGCAAGAACTTGCTCGTCGTCGGTGCCGGCGCGAGCCTTCTCGGTGCTGCGTCCCGGTTTGCAGCGCATGTAGACGACCCACACGCGGCCGGTGTCGCGATCCAACACGGCGGCCGGGTTGGCGGCCGAGCAGAATTGGCCGGGATTCTCGATGACGATCAGATTGGACCAGGTGCGGCCGCCGTCGGTGCTTCGCTTGCAGACCAGGTGCAACTCGTTCTCGGCCACCTCGCCCGGATCATCGCCGAAATATTTCCGTCCTTCGGCGAAGGCCAACAAGGTCCCGTCGGCAGCCGTGGTAATGGCCGGGATGCGGAAATACTTGTAGCCTTCCTTGCCCGAGGTGAAAACGTCCACGTGGGCGAGCGGCGTGACATGCGTCGCCGCCATTGATGCGACGAGCAGCAGAGCCGAGAGCAGGCATCTTTTCATGGGAGGTTCCGTTTGTTCGATGTTTCTTACGATTCCGACCGGAGCGAACGACTCCATTCGGAATAAGGTTGCCAATCACACCCCTGCCGCTGCGAGGCAGGCGAGCATTTTGCGGCGGCCTTCGGCGGCCACGGCCGTCGCCTCACGCTTCGCTTGCTCCCACTGCGAACGCTTGAACAATTCGAGCGACAGGCAGCGGGAATAGCCGATCGCCTTCAGATCGCGAAGCACTTGGCCGAGCGGCAAAATGCCATCGCCCGGATCAAGACGATGCTCATCGCCCAGTTGGTCGCGGGCGATGTTGCCAGGCACATCGTTCCAGTGGAAATCGGCGATCAGGCCGCCTTGAATTTGCTTCAGACCGTTGAAGCCCGAACCGCCGCGATAGAGATGGAACGTGTCGGCAATAAGGCAGGCGTCGGGATCGTCGGCATCGAGCGCGATGGCCACGGCCTGGCCGAGCCGATGCACGCCCTTCAAGAAACCGACGAACTCGATGGCGACAATAATGCCGTAATCGTCGCGGCCAATTTGCAGCAGGCGGCCATAGCATTCGGCTGCCCAACCAAGATCGAAGTTCGCGCGGTCGGGCATGGGGATCGCTGCCACGCAGCGCGAGCCGACGTCGGCCGAGCGGCGCATCCGTTCGCGGGTGGCTTTGAGCGAAGCCTCAAACGCCTCGCGTCCCTCGGGCATCGAGTTCCATAGACCGATGATGTTGGGCACGAACAGCCCCCGGTCGCGAATCTCCTTGGCGAGCTCCTTGAGGTTGCCGCCCTCGGCCTCAAAACGTTCGAGATCGTCAATCCACAGCTCGATGGCGTCCCAGCCGGTCTCGGCGGCGACGCGGACCTTGTCTTTGACGGCCACCGGACGGATCGTGCTGGAGTTGAGCGCCAGCGGCCACGGGCTACGGCCATTTTGGTAGCGCTTGGTCGCGGCGGCGGTCGATGCCGGAGTCTCGACCGTGGGGCCGAACGCGGCGTTGGCTGGCGTTCCGCTCCAAGCCGCCGCGGCCATTCCGGCTGCCGCCGATCCGAAGAACGTTCGTCGGTTGGTTGCCATGCGTTGAACCTCCGCGTGTGCAAACATTTGGTTGCCGTGCCCAGGAGAGAAGAAATAGATTGCCTTAAGGATACCCTGCCGCCGCGGGCTTTTGAAGTTCTTGAAAGGGCGTCAAGACTTAACAACAGAGCGGCCCGCTGCCTTTGAACAGACAGCGGGCCGCGAACCCTGCCCCCGGTTACTCCCCTGCCCCGTTTTGCTGCCGCGTCCGTTTATTGGGCGGTCAGCCCCGGCACACCAGGCACTGGGCCGTCGTTGGGAAACAGCGTGTTGTCGTGGACCAGCACCTTCTGTTGGCCGACGAAATAGTTGTGATAATCCTCCAGCACCAGGTTGTACGATAGCTCGGCGCTGGGCCGGGCCTCGTCCTGCTGGTACCAGGGTTTGGCCGGCGGCGCGGGCGCGACGCGCTCGATGCGTACCGGGCCGTCGACCGTGTGCAGCAACATGCCGGCTTCGAGTTCCTTGGCCATCTTCCAACCTCGACCGCAAACCCAGAAGGGATGGCCGCGGGTAGTGCGAATCGTCTCGCCGCCGGCATCGATTTCGATCATCGGCGAGGGGTTTCGCCGGGTAACTTCCAGCACCGGCTGGAAATCGAGCTTGCCGGAGTAAGGATGTTGCGAAAGAACTCGGTCGCCGGGATTGAGGTCACTGATGTTCACCGGTCCGGTTTCGGTCCACACCTTGGTGTTCCAGGGGAAGCAGGAGTAACTGACGGTTTGTATCACCGAGTAACCGATCGGGAGGAAGGGCGCGCCGGAGTATTCCCAGTATTCGACGACGGGTTTCTGAGGTGTCGCGGGCTGCCGAGGCTGACCCGGCGAGGGATACGCTTCGTCGATCGGCGGATCACTGTCGCCCGACTCCAACTCATAGTAATTGTTGTGATATTTCTTCCACCACTGCTCCCAGGCCCCGCGGTCGGCTTCGATTTTTTCGCCCGTCGCCCTTTGAAGCGCTGCCAGGACCAGCGTATTTGTCTCACCAGCCTTGGCATTCAGCCGCTCAATCGTATTTCGCGTATTGGCCACACGGGCGGTGGCCTCGCGCCACGAGGAGGCGACAACTTGTGGGACGTTTGTCGTGGTGGTCTTTTCGGTATAGCCACGTCTGACGTACCTGGTAATGTCGACGTTGATTTTCGGCACATCGGTGAGAACGTGATGAAGACCGAAGTAACGGGAGACCGAATTGGGGCCCTCTTGCTCAAGAGTCTGATAGATCGTTACGCCGGGGTTGTTGAACGACAAAGGGCTGACGAGGATGGTCGCTTCGATGGGATACCGAAATTGCGCGAGCAGCCAGGGAACATAGGTCAGTTTGTCTCGTTTTCGCAACGCGTCGGCCGCAGCGTTCCGGACTTCCAGCGTGGGGTGTTCTACCGCGTGTCGCGCCAACTCGATGGCCGATGACGGTTGCTGGGATTGGTCGAGGGCCTCGATCAACGCCAGGCTAGCCATCAAGAATCCCTTGGGGTCGGACTTCTGCCGGCTGCCATTGATCATGACTGTGCCGAGGGAGTGAGCCGCCAGTGGATCGGGGGTGACTTGGACCTGGGTACGAATTGCTTCCTTGGCCTCCGCCTTGCCCTCCTTCAATTCGCGCCGCCAGACCGCCACGGGCGCGGTCCAGCGGGTGATCGATTGACGCTCCTGGGCCAATCGCGAGCGGGCCTGCTTCTGCTCGGCCTGGGCTTGCTTCAACTGGGCCCTGGTAACCAGTTGCCCCTCGGACCATACGTCATCGAGGGCCGTGAGCGCCTCGGCATGGTCGGGCTCGGCCATCGCCACGCGGATCCAGTGAATCCGCCCGATGTCCGCCATGCCGTGCTCGTTGCACCAACGGGCCAGGGCGAGTTGGCCGCCGGGCACACTGGCCTGTTGATCGCGAAGGGTTCGGTACTCGGCCAGACGCTTATCCGAGGCCGCTTGCCGCTGCACGGCCTCGAGCGACTGCCAGCGGCCATCGCGGAAAATCTCGCCGGCGTACCAATGGGCCAGCGGTGAGTTGCTGCCCTTCTGGATCGCTTGCTGGATCAGTGAACGGCGAGACTCTCGATCGCCCTCCACCTCGGCCAGCAGCGCGGCGTGGACCAAGTCGGAGGCGGTTGCCTTGGAATCAGTTTGGGGCGGCGGCTCCGTGGATCGAACGATTGCCGTGCAGTTCAGCAGGAGCAACCAACCGGCGATGCCAGCAAGGAGCAGCGGCCGACTTGGGCTCGCCTGCCAATTTAGGCGACACCTGGGCCACGCACGAGGAGTTTGCGGTGATGTCTCCGACACACGGCAGTCGTGAACGTACGCGTCGCGCATAACTGCCACCTTTCAACTTGCTGATCGCCTTGGCGGCCCTTTTGGGAAGTAGTAGGTCCAGGCGGTGCCCATGTGTTAATTCAAATCCCGTGCCGCCGACCTGAAGCGGCCGAAACTCGCGGAGAAGCGCGGGAGGCGGGGAATAGAAACGAATCAAGCTGACTGCGCGAGTGATCCGAATGACGACAGAACTAGGCGGGCAGTTCCCCCGGCGTCCGACTCTCCTGGTCCGGCGATGTCCTCTGGCGGAGTCTGGCAAGGCAGTCTGGACAGACATCGTGAACGAGCCGGGGCATCTGCTCTTTTTCAAACAGGCGCAGCCGCGCCGCGGCGTCCTCGACCTCGAGCCAACCGGCGGTCTCGATCAACGCCCGTTTGCACCAGCTACAGAGCGTAAGAAAATCGTCTGAGCGGGCAGCCGATGCGTCGAGGACGGATAGCGGGCGTGTGGCCTCGACGCGCTCGAGAATGCCGGCAAAATGCACCACGCCGCCGGGGCCGGCCGTCATTTCCAGACGCATATAGCGGCGCAAGGCGGGCGAATCGCAACGAAACGGCAGCACCACCGGTTGCCCGCTGCTCCGCACCCGCCCGAGCACCGCCTGGTAGAGTCGCACCGTCGCCGCTCCCTTGACGAAGTCCCAAAGTGCCCGGCCCAGGACGGCGTTTTCGGTCAGTTGCGGCGCACCGTTTTCCTGGGCGAAGGCAAGCCACTCCGAATTGACCGAAATCAAAACGTCGCGTTCGTCGACCGAATAGCGATTTTTCACCACCGCGTCGCGCACCATGCGTCCGACTCCGCACAACAGGGCCGGCGGGGCGTTGCCGATGAGGAAATCGCGAGGAACGTCCACCGCTGACAACTGCGCCGCCACTCTAGCAATTCTTACCGTTTGCCAGGCGACTGTCAAAGGACGGACTTCCCTCCGTGCTCCCGCAGGATTCGCAGCAGTTCGTCAATCGTGTCCGGATGGCGGTGCACCTCTTCGTGTCGGGCCGGCACGATCAGTTCGCTGCGTGCAGCAAGATACCGAGCGCTCGACACCGGCACCACTCCGTCACTCGATTCGCTAGTTAGGGCCTTCCAATCGTTGCCGATGATCGAATGCGTTCGGATGCCGCAACCGATTGGCATTTTTGCCATTGCCTGAAGCATCGGATTCGAGGGCTCAAGAAGGCCGACCGTCGTTGGCCGCGAATTCCAGAGGTAATCCTGAAAGACATCCCGGTTGCTGTCCATTAGTTCTCGGTAGGCGTCTCTTTCGTCACTGGAATAGCGCACCATTCGCGAGGCAACACGGCCGACCAGCCGTCGGCTCATGCCCGAACCCTGGTGGGGCGTGGCGATGAACACCAACCGCTGAACCAGCGGCGACGGGGCGAAAAAGAAAATCCGTTGCAGTCGATCGCGCATTGCCGGGCTGGCTCGCACCGTTTCTATGGGACGCTTGGCGGCGTGACGCCATAGGGTATCGTACGAGTGCGAGGCCTGAAGCTTGGCGACCAGCCCACCCATGCTATGCCCGACAAGCACCGTCCGTTCCAACGCCGGGTCACGATGCAGCGGGTCGTGCAACTCGCGGACCAGCATCATTTGCTCGCGCAGCGCTGCGGCCGATTCCAGCAAGTCGCCGCCGGTAGGATAGCGGAAGAACCAGAATTGGTAATTGCGATAGATGTCGCTCTGAGCCCGTAAAGCATTGGCCGTATCGACCCAGGTCATCGGGTCGGACCAAAGGCCATGGATGAAGACCAGGGGAATCTTGCCCGGCTGGTACGGCTCCATCATCAACAGCTTTGGCTGCACGTCGGCGTCGTCCGGCGCCAAGAAACCTTCCGTAAATCGTCGCGGCGATTGCTCGATCAGGTAGGCAAACGGCGCCGAAAGGTCTCGCTCAAGCGGAACATCGACGTTGCCGAGACGCACCGAGCTGAACAGACAGGGATTGTAGAAGGTCAGAACTGCATTTCTGCCGGGCGCCAGTTCGTCGGTCGTTTCTCCAAGTCCTGACCGCAACAGCGCCGTGACCGGAAACGGTTGCTGTGCGCGGTAAAACGGCTCGTCGTCGCTGCCGTGGCGGACGGCCACCAACGACACGCCCAATCCGGTCGCTCGATAGCGGTGCTGAAGGTCGCCGTTCTGGAACTCGCGGGCCAACAACACCTGACTGAACTCGGCCGGCTTCCAGGCGAACCCGACATACTGAATCGGAACAAGCCGACGACCGCCGCAATCGACCGTCAGTTGCCCTTGTGGATTGAGCCGGCGATAGCGGAGCGCCGAGGCGATCAGCCGCTCGAGGCTTTGCTGGTAGAGATTGCAGGCGGTCGGCGAAGGGAGGCCACCGGACCGTGCCGGGCACGCGTCGATGAGTCGCCAGGCCCCGATCGCCGCCTGATAATAGCGATCGACGCACGTCTCGCGACCGGCTTGCTCCTCTTGCCGGCCTGCCTCAAGAAGGCCTTCGACCTGAGAGAGGTCGGCCGCGGTCAGGCGATCGTCGGCGGCAACAGGCAGCAACGCCACGTGCGGGCTTTGCGTTGCAGCGAACCCGTAGCGGTCGCGCAAAGCTTCCGCACGACAACCGGCCAGAAGGATCAGGCAAAACGCAACGGCCGGCGGCGAGCGCAGCCGTCGAGGCATAGTCCCCGCACGCGTCAAACTCGCCCGCCCGGTCTCGTCCATGACCAGCCTTGCTGGCAGATTTCCTTATCGACACGGAGAAGTATACCACGGGATACGCAGACAGCTCGCCGCGGGGCGGTGCGCCCGGAAGCGGGGGCATGGGTCTCACCCATCCCATAAGGGACCAGAATAGGCGACCGTGCCTTATTGGCACCGTCGCCCTGGCAATTGAAATCTTGGGGGGTTAGGGTGGAAGACTGATTGACGACAACCGCGATACTGGATAGGACACTACCATGAGTAAGCGAAAGGCGACCTCAACGATAACGGAATCGCTTAAGACCGCAATTGAACAGAGCGGCTTGACCCGTTACCAAATCTCGAAGGACACGGGCATCGCCCAAGCCGCTTTGGCGGAGCGCCTAAGATTGGAGTTAGAACGGAAGGTATTGTAGCTATGGACGAAAGCTCTAAAGCTCCGCAATCCATGTTTCGCCGGAAAAAGTTTGCGTGTGCTATTGCGGTTCTGATCCTTATCGCCGGCGGACTCGGCATTATCTGTCAAGTTTCGTGTTGGCACTCAACACGAACACTAATCGCCGGAAAGGAACGCGAAGCGGCGGCGGCGATATCGAAATTAGGAGGCAGCGTTAGCTTCTCGGATGAACCGTCCAAGGATAATCCCGAAGGCAAACCGCCTGGCCCGATCTTGTTGCGCAAGATATTCGGTGACAAATTTTACGTTACGGCCCAACACGCAACCGTCATTAATGATGAAGGAATGAAGTACTTGGATGACCTGCCGCATCTGCGAGAATTAGTGCTTCGCGGTGATGGCGTTACTAATGTCGGTATGCGGCATGTTAAGGGGTGCTGTTTGCTAACATTACTCCAGCTATGGGACACGGCGGTTGATGATGAAGGAATGCAGTACGTCGACGGGTCAATACCACTTGAACACTTATACATATCGAGTTCTCGAATTACCGATGCCGGACTCGCCCCTGTCAGAAGTCTTTCTAATCTTTGGGAACTGTATTTAAATGGAGATCGGTTTACGGGAGTTGGACTCGGTGAGTTGCGGGGGCTAAAGAACCTTTATTCAATCAGCCTTCATGGGCCCGGCATTGATGACACAAGTCTGGAGTATCTTGAGCCACTGACTCAGGTGAGGAGCCTGAACCTCGAAGGAACACGCGTGACGGAGCAAGGCAGGGCAAAGCTTCACCAAATATTGTTGAAGTGCAGGATCGACCCCTGAAGGGCGAAATCATGGGCACCGTCTTCAAGAAAACCGTGACCAAAGCCTTGCCCGCCGAGGAGAAAATCTTCGTCCGCAAGGGCGAGCGGTTTGCCGAGTGGCTCGACGCCGAGCAGATGCGATGAACGCCACCAGTCACCACGGGCAAAGGACGGCGCGGACCGATGCTCATGACCACCAAGATGACCTAACGCCCGGCAGCATCAGCGCCGATCATCGGGTAGGGACTTGCCTTTGCCAACGCACCGAGCAAGGCCAACCGCCAAACGACGAACAGAACAACTGCAGTCTACGGCAGCTTCGGCGCCTCGATCCGCGGGTAGTCACCGGACAGGGCCTTGAGGAACTCAACCAGATCGGCTCGGTCTTGCGGCGATAGTTCGGCCTCGCGGATGGCCCGAAGTTGCGCTGAGAGGTTGGGATTATCGATACCGCCGTTGGCCATCAGTTCCACGGCGTCGGCCAGCGTTGCGGCGCTGCCGTCATGAAAGTAGGGACCAGTGTTCGCCACTTCACGCAAGGCCGGCGCGCGGAACTTGCCAAAATCCTTCTGCTTTTTCGTGACGTCCATTAGCCCGGCGTCAGGCTTGGCCTTTTTCGCGCCCACGCCCGCGTTGTAGAAGCGATAGTTGCTCATCAGCGGCGGCGTATGACAGGTGGCGCACTGGTCCTCGTACAATTGAAGGCCGCGCTGCTGGGCCTCGCTAAGCGCCGTTTTGTCGCCCGCCTTGTAACGGTCGTAGGCCGAGTTGCCGCTGAGCACGGTCCGTTCGAAGGCGGCAATGGCCTTCGCCACGCCTTCCTTGGTAACCGGTGTGCCAAATACTGCCTGGAACCGCTCTCGGTAGCCGTCGATCTTCGACAGATCCTGGATCATCGCGTCTAGCTTGTGCCCCATCTCGATCGGATTCTCGATCGGCCCCAGCGCCTGTTCTTCGAGGGTCTTCGCCCGGCCGTCCCAGAACTGGGACGTGGCATAGGCCGCGTTGATCACCGTCGGCGAGTTGCGATTGCCCACTTGGCCGCCGATTCCCTGGCTACTCTGTCGATGCTCGGTCCAAGCCATCGTCGGGCTGTGGCAGGTCGCGCAAGAGACCGTGCCGTCCTTGCTTAATCGCGTGTCGAAGTACAACAGCTTGCCCAGCTCAATCTTCTCGGGCGTCATAGCGTTGTCGGCTGGGATCGGCAAGGGCGGCAGCCCCAGCGGAGTCTTTGCGAGTTCTGGTGTCGGATCCGCCGAGGTCAGGCAGGCCATGGCCACCAGAAAAATAACGCAAAGACCGATTAACCGGGCAAGGGTACGAATCATGAGGACGGCCTCCGGGTGCGATACAAGAACGGCATTTCGGCATCTTAATGGGGCGATGCATCGCCAGCAAGTAGCGACCGACCGAAACCGGTGTGGGAAGAGAAGGCGCTAATTTGGGGCGAAACAACGCCGGAATCAGCCCGGAGGTTTTCGACCACGACGGCAGCCGCGACGCGGATGGCTTGCCCTGTCAAACAAAACAGCCCGCTGACAACTGCTGTCAACGGGCTGCTTGGAGAGCGGGAGACGGGGATCGAACCCGCGACGACCAGCTTGGGAAGCTAGCACTCTACCACTGAGTTACTCCCGCACACGTATCGAGTTCTTCCGCCGCAATCACGACAGGCTATCGATCGCTGCGAACGGCGGCCACTCATGCCATCGTGTGCCTGATGCGGCAACGCCAATACCAACAGCTTATGGCCCAGCCGGTTATTGTCAAGCGGGTGGGGGCTTTCCCAGCCGCCTCGTGGGCGAGAAACGGCGGTGGAAAGGGTTTTGTGACGGGCGTGCAGCGGCGAACGGCTTGCCCGGCAGCCACGCGCCAGCCATTCCGAGGCCAAATGAAGCCCGAGCCCAAGCTCGGGGCGAGGTTCGCCTACGATTTTGGCGATTTCTTGCTTCGGTTCTCGGGCTCGCTTGTTTTTCGGAATCACGGCGTGCCGAGCCCCCGATCGGCGCATCAACCGCCCAAGTGTTGGGGCCGACGTACCGTCGGCCGCTAAACGGGACGACGCTTGCTAACACAAATCTTCGAGGCCCGCAGAGCGGCCGCGCAAAACAAAAGCCGGCGGGGACTTCCCACCGGCTTAAGTTGATTCAAGACTTGGACGGGACATGCCCATCCGCTCGCGATGTGAGCAAAGCCTACTCGCAAGCGCTGAGCAGCACGCTCAGCATGTTGGCGTTGCCGCGGAGCGACTCGACCAACTGCGCGCTGGGGGCCTTGTCCAAGAGCATGCTGCAGCAGGCCGCCTTGCCCTCGGCGAAGATCGTGTTTTCCATAGCCTCGATGTTGACGCCTTCCTCGCGGAGGCCGCCGAGCACGAAGGCCAACACGCCAACGCGATTCATGTGGCGGACGACCAGCCGATGGGTCGCCTGGGGACGGGCACAGAGGTTCACGGTGCCTGCCGGGCGGCCGGTCTGGATGAATGTCTTGACGATCCGCACGGTCTCGGCAGCGATGGCATCGGCGGCCTGATCGGTCGAGGCGCCGATGTGCGGGGTGCAGGTGACCATTCCGGCCAATTCCTTATCGGCGAATTCAGCCTCTCCGCCGGCGGGCTCGCCTTCGAAGACGTCGATGCCCACGCGGATTCCCTTTTCGGCAATCGCGGTTCGCAACGCCGCGGTGTCGACCAGCGGGCCGCGCGAGGTGTTGATCAGAATCGTGCCGGGCTTCATCGCGTCGAAGAATTTCTTGCCGATCAGGTGCTTGGTCTCGGGAGTCAGAGCGCAGTGAATGGTGACGGCATCGGATTGGGCCGCCAACTCTTCGACCGTGTTCATGTAGCCGATGCCGAGTTCTTCAGCCTGCTCGGGCGTGATGTCCAGCGGCGACCAGGTGACGATTTTCATGTCCAGGGCCTGGGCACGCTTGGCCACGGCGCGACCGATCGCACCAAAGCCGACGATGCCCAGCGTGCGGCCAGCCAGACCGCGGGCCTTGCCGTATTCCTTCTTCTTCCACTTTCCGTTGCGCAGGTCGGCCGTGGCATCGGCAATGCGGCGGTCGGCGGCGATCAGCAGGCCGACGGCCAGTTCGGCGACGGCCAGAGTGTTCTTGCCGGGGCAGTTGGCAACATAGATGCCACGGGCGCTGGCCGCGGCGATGTCGATCGTATCGACGCCGGCGCCGGCGCGGATGATCAACGACAGTTGGGGGGCGGCCTGGATCGTGGCGGCGGAGACCTTGGTCGAGCGAACGACGAGGATGTCGACGTCGGCGACGGCCCCCGGGAGCGTCTCCGCCTTGAGGTCGTTGCGGACCTCGACTTGGAGGCCTAGCTTTTCCAACTCGGTGACCGTTTCGCTGGACAGTTTATCGACAATTAGAACCTTCATTATTTCCGTCCTTCTGGCTGTACGTGAATGGCAACTTTCCAGCAGATTAACAAGAAGGGTCGCCCGTGGCTAGTGGCGAAGCGGGGGTTGGTCTATGCCGGTGGCGACGGTTAGCGTAACCGGGGCGACGGCGCGTTATTCCCAGCCATCCCCCCACCCCAGAGGACGGCGGTTTGGGGAACGAGCAGCCGCCTCTTCCCCACTTCGAGCTAGGGTTGATGTATGCGGGAGGCGATTCCTGCCCAGGCAAAGGCGCGCGTTGCGGCGAAATGAAGATGGACGAATACCGGGTACTGCTGGTCGACGACGATGAGGCGATGCTCTGCTTGCTGACTCGTTGGCTCAAGAAAGCCGGGTATCTGGTGCGCACCGCGCGGAATGGCCGGGAAGCGCTCGAGGCGATCGAATTGGAGTGCCCCGACTTTTTGATTAGCGACTGGGCCATGCCGGAGTTGGACGGCATGGAATTGTGCCGTCAGGTGCGCAGCCTTCTGCTGCCACACTACGTGTACGTGCTCATCCTCACCGTCAAGAACGACGCTACGGAAATGATTACGGCGTTGGATCACGGCGCCGACGATTTCCTCTCGAAGCCGATTACCGAAGCGCAACTTCTGGCACGGATGCGATCGAGTCGCCGCATGCTCGAACTCGAGCGCCGTCTGAGCGCGATGGCGCACGCCGATTCCCTGACCGGTCTGCTCACCCAACGCACGTTCTACGAGGCCTTGGACAAGGAGTGGCACCGGACACGTCGGTCCTCCGCGCCGTTGAGCGCGGTGATGTTGGATTTGGATTTCTTCAAGCAGATTAACGACGTCTATGGCCATCCGGCGGGCGATTCGGTCCTGAAGTTGGTGGCCGAATTGTTGCTCGACAACTGCCGGGCAAGCGACACCGTTTGCCGGTATGGAGGCGAGGAATTCGCGGTCATGCTGCCGGAGACGAGTGAGGCCAACGCAATCATTTGGGCGGAGCGAGTGCGCGCCAAATTGGCCGCCTTGCACGTCCCCGAGCGGTTCAAGGACTTGAGCATCACGGGAAGCTTCGGCGTCGCCGAGACGAGTGAAGACCTGCGAAGCTGCGAGGAACTGGTGGATCTAGCCGATCAATCGCTGCTCTGCGCCAAGCGAATGGGTCGCGACCGAGTCGTCGCTTACTCATCGTTGGTGCAGACGGCCGGAATGGCGCCGCGGGGGGAGTTAGCCGAAACGGCGTCCTCGGTCCTGGCGCGCGACATCATGCAACCGCTGCAAAGCTGCCTGGACGAAAACGATTCGATCGCCAAGGCCGTGGATCTCGTGCTGGACGGCTCCGCCGCCTTTGCACCGGTTTTGAAGACGGACGGCATGCTGGCCGGATACGTCTCCGAAAAGGATCTGTTGGGCGCGATCGTGTCGCTTGGTCGCTGGCAGCAGCCGGTCTCGAGCGTGGTCCGGTCGAAGGTGATTTGCTATGACGAAGCCACACGGATCGAAGTGATCTACGAGTTTTTATGCCGGGTCTCGGTGCGCGGAGTGGTCATCACCCGTAATGGCCGCCCGGTAGGCACGATTGATTCCGGTTCCCTATTGCGTTGGTACCGAGAACCGGTTGGCGGGCCGAAAGGCTGCGGTGGGGCCACGCAAGCGGGGCTTTGCGAAGGTAGCAGGCCAGACAGGGCATTTGAGCCTTCGCCCCACAGCCTGGACAGCGCTTGTGAATGCCCTGCGGGGGCGTAAAACTTTGCCAGGGTCGTTCGTTCGGCCGGCGCTCACTTGGCCGCCTGCCCATGGCAATCGCGTTGACGGTCCCCCGGCTGATGCCACAGTGCCGCGCGATTTGCCGTTGGGAAAGCCCCCCTTCGCCGAGTAAGCGGCGAACCTGCTCCACTGTCGCTGCCGAAATCATTGCCCTCTTCTCCCTACGATGTGGTAACGAAAGGCCCTTTCCTGCGGGGCCCGGAAAGTGTTCGAGACTAGCACAGAACGCGCACCTTTTCAACCAAAGTTTTGTACATTTTTAATGCCTTTTGTGCCCCACAATCCGCGGCAAGCAACAGAAATACCATGGCATATCTGCTAGACGCGCCCGCATATTTTGTCTAAAATAACGGACATGACTCTACAGACCTACGACCCTCAGCAACTGGACCAGCTCGCGCTGCGACTGCTCGATCTAGCCGCGGCCGTACGGGGGACCGCCTGCCGCAGCCGGGAGCATGGCATTACCGACTTGGCTTTGCACGACAAGAAGGCTTTGGAGTGGTGCGCCAAACTGGAGCAGTGGGCCCACCGTACCAACGCCGACCTGGAAGTACGGATCCTGCAGGAACGAGGACAGCGCCGGGCGTCCATCGGGCGAGACTAACGCTCAGACAAGGTGTTCCGACGAGACCGCTCGCCACGGTCGCGGCAAGAATACCTGCGCAAAGAATCGAGTGGGAGCTGGCGACGTTCCCTGGCCGATGACAGGGGCAGCCGCCTCTGCTGGAAAAAATCCCATGCCCCTCGAATTCGTGCATCCGATCGTGGGCTTTACGTTCTTCGCCGTGTTTGCGCTAGCCGCCGGGATCGTCGTGCAAACCCGCCGCGAGAGCTCTTGATACTCAGGTAAATAACGTCGGGCGTTCTGAGCCAAAAAGCTCCTGTTTACCGGCCTCCCG
>CALGFD010000034.1 GCA_937881075.1 uncultured Planctomycetales bacterium
ATGTCCCGCCGCCTAGCAACTGCAAAATCCTAATTTGAAGACTGGTTCTAAGAAAGAGATCCAGACCATGGGCAAGAAACAGCTTGGCCGTCGAGACTTTTTCTGCAACGCGGCATCCGTCGCCGCAGGCTTCAGCATACCGTTATTTATCCCTTCCGGCGTTTTGGCGCAGCCGGGGAAGCCGGGAGCCAACGAGCGAGTGAATATCGGGATGATTGGCCTCGGCGGCCGTGCCTATCAGATGCTGGACGCTTGTGCAGAGGTGCCGCAAGTGCGGATTGTCAGCATCTGTGACTGCTATCCGCCCCGATGCACCGATTTTCTGAAGAACGCCGGCCAGAATCAGAATTGGTCGAGCTACGAGGATTTTCGACAGATGATCGCCCGGGAACGGCTGGATGCCGTGATGGTCGAAACGCCGACACACGCGCGGGCCTGGATCGTCATCCAGGCGATGCTGGCGGGGTTAGATGTGTACATCGAAAAACCGATCGCCCTGACCGTTGCGGAAGGCCGTGCCATCGTGCGGGCCGCCCAGCGATTGCAGCGTGTCACCCAAGTCGGCACGCAACAGCGATCGATGCCGATCAACAATTGGGCGAGCGACCTGGTAAAGCACGGCGCATTAGGCAAGGTCCATACCGTGATCGCGCCGAACTACGTGGGACCAATCCGCTGGGAGAAAACATCGACGAAGGACGTGCGCGGCACAGTGGATCCGTGGTGGGATGCTTGGACAAATCAAACCGAGTTGCGCCCCTATGATCCACAGCTTCATCGGTCCTGGGGCAAGTGGTGGGACTACGATGGCGGCGGCGGCCACTTCGGAGTAACCGGCTGGGGAGCCCATTCCTTCGATCAAATCAACCGCGCGCTGGGCACGGATTGTACGGGCCCGCTGGAAGTGCTCCTCGAGGAACCGGTCGCCATGCAGCAGACGGGAAAGTATGAACCGCGTCGAGCCGTCGGTGGCGTTGTCCAGGGCGAAACCGACAGCGCAGATACGGGCACGGCTTACCACGCCTACGCCAAGCTGAGGGGCCCTCGGGCCAAGGTGAGCATGAAGTTCGCCAACGGCACGACTTTGAAGGCGCATTTGGAAGGAGACCGGGGGCCGGGTCTCGGCGCCATCTTCATTGGCGAGAAGGGCAAGCTCGAAATCAACCGCAACAAGCTTGCCAGCAATCCTCGCGAGCTCGTGCAAGTGCCAGAGAATCCTGGCCCCAACAAGCGGAACGAGACCGCCTACCACGTAGAGAACTGGGCGGAATGTATCAAGAGCCGCAGGTCCTGCAATGCCGACATCGAGATCGGCCAGCGGGCTTCGACGCTCTGTTGTCTAGTGAATATCGCTCGCCAGCTAGGGCGCGTCGGCGAGACCCTGCATTGGGATCCGGTGGCCGAGCGATTTACGAATTGCGACGAAGCCAACCAACTGCTCTGGCGACCGCGGCGGAGAGGCTACGAATTGCCCGAGCTCGGCTAATGCCGAGGCCGGGCCTCTCGGCCGGCCGAGCGTTGCTGCCGATTGGGTGCGACGGCCCGTTACCAGACCTTCACGCGTTGCTCGGGCGGCAAGTACATTTTGTCGCCCTCTTTCACGCCGAAGGCCGAATAGAAGGCATCGACGTTACGCGGCGTACCGTTAGCCCGGCATTCCGCCGGCGGGTGCGGATCGACCACGAGCCGATTTCTCAACTCGTCTTCGCGGTACTTGCACCGCCACACTTGGGCGAAACCGATGAAGAACCGCTGGTCGCCCGTCAGACCGTCGATTACCGGCGCCTCACGGCCGCGCAAGGAGGCCCGATAGGCGGCATGCGAGATGGTGACGCCGGCGAGATCGCCGAGGCTCTCGCCGAGGGTGTATTTGCCGTTGACCTTGAAACCGGGGAGCGGTTCAAACTGATCGAATTGGGCCGCCAAGGCTGCCCCACGTTTGTCGAACTCGGCCCGATCGGCCGGCGTCCACCAATTGCAGAGATTGCCATTTGCGTCCCACTTCGAGCCTTGGTCGTCGAAGCCGTGACCGATTTCGTGGCCAATCACGGCGCCGATGCCGCCATAATTCACGGCATCGTCCGCCGCACGATTGAAGAACGGCGGCTGCAAGATCGCCGCGGGGAAGAGAATCTCGTTCATCCGCGAGTTGTAATAGGCGTTGACGGTCTGGGGCGTCATGAACCACTCTTCGCGATCGACCGGTTTGCCAAGTTTGGCCAGCATTCGGTTCCATTCGTAGTTTGCCGAGCGCTGCACATTGCCCACCAGATCGTCGCGGCGGATTTCCAGAGACGAGTAGTCGCGCCACTTGGAGGGATAGCCAATCTTGGGCCGGAAAGTGGCCAGTTTGGCCAACGCCTTTTGTTTGGTTTCGGGGCTCATCCACGGGTTACGCACGAACGCATCGTGGTATGCCTGGATCACGTTGGCCACCATCTCGTCCATCCGCCGCTTGGCATCGGGTGGAAAGTGTTTTTCCACGTACAACTTGCCGACCGCCTCGCCCAGGGCCCCCTCAACGGCGCCTACCGCTCGTTTCCAACGTGGGCGGTTTTGGGGAATGCCTCGCAGGTGGGTGCCATAGAAGGCAAAGTCGGCCTCGACCATCTCGCGGTTCAAGAGGCTGGCAAACCGCCGGATGGTGTTCCACTTGAGCCACGCTTTCCACGTGGTCAGCGGTTGTGAATCAAGCATTCCGACCACGGTTTGGACGTACGAAGGTTGGGCGACGACAACATCTCCCACCTTTTCCATGCCCAGGGTGGTGAAGTACAGATTCCAGTCGAAGCCAGCCGCGAGTTGAGCAAGTTGATCGCGCGTCTTCTTGTTGTACGTCTTTGTACTGTCGCGGTTTTCAACCTTGGACCACTGGGCCTTGGCCAGAGCGGTTTCCAGCGTCAGGATTGCCGCGGCTTTCGCCTTCGGTTCCTCTACCTTCGCCAGCGTCAACATTCGCTCGACGTGGGCTCGATAGGCCTCCAGCGTCTTGGCGAATTTCGGGTCCCAGTAGTAATCGCGGTCGGGAAGGCCGAGCCCCGCTTGTGACAGGTAGACGATATATTGGTTGGAATTCTTGGCATCGCTGCTGACGTAGCAGCCCAAGGGGGTGTCAAGCCCTTTACGCTCCAATTCGGCCAACAACCGAATTAGTTCCTGCTTGGTTTGAGGGGCGTCGATCGCTTGGAGCAGGGGGGCAATTGGCGACACGCCCAGTTGCTCGGCCCGGGCCTCGTCGATGTACGAAGCGTAGAGGTCGCCGATCTTCTGCTTTTCCGAACCGGGGGCATTCTCCGGCGAATCGGCGCACGCCGTAATAATCACGTGCAGGTCCTTTTCGGCCTGGTCGGCCAGCATCGGAAATGCGCCCCAGAGGGAACGGTCGGCCGGAATTTCCGTCTTCGCCAACCAGCGACCGTTGACGGCGCGGAAAAGGTCGTCCTGTGGCCGTACGTTCTTATCAAAGTTCGCCGCGTCGATACCACTTATCAACGCAGCGGGAGCCGTTCGTGTTTTGCGATGAATTGCCAGTGCGGGAAGAGCGATAATCAGCGCGGCAAAAACCGCCAAGGCGAGTATTCGTTTCATCGAAGGTGGGCTCCGCGGTGGGTGGGAAAACTATATGATAAACGGTCTTCCCTGCAGAGACAACCTGCGCGAAGCGGGCAATGATTTTCGTTCGTCAACCAACATTGTATGACCATTGCGGAACGAGGGCGATTGCCTGCTCCTACTATCGCCGGCTGCTTATTGCACAAAAAAAGAGGTTCCCGTCGCGAGCGACGGAAACCTCATGTCAATTTTTACGGCAAAAGCGAGACCCGCCGTATGCTGTCAGCGCGAGAGCTGCTGGCAGCGGGAGGGATCGTCGAATTACCAGCGGGCTTCCAGGCCGAGGTTCACGCCGTGGAGGAACAGCCCGCCGGCGGTGTTCAGACCGGTTCCGCTAATGGAGGTGAAGGTGAAGTCCATTTGATTGGGGGCCAGGGCCAAGCCTTCGATCCACATCAGGTTGTAGCCGGCCCGAAGTCCCCACGTCCGGTTGAGTTGGTAGATGCCGGTGAGGTTCAACTCGCCGAGAAAGGCGACACAGGCCCCGTTGGAGGACACCTCTGGCCGGAGCGGGAAGTCGGGATAATCCATGACGACCTGTTCTTGGCCGGCTTGGTTACCAAAAATGCCCGCCTTACCGGTAGCTTCCCAGCCAAAGCGCCCGCGAGCACGACGAATCCGTGCGCCGATCTGGGCGCCGAACAGGTCGTTACGGCTTGACAGGTCGTAGTAGCCCGTCTCGACCCCGCCGCCTACCGGTTTGGCGCCGTTGATGCGGAAGCTCTCCTGCAGATTGACGTATCGAAAGCCGGCGAACCACTCGCGAGACCCCGCCACGTCACCACACGGCGATTCCCAACAGCAGCAACAGGGCAAGTTCACTTCGGCTCCCTGTAGTCGCGATATGTACTCGGTTCGGGTCTGCACGCCGTCATGGAAGACGTTTGTGGCAACGCCCAGCGCCCCCGGCAACGTCACATCAATGTTCGTGTTCGGCCGCACATAATCCAGGGACGCCTGCGACTCAAAGAGGCCAAAATACCCGAACTCGATCACCTGCCCGTTGCAGAGATGGAACCCGAAGAGCGCGCGAATGCCCGGATCGAACCCGAAGTCCAGGTCGGATGTCGATACCAACGCCTGTTGGTTGTTGGCATTGATCAGCACGGTTCGGTCGGGATGGGACGAGCGCTCCCAGAACAGGGCTTCGACTTGGGCGTAGGTGCAGGGGCACAAGTTGCAGCACAAGCCCGGCGCACAAGGCACGCTGGTCAATGGCGCGTCGCTCAGTGGACTCGCCGGTTGGGGCTCGTTGGCGCTGGTCGGCACCACCTCGCCTTCCTGATGGTCCAGCCAGGCATTCACCACGCTGGCTGGCTGCTGGAGGTCTTGCGCAAACGCGCCCGAGCTACAACTTGCCAGCAGAGTGCAAAGAACCGCGCCAATGAAGAGATGTTTGCGATCCATCGCTGCTCGCTCCCCCATGCTTGGGACTTGTCGTTTATTTCAGCGAGGGCGTGGGCTGAGGGAGGGCCAACGCACGGCTCCCCTTTTTTCACTGCCTCAGATCACGAACCAATTGCCCTCAATGGTGGCAATCGGTATGCGCGCTGAAACCGCTCTAAACGAACAAGTCGCTGGATCCACCATTTTCCGAACTCTGGTCCGTTTATTCTGCCTGTATCGATTGTAAGGGAATCACCTTGGACCGGTTCAGCGTTCGGCGCAGGCTAACCGTGCGGTCAATGCTGGCCCCAATTTGCGAATTGGACGGTGTCCAAAAGGAACGCCATGTCGTTTTTCTTCACCACGATTGGGCGAGGCTCTTGGTGCAAGACGGCTACGATCCTTAGCCCTTTCGGAGAATACGGTTCCCCTCTCCCCCGGTCGCAAATCGTGTATTCGCATTCAGTTACGTAGAACTCTCTCTTTCTCTCAATCCACGCGGAATCCCCCCAGCGCTGAGGGGGGCGTGGCGGGTTGGCTCTTTCCTATTCATCAGATTTGCTCCATTTTGCCGTCCGGTTCGTTGACACACGTTTTTTGATACCCCTAGAATAACCGGCATAACCGCCACACATCCCCCAACACTTCGCCTTTTCTGGGAGGGGTCATCATGCCAGTCGCCTTTAGTAATACACGACGCCACAAGGGTACCGGACGCTGCCTAACTCGATCGCACTCTGCTCGGCGAGGCCTGCGTTTCGAGCCGCTCGAGGAGCGTGCACTGCTAGCTGTGCTGGACCTCACCACGGCGGGCGCTAGCGGCATGATCAATGGCGCCATCTTCAATCAATACACCGCCGGGTCGGCAGGCACGGGGACGGTCGATTCCTTTCTGCGAATCCAAGGCAACGGTGTTGAGCAGGGCTACAACACCGACGGGACAACCGAGTTTCAGACCAAAACCGGCACATGGACGCACGCCCTACAGCTTTCCGAGGTGCCGATCGTCGTTGTCGATGGGGTCGCCTATCGCGAATTTGCCCTCGACATTAACCAACTTGGCGGCGGTCTGCTGTCGCTCGACCAGTTGAAGTTCTATGTAAGCCCCTCGTCGACGCTCACCGGTTACCCCGGCGGCTTCCCCTCTCCCATCTACGACCTCGACCAAGGCGGCGACAATTATGTTAAGTTGAGCGCTGGAATTAGCGGCAGCGGCAGCGGTGCCTTGGACATGATTGCGCTGATTCCGAGCAGCCATTTCGGCAGTGATGATACGAAGTACGTTTATCTCTTCTCGCAGTTCGGCGACAACTACGCCGCCAATGATGGCTTCGAAGAATGGGCGCGCGGCATCTCCGTGCCCGTGCTGAGTTCGATCGTTGGCTACAAGTTCAACGACCTGAACGGCAATGGGATCGATGACAATGAGCCGCGGATGGCAGGCGTGACGATCACCTTGGATCAGAATGCCGACAATACGGTCGACTTCACCACGACCACGGATATCAACGGGATTTATCAGTTCAACGGCCTAATACCTGACACGTATCGCGTGCGAGAAGTGGCTCCATCGGGGTACACCCAAACAACCGCCAACCCACCGGATATCGCCGTTCAGGCCAGCACGACGTACACGGCCTTCACGCCTACCACGGGCCAGATCCAAATCCCCTCTTTGGCCTTTGGCAACTGGCTGCCCCTCGGCAAGATCAGCGGCACGAAGTTCAACGACCTCGACGGGGACGGCACGTGGGACGCGGGCGAGCCCGGCCTTAGCGGCTGGACGATTACGCTCAGCGGCACGGACGAGATCACCGGCACGCCGGTCACGCTGACGACGGTGACGGACGGCGACGGCGACTACTACTTCACCGGTCTGACGAAGGGGACCTACACGATCGCCGAGACGATGCAGGCCGGCTGGATCGAGACGGCCCCGGGCGTGTCGTTCAGCGGCGCGGCGACGCACACGGTGGTGGTGGGCGCCTCCGGGACGGTGGTCACCGATCAGGATTTCGGCAACTACCAGCTTGGCAAGATCAGCGGCACGAAGTTCAACGACCTCGATGGCGATGGCACGTGGGACGCGGGCGAGCCCGGCCTGGCTGGCTGGACGATTACGCTCAGCGGCACGGACGAGATCACCGGCACGC
>CALGFD010000035.1 GCA_937881075.1 uncultured Planctomycetales bacterium
TCTCGCCCGCGTTCCGCCGCCGCCGCAGAATCTGACGGAGCGTATCTGGAGCGGGCTGCCGTGGGGGAGCAATGCAGGTTAGGCCCGAGGGGCGGGGTAGCCGAAGGCAGGTGGCTGCCGGTACAATTGCCGGATTCGTCCTGTTTGCTTCTGCAGCGGCGTAGTGCCTGCCGCCCCTCGATGTTGTTGCCCAGGGGGGCGGCCAAAAAACGACGCGCCGAACTAAGGGGACTCGAGAAACGGGAAAAACACGGGAAAGGCACCATGTCGGACACCAACGTCAATGAATCACTGGTTCGGGCCGCCTTGGCGGAGTTTAAAGATCCGGAGTCGGGCCGCAGCATCGTCCAGATGGACCAAGTGCGTGGCGTGCGACTAGAGGATGGGAAGTTAGAAGTTGCTTTAGGGTTGACCACGTGGTCAGCTCCGCTGTGGGACAGCACGCGGAGCGAATTAATCGAGCACTTGCGGAAGCGGTTTCCCTCTCTCGACGCGACCGTGGATTTGGTGATTCACGAGCGGAAGCCGGAAAAGATGGGCGAGATTGGGTTGTCGGTCAAGAATGTCATCGCGGTTGGCTCGGGCAAAGGCGGTGTCGGCAAGAGTTCGGTGGCCGCCTATCTTGCTTGTGGGCTGAAGCGGGCCGGCTGTGTGGTGGGACTGATGGATGCCGATCTCTATGGCCCGAGCATTCCGCACTTGTTTGGCAGCCGTGAGCGCCCTGAAATCCGCGACGAGCGGATCCAGCCGGTCGTGGTCGATGGGCTGCCGATCATGTCGATGGGCTTTCTCGTTCCGGAAGAGGAAGCGGTGATTTGGCGGGGGCCGATGCTGCACAACGCCCTGCAGCAGTTCTTGCGCGACACCGCCTGGGGTGATCTCGACTATTTGATTGTGGACATGCCGCCGGGAACCGGCGACGTCGCCATCTCGCTGTCACAACTCCTGCCGCTGAGCGGCGCGGTGGTGGTCTGCACGCCGCAGGATGTTGCCCTGCTGGACGCCGTAAAAGCGGTGTCGATGTTCCGAAAAGTGAATATTGACGTCTTGGGGATGGTTGAGAACATGAGCTTCTTCCTCTGTCCCAGCTGCGATTCGCGGCATGATATCTTCGGGTCTGGCGGGGCGAAGCGTCGTGCCGAGGCTTTGGGCGTGCCATTCCTGGGCGAGGTGCCGATTTGCACCGAACTCCGCGTGCTGTCGGACGAAGGCCGGGTGTGCGAGGCCTTTGATCAGCCGCGCCCGCAGCCCTATTTGGAGGCTATATGCCGCAGCTTGGTGGCCAACCTCTCGGCGGCGGCACGGCGGAAGCCGAAGATGCCGACCTTGCCGGTGCTGGGTTGAAGATCCGACGCAGTTGATGCGCTAAAGTCGGCCAAGAAAACTCGTAGGGCCGCCAGGAATTCTCTTCCTCGCGGCCCTTTCTCGTCGTAGTCGGTTGTGTGCGGTGTAGACCGCTTTGCCACAAGCTACTTGCAGCAGCAGCTCTTTTTGGCGACCTTCTTGGTGGTCTTCTTGGCAACGGCCTTCTTAGCGACCTTCTTAGCCGCGGGCGCCTTCTTGGCGACCTTCTTAGCAGCCTTCTTCTTGGCCACAGTAACTCCTCCAGAGTCTCGCGGGCTTCCGGCTGATAATTCCGACCGTCGGAAGCTCAGCATCTTTGCCCGATCGAGGATATGTTTTACTGATCTTGCGAAATCGTGCAAGACCTATCTGACGAAATCATCGGCATTTCGAGAAAAAAACTGTAGTCCATGATGATGGCCTCGTGGCTGGTTCATTGCCAAGGTGTGCGACTGCTGTAAGCCAACAGTGTCTGATAGCTGCCGTAGGCCAAATAGCCGAACATGATGGCGACCAGAATACTGTGCCACGCAGCGAGTGCGTAGATGGCCATGCCGGCTGCCGTCAAGACGGAGAGGATCAGTGACAGGCGGATGCCGTTGCGCGGGGTGATGGCGACGAAGATCTCTCGGGCAATCTGTCCACCGTCGAGCGGATAAACGGGCAGTAGATTGATGAGTCCCCAGAGGATCGAGATGAAAAGAAAGTAGTACACCAAGAGCGCTAAACGGGGATTTTGCAGGTCAATCACGGGGACGAGATTCCAGATAGCAACTCGATGCCCGCTGGCATAGGCAATCAGAACGATAACACCAGCGACTAAGAAACCGGCGGCCGGCCCGGCAAACGAGATGAGCACCTGGGCTAGCGAGCCGGAGCCCCTGCTCTGCGATACCAATCGTGTGTCGTAGGACGTGAGGCCGCCGAGGCCATAGAGCGTAATCCACGGATGCAGGCCGTAGGTTTGCATGGTCAGTGCGTGCCCGAATTCATGGACAAGGACTGCCACAAAGACTGCGGCTATCCACGTCACCACGTCCATCGGAGCGCGCAGATTCCTGTAATTGAGAAACAGCGCCACGAACCAGAATAGCGGGTGGACTCGCACCGGGATGCCGAAGAGCGAGAAATGCAGGTCTGCCTGGGAACGCGGTGGCTCGCCAAGAAACACGTCGGGGACTCCGAAGGGATGAAGGATGTGGGATGAATCGCGCGCCGCTTTAGGCTCGTTTTTCAGACGCCGGCAAACTCGTTGATTTGACCTGAGGCACGGCAAAATGTGGCTGTGGTACGACGGAAACCGGTCGGAGGACGTTCAGGATGTAATCGGTCGCACGGCCGGAGGCGCCGCCGTGAGCCACCTCGGCTTTCAAGGCGGCTAAGGCCTCGACCCGGGCTGTCCGACGCTGTGGATCGGTGAGCCATTCCACAATGTGAGCGGCAATCTGCTGCGACTTGTCTTCGTAGGTCAAATATTCGGGGAAGAGGACTCGTTCGGCATCCGGCTGTAATGGATCGAAGGGGATGATGTCGTCACAATCCAGCCCGCCGGTCGACAACAGGTTGACTAGTGTGATGTATTTCACCTTGCGGAAAAATGTCTGGACGAAGTACGCCGGACGGCTGATCCAGTAGAGGATGACGGTGGGCGTTGTGTGGTAGAGCAATTCTAGCGAGACCGAGCCGGAGACCGACATCGCACAGTCGGCCACCTTCATCAGTTCAGGCGTCTTGCCGAGACAGACTTCGATTGGCTGCCCGCTACGTTCGACCAACTGCCGGGCGATCTCGGCCTGATGCGGCTTGAACGAGGCGATGGCAAATCGTGCCTCGGGGACTTTTTCACGGACGATGCTGGCTGCCTTGAGGAACCAATGCAGGTTGTGAGTGACTTCTTGGTTGCGGGAGCCGGGCAGAATGGCTACCAGAGGCCCTGGCTTGTCGCAATGCTGCTTGATGAAGGCCTCGTCGTACGGATGCCGCAAAACCTCGTCGAAGAATGGATGGCCAACGAAGGTGGCGTTACAGCCATGCCGCCGGAGCCAAGCTTCTTCGAACGGCAAGCCGCACAGCACGTGATCGACGAAGCGGCGCATCTTTTTCACGCGCCAGCGGGCCCACGCCCAGATTTGCGGTGGCGAATAGTAGAAGACTGGGATGCCGTGAGCTTTCGCCCGGCGTGCGATCCACCAATTGAAGCCTGGGTAGTCGATCAAAACGACGGCGTCCGGCCGATGATGGCGAAAATAGCGGTCGGCCCGACTGCCGAGGTCCAAGAACTTGTGCAGATTGAGCAGCGCCCGGGCGAACCACATCACGGCCAGGGCAGTCAGATCGGCATGAAGTTCGCAGCCGGCCTCGGCCATCTTGGGCCCACCATAGCCGACAGCACGGAGGTTGGGACAACGCTCACGCAGTTGGCGGATAAGATTCGCGCCGTGCAAATCGCCGCTCGGTTCACCCACGGAGAAGAAAATTTTCAGAGGCTTGCTAGCTTGCATAGAATCCCATCCATCTTTCCCAAAGGAGCCTAAGTATCGCAAATTGGAAAAAATGGGAAAAGTGCAGTTTTGCCTGCCACGAAGACTCTGTCCGTCAGCGGGGCGATTCGAGGAGTTCGAGGTAACTCCGCCGCTCGCTGGCTTTGAGGCCAAGATGTTTGGCCAGCGTAATAATGCACTGCTTGGCTGGTTCGAACTCTTCTTTGGCGATGACCAGTTCAAGCTCGACAAAGGTGCCCAGTTCGGCGACGTAATCGAGCGACATTTCGACCCGATGCCCTTGCCAATCGACAAACGCCTTGCGGCGCGACTTGGCGACTTCGCGGACGGGGACGAAGCCGAGCGATTGAAACAAATCCGCCCAGTGGTCGGCGGCACTATCGCCCTCGCTCAAGGGTAGTTCAATTTCCTGCCGAGTCTTGGTGACGGCGTCGATCTTCGGTCCCTTGTATGTAACGAAGTTTGCTTTGCCTTTGCGGCGGATCCGCAGGGCTTCATCGGTCTGGCGAAAATCACGACTGGGATGGGCGAAGTACAGATCTATCTCCTGATGCGGTTGCGATAGAACGCCTCCCAACCGAGAGATCTCGCTCTCGAGGGCCGCGATGTCCTGCACTGGGAATTTCATTTCGACTTCGTAGTCCATCTCATCCTCGCCGCTGGCGACATGTTTGGGCCGTTGTTCCGATTCCACGTAAGCTACGAAAACGGTGGTCTTCCGGCAATCGTCGGTGCTCAGATCGGGTTGCGGAGACACTATCTGCGGGTACTTTTCGGTCAAAATCAATGGTATGCTTCCGAAGTGACAGGAAATTTCCCGGGAAAGAACGTGTTCGCATGTCGGATCGCCCTTCGGTATTAAGGTTTGCCCACCCTCTTCCATATGGCGCTATTCTCCATGATGGGGGGGTTCAGTTCGTGGTCTTTAGCCGATTGGCTACTGCCATGCGGCTGCTGCTTTACAAATTGCCGACCGATCGCGAACCGAGCGATGTGATCGACTTCGACCCCGACTTGAACCGCTGGGGAGATATTTGGAGCGTTTTCGTGCCGGGAGCGGGTCCCGGGCAACTCTACCACTTTCAGGCGGACGGGCCGAATTATCCGGACCAAGGCCTGCGATTCGACGGCCGGGCACGGTTGATTGACCCTTATGCCAAGGCGCTTTGCGGCGAGTTCCTGCCGGCAACCGACGGCGTGGTGCGTCCGCCGAAGTGCGTGGTGGTGGACGACGAGTTCGACTGGCAGGGTGATCGCCATTTGCGGCGAAGCCTTTCGGAAACCATCATCTACGAGACGCATGTTCGCGGGTTCACGTATTCGCCGAGCAGCGGGATAACGCATCGCGGCACCTATCTTGGATTAACCGAGAAGATTCCCTACTTGCAGTCGCTCGGCGTGACGGCCGTGGAACTGATGCCGGTCTTCGAGTTCCCGACCAATGAATGGCAGGGCGTGCCGAGCGAGCGGCCGAACTACTGGGGCTACGATCCCCTGGCCTTTTTTGCGCCGCACCGCGGCTACGCGGTTGGGCAGGAGCCCGGCGTCCAGGTCCGCGAGTTCAAGGAGATGGTACGTGCCCTGCACCGGGCGGGGATCGAAGTGATCCTCGATGTGGTGTTCAACCACACTGCCGAAGGCAACGAGCGCGGGCCGACGATCAGTTTCAAGGGGCTGGAGAACCGGGTCTACTACATGCTGGAGAACGGCGGCCGCTCCTATCGCAACTATTCGGGGTGCGGCAATACGTTCAACGGCAATCACCCAATCGTTCGCGAGATGATTTTCCATTGCCTCCGCTATTGGGTTCACAACTACCACATCGACGGTTTCCGATTTGATTTGGCCTCGATCCTCAGCCGCGATCGCAACGGCGATCTCGTGCCTAATCCACCGGTGCTCGAAGCGATCGCCGAGGATCCACTGCTAGCCGACACGAAAATCATTGCCGAGGCCTGGGACGCGGCCGGAGCCTACCAGGTTGGCACCTTCGGCAGCCTCCGGTGGGCGGAATGGAATGGGCATTACCGCGACGACATGCGTCGTTTCTGGCGGGGCGACCCCAACATGGTCGGCCGCCTGGCGACGCGGCTGGCAGGCTCGAGCGACCTGTACCAGTCGAGCGGTCGCCAGCCCTATCACAGCATCAACTTCCTTACCTCGCACGATGGCTTCACGCTCAATGATCTGGTCACCTACAGCGAGAAGCACAATGAGGCCAACGGCGAGAACAATCGCGACGGCGACCCGAATAATTACAGCTACAACTATGGCTTCGAGGGGCCGGCGCAACGCACGGCGATCGAAGCGGTTCGCCTGCGGCAGATTAAGAATATGATGGCCTCGTTGCTGCTGAGCCAGGGCGTGCCCATGGTGCTCTCGGGCGACGAGTGCCGACGGACGCAGCGGGGCAACAACAACGCTTACTGCCAGGACAATGAGATTTCCTGGTTCGATTGGACGCTTGTCGACAAGCATGCCGGTTTGCGGCGGTTTTGCTCGGCACTGATTGACTTCCGCCGATCGGAGCCAACGGTTCGTCAGGTGAACTTCCTTCACGGTGAGCCGACTCGCCCCGGTGGACTGCCGGATGTGAGCTGGTTTGGCGCAAGCGGCGGGCAGGTGGAGTGGGGCGGCGATTCTCGCAGTTTGGTTTGCCTGCTCGGCGCCCTGCCACCGCAAGAGCCGGAGGCGCTGCCGAACCATCACGTGATGATCCTCGCCCACGCCGGCACCGACGCCCGGCATTTCGTGATCCCGGTCGTAGCCCGTGGACTGGGCTGGCGGTTGTTTGTCGATACGGCCGCGGAAAGCCCGGCCGACATTTATCCGAACCTTGACGGTCCCCCTGCGCCGGACAACGGTGTGGTGACGATGGAAGCCCGATCGATCGTCGTCTATGTCGCGGCGGATGTCCAGCCAAGGCGGCTCTAGGGCTGCATGCTGGGAAAAAAAGAGCCCCGGGCGGCTTACCGACCGAGGCTCTAGGATGTCACAATTACTTGGAGCGCGCCGTTTGGCTAGCTATTTTTCTTGGCGAACTCGGCCATGAATTCGGCAAGCAGCTTGGCGCCTTCGAGCGGCATGGCGTTGTAGATCGAAGCGCGGCAGCCCCCCACCGAGCGGTGCCCCTTCAACTCGACCAGATCGCGCTCGGCAGCCTGCTTGAGGAACGGATCGTCCAGAGCCGGATTGGCCAAGCGGAACGGCACATTCATCAAAGAACGGCAGTCGGCCTCGGCATGCGGCTGATAGAAGCCGTTCGAGTTGTCGATGGCGTCGTACAACAGCTTGGCTTTGCAGCGGTTGAGTTCGGCCATCTTGTCGAGACCGCCGATGTCCTTCAGCAGCCAATCGGTGACCAACTTCACGACGTAAATGGCGAAGGTGGGCGGCGTATTGAGAAGCGACTTGTTCTCGGCCAGGATCTTGTAGTTCAGCAGCGACGGCAGATCGCTCGGGCTTTTCGCCACGAGGTCGTCGCGAATGATGACGATCGTTACGCCGGCCGGGCCGACGTTCTTTTGGGCGCAAGCGTAGATCAGGCCGTACTTCTCCATCGGAATCGGGCGGCAAAGCAGGTCGGACGAGGCGTCGCAGACCAGCGGCACGTTGCCCACTTCCGGCGGTTCGCGGAACTGGACGCCCTGGATCGTTTCGTTGGAGCAGTGATAGACGTAGGCGGCGTTGGGATCGAGCTTCAACTCGTCGCGCTTGGGGACGCGATTGAAGTTACTGGCCTTGCCATCCCAGGCGACGTTGATGGCGCCCTGGGTCTTGGCTTCGTCGCGAGCCTTCGAGCTCCAGGTACCGGTGCAGATGTAGTCGGCCGACTTGCCGGTGCCGCGGAGCAGGTTCATCGGGATCATGGCGAACTCGAGGAACGCGCCACCCTGGAGGAACAGCACGCGGTAGTTGTCGGGGATGCCGAGCAACTTGCGGAGGTTCGCTTCGGCCTCATTGATGATCTTGTCAAAGCTCTTGGAGCGGTGGCTGATTTCGAGAATCGAGCAGCCGGCCCCAGGGTACGAGACCAAGTGGCGCTGGGCCTCTTCGAGCACGGGCAAAGGGAGCACGGCCGGTCCCGGCGAGAAATTGAAAACGCGTTTTTCCATGTCAGTGTGATCCTGCTGAGAAAATGTGAGGGAAACAGCTTCAAAAATCCGGAGCCGGGGTGAGTGCCCGCAGCGATTCCGGGAAGTCGGCTGGTACGACGGGCCAAGCTGGTCGCGTGCCGCGAGGTCCCTTGGCTTTTTTGCTGCGGCAAATTGGGCCAGAGTCCCACGTTGCCTCAGTCTAGCGAAAACCGGGCAGGTGTCTAGACCACTCGGCGGGAACCGCTGGACCGCTGAGGGTGAATCGCAGGATAAGGGGCACCGCGGCAACTCTCTGGCAGGGAAATAGTTCGACCTTGTTTCTGCTGTGTAAGCGGGGTACTATACAAAAACTGTTCGCAGCGGAAGCGATCAGAGTATGGAATTCTGTTCTTTTTAGAGGGCTTTTGCATGGTTCGCAAGCTCGTCGGATGGCCGCGCTGGCTGCTGGTTTCTGCGTTGATTGTCTCGTTGTGCCCGGTGTTGAAGGCCGACCCGGTTGCTCCCGGGCCGAGCGACCGGCAAATTACCTTCATGGTAGCGTTGATGCTCAAGCGGGAGCATCTTTCCCGACACCCGCTGGACAAGGAGATTTCCCAGCGCTGCATCGCGACGTTCTTGAAGTCGCTGGATCCGATGAAGGTGTATTTCTATCAGTCGGACATCGACAACTTCATGCGGCATAAGGATGAACTGAGCGACGCAATTCGCCGGGGCGACGTCAGTTTTGCCTACACCGTCTTCCGCACGTTCCTGCAGCGCGTGGACGAGCGGGTCAAGACGGTCGACGCTGTGCTGGCCGGACCGATCGATTTCAACGTGGACGAGCAGATGGTGGCGGATCGGGACGTGGCCCAATACCCCAAATCGACTGCCGAGGCAGCCGATCGTTGGCGGCAGCGGATCAAGTACGACCTGCTGGTGCTGAAGGCTTCGGACAAGGACAAGAAGGAGGGCCAGGAGGCCCGCGACAAGCTCCAGCGGCGTTACCATAGCTTTGCCAAGCGGATGCATCAGACAAGCAGCAGCGAACTGCTGGAGATGTACCTCAACTCCTTCACGACCGCCTTTGACCCGCATACTGACTACATGTCGCCGGATACGCAGCGGGACTTCGACATCGCCATGAGTTTGGAACTGGAGGGCATTGGCGCCCAGTTGCAGACCGAGGACAGCTACGCGGTCGTCAAGAAGATTGTGCCCGGTGGAGCTGCCGACCGGGATGGTCGTCTGAAGGTCGAGGACAAGGTCGTGGCCGTGGGCGAAGGCGACGATGGAGAGATGACCGACGTGACCGACATGAAGATCCGGGACGTGGTCAAGTTGATTCGCGGCAAGCGAGGCACGCTAGTTCGTCTGGACGTGATCCCCGTCGGAGGCTCCGAGCACAAGCTCTACAAGATTGTCCGAGAAAAGATTGAATTGAAGGACAGCGAAGCTCGTGGCAAGGTGTTTGAGGCGGGCCGCAAGCCCAACGGCGGAGCGTACCGGGTCGGCGTGATTGAATTGCCGAGTTTCTATCGGGACATGGCGGGCGACCGTCGGGGCTCGACGACCTTCAAGAGCACCACCCGGGATGTGAAGGCGATTCTCGACGATTTCAATCGCCAGGGTGTGGACGCCGTGGTCCTCGACCTGCGACGCAACGGCGGCGGTGCGTTGAATGAGGCGATCAGCCTGACCGGCCTGTTCATCAACGACGGTCCGGTGGTTCAGGTCAAGGATGCCGACGGCCGGGTGCAGCCCTACAACGACATTGATCCGGGCGTCACCTGGTCGGGCCCGCTGGTGGTGATGATCAGCAAATTCAGCGCGAGCGCCAGCGAGATTTTGGCCGGTGCGATCCAGGACTATAATCGTGGTTTAATCGTTGGCGATCGTGCCACACATGGCAAGGGGACCGTGCAGAGCCTGCTCGACCTCGGTGCCCAGTTGTTCCGCGTGCCGAACGCCGAGCCGATGGGCGCGCTAAAGATTACCATGCAGCAGTTCTATCGCCCGGACGGTGATAGCACGCAGAAGCGGGGCGTTGTGTCCGATATCGAACTGCCGTCGTTGACGACGCATTTGGACGTGGGCGAGGGGGATTTGGACTATGCCCTGCCGTTCGACCGCGTCGCGGGGGCGAGCCTCAAGCGATTTGACAACGTGAATCCGGGGATTACCAGTCAACTGCGGCGACTGTCGGAGCAACGTGTGCAGAATTCCGAGAAGTTCCAGCGGGAACTTCGCCGCATCGCTCGTTATAAGGAGCAGAAGGCCAAGAAGCATATCACGCTCAAGGAAGACAAGTTCCTGCAGGAGCGGGCGGAATTGAATGCCGACAAGGAAGAAGAGAAAGTCTTCGAGGAGCATAGTGAGCTCCGCGGCGGCGAGATCAAGCGGGATTACTATCTTGACGAGGTCTTGGCGATCGCGACTGACTACATCAATCTGCAGCAATTGGCTACGGTGCGGCCATCGACGGCTGGGGCGAGTAATTGAGGTTTTGCGGTCAAGCGAGCCAACAAAAAAGCCCCGTGGTGATCCCGGGGCTTTCTGTTTGGTCTTTA
>CALGFD010000036.1 GCA_937881075.1 uncultured Planctomycetales bacterium
GAGGATTAGAGGATTAGAGGATTAGAGGATTAGAGGATTAGAGGATTAGAGGATTAGAGGATTCAGGGTTCAGGGTTCAGGGTTCAGGGGGCGGGAGGAATGATGAATATAGAGTGCAAAATGCAAATTGAAAATCGCATATTGTGGGGGCGCGTGCAGAGCATGGGAACGAGAAGAATGAAGACTCCGAATTGGATTTTCGAAGGGCAACCGGAGGAGGCGTTGCGGCTAGATGCCTCGCTGCGCTCGGAATGACACGAAGGCAGGTCGATGCGTGCGAGCACGCATCCTACGGATCTACGAAAGTCGATAGCGCCGGGTAGGACGCTGTGAGCACCCGCCCTGCTCGCAACGCATTCACCATTGACACCGCTTCCATTGGTATCCACATTCATTACAAACGAACCGCCGTTTCAGAGGCAGCAGAGGCCACACCGTCAACAAACCCAAAACCGCGCTGACCCGGCAAACTTCCACGGCAGTTCGGGCTTTACATCTCGGGCAAACGTGATGTTCACGCTCATCGAGTTCTTTGCCTCGTAAGTTTTGCTCCGGTCCCATCCAATTGTCCTTTTCATAGAAAACACGAAAACAAGTCCATGTCGTGTGACATTGAGGTCATATTGCTCCACCTTTCACGCTTTCGTAGTTTCGGCATTTCGTGATGAGATAGGAGCAAGTCGCTGCTACGATAAAGGCAAATTGAAAATTGCAGATTGAAAAGCGTTTCACGGCAATTCGCGCGAGGGATTCTTCCGTGGGCTCAGATTAAGTAGACCACCACGAACAGCACGCACCAGACGACGTCCAAGAAGTGCCAGTAGATGGCCGAGTAGTGGACGCCGCGGTGTTCTTCAGCAGTATAACGGCCGGCGAAGGCCCGGCGGGTGACGACGGCCAGGGTGCCCAGTCCGCCGAGGACATGGACGGCGTGCAGGCCGGTGAGGACATAGAAGAGCCTCAAATACGGCCCGATGTTTTTCGTGGGGGCGTCGATCTGGCGGACGATCTGGTACCAAGCCAGGCATTGCAGGGCCAGGAAGGTGACACCGAGGGCGAGCGTCAGCACCAGATCGCGGCGCAATCGACGCTGCTGGCCCGCACGAATTCCTTTTAATGCGGTGTGAACCGTAAGGCTGCAGAGCAAAATCGCCAGGGTGCTCAGCCAGAGGGTGCGGGGAAGTTCAGGGAAACCGGGAGGCGGCCAGGGCTGATGGATGGCGCGGATGGCCAAGTAGCCGACCACGCTGGCAGCGAACAACATCCCCAGGGCGGCAATGAGCAAGTACATGCCCAGCGTGCCGACGTCTTCGAGGCTTGAACGAGGGCGATCTTCCATCGATAACCGCTCCTTGTCTTATCAACCATTGGCTCTCACCCTAGCTCTCTTCCCGAGGCGAGGGGACCAACGGTCTCGCTCGAGCCCGGCCAACCTACGGTCGGTGCCCAGCGAGGGAAATACTACTATCGACCGAAGGGCGTGTGGGCCTTTTGCATCGCCGGGGCCTGGCCGGGGGTCAGCGATGGGCGGTAGGCCTCGGCATCCGTCAACACACCGCCGATAAACAGCACGACAAAGCCTAGGCAGCCGAGGAACACCATCAACAAGAACGGACGATCGTAGCGGAGGTGCATGAAGTACAGCACGACCAGGCTCGCCTTCAGTCCGGCGACGGCCAGGGCGACGTAGAGGTTGAGACTGCCGAGGTCCACGCTAGCGACCGCCACGGTCACCACCGTCAGCACGAGCAGGGCCACAAACACCGTTGCCAGCACGCGGATCGGAACGACATGGCTGATCGCGGCGGTAGTCATGGCTCAGGCCCTGCAGTCGGGAGTGTCTACGAGTGGGAGATGTCGGTCGGCATGGCCTAATTTTTAACAATCTCGGCCGGGCGGGCAAGCCACCCGTTGGCACGGGTGCGATGATGGGCGTTTACGAGGTTTTGCGGGCGTCGCCCAACCGGTAGCGGCGACGTCGCTCACCGACGCGCCGCCGTGCCGGCGGCGGGCTAAACGGGATAGCAGGCCCGTCCATTCACGCCGCGCCGGTTCGACGAAGCACCTGGCACGTACGTTCGTCGCGTGCCGGCCATACGGAAAAACGGGCGCAAATACTCGCCGCCGTGCCGGCGGCTAAACGGGATGAACGTGAACCATGAAAACTGAGAATTGGATCGGAAAATGGCCACCAGCGGAGAATTTGCGGCTAGATTCCTCGCTACGCTCGGAATGACACGAAGGCAGGTCGATGCGTGCGTGCCACGCATCCTACGGAGTTGCGCCGCCGTGCCGGCGGCGGCTAAACGGAATAGCGGGCCTGTCCATTTACGCCGCGCCGGTTCGATAAAGCACCGGGCACGCCAATGTTCGTCGCGTGCCGACGACACGGAATAACGGGCACAAACGTTCGCCGCCGTGCCGGCGGCGGCTAAACGATGGAATTACGAGCGATGTCCACACGAAACCTCGAGCCCGCGCATTCGGCGACGCACCATGGCCAACGATTGTCCTTGATCGCCACGGACGGCTGCCGCGTTTCTAACTCTGCAGCGCAAGCGCCTTCTTTCGGCCGTGCTGGAATCGATGGTGGGGCGCGGGAACGCTGTTTTTGGCTGCCGGCTGGGCGGCGTGACCGAGGACTGCCTGGTGGTTGTCGGTAACGGAGGCGTTCCGCTCGTAGAAGGTGGCCGGTTCGTAGCTAAAGCCGGCGGCCAGGCGTTTTTCCTCCTTGCGGATCTTGCCCAACACCCAGCGGCTGGCGACGGCCGACGCCATGCGCGACTTCCAGCCGAACTCGGCGTGGAGTTCGCGGAGCAGGGCGGTCATCTTCGCCTGCATGATGGGGTTCTTGCGGTAGTAGAGCCGGGCGGCGCCGACGACGGCCGAAAACGTGGTGGCCAGTTCGCGGACTTCCCACTGGTAGCGGCGACGCACGCGGGGATCGGGGTGGTTCTTGTGCTTCCGCCAGCCGGCCAGGGTGGTGCGGACGATGCGCACGGTGCTCGGCCCATTGATGGCGAAGTCGCGATCGAAGGCGCGGACCATCAACTCCGCCGTTTGCTCGTCGTTGAAGGCGGGGTGGCGATAGTTGAGGATGAGTTGGCCATGGATGTCGCTGACATGGAACTCGCTCTCGTCTTTCATCAGGCCCTTGGCCGACAGTTCGGCGTGGAGGGGCGTGCCGGGGATGGGCGTGTAGAGCATGAACTGATGGAAGTCGGTGTCGTGCTTGACGGCGTGCTCGATGGCCTCGTCGATATTGTCCGGCGTATGGTTCTCGAGGCCGATGATGGTGGAGCCGAGGACGCGAATGCCGTTGGATTGGAGTTCGCGGACGAGTTGGAAGGTGTCGATGCCGGAGAGCTTGCTGTATTGGCTATCGCGACCCTCGATGCCCATCCAAACCCAGGAGATGCCGAGGCGGACGAGTTGGTCGATGGTGTAGGATCGCAGCACGTTGGCCGAGCTAAAGACGTAGAGGGACCAGGCTTTGTCATGTTGTTCGATCAATTCGAGCAGCCGGAGCGCGCGCTTGCGGTGGAAGAGGAAGTTCTCGTCCATGACGAAGAACGAGCTGACGCCCGAGTGCTGTTCGATCTGGCACATCACGTCGAACAGTTCGTCGCCGGACTCGAAGAACGAGACCCACTTGCCTTTGCCGCCGAACATGGCCGAGGTGGAGCAGAAATTGCATCCCAAGGGGCAGCCGACCGAAGGGATCAGGGAGGCCGCGACGTCGCCGCGTCGTTCCTTGGGCTTGACGCCGAGGTTTCGCGTGCCGAAGCCCGAGGTGATCATGGGGTGCTTGATCGGCTGCTCGACGTCCTCGCCGAGGTACTGGCGGAACCAGCGGACGCCCTCGCCGCGGACGATGTGGTCAGCGTCGACGCGCTGGGCCAAGTCGGGCATGTTGGCGATGTGGCCGCCGATGACGATTTGAGCGTTGGGCAGGTACTGCCGCACCAACTCGCACATTTTTTTGACCTTGAGGACGTTGGGGATGATCGACGAAATGCCGACCACGTCGTAGTCGTGCGTCTTGAGTTCTTCGATGAAGCGGTCGAGGGTGGGAAAGTCCAAGAGCGTGCAAGGCGCGGTGATATTGGCTTGGATCAGCATCAGGCCCCAACTGCGGTGGAACATGCGGAGCGAGAAGGCGCCTTGGGTGCGGGTGACCTGGTTGTGGTACAGCTCCATCGGATTCATGCGACGGCTGCCGTACTCATCGTCCTGGCCATAGGGGCCGAAGACGCTGGCGAGGAGGACTTTGGCTTGGGAACCGGCGGGATGTCGGGGGTGGGTCGATTGCTGCGCGGAGACGACGGGCAGGCGGGGAGCGATCACGAAGCGAGACTCCTCAAACGGACAATGTTAAGCCCCTTTCGGTGCGATCGATGGATTATACGAACGGTCGGCCGGCGGCTGTTTGCGGCTGTGTCACGGTTATGTAATAGGTCGGTAATAGTTTTTTCGGGCAGTATTCTGGGGCGATTGGGCAAGAGCCGCATGCGGCGGTGCAGGTTGAAGCTGGCAAAGCCTTGTTCGCACCCCCCCCAGCTTGACGGGGTTAGGGCGGATTTGTTAGCCTTGGACTTATGTGGTTACGCCGTTCCTTGAGCCTGCCGATTCTGCTGGCGATCGTGATGATCGTCCTGCTGGTGGTGCTGACGGTGGGCTGGGTGTTGCTGGCGGTGTTCGGCGCGCTGCAGTCGACGCACTCGGGGATTTACTGGGCGCTGTTGTCGATCGGCACGACGTTCATCCTGCTGCTCTTGGTGGGCGTGGTGCTGTACTTGATTCTCTCGATCAAGGCGATCAATCTCACTCGGCGGCAGTCGAATTTTATTGACAGCGTGACCCACGAGTTGAAGTCGCCGATTGCCTCAATGAAGCTCTACCTGCAAACGCTCCATCGCCACCAGGTGAGCCAGCAGGTGCAGGCCGACTTCTATCGCTTCATGCTGGAGGACGTTGAGCGACTCGACCACCTGATCAACCAGATGCTCGACGCCGGCCGGCTGGAGGCCGAGCGCTCGCCGGACGAGAACGAAGAGATTCCATTGGCCGAGCTGTTGCGCGACTGCGCTGCGTCGGTATGCCTTAGTTACCGGGTGCCGCAGGAGGTGGTGGAGTTTGACTTGCTGCCGGCGGCGGTGGTGGCGCGGAGGATTGATTTGCAGGTGGCCTTTCGCAACCTTATTGACAATGCGGTGAAATATGCGGGAACGCCGCCCCGGGTGCAGGTGACGATGAGCGTCGTGTCGAACGGCCAAGTATTTGTGCGGATTGCCGACAATGGGCGGGGCATTCCACACAACCTGCGGCGGCGAATCTTCGGCCGTTTTGTCCGGCTGGGGTTGGAGTTGGAGCGCGACAAGCCGGGCACGGGGCTGGGCTTGTACATCGCGCGAACGCTCGTGCGGCGGTATCGCGGGCAGATTCGCGTCCGCGATCCGAAGACCGGGCCGGGGACGGTGTTTGAAGTGCAACTGCCGGGGAAACGGGTGGGGCAAGCGGCCTCGATCGAGCAACCGCAGGAAACGACGCTGGGCCAACAGGCATGAGCAACAACGAACATATTTTGGTGGTGGAAGACGAAGCCCATTTGGCCACGGGCATCAAATATAACCTCGTGGCCGAGGGGTTTCGGGTGACGACGGTGGGGGACGGCCCTGCAGCGCTGGAGATCATCCGCAACGATCCCGAGGGGATCGACTTGATCATCCTGGATTTGATGTTGCCGGGGATGAGCGGTTACGCGGTGTGCCAGGCGTTGCGAGCCTTTGACATGGAGACGCCGGTTCTAATTCTCACGGCGCGGACGTTGACCGAGGACCGCACGCGGGGATTCGATGTGGGGGCGAACCAGTACCTGACCAAGCCGTTTGATCTCGACGAGTTCATCAGTCGGGTGCGTAATCTGTTGACGTATTATGGGCGGCGGGGACAGCCGCAGCGGCCGGCGACGGGGAGCCCTGCGTGCTTCGAGTTCGGTGATGCGAAGATCAACTTCAACACCTTTGAAGTGATAGTCCGGGGCGAGGCCGCCCGGCTAACGCAGTTGGAAATGACGTTATTGCGGTACTTCGTGGAGAACGAAAGCCGGGTGATTCCGCGAAGTGAGTTGCTGGAAAACGTGTGGGGCATGCCGGGGACGTTGAACACGCGGGCGCCAGACCAGTTCATTTTGCGTCTGCGCAAGGCGTTTGAGCCCGATCCGGCCCAGCCGCGGCATTTTTTGACCATTCGCGACGCCGGCTACCGGTTCGTGGCCAAGCCGGAGTAGAATGGGAAGCCGTGTTGGACCCCTTCGAGACATTGGACAAGATTCGCCGCGCAATGACTCTGCTTCGGGGCGTGTTCCTCAGGACCTTGTGGTGACTTCGTGCGACTAAAACTGATTGCCTGCGAAATCTTCTATCGCGAGCTTTGCGCGGCGGTGGCTGGCTCGGTCAACCAGATCGACATCGAGTTTTTGTCGAAGGGGCTGCACGACATCGGCCAGGCGGGGATGTCGGCCCGATTGAAAGAAGTGCTGGCGGCCGTCGACCAGTCGAAGTACGAGGCGATCTTGCTGGGCTACGGGTTGTGCAGCAACGGGTTGGTGGGTCTTACCGCGGGCTCGATTCCGGTGGTGATTCCCCGCGCGCACGACTGCATCACGCTCTTTCTCGGCAGCAAGGAACGGTACCTGGAGTACTTTCAGTCGCACCCGGGGGTGTATTTTAAGACCACCGGCTGGCTGGAACGGGGCGAGGGACTCATCCAGTATCACGAGGACTCGATTCACCAGCGGTCGGGCATGACACAGACGCTCGAGGAACTGGTGGCCAAGTATGGCGAGGATAATGGCCGGTATCTTTACGAGCAGCTCTGCGACATGACGCGAAACTATAGCGGCATGACGTTTATCGAGATGGGGATCGAGCCGGACGACCGTTTTGAGCGGCGGGCGCGGGAGCAGGCGGCCGAAAAAGGCTGGAAGTATCAGAAAATTCCCGGCGACATGGGGCTGATTCGGCGGTTGGTAAACGGGCCATGGGACGGGACGAGTTTTCTGGTGTTGCCGCCGGGGCATCGGGTGGCCGCCAGTTTTGACGAGAATGTGATCAAGGCGGTGGCGGAGTAGTTTTTTGAGTGGTGGAAGCAATAGGGGCCGCGGCGTTGTGAAGATTTACGTTTGGGGCAAGTCGCCGCGAATCGCCGCCGTACCGGCGGCGGCTAAACACTGGCATTACCCATTCGCGCCGAAATACGAAGGGCGCTGGGACGGGAGAAATCAGAATGAACGGTTACGAACGACTTACGGCATTGCTCCGAGGCGAGGCGACCGATTGTTTGCCGTTGATGCCGATTACGATGATGTTTGCCGCCAACCAAGGCGGCGTGCCCTACGGCAAGTACGCGACCGATCACCGTCTGCTGGTCGAGGCCCAACTGAAGACGGCCGAGAAGTTCGATTTTGACTTCGTCAGCAGCATTTCCGATCCTGCCCGGGAGGCGGCCGACTGCGGGGCGACGATCCAGTATTTTGAGAACCAGCCGCCGGCAGCCGAGGAGATGAATTCCTTGCTGGCCGACAAGACGGTGTTGGCGAAGCTGAAAGTGCCCGATCCCTTGGGCGGCGGGCGAATGCATGACCGGGTGAAGGCCGCCGAGTTGTTCCGTCAGCGGGTCGGTGGGCAGAAGTTGATTGAAGGCTGGATCGAGGGTCCCTGCGCGGAAGCGGCCGACCTCCGCGGGATCAATCGCTTGATGACCGATTTTTACGACGATCCGCAGTTCGTCCGCGATCTGTTCGAGTTCAACCTTGAAATGGGGCTGCGATTCGCCAAGGCCCAGGTAGACGCGGGAGCCGATTCGATTGGCGTAGGCGATGCGGCAGCGTCGCTGATTGGCCCACGGCTCTACGAGGAGTTTGTCTGGCCGTATGAGAAGCGGCTGGTCGACGGGTTGCACGCGATGGGCACCAAGGTGCGGCTGCACATTTGTGGCAACATCACGCGGATCTTGGCCAAGATCGGCTGCTTGGGATGCGACATCGTCGACATTGATTTCCTCGCCCCGTTCGACAAGGCGAGGGAGGAAATGGGTCCCCAGCAGGTGCTGTTGGGCAACATCGACCCGGTGCGGGTGCTGCGCAACGGGACGCCGGAGACTGTAACGGCGGCGATCGCCGCGTGTCATCACCAGGCCGGGCCGCGGTACATCGTCAGCGCCGGTTGCGAGGTGCCACGAGACACGCCGGAGGCGAATGTGCGGGCGCTTACGGAGTACGCCCGGGCAAATCGGGCGTAAGGGGCGCGAACGGTTGGACCCATGCGCGGGGAGGGCGGCGCGATGTTACGCAACCCATTCAGGGTTGCGGGGTGGGGCTGCTGAGAACCCAGGGTAGCCGCTGCGCGGCAACCCTGGGCTGGGTGAAGCAAGCCCTTCGGGCTAAGCGCAAATCAACAACGCCTGGAGCTTCCAGCTAAGCACAATTGAAGTACGCCCGCCCGCGGGCTCTGCGGGCTTTTCGTGGCTTCGTGAAGCAACAAGCCGTTGGGCTGTGCGCCACGTGTCTCTGCCTTAAGTTCATACGCTGCAATGGATTTTGGCCTGGCTCCTCGTCGATTTCTGCCTCTCTTGCCATGATTTTCTAAACATTGTTGCATATTGTGATCGACTTACTTACAATTCAACAGTCGGTCGTGTCGCGGGCAGAAAGAGATGGCCTGCGACGGCAGGAGAAACGGCTAAGTTGTTCTACCTGGGAGAATCCGGTCTATGGGCATGTATCCGAACGTTTTGAGCATGATTGGCAATACGCCGCTGGTCGAGTTGCGGGGATTCGAGACGGGGCCCTGCCAGTTGTTGCTCAAGCTGGAGAATCAAAACCCGGGCGGATCGATTAAAGACCGCATCGGCCGCTCAATGATCGAAACTGCCGAGCGGGAAGGGCGGCTCAAGCCGGGCTCAACGCTGGTCGAGGCCACCGCTGGCAACACAGGTCTCGGTTTGGCGCTAGTGGCATCGCAGAAGGGTTACCGCCTGGTGCTGGTGATCCCCGACAAGATGAGCCAGGAAAAAGTGTTGCACCTCAAGGCGCTGGGGGCCGAAGTGGTGATGACCCGCAGCGACGTGGGCCGCGGGCATCCGCAGTACTACCAGGACATGGCCGAGGAAATCACGCGGCGGACACGGGGCGCGTTCTACGTCAATCAATTCAACAACCCGGCCAACCCGCTTGCCCACGAGACGACGACTGGGCCGGAGATTTGGGCGCAGACGAATCATGCGATCGATGCGATGGTGTGCGGTGTCGGGTCGGGCGGCACGATTACCGGTCTGAGCCGCTTCTTTTCGCGCGTGGCGCCGCAGGTGGAAATGGTGCTGGCCGATCCGGTGGGCTCGATCCTGGCCGATTATGTCCAGACGGGAAAGACTGGCGAGGCCGGTTCGTGGGTGGTGGAAGGAATCGGCGAGGATTTTGTGCCGCCGATCGCTGATTTGAGCCGGGTTCGCGCCGCCTACTCGATTTCCGATGCGGAAAGCCTCGCCACCGCGCGAAAGCTGTTGAAAGACGAGGGGATTCTCGCCGGCTCCTCCACCGGCACGCTGGTCGCGGCCGCGGTGCGATATTGCCGGGCGCAGGATCGGCCCAAGCGGGTGGTCACTTTGGCGTGCGATTCGGGGAGCAAGTACCTGTCGAAGATGTTCAACGATTTTTGGCTGGCCGACCGCGGGTTCCTCGAAACCCAATCATTCGGCGACCTTCGCGACTTGATCAGTCATCGTTTTGCCGAGGGCGCGGTGATCAGCGTCGGGCCGGACGACCCGCTGAACATTGCCTACACGCGAATGCGGCTGTACGATGTGTCGCAATTGCCGGTGCTGTGCAACGACAAGATCGTGGGCATTGTCGACGAGTCGGACCTGTTGCTGGCGGTGCTGAACGATGGGGGCGTGTTTCAGAAGCCCGTGCGGGAGTTCATGACCACCAAGCTGCAAACGATTGCGCCGGAGGCGTCGGTCGAGGACCTACTGCCGATTTTTGACGCGGGGCAGGTGGCGATTGTGGCCAGCGACGAGGGTTTTTTTGGGTTGATTACGCGGGTCGACGTGGTCAGTTATTTGCGAAGGCAACAGAAGAGGATTTGAGCGCCGAAAGGGAGAGGGGACATCGAACTAAGCGTGCTCGATAATCGCGCGCGCTAGGCGTACGAGCTTGCAGGAGTGACCTACTCACGGGAGCTTTTCATGAATTCTTCGAACACTATACGGCGGCAAGGTTTTGGAACGCGGGCAATTCACGCCGGGCAGACGTTCGATCCGTCGACCGGGGCCGTGATGACGCCGATCTACGCCACGAGCACCTACGCCCAACAGTCGCCGGGGGTGCACAAGGGATTTGAGTACAGCCGGTCGCAAAACCCGACGCGCTTCGCCTTCGAGCGTTGCGTGGCCGATCTGGAGGAGGGGCAGGCGGGGTTCGCCTTCGCGTCGGGACTGGCGGCCGCGTCGACCGTGCTGGAACTGCTCGATCATGGCTCGCATGTGCTGGTCTGCGACGATCTCTACGGCGGCTGCTTCCGCTTGTTCGAGCGGGTGCGGCGGCGGACCGCCAATCTCGATTTCAGTTACGTCGATCCGAGCGACCTAAAGGCGTTTGAGGCGGCGATGCGGCCGAACACGCGGATGATCTGGATCGAGAGCCCGACGAATCCGCTGTTGAAACTGGCCGATTTAGAGGCGGTGGCCGCGATTGCCAGACGGCGAGGGGTTCTGGCGGTGATTGACAACACGTTCGCCACGCCGTACTGCCAACGGCCGCTGACGCTGGGCTTTGATCTCGTCGTCCACTCGGTGACGAAGTATCTCAACGGACATTCGGACGTGATCGGCGGGATGGCGGTCGTGGGCGACAACAAGGAACTCGTCGAGAGGCTTGGCTTTTTGCAGAATGCGGTGGGCGCGGTGGCGGGGCCGTTCGATTCGTTCTTGGCCTTGCGGGGTTTGAAGACGCTGGCGTTGCGGATGGAGCGGCATTGCAGCAACGCGCTGCAGATTGCCGAGTGGCTGGAGCGGCGATCGGACGTGGTGAAGGTCATTTACCCGGGTTTGAAGAGCCATCGGCAGCACGCGTTGGCCCAGCGGCAAATGCACGGATTTGGCGGGATGGTGACGGCCGTGCTGGCTGGCGGCGTGGAGCGAGCACGGTGCTTTTTGGAGCGATGCCGGGTGTTCACGCTGGCCGAGAGCCTGGGCGGGGTGGAAAGCCTGATCGAGCATCCGGCGCTGATGACCCACGCCTCGATTCCGCCGGAGAATCGGGCCGCGCTGGGGATCGACGATGGGCTGGTGCGCTTGTCGGTGGGCGTCGAAGACGTCGATGATCTGATCGCCGACCTGGAGCAGGCGCTGCAACAATAGGGCAATACAGGAGCACTTTGAGCCGATTTTCATTGGCTCGGCGAACCGCTATATTGAGAGACGTTGCGCACCCGTTCTTGTCCTTTTTGGGAGGTGGCGGCGATGTCTCGGCGGGAGTTGATTCGGCGATTGATCGCAGGCGAGGCGGTCGAGCGGTGCGGGTTTTGGTTGGGCAATCCGCACCCTGACACGTGGCCCATCTTGCATCGTCACTTCGGCACGAGTTGCGAGGAGGAATTGCGGCAGAAGCTGGGGGACGACGTCCGCTGGATCTGCCCGCAGTTTTATGCCGACGCCTATCGCGATCCGGATGGCCGCGAGTTGTTCGATGCGGGCCTGGATCGGGCGAAGCACAGTCGGCCGCCGTTGGCGCATTGCGAGACGCCCGAGGAGATCGAGCAGTACGCCTGGCCGAATCCCGACTATTTGAACTTCGCCTCCTGCCTGCGCGATCTTCGTGCGGCGGGCGATGTTTACCGGCTGAGCGGTTTCTGGACGTGCTTCTATCACAACGTGGCCGACCTGTTCGGCATGGAAGAGTATTTTGTGAAGATGCATACGCATCCGGAAGTCGTCGACGCGGTGACGAATCGGGTGTGCGCGTTCTACTGGGAGGCCAACGCCCGGTTTTTCGCGGCGGCAGGCGATCTGGTGGACGGCTTTTTCTACGGCAACGATTTTGGCACGCAACAGAGCCTGTTTTGCAGCCCGAAGTCGTTCGACCGTTTCATCATGCCGTGGTTTCGACGGTTCGCCGAGCAGGGCCGGGAGCATGGCTACCAGGTCGTACTCCATTCCTGCGGCTCGGTTTACACGGTGATCGACCGGTTGATCGATGCCGGCGTGCAGTGTCTGCATCCGTTGCAGGCTCGGGCGGCGAACATGGACGCCGACACGCTGGCCCGCGACTTCAAGGGGCGGATCGCCTTCCTGGGCGGGATCGACACGCAGCAATTGTTGACGCACGGAACGCCGGAGGCGATCAAGGCCGACGTGCGGCGGGTGAAACGGTTGCTGGGGCCGAATTTGATTGTCAGCCCAAGTCACGAGGCGATTCTGCCGAACGTGCCGCCGGAGAATGTCGAGGCGTTGGCCGTGGCGGCCTGCGAAAACGTGTGGTAATGGGATATTTTCCGCTTCTCGTCTGCCTTTTCCGAGGGAGAAAGCGATCATGGACTCGAGAACACGTCTGCTGACGGCACTGGATCGCAAAATGCCCGACCGTCTACCGGTCACGACGCACCATGTCTTGGATCACCTGTTGAAGAAGTGCCTGGGCGGCATGTCGGAGCGCCGCTTCTTCGATCATTTTGGTTTGGACGCGATTCGCTGGATCGTGATCCATCGCCCGGACGAAGGATGCGGCGAGTATTACGATCCGCTGCAAGGGACGCCGGGATTCCTGGAGGCGCGGCGGATCGCGACCGATCAGTGGCGAATTTTTTCCGAAGATGTACCGGGGGGCGCTTACCCGACCACGCGTTTTCGCTTCGTTACGCCCGAAGGAGAGCTGTCGATGGTGCTCCAGGCGAACGACTACACGGCCTGGGTGTCGGAGCGGCTGATCAAGAAGAAGAGCGATATCGAATTGATCGGCAAGTACTGCACGGCGCCGAAGTGCGACGTGGAAGCGATCAATCGCGAGGCCGAGGCTTTTGGCAATCGGGGGATCGTACGCGGCCACATCTGCTGTTTCGATGTTTTTGGCCAGCCTGGCTGCTGGCAGGACGCGGCGTGTTTGGTGGGGATCGAAGAGTTGATCATGGCCACCTACGACGACCCAGCCTGGGTGCATGAATTGTTGGGTATTTTGCAGCGGCGGAAATTGGCGTTCGCGCGCTCGATGAAAGGGGCGGCCTACGACCTGCTGGAGTTTGGCGGCGGCGATGCGTCATCAACGGTGATCTCGCCGGCGATGTTCGACAAGTTTGTTGCCCCGTACGATGCGCCGATCATCGAGGCGTTGCACGAAGCGGGTCAGCGAGTGGTCTATCATACTTGCGGCGGCATGATGCCGATCCTTGAGCAGATTGCGGCGATGAAGCCCGACGCGATGGAGACCTTCACGCCGCGGGGAATGGGCGGTGACACGGACCTGGCCGAGGCGAAACGACGGATTGGCGACCGGGTTTGCATGATCGGCGGGTTCGACCAGGGGCATTTCTTCCGCGGCTGCACGCCGGAGCAAACGCGGGCCGAGGTCCGCCGCTGCTTCGAGGCGGCGGGTGCGGGCGGCGGATATATTCTCAGTCCGTCCGACCACTTTTTTGATGCCGAACCGGAGTTGATTCGCGCCTTTGCCGAAGCGGCCATGGAGTGCACCTACGAATGAGACACGCGATGCTTCGAATGCCTGCGGCGGCCATTTTCGCCTCGTTTGCGGTGGTTTTTGCGATCGGGGCACGGGTGCCGGCGGTGGCCGATGAGACTCCGAACGTCGGGCTGCAGCTCACCAGGCTCGAACCGACGGTATTTTTTCCCAAACCGGAGGCGGGAAAGCCGCTAGAGCAGATCGCGCGGCTGGGAATTTTGAACCGGGGCAATCCGGTCAAGGGACGAGTGATCGTCTCGTGGGCTGGAGGCGCAGGGCACGAGCAGCCCTTGGGGATGATCGGTTCCGGCGAATCACTGAAGGACGTGCGCGTGCCGGATCTGGCCGAGCCGGCCGAGCTGAAAGTGACCTTAGTCATTGATGGCGAGAAGGCCGAGGGCATCCGCAAGACGTTCGCCTGGCAGCCGCAGAGGAAATGGAAGATTTACTGCGTCTCGTACTCCCATCACGACCTGGGCTTTGGCGACTATCCGCATCGGCTGCGGACGACGATTCGTCACGCCAACATCGAGCGGCCGCTGCGGTTTTGCCAAGACACGGACAGTTGGGACGACGACAGCAAGTTCCGCTTCATCATCGAGACGAGCGAACCGATCCCCAGTTTCTTAGGGAGTTGCGACGAGCGGCAGATCGAGGAGTTGGCCCGGCGGATTCGCGAGGGGCGCATTCAGATTGGCGCGGTGCACAACACGGCCAACACCGAGCAACTGGGGCACGAGTTGCTGGCCCGCTTGTTCTATCTGACGAATCGCCACTGTCGCGATCTGCTCGATATCCCGGCGAGCCGTACGGCACAGATCGACGACGTGATCGGCTTGACCTGGCCGCTGGCCACGATGTGTTACGAGGCGAATGTGCCGTACCTGTTCCACGGCCATAACCACACGGGCCGCTGCATGCAGCCGGCATCGAAGGAGCCGGTGTTTCGATGGCTGGGGCCGGACGGGCATGGCAGCGTCTTGGTGCGGAGCACGCCCTACGGCGGCTACAGCGGCGATTCGGTGGGCGACGGCAGCGAGAAGCACATCGAAAAGGCGATCGACAAGTTTGCCGGGCCGAACTGGCCGTACGACGTGATGCTGCTGCAAGAGGGGACCGATTTCCAGCTTGTCACCTGCGACACGGCGAAGAAGATTCGGGCGTGGAACGCGCGGTGGGCCCATCCGCGGTTGATTTGTTCGACGATGGACATGTTTTTCGATGCCCTGGTGAAGGCGGCCGATCCGGCGAAGATCAAGACCTTTGCCAAGGATGCTAACAACCACTGGGCCGATCAGGACGCAAGCGACGCGTGGCTGTTGGGCCAAGCCCGACGGCAGGGCGAGGCACTTTCGGCGGCCGAGAAATGGGCCACGATCGCCAGCGTTTTGGGCAAACGCGGCTATCCTTGGGCGGAAGTCTACCAGGCCTACCACCGGCTGCTGGCCTATCACGAGCACACCAACGCGATTGATTTCGTTGGCCCCGATCCGGAACGGATGCAGCAGTACGAGACCGAGTTGGAAGAGAATCGGGAGATGGTGGCGGATGCCAGCCACTATCGAAAATGGGCGTGCTTCGATAGTCTCAAGGTCGGGTCGCTCATCACCACCCATACCGAGAACATGTTGATTGTCTTCAATCCCACGGATCGGTCGCAGACCGGTCCGGTGTCCATATCGCCAATCATGCTGCCAATGTTTCCGGGAATCGTCGATGCAGAAAACGGCCAGCGTCTAAAACTGCAGAGGCTGCGAGACGGATCGCGAGTTTTTGTCGCCCCCGATATACCGTCGATGGGCTACAGGACCTACGAAGTGACTTCCGATTTTTCTGGAACGACATTTAGCCGTGTCGAGCAGTCTAGGCGACCTACTGTAGTCGAAAACCAGTTCTACCGGGCCGAGTTTGACGAGCGAGGCGCGATCAAGAGTCTCCGCGACAAGCAGTTGAACGTCGAATTGGTGGATCAGGCCGCGCCACACCGGTTCAACGAGTATCTCTACGAACGGTATGAGACGCCGGACCGCAAGGTGGCGTCGAAGTGGTACCGCGTTGAATCGGCCGAGATCGAGGTCCAACGCGGCCCGGTGGTGGACATCGTGACGGTCACTGCCAAGCCGACAGGCGTCAAGAAGCTGTGCCAGAAGATCACGTTTTATAATCAATTGAAGCGGATTGATTTCGAACTCGATATGGTGAAGTCGCCTTCCGGCCGTACATGCAGCACGCCGGAGACCAGTGCGTTGAACCAGGAAGCGGTCTACGTCGCGCTGCCGTTCTCGGTGCCCGGCGGGCGGTTCGTGCACCAAGTGCCGGGCGGGGTGGTCGAGCCGATTCGCGGCCAGTTCGATGGATCGGGCACGGCCCACTACGCCACGCGGCACTTTGCCGACGTGTCGAACGGCACGTATGGAGCGACAGTCAGCAGCGTCGATGCATCGCTGGTCCAATACGGCCGACCGCGTTCGTGTCCGATCCCCGGCGCCCGGCAAGATGCGTTTGAAAAGGTGATGGAGTATCCGCAGAACAGTCGGATGTACTTGATGTTGGCCGACAATATGTTCGACACCAACATCCGCTGGGATCAGGCCGGCGCGATGAAGTTTTCGTACTCGATCACCAGCCATGTCGGCGATTGGCGGCAGGGCAAGGCGGACGAGTTCGGCCACGACGTGCATTGCCCTTTGTATCCGGTATTCAAGGGTATCAAATCGGAAGGGTCCTTGCCTGGCACGGCAAGTCTGTTTTCCGTAGATCGTTCGAACGTCATGTGCACCACGATCAAGCCGGCCGAGGCGAACGGGCGGGGGATCATTTTGCGGTTCATGGAGACGCGCGGCGAGGCGGCCGAAGTGACAGCGTCGCTGCCGTTCTTTGGCGAGATTGGAGCGGCGATAGAGACGGATCTGGTGGAGAACGACCGCCCGGTGCCGGTCGCGATCCAAAACGGCCACGAGATCAAGTTCGCGATCAGGCCCTTTGGGGTGAAGACGATTCGGGTGGTTTATCAACCGGAAGAAGGTGAAGTCTCCGTCCAGAACGTGAAAGCCAACGCGAAATCGGACATGGAGATTCGCCTGGTGTGGCAAACGGACCCGGCGCTATCCAAGGATGTCGGCCACTACCGCATTTATCGCGGCAAGACTCCCGACTTCAAGCCGTCGCTGCTCAATCTCGTCCAACGGTCGGCATTCCAATATTGCACGGACTCGCCGCAACTACGGCCCGGCTGGATCAACAATCGGTTGACGCCGGACACAGAGTATTTTTATCGGGTGGCGGCGGTGGATCGCTGGAACAACGAGGGGCCGCTTTCGCCGCCGGTGCGGGTGCGAACGATGAAAACCAGCGAAAAGGACATGCGGCCGCTGCCGGTCCACGGCCTGCGGGCGATTCACGTCAGTCCGCTGGGACCGTGCCATTATGTGAACCTGCTGTTCGGCACGAATTGCGAGGCCGACATCGTTCGTTACGAGGTGTTTCGCGGGACGCAACACGGCTTTGAGTTGAACGACGCGGCCAAGATCGGCACGGTTGAATGTGACGCCGTGATCAAGGGTTCGACCGTGTACGGCCACACGCCGGTGGATTACCGGGTGCGGGACTTCGATCACGCGATGTACCAGGACAAGACGGCACGGCCGGGCGTGACGTATTACTACAAAGTGCTCGCGGTGGATCGCAGCGGGCAGCGCGCCGAGGCATCGCAGGCGGCGAGCATCTGCCTCCCGTCGGCTGGCAAATGATTGCCTCTACGGTTGCGGGACTTCGTTGTGTTCGGGAACCTTCAGTTCGCGGAGTTTGGCAACCACGTCCTCGGCGTGCGTAGCGGGGTGGACGTTCTTATCGATGTAGAGGATTTTCCCGTCGGCGCCGATGTAGAACGTCCAGCGGCTGGCAAACTTCTGGATGGCCCCGGTCACGCCGTAGGCCCGGGCTACTTCGCCGCCGGGGTCGCTGAGGACGGGGAACTCCGCCTGGACTGATTCGGCGAACTCCTTGTTCTTCTCCGGCTTGTCGACGCTGGCCGTAAAGAACATGGCGTTGAACTTCTTCAGCTTCGAAGCGTCGCGGGCGAGCACCTTGCACTCGGTGGTGCAGCCGGGCGTGAAGGCCTTGGGGAACCAGGCCAAGACGACGGCTTGCTTGCCGCGGTAGTCGGAAAGTTTGTAGGTTTCTCCGTCACTGCCCGGCAATTTGAAATCGGGAGCCGGGTCGCCAACTTTGAGTTCTGCCGCGGTGGCCGAGCCGAACATGAGCGTACCTCCTATCAGGGCGCTTGCCATTCCATATAGGACCGCATTCATTGGGAACTCCCTTTGCCGCCTCACTGGAAATCTGGGGAATTATAGGGGAGGCGGAGAAGGGGCGATGGTTCCGACCGGAAGGGGCCGGTCGGCGATTGGCATGGACACTTGGGAGCGGACGGAAGGCAGGGAGACGCGGGCGGGTGAAGCCGACGTGCCGTCGGCGGCTAACGGCGTTTGGCTAAGCCGCGTTGTTGAAAGCCGACGTACCGTCGGCTGCTAAACGGTCAGTTGTTGAAGCGAAACACGTGCCGTCGGCTGCTAAACGATGAGAAGGGCGTGGTTTTCAGTTTTGAGTGGTCAGTGGTGAGTGGTCAGTGGAACCTGAGCCGATCATCGAATTACTTGCCGGATATCGGGCGCTCTTGAAAACCTCCCATTTATCATCCGGAGTGTGAGCGAAGGATCTGGCTGGCACTCGCAGGGAGCATCAGTAAATCCGCAGTACGCCGGTGCCATTGATGCGGTCGGCCTTGAGGTCCTGCAGGGCGCGGTTGGCATCCTCCAAGCGATAGACGGTTGTGTGCGGGCAAATCGGAATGGCTGCCGCCTCGGCCAGCAAATCGCTTCCGTCTTCCCGCGTGTTGCAAGTGACCGAGTGGATGTCGCGTTCTTGGAAAACGTGGCGGTCGTAGTCCATCGGCGGAATCTGGCTCATGTAGATGCCCGCGAGGGAGAGGACGCCGCCCTTGTTGAGATGTTCGAGAGCTACCGGCACGAGTTCGCCGGCGGGGGCGAAGATGATGGCGCTGTCGGCTTTGACCGGCATCTCAGCGGCGCTCTCGCCGACCCAGGTGGCGCCCATCGCGCGGGCGAGTTGACGATGACTCTCACCGCGTGTGACCACATAGACTTCGCAACCGCGGTGCAAGGCGATCTGGATCACGACGTGGGCCGAGGAACCGAAGCCGAAGAGGGCCAACTTGCTGCCCGGCCGCAGATTGGATCGCCGCAGGGCCCGATAGCCGATGATACCTGAGCAGAGCAAGGGGGCCGCATCGACGTCGGTGAAGGCCTCGGGGAGCGGGTAGACGAACTCGGCGGGGGCGACGGCGTATTCGGCGTAGCCGCCGTCGGCGTGGTAGCCGGTAAAACGCACCGAGTCGCACAGGTTCTCTCTGCCGGTGGCGCAATACTGGCAGCGGCCGCAGGTGTGACGCAGCCAAGCGACGCCGACACGCTGGCCGAGTAGCCGTTTCGGTTGCTCGTCGTTGCCGCGATCCCCCGCCGGGTTGTCTTTCGCGTCGTTGACGCCCGGTCCCAACTTCTCGATCGTACCGACGATCTGATGCCCGGGGATGATGGGCAATTTCTCTTGGGGCAGATCGCCTTCGATCACGTGCAGGTCGGTACGGCAGATGGCACAGCAATGAACCCGGAGGCGGACCTCGCCGGGGCCGGGCTCAGGCGTTGGCAGATCGACGAGTTCCAGCGGCGTGGTTTCGATCGGTGCGATCTGCCGCAGAAGCATGGCTTTCATGAGTGGCTCCGGTGCCGATCGGGCGCGAAACGAAGCGATGGCGGCGATTATTTCCGAGGCCGCCACGTGGTGGCTTTGCCGAGAAATGGTAACGCGCGACCGGCAGCGTTCAAGGGGTCGCTCCAACGGTAGCAGACTTGACGCGGGCAGGTCGTGACGGTCCAATTTCGCTCGGCAAACGATTGCCTATCCTGGAGGATCGATTCATGCCTAGTATCTTAGGGCGGTCAAGACAGATCCTGATATGGGCGGGTATGGTCGCAGCGGTTGCTGCAACCTGGAGCAGTGCCATGGCCGCGGAGATTCGCGTGGATGCCGGTCGGGCGGCGGGGACGTTTCGGGCGATTCACGGGGTCAATGGCGGGCCGATTTGCTACGGCGGACTCGTCGATTTGTCGAAGCGATATCAGCGGCTCGGCGTGCCCATGGTGCGAGTGCACGATTCCAATTGGCCGGCGCGGGACGTAGTTGATATCCATGCGATATTCCCCAATTTTCGCGCGAATCCCGAGGAACCTTCCAATTACCGCTTCGCGCCCACAGACGACTATCTGCGATCGATTCAGGCAGTTGGTGCCGGCGTGGTGTATCGACTGGGCGAGAGCATCGAGCATACGCAGCGGCAGTACTACGTGCAGAAGCCGGCCGATTTCGAGCAGTGGGCGAAGATTTGCCTCGGCGTCATCCGCCATTACAACGAAGGCTGGGGAGATGGCCTAAAGCTGAATCTCCGCTACTTCGAGATTTGGAATGAACCGGAGGCGGGGCCGCGATTGTGGCATGGCAGCCACGACGATTACTTCCGCCTGTATGCCACTTCGGCGCGGGCCATTAAGTCGCGCTGGCCAGAGTTGAAAGTGGGTGGGCCGGCGGCGTGCTATCCGGGCAAGCTCGACGGTGAGGCCTTTACGCCGACGCGGTTCGTGCGGGGATTTCTCGAGTATTGCCGCAAGGAGCAGTTACCACTGGACTTCTTTTCATGGCATCTGTACACGTCGAACCCGAGCGAGCATGTACGGTATACGCGGGGCTTGCGGCGGCTGCTGGATGAGTATGGTTTCGCGAAGACCGAACTGCACTTGAACGAGTGGAACTACCTGCCGGGAAACGATTGGGGACCGTTTGAACGGCGGGGCGCTGAGGAACTGCAGAAGTGGTTTGAAGAGATCGGCAGTATACGGGCGGCGGCCTTCGACGCCTACGTGCTGCTTGCGCTACAGGACGCACCGGTGGAGATGTGCAACTTCTACTCGGGTGAAAACGGCGGGTTTGGGTTGTTCACGCATTTCGGGGTGCCGAAGAAGTCGTACTACGCCTTTGAGGCCTTCAAGTTGTTGGCGGATCACCCACGGCGGGTGTGGACCGAAGGAGGCGTCGCCGGAGAGACGGCGGCTGCGGCCGGATTGGCCGCTGACGGCAAAGAACTCGTTCTGATGGTGGGCAATTATCGATCGGCCGCGGACAAGATCCGGGTGGCGATCGAAAACGTGCCCTGGCAAGGGCCGAGCCGGGTCGAGGTAAGGGTCTTAGACGATCGGCGGAGCCTGGAGGAGCTAGTGCATTGCGAGGCGGTCGATCGGCCCCGCGTCGAGCTTCTGGCGGAGGCGGCCGGGCCATCGGTCGTAATTGTGCGGGTAACAGAGGGCATAGCTCGGTAGTCGAGTCTGCCGAAGTCGCGGGGGAGTGAAATTATCACGTAGCTCCTGCGGTTCACAAAACCCTCTCTTCTCGTTACAACAGGTGCACACACTCATCTTGGGGTACGTCTTTTGGCTCACACGACTCGGCTCTGCCCGAACTGTCAAGCTGTGTTGGCAGTCTGGGCCCTATCGTGTAACCGGTGCGGGTGGCGCGAGTGTTTTGCCTGCGGGGCGTGGTATCGCGGCGACGCGGGAGAGCAACACTGCCCGAGCTGTCGCGTTGATCCGCTGGGATTGATGCGGGCGCCGCAGAATCGCACTTACCAAGACGGCGGGGACTAGCGCGGCGCGATCCCGTTGCTCTCAGCGCAATGGCTTGACCAGTTTTCTAGGATAAACACTGAGAGAATTGTCCTAGATATTATGGCTATTGCGCGAGGGAGTCGCTGATGGAAGAGACGATGTGCAAGTGCCCGAATCCGGATTGCAGCCAGTCGATGCCGGCGTATGCGATGAGTTGTCCGCGGTGCGGCTGGCGGCAGTGTTTTGCTGTGCGGGGAGTGGAGTCGTCTGGCCAGCAACGAGCGAGTCTGCCGGCTGTGCCGGTTTGTGGGGGCACGGGATGGTGTCGCAAAATAGAGCAGGTGTGTAATTCCGCTGTTGCAAAATAAAACAGGCGAGCTGACGTTGGCTCGGGCGTCCACGCGTCAGCTCGCCTGTCATCCTCAGAAGCCCAAGGGCCTCTGATCCGTCGGGGGTGCCTTCTTCTCGATTCCTGGTGGTTTGTTAGTCTTTGGTAATTAAAGGCTTACAACAAATCCACGCCGCTCGCAACCGCACACTGTTCCGGGTTATCGGCCTCTTCTCACTCTGGCCCCGCAGGTCTCTTCTCTGTTCCGGCCCCAACACATCCCGCTTCGCCTCGGGATGTAACTGACTTTGTTAAATGCGAACGGCGTGCCAATGCGAAAATGCGTCGATTTTTTCTTGGCAACGACCAAGACCGGTCGGCAGAGCCGTTTTCACCATCGGTACAGCGGGTGCCATGGCCACGGCAAGCGTGGGCGTAAGGCCTTTTCTGCGGGAGCCACGGGAGAGCAGCAAGCGAACACGGGCTCACTCGGATGAGAGCCGCAGAGGGTGTCGCCCCTTCGGGGCTCGGAAACAGGAATTGGACTTGTTTTCCAGGGGCTGACGCCCCTGGCTAGATCGCATCACAGATGAGTCCAGCGGCTTGGGTGCCATGGCCACGCTTGCCCTTGCCGTGGGCATGATTCTCCCGGGAAACCACCGCATGGCCACGCAGGCGTGGCCATGGCACCCGCTGCACGTAAATTGGATGTGCTCTATCCACCTGTCGCCGCTTGCGCGGCTCAGCCGCATTGCGCCGGAGAGAACTGGCCCAATCTCCGGACAGCCTCGTGTGCAAGCGCGAGGCCGCAGTACGAAGGTGAGGCTCAATCGGAGTTGAGCGTGACTGTTTCCCGATACTCGGGCACGCAGACGTTCCAGCCGAACTGATGGCGTACCTGTTCGGCGAAGGCCAGCGAGGCCCCTTCTTCCCCGTGGGTGATGAAGACTTGGCGGGGTGGGGTGGTGAAGTGGCTGAGCCATTTTAACAGGCTGCTGCGGTCGGCATGGCCGGAGATGCCTTGGATCTGCCGGACCTTGGCTTTGACCAGCCGCCAGATGCCGTGGATGCGGACTTCTTCGTTGCCATCGAGGATTTGCCGGCCGAGGGTGCCGTGGGATTGGTAGCCGACGAAGAGGACGGTGCAGGCCGGGTTGCCGATATACTGGGCCAAGTGATGCTTGATGCGGCCGGCGGTGCACATGCCGGAGGTGGCCATGATCACGGCCGGGCCCTTCATCGAGTTGATGGCCATCGACTCCTGCACCGACTGCACGACCCTCAGCGATGGGAACTTCAGCAGCGCGCCGCCGCTGGCCACGATCTCCTCGGCCTCTTCGTCGAAGCATTCGCGATGGCGGCGAAACACCTCGTTGACGTCGGCCGCCATCGGGCTGTCGAGAAAGACTGGAATCGTGGGGATTCGCGCGCCGCGGAGCAAGTGGTTGAGGTGATAGATCAGTTCCTGGGCCCGCTCGATGGCGAAGATCGGGATGATCACCTTGCCGCCGTCGGCCACGGCCTCCTTGATGACCGTTTCCAATTGCGAATCGACCGTGCCGTGGTTTTCGTGGTCGCGGTCGCCGTAGGTCGATTCCATCACGATGTAGTCGGCCTCGGTAAAAATGGTCGGATTGCGGACGATCGGCCGGTCCCATTGGCCGAGGTCGCCGGTGAAGAGGATCCGCCGCGGTCGGCCGTGGTCGCTCACGCGTAGTTCGATCATCGCCGAGCCGAGGATGTGGCCGGCGTCATGAAACACGGCGTTGACGTGGCCATTGACGCGAATCTGGCGATCGTAGGGCTCGGGCTGCAACAAGGCCAGCGTGCGCTCGACGTCGCGCATGGTGTAGAGGGGTTGCACCGGGAACTTCGGTCGGCGGCCTTCTTTGCGGTGTCGCTTCTCCTTGAACGCGGCGTCTTCGGCTTGGATTTGGGCGGCGTCGCGGAGCACCAGGTCCACGAGATCGGCGGAGGCCTGGGTAGTGATGATCGGGCCCCGGTAGCCTTCCTGGACCAATTTTGGCGCCAGCCCGCAGTGGTCGACGTGGGCGTGGGTCAGCAGGACGGCGTTGAGATTGCGGAGGCGGACGGGGCTGGGCTGCCAGTTGCGGCTGGCGAAGGCCCGTTCCTGGTGCATGCCGCAGTCGACCAGCAGGTGGGCGCCGTCGGCCTCGAGATAGTATTGCGAACCGGTGACCTGACGCGTGGCCCCCAGGAACTGGAGTTTCATGAGGCGGTCTCGGTGGTGGACGGGCTGGGGAGTGCCAACCGACTTGTGGAGCACTATCTATCGTAATCGGCCTAGACACAATCTGAAATAGCAGACGCCGGGCGCAGCAAAGACCGGATTCGGCCTGCTTGACACTCCACGAGGCCAGGGGTAGAAGTGGGGCAATACCGCACCCCGGAGTGATTTCATGAACCTGATGCGATTACAAGCTCGCTTTCGGCACGCCGCCGGTTTCGCCGCGATCGTGGCAACCCTAGCGTCTGGGCTAGGGGCCGAATCAGTGCCGGAGAAGGGAGTCGTTGCGTTTCAGCCGCTTTCGGAATGCCGCTTGCGGCTGGGTGGTGTCGTCGCTCCGCGACTCGACGTGAACATCGACCAATGGTTGCTATGCGCTCCCGAGTCGAATCCGGCAATGTTGGAAATGTTCCGCCTCCGCGACCGCCAACCCGCGCCCAAGCTGGAGCTTTGGGCAGGCGAGTTTGCCGGTAAGTATCTCATCTCGTGTGTGCAGGCCTTGCGACTGAGCGACCGCGACGATCTTCGCCGCCACACGGCCCGCTTTGTCGCCGAGTTGATCGGCACCCAGGCCGAGGACGGCTACCTCGGTCCCTTCCCGAAGGCCGAACGGCTATTAGGGCATTGGGACCTCTGGAACCACTACCACGTGATGCAAGGGCTGCTGCTATGGCACGACTACAGCCGCGACCCATCCTCGCTGGCAGCGAGTCGTCGAGCGGCCGACCTGATCTGCCGAACCTATCTTGATGGACCGCGACGCGTCCGCGACGCGGGTTGGCCGGAGATGAACATGGCCGCCGCCCACGTGCTGGCCGAGTTGTATCGCCGCACGGGCGAGCCGCGTTACTTGGCGATGGTCCGCGAGATCGTCAAGGATTGGCAGCAAGCGGGTGATTACCTCCGCACGGGCGTAGCGGGCACGCCGTTCTACAAAACGCCAAAACCGCGATGGGAAAGTCTGCACGACTTGCAAGCGCTCGTCGAACTGTGGCAGATCACTGGCGAAACGCAGTACCGCGACGCCTTCGTGAGCCACTGGCAGACCATTCGCCAGTTCGACCGCCGGAGCACCGGCGCCTTTAGCGGCGGAGAGCAGGCCACGGGCAATGTCTTTGCGCCGTCGGCCATCGAGACCTGCTGCACGGTGGCCTGGATGGCGCTGAGCTACGACATGTTGCGGCTGACCGGTGACTCGCAAGTGGCCGATGAACTGGAACTTTCCACGTTCAATGCGGCCCTCGGCGCTCAGCATCCCAGCGGACGGTGGTGGACCTACGACACGCCGATGGATGGCCAGCGCAAGGCCAGTGCCCACGACATCGTGTTCCAGGCTCGGGCCGGTTCGCCCGAACTCAACTGTTGTTCCGTCAATGGTCCGCGGTCACTGGGCATACTCAGCGATTGGGCCGTGATGCGCGCTCCGACCGGTTTGGTTATCAATTGGTTGGGGCCAATGGAATTCACCACGAAGGATTCCACAGGCAACGCCATACAGGTCCGAAGCGAGACGACGTACCCGGTCGATGGCCATTTCAAGCTGCGAGTCAGCAGCGAGAAGCCACTGCGGGTTCAGATCCGCATTCCCGCTTGGGTCGAGGGCGCAAAGGCCCGTGTGGCCGGCGAGCGCTTGGCCGTGAAACCGGGAACGTATCTGGGGATCGAGCGGACCTGGCGCGAAACTGAGCCACTGGAGTTGGATCTGCCGATGACCCTTCGCGCGCTGGCCGGCCAGCGGGAGCAACTTGGCAGAGTGAGCGTTTATCGCGGCCCGCTGCTTCTGGCCTATGACCAGCACGACAATCGGTTCGACGAGGCAGAGATTCCGTTGCTGGATCTCGCGCGGCTCGGCGAGGCGAAGCTGGTCGAGGTCAACGCATCGGCAGATCGGTTGCTCGCGCCGTGGTTGCTGGTCGACGTGCCGACGCCGAACGGCATCGTGCGGCTTCGCGATTTCGCCACGGCTGGGGCGTCCGGCACACGTTACCGATCCTGGCTGCCGGTCGCTAGTGGAAAATGATGGCCGAAGGTGACTTGGGAGTTGATGAAGATAGCCATCGATCAACGCAGGCTCAATTAATTTTTAGCGCGTGATGGCCAAACACTGTCGCTGTCTGGCACGCCGATCGGGCCCCAAACGCCAGCCAAGCCCGACATCAACAATTCGACTGCCGCAGGCCACTCCCCATGGGGGGGCACACTGAAAGCCGGCATCTCTCACGCGTCCATGAAGGGTGGCAAACGCTGTCTTAGCGCCGCTGCGCGGCTTGTGTTGGCTGGTGCTCGCGGTCGGTTGGGCCGTGTGCTTCCCGTCCATGGGTTTCGCCCACGGCTATTCCGTGGCGCCTCTGCCGGCATCCCCCGTTCCTCGTGTTCGATCCCCCGATCCCCGCCGCCCGTCCCCCTAATCCCCGCCCCCTCGCCTAAAGTTTCCCCGGCAGGCTGACGATAACGATTGCGACGACTGTAGCGAGCAGAGCGGTTCTGCCTGGAAGTGAAGCCCGGCAACCAGGGCGCTATGAAGCATTTTGGACGGAGGTGGCCCATGACGGGCGCATTCAACCGACGGCTGCGAACGTGTTTGCTCGGCCTGGGCGTAATGGCTGGCGTCGGATTGACCGGCTGTCAGATCGAAACTGGCGGCCAGACCTTGCCAAGCCCTTACTACCTCAACGACGACGTGCAGTACTTCCCGCCGGGACCCGAGTTCAAACTCTCGCGTGAGGCGGCCGCGGATAAAGCCTACCGACAAGACCACGCGGCGGTCCCCAATGGGCCTGTTCGCCGTTAGGATTCATTGCGATTAAGCCGACCGGCGTTCCACAGCGATTGAAATCAGTTCACCTGTTTTTGGCACTGTAGAACGTTTATCGGGGGGGACGGCGCCTTGCGTTGCTGGCGTCCGGGGTGAAAGCGGTGCCCATGGCACCCCTCGGACGCCAGTGGCGCGAGGAATTTTTTCCCGTTTATGCTCCCGCTGGACATGTCTGACGGGAGCGGGGATCGCGGCAGGACTGCCCTCATGTCTGACTTCGCTCTCTCGCCCGCCACTCAACACTGGATCAATGTCGTGTTGCTTTGGATTGGCTTCGGCACGCTGGCCGGTTTGGCTGGCTTGCTGGGGACGATCGCCTTTTCGTTGCGGTGTCCGGTGGGTCCGTTCTGGGTCGTGGGCCTTGGGATCGTCGGCAGCACGATCGGTCTGCTGGGGCTGAGCTGGCTGTACCCCGATCAGCAAGTCAACCCGATCAGCCCACTCGGATTTCTCGCTGCCGCCATCGGCGCGTTTGTGCTGCTGGTCTTCTATCGCCTGGCGTCAACATTCTTTGGCAAGACCGCTGAGACGCAAGAATCGACGTAGCGCCGGTTTGCTTCCTTCGAGCTTGCAGGAAGAAATAAGCTTCTCGGCAATCAAAATTGCCTTTCTGCGCCGCGATCAGTACATTGGACACAATCCGGCACAGAGTCTCTAACCGAGTCCTAACAGTGGGAACGAGAAGCAACGCCCCCAGGCGCCGCCCCTACTGCGTTCGGGTTGTTTTTTGGCTGAATACCAGCGAAATACCAATCGCCACGCTCTCACCGCACAGCGCTCACCATGACGTCTGACGATGCATCCCGACTGATTGCCCTCCTCGAACAGAACATGGCCTGCGTGGTCCTCGGCAAGGCCGACACCGTGCGGTTGACGGTGATTGCCCTCTTGGCGGGCGAGCACGTTTTGCTCGAAGACGTGCCCGGCGTCGGCAAGACGCTGGTGGGCAAGGCCTTGGCGCGGAGCGTCGCCGGCACGTTCCATCGTATCCAGTTCACTCCCGACCTGCTGCCAGCCGACATTACCGGCAGCAGCCTCTACCACAACCGTACCGAGCAATTCACCTTCAGTCCCGGTCCGATCTTCGCCAACATCGTGTTGGCCGATGAGATCAACCGGGCCACGCCCCGGACCCAGAGCGCTCTGCTCGAGTCGATGAGCGAATGCCAAGTGTCGGCCGACAGCCAGACCTATCCCTTGCCGCAGCCGTTCATGGTGATTGCCACGCAGAATCCCATCGAGTTTGAAGGCACCTATCCGCTGCCCGAAAGCCAACTCGATCGCTTCCTTTTGCGGCTGCCCATGGGCTATCCCTCGCGGGAAGCGGAGCGGCAAGTCCTGCTGACCCATCGCGCCGGCGAGCCGGTCGAGAGTCTTCGCCCGGTCCTCGATGGCGAGCAGATTGTCGCTCTGCAAGAGTGCGTCCGCCAGGTCGCGGTGGACGCTGCCGTGAATGAGTATTTGCTGGATATTATCGAGGCCACGCGGAACTGCGATCAGTTGCACGTCGGCGTCAGCACGCGCGGCTTGCTGGCTTTGTATCGGGCCGCCCAGGCCGCGGCCCTCGTCGCCGGACGCCAATACGTTGTCCCCGACGACATCAAGCGGCTGTCCATCCCGGTGCTCGCCCATCGCGTGATTCCCAAGGGCTTTCTTCACGACGGACAACGACAGCTCGTCGAATCGCTGATCGAACGACTGGTCGAGGACGTGGCCGTGCCGGGGTAGAAATCCGCTATGTTTCGTCGCCAAACCACCATCTGTCGCGAAGGTTGGTACTACCTGGCGATCGTCGCCTTGGTGTTCGGCGGCGCCACCCTCAAGGAAGTCAACCTCCTTTTAATCCTGGCCGGCATGCTGCTTGGCCCGCTGCTGCTCAACTGGCGTGCGGTGCGGGCAACTCTCCGCGGTTTGGACGTGAGACGGACGTTGCCACCGCGGATTTCGGCGGGCGATTTTCTGGCGATCGATTTGAGCCTCACCAACACGCGTCGCCGCTGGAGCAGTTGGGCGGTGGTCGTCGAAGATCGGGTGCAACAGGAGCCGAGCAACGGATCGCAGAAGCGTCTGTCTCCGCTGAAGCCCCGTCTGTTGTTCTCCTACGTTCGCCCCTCGCAGTCTCGCAAGCTGGGCTACCGCGGCGTCTTGCTGGAGCGCGGCCGTTACCGCTTCGGCCCGCTCAGTTTGACAACCCGCTTTCCCTTTGGCCTGTTTTCGCGAACGATCCAGACGGGGCCAACGGAGAGCGTCCTGGTTTTGCCGCGACTCGGTCGCCTGACGCACGCCTGGAGCGCACGGCCATTCGAGGCCTTTGCCGGCCGCGACCTCCGCCGGCGGCGTCCCGGTCCCGAGGGAGACGTCTACGGCGTGCGCGAATGGCGCTCGGGCGACGCCGCGCGATTGATTCACTGGCGGACATCGGCCCGGCTCGGGAAACTCACCGTGCGCCAGTTTGAGCGGCAGCGCAGCCGCGATATGGCCGTGCTGCTCGACCTCTGGCTGCCGACCTACGGCGGCGCGACCCAGGAAGACAACGTGGAACTCGCGGTCAGTTTTGCCGCCACCGTGCTGACCGACGTCTGTCGACTGCCCGGCAGCAACGTCTACCTTGCCCTCCGCAACGGCCAAGTGGAGTGTCACGGCGGGGCGGCCTCTCCGACGCTGTTGCAGGCCTTGCTCGAGCAACTGGCGCTCGTTCATGGCCAGGCCGAGGAGGTCCTTCCCGAATTGTTCGCGGCGGCCCTCCGACGAATCACGGCCGGCACCGAAATCGTGATCGTCGGCACCCGACCGACCGACCTCGCCGAATTGCTGCATTCCCCGCGACTCCGCGGCGAACCGGGACTGCGCGACAGCACCCGGCGGATCCGTTGCATCGACACTTCCAGCGAACGGCTGGCCGAGTTGTTTCAGGCAGAATGATCGAGAGGCTGATCCGTGAAACGATTCGAACACCTCCTGCAGCTCAACATGGCGACCCTGGCTGCCCTCGGCGCCGTGCTGCTGGGCATGGGCGAACGCAGTGAAGCGGCGCCCTTGCTGGTGATCGCCGCGGCCGCGATTTCGCTCTGGATCACCGACATCCAACAGCTTTTCTGGCTCAAGCAGAAATGGGCCAACCTGCTCATGCTGCTGATTGCGGTGATCTCGCTGCCCGATGCCTTTGCCCAAGGCAATGAACTGCAAACGGTCAATTTCGCCCGCTTCCTGGTCTACCTCCAACTGATCCTCCTATTCCAACGCAAGGACGAACGCACCTATTGGCTGCTGGTGATGTCGAGCCTTTTGCAGGTCGTCGTCGCCACCTTGTTTAGTCAAGGCGTCGGGTTCGGTTTGCTGCTGGCCATCTACATGTTGCTGGGCTTCTCGGCCATGACGCTGCTGATGATCTATCGCCAGCACCGTCCTCAAGAAGCGGACTCCGATCTCACGGCTGCTCCGGCGACGCGCAAGCTCGCATCCCAACCCGCGGTTGCTCGCCGCTGGCCCTTGGCGACCCGAAGTTCCGAACTGGTTCCCGTGGCGGTGGACCCCGGCCGTCTTGGTTTGACCGGCGAGTTGTTTCGTCGCGTGGGCCGGATGGGACTGCAAACCGTCGTTATCGCCATGGTGCTGTTCTTTGCCCTGCCCCGCTTCGGACAAGTCGCTTGGCGGAGCGGGCTGGCCCAACCCGTGCCGATGGTCGGCTTCACCGACGAAGTGACCCTCGGCGAGTTGGGGGAAGCCATCGAAAGTCCCCAGGAAGTGATGCGTGTCCGCTTTTATCGATACCCGAGCGACTCCCCGCAACCGGTCAGGGGCGAAATCTATCTCCGCGGCGCTGTGATGACCGTCTACAACCGCGGCCAATGGCAGATTGGCACGCCGAGCACGGAATTGGGGAGTCATCAATTGCACCGCTCGCGCCGGACGCCCGCGAGCGGTGTGGTTCAACAGAAGATTGCCATCGAATCGCTCGATCGGAGCGAGCTGTTCTACGTTGCCCCGTACCTTCCCTTGGAACGGAGCAACATGCATATCGAGGTTGACCTCGTCCAGCAACGCCTCCGCCGCCAAGCCTACCTGTGCCGCCGCCGCTTCGAGTACTCGCTTGGAACCACGGCGATCGTCGACGGCCAACAGCGCCCCTTGATACCGGCGACCGGCAAGGACCTCACCACCGACTGCCTGCAACTGCCTGCCGGCGAGGACTCTGCCGCACTGCCGACCCTCGTCACGTTGGCGAAGCGATGGGTTGCCGAATCCGGCTTGGCTGCCGACGACGTCCTCGGTCGAGCCCGTTGCCTCGAACGCAAGCTGGCCCTCTCCCCGCAGTTCCAGTACAGCCTCGCCGGTCAGGACCGGGATCCCGACGTGGACCCGATCGAAGACTTCCTCACCAAGCATCCGCGTGGCCACTGTGAGTACTTCGCCACGGCTTTGACCCTCATGCTTCGTGCCGTTGGCATTCCGGCTCGCATGGTGTCTGGCTACAAGTGCGACGAGTGGAACGAGATGGGCAAATACTACCAGGTGCGGCAACTGCACGCCCACACCTGGGTGGAAGCCTATCTTCGTCCCAAGCAGTTGCCGCGCGATCTGATCCACGGTGCCGATTACTGGCCTTGGAATCGCGCTGGAGGCTGGATGCAACTCGACCCCACCCCGGCCGCGCGCGAAGAGAAGCCCACTTGGTTCACGCCCGTCCGCCATACGTTCGATTGGCTCGACTCGGCTTGGTCGAACTATGTCGTGGAGCTCGATTGCCAGCGCCAGCGTGACGCCATCTACCAACCGATCGCTCAGGCCGCCACCTTCCTCTGGCAGGAGCTGACCAGCGCCGAGCGCTGGCGGTCGCTGTTCAATTCGCTGAGCGTGAGCCTCTATTTCGATCACCTCGGCCGCGGCGCCAAGGCCGTTGTCTTGGCGCTGCTTGGCCTGCTGCTGGTCGGGCTTTTGGCCGGACTCCTTTGGCTCCTCGGGCGATGGCTGCGATACGTGTACTGGGGGAACAAACCGCGACCTGCCAAGCGGCAGCGCCGTCGCACGGAAATTGAGTTCTATCGCCGCTATGAAGCTCTGATGGCCCGCTGGGGCTTGGTCCGCACTGCCGGCCAAACGCAGCGTGAATTCGCCCAGGCGGCTGCCGCCCATCTGGCCGCGCGCGAGGATAAAACTCTTGCAACCCTGCCAGAACTCATTGCCGAGTCCTTCTACCGGGTCCGTTTTGGCAGCCTGCCCCTGGACAGTCTCCAGGCCGAGGCGGTAGAACATGCTCTGGCAATGTTAGCGAAGCAAGACAGTTCGCGGCCCCTGCGGCCGCCTCGGAGAAGCGGATCATGAAAATCGGTTTGGTGGGGTACCAGGGCTCGGGAAAAAGCACGTTGTTTCATTGGCTGACCGGTGTCGCCCCCGACCCCGCCCTGGCCCACTCCGGCCAAAGCGCGATGGCGCCGATTCCCGATCCGCGGATCGAGCAGCTCTGCAACATTTACCATCCTAAGAAGGTCACCCAGGCGGCAATCGAACTGGTCGACACGCCCGGCCTCAGCCGGACCCACGAAGGCAACGCCGCTCGACTGGCGATGATCCGCGAGGCCGGCTGCCTGGTGTTCGTCGTCGCCGCCTTCGATGGCACCGATCCGCTGGCTGATCTCCGCTCGTTCGACGAAGACCTGATGTTGGCCGACATGGAAATCGTCACCAACCGCATTCAGCGAGTCGAAGAGTCGCTCAAAAAACCGCTCCCCCGTGCCGAGCATCAACTCCTCGAGCACGAGCAGGGCACGCTAAAAATCGTGCTGGCCGCGATGGAAGCTGGCAAGCCGCTGCGCGAATCGCACATGAACGAGGAGCAGCAAAAAGTCACCCGGTCGTTCCGCCTGCTGACCGAGAAACCGCGGCTGGTGATCGTCAACACGGCGGACGACGAGAGCAAGCCCGAGCGATTCACCGCGCTTTCGACGCCCGAAATGCCGGTGATCGCCGTGCCGGCCGGATTGGAGTTGGAGCTCTCCCGCATGACGCCCGAAGACCGCAAGGCCTTCGAGGAGGAGATGGGCCTGGTCGCCACCGATCGCGATCACCTGATCCGCATGCTGCTGCAAATTTCCGGCCAGATGACTTTCTTCACCGCGGGCGAGAAGGAAGTCCGCACCTGGCTGCTGCAGGAGAATGGCACAGCGCTGGACGCGGCCGACGGCATCCACACCGACCTCGCCCGGGGCTTCATCCGCGCCGAGATCATGACCGTGAGCGACCTGGTGCGCCTGGGCAGCGAACGCGACGTGAAGGCCCAACATTTGGTCCGCCAGGAGCCGAAGGACTACGTCGTCAAGGACGACGACATCCTGTTCATCAAGTTCAGCGTGTAGGCGTTTTTCTGCCTTTGGGTGTCCTGCCGCACATCCCTTTTCTAGAGCAACCCCAATTGCTGCATCCGCAGCACGAGGCGGCGGGCGACGGGACCTGCGGAAGCGGCGGCGTCGCCGGCGTGCTCGAGCACAATGACAAATGCCAAGCGGGGCTCCTGGACCGAAGCGTAGCCGGCAAACCAAGCATGGCTGGGCCGATCGCCGCCCGTTTGGGCCGTGCCCGTTTTACCGGCGATCGCCACGGCGGGATCGAAGACCGTGGCATGGGCCGTTCCATCGGGGTCGGCGACGACTTGGCGTAGTGCCTGCTGGAGCGCGTCGAGCGTTTGGGGCCGCACATTTAGCCGTTCCGGCGCGCCTTGGCCGAGGGCTAGCTGGCCGGCGACCGATTTGACGATCTGGGGTCGCGGCAATTTGCCCCCATTGGCCACCGCCGCCAGGAAGCGAAGCATTTGCAGCGGCGTCACGGTCAGCGTTCCCTGGCCGATGGCGATCGCTTGCGCATCGGCGACGCGCCAGGGCCGTTGCTGGATGTTCTGATTGGGCTGCGGCAGATTGCCGGAGACTTCGCCGGGCAAATCGATCCCACTGGCGCGGCCGAAACCGGCGCGGGCCGCCCATTCGGTCAGCCTTTGCGGCCCCAGTCGCTCGGCGAAGTGGAAGAAGTAGACATTGCAGCTCATGGTTAGGGCTTCGAGCAAGCGGATGTCGCCGTGACCGACGCCCTGATTGATGAACAGTTCGCAGCGTTGGCGGTCGGGCTGGTGGAGATAGCCCTGGCAGTGGAACGGGGTCGCCGGACTTACCGTCTCGGATTCGAGCAGGGCAAGCGCCGTCAAAACCTTAAAGGTTGAGCCCGGCGGAATCGCCATGCTGCCAACGCGGTTGAACAACGGATGCGAGCGGTCGGAGAGAATCGCTGCGCGAGCCGACGAAAGGTCGTCGCGCGTGAAGATGTTGGGATCAAAGGTCGGTGCCGAGGCGGCGGCCAGGATTCGCCCGTCGTGAACGTCCATCACCACGATCGCGCCACCAGCCGGTTGCTCGGCATTGCCCACAATCGCTTGGCGTCGCAGGGCGTCGCGCAACAACTCTTCGGCGGTGCTTTGCAAGGCGGCGTTCAGGTGCAACACAATCTCGCCGCCAGGACGAGGCGAATGTCTTTCGTACGAGACGACTGGAGCGCCACGGCGGTCGAGTTGGTCAACGGCAATGCCCGGATGGGCGGAAAGCGCCTCCTCGTACCATCGCTCGATGCCGGCGCGGCCCGCGGTCGTGTCATCGTCTAAGGCGCCAACGTACCCAACGACGTGGGCTGCCAGGGTGTTGCGGGGGTAGTCGCGGCGAATGAGCCGGACGATCTTCGCGCCTAAATACTTCCGGGGGTTGCCCTCGATCTCGGCGACAGCGGTAGACGGCACGTCTTCGGCGACGACATGGTAATCCAACTCCTCGCGCACCGGATCACGCGGGCCGTCCGGATCATCCAACAGCAGATGACGGAGGCGTGCCGACCAGGACTGCTCAGCATAGTCGGTCTCTGCCGCTTCCGCGTCACGGCGGCCGTGAACCGATGCCACGATCTTTTCGACGCGCTGCTGAATCCTCTCCCGACGCGCATTCCACTGGGGAAGTGAGATGTTGCAGAGGGCGGCAAGCTGTCGGTGCAATGCCGCCCGGTCGGCCAGTACGCTGTCGCGTTCGGCGGCCACTCTTGCCGGTATTTTTCGGTCGGCTTTCGACAATCTTGCCCGAGCGACGCTGCGGACCCAGGCGGGGTCCGGCGGGTTCTTCAGCCAACGATAGTCGATCGCCAACGCTTGCACGGAGCGATCGCACGCCAGGACCGTGCCGTCGGCGGTGACGATTCGGCCGCGGGGAGCCGGCACAACACGGGACCTCGTCACGGGCCGCGTGGCTTCGGCGCGAAATTGCTCGCCTTGAGTCGCTTCCAGTTGGATCGCCCGGGCGATGATTAGCAGCGCGGCGGCAACAAAGCCGGCCAGACAGATGGCCAGGCGCCGACGCGGATCGACGACGGCCGTTCTTGCCGTGTTGCTGCGGTGGAATTGACGCCAATCGAAGGGCATGGAGCGACTCGGCAGACGGTGGCGAACGGTTTGCGTTCCACCTTCCTACCAGACAGTTCCCTCAATGGGCAAGAGCAGACCAAACGGCGCGAAGCGGTGAGGAAGACGTTGAAGCGGGACCTTGGAGCCGAGGGGGCCATCATTCGGCGGCGGTGTGGAGGCCGCATTCAGTTTTCGCCCGGCCGGTCCAGCGTCCGGCACGCTCATCCTCGCCGGGCAAGACCGAGCGGGTGCAGGGCCGGCAGCCGATGCTGGGATAGCCCTGGTCGTGCAAGGGATTGTAGGGGATTTGCTCGTTGAGAATCCGTTTCCAGACGTCCCCTTTGGTCCAGGTGGCTAAGGGACTGACCTTGATCAGGCCGAACTTCTTATCCCAGCGAAGGATGGGCGTGTCCGCTCGGGTCGGGCTTTGGTCGCGGCGAATTCCGGTGGCCCAAGCGTCAAAGTGTCGGGCTACGCGATGGAGCACGGTCACCTTGCGATCCAAGCAGCAACGGTCGGGATCGTCGCGATAGACGGGCCCGCCGTGGAGGGCTTCGTAGGCTTCGACCGACAACTCGGGCCGCTGGAGATCGACCACAATCCCATACTTCTCGGCAATGCGGTCGCGGAGTTCGAGGGTCTCGCGGAACTGGTACCCGGTATCGAGGTTGAAGATGTAGACGGTTGGGTCAATTTTTGCCAGCATCGAAATGATCACGCAACCTTCGGGACCGAGCCCGGTCGCCATCGTGAAGCGGCCGGGAAAGGAGTCGTTCACCCAAGCGAGAATTTCTTCCGCCGGGGTTCCCTCGAGCCGGGCATTTTCCCGCTCAATCCAGGCCAACTGCTCGGCCGTGGGGGCGCGGGGGCCGGAAGGGCCGTCCGGGCCGGGGGCGGCGACGTTTGCGGCATCGGTGTACGAGCAGGTCATCGTCATGGGTTGGCTCCCCTCGGCCCCGAATTGCGTTCTGGCCTGATTTTATCGGCACCAGGCCCCGCTGTAAATAAGTAAAGCGATCAAGATAATGATAATTATTTGAGGGCAGGGGTATTCGGCGGCCGATAATTCGGGCAGACTGGAGTAGGAATGGGCCGCCCGCGAAAATGAAGGCGGTGTGGCCAGCAAAACACGACTGAGATGGTGAACTATGGATCGCTGGGTCGACATTTCCTTTCGCTGCCTGCCCCTGCGGTCATTGCCCACCCTGGCGACGCCCCTGGATGCGGGGGAGGAGGTCGTTGGGCTGTATCGCAAGCTGCGGCAAGCGGCCGACAAGCACGGGTTTCACAACTCGTACTATTTGCTGGAAGGCAACTGCGTCTTCCATCTGACCAACCATGAGCAGATCGGTTCGCTGGTGTTCGCTTTCGAGGGGACGGTGCTGACCGATCGTGAAGACCTGCGCACGTTGACGGCCGACCTCTCGGTGGCCCTGACGGGCGAGGTCTGCGACTGGCTCGTAGCGCCGGTGGTCGAGTGGTTCGGCGAGACGGTCCGCGAGGCGGTGAAGGTGGAATTCGATCGGTTCATCGCCGCCGGCGATCTGGGGCGGACGATGGAACGCCTGCGGCAGATCGAAGCGGCGAGCGACGCGCAGGGCGGGTTTCTTGGCGCGTGGTTATAAGCAACACCGCGGTCTCGAGGCGTACCGGGTGAGGGAAGAGAGAGGTTCCTGATGCACAAGCTTTCGTCGGAAGAGTTGCGCTCCCTGAAAGACCAATCGATGATGGTCGAAAAGGGGGGGCAACGGTTTAGCGTTCGACTGGCGGTGACCGGCGGTCATTTGGACGCCGCCCAGTTGCAGTTGATTGCCGCCTTGGCGACCCGTTTCGGCGAAGGTTGCGTGCATCTGACAACGCGCCAAGGTGTGGAGATCCCCCACGTCCCGCTAGCCAATCTCGAATCGCTGCGTCTCGCGATCGAAGAGGTTGGCTTGAAGTTAGCGCCGATGGGCCGGCGCGTGCGGGGCATCACCGGTTGCCCTGGGGGATCCTGTCCGCGCGGACTGATCGATTCGCAGGAGCTGGCCCACACGCTCCAGGCGCAGGTGGGCCGCCGCAGCGGTCTGCCGCACAAGTTCAAGATCGCGGTAAGCGGTTGCCCCAACGGTTGCACGAAACCCCTCGAGAACGATCTGGGAATTATGGGCCACGGCAAGAAGTTTGCCGTTTTCGTGGGCGGCAAGATGGGCAAGCAGCCGCGTCCGGCCGACCGGCTACCGCTGGAAATCGCAGAGGAAGAACATTTGTTGCGGATTGTCCGAGCGGTCCTCGATTGGTACGCCGTCGAAGGCGAGCCCGGCGAACGGTTCGGCGCCACGATCGATCGGCTCGGGTTGGCGCGACTGCTCCAGTCGTTGGAAAGGGACAACACGGGAAGCATCACCGCCAACCAGGGCGGTTGAGCGGCGCCGGCTTAAGTGCTGCTGATCCCCGGTCCCATTTCCTGGGGCTCTCGATTGATGCAATCGATCAACTGCCGCAGGCGGCCGAAGCTTCGCCGGTCGAAGCGGAAAATCAATCGGGGCAGGGCGACCAATTCGGTTTCGTCCCGTTCTTCAGGCAACGGGCCACCGACGGTGAACTTGCCTTCCACGAGAATGTCGTGGAAGTCGGTATTGATCCGCTCGAGCAGAGCCTCGGTCGGGGCTTGCTGCAGGCGGAAGACGAGGTGCGTGCGGACGTAGCGCATGCTGTGGTAGACGCGGTAGAACTTCAAAATTTCTTCCACCGCCACGTCGACGCGATCGGTCAGGCTATACAGGGACAAGTCCTCGGGGCTGATCATGCCATGGCGGAGGAGTTGGCTGTGAACGAACTGATCGAAGACGCTCCAGTAGTCGCCGCCGGGTTCGTCCAAGAGGACGACGGGCATCATGTCGTGCTTGCCGGTTTGCAGCAGGGTCAGCACTTCCAGCCCCTCGTCGAGCGTGCCGAAGCCGCCGGGCATCAGGCAGAAGGCGTCGCTCTCCTTGACGAACATCAACTTCCGGGTAAAGAAGTATTTCATGTAGACCAGCTTCTGGTCCCCGGCGATGATGGGATTGGCCGACTGCTCGAAGGGGAGCATGATGTTGAGTCCCATCGAGTGGTCGCGGCCGGCGCCACGGTGACCGGCCTCCATGATGCCGCTGGCGGCGCCGGTGATGACGAACCAATCACGTTGGGCCATGGCCTGGCCAAAGGCGGCAGCTTGCTTGTAGGCGGCGGCGTCGGGCGGGGTTCGGGCGGAGCCGAAGACGGTCACCTTGCGACTATGGCGATAGGGCGAAAAGACCTTGAAGGCGTAGCGCAGTTCGCGGAGCGTGCGGCTGAGCAATTTCAGATCGCCGCGGCTGGTCTGGTCGCTGGCCAGCTTATCGGCCGACTCCTTGATGGTCTCGATCAGCTCAGCGATGCGTTTCGGCAATGGTGCAGGAGACATGTCATTCACGCCGTTTCTTTTACCACGAATTGGGTGGGCGTGGAAGGCGGAAGGAAAACGCGGAAAAGTATTTACACCCTCGACTTAGGAAAGCATAGCCCCTGACCGGCGAACGGGGCGCCAGGAAAGAATGAGAAAAATTCGCTCCCGCAGAAAGCGACGCCCACCACGTTGACGGCCGCTAGTCCCGCGGCCGGGTCATCCGCCAGGGATCGAGGGCCTCATTCAGTTCGGCCTCGGGCAGGACCTGTTTTTCTCGGCAGAGTTCGCGAATCGTTTGGCCGGTGGCAAAGGCCTCCTTGGCCAGCGCGGCCGCCCGCTCGTAGCCGATGTAGGGATTCAAGCCGGTGACCAGGGCCAGGCTCTTTTCCACGGCGGCCTCGCAGGCCAGCGGATTGGCTTCCATGTCGGCCAGACACAGATCGACGAATGCGCGGGTGGCGCTGGCCAGCAGGCGAACGCTTTCCAGCACAACGTCGCCCATCACGGGCATCATGATGTTCAGTTGGAACTGTCCGCCGGCGGCGCCGCTGAGGGTGATCGTCTGATCGTTGCCGAGCACGCGGGCGGCAACTTGCATCACCGCTTCGCAGAGCACGGGATTGACCTTGCCGGGCATGATCGAACTGCCTGGCTGGCGGTCGGGGAGTTTGATTTCATAGAACCCACAGCGCGGGCCGGAGGCCAGCCAGCGGATGTTGTTGGCGACATTGAACAATGTCGAAGCGATGGTGCGAAGCTGGCCGTGGCACTCGACCAGTCCGTCGCGCTGGGCATTGGCCTCGAAATGGTCGGCCGCTTCGGCGAAGGGGAGGCCGGTTTCGCGGGCTAGGACTTCGGCAATTCGCCGGCCAAACTCGGGATGGGTGTTGATGCCGCTGCCGACGGCCGTTCCGCCGGCCGGCAGTTCAAAGAGGGCCTCCAGCGCCACGGCGGCGCGGCCGATCGAACGTTGCATCTGTCGGGCGAGGCCGCCGATCTCCTGGCCGAGCGTCAGCGGCGTGGCATCGGCCAGATGCGTGCGACCAATCTTCAAAATGTCTTTCCACGCGTCGGCCTTCTCACTCAAGACGCTGGCGCAGCGTTCGAGTGCGGGGATAAGCTGCTTTTGAATGGCGATGGCGGCGGCGACGTGGATCGCCGTGGGAAAGATGTCGTTGGTGCTCTGACCGAGGTTGACGTGATCATTGGGATGGATGGATTTGTTGGCGTGGAAGCGGTCGCCACCGGACAACTCGATGGCCCGATTGGCGATCACTTCGTTCGTATTCATGTTGCTGGAGGTGCCGGAGCCGGTCTGGAAGACGTCGACCGGGAATTGATCGTCGAGGCGGCCATCGGCGACTTCGCGAGCGGCAGCTAGCAAGGCGTCGATCTGTTGGTCGGACAGCGGGAGTTTGCCGGTGGAGAGGCGGCCCAGTTCGCGGTTGGCGGTCGCGGCGGCCCATTTCACCAAGCCGAGGGCGTGGATCAATTCGGGGGCCAGGGTTCGGCCGGAAATCGGGAAGTTGTCGACGGCGCGCTGGGTTTGGGCGGCGAAGTAGGCGTTTTGTGGCAGTTGGACCTCGCCCATCGAGTCGCGTTCCGTTCGGAATTGGTTCATAGCCACACCTGCGCAGGATCGAGCGGCGGGAAGATCACCAGCCGTCAAGGGTTTTGGTCAATTACCGGCGACGCGGCGGGGGATGGTGAACGAATAGATGCACATCACCGCGCCGGAGGAGAGCAAGCTCCAGGGGGCCCAAGGGGGCGGCATGATCACCTTCGGGCCGCCGACCTTCGGCTCGTTATCGAAAGGCGACACCGGGGCCGGCGGGGCCTCGCGAATCTTCAAGTTCACCCGCTCCACGCCGAGGCATTCTACGCCAAGGATCATCAGGAAGAACCCAATCGCGAGAAAAAAGGCTCGCCACATGGCTTGGAACTCCAGAGAATTTTTTCGGTCGCGACCGGATCGCCCCCGGGCTCGCGGCCGGCAAAAACATGATGTTCGCTCTTCGGATTTCCTTCGACCTGGTAAGGGGCGGCACTGAAGTCTCGCCGGGCAATCGCCACCGGCAAGCAACCTGGATGCGCCTGGTGTAGCGGTCGTGCGGAACAGATCGCCCCGACAGAGGCGGGAAAGGCGGGGGAAGCTCAGCCCAAGCGAGGCGATGTTTCGGTACGGCCGATGCAGTGTGTTGGGAGTGGTGGTGGCGCGTTGGCGAGCGTCGGGCAATCCCCCGCACTAGTGGCTTGCTTGCCGGCGCACGATCGCTTGGACTTCCGACGATAACTGCTGTACAAGCCATAGCGGAGAAACGTGGGGCAACACCGAGCGAACCAGGGTGTTTTAAGCAAGTGGCGGTAAATATGCGTGTTGCACTAGGCCGATGGAAGCTGAGGAAGGGCAACTCGGAGCAGCCTGGTTGTTTGGGCCCGGTGATACCCATATAATGGGTCATGACGAATTCGCGGGAAACAATAAGGCGAAAGCTCGGACTTCAGAAGCGTTTGGAGTACGAACGATTGGGCGCGAAACCTAGAATCCTCCTGGTGTGTGATTCCCGCGAGAATGCCGAGCAATTGCTGGCTCGAGCTGCCTCCTCCCATGAAGCGGTAGTCGCCGCCAATCCGTTGAGGGCCCTGGCACACCTGGCTCGGGAGACCTTTTCCGGGGTTTATGTCTCCTCGGAGTATCTGCAGGACGCCCTGGAACTCGGAAAGCTGCTGCAGAACGAGCAGATTCTCGAAGGGATGCCCGACGGGGTAGTACTGCTGGATAGCGACAACTCGATCATCTGGAGTAATCGCCGGCTGTGCGAATGGGCCGATTGCGAGAAGGTGATTGGATCGAACTTTTACTCGGTGCTCGGTAGCCCGGAGATTTTGGGCCCCGATTTTTGCCCCTTCCACACCGCGTTGGCCACGGGTCAGGCGACCAGTTCGACCCTTCGCAGTGGTGATTCGCATTATTACCACGTGCATGCGGCGCCGGTTCGCGAAGTAGGGAGTGTGCCCCGGCACTTGATCGTCAATGTCCGCGACGTGACCAACGAAGTGCACCAGCAGCAGAAGATGGCGGCCATCCACCAAGCCGGCATGGAATTGGCGGATCTCGCGCCGAGCGAAATCACGCACATGGCCGTGCAAGACCGCATCGAGCTGCTGAAATCGAACATTTTGCATTTCACGCGCGACTTGCTGCACTTCGATGTGGTCGAGATTCGCCTGTTGGACCAGAAGACGGGCCGGCTCGAGCCGCTGTTGGCGATGGGCATCGCCGAGGAAGCCGCCAATCGGGTGCTGTACGCCCAACCGCAGAACAACGGGGTGACGGGCTTCGTGGCGGCGACCGGCAAGAGCTACTTGTGTGAAGATACAACCGAGGACCCGCTCTACCTGCCCGGCGTGGCCGATGCCAAGAGTTCGTTGACCGTGCCGCTGTTGATGCATGATCAGGTGATCGGCACGTTCAATGTCGAGAGCCCCGAGCCGCGGGCGTTCACCGAGAGCGACTTGCAGTTTCTGGAGATTTTCTGCCGCGACGTGGCGGCGGCGTTGAATACGCTTGAGCTGTTGGTCGCCGAAAAAGTAACAACGGCAGCCGAGAGCGTCGAGGCGATTCACAGCGCGGTAGCCTTGCCAGTCGACGAGATTCTCAACGACGCGGTAAGCGTGATGGAGCGGTACATCGGCCACCAACCTGAGGTGGCCGAACGTCTTCAAAGGATTCTTCGCAACGCCCGTGACATTAAGCAGGTGATTCAGAAGGTTGGCCAGAAGATGGCGCCGGCCGAGGCCTTGCCGGCGACGATGCAGGTCGAAGAACGGCCGATGATGCGTGGGCGGCGGATTCTGGTGGTGGACGCCGACGAGAACGTGCGCAGCGCCGCGCACAACCTGCTGGAGCGTTACGGTTGCGTTGTCGAGACGGCGCATGACGGGGCCGAGGCGCTCTACATGGTTCGCGCGGTAATGGCAGGGCAGGAGTATGACGTCATCATCTCCGACATTCGCCTGCCCGACTTCACCGGCTACGAGTTCCTGCTGAAGTTGCAGGAAATCATGGAGACGCCGCCGTTGGTATTGATGACGGGCTTCGGCTGGGATCCGGGGCATTCGCTGGTCAAAGCGCGGCAGGCAGGATTGCAGGCCGTTCTCTACAAACCCTTCCGCCTCGACCAACTGCTCGCCGCCGTGGAGCAGATCATCAAGAGCCCCCGTCCGGTCACTCAAGGTTGAGCTGCCGGGTTTTCTGAGCGAGCGACGAGAAGGCAAGCGATTCTCTTGGGTGAGCATGATCACTGACGCTTTTCTGCTGCTTCTCGTTCTCCTCGGCCACGGCTTCCTCTGGATCGGGCTGGTGAACCGACTGCATGCAGTGAACATTCCTCGCCCGCTCATCAAACGCATCACATTGGTGTTCTTTGTTCTCGCGGCCGCGATTCCGGTGGCGCTGCTCGCTTGGTTCTTCCAAGGCCGACCGCTGATTGGGGGCGGTCTCCAAGACGGCAGCGGCGACGGTGGTTGGCGGCAACGCTTGATCACGGGCTACGCCATTGCTTGCGGCTTGATTGGCGCGATTACCCTCGTCCGACTGGCCGTGATGCGATGGCTGCAACGGACGCCGTCGGTGGTTCGCTATGATGGCAGGCGGATGACGCAATTGGAGGTTGAGCCGAGCGGAGGAGACCGGGACGAATCGAACCACCATCGGGTCACCCGCTGGCCCTTCAACGAAATTCTTCGCCTGCAAATTACGGAGCGGGCGCTGGAGTTGCCTCGCCTGCCGAGCGCCCTCGACGGGCTTTCGATTGTTCAGTTGTCCGACTTGCACTTCACCGGCCGGATCGGCAAGACCTATTTTCGCGAGGTGGTGCGGGTGAGCAACGAGTTGGAGCCCGATCTGATCGCGATCACCGGCGACGTCCTCGATTCGCCAGATTGCTTCGATTGGTTGGGCGATACGCTGGGGCAGTTGCGAGCGCGCCACGGGGTGTATTTCATTCTCGGCAACCATGACTTGCGAGTCGATTCGTCGCGACTCCGCCAGACGCTTGGGCAAATGGGCTTGGTGGACCTTGGCGGACAATGGCGGCGGATTGAGATCAACGGCCAGCACGTGTCGCTCTGTGGCAACGAGCGGCCGTGGTTCAAGCACGCTGGTGATAGGAAGCGGACGCCTGGGAAGGATGGCCTGTGCATCGCCTTGGCCCATAGCCCCGATCAACTTGGCTGGGCGCGGCGGCGGGAGATCGACCTGATGCTCTCGGGTCACACGCATGGCGGACAGATTCACCTGCCGGCGTTGGGAGCCTTGTTCTCGCCATCCGCTCGCGGCGTTCGTTATCTGGCCGGTGTCTACGACGTGCCGCCGACCGTGCTGCACATTTCGCGGGGAATCTCCAGCGACATTCCCGTCCGCTGGCGCTGTCCGCCGGAGGTGGTGCGGTTGGAGTTGAGAAGCCGGCAATAGGCGAGAGGCGATAGGTCGTCAGCAACCGGAAGACGGTCTTCCGGTTGCCAATTTCCTATCGCCTCGGCTCTCGACTGCTACTGCTGCGTGTGGCTGCTACTTCTTCTTCTCGCTCTTTCCTTCACGCATCTCTTCCATCGCCTGGAAGAGCTTGTCAATTCGCTGGTTCAGCTCGTCAAAGCGTTTTTCCATGCGCGGATCCAGCGGAATTCGCATCGGCGGAGGCAACTGCCCTTCGGCGGCCATTGGAGGAAGCGGGGCAATGTCGGGAAGCACATCAAAGGCTTTGCCGGCGCTGACGATGCCGAAGATGCCTCGGCCCAGCAATTGGTCGACGTGCGGACGAACGTCGGCCGGCAACTTGTCGAGTTCCTTCTCGGTCACTTCCCATTTTTGGTCGCCGCGCTTGACGGTAATCTTTGCCGGTTGGTCCCCTTCCTTGCTGATGACGACGTTGAGGTTGGCGGGGAAGGGGCGTTTCACGAGCACGTCCTTGGGAACGATCGCCCCGGGGTGGAAGATGCGGAACCGGAACGGAGTGCGGGCCTCGCCCAGCTCCCCGGACTGCATCCCCTCAACCCACTTTTGCATCACTTCGATGTCGGGCCGTTCGCCGCGTTGTTGCGGCATAGCATGAAGGCGTTCAGGACGTTTGGTGGGCGTGGCCTCGACCGTCTTGCGCGCGCCACTGTGAATCACCTCGATCTTCAGGGCCTTGCCTTTGGCGGCGTCGACGGCCTCGACCAGATCGCGGGGGGAGGCGAGGGCCTTTTCCCCAGCTTTCATCAGAATGTCATGTTTCGCGATGCCCGCTTTGGCGGCCGGGCTTTCCGGCACCACCGTGGCCACGACCAGCCCTTGCTTTTCGGGCAGATTCAGTTGGGCTCGCAGGGGCGGCGTTGCCGGATAGCATTGCAGGCCTACCCAGTATTCGCCAATCACCACAGAACCGTAAGCCACACCGAAGCCAGTGTCCGGTGCGCCATCGGAGACAACGGTCACGGTCACGGCCTGATCCGATCCAGACGCCGATACAGAATCAGCGGTCGCTTGGGCAAATGCTACGCCGACAAGCAGAGCCCACGATGCCAATACGCCAACCAGTGCACGAGCTTTGAACATACGATACTCCTTTTCCCTTCGTTTTGCCGTTTTTCTGGCCACTCACACTTCCGCGCTCAAAGCCCCGCACTGAGAATCTTGACTTCTGGATTTCAAATTCCGCCTGCTTCACACCTTAAGTTGCCACGGCTTGCCGGATCTTTCGTGACCTCGAAAAAAAGCGGGTCTCATGCTTTCAGCCGGTCTTAGTAGGTTTCGTTGCCAACGTAATGGACGTCGACTTGATCGACGGGCACGACCAACCGCCGGCCATCGGGCAACGGGAACGGCACTAGCTCGCGCCGCTGCTCGACCTGATGCCCTGACCGGTTCAAGGCTTGCAGCACTTCATCGGGCATTGCCGGCCCCACGCTCCGCAGCCACTGCTCGTCGAGCCGATTGCGCTCCACGGCGGGCAACTTCACAGAACGCCCGTTTGAGGGCGACGAGACGGTGACCACGCGCCAGGGATTGGCGGCAGGGGTCGCAATCGGGCGAGGCTGGCTTTGATCGACGGGAATGGATCGCGGCGGCTGGGTACGAGCGACCTCGCCCGACGAACCAGGCAGTCCTTCGCCACGCCAGGCGCGCTGGGCCCAAGAACCGAGCCACAGCACGACGAGAAAACTGGCCGCCATGGCCAGCAGGGTTTCGGCACGGCTCCGCCAAGGGGAACGCCTGGCGGTTCTCGACGCCAGCGTCGCTTCGCCGCTGTCTGAAAGACGGTCGGCCGGCGGCAAGGTATCGGCCTTCAGCGATGTGGATGACGGCGCGTCCAAACCGCGGAACGCTTCCTTCCAACACTGAGCCTCGAGGAAGGCCAGCGCGCAGCGACGCCAGCCGTCGGGCTGCCCGTCGAGACTCATCAGCAACTGCCGCCGTTCGGCTTCGCTCAAGGTACCATCGACCAACTTGTCGAGACGTTCTTGGTTCAGGTTTTCGTTCATGGCTGTTGCCTAGCACTCGTTCATTGAGTCCTTTAGTAGGCGGTGGCTTCGGTGACATCGAAGGCCGCCAGTTCCTTGCGCAAACGCTGCCGGGCGCGGTGCAGGCGGGCTTCCACGGCGCTTTCGCTGACCCCCAGGTGCGTTGCCAAGTCTTGGTAACTCCAGTCGTGGTTGTATTTCAACATCAGGATTTCCGAGTCGCGTCGGGCGAGGCGTGCCATGGCCGTGCGGACGTGGTTGCGCCGTTCCTCGGCCAGCAGCCAGCCGAGCGGGTCGAGTTCGCGCTGGTCGGCCTCGGTGGGCTGGAGCCGTTCGGCATAGCGGTCGATCAACTTCCGCCGACGTCCCTGCTTTCGCCGGTAGAGGAGCGTTTGCCGGACTGCCAGGCGATAGAGCCAGGGGGCAATTTTTTCCGGGTCGGCCAAGGGGGCCTTCTGCCGGACGGCGGCCAGCGACACCTCTTGCAACACCTCGTCGACGGCCTGGGGCTCCCCGAGTCGGGCACAGATCACCGTGCGCAGCCACTGTCCATGCTTCCGCAACGCGCCGGACCAGTCGATGCTGGTCGCGCCCTGGTCGGCCCCAGGCGGTTGGCGGGGGGTTGGCAATATCATGGCCATAGCTATAGTTTCCGCTGCGGGGGGAACCTTGCATCCTTTGCTGCAAGTCACTAATGTAGCATTGGTTATGGTGGCGTAAGCGTCCACCCCCTATCTAGTGGCATGCGGTCGGACTGGCCGCTCACACGACCCCTTTCGATTTTCCACCGACTCATGATCGAACCTTGGGTTTGGGCCTGTCTGTTGCTGGTGGTGGGCATCGCCCTGGCGGTGATGGAAGTTTTTTTCACTTCGGCGGGGATTTTGGGCTTCCTGTCGGTGGCGTCGGTCGTCGGCGCGGTGATCATGGGCTTTCGTCAAAACCCGGTCGTCGGCACCATGATCTCGATCGGAGCCCTGATCGGTCTGCCGACGGTCGTGGTAACGGCCTTTCGCGTCCTGCCGAGGACCCCGATGGGGCGGCGATTGCTGCTCGGCGCGCCGACGAGCAAGGAAGTGCTGCCGGAGGACCCAGAAAAGGAATACTGGAAGAGCCTGATTGGCCGACGCGGTCGGGCAAAGAGCAAAATGCTGCTTAGCGGCGTGGTTCAGATCGATGGTCAGACCATCGACGCCGTCAGTGAAAGCATGCCGATCGAGGTCGGTCAGGCGGTCGAGATTGTGGCCGTTCGCGGTCACGAGGTGGTGGTGCGGCCGATCGCCGACGAAAAATTAGTGACCGAGAGCAATCCCTTGGAGCAAACATACGAGGACCCCTTTGAAATCCCCCCGCTTGACAGGAGCTAGTCGCCGGGGGATGTTAGGGGCGTCGTACGACTGGAAAGTCGAGCAGCGCCGGGTGGCAGACCGTGTAGGCCTAGCCAGCAGTGGCCCCCCCCGCGCTAGACTGTATTCGCCCTGAAGCTGAGCCAACAAGGTCTCCGGAGTCGCCGATGATGCTCGCCCAAGTACTTGATCGTCAGACCTGGCAAGCGTTGACTGTGATCGGGATCATTGCCCTGCTGATTTTGGCGATGGTGCTGTTCGCCGTCTTCGCCCGCTATTTTCGCTTGTGGATCCAGTCGGTCACGACTCGGGCCGGGATCGGCATGTTCGATTTGTTGGGGATGACCTTTCGCAAGGTCAACCCGGCGGTGATCGTCCGCAGCAAGATCATGGCGGTCCAGGCTGGCATTGGCGACGAGCATGGCGTGACCTCGCGGGCCTTGGAGGCCCACTATCTGGCCGGCGGCAATGTCCCGTTGGTGATCCGGGCCCTGATCGCGGCAGCCAAGGCGAAACTGACCGAGTTGGATTTCAAACTGGCGGCGGCCATCGATTTGGCGGGCCGCAACGTGTTGGAGGCGGTGCAGACAAGCGTTAATCCGAAAGTGATCGATTGCCCGGGGCGTGGGACGAACAAGGATTCGCTCGACGGCGTTGCCCAGAACGGCATACAATTGAAGGTCCGAGCCCGGGTGACGGTTCGGGCGAACCTGCGGCAGTTGATTGGCGGGGCCACGGAAGAAACGATTATTGCCCGCGTGGGCGAGGGGATCGTGAGCGCGATCGGGACGGCCAAGTCGCACCTCGAGGTGCTGGAGAATCCGGATCGGATTTCGAAGACCGTGTTGGGGCGACGACTCGACGCGCAAACGGCCTTTGAGATCGTGTCGATCGACATCGCCGACGTGGACGTAGGCGAAAACATCGGCGCCCGATTGCAGGCCGATCAGGCCGAGGCCGACACGCGGGTCGCCCGAGCGAACGCCGAAGGCCGGCGCGCGATGGCGGTCGCCGAGGAACAGGAAATGATCGCCCAAATCGAGCAGAATCGAGCCAAAGTCGTCGAGGCCGAGGCCGAAGTGCCGAGGGCCATCGCCCAAGCGTTCAATTCCCGCAAGCTCGGGTTGATGGATTATTACAGGCTGCGAAATATTCAGGCTGACACCGACATGCGATCATCCATTGCCAAGGTGGGCATGACCCCGGTCGGCCGGAAAACGAGCAATACCGGATGAGTGTTCTCATCGCTGCTAACGCCGATTTGATTGAGATCGTAGTGATCCTGATCATTACGGCCTTGGCGGGCCTCGGGCAGTTCTTGGCAAAGTTCCGCGAGAAGCAGCCGCCGGCGGCGGCGGGCGCGAAACCAAAGCCGAACCCAGCCCAGCGGCCCGTGCCGGCCGACGTGGCCGATGAGATCGAAAACTTCTTGCGGCGGGCCCAGGAGCGCCGGGCAGGAGCGAAGCGACCTCGCGAAGTCGCGCCGCAGGCCGATCGCCCAACACGTCAGCCCCAGCGGCAGCCGGTGCCGGCCGAGGCGGTGCCGGCCGAAGCGGTGCCGAACGAAGCGGTGCCGAACGAAGTGGCGGAGCTCAAGCCGCTCGACGAACGCGTGGAGGATCATGTCCAGCGGTATTTGAACGAGGACGAGTTTACCCGGCGAGGTACCAGCATGGGCAAGGAAGTTGTGGACGATGTCACCCGCGATATCGACCAACACCTCCAGCAGGTGTTTGATCACCAGCTCGGGGACTTGGGAGCCGGCTCCGCTGCTGCGCAAGCCGGTTCGGGCCCGACGGCCTCGTCGCAGTTTGCCGCGCCCGTTGCTGCTGACAGCTCGGGGGGAATCGAGTGGGCCGATCTGTTCGCCAACCCGGATTCGATGCGCCAGGCGATCGTGTTGAACGAGATTCTCACCCGGCCGGAACACCGGTGGAGCTAGCAGTATTCTTAATACTGAGCACGTAGGGTGGGTCGAGCGCTAGCGAGCCCCACCCCTTTTTGTCCAGAAAGATTACGAAGTTCGCGAAGCAATAGGACCGCTCGTCAAGCCGCAAAGAAATACGTGCTGATTCGATCGTCGCTACCTTGCGACTTGGCCCCTTGGCGAGAACCAGTTCTTTTCGCATCCAGGTGCGCTAGCTGCTGCTCCTGAATGCGTCTGTCATCCTGAGCGAAGCGAAGGATCTGGATCGCAGGGGAAAGAGGCTTTGCGGCAAGATTCCTCGCTTTCGCTCGGCATGACGGCTGCCACAGCCTGCCAGCCCGCGTGCCGCTGCTCGGAACGAGCAGTGGCGAGAGGGTCTCGATCGCCCCGCACTGCTTCTGCGAAGCAGTGACACGAGAATGACTCGCCCCTCACCCTGGCCCTCTCCCAAAGGGAGAGGGGACAAGAAGGTGAATAGGCACAAGGGCCTTTACACCCGGTCGCGCGGGGTGTACTTGGTGTGCAGCAGTTCGTGCGACTTCTCGCCCAGCGGGCGGCCCAAAAACTCTTCGTAAAGCTTGGCCACGTCTGGGTTGTCGTGCGATTTGCGGAGCTTCTTGCCTTCGTCTTCGCGGTAGATGGCGTTGATGCGATCCTGGCGCACGTCGTTGTTGGTGTAGCGCGGTTGGCCACCGCCGCCGATGCAGCCGCCCGGGCAGGTCATCACTTCGATAAAGTGATACTGCTTCTCGCCGGAACGAATTGCGCCGATCACCCGCTGCGCGTTGCTCAGGCCGTGGGCCACGGCCACGTTGAGCGTCGCCCCTTCCAAGAACTTCCACTCTGGCTTGACCTTCTCGACCTTCAGCGACGCTTCCTTGACGCCGGCCAGGCCTTCGATCGGCGCGACGTGGAGATTTTCGGCCGGCAATTCGCGGCCGGTGACGATTTCGTAGGCCGTGCGCAACGCGGCTTCCATCACGCCGCCCGTGTTGGCGAAGATGTCGGCGGCACCCGAGGAGAGACCCAGCGGGGCGTCCATTTCTTCGTCGGGCAGGCTTTGGAAGTCGATGCCGGCGGCGCGGATCATCTTGCCAAGCTCGCGCGTGGTGAGCACGATATCGACGTCGCGGGTGCCGCTAATGTCCATCTCCGGACGCTGGCACTCGAACTTCTTCGCCGTGCAAGGCATGATCGAAACGACCACGATTTGCTCCGGCTTCTTGTTCAACTTGGCGGCGTAGTAGGTCTTGGCGATGGCCCCGAACATCTGCTGCGGCGACTTGCAGGTCGACAGGTTGGCCAACATGTCGGGGTGGTAGTATTCCATGAACTTGATCCAGCCCGGCGAGCAACTGGTGAACATGGGCAGGGGGGCGGCGTGATCTTCATGAGCCGCCGCGCCGGCGGCTGCTAAACTCTTCGCGTCCTCAGCCCCGTGGCTCCCGTTGCCCGTCAGCGCCGCTTTGAGCCGCGTGAGCAACTCCGTGCCTTCCTCGAGGATCGTCAGGTCGGCGGCGAAGTTGGTGTCGAACACGGCGCGGAAGCCGAGCCGACGCAGGGCGGCGACCATCTTGCCCGTGACGAGCGTGCCGGGTGCGTAGCCGAAGCACTCGCCCAACGCGGCGCGGATTGCCGGAGCGGTTTGCACGATCACGTGGTTGTCGGGCTTGTCCAGTGCCTTCCACACTTCCTCGATCTGGTCGCGCTCGGTGATCGCGCCCACCGGGCAAACGGCCGCGCACTGGCCGCACTGCACGCAGGCGACCGTATTCAGGTCGTGGTTAAAGGCCGGGCCAATGACGGTCTCGAAGCCGCGGTTTTGCGGGAACAAGGCACCGACGTTTTGCGTCTCCATGCAGACGCTCACGCAGCGGCGGCACTTGATGCACTTGCCGCTGTCGCGCATCAGGGCGGGAGTCGACGAGTCAATCCGCTTGCGGGTGCGTTCGCCGGAATAGGAGATTTCGCGGATGCCCAGTTCGGCGGCCAAGGCCTGGAGTTCGCAATCTTCGTTGCGGTCGCAGGTCTGGCACTCGCCGTTGTGCTCGGATAACAGCAGTTCGACGACCGCCCGACGGGCCTCGCGGACGCGGCGGCTGTTGGTAAGCACCTTCATGCCTTCGGCCACGGGCATCGAGCAGGAGGCGACGAGGTTCCGCGCGCCTTCCAGTTCGACGACGCAGACGCGGCAGGCGCCGATCGCTTTAAGGCCTTCGACGTAGCAGAGCGTGGGAATCTTCACCCCGGCTTGTCGCGAGGCGGCCAGGATCGTGGTTCCCTCGGGCACTTCCACGGGGATGTTGTTGATGGTGAGTTTGGGCATGGGAAGTTATCAGTGGTCAGTGATCAGTTGTCAGTTGTGGGTTGCCGCTTCTTCCGCGTGATTCGGGCACCGCTTGCCGTAGTCGCAGCGGAGGCAGCGGCCGGCTTGGCCGACGGCCACCGACTCGCACCAGGGCTGTTCGACTTCGGCAAAATTGTTCCGCCGCCGTTCGACCGGGATCAAATTGAGCTTCTCGCGTGGAACGTCCGACGGTTCGGCGTCCGGATCGAAGGCCGTATCGACCTCATGGGTTTCGCGCCAGAAGGCGTGCGTTTGGCCAGTGAGATACTGGTCGATGCCCATGGCCGCTCGTTCACCCGCTGCGACGGCTTCGACGACCGAGGAGGCGCCGGTAACGGCGTCGCCGCCAGCGAAGATCCATTTCTCCGAGGTCTGGCCGGTGACCGGGTTCACCTGGATGAACGCCTGATTGCGCGACTCGAGGGTGACGCTGTTGCTGATCTTCTGCAGATCGAGCGTTTGGCCGATGGCCACCAGCACGTGGTCGGCCGGGATGACGAAGGCATCACCGCCTTCCTCGGGACGACGACGGCCGGAGCGATCGAACTCGCCGAGTCGCATCGGCACGCACTTGATGCCGGCGACGCGCTTGCCCTCGACGACGACTTCGACCGGCGCGGTCAGCAGTTTGAGTTGCACGCCCTCATGCTCGGCCTCTTCGATTTCCTCTTCGTAGGCGGGCATGGCTTCGCGGCTGCGACGGTAGACGACCGTGACCTTTTCGGCACCGAGACGCAGGGCCGTACGGGCGGCGTCGATGGCCGAGTTGCCGCCGCCGATCACGACCACGTTCTTGCCCACCGGCACCGAGCCGCGGAGGTTGTAGGTCCGCAGGAACGAGAGGGCGTCGGTGATGCCTTCGGCGTCGGAGCCGGGCATGCCCAGGCCCACGCCCTGCGGCGCGCCGACGCCGAGAAACACGGCGTCATAGCCTTCGGCCCGCAGGCTCTTCAAGGTAATGTCCTTACCGAGGGCCATATCGGTGAGGATATCCACGCCCATGTGCTCGATCATGCGGACTTCGCGGGCGACGATTTCGCGCGGCAGCCGATAAGCGGGAATCGCTTGCACGAGCATGCCGCCGGGACGCGGTTCCGACTCGAAAATCTTCGGCCGATAGCCCAGGCGAGCGAGGAAGTACGCACACGAGAGGCCGGCCGGGCCGGCGCCAATAATCGCGATCTTCCGCTTGGCGTTCTGCGGATTCTCGCGGACCTCGGGCAGTTGGATGGTGACTTCCTGGTCGACCATGAACCGCTTGATGCCGCGAATCGAGACGGGCGCGTCGAGCGTCGTGCGACGGCACTTGTCTTCGCAGGTATGGAAACAGACTCGCGAGCAGACGGCCGCGAACGGGTTGCGCTCGCGGTGCAGCCTGAGGGCTTCGGCGTAGCGTTTTTCGGCCACCAGCGACACATAGCCGGGGATATCGACGTTGGCCGGACAGGCGCTCGAGCAGGGGGCATTCACCAGCGCCGGGCAAACGCCCGCACGGCAGTGCTTGTCGCGGATGTGCTCGACGTATTCCTGGCCGAAGTGGCGGATCGTAGACAGCACCGGGTTCGAGGCGGTTTGGCCCAGGCCGCACAGCGACGTGTCCTTGACCATCTCGCCTAACTCGATCAGCCGTTCAACGTCGGCCTCTTCGCCGTGGCCTTCACAGATGCGGTTGAGGATTTCGAGCATCCGCTTGGTGCCGACGCGGCAGGGAACGCACTTGCCGCACGATTCTTCCTGGACGAACTCCATGAAGTAGCGGGCGACGTCGACCATGCAGCTATCCTCATCCATCACGATCAGGCCGCCGGAGCCCATGATCGCGCCCAACTCGGAGAGCGACTCGTAGTCGAGCGGGACGTTGAGGTGGTGTTTGGGAATGCAGCCGCCGGACGGTCCGCCCATCTGCGCGGCTTTGAATTCCTTGCCGCCGGGGATGCCGCCGCCGATGTCATAGATCAGATCGCCTAGCGGCATGCCAACGGGGACTTCGACCAGGCCCGAGTTCTTGATCGCGCCGGCCAGGGCGAAGACCTTGGTGCCTTTGCTGCGCTCGGTGCCGTGGGCGGCGTACCACTGTCCACCGTTGAGGATGATGGCGGGGACGTTGGCGTAGGTTTCGACGTTGTTCAGTACGGTCGGCTTGCCCCAAAGACCTTGCTGGGCGGGGAACGGCGGGCGGGGGCGCGGTTCGCCGCGATTGCCTTCGATCGAGGTGAGCAAGGCGGTTTCTTCGCCGCAGACGAAGGCCCCGGAGCCCATGCGGATCTCGAGGTCGAAGTCGAACTTCGAGCCGAGGATGTTCTTGCCCAGCAGGCCGCGCTCGCGGGCCTGGCCAAGCGCGATCTTGAGACGCTCGACGGCCAGCGGGTACTCGGCGCGGACGTAGATGTAGCCTTGCTGCGCGCCGATCGTGTGAGCGGCGATGGCCATGCCCTCGATGACGCTGTGGGGATCGCCTTCAAGCACGCTGCGGTCCATGAACGCGCCCGGATCGCCTTCGTCGGCGTTGCAGACCACGTATTTCTGCGTGCCCGCGGCCTCGCGAGTGAACTTCCACTTGCGCCAGGTGGGGAAGCCGGCGCCGCCGCGACCGCGAAGACCCGAGGTCCGCATCGTTTCCAGCACGACCTCGGGATTATTGGCCGCTAGCGTGTTGGCCAGGGCCTGATAGCCGTCGCGGGCAATGTAATCCTCGATCCGCTGCGGATCGATCACGCCGCAATTCCGCAGCACGATCTTCTTCTGGCGCTTGAAGAAGTCCATGTCGCCGGCCGTGGCCATCGAGCGACCGTCGGGCCGCTTGTGGGTCAAACGCTCGACCACCTTGCCGCGGCCAAGGTGGTCGACCACCAGGTCCTTGGCGTCTTGCGGCTTGAGTTTTTCGTAGAAGACGTCGTCGATCATCAGGACCGGTCCGCCGGAGCAGGGGCCCAAGCAGCCGGTGCCGACGATGGTCACTTTGTCCTGCAACTGCCGCTCTTCGATTTCGCTTTCCAGCGACTCCTTGATCTTCAAGGCGCCCGAAGCGATGCAGCTTGCACCAAGACAGATGCGAATGCACTTGTGGCCGCTGGCCGAGAGCTGGGCGTTTTCCTGGCGTTCGGCGTCGCGGAGCGCGGTTAGTTCCTTGAGGTTGGCAATCTTCGTTGTCATTCGTCACTGCCTCCGTTGCCGTTGCCGGCCGCGTGGTTATCGCGATATTGATCGAGAATCTTGGCCAATTGGGCCGGCTTTACCCGTTGGTGGACGTCGTCGTCGATCATGATCACGGGCGCCAAACCGCACGCCCCGAAACAACGACCGACATCCAACGAAAACAGCCGATCCGAGCTGGTCTCGCCAACTTCAATTCGCAGGGCATCTTTCAAAGCCGCCAGCACCTGCTTACCGCCACGGACGTAGCAGGCCGTGCCGAGGCAGACGCGGACCAGGTGCTTGCCGCGGGGAACGGTGGTAAAGAACGAGTAGAAGCCGACCACGCCGGCCACCTCGCTATAGGGCTTGTTCAGCGCCAGGGCGATCTTCTTCAGGGCCGGTTCGGGCAGGTAGCCGAACATCGCCTGGGCGATCTGCAGCACGGGGATTAGCGCGCCGGGCAGATCGGCGTACTCCTTCAAGACGTCGTCCAGTTGCAGAAGCAACTGTTCTTCGGTCGCTTCCTCGCAACCGCAACACTTTGCCTGGTCCGCGGAGACTTGCATATTGGGATTCCTACTAAGGCTGTCGATTCGTGGAGCGGCGCGCAGCAGCAGCACCGAACTCGGTCGCTACAGACCGATTTCTGGGGCAGAAATCTGCGTCAACGGCCTGGCACGATGGAGATGAAAGTCAATGATGCAAAGCTTAGATGGCCGTTAAGCATTTTATAATAACACACCCAGCCCCAGGGCTTCAAGCAACTTACGGTGCGGAAGTCCCCCGAATGATCGCCGATGCGACTTGCGCTGCAACTCGGTTACCGTTGTATTAGATTGTGTGATATCGGCACGTGCCCACGGCCCCCAAGAGAGAAGAAAACTGGCTTTTGCTGGCCTTCGGAGCCGGCGGGTGCGGCGGCCGCGGGGAGATGCCGGTTGTGAGGGGTGGGTGGGCGGACAAAGGGTGCCAGGCCGTGCGTCCCTAAACGACCCGCGTTGCCCGCTGGATTTCCAGGTCGGTGAAGATGTCGGTGTCGTCGCGGCTGCGAGTGGAGAACTCGGAGACCACGGCCCCTTGGTCGCCCGACTGGAACCAGTGCTTCGTGTCGGGCAGCAGCGTGTACTGGTCGCCCGGGTTCAGGACGACCTCGTGCCACACGGTATAAGCCTCTTCTCGGCCCGCCGGCGGTTTGCACTGCGGTGCGGCGGTCGGAGCCCCCTCGACGTAGAGGAACACTTGGCCCCAACGACAGCGGAAGGTCTCTTCCTTGCCCAGTTCGGCGCCGTCGTTGGGGTGACGATGCTCGGGGCACGTCTGACGCGGCCACATCGCTAACTCCTTGGCGCAGCACCGCTGGGTGTTCACATAGACCAGCACGCCCAGCCCGGTCTGCTCGAACTGACTCAGACCGAAGTCGGCAATTTCGATCCGCTCGGCCTCCTCGGGCGTGATCACGAGGTTCGCCTGCTGGAACAACTTCAGGGCTTCGCATTGATAACGCTTCAGGTCGTCGCGGCTGATCATGATTGGTTCTCGGTTGTCAGTTTTCAGTTGTCAGTTGGGCCAGTCGTAGGGCGGGCACCGGCCACCTTGCAATGCTCATCTCTGTCATCCTGAGCGGGAGCAGGATCTGGCCGGGGCTCTCGCTCGCATGGTCACCGTGAAAGAGCTTGCGGCAAGATTCCTCGCTTCGCTCGGAATGACACCTGTTCTCTCCGTACCGAACACGGTTCCGGCCACTCACCACTCACCACTAAAACTGCATCACCTGCCGCACGCCCTCGATGATCCGATTGGCGTCCGGGCGATAGGCGTTCTCCAGCACCGGCGTAAACGGCACCGGCACATCGGCCGAACACACGCGGCAAATCGGGCAACGCAGGTACTCGCCAAAATGTTCCATGATGCTGGCGGCAATCTCGGCACTGACCGAGCCGGTCTTCGGGCCTTCCTCGACGATTACCACGCGGCCGGTCTTCTTCACCGACTCGCCGATGGTGTCCATATCCAGGGGCGCGAGGCTGCGGACGTCGATCACTTCGGCGCTGGTGCCTTCTTGGGCCAATTGCTCGGCCGCATGCTGCGCGAAGTGGGCCATCAACAGCCAGCCGAGGATCGTCACATCGTTGCCTTCGCGGCGCACGGCCGCCTTGTCCAACGGAATAACGTAATCCTCTTCCGGGATGTCGCTCGTGGCATCGACCGCGCCGCTTTCCGCCCGGGCACCCTTCGAGCCGTAGAGCAATTTGTGCTCGAAAATCATCACGGGGTTGTCGTCGCGGACGGCCGCCTTGAGGATGCCTTTGGCGTCGTAAGCCGTGGAAACAGCGACCACCTTAATGCCTGGCACGCCGATGAAATAGCGTTCGAGGCTTTGGGCGTGCTGGCTGCCGCGGCCGGTGGCCCCGATCGGCGCCCGCATGACCATCGGCACTTGGATCTGTCCGCCGGACATGTAGCGCATCTTGGCAATGTTGTTGACGATCTGGTCCATCGGCAGCAGCAAGAAGTCGCCATACTGGACGTCGGCGATTGGCCGCATGCCCATCATGGCAGCGCCGCAGGCGACACCAAACAGGCCCAACTCGGCGATTGGCGTGTTGAGCATCCGGTCGGGGAACTTCTGTTCGAGATTCAGGGTGACGGTGAACGCGCCGCCCCATCCGCCGGGAATGGCGATGTCCTCGCCGATGCAAAAGACGCTCTCGTCGCGTTCCATTTCCTCGGCGATCGCTTCCCGCAATGCCTCGGCAATTCCTAAGCGTTTGGTCATGGTGCGTTATCAGTGGTCAGTGGTCAGTGGTTTAGGCAAGAACATCGGTAGTTAAGTCGGCGACGGTCGGTTGCGGGGCCTGCTTGGCCAGCTCGACGGCCGCCTGGAATTGGGCGAGCACGCGGGTCTTGATGCACTGCAGCTCTGCATCGTCGATCAGGCCGCCGTCTTTCAGCACTTCGGCGAAGCGGTCGATCGGATCCTTCATCGCCCAGGCTTCGCGCTCGTCCTTCGGTTGATAATGGCACGGATCGCGGCGCGAGTGGCCCGTGCGGCGATAGGTCAGCAGTTCCAGCAACACCGGCCCCTGACCCTCGCGGCAGCGCTGGACGGCCGCCTTGGCCGCCTCGTGGACCGCTAGCACGTCGTTGCCGTCGACCTGCTGGGTGTGGATTCCGTAAGCCGCCGCGCGGCGGGCGATGTTCGTATCGCACATCACTTTGGAGACATGCGTGCTCGCGCCGTAGAGATTGTTTTCGCAAACGAAGACCGCCGGCAACTTCCAAATGGCCGCCATATTGATGCCTTCATGGAATGCGCCCTCGGCCACCGCGCCATCGCCAAAGAAGCACGCGGCCACCTGATCGGTCTTTTGCATCTTGAACGCCAGGGCCATGCCGGCGGCCAGCGGAATACCGCCACCGACGATGGCGATGCCGGGGACCATGCCTTTGTCCATATTGCCGACGTGCATGCTGCCGCCTTTGCCTTTGCAGCAGCCGGTCGACGCGCCGAACAGCTCATCGAGCAGTTCCTGCATCGTCAGCCCCTTGGCCAAGGCGTGGCCGTGACCGCGGAACGTCGAGGTAATGAAGTCGTTCTGCCGCAGGGCGAAGCAAACGCCGACGGCCGTGGCTTCTTGGCCTTGGCACTGATGGATCGTGCCCGGCATGATCCCTTCGAGGAAGAGAAACTTCACGCCCTCCTCGAACTCGCGAATGGCAACCATCCGTTCATAGAGGCTTAGCAGAAACTCGCGATCGTAGCCGGCCAACGACGCCGGCGCCTTGGTTGTCTTTTGTGCAATGCTCACGTTCGATCCTAGGGGACAGTTTTCAGTGGTCAGTTTTCAGTTATCAGTAGTCGTAGGGTGGGCATTGCCCACCTTGAATTAGCTCTGTTTCGCTGCGGCAAACTGCAATTTCAGCACGGCCGGCTTGGTCAGCGTGACATCGAGCCACAGCACATGGCCGTCCCAACGGTACTTCTCGGCCGACACCTCTTGGCCATCCAAGACGACGCTCTCCAACTTCTGCGATGCCCCGGTAATCTCGAACACTGGATTCACGGTGCAGCCAACAGGCGTAATGTTCAACGTGACCGCCTCGGAGCCGAACGTTAGTGCGAACGCTCGTCGCTCGGGCACGAATGTCACCTTGCCTGCCCTATCGCCCTCGATCGTAATCGTGGCCGGATAGGTCACGCTCTGCGCCCATTGACGTAGCCGATCGTCGCCGGCGTCGGTCATGCCGATCAACCAGTCGTAGGTGATTCGTTCGAACATCTTTTTGGTTCCGTCGGGCGTTACAATCTCGACCGGCTCGCTGTGCAGCGGCTTGGGCGAAAGCGAGTGGTAAGCCGAATTATGGCCCGGCGACTGGTGAATCCGATCGTTGATCGAGAACAGGGTGGGGAAGCCGCGGCTCAACGGCCAGTGCGAGCCCCAGTACATTGGTGTGACTTGCGCTCCTCGATCATAAAAGCCGGGGAAGCCAGGCAGGTCTTGCGAGCTGCCGCGGGCCGAATACTGCACCACCGCCAAAGGGTCGTTCTTGCCAATGTGAATGCGATGAATCAGCGGCGTGTCCTTTGGAGCGCTGTCGAGCTTCGCCCATTGCTCGGCCTGTTCGCTGCGCAGCAAGGGGAACTTGAATTCGGCCTTTCCTTGCGGCCAAATCACGTCGACGATGTTCTTCGGCAGAATGTCGAACGGGTAGCCGCCCTGCGGCGTGAAAATGATGAACTCGCTCGTCTCGGCGTTCGTGTTGGGATGTGTGACCAACGTCAAAACGCGGGTACCAAAACTGTCGGGATAGAAGTAGTAGTCTTCTGTAGCCGTATCGCCCCAGATTTTGTAATCGAGGTCACACGAGCGATAGCTCCAACGCAGGTGGATGCGAGCCGGCGTCGATTCGACGATCTCCGCCCGACCGTAGCGAAGCTCCTTGTCTTGTAGCGGCTCGACGCAGTCGTTGGGATTCTGGATATGTGGTCCCCATAGCTCGGCCCACTCATGGCACAAGCCTGTGTTGCCTTGGCCGGCCCAGAACGGGCAGTAGGACGAGCCTCGCCAGATGACGAATCGCGCGCTGTTAGGAAAGAACGCGACAACATCCTGGAATTTCGGATCCCAACCCTTGTCGTAGTCGATCGGCTTGCCACCATTGACCGGGATCGGCAGATCGTAGCGCAACTTGGTCGCCACCGCACCGAAAGCCGGCCAGTCGGGCTTCTTCTGCACCAGCATCACGGGAATCCGCTTGTGCCAGATTTCCTTTTGGCCATCTTTGATCGCCACGTGCAGCGTGTCGTGGTCGAGGGTTTTGGAGGCGGGGCCGACGCTCACTTTCGCCTGCTGCTTCGCGTTCGCAGGAAGGTTCAACGACGTGGAAAAGCGATTCTCGGGAGCAGACTCATACCAACAGACCACCGAGGCTTGGGAGAGATCACGATCGCGACTCAACGCGGCCACATCCACCTCGGCCGTCTGCCCGCCGGTCAGCAGCAACCAGTCGTGCGGCACAAACACCGTGCCCAGGTCGATCGGATTGACGGTCTTGTCCGTGCGGGCGACTGCTTCGGCCTCGAACGCCGGTAGAGTGACCTTCGCCCGAGCGATCTCTTGGGCTTCCGATGCCGAATCGGTCTTCAATAGCAAGGCAACTTCGGTTGGCCAATCAGAAAGCGTAACGCGGCCAAAACGATACTCGGGCTTGGCCCGCCGGATCTTGGGGAACGTCACAACTTGGCGGCCAATTTCGCGACCATCGCGGTAGGAAACCACCGTGTACTGATCGCTTGGCTTCACGCCCACGGGCACATCCACCACCGCATCCAGCGGCCGGCCAACTCGCTCCAAGCCAAACGGCGGCGTCCACTCGTGCCCCGGCTCGACGTTGAACGTCACACCGTTCAGTGTCTCAGCCGCCACGGCCAAGCCACCGGCAATCAACAGGCCGCAAGTGAGTGTAGCGATCGGCAGTTTCATGTGCTTCATCTCCAGGCCACGTTGGTCCTCACACAGTGTGAGGACTACATCGACCGATACATTCCGAATTCTACCGCAGGGCCACAAACGATTCGACTTCTTCGACGATCGCCTCTAAGAATTTCGCAGCGTACAAACCGCTGGCCACGCGATGGTCGACGCAGAGGGTAATCGTGCAGCGCGGTTCGACGGCTACCGTACCGTCGTCGCGGCCCACAGGGGTCGGCTGCATGCGACCGATGCCCAAAATCGCCGGCTCGGGCGGGTTGATGATCGGGATGAAGCTCTCGACGTTCCGGCTGCCGAGGTTGCTGATCGTGATCCGCGCCGGGCAGACCCGCCGCAACTCGGGATCGCCTGAGCGCAACTTGGCAACCGCTGAGCGAATCTCGTCGGAAATCTGCTCAACGGTCTTTTGCGTAGCGGCGGCGATCGGCACGACGATCAGGTCGTCGTCAATGTCGGCGGCAACACCGACCGCATCGCTTTCAATGGGTACTAGCCGCTCGCCTTCCAGGCGGCAACGGAACCGGTCGAACTTGGCCAACGCCCGAGCGACGGCCAACACATAGAACGCGTCCCAGGCGAGTCTCTTGGCGGCCAACGCTTGGCGATAGGCTGCCATGCGAGTCACGTTGACGCTGGTCTGCAGATAGAAATGGGGAATCGACTGCTTGCTTTCCAGCAATCGCTTGGCGGCCACACGCTGCGCCCGCGAAAGCTCAATGGCGTCCTGCTTGGCTGGCGCAGTAGGAATCGCAGACGCGGAACTCGTCGCTCCCGCAGCGGCCCGATTGCGGGCGAACATGCCGCGCGGACGAGCGTCAGCTGCCGTCGGCGCTTTCGAGGCGGGTGCGGCCGCCACGGGCTTGGCAACCGCCGCCGCAGTCGTCAGTGCAACCGGCTCGGTGGTGGTCGTTTCCGCGGCCCCTTGGACCTCCAACACGGCGATCACTTGGCCCACCGAAACGGCGTCGTTCACTTCAGCCCGCACCTCGGCAAGTTGGCCCGTTACGACCGATTCGACTTCCATCGAGGCCTTGTCGGTTTCGACTTCCAGCAGCGGCTGGCCGCGCTCAATCGTCTCGCCCGGCTCGATCATCCAACGAACGATGCGGATTTCCGAATCGGTAGTGGCCAAGTCGGGCATCTTCATTTCATAACGCATAGTGTTCTTACCACGTAATCTGGCTTTGTTGAAACCCTTGTGAGTCATCCTGAGCGGAGCGAAGGATCTTGCCGCAAGTAACGAAGATTCTTCGCTGCGCTCAGAATGACAAGTCGCGATCTTGGTTAGGTTTCAACAAGACTATGTAACCTCAAACGTGCGTATTTTCCAGGGATCGGCGGTAAACTGCAAGGCGCTGCCGGAGGTAGCCGGAGCGAGCGGCCTGCCAAGCAAGTCGGTTGCCACGGCCTTCGACACCGATAGATTCATGGTGACCGTCGCGTCGGCCTTGCGGCCTTCGACTTCGACGCAGCGGAGTTCCAGGCCGCCGCCAGTCTTCTTGCGGAAGGCCGTAAGTTGAACGCTGCCCGGCTTCACTTCGAGAAAACTTTTCGACGGCGGCAATTCGCCCGACGACGGTTTGTCGAGCGAGACCCACAGCGGCTGACAGAAGTCGGCGGCCGCTTGCAGCCGTTGGGCGTTACTGAGGTGGTTGGCATGCGGCCGCAACGCGTGGCGATACTCGGAGTAGATCGGCCAGCCGAACTCCTTGTTGAAGTGCGACTCCCATTCCCGCATCAGGAGATTGGAAAAGGCGTCGTCCGCCTCCCGACGGAACCACTGCGTGCCGGCGTGCAGCAACAGCAGACCGTTTTGCGGGCCGAGCAGATCGGCAAACGTCAAGGCGTGAAAAGCCTTGTTTTTGGTCGCTTCGACGCCGAAGGGAAAGTCGCGAAGAACCGAGACCGGTTCGAAGGCCGGGCGGAATGAGAGCCAGTAGCCTTCGACAATGTCCGGCGCCGACTTGTCGACTTTGGGCGGCACGAAGGCCAGCAGCCGCGTGAGCACGTCAACCTGTGGCGAGCCGGCCGTGAGGCTGATCCGCGTCTCGAAGGTCAGATGCTGCCAACGATGTTCGGCGCGGAGCGTCGCGCGGAGGGGACCGCGCTCGATCCAGGTCAGCGTGGCCTTCGATTTTGTACTATCGTAGTTCTCTGGCGCATTGCCGCGATCCGGCATCGAGCGGTTGGGCCGGCCGCGGAACACGGGGTACGGTCCCTGGCCCGTCTTCAGCGATTCGGCCCCGGTATGCTTGTCGATCAGGCTGAGGATGCCACCGGTGGTCGCATCCAGCGCCAGGCGGAGATGCTCGTTTTCCAGGACCAACGACGATTCGTCGACACGGAGGTCCGTGGCAATCGGCTCCTCTTGCCGAGCATACTCCAGCGAATACGTGTCGTAGCCGAGCGAGGGCACAGCCTTGGCGGGGAAGAGGACGTCGGCCACGATCAGGTTGCCGTGGCGATCCTTTTCCACCTTGACCAACTGCGAAGGCAACACGCGTCCCTGGCGGTCGCGGAGAACGATCTGTTTGGTGCCAGGAGGAATCGGATAGAGACGGCCGGTTTGGGCCGTAGCGCTTCGTTGCCAGCCGTTGGAATTCAGCACGGTGACGGCCTGATGGTCCTTGCCGACGGAAGCTGAATCGATCTTCGCCGCCAGCGTCGTCAGCGCCGCGGCGAGGACCTGCTGGCCTTGCTTCTGGGCCGCATCGAGATGATTGTAGCCGATCGCGCCCCAGGTAAAGTTGTGGAAATCCTCGAGCCGGTCCAGCGGCGCCATGCGGCCGCTGGGAAAGCCTTGCCAGCGCGAGTATTCGCACAGCCCGACGTCGTGGCTCTGGGCGGTCATCAGATCCTTCCAGGCCTGATCGAGTCGTTCCGACTGCGAGGTTCCGCCCAGCAGCGCGGCGATGGCGTCGAAGCGTTCGGCGGCCAACAGCAGACCTTCGACCTTGCGATCGAGGATGCGAATCTGGTCGCCGCCGAGGCCCCAGGTAAGCGACTTGTTCCAGGCGTCCATCGGCAAGTAGATTGTTTGCACCTTGCCGGCGCCGTACTTCTCGAGATACTGCTGCAACGTTACGAACTCGACGCGGGCCTTCTCGGCGATCTTCAGGTAGCGGATCGGCGCGCGGAGGTAGGCGGGCGTTTCCGGCGACTCCCAGCCGAACTCCTGCCAGGTAAAAATTAGCGGCATGCCGAGCTTGGCCAGCGTCTGAAAGTCCTGCGAGGCGACGAGCTTCTGCATATCCGACGCGAAACCAAAGAGCGGATTGCGGGGAATCGCGAGCACCGCCGTGCCGTCGATGCCCTTCCAGCGCAGGGCATTGCAGTTGAGGATCGGACAGCCCGCGCGGCCCCAGGTGTCGAGTTGCGCCAAGCCGGCATAGCGGAAACCGGCGTCGGCGACCATCTGCGGGACCTGGGGATGGGAAAACTCTTCCTCCTCGAGGAACGTCAGCACGTCATAGTCCAGCGCCTTGCGAATCGTTTCTCGCCCGACGACGATCTGACGGATGTTCGATTCGCCACTGATGGTGGTGCCCATCGGCTGGCCATACGTGCCGCCGATCAGTTCCACTTTGCCCTCGGCGAGGTATTTTTTCAGCCGCTGGGTCACCTCGGGAAACTTTTCGGCCACCAGCTCGTAGGCCCGCGCGTCGAGGTTCATGCAACTCTTTACGTACGGCGGGCGGTCGGCCATTTCCATGGCGTCGACCAGCGACAGCACGTTCGACTCGATGCCCAATTGCCAACCGATGCCGATATAACTCCAGTGATTGCACAAGGCGACGCAAAAATCGATCGGCTTGCCCTTCGCCCCGAGCGCGGCAGGCAGGGCCGTGTTGGCCCAGGCCAGTCCGGCGCCGGTCAAACCGGTCTGCAAGAACTTTCGGCGAGAGGCTTCCATGGCGTCACTCCGAGGATCGGGCTTGGACAACCGGCAGAGGATGTTCGGTCAAATAGCGCTCGGCATCGGCCGCGAAGAAGACGCCATCGGTGGTGCCGACGGCACGCGTGGCCGAGGCGCCAAGTGCGGCCGCGTAGCGGAGCATGCGGGGCACGTCCCAGCGGCGGACGATCCCGCAGACAATGCCAGCGGCAAAGGCATCTCCCGAGCCAGACGGATCAAGGCATGCCACCCGGTGAGCCGCGACACGCCAACGATCGCGGCCGCTGGCGGCCACGGCGCCTGCGGCGCCTTGGGTGATGATCGCCGTTCGCACACCGTGCTGGAGAAGAGTCGCCAATTGTTGCTCGACGTTGTGGCAGCCCGTCAACCGGGATGCTTCGTCGTCATTGGGCAGGAAGTAGTCCACGTAGGGCAGCAACGGCGTTAAGGCCTCCATCCCGGCAACGTTCTGGGGGACCACCACGTCCACAACCGTGACGATCTCGCGCTGGCGACAATACTGGAACACCTCGGCGAGCTTGTCGAGTTGGATGCCGGGCAGCGCCAACAGACCACCGAGGTAGAAGACTTTGAGTTGATCGAGCCACTCGCGCTGGATCTGATCGACGCCGAAGGCGGCATTGGCGCCGAAGGCATGGATGTAGCGGCGGTCCTCACCCTGAATCAGCAGGATAACCGTCTTGCTGGTCGGATGCGAGGCAAGGCGACGGATCTGCCGGCAATCGACGCCGGCCTGGGCGAGACTTTGCAGCAGCACTTCGGCCGAGGGGTCGGCGCCGACACAGCCGCAAACGTCCACCTTGAGGCCTTGCTTGGCCAGATCGATGGCCACGTTGGCGGCACAACCCCCGGCCTTGGCCGGCAGATCGTCGACGGCCAGCAGTTGGCCCTCGTCGGGCCATTGCCGCATAGGTCCGCAAAAGGTGTCCGCCACGAGCACTCCTGCGCAGCCGACGTCCGCCATGGCGCAGCAACCTCCCCGAAAAAGGGTTGAAATCAGGGCCCTAGAATGTGAAAATACCACATTCTCAACGGAGGCGAAAGCGGCCTATCGCGGGGAATGTCGGGCAATCCGGGCGGCTGGGTTGTGAAATATTCACAACCAGAAGAGCTTTCGCCGGCCCCCCGGGTATGTTAGAAAAAAAGCTTCACGGCCCTCCCCCAGCCTTCCACAGGCCCGGCCGGCCGCTTTTCGCCAGGAACCAGCACGATGACTCCCAAAGAACGACGCCGCGCGGTCGGGGAACACCTGGATAACGTTGGCGCCAGCTCCTATCAGGATCTGGCCCAGCAATTCGGCGTTTCGGAGATGACGATCCGTCGCGACATTGACCGGCTGGTCGAGCTAGGCCAGGTGGTCAAGACCTTGGGCGGGGCGCAGACGGCCCACGCGCCGGATCAGTTCTACGAATCCAGCATCCAGCAGCGGTTGCTTCAGCATCGCGAGGAGAAGGAGCAGATCGCCCAGGCGGCCCTGGCGCGGATCGCTCCCAAGCAGACAATTTTTCTGGACGGAAGCACGACCTGCTTGGTCCTGGCGCGGCACTTGGCCAAGCAATCGCTGGAGCTGACGGTGGTGACGTACTCGGCCCTGGTCTGCCGTGAGTTCGCCGGGACGTCGGAGAGCACGGTCTACAGCGTGGGAGGTCAGTTCGACCCGGCCAGCGGCTGTTTCATCGGGCCGGTGGCGGAGAAGGCGGCCCGCCAGTTCTTTGTCGACACGGCCTTCTATTCCACCAAGGGGTTCGTGCCGGAAGAGGGGACGTTCGAGGCCTCGGTGGCCACGTTCCGGATTAAGCAGATCATGGCCGAACAGTCCTCGCGACGGGTACTGCTGGTCGATCATACCAAGTTCCGGCAGCGCTCGTTGTGCAAAGTGCTCGACACCCGACAGATTCAGGAAGTGATTACCGACAGCTTGGCATTGGCCGACGATGTGGCATTGCTCGAGGAGCGCGGCGTGACGGTCACGATCGCCCCCCGAAATCAACGGCTCAAGGAGGGACTGCTTCGTGGCGCGTGAACCTGTGGCCGAGATGCTTGCCCATGCGAAAAAGCATCACTATGCGCTGGGATACTTTGAATCGTGGGATCTGGCATCGCTCGAGGCGGCCATCGACGCCGCCGAGAAGACCCGCTCGCCGATCATCATCGGCTTCAACGGCGAGTTTCTCTGCCGCGGCGGCCGGGCGGAAACCGCCCGCTTGGAATGGTATGCGGCGCTCGGGCAAGCGGCGGCCGAATCGGCCAAAGTGCCCTGCGCCGTGATGTTTAACGAGTGCGCGGTGGACGAAGCGGTGGTCCGAGCGGCTGCCTTGGGGTTCCATCTCGTGATGCTGGCCGACGAAGCGGCCCCCTACGAGGACTTGAAGGGACGGATCGCGGCCATCGAACCGATGGCCCATGCGTTCGGCGCGGCCATCGAGGCCGAACTCGGCACTTTGCCTTGCGGCGTCGGCGACGGCCATGCAGCGGCCGCGCTCACCGATCCCGACCTGGCCGCCCAATTCGTCCGCGACACCAAGGTCGACCTGCTGGCCGTGAGCGTGGGCAACACCCACATCCGGCTGCAAGGTGAGGGGGACCTGGACCTGCCGCACCTCCAGGCAATCCGCGACAAACTCGCCGTGCCGTTGGTGCTGCACGGCGGCACGGGAATCTCGGCCACCTCGATCGCGCGGGCCATCGAGATCGGCGTGGTCAAAGTGAATTACGGCACCTATCTGAAGCAGCGGTGCCTGGCCGCCATGCAGCAAGCTCTGGCCACGGACCAACGAAATCCGCACGAACGGCTCGGCTTCGGCGGCGAGAGCGATCTGCTGGTGGTCACCCGCCGCGCGGTCCGCGAAGCGATTTTGGAACGGATCGGCGTCCTCGGCTGCTGCGGCAAGGGGTAGCAAGTGCCGCGACGAATTCAGCCGCTGCGAATGATCACGGCTCATAGGCGTTTTAGCATTTGAGGATTCGTTGGCCGTCTATTTCTCACGGCCGAAATCCCACCTTTCGTGCGTGACAACGATCTCGACAATTTCATCTTCCGTGAACGGGATGTCCGGACGACCTCTGATTTGGGTAATACATCCCTCAACTACTACGACCTGATCGAATCGAGTGCCGTCTTTCAGCACCACCGCAACGACTTGGTAGTCCATTCCCGTTTCCGGCATGAGCTCCAACTGTTTTGCCCATTTCGACGATAGCCTGAACATATCAGAAGCCTCCAGGGAACAGTCGGGGGCCATGTCCACGCTTGCGTGGACATGCGTTTGACCTGCCTCGCCCCAAGCCATCGTTCTGCCGGCAAACATGCTTGCTGTCTCGCTCCGCTCGCTTAGCAAGCATGGCACCCGGCCTCGACTAACGGGCAATGTTAGCCCTCCTGAGCCAGAAGTGCAGTGCAACTGCCGCCAATCCGCCGGGTGCCGTTGCAAGCACACCACGAGGAAAGCCGGCGTGTGAGCCGGGCAAAGTCGTGAAAAACACAATCTCGAAGCTGGCTCCGAGCACGAGCAGCACAACTGCTCCCGATACCCGGTGCCGCCGAGGCAGACAAAGCGTGCCGACGAATACACCAAGAAATCCAATGAGCGCGTTGAATAGAAATGGGCCGACAAAATTAAGAATAGCGGATCTCCTAGATGACAACTGCAAGGATTCTGCCAACATAGCCAAGAGAAACATGGTCGTCATAGACACCACGAACGCCACGACAATGGCAACACAATATCTTGGAAATAACGACATACCGGCTAACAGGTATTCGGCCGCGAAAAGGCAGTGACTCTGCCGCCATTGTTGCCGTCGAGTGCCGTGTCGTCAATCGCTACAGAATTAGCCTTCAAGCACGCATGGTGCGTGCTCGCACGCACCATGCTATGATGCATCCATGATGCGAGTACCGACGATGGCGGATGGCAGGCGGCACGTTCTTCTTCACGGTCGTTACGTATTGGCCGTGCGATGTGCCATCAGAAGGGACAATGCATTGGTTGGGAGTGGTCTACGACAACTATCAAAACCCAAAAGACGCCGTTGACCAAGACAGCAAAAGAAAGGCTTTGCCGAAACCCTCGAAAAGCCGGGAGCGGTCATTCCGAGCGGAGCGAGGAATCTACGTTGCCTGCGAGTACCGGCTAGATCCTTCGCTGGACGCTCAGGATGACAAATGGGAGGGTTTCCACAAAGCCCAAAAGAAAGTGAGTCGACGATGGGAAAGGACGACTGGCGAAAACTCCTCTGCCCCAAATGCAAGCAACTCAAGAAGACCTGCACGTGCAAGCCTGAGCCGAGCAAATCGACCGTGGTCAAAGTAGGCCGAGAAACGAAGGGCCGGGGCGGCAAAGGCGTGACGATCATCTCCGACTTGCTTTTGGACGAGAAGGGCCTTGCCGAGCTTGCCACCAAGCTGAAGACCCGGCTTGGGACCGGGGGAAGCGCCAAAGGCGGACGGATCGAAATCCAAGGCGATCAGCGAGACCGGATTGTCGCCGAACTGGAAGCGCTGGGCTACCGAGCAAAACGGGCGGGAGGGTAGCCCATGCAAGGAGGCGGGTGTTTTGGACCGCGTCAAGCGCTTACTCAACCTCTTGTCCATCAAAGAAGAATACCGCTGAGGAAGCTATGACCAGAGAATTGAGCCGATGGGGCGTTGGGCCAAGCATCCTGTTACCAACCGGAGCCTATGCCGTTGTCGCTGGTTTGGCGACATGGCTGTGGCCCGACCCGTGCTTGATTACGGCAGTCCCTCAATCGGTCTTTATAGTGGCCGGGATCGTCCTGCTGGCAATCGGTGTCCCGATGCTCGCCGTCGCCGGAAGGGCCGCAACCGTCGCCTACAACTCCGACAAGCTTGCCACCAGCGGCATCTTTGGCCTGACCCGAAATCCGATCTACGCGGCCTGGATCGTGTTGATCATCCCCGGTTTGGTCCTCCTAAGCCGCTCGTGGCCCCTGTTGCTAACGCCGATTGTTGCCTACTCGGCCTTCAAGTGCCGCATCCGCCGCGAAGATGAGTACCTGGAAGAGCGGTTTGGTGATGAATACAGACGATACGAGGCCCGGGTGAATGAACTAATTCCTGGTCGGACTCGCCATGTTTGATTTCACATTTTCTTCTGTTGCCAACCTCCGCATTTCGATGATCTAATCCGCTGCCCCCCCAAAGACATCCGGAGTTTTCTTGGATTCCGTGTGGCGGGCTGTTTTGGTAGGGGCGGGGGCGTTTTCTGGCCCCAACCGCCTGCTGGGCATACAATGTCCCGTGATTGAGGATCCGTGCAATGCGGAAAGGCAATTCTCACTTAAAAGGGACGGACCGATGACCCATCTCTCCCACGACAAGTTGCAGGAATTGATCAGCAGCCCCAAGCCGCCCTGTTTGTCGATTTACCTACCAACCCATCGGCACTTTCCCGACAACCAACGTGACCCGATCGCCTTCAAAAACCTTTTGCGGGAGGTGGAGGACTCGTTGAAGCAGCGATTCGGTAGTCGGGACATTCGACCGTTCGTGGAGCCGCTACGATCCTTAGCCTCGGACAGTCATTTCTGGAATCACACGCTCGATGGCTTGGCGATCTTCGTCGATTCCGATCGCCAGGAGATTTTCCCGCTGCAACGCTCGGTCCCGCAATTTGCCGACGTGTCCAATCGGTTTTACGTCAAGCCCTTGCTCCGGTACCTGCAATCCTCAGACAGGTTTCAAGTCGTCTGCCTCAGTCGAAGCCGAGCGTCCATTTGGGAAGGAAATCGGTACGTCGTAGATGCCATCGAGGCCGAAGGCTTCCCTATGACCATCGAAGACGTTCTCGGTGCTGAATTGACCGAGCCTCATTTGACCGTGGCCGGCTATGGAAAGGGAGTCGGCGGCACGCCGATGTACCATGGACACGGCTCCCGGAAAGACGAAACGGAAATCGACGACGAACGGTTCTTTCGAGCCATCGACCGTTTGGTGCTGGAGCGGTTCTCCAAACCATCCGGACTGCCCTTGATCCTGGTGGGTTTGCCGAAGCATCAAGCCGTGTTCCGTAGCGTATCCCAGAACAAGTGGCTGATCAGCGAAGGGGTATCCGGCGATCCTGAGTCGTACTCACCGGACGAACTTCGGAAGAGCATTTGGGAACTCTTGGAGCCCCGTTACCGGACTCGCTTGGCCGATTTGACCGATCAGTTCCATACCGCTTTCAACCAGCACTTGGGTTCCGGCGACTTGTCGGATGTCGCCCGAGCGACGGTCACCGGGCGTGTTGCCACCCTGATGGTCGATGCCGACGAAAAGCGTCCGGGGCAAATCGACGTAGCGACCGGGGCGATTCATCCCGACGACCTCGCGAAGCCGGACGTCGGGGACATGCTCGACGATTTGGCGGAACTGGTCGTTGCCCGGGGCGGCGAGGTGGTTGTCGTTCCCCATGATCGAATGCCGACCCAATCGGGACTTGCCGCCATCTTCCGCTATTATTGATACTCAGGTAAATAACGTCGGGCGTTCTAAGCCATGCTGAAAAGGTCACCGCGGGCAGAGTGCCCGATAGGCATCCAGCGCGTCGGGGAAGGGACTCAGCGCCCGGTCGAAGATGCCCAACGTGTAGGCGATCGTCATGCCGTAGTTGCAGATCGGCACCTCGGCCCGGCGGCACTGCGTCAGCCGGGTGAGCATCTCGCGGCGATTCCACATGCAGGCGCCGCAATGGATGACAAGCCGATAGTCGGCCAGGTTGGGCGGAAAGTCGTGCCCTTGCGTCGTTTCGATCTGCAACTGGCCGCCCACGTACTGATGCAGCCAGCGGGGAATCTTCACCCGGCCGATGTCATCGCCGATCGGATGATGGGCGCACGACTCGGCGATCAACACCCGGTCGCCGGGCCGGAGGCGATCGATCGCCACCGCCCCTTCGACGAACTGTCGCAAGTCGCCTTTCTGTCGCGCAAAAAGAATCGAGAACGACGTCATCTTCACGTCCGGCGGCGTATCGGCCGAGACCTTCAAAAAGGCCTGGGAGTCGGTCACGACCAGGGCTGGCGGCCGATTCAATCGTCCCAGCGCGTCGCGGAGTTCCCGTTCCTTGACAACCATGCAGTAGGCGTCGCCGTCTAACAAGTCGCGAATCGCCTGGACCTGTGGCACGATCAGCCGGCCCTTGGGGGCCTCCATGTCGATCGGCACCACCAGCACGGCCATCTCGCCCGGCGGCACCAAATCGGCCACCACCGGCGGCGGACGCAAGAAATCCTCGGGCGCCACGCGAATCAACGCTTCGCGAAGCTCCAAAACGCCGCGGCCTTGCACGGCCGAGGCCTCGACATAGGGCGTCTTTGTCTCTTGAAGCTTGGCAAGCAACTCGGCCGGCGGTCGGGCGAGGTCGCACTTGTTCAGGGCGACAATCACCGGCACCTTTCGGCCGCAGAGTTCGTCGAAAATGGCCTCTTCAAAGCGTCCCCATTGCCCGGCGTCGACCACCAGAACGCCGACGTCGGCCCGGTCGAAGATCTGCCGAGTCTTCTGCACCCGTTTCTCGCCCAAAGCGCCCTCGTCATCGATGCCGGCCGTGTCGATGAACAACACCGGGCCGAGTGGCAGCAACTCCATCGGCTTTTCGACCGGGTCGGTGGTCGTTCCGGCGACCTCGGAGACGATCGAAACCTCCTGCCGCGTCATCGCGTTCAACAGCGACGACTTGCCGGCGTTGCGGCGGCCGAAAATCCCGATATGTAACCGAAGTCCCTTTGGTGTGTTCTTCATTGCAGTCAGCAGAGTGAAAGCGGCGTCCCGAACTGTCGTGACGTATTATGCCCTAATTCGTGCACTCATTCACATGCATTCGATTCTTCTTTGCGGCTTGCAACGTGCCGCCATCCGGTCCGTTCAAAGATTGCCCACGAGTGTTGCTCATACACTCCTTTGACTTTTATCTTCACGCTGATCCAAGGGGAGCCATACTCGTCGATCTGGCAAACTCGTGACGGCCATGGCCGTTTGATCAGCTTCCTCATGAAGGCGACATCTTGTAGGGAGATGGAGTATCCGGGGTGAGACCATTCTTCGGAAAGGCTGACGAATCGCACCTTGTCGCCGACTCTAAGTGATTTCGGTTCCGGCATTGTTGCTCACATCTTTATCCTGCGCCTATGTTCCGATACGCATTCACCTCCCCTATTCCTTTCGACTGTCCGAGCCCAACCTGATGACTTGCTCCGCCGAAATGGCCGCATCGAATTCCTCCGCGGTCAGCAGCCCGTGCTTCAACACCAACTCGCGAACGGTTAGGCTCCCGCTCGGATCGGCCGCCAATTCCGAGGCGACTCGCTCGGCGGCGTCGTAGCCGATCCGTTCCACCAGCGCGGTCAAGATCGCCGTACTTGTCGAGAGATGTTGACGGCACTGCTGCTCGTCGCCCTCGATGCCAGCAATGCAATGCCGGGTGAACAAATCGCAGGCGTTCGAAAGCAAGTCGAGCGAGGTCAACAGGCTGTCGGCCACCAGCGGCAGGAACTGGCTCAGTTCCAGGTTGCCGGCGGACACCGCCTGGAGAATCATCTGGTCATGTCCCATCACGGCGATGGCCGCCTGGGCGACCACTTCGGGAATGACCGGGTTAACCTTGCCCGGCATGATCGACGAGCCGGCCTGCCGCGGCGGCAAATGAATTTCGCCCAAGCCGGCATGCGGACCAGACGAAAGCAGCCGCAGATCGTTGCTCACCTTCAACAAGTTTGAGGCCAGCGTACGCAGGATGCCGCTGACCTCGACGAAGGCGTCGGCGTTCTGGGTGGCCTCGACCAGGTTCTCCGCCCGGGCCAACCCCAAGCCGGTAATCTGCCGCAGATGCTCGGCCACGCGGAAGATATATTGTCGCGGCGCGCCCAGCCCGGTGCCGATGGCCGTGCCGCCGAGATTCACCACCCGCAGACGCTCTTCGCACTTGTAGATTCGCCAACGATCGCGGGCGAAGGCCTCGGCATACGCCCCCATTTCGCGGCCGAGCGTCATTAGCACCGCGTCCTGCAACTCGGTCCGGCCAATCTTGACGATGTGAGCAAACCGCCGCTCTTTCTGTTGAAAGGCCTCGACCAGCGCCACGACCTTCCGCTCCAACTCCCGCAAGGCGAAGATCGCCGCCACGCGAAGGGCCGTCGGATAGGTGTCGTTGGTCGACTGGTGCAGGTTAAGGTCATCATGCGGATTGATCCGCTCGTAGCGGCCCAAGGGCAGGCCGAGGATTTGCAGCGCTCGGTTGGCCAGCACTTCGTTGACGTTCATGTTCGTCGAGGTGCCTGCCCCGCCCTGCAGAGCGTCGACGATCACGTGCCGATCGAGCAGCCCAGCGATCATTTCCTGGCAGGCCGTCTCGATGGCCGCCGCAATGGCCTCATCCCATCGCCCCAGCTCGTGATTCGTGCGTACCGCAGCGAGTTTCACCGCGCCGAAAGCATGCACCAGCCCGCGGTGGACCGGCCGGTTGGCCAGCGGAAAGTTCTCGGCGGCGCGAAGCGTGTGGATGCCCCATAACGCGTCGGCGGGCACTTCGAGACTCCCCAGCAGATCGGTTTCGCGGCGGTAGGTCATAGAACCGGTGAGGCAAGCAAGGTTTTGGAATACGGAACGCCATCAAAACGGACCACGAAATCGACTTGGTGACCCCGGAGGGGTTCAAAAAAACCGCCCAGGGTTGCCGCACTCGCGGCTACCCTGGGGAAGCCAACGTTCATCCCGGCATCAACCCCAAAGGGGTTGTGGTGGGTTTCGCAGACAGAATTATTCCCAAATGTGCCGCTCATCGAAATGAATTTCGTGCTTCTCCAACAACTGTCGCAATTCATCTTGAAACGACAATCGCCGATGATGTTCTTCTTGTGACTGAATGTATTGTGTGACGCGAGTCTTGTTTGATTGACTGACGGAAAAAGCTCCATAGCCGGCTTGCCATTGAAAGGACTGCCAATCACCGATCCTCCGTTTTGCCCAAAGCGACGAGGCTCGTTTAATCTCCTTGACCCATTCAGCCAACGCCACGGTTCGTTGTTGGCTCGCGAGCAAATGCACATGGTCGGCCGTTCCACCGACGATGATTGCCGGGCAACTGAGTGTCTTGCAGATACCCGCGATGTACCGGTGCATCTCGACTCGCAAGTCGTGGCTCTGAAGTAACGCCCTTCGTTGCTTCGTGGAAAACACAATATGTACTAATACGTTCGCCAAGGACTGCGGCATCTGCCCATGCCTCCGAAACCCCCGTGGGGTTTTTGCTTGTACGATCCGCTTTCCTACCAGGGTAGCCGCTGACGCCGGCAACCCTGGGCTATCTTATCTCAAGCCCTTCGGGCTATTCCGCCCGACAAACACCAAATCACACAGAAGTTTGCCTAGGTGACGGAAACGGCTGCACGTCAAAAATACAAGTCCCGCTCGTCCTCTTCCCGAATCCGGCGGAGACGCTCCAGCAATTGCGTCTTTCGCGGGCTGTCGGGCAACTTCGTCAACTCCCGCCGCACGGCCTCTTCGCCAGCCGCACGGGTTTCCGGCGTTGCGTAGTCGATCAGGTACTCCATCAACGTGCTCAGCGCGTTCGGCGTGCACAGGTTCTGGATGAAGCCGGGGATGGCAAACTCCATGAACTGCTCGCCGGTGCGTCCCAGGCGGTAGCAGGCCGTGCAGAAGCTGGGGATGTAGCCGTCGATGAGCAATTCCCGCATGACCTGGTCCAACGAACGGATGTCGCCCAACTGGAACTGCTCCCGCTCCATGCACTGGGAGTCGCCGGCCTCGGTGTACCCGCCCAACTCGATGCGGCTGCCGGCGTCGATCTGCGAAACGCCGAAGGCCAAGATCTCGCGACGCACCTCTGGTGGTTCGCGGGCGGTGAGGATCAAGCCGGTATACGGTACGGCTAGTCGCAACACGGCCACCAGCCGCTTTAGCTGCTCGTCATTGACCAGATAGCGTTCGTCGATCTCCACGCCCTGGGCCGGCCGCATTCGCGGGAAACTAATGGTATGGGGGCCGACGTTGTAGTGCTTCTGCAAATGCAGGGCGTGCGACACCAGCGACAGGGTCTCGAATCGCCAGTCGTACAGCCCGAACAACGCGCCAATGCCGACGTCGTCACATTCGGCTTCCATCGCCCGGGCGACCCCGTCGAGCCGCCAGAGATAATTGCCCTTGCGCGTGTTGGCCGGGTGCATCCGGCGATAGGTCTCGTGGTGGTAGGTCTCCTGGAAAATCTGGTAGGTGCCGATGCCGGCCGCCTTGACGGTTCGATAGCCCTCGTGGTCCAACGGCGCGGCATTGAGGTTCACCCGGCGGATCTCGCCATGGCCCTCACTGATCGTGTAGACGTGTCGCACACAGTCGGCCATGAACTTGGCGTCGTAGCGGGGATGCTCGCCGAAGACGAGAATCAGCCGCTTGTGCCCCTTGTTCTCCAAGGCAAGCACTTGCTGGCGAATTTCGTCATTGTCCAGAGTGCGACGAACGGCCGCGCGATTGGAACGGCGAAACGCACAGTAGTGGCAATCGTTCGTGCAATCGTTGCCGATGTAGAGCGGCGCGAACAGCACGATCCGGTTGCCATAGACGTCGCGTTTCAGTTGCCGGGCCGCCTCAAAAATCGGCTCGATCAGTTCCGGCGTGTCGGCTGCCAACAGCGCAGCCGTCTCCTCGACCGTGAGCGGTTGCTTGGCCATGCTCTTGGCAATGATGTCGCGCACTTCCGCCGAATCGGTGCGACGCTCCAACAGCCCATGCAAGAAGTCTTCGTCAATAAAGTCAACGCCACTGCGGCTAAGCTTCGTCTGATCCATCACAAACGTCATTTACAGCACTCGCAATCTGGCCGATTCCGTGTCGGCCGGTGAATCTTACTTGTCGGGGGACGCCTGGGTGGGCGAGCCGTCCCGGCGCGCTTCATAGTTGGGGGAATTGCCGCGGCCCTTGCCCGGCACGCGGCCGATCGAAAAAATCCGGCCACTCAGGCAGTGGTGGCAGGCCTCGCCCGTCTCGGCCACGCAGGCCTTGTCGGGATAAATCTCGTAAAGGGCCCGATACTTCGGCGGCGTGAGGTTCGGCATCACCACGTTCGCCCCGCGGACCAATCCTAGCTCGCGCCCCTGTTTGGTATTGATGGTAGCCAGCGCCGTGGTGGCCGGAATGTTCGCCCGGGGACAGACCAGCCGGGCCAGCGCGATCACCTTGTATGTCATCAACTCATCGGCCGGAACTTGTCGACCCTCGGGCGCGTCAGGCCAATCCTCGCGGTCGGCCAGGGGCGTTTCCGGATGACGCAAATAGGGCCCCACGCCAATCATGTCCAAGCTCAAGCGGCCGAACAACTCGATGTCGTCGGCCAAATCGTCGTACGTCTGGCCAGGCACACCAATCATCACGCCGCTGCCCACCTCGTAGCCGAGCCGCCGCAAAGTGGCCAGAATCTCCAAGCGGTCGACTCTTCGGCTGGCGTGCGGTGGGTGGATTCGGTCGTACAACTCACGGTTGGAAGTCTCGAATCGGATCAGGTAGCGGTCGGCGCCCGCTGTGCGCCATGCTACGTATTCTTCCTCGCTCCATTCGCCGAGGCTGAGCGTCACCGCTAGCGGCGTCTCGGCCTTGACTCGTTGCACCAAGCCGGAAACTCTCTCGGCCGTTAGTTGCGGATCCTCGCCCGACTGCATCACCAGCGTGCCATAGCCAAAGCCGACGGCCATCCGGGCACAATCGAGCACCTCATCGTCTGACATTCTGTACCGCTGCAGGGCCTGGTTGCCGGCACGCAGCCCACAGTAGGCGCACAAGCGGACGCAGTAGTTCGACAGCTCGACCAAGCCGCGCAGATGGACCTCGCCCCCGACATTCTGCTGCCGGGTCTGGTCGGCGCGTTGCCAGAGTTCGTTCAGTCGGGCCGGGTCCGTTTCCTGGAGCCAGCTAAGGATTTCGCTGCGTTGCATGTTGATACCACCCCATTATACCGAGCAATTCTGCCGGGGGGAGTGGCGGAGCGGCAAGCGAGTCGCCGGGCCACGGTAGAGGGGAGGCCGCTCCTGACTCGGACCAGCGGAAATCAAGCCATGGAGCGGGGCGATCGATAAAGCGGGGCAATTGGACCCCGGTTCTTATTCCTCTCCCACGACGGTCATTCCCAACGGAGCGAGGAATCTACGTTACCTGCAAGTACTGGCCAGATCCTTCGCTCACGCTCAGGATGACAAGACTCGCCCGTTCAGGCTGGCCGTCGTCGCGGAGAGCGTTCGGGCGACTGATTTCACTCAAGCTCGACCTTGAGTTCGACTCCATCGGCCATGCTCCCCGATAGGGCAAAGACGGTCGGGTCGACGCCGTCGCTGATGAATCGCACCGACCCGTCGCCCATGCCGAAGTTCGCACCGTTGGCATGCTCGCTGCCCGGTGAGCCGAAGAATCCGTTGTTCATCAGCTTGCCTGATTCGGCGCTGCTGACTGGTTTGCCGGCCTTGAGGCTCATCATCGCGCCGGTGGTGAAGAGGGTGGCCGGTCCGCCGATGGCCCAACCGTCTTTGCTGCCCGGGCTGGCGTTGGCGATCCGCTGCAGTTCGCCGGTGATGATCGTATGAGAGAGCCCGTCTTGGACTTCATCGAACTTCGTGCCCACATTGACTCGCCCGAAAATGCCCCAGCGCCGCTCCGGCGAATCCTCGGCCGTGTCGCTCTTCAATTTCGGATGAAAACCGCCGTCAAAGTCCATTGTGGCATCGCACAGGTTGTAGCCTGTCTTCAGGCTGAAGGCCGCGTGTCGCCCGGCGCAGCCGCCGTAGTCGGTGCCGCCCCCCGGCCACCACTCGGCGAGCATCATCTTCTCCTGCACCATTTGCGGCGTCTGCAAGCCGCTTCGCCGCGTCGGGCAATAGAGGCCGCGAATCTCGCTCACCGCCGGTCCCGGACTGCCTGCGCTTCCCGCATTGCCCGCCACGCTCTTCTGAAAATCCCATTGCTTAAAGAGCTGATCCTGTTCCATCCAGGGGAGCAACAGCAGCAAAAAACTCGTTCCCTGCTTTCCTTTTTCCATGCTGGCCGCTTCGCCCCAGACGTCATATTGGTTGCCCGGCTGGGTCGGCGTGCTCGCACAAATCGTCCCCGGCGGAAAGACCTTGTTCGCCTCCGCGTAATTGTGCAATGCGAGGCCGATCTGCTTCATTTGATTGGTGCAGGCCATCCGCCGGGCCGCCTCGCGAGCTGATTCAGTGGCCGGCAGCAGCAGCGCGATCAGCACGGCGATCACTACGATCACCACCAGCACTTCGATCAGCGTTAGCCCACGATTCGAATTCGCCTTCGCACTGCAATCGGATCTGTTCATGCCTCTGCCCTTTCCGGTTCAAGGAGACGGTTGCCGTTCCGCTGGCCAAGAGTATAAGAAGTCTGGCCTGTGAAAAGCAAGCCGCCGAAGTGGGGAGTGGCACGGTCAGAGCCTGTTTTTATCCTCTCGCAAAGGCGCGAAGGCGCAAAGAAAATGAAGGCGTGGCCCCAGCCGGCTGCTTGCCTTGGCGCCTTGGCGAGAGGTCTGACTATCGCCCCAGCACCACCACCGCCACGTCGGCGTTGAGGTTCGGCTCGTCGATCACCAGCACATCGGCCTCGGTGTCAAGGGCCACTTGCTGCCGGATCGTAAAACCCTGCTGCCGGCAGAACTCCTCGAAATCGGCGATCGACAGCGTCCGCAAATACGGCGTGTCGTGCCAATGGAAGCCGAGGTCGGCATGCACCCGCGGCGCCCGGCCTTTTTCGGCCAGTTCCGCTCGCCGCTTCTTATAGGCGATGTTCGGGAAGCTGACGATCGCCTGCCGCCCGACGCGGAGCATCTCGCCGAGCACACGGCGCACGTCGCCTATCGCCTGCAGCGTTTGCGACAGCACGACCACGTCGAATTGCCCGTCGGCGAAGGCCTCGAGGCCCTTGTTCAAGTCGGCCTGGACCACGTCCAGCCCGCGGCGGACGCACTCGACGATCGCCCGCTCGTCCCACTCGATGCCCATCAGCTTTTCGTGCCCCCGCTGTCGCAGTCGGGCGAGCAGTTCGCCGCTGCCGCAGCCCAGATCGAGCACGCTGGCCCCCGTCGGGATCAAATCGACGATCGTCTCATAGTCCAGGCGGTGCCGGAAGATGCTGGTGGTGTTCGTCGCGCTGCAATCACATGTCTCACGGGTCGAACAGCAGTTCTTTCGCGTCGCGTCAGGACTCAAATTCTCCAAAAACGCCTTGACCATTTCGCCGTAGATGTGAATTTCATTCGGCAGCAGGAACGCGTCGTGCCCGCAATCGCTTTCGACGTTGCAGTAGCTGACCGCCCGGCGGCTGTCGATCAACGCGTCGACGATCTGCCGCGATTGGAACGGCGGGAACAACCAGTCGCTCGTGAAGCTGACGACCAGCCAACGACAAGTCGACCGGCTCAATGCGGCCGCCAGCTTCTCACGCGTGTCACCGAGGTCGAACAGATCAATTGCCATGCTAAGCGTCAGGTAGCTGTTGGCATCGAACCGCTCGCCAAACCGATCGCCTTGATAGGCCAGATAGGAACCCACGGCGAATTTGGTCTCGAACTGGGTCTGCACGCTCCGCGGCTTGAGGCGTTCCGCCTCGAACTTCTCGGTCATTGCCTCGCGCGAGAGGTAGGTGATATGGCCGAGCATCCGGGCAATGGCGAGGCCTACCAGCGGCCCTGGGCCGTGCGCGTAATAGTCGCCGCAGCGATACTCGGGGTCGCGGAGGATCGCGTTTCGTCCCACCACGTCGAACGCTAGCGCTTGACTGGTGAGCCGTGGCGAGGTGGCCAGCGCCACCGTGCCGGCCAGGCGTTCGGGATATCGCGTGGCCCAGGTCATGGCCGCGTGACCGCCCAGCGACCCTCCGACCACCGCCCGCAGCCTGTCGATGCCCAGGTGATCGATCAACCGTCGCTGTGCCTCGGCGATGTCGCCGATCGTGATCACCGGAAAATCGGTGCCGTAGCGGCGGCCGGTTGTCGGATTGATGCTGTTCGGGCCCGTGGTGCCTCGACAGCCGCCGAGCGCGTTGGGGCTGATGACAAAGTACTTGTCGGTATCGATTGGCTTGCCCGGACCGACCAACACGTCCCACCAACCGGGGTCGTCGGCCTCGTCGTGCCGCGCCACGTGCGAGTCGCCCGACAAAGCATGGCAAACCAGCACGGCATTATCGCGAGCCGCGTTCAACCGGCCATAGGTTTCATAGGCAACCGTGATCTCCGGCAGCCGGCCGCCCATTTCCAGCGTCATCGGCTCGCGGAACGTCGCGGTTTGCAGATATTTGAGCGGCTTGCCGGTGCGAACGCTGTCGCTGCTTTCAAACGTATCGTTGGACATGAAGGTGGGCGGTTGAGACTGCGGAGCCAGCCGGGTGGCTCGAAGGATGCATGCGTCGAAGCAGCCTCCATTCTAATAATGCCCGGCCGGTTCCTACCAGAGCGCTACTTAGCGGTCGACCGTCGGCCCAAACAACCGCTGTCCGTGATGAATGTTTAGCGGCCGACGGCACGTCGGCCAAACCTCGGCCGCCGGATGCCCGTTCTCTTTAAGCTCAAATCCGCGGGTCGAATCGCCAATTCCAGAACCAGTACCAGTAGTCCTCGATCCACTGGCTGTTCGGCGACGTCTCGGCCAGTTCCACGTCGACCAGCGGCACCTCGATTTCTTCGGCGCCCCGCCGCGCCCGGCAAAGCAACCCCGCCTCCTCGTGCCGCCCGTGCTGGTCTGGGTCCACTAAGCCGATTACGGTAATCGTCGAAATCTTCGACGATTGCCCCACCGCATCTTGGGCATACTGGGCTTCAAACGGCACGCGAAGCCGGTCACGAAGGTAGTGATAATACTTCCGCAACCACTCGGTCTGGACCTCGGGCAATGGTCCGCCGGTAATCCCCAGCGCCTGGCGAATGCGTTGTTCCTGGCCTCCGCCCACGGAGGTGGAGGCCGTGATCTCAATGGCCGGCAACGATTCGGGAAGAAAATGCGTGTTCATGTGTCTCGGATCTAACTGCGTGTCCTCTTGCCTCGATACCACCTTCAAGCAGCGAGATACAACACATCCGACACATGCCGCCGGCACAGCGGTTGAGACCACGAAACAACCGTGTTTGTCGACGAACTGCGTACATTGGCTAGCGTCCTTTCTGCGACGCCTGTAGTGCCTGATCCAAGTCGGCGATAATGTCTTCGACATCTTCGATGCCGATCGACAGCCGCACGAACTCCGGCGTCACGCCGGTTTGAATTTGCTCCTCGGCCGTCAACTGAGAATGGGTCGTGCTCGCCGGGTGGATAATCAGCGACTTGGCGTCGCCGATGTTGGCCAGGTGGCTCAGCAGTTTGACGTTGTCGATCAGCTTCGCGCCAGCCTCGCGGCCACCCTTGATGCCGAAGCCAACGATCGCACCTTGACCGTTGGGTAGATATTTCTTGGCGTTGGCGCAGTCGGGATGGTTCGGCAGCCCCGGGTAGTTGACCCAGGCCACGGCCGGATGCTTCGAGAGAAACTCGGCCACCGACAGGGCATTCTTCGAATGCCGCTCCATCCGCAGATGCAGCGTTTCCAGGCCCAGCAGCGTCAAAAACGCCCCAAAGGGGCTCTGCGCGGCGCCTGTATCGCGGAGCCAGTGCGTACGGATGTGAAGAATGTAGGCAATGTTGCCAATCGGCCGCAGCGCCTCCTCAAACACCATTCCGTGGTATGCCGGATCGGGGGCAGTGAATTCGGGCCATTTTTCCGGCTCCTTGGACCAAGGAAACTTGCCGCTGTCGACGATCGCTCCGCCAAGATGTACCCCGTGTCCACCGAGGAACTTCGTCGTGGAATAGACAATGATGTCGTAGCCCTGCTCGATCGGCCGGAACAGCGCCGGCGTCAACACCGTGTTGTCAATGATCGCCGGCAACCCATGCGAGTGCGCCAACTCGGTGATCTTCTTGTGGTCCGGAACGTCGTTCTTCGGGTTGCCGGGCGTTTCGACGTAAACCGCGCGGGTATTCTCATCGACCAGCTTGCCGAGTGTCTCCGGCTTGGACGGATCAAAGAAACGGACTTCGATGCCGAGCTTGGCGAATGTCTGCGTAAAGAGCGTCCAGGTGCCGCCGTAGAGGCTGTTGGCGGCGATGAAATTCTGCCCGGCATGCACGATCGTCAGCAAGGCCGCGGTGATTGCCGCCTGGCCGCTGCTGAAGGCCAAAGCCGCCGCGCCGCCATCCAAGGCCGTCAACCGCTTCTCGAGCACGTCGGTCGTCGGGTTCATCAAGCGGGTATAGATATTGCCGAACTCGCGCAGCCCGAAGAGATTCGCGGCGTGATCGGTGTCATGGAAGACATAACTCGTCGTGGCGTAGATCGGCACCGCCCGGGCCGTGGTCGTCGGATCGGGGACCTGTCCCGCGTGGACGGCTCGCGTACCTAATCCCTGCTGAGAACTCATTGCTCATGCTCCTTGGTAGACCAACCCGAACTCGCCCCGGCCGTTCCCCGGTGGAGGCCGCTGCGGATTGATTATAATGTTTAGCAACATACAAAGCAATATCCGTATCTTCTTCGGCCGACATGAGAGCGAACGTTACCTTATACCTGTCTGAGGGACAGAATTATTGCGGGGTCGCTATCGCAGGCAGATTTTTCTGCGGAATCTTGTACGGATATCGTGCCGCCCGGGCACTATTAGGGCAAGGAGACCTCCCATGCGACTGACCCTTCGTACCCTGCTGGCCTACCTCGACGGCATCCTTGACCCAAAGGACGCGGCCGACCTTGGCAAGAAGATCGAAGAAAGCGATTTCGCCACCAACCTTGTCCACCGCATCCGGGACGTGATGCGACGCCTGCGGCTCGGCGCTCCCAGCCTCGAAGAACGCGGCCCTGGCTTCGATCCCAATACGGTGGCCGAGTATCTCGACAACACCCTTCCCACCGATCGCGTGACCGATTTTGAAAAGGTGTGCCTCGATTCCGACGTGCACCTGGCTGAGGTCGCCGCCTCGCATCAGATCCTCACGCTCGTTCTGGGTGAGCCAGCCGAGGTCGATCCCGAGAGCCGCCAGCGGATGTACCAGTTGAAGGATATCCAGTCTGGTCCCAAACCGCCGCCGCCGCCCGCCCCAGGCGCCCCCGCCGAACCGACCGGTGTGGCGCCCCAACCGCTCGATCTCGGCATCGAGGAAGAGCTTTCCGCGCGGCGGCCGCGGCCGAAGCCAACCGTTCCCGAATATCTCCGCGACTCCCGCCAGCGACCCACTTGGGTGCCCAAGGTCGCCGTCGCCGTGCTGTTCGTCTGCCTCACGTTCGTCGCGCTGCAACTGCTCGGCCAGTTCGAGCCTGGCACACCGCTGGGCAATCAATTGGTCGCTTGGGGCCTGGTGAAGGAGCCCAAGGAAGTGGCTGCTCAACCGGCCGACGCCAAGCCGCAAGCTGATCAAGCGGCCGCAACGCCGGACGCGGCGAAAACGCCTCCCGACGCCACGCCGCCAGCCGGCAACGACGGCAAGACATCGCCGCCAGCGCCATTGAGCGAAGGTCCCAGTGCGCCGGCTGCCGAGCCGCTGAAGCCGGTTCCACAGCCGGCGACCGACGCGCCGGCCATACAGCCGCCAACTCCTGCCGCGCCGCCCAAAGCGGCCCAGGAGGCGACGGCGCCAAAACCCGAGCCGCCGGCGAAACCCGAAACTGCGCCACCGGCAGCGTCCGTCCCATCCGAGACCGCCAAACCAGCGCCCGCCCCGGACGCCGCTGGCGCGCCGGAGATGGCCCCTGGGCCGCCCGACGTCGTTGGAAAACCGCCGGCGCGAAGTGGAATCGCCGGTATCGGGAAACCGTTGGATCCCTCGACGAGGACACCCGGTGGCCCGGCGGGAATCGCCAAGACCGATCCGGCCAAAGCCCCTCCCACGGCGCCCGGAGCAGACGCCGCGCCGCTACCGCCGGAACCGTTGGGCCGGCTGATGTCGAACGATCAGATCCTGCTGGTCGACGATCCGGCCAGCGGTTGGACCCGCGTCGCGGCCAACCAGGTCCTGCTCCCGCGACAGTTGCTGGTGTTGCCGACCTATCGCCCCCGCGTCGCTCTCTCGGCAGTGACGCTGGAAATTGGCGGCGCCACCCGATTTGAGTTGCTTAGTCCGCAAAGCGCCCAAGACCCGCCCGGCGTCGCCATCGCCTATGGGCGGATGCTGATGATGCCGCTGGCCCGTCCCGGCACGAAACTCCGGCTTGCTTTCGGAACGCACCAGGGCGTCGTCACCTTCGACGATGCCGACGCCGTGGTGGCCGTTGAGGTTCACCGCGTTCGCACGCCGGGGGTCAATCCCGAGACCGAGCCCGCCCGCGTGACCGCCACGCTCGGGGTCGCTACGGGCAACATCGCCTGGCAGGAGATGGTCGATGGCAAGCTGAGCGAACCGCTTCCCCTCGCCGCCTCACAACGTTTGAGCTTCGATGGCCTCACCGTTTCGGCCATTGCCACGGTCAAAGAGTTGCCCCGCTGGATTTCGCAAGAGCCAATGAGCGGGTTGGACCGCCGCGCCTCGTCGGCGATTGGTCAGGCGTTGCAGACCGACCGTCCCGCCCGCGTTAGCTTGTTGGAAATCGCCACCAGCCGGCCGCAGAGAGAGGTGAAGTGGCTGTCGCTCCGCTGCCTGGGCTATGTCAATCAGTTTCATGACATCGTCGCCACCCTTGGTGATCCGGCCCGGCGGTTGGAGTGGCCCGACTACATCGACGAACTCCATGCGGCGGTCAACCGCGACCCCGAAACCGCCGCCGCGGTTCGCATGGCGCTCGATAAACAGTATTCGCAGCAAGCCGCCCAGCTCTATCGCATGCTCTGGGGCTACACCGACAAGGATCTCGAGGCCGGAGAGGACGAGAAGCTCGTGAAGGCCCTCGATGACGAGAGCTTGGCGGTCCGCGTGCTGGCCATTTGGAACCTCAAGGACATCACCGGGCTGGGCCACTACTATCAGCCCGAGCAGACGGCGGCCCGACGTCAACAGGCCGCCCGCCGCTGGCGGCAACGGCTCGATGCCAAGGAGATTCGTCTGAAGTCCCCGGAAGAAAAGGCCGGCGCCGCCGCCCGAGAAAACACCACCGCTCCTCGCGAGAGCGGCTCCGGCGGACACGGCGCGCCGCGGGATAGCGGCGGTGGTTCGCGGGACAGTCATCGCGTTCCGGCCCGTGGTACTCCGCCCCCGGCCGCCCCTCAGGAACCGCCGCCGGAGGCTCCGCCGCAACCGCTGCCCGGCCAGGATTTGCCCCCGGTGGATCCGATGGCGCCGCTGCCGCAGTAGAGTAGTCCAGACGATACTCGGCCCATCGGCAGAAGAAGTCGATGTGGAGAGCCGCGAAGTTACTTCCCGGCCTTGCCCGTCCAGAGCCGGAACAGGGCGCCCAGACTCTTCTTGTCGTTCGGCTCGGCCCCCGCGGGCTCTTGTTCGCCGGCGAGAATCTTGGCCAACTCGGCCAGCGACTGGGTGACGGCCGACCGCGGCGAGTTCTCGTACAACGGCACGCCGTTGTTCCGGGCGTCGATCATCGTGCGGTAGTCATTCGGCAACTGCCAGAAGATTTCCTTGCCGATGGTCTCTTCGGCCTTTTTCAGCGTGATCTGCCCATTCTCGAGACCCACGCGGTTGACGAGAATCTTGACCTTCTCGGACATGCCTTCCATATTGCCGAACGACATTATCAGCCGCACGACGTTTCGCAGGCAGGGCAAATCCAGTTGCGTCACCAGCAGAATCTCATTGGCCATCTCCAACGCCACCAGATCGATCGGCGTGTAGGCCTTCGATAGATCGAGCACCACGTGGGTGAACGTGGCCTTCAACAGGCCAATCACGCGCTGCAAGTTGTCGGGCGTGATCAGCGGAATGTCTTCCAACTGCACCGGCCGCGGCAATAGATACAGGCCTGACGAATGCTTCGTCAACGACCGCTTCAGTAGGGCGAAGTCCAACCGCGTGACGTTCTGGGCCACATCGACCAACGTGTAATCGGGGATCGTATCCAAAAAGACGTCGGCATCGCCCAGGCACATATCCAAGTCGATCAAGGCGACCGAGTTCTGCGGATCGCGGGCGATCATGCAGCCGAGGTTAACGGCGATGCTCGTGGTTCCCACTCCGCCAATCGCGCCCGCCACCGCGATCACCTGGCTGCCACGGTGTCGATTCTCGCCCCGGCCAAAACGCCGCTGGCTGATCCGATTCAAGGCGGCCAGCAGGTCTTCCAGCCGCACCGGCTGAGTCAAAAACTCTTTCGCGCCCGCACGCAACGCCTGCAAAATCAGCCCGCCGTCGTTGGAGGAACTGACAACCAGGATTGCACAGTCGGGCGAAGCAGTGGCCAGTCGGGCGACCAAGTCGAGGGCCTTTGGCGGATCGGTGTCCAAAGCCACCAAGCCGATGTCGGGATTGGTTTGCGCGATCACATCGGCGAAAAACTCGTAGCGCGAACACTCGGCTTCGAGCCAGATCGTGTCCATCCCCAACAACATGCTCTTCAACGCTTCGCGTTTGGAGTCGTTGGGATCGACAATCGCTAATCGAAGAACGTTACTCATGGCGTCCGGCGTCGGGCGTTCGTTGCATTCTCGTGGATCGCGACCGGCCGGCCGAAACTGCGGACCCCATCGGGCTTTCCACCCTGAGGAAGCATACGCCTTTCAACTGGCCAACCACGGCTGCGCTGTTCCGTCGACGCAGCAGCAAATTATCCACTTCTTTACTTTACTACGTCATAGCCGACCGGGCCGATAAATCCTGGCGGCCCATTTTGTTGGCCCGATGACGTGCCCGACGAAGCTGAGTTCGCTTGGGACGCACTGTAGCGACTGTAGGGGTTGGAACTGCCGCGACCACTTGCCGCCGGCGAGCCCGCGGCACGCGGCGAGGTCCGGGCGGAACGGATCGGCCGTCCCGCGGCATCCACCTCTTGCGGTCCGGCTGCGGACTGCCCCGGTCCATAAATCATCCCGTCCGGAGGCGGAAGCGACTCTCCATGGCCCTGCGGCTCGGGACAATCGCCGTTGGCCGGGCAGCAGTTCGGCACCTCGAGGTGCCCCTTCATGTACAACTCCCAGTCGCTGGGACTCTTCGTTCGCATGCCCGGTCCACACGGCGGCACCTCGTTGGCGTCCATCGCCTCGGCCAATTCCGGGGTGACTAGGATCAGCAGTTCCACTTCGTTCCGCTCCTCATACACCCGCCGAAACGGCGCGCCGATGTAGGGCAAATCGCTGAGCCAGGGGATGCCATGGTTCTCGGCGTCGATGGTGGTCTGCACCAAGCCGGCGATGGCCAGGGTCTGCCCGGCCATCATTTCCACCCCAGTGTCGGCATCGCGCGACTTGATCCCCGGCACCGTGGTGCCATTGATCGTGTAACTCCGCGAATCGTCCAACTCGCTCACCCTGGGACGGACTTCGAGGCGAATCTTGCCGTTGCCGAGTACGATCGGCACGAAATCAACCTGCGTGCCGTACTTCTTCCACTCAATCGAGATCGTGCCGAGGCTCTGCGGCACGGGGACGGGGATTTCACCGCCCGAGTTAAAGGTGGCAGCCCGACCGCTGACCGTCACCAAGGTCGGTTCGGACATGATCTTCAAGAGGTTGTCTTTCCGCAAGGCGTCCAGGACACCGAGAAAGGCGCTGGCCCCATCCACCACGCCGAAGGCCACCGAGGTGGAAATGCCCTGGCTGGTGAGCGGCGCCCACGGGGTGCTGCCCGAGGGCGGCGCGGTGTTGATCAGACTATTCAGCCCGCTGCCGGCGCCAGAAGACACCACGCTGCCGCCGTTGACGTAAGAAAAATCGAACCCCAGCCGGCGCAACTTCGTGCGCGATACTTCCATGACCTTCACGTGCAGCAGCACTTGCTGAGTGCCGCCGATAGTCATGTTGTTGATGACTTTCGGATAATACTCTTCGGCAATGCGGATGATTCGGTCGATGTGCTCGGCCTTGTCCACGTAGCCGGAAATGGCCACGGAATTGGCAATGGGGGTGACTTTCAGCGCCGCGTTGGGAAACAGCGTCCGCAGTACCATTTCCAACTGCCGCACGTCGCCATAGACAATCACGTCGACGGTGAAAAGCTTCTTGTCTTCGTTCCACAGGTTGACTTGCGTCACGCCGGCGGCTTTCGCCGAGATCTGAATCTGATTGGGCGAAAGCGGTGTGACGTCGAGAACATCCGGGTTGTTGACCTGCGCCTGGGGAATCTTCTCGTCCATGGTGAGAATCCGGCTCGTATGCACCGTCATTTCGAGCCGTTCGTTGGGCGCGTTGACCTTGTGGACCAATGACGGGGTGTGCAGCAGCAAAGGCTGCTGCGGCGGCTGCTGTCCGGAGGCCCCCAGCGGCAATGTCAGCACCAGGGCGGCGACGCCCAACAGCCGCACGAAAGATTGCGTGTCCATCCTTGTATTCCTTGCAATCAATCCCAGGCCGTCTCGCCGCGCCTGGGCAGGATCTTCCTTGAACCTGTCTCCTCCGTCCCCGCCTGTCTCAGAGATGGCCAGGGTGAGGTTTCGCTCGTACCGTAACTCTAGTTTCCTGTCGCTACCTTGTCGGGCTTCACCCCGGCGGCCGACGGCGGCAACAGGGGGCCAGCCGCGGGTCCGTTCGGCTCGGCGGCCGGCGGCGGGGCAACGCCATTTTCCGGCGCGGCCGTTCCGCCATTGGACGTGCTGGGGCTCGAACTGCCCGACGATTTCCAGGTCCCAAATGGCATCGCCGAAGCCGTCTTCGTTTCCTCGGCCTCAAGTTGCACGTCCTCGACCGAGCCCGGCTTGATCACCCGCACCGTCCAAGTCGAACGTTTCGCATCGGTCGGGGGCCCGGCGGGCGCCTTGGCCGCCATCGAGTTGAGGAAGTCGAGGAAACTCTTGGTCCGCGATTCCGGTGTGGCGGCCTGGGGCTCGACTAAGCTCTCTTTTTCCCGATGGGTCTTGCTGATGCCCACCAGTTCGCTCGGCCGCGCCTGCACATTCGGTGGCTGCTGATCGTCCTCGGGACTTCGCATCACCAACTGAATCGTTCCCAACTGACTGGCAAGGGTAATCTTGGCCGCCTGTTCCGGCGTAACCAGAAGGGAGATCGTCTTGGCGGCGATCGACTTGCTGTTGTCCTTCTCGCTTTCCAACCCAATCACGTCGTTGACAGCGAACACTTTGATGTCTTGCAGGATCGTCCGGGTCACTGTCTCCGGAATGTCGCGGCTCGGGTCGCGCACAAAGTGCACCATCACATCGACCCGATCGCCGGGCAGAATCAGGCTGCTGCCGCCGCTGACCAGGTTCACACTGACCGGCACCACCCGATAGCCCTTGGGGATCAGCGCGGTCGCCCCCTGCTGACTGGCCCCTTTGCCCAGCAAGCGGTTTTCCAGGATCGGTTCGCCGGCATAAAGTTTGGTGCGGGTGCGACGGCCTTCCACGTCTTCGATTCGGGTGATCGCCCCTTGCGGAATCTTGTCCTTCGGCCACTGCTCCAGTTTGAGCATCTGCGCGGTGACCAAGTCACCTAAGCCGATGTCGGTCACCGCCACGAAGATCGCCTTGCTCTGCCCTGCCATCGGATCGGGACCGATGTTCCGATTCGCCAGCACCTGGGTGATGCCGATCGATGCAACGAGGCCGCAGCCGAGGGCTAACATCAGCAACGCGAGGGATTTTGGTCGCATGTTTAGGCACCCGCAATCATGGGATCTGGTGGGGTGGTTTTATTGAACGGTCTCCCGTCGCATCACCGTGCTGGCTCGCAAATTCGTGGCACCGGCGACGAACATCGGCGACGGCAGCCAACTGACGCGGCTAAACGGCACTTCGACCGTCACCGTCACCGGCGCCCCATAACCGGCCGTGGTCGGCTCGGCCGGATTGATCGTCACCGTCGCTCCCGAGATGCCGGCGTTGGCGAGGTAACTGGTCACCCCGGTGGTCACTTGTCCTGCCGTGGGCGTCTGCGAATCAAGCACTGCCAGCCGCGCTCCTTCCCGCGAGGCGTTCGTGATGATCTGCTGGACCATAACCACCCGTCCGAACTCAATCATGCCGAACACCATGAGGAAAAAGATCGGCGCAACGATGGCAAATTCGACCGCAGCCGCGCCTCGTCGATTTCTTCGGCATTGCCGGCAAGATTCCTCTAGCTTAACCGACACACTCCCTGCGGTTTCCCGCCGGTTACGAAACGAAACACCAAAAGCAGCGGCTTTGGGTAATTTGGAGAGGATCATACTAGCATTCCCATCCAGTAAAAATAGGCAATCGAGCCAATCGCGATCGGAATCCCATACGGTAGCAGCAACATCGCGCTCTTCCGCTCGGCGGCAATCGTCGCCAGCGTGGTGGGATCGCGAACTTCGAGAATCTCACCGGTGATCATCCAGAACTGATAGAGGTGGTGGTACCAGTCGCGACGCCAGAGAACCATGCCGATGGCAATCAGGCCGCCAACGAGCGCCGAAAGGCAAAAGGCGTACAAGGTGGTCGTCGACCATACCCAGGCCCCGACCCCGGCCAAGAGTTTGACGTCCCCGGCCCCCATGCCGCCGATGGCATACGCAGGCATCAGCAGGGCTAAGCCCACCAGCGTTCCCAATAAGCTCCAACCCAAGCCGGCCCAGCCAAAATAGGCCGTGCTGTAGATCCAACCGCTGATAATCAACGGGAAGGTGATCCAGTTGGGGACCTTCAGTTTCCAACCATCGATCAAAGCGGCAACGATGAGTACGCCGCTAAGCAACCAGACCGGCCAATTCTCTGTCCAAGATCCTTGCAACGAATACATCTCTCTCTCCACGTCGTTTCAGGCGTCGCTGTAGATTGGATAAACCGTGCTTCAACGGCAGCCGCCGGCGCCGAGTCGTTCTGGCTCGCGGCGCCCACGGCAGGCCCACCGTGAATCACTCCTATTCAATGTATAGGTCAAAAAAGAAACCCCTCGATGCCGTTTTTCCGACATCGAGGGGCTCTGTTCCGGCTTTCATCGTGTTCGCATGGCTGGCCCGCCGTTGCGGGCCAGTCGTCCCACCTCGACACGCATTACGCGCCGGCGCCCAGCGACTTCGCGACGCTGTCAAACGTTGCGCTGGTGCGGGTGCCAACGGAGCTGATCGCGGTCAAGCAGACGATCACGATCAGGGCCAACATCACCGCGTACTCCACGGCAGTCGGGCCATCTTCGGAAGTGAGGAAACGGCGTACCTTCTGAGCAAGCGACTTCATGGTATTCCTCCATCCCAGTTTGAATTCCCGCAGGAATCGACCGGAATCATCAAACAAATTCGGGTTCCATTCGGTGAGACGTCCAAAGACGCGGCCTGCGTTTTCACCGTCCGGAGCCCTTTTGTAATAATTGCCTCTTCACCGTCGCTTGCCGATGCGATTCGTCATCACCCTTTCGGCGGCCAGGCTTCCGCGAAATCGAAATCTCTCGGCCCTTGGCTTTGCGTCCCGACCTTACGGATCGGTTTGCCTTTCTCGAGGATGAAGAGGTTACAGGCCTTCCCACAGTCGCTCGCCGGTCTGACAAGTAGCACGAACGTGTATCCGGCTCTAGCGACTGTTTTGACAATCCTCAGTGAACACTTTCGTGTCTCACCTCTACCATGAAAGCTAGGTCAGTTCCTTTGGTTGTCAAACGAAAATACTTAAAAAAATTTCGCCGATTTAGAAAGAATCTTCCCGCACCGCGGTCGATCGTGCCGGCAACAACATGGGAACTTGTCTCTGACGGGCGAAAACCGATCGACCGCGAGGGAAATATGCTATGGTTTCAATAGAACGAGCCCAGGGAGCTGGCCTCGTTCGACTCGTCGGTTGGTTGCTCTTGGCGGTCGCGATTCTCCTCCAAACCGTGGTGACATATGCGTGCAGAATGTCCTTATTGCCAGGCCCGAGTTCTGCAGAAGAAGAATCGGGAAGGCCCCAACTTCTGCGTTTCCTGTCGACGGCTTTTCGTCAGCCCGCCCGCCGCGCAAGCCCCGAACTGGATCCTCGGCGTACTGGCCGTTCTCGTTGCTACATTGAATTTGCAGGTGCTTGGATTGTAGATCTCCTGTGTGGTTCCGCAGCCCGCCCCGGCCGCTCAAGACGAAGCGTCGGGGCGGCCTTCTTTCTTGCTCCCCGAGCGGCTGCCCGCCACGAGTCTCGTTTTTTCCCCCGACCACCCCGTCGCTCCGGTTCATAACGTATGGTTGGGCTGGCAGGTACGCATCTTCACCGGAATTATGGGTCCGCGGATGTCCTACGATTCTTCCGAACCAGGGAGCGTTTCGGCGATCGGATCTCGCCGCAACCTCATGGCCTGGTCCCTCTTTGCTGGCTTGATCCTATTCGCCGTCTTGGCGGTGCCGTTTTTTGCCGGCCGCATTTATACTGCCGATGACCTCGGCGCCTTTCATTTTCCCACCCGCTACTTCTATTCCCAGCAGCTCGCCCGGGGCGAGTCCTATGATTGGATGCCAAGTCTCTTCTCCGGCTTCTACCTGACCGGCGAAGGCCAGGCTGGCGTCTACCACCCGCTCCATCAACTGCTATACCGCCTCCTGCCGTTGCGCGCCGCGCTCGGCTGGGAATATCTGATCTCGTATCCCTTAATGATGGCCGGTTGCTGGCTGTTCCTCCGCCAGTGTGTCGGCCGTGCCGAAGCGGCCCTTTTCGGCGCGCTGCTTTTTACCTTCTGCAGCTTCAATCTCCTCCACTTCATCCATCCGAATGCCATCGCCATCATCGCGCACCTGCCATGGCTTCTCTGGGCGATTGGCATCGTGCTGACCGATGCCCGCACTCACAACGTCGCCTGGGCGAGCGCACTGATCGCCCTGCTGACGGGCTCCCAGATTCTGCTCGGCTATCCGCAATATGTTTGGTTCTCCCTGATCGCCGAAGCGGCCTACGCCGTCTATCTGCTGCAAGCTCGCCGCTACTCCGCTCGCTCGGGCTGCAGTCTATGCGTCAACTGCGACGAATGTGTCGGATGCACCACGCAACCTTGGCCGCGCCTGGTCATTGCCAAAGCCATCGGCCTGCTGCTCGGAGGTGTGCAGTTGCTCCCCTCTCTCGATGCTTGGCTGCATAGCGGCCGGGCTGCCGCCGACAGCAATTATTCGGCCTGGGGCTCTCTGCACCCGTTGAACTTATTGCAGTTGCTTGCCCCGTATCTCTTCCGCGAGCGAACCTTCGGCGACAATCCCAATGAATTCGGACTGTACGCCGGCGCCGTGCCGTTGGTCTTGGCCGCTTGGCTAATCGCGCGGCGGCGCGATCTGGGACAGTTCCGCTCGCTCACCTGGGCGACCTTCGGCTTTGCCGGCGCGTGCCTGATGCTCTCGCTGGGCGAGTACGGGCTGCTGTACCCCATCGCCAGCTCCGTCCCCGTCCTCCGCAGCCTGCGCTTTCCCTGTCGATACCTGGTTCTGTTCCAATTGGCCATGGCCGTGCTCTCCGCGGTCGGCTTCTATCTTCTGATCCGAAAGAGCCGTCAGGCTCGGACGGGTCACTATCACGAGCGCAAACCGTGGGTGGCTCTGTGGCGCGATTTCGAACCGCTGTGGTGCGTGGTGATCCTTTCGGCCATCGTGGCTGCCATTGGCATCGCTTTCTGTCACGAACCCCAGTTCTCCGCGGTCCCGGCGATACTGGCCGGGCCAGCTTTGATCGCCCTGGCCGCCACGCTGCTGGTGCTCGCCGCGCGGGGACGCCCCTGGGCCTTCGTCGCCTTGATCGTGCTGGCCGCCGCCGATCTCGGCTGGTATGGCCTCGGGGACGCCGTTTACCCCTCGAGCAACTACCTCGAATCCTTCGCTCAGTCGGCCCAAGTGCCTCCCGGCAAACCGGATGGCCGCGTGCTGGCCAACCTGTTGCGCTTCAATCAACCCGGTCTCCGCACCGGCGACCTGATGACGGTGGCCGGTTGGAACCGCGCCGATGGCTACGCTGCCTTGGAGCCGCGACGCACGCTCGATTACGGCTTGCTGCCCGCTCTCCGAGTGGCTGGCGTGCGCTGGGTTCGCCGCCATGCCACCACGGAAAACATCGCCGGCCTGAGCGATATTGACAACGATTGGCGACAAGTGCCCAATCCGCTGCCCAGGGCGCGCATGGTCTCACAAACTCGCTTGGGAAGCGATCCGGCCGGTGACCTGGCCCGAATCTCACCCGACACGACGGTCATCACCGAAGTCCCCTTGGGCCTGCCGCCCTCGAAACCCGGCACGGCCACGATTCGCAGCGAAACTCCCGGCCGATTCGAAATCGACGTCAATTGCCCCGCGCCCCAACTGCTGGTGCTCTCCGAAAGCTACCACCATGGCTGGCGGGCAAGCGTCGATGGCGGTCCGGCCAACGTCTATCGCGTCAATGGCGACTTCATGGGCTGCCTGGTTGCCGCCGGAGAACATCGCGTCGTCGTCCAGTTTGCTCCCGACAGCCTGAGGCACGGTTGGTTGCTCTCCTGCCTTGGCTTGGGCATGGTCTCGGTCTGCTTTTTCGGCCTGACATCGGAATCGTGGTACCGCGATTTCAGGAGATAACCATGAAAACCCCGCTCCCTCAACGTCCTGCCCCCGAAAACACTCGGCTCAGCTTGGTATTGCCCGTGTTCAACGAGGCGGCCGTGCTGCCGACCTTGCTCGATCGCCTCACCGAGGTCCTCGACAAGACCCCCTTGGATTACGAAATCATCTTCGTCAATGATGGCTCGCGCGACCAAAGCCCGCAGGTCCTCGACCGACTGGCCGCGAACAACCCGCGCGTCAAGGTCTTGCATCTCTCGCGCAACTTCGGTCATCAGGCGGCCGTCCAAGCCGGGCTGACGCACGCCCAGGGGGACGCGGTCGTGCTCATGGATTCCGACCTGCAAGACGCCCCCGAAGCCATCCCGCAATTCGTCGCCGCCTGGCGCGAAGGTTACGAAGTGGTTTATGCCATTCGCACCCAGCGCAAGGAGAACGCCCTGAAGCGTTTCCTCTTCTCGGCCTTCCATCGCTTGATGTCGAGCGTGGCCTCGGTGCCAATCCCTGCCGACGCCGGCATCTTCGGACTGGTCGACCGCCGCGTGGCCCGACAAATCGTGGCGATGGGCGAACGCGACCGCTATTTCCCCGGCCTGCGATCCTGGGTCGGTTTCTGGCAGAAGGGCATCGTCGTCGAACGCAACGCCCGCTATGACGCCCACCCGCGCGTGTCGCTGATGGGTCTCTTCCGTTTGGCGAAGACCGCAATGTTCTCGTTCTCGTCGCTGCCGTTGACGATCTTCCATCTGATCGGCATCAGCGCCGGAACGGTATTTGTGCTCTTGGGCAGCTACTCGCTGTTCTGCCGGCTGTTTACCCATCTGGCCGTCCCCGGCTGGACCTCGTACATTCTTACCGGCAGTTTCTTTGGCGCGCTCAACGCCTTGGGCATCAGCATCCTTGGCGAATACGTGACCCGCATCTACGACCAGGTCCGTGGCCGGCCGTCCTACGTCCTCGACCGCGCGGTCAACCTCAACACGGCATCCAGTGCGAACGATCTGTCCGGCGATGCCCCGTATCTGGAACTGCTCCGCGAGGCCATGCACCTGCTCGAGGAAGGCTCCCTGTCGCAACAGCGCCAAACAACCACGGACGCCGCTCCAGTCGAACTCGATGAGGCCGAACTGATGAACCTCAGCGCCGCGGCATATTAACCTTTGCGGGTGCCACTGGCTGCTTGCCAGCCAGTGCGTCCGGGAATTGGGGCAAGTCGGCGCCGTCGCCATGCGATCCAGCCGCGCAAGCGGCGATAGGTGGATAGCCAGGGGCGTCAGCCCCTGGAAACAAGCCCAATCCCCGTTTCTTCTCCGAGCCCCGAAGGGGCGTCACCCTGCGCAACTCTCATCAACGAGCTTTCATAGAAGCGTCAGCGAAGGATCTGGAGTGCCTAAACCTTCCTTTTCATCTCGTCCACTCTCGTTTCAAATCTCCTTGGCCTCTGTGTCTGCGTGGTAAAAACGAGTAGCGGTAGGATGCGTGCTTGCACGCATCGCCAATTCATGTCGATATCGACGGCACAATTCGCCATTCGCCGTCGTACACGTGGATGCACCTTCACGTTTCATCTAATCGATCCGCGGTTTCTAATCTCCGTGATGAGACGAGCCGTGCCTATTCGGTTCTCCGCGACCTCCGTGGTGAAAGCTCCGTTCGGTGGAGCTCGCTCCGCTCGACTCACCCTACACGCATCGCTTCTTGAAGCCTGACGACCATTTCTTGTTCACGTCGCTTTGCTTTCCTTCTCGACGAGCAATTTTCTGATTCCGTCGACGACGTCGTCCACCGTGTTGGCTCCCTCAAGGAAATCCTCGGGGATCGATATGTCAAAATGCTCCTCGAGTTCCATCACACACTCGACATAGTCGAGGCTGTCCCACGGCAACTCCCGCAGTAGCGAGCCAGCCTGGAGTTGTTCGATGGACATGCCGCTCGATTCGGCAACGATCGCCCGCACTTGTTCCGTAACATCCTCAGGGGAGCATAGCGATGGCTCTGAAAATCCACTGTTTGAATTCATGATTAGACTCCTGTCTTTCTGAACTTCGCTTCCATCCGTGTTCATCAGACTCCCTGGTGACACGCCTTTTCTTAATCGCGGTGTTGCCGCTACCGACGCCTGCCGCGGAACGACCGGGCAGCTTCCTCTTGCTCGGCCTCGTTCATGGCAATCACCAGCTTTCGCACCGTGGTGAAGTCGGGCGTCGTTTTGCCTCGTTCGATTCGGTTCAGCGTCTCGACCCGGACTCCCGCCTTGCGGGCAAGATCCGCCTGCGAAAGCCCCGAAACCTGTCGCCGTCGCAGCAGCTTTTCCGGCAGGGAAGGCTCGTTGAGATCCAAGGTCGTCGGACTGGGTTCGGAAGATTCTTCTTTCTCGACTTCAACCTTGGCCTTTTTGCATAACAACTGGAAGACCGAATCTCGCAAAATCACGTAACGAATTCCATCCAGTTCGAGACTCCGATGGGGAACTGTCGTCTTCTTGGCGTGGGGCATACCTTGGCTTTCCTTGATGAATAACTCAAACCGTCCTCGGCCACACAGCGCTCGAGGACCTGGCCCAACCAATACCGTTTAGCGCCTTGGGTGAATGCTAAACAGTATCGACACAGAAGTCAAGATCATTGACACAAATGTCAATTTTCCGCGATCGGCCAAAGGCGGCCGAAAAAGTCCCACGCGGTGCCCCTCCGCGATCGAGCTACCCAACCACGCGTTTGGCCAGATCCGCCAACGAGCGCGGACAGCGGGCCACGCCGAAGCACAGCAGCGGCGCGATCATCGCCCCCCAGTACTGATTGAAACTGTAGCCGACCACGGCAAAGGCCATCAGATACAGGCAGGTCGTCAGCCCGACCCGCCTGCCCAAGGGCGTATCCCAACCGGCCATGCCCAGCAAGGCTGCAACCAGATAGAGGGCGGTCACCCATTGCGGCAACAGTAGCAAGTAGGCGTTCATCTGGACCACCGAAATCACAAAGCCGGCCCCGCCCAACTGCAACCAACTCGCGCGGTGCGCATGGGCAGTGGGACTAATCACACCCTGCACCATCGACCAGTGCCACGCAAAAAACAGGCACCACGCCAGGAGTCCGATCGCCCAGACGAAGAGTTCGCGCCGACGTCCCTGCCACCATGCCATTGCGGCGGCCAAGACACAGTAGGGCAAGGCCAGTTCGCGGAAGAACAAGGCGGCAAGCCCGAAGGCCACGCCCCAGTAGCGGCGTTCCAGGCCATAGGCGCATACGGACAACCCGATAAAAATGCCCGACCACAGCACTGGCATCACGAACAAATCGCCCAACACGGTTGGCAGCGCCGGCCCGGTCAGCAGCAGCGCGCAGCCAATCGGCAAAAAGAGTATGGCCGGTGCCCCGGGCTGCTCTTCAACGCTGGGTGCCACGGCCGGCTTTTCCAGCAGTGCCGCCTCCTCTTCGCGGGAGAGGACCGCAAAGGCCAGCACGATTAGCAGTAGTCCCAGTCCGCCCAGCAGCAGCTTGCCATCGGCCGCTGAGGGGAGTTTGCCCAGCATCCACATCGGCAGCGGTGTCCGCCAATTGAACACGCTTCGCGTCGGATAGCCGCGTGCGATCAGTTCGGCGGCTGCCGCTTGATAGTAACCCTCGCCGGTACGAACTCGATCCACTTCGGCGCGATAGAGGGCCACATCGCTCGGTTGCCGCCGATCGGAGTCCATGTTGCTGCTGCCAAGAGGCGACTGGGTCACAGCGACGGCAGCGGCGGCGACGAGCACGACGAGCGCAAGCACGAGGCGCGCCTGCCACGGCGTGAGTCGAGAGTAAGCGGTGGCGAGAGATTTGCTAGCAGTCACGAAATAACCCTTGGAAAATATAGCCTCCAGCCACGCCCGAGGATGCCACCGCACCGCCCGACACCCCCCTTGCAGCAGCGACACCTGCCAGCGTAGACTACCGGAACAACCGCCCGCGTTCGTAATTCAACCTCTCCCGACGTGCAGACCCATGTTTCTCGGCATCGAAATCGGTGGCACCAAGCTCCAGATCGCGGTCGGCACCGCCGAAAGTAGCACCCTTACGGCGATTCACCGCGCTCAGGTCTGTGTCGCCCGGGGAGCCGAAGGTATTCGTCAGCAGATCGCCGAAATCGCCCTGCCATTGGTTTCACAGCACAATATTCGGGCGATCGGCATCGGTTTCGGCGGGCCAGTCGAGGTGGCCACCGGGCGCACGATTAAGAGTCACCATGTCGCCGGCTGGGACCGTTTCCCCTTAGCGGATTGGACCAAAGAGACGCTTGGCGTGCCGGCCTGCGTCGGTAATGACTCCGATCTGGCTGGATTGGGCGAGGCCACTTTCGGCGCCGGCCGCGGCAAGCGGGTTGTCTTCTATACCAACGTCGGCAGTGGCATCGGCGGCGCCTTGGTGATCGATCGTCGCGTCTACATCGGTGGCGCAGGGGTCGCCTCCGAACTCGGCCACATCCGCATTGGCCCCGCGGCCGAGACATCCCAGCAGATCGTCGAATTGTCCGCCAGCGGCTGGGCAATCGCCGCCGCCGCACGTTCCGATCGAGAACTTGCGGCCGACTTGCAGCGCCAATACGGATGCTCGCTAGAACAAATCAACACCAAACACGTCGCCGAGGCCGCCAAGGCGGGCAATCAATGCGCCCTGGCCATCTTCGGCCGTGCGGTGAAGACCTACGGCTGGGCAATCGCCCAAATGATCACGCTGTTGTCGCCGCAAGTCGTGGTAATCGGCGGCGGAGTGCCGCAGGTGGGCGAGAGACTGTTCTTCGCCCCTCTTCGCGAAGAAGTGGATCGTTACGTTTTCCCACCGTTACGCCAAACCTACGAGATTCTACCGGCCCTGTTGGGCGAGGAAGTCGTGCTGCACGGCGCCTTGGCACTGGCTCGCGGTCTGGCCACGGACGGCAGCACCACCCGTTTGTTCGTTCCCTGAAAGACAACTCCCCACAAAACACAACCATCCGTCCTCACGAAAGAATCGAGCAACACACTATGAAAGACTACACGGCCGACATCCGCGACTATCTTGCCCGCCTGCAGGACATGCTTAACAAGATCAGCATCGACCAGATCGACGCCATCGCCAAGCTCCTGCAAAAGGCCTACGACGAAGACAGGACGATCATCGTGATGGGCAACGGCGGCAGCGGATCGACCGCCTCGCACATGGTTTGCGACATCAACAAGGGCGCCTGCTTCACGGTGGAAAAGAAGTTCCGGGTGATTTCGCTGGCCGATAACATCGCCACCATCCTGGCCTTGGGCAACGACGTCAACTTCGACTCGATTTTCGTCGAACAGCTGAAGAACCATGCCCGCCCGGGCGACGTGGTGATCGGCATTTCTGGCAGCGGCAACTCCCGCAATGTGCTGTGCGCGATCGAATATGCCAAGAAGATCGGCTGCACCACCGTCGGCGTCACCGGCTTTGAAGGCGGCAAGCTGAAGCCGTTGGTCGACCACAATTTTCACGTTGCCATCAACGACATGCAGATCGTCGAGGACGTGCACATGATCCTGGTGCACATCCTGATGCGCCTGCTGATGCAGAATAAGCAGTGCGCGTGCTGCTAGAGGGCTCTTGGTGCTCGGGTCAAAAAGGCTGGCGATTCGGGGGCATTGTTCCTCGACCTCAACGGGATCGAGATTGACGCTCCCAGCGGAACGCTGTACGAACTTGCCATGTCTTTAGCAGTCGGAAAGGAGGATATCGCCGACTACTTCCGCCGATGCGCCACCTATTGACCATCGGGAGCCCGGTTTCGTGCGGGAACCGTCAGCCGGACTTGGCATTACTTAGCTGAATGTCAAGAAGGACTTGTCGCTCCGATTCGGCGACTCTTCGTTTCGGAGTTTCGATGCCGGTGCTGAAGGATCAGCCGCATCTTCTTCACCGAGGGAGGATACAAGCTAGCTGCAATCGCCGTCCAGCAACCTGCATACCAAGGACCACCTCGCCTCGTACTCTGGGTGTTCCAGCAGACGCTTGAGAGGTATGTTGTCGCAGCCTTTGCCCCGCTCCGTTTCGTGGCCCCCGTTCACTTCCGCCACTTAGCCTGAACGATTGCAGTTAGTTCTTCTTGCCACTGTTACTGTCTATTCGACTGACCTTGCAACAGCGTTGATCGGTCCACCCTTGGCCGCTTCAGCAACCAGGCTCGAGCAAAAAAAGGCATCAGTTGACTGACGGGTCGGGCGGGAGGTCGTCGAGATTGAGCATCGACTTCAAGAGCGTTTGCCCCAACTCGCGGAGGACGGTTTCCCAGAGGTCGTCGGCCGTGGAGAAGACCGACTCGACGCTGCCCGGCGTGGTCCGCCAAGCCCCCTGCTTCAGCTCACTTTCCAACTGGCCGGCGCCCCAGCCGGCGTGCTGGACGAAGATTTTGTAGGCGGGTTCCTCGGCCAGCACAAGTTGATCGAGGTGCTGCTTCTTGGCCGCGAAATAGACGCCCGGCGACGGCTCCATCTCGGCCAACTCGGGCACGGTGTGCAAGGCCATCAGCGGCCCCGGCACCGGACCACCCATGTAGACCGGTTGCTGGCTGTGGCAGGCTCCGCTGCCGACCTCGCGCCACAACTCTTGGAGGGTCTTGCGCAGCGGCCGATTGACGGCGACGCCAAAGGCCCCATCGCGGCTGTGCTCCACGAGGAACACGATCGAGCGGGCGAAATTGGGATCCAGCAATTGCGGTGACGCGACCAGCAGATGGCCTGCCAACGATTGCATAGATCGAGAAAAACTAGGATTGAACCGAGAGGTCGGCCGCTTGGCGACGGAATTTGGCCGCCTGATACGTCAACGTCTTCTTCCGCGGCGTGCTCTTGGTCAGCTTTGCCAGCCGGTCACACTTCGCGGCCAATTCGAGTTTTACTTGCACCAACTTCGCCTTGCTTTCCGCTTTGCTGCTCATCGTACTTTCCTAACCGATTTCTTCTTAGCGGCCGAGCCGCAACTCAATAGGTTAAAGGGGCGGCATTCCAGAGTTCCGGGTTAAGGAAACCGTATCCGACCCTTGCCAAAACACGGGCGGACCGCCCGTGGCAACTGTCAAAAATTCATTCCAGCGAGACCGGTCGAAACATCCTAGTGTACCACGTTCCCAGCTTTAGCCAAAGGGGGCAGTTCACCGTCCAGGTGCAGTCACGGATGGTGGCGTTCCGACTGTTTATTGATACTCAGGTAAAAAACGTCGGGCGTTCTAAACCAAAAAGCTCCTGTTTACCGGCCTCCCGTTAGTCGGCCTCCCGAAATTCCTTTGCTGAACCTCAATAGCGGGCGGCGGCACGTCGGTCCAAGCAATCGTCGCGGTGCCGAAGATGATATCGCTTCCCGTGGGAAGGAGGCAGCACCCCCCATCCCGAGGAGCTGTCGCGACGCCTCAAGCGCGGCCAAAGGGAACGACGGGAATCAGCGTCATATCGGTGGCGATCGCTGTCATAAACTCCTGCACTAAGCCCGAGTTCCGCCACAGATCGGTCCATACGAATAGGAATGGTGCGGTAAACCGAACCCTCGGCTAAGTCTTCGGCAAAACCGGAAAGCTATAGTCGAGAGTCCACGCTTGAGTACCCACCTCGGTTGCTGCCCGCGCAACCCAGTTCCCCCCCTTCATTTGTGCCCTTCTTGATCGGAGACCTTTCATGTTAGCGAACTTGCGAACGAAAACGAGAATTCTCTTGGGCTTCAGCTTAGCCATTCTGTTCGTGGCAATCGTCGGTTTTGTGGGGTGGAACCGACTGGACCGCGTGGTAAACCTTTTTGGCGTGAAAGATAGGGCCGCTGCCTCGACCCAGAATCTGCTCAATTCCAGAAGGGCCGAAAAAAACTTTGAATTGCGCGGCTTCAAGAAATACGGCTCCGACACGAAGGACAGCGTCCAGAAATGGGAGGAGTGCCAAAAGCAACTGAATCTTTCCTTGGGGGAGTTGCGGAATTCGAGTGAGCTCGACCAAGCCCAGGCCAGGATGGTGCAAGAGGCGCTGCAGGCGACAGAGCAGTACGAGACGGCCTTTGGCAGCCTGAAGACCTCTCGAAACAGTCAGGACGAAGCTGTCCTGTGCTGGAAGAAACTTGGCTGGGAAGTAACAAAGAACGTCGAAGAGGTCATTGCGAAGGTCGTGGCGCCAGCGTCGCACGCAGCCGAAAAAGCCAATGATGCTAAGCAGATGCTGACTTGGTCGCAGATCGATCGCGACATTCAGAAACAGGTCGTCGAGCCATTCCTGCTGACGCGGGTGGCGGCCGTCTATTACATCCTCACCAAGGATGACGCCGACTGGCAGGCCTATGACAAGTACCTGGCAAAGTTACAGGCGAGTGTCGCGGCATGGACCGACTCGGTATCCAGCCGCCCGGAACTCCAACAGGTCGGCAAGACGATTCAAGGCCATCTCGTCGCTTACGAACAGGCCGGCAAACAACTGCATGAATCGGTGATGACGGCGCGCAAGGCCGAAACCGTGATGACGGCCAGCGCTCGAGACGTGGAAGAACGATGCGAAACACTTCGAGTAGCGATTGATGGCCAAGCCGCCAACACGATGACAAACGCAAAAATCGTCCTCCTGACGCTGGTATTCGTGGCGCTCGGTATTGTGGGAACCTTTGCCTGGCTGATCTCCGCCAGCATTTCCCGAGTTCTTGGCACGCTGGTACTCGAGGCCAAGCGTTTGACCGTGGCCGCCGTCGAGGGCAAGCTGCAGACCCGCGGCAATCCCGACCTGGTCAGCAACGAGTTCCGCCCGATCGTCGAGGGCGTCAACGCCACGCTCGACGCCGTGATCGGACCGTTGAACGTTGCCGCCGAGTACGTCGATCGGATCAGCAAGGGCGATATCCCCGCCAAGATCACCGACACCTACAACGGTGATTTCAACGAAATCAAGAACAACCTCAATGTCTGCATCGATGCGGTCAGCACGCTGGTGAAGGACGCCAACACGCTGTCGAAGGCCGCTGTCGAGGGCCGCCTGGCGACCCGCGCCGACGCCACCAAGCACCAGGGCGACTTCCGCAAGATCGTCGAGGGCGTCAACGACACCCTGGACGCCGTGATCAATCCGTTGAACGTGGCCGCCGAGTATGTCGACCGGATCTCGAAGGGCGACATTCCCGCCAAGATCACCGACACCTACAACGGCGACTTCAACGAAATCAAGAACAACCTCAACCAGTGCATCGACGCGGTCAACGCCTTGGTCACCGACGCCAACATGCTCTCGAAGGCCGCGGTGGAGGGCCGCCTGGCGACCCGCGCCGACGCCACCAGACACCAGGGCGACTTCCGCAGAATCGTCCAGGGCGTCAACGATACCTTGGATGCCGTGATCAATCCCCTGAAGGTTGCCGCCAAGTACGTCGACCAGATCTCGAAGGGCGACATCCCCGGCAAGATCACCGACAACTACAACGGCGACTTCAACGAGATCAAGAACAACCTCAACCAGTGCATCGAAGTGGTCGGCGGACTGGTTACGGAAACGAAACGGTTGGCGGCTGCTGCCACGGCCGGCGACTTGACCGCGCGGGCCGACGTCACGATGTATCAGGGCGAGTATCGCGAGATCATCAAGGGCATGAACGATACCTTGCACGGCTTCGCGGTGCCCTTGGAAGACATCAGCCAGGCCCTGCAGCGGATGGCCGACAAAGACTTCACCACCGCGGTGACCAAGGAGTATCCGGGCGCCTATGGCGCCCTGCGCGACAATGTCAACCTGGTGATCAACAACATTCGCGCGGCGATCGAGCAGATTAACGAAAGCGCGCGACAGTTTACCGAAGGCTCGCGAACGATTGCCGAAAGCGCGCAGTCTTTGGCCCAAGGCGCGCAGACGCAAAGCGCCAGCGTCGAGGAGATGACGGCCTCGACCGAGGAACTGGCCCGGTCGGTCGGCGCGGTCAAGGAGAATGCCAACGACTCGGCCAAGGTTGCCACGAAGGCCAGCGAGCTTGCCGAAGAGGGCGGCCGCGCGGTGCAGAAGTCGATCGACTCGATGGACCAGATTCGCACCAGCAGCCAGCAGATCAGCGAGATCATCCAGGTGATCTCGGAGATCGCCGGCCAGACGAACCTGCTGGCGTTGAATGCCGCGATCGAGGCGGCTCGCGCCGGCGAGCACGGCATGGGTTTCGCCGTGGTGGCCGATGAGGTCCGCAAATTGGCCGAACGGTCCAACCAGGCCGCGCGGGAAATCTCCTCCTTGATCAAGGAGTCGACACAGCGTGTGGAGGAGGGCGCCCAATTGAGCGCTCAGACCGGCGATTCTTTGAAGCAGATCATCAAGGCGGCCGAAGAAACGGCGGCGAAGATCGCGGAAATCGCCACCGCTACGGTGCAACAGGCCGCCAATGCCGACGAAGTGTCGAAGGCCATTCAAGGCGTCTCGGCGGTGACCGAACAAGCGGCCGCCGGCAGTGAGGAAATGGCTTCCAGCAGCGAAGAACTCGGCGCACAGGCCGCCGTGCTGATGGACTTGGTCGGTCAGTTCCGGATCAGTTCCACAAGCAACACGCTGCGAAGCTTTGCTAACGTCTAGCTGACAGCGATGATTCCCGTTCAAGGACCCTTGGCCACAACCGAGGGTCCTTGTTTGTTTCGTTCTCAAACGTTCATAGAGACTGAGCAAGAATCGGTCGCGATCTTGGAAACGATCCGAAGGAATGCTACACTCGGTCGAGCAAACCGTTTCGGCTCGATGGGACTCTGCAATCATGAAAATTGTCGTTTTGGACGGATATACATTGAACCCCGGCGACCTGAGCTGGGAAGCTCTCGAGGACCTCGGGCCGTGCACCGTTCATGACCGCACGGCGGATGAGGAAACGCTCGATCGGGCGGCAGGCCACGCCATTGTCCTGACGAACAAGACACCTTTGTGCCATCGGCTGTTCGAGCAATTGCCCGACTTACGGTACGTGGGAGTGCTAGCCACGGGCTACAACATTGTCGACGTGGACGCCGCCCGGGCGCGGAATATTCCGGTGACCAATGTGCCGGACTACGCGACTTTTTCGGCCGCCCAAATGGTCTTTGCCCACCTCACGAATTTGACCCTGCACGTGGCCGATCACGGGCGGAGCGTAATCGCCGGGCAGTGGTCCCGCTCGCCCGATTTCTGCTACTGGAATTGGCCGCTAATGGAACTGGCCGGACTGACGATGGGCATTGTCGGCTTTGGGCGGATTGGTCGAGCGACGGCCAAGATCGCCGTGGCGATGGGAATGAACGTACTGGCATACGACGTGGCCGAGCCGGGTGATTTTGCCGAGGGAGTGCGATTTGTCGACCTGGAGACGCTATTCCGCCAGAGCGACGTGGTAAGTTTGCATTGCCCACTGACGCCCGACACGCAGAAGCTGGTCAATACGGAGCGAATCGGTCTAATGAAGCACTCGGCCTACTTGATCAACGTGGGCCGCGGACCGCTGGTGGATGAAGAGGCCTTGGCCGAGGCGCTCAATTCGGGCCGCATCGCGGGAGCCGGCATCGACGTGCTCAGCGTCGAGCCCCCGCCGGCCAGTCATCCGTTGCTGACGGCCGCCAATTGCTGCATCACGCCGCATATCGCCTGGGCCACCCGCGCCGCACGGAAACGGCTGCTCGACACGGCGGTCGACAACGTCCGCGCATTCCTGGCCGGGACACCGCAAAACGTGGTGAATGGTTAGCGGCGTAAGACAACCAAGCGAGATCGCGTGGCGACGCCCTGTGAATCGACGCGTACGGCCCATCGTTGCGGCCACAGACCGAAGATACTGAAAAGGAAGAATAGAACAACGCTTTTCAATATCGCATCTGGAAACCCTACCTGTTGTATGAAGTAGAGCAGCGCAAAAGCGATGATTGCCAATAGAGGGCTGGCATAGATAAACCGGGAAAACGCCCGGCGGATGTCGACTGGGGCGCGAAGCAAGAGCGGTTCGACGTCGCCTCGATGGACGTCGCTTGGCTTGTTCATCGTTGCCCCCGATTAACTTCTTTGCCCTCACGCGGAGCGTGAGGACTACAAACCTATTTGCATCTGCTACTTCTTCAACTGCTCGGCCACAGCTCGGATGAAGTCAGGAGTGGTGCCGCAGCAGCCGCCGATGAAGCCGGCACCGGCCGCGATCAGTTGCGGCACGAAGGCCGCGAACTCGGCCGGCGACTGCTTGTAGGCGATTTGGCCGTCGACCATTTCCGGCAGGCCGGCGTTGGCGCTGATCCAAACTGGGCGACCGCTGGCGTCATGCAGCCGGCGACAAATCTCGACCATGCCGGCGATGCCATGCCCACAATTGCTGCCGACGATGTCTGCGCCGGCCGCCAGCAGTTGCTCGGCGGCTTGCTCGGGCGTAGTCCCCATCATCGTGCGATCCTTCTTCGCACCGGCATCGAAGGTCATGCAAGCGACCACGGGCAGGCCGGTCTCCTTGGCGGCCGCGACGGCCAGCGTTGCCTCGGCCGGGTCGGTCATGGTTTCGATCAAAATCGCATCGGCGTTGGCCTCGGCGATCGCGCAGGCTTGCTCGGCGAAAGCGGCCTGCAGTTCTTCCATGGCGACCTGTCCCATCATCAACACCACGCCGGTCGGCCCCATCGAGGCGAAGACCAAAGCCCGACCGGCTGCTGCACGGCGGGAGATTTCCACTCCGGAACGATTGATCGCCGCGACTTTTTCGGCCAGCTCATGCCGCGCCAAAATAAAGCGATTCGCGCCGAAGGTATTGGTCGAGATGATCTGGCTGCCGGCCTCGAAATACGCCCGGGCGATCTCTTCGACCTTGTCCGGGTGTTCGAGGTTCCAGGCCTCGGGGCCGGCCCCGATCGCCAAGCCGCGGCGTTGAAGCTCGGTGCCCCAGGCGCCGTCGGTGACGAGGGGTCCAGCGGCCAACAATTGTTCGATGGTGCGGTGCATGCTTCCTCCCTGCAAGCGGATACCCAGCGAAACGGCCGATTATAGGAGAAAACGAGCCGGACCGAAATATGCGTGAAACGGTGATCTATCGACGGCCCATGGGGCCGGTTGTGCTCGAGTTTGGAGTTACTTGACACTGGACCTACCACTTGCGTAGTATTCCAACACTTTTTCCGAACCCCCAATCGCGACGGCAGGGCAACACGCCCGCATTGGCTGGACGTTCGGCACCCGCGGTTTTGTTCAGACACAGTCTTGAGGAGCGTGACGGATGGCAATCGCAGGCAATCTCGGGTTTCCGCGGATCGGGTCGCGTCGCCAATTGAAGCGAGCGGTCGAAGATTTTTGGAAGGGGACGATCGACCCCGAGGACTTGGTAGCGACAGCTTCGGAATTGCGGCGCGAACACTGGCAACTGCAGCAGGCGATGGGCATCGAGCACATCCCATCGAACGACTTTTCGCTCTTTGACCACGTCCTAGATACGACGGTGATGCTGGGGGCCGTGCCGAAGCGATTCGCCTGGTCGAACGGCAGCGTCGACGTGGCGACATATTTCGCCATGGCCCGCGGCGACGAGCAGGTGACGCCGCTGCACATGACCAAGTGGTTCGACACGAACTATCACTACTTGGTGCCCGAGTTCGAGCCGGGAATGACCTTCAAACTGGCGTCGACGAAGCCGGTTGACGATTTTCGCGAAGCTGCGGCATTGGAAATTCACACGCGACCGGTGTTGGTCGGCCCGTTGACGTTTCTTTTCCTTGGGCGGTTGAAGGGAACAGACGCCAATCGCTTTGGCCTGTTGGAAAAGATCTTGCCGATCTACGAGGACGTCTTGTCGCAGTTGGCCGCGGCGGGGGCCGACTGGGTGCAGATTGATGAGCCGATCCTGGCGCTCGATCTGCCGAAGGAGGCTATTGCCGCTTTACAGCCGACCTATGAGCGGTTGAGCGATGTTTCCAAAAACGTTCGGATTTGTCTGGCGACCTATTTCGGCGATCTCCGCGAAAACTTGCCAACTGCGCTCAAGTTGCCCGTCGCGGCAGTGCATCTCGATTTGGTGCGGGCGCCGGAGCAGCTTCCGCGGGCGCTCGATCTGGTGCCCGACGGCCTGACACTCTCGCTGGGCGTGGTCGATGGACGTAATGTCTGGCGGACCGACTTGGAACGTGCCCTGGGCCTACTGGAAAGAGCGACGGCGAAGCTGGGAGCCGAACGAGTCATCGTCGCCCCGTCATGCTCGTTGTTGCACACGCCGATGGACCTCGACAACGAGCCAACGCTCGACGCCGAGTTGAAATCGTGGATGGCCTTCGCCAAGCAGAAGCTACAGGAAGTGAAGACCCTGGCCGAGGCAGTCAACAAGGGCCGCCCGGCAGTGGAAAAAGCCTTGGCCGAGAGTCGAGCGGCGATCCAATCGCGAGCCACATCCAAGCGGATTCACAACCCGGCGGTGAAGGATCGGCTGGCCAAGGTCGACGAGGCGATGCTCCGCCGGCCGCGACCGTTTGCCGAGCGAATCACCGCGCAGCAAAAAGTATTGAAGCTGCCGCTGCTGCCGACAACCACCATTGGGTCGTTTCCCCAAACGGCCGAGGTCCGCAAGGCCCGAGCCGGTTTCAAAAAGGGGGAACTGACTCGCGAACAATACGAAACGTTCTGCGAGAAGGAAATTGAGCAGGCGATTCGCTTTCAGGAAGATATCGACCTCGACATGCTTGTACACGGCGAGTTCGAGCGGACGGACATGGTGGAATATTTCGCCGATCAATTGGAAGGTTTCGCTTTCACGGCGAATGGCTGGGTGCAAAGCGTCGGCTCGCTGTGCGTGAAGCCGCCGATCATCTTCGGCGACGTGTCGCGGCCCAAGCCGATGACGGTCCGCTGGAGCCAGTATGCCCAGTCCAAGACATCCCGTCCAATGAAAGGGATGCTGACCGGGCCGATTACGATTCTGCAATGGTCGTTCGTGCGCGACGACCAGCCGCGGCGCGATACGGCAATGCAGCTGGCGTTCGCGGTGCGTGACGAAGTGGCCGACTTGGAGGGCGCCGGAATTCGGGCGATCCAGATCGATGAGCCGGCGCTGCGGGAAGGGCTGCCACTGTGCCGGGAAGGGTGGAAAGATTATCTGCGCTGGGCGGTGGACGCCTTCCGGCTGGCCTCGGCCGTCGCCCGCCCTGACACGCAGATCCACACCCACATGTGCTACTCGGAGTTCAACGACATTATCGATTCGATTGCGGCCCTGGATGCCGACGTGATTTCGATCGAGGCCTCGCGATCGGACATGGAATTGTTGCAGGCATTCGTGAAGTTCCGGTACCCGAACGACATTGGCCCAGGGCTCTACGACATTCACAGCCCGCGGGTGCCCGAGGCCGACGAGATGGTCGGTCGGCTGCAGAAGATATTGCGAACGGTTCCGGCGGAGCGGTTGTGGGTCAATCCGGACTGCGGTCTGAAGACGCGGAACTGGCCAGAGGTGCAGGCTTCGTTGAGCAACATGGTAGCTGCGGCGAAGAGCGTGCGTAGCACGTTGAAGCGTTAGCGGCATTAAATTGTAAAGCTATGCAGATCACACGGCTCGTAGTGCCGCGCATGCGGCTTTGAGTCTGACGTTTGCCAAAGCTTTGCGAAAGCTGCGCGACGTAGCGCGCCGACGGCGAAAATATTGCCCTTTTCCGGGCTTTTCCCTCAAGTCGCCTTTTGACTTCGAGAAGGCGTCGGGCATACTCAAGTACAAGAGTAAACGACGCGAGTTCTCAGGCCCATTCGGATCGGCCGCGCGTGGTTTCCTGAGCGGGGGAGCAGCTTTCATGATTCGTGCGATTGGACCATTGCGCAATGCGTGGACTTACACGCGCAACATGAGGTTGCCGCGATCTGGCCCGCCGACCGGGGCGCTCAGCGATCAGTTGAGCGCCCTGAATCGCCGCCACCAGTTGCGTCAGCAACAGGAGGACCTTCAGGCCGGATTGGTCGACTACCTCGCGATACCACCGTATCCGCCACGACCGCGGCCGCCATCCTAATAACCCGTTGTTGTCGACTATCGCACTTGCCTTCACCGGAGGAGGACCGTTTCGCCGAACACCGCACACCGTCGCGATTCCCATCCCGTTGATTCTCGCAGAGGAGGAACGACTATCGTAGACATCGGGAATGTGTTGCACGACGCGTTTGCCACCGAAGGACGTTTTGCCTAATTCGCGGGCCCCTTGTCACCGGCTTCCTGCTGAAGCTAACCGTTGCGAGGCCCCAGGAGCGTGCCCAGGCACGTTGCACGTCCGAGTGGTAAGCGCGTCGTATATTTTTCTTGGCGCAACTTTTCCCGGATGGCATAGTGATCGCGCCACGGTATGATAACGCGGAGACCAGCGTGCCGTTCCGGCATCCGCTTCGGCGCAATTTGGCAATACTGGAGTAACCAATGAGACTCGTGCAGATCGTCTTGGTGTCCATTCTCGTCTCGATGCTTTGCTCATTGACGCAAGCCGCCGACCGGCAGAGGGCCGACCGGGCCTTCGAGAAGGGCCAGGCGTTGGTTAAGAACCGAGATATCCCGGGCGCCATTGTCGCACTGACCGAGGCAATCGAGCAGATGCCACCGAGCGAGACGGATCGACTGGCCAGGATTTGTGTGCTTCGCGGCGGCGCGTACGTCGCCACTCGGCAATTCCCGCAGGCCATCGCCGACTACAGCAAGGCCATCGAACTCGATCCGAAGAAGCCGCTGCTTCGAACATTCCGCGCAATCGCCTACCAACAGGCGGGCAAGTTGAATGAGGCACGGTCCGATTGCGACGAGGCAATTCGGCTGGACCCGAAACAACCACACTTGTACCTTGCGCGCGCCGATGTCCACTGCGAGCAGGGCAACTATGAGGCAGCCATCGCCGACGACACGGAAGCCATCCGGCTCAATCCAAGATCGGCTGTAGCGCTGGCCGATCGGGCCACAAACTACATTCAAATTCGGGCCTATGATAAGGCACTGGCCGACTTCTCGGAGGCAATTCGCCTGGAGCCGAAGCGGGCCGCATTCTACTTCGGTCGCGGTCGAGCACACCAATTGCTGCACAACTTCAACAGAGCTGCCGCCGATTTCACCGCAGCTTTTAAGGTAGATTCTGCACTCGCCGCGGCCTACCACTATCGAAGCGAAGCTTATCGAGGCATGGGAGACGTCGTCAAAGCCGAAGCGGATCGGGCCAAGGCGCAGGAACTCGGCTACAAGTCTACGGAATGACCACAGAAATCGAAAAGGCCGCGGGCATCTTGCGACACCTGCGGCCTGGTGGTTTCTTCTGTGGGCCGTGGGAGAAATGACTGCTAGTTCATCCCATGGGCGTTGAAATACGGCCCGTACTTCTTGTCGTCCCCTTTGATGTGACCGTTGAGCCAGTTGCGCAAGAAGTTCATCAACTCGACCGACAGGCCAACTTTGTTGTTCATGAAGCGGGCTTTGAAGTCAGCAATCTCGGCGACAAAGTCGGCGTGGGTCTTCCTGTGGGCAGCGGCATCGGGGTACTTCAACTGGTCAAAAAGCTTCTCCTCCGTTTGGAAGTGGACCGCAGCGTAATCGATCAACCCGTTGACCGTTCGCCCCAACACGTCCTTGCCTTTGCCGGCCAGCATGGCGTCGTTCAATTCGTTCAGCAAGGCGACCAGCTTCTTGTGCTGCTTGTCGATTTCGGCGACGTTGACCGAATAGGTATCGTTCCATTGAATGAGAGGCATTTCTTCTTTCTCCGCAGTCAGAAGCCTATGGGATCGGGGCAATACCTGTCGCGAGGCGGCCCTTGGGAATCTAGCTTATCTGATGGGGCAGTCAAAAAGGGGGCCTTCGTAAGGGCAGGCCAAGGCGGCAAGTGGCGGTGACGTATGGATTTACAAATTAGCCGGGCGGTTGGACGATTGCCCGCGTAACCGGCAAAAACCGCTCTCCCCTTAGCTGCTGCGAGTCGGTACACTACCGCCCCCGTTTTATGGTTGCGGAGGGCTATTGCATGAGCTGCCTTCGTCTTCGCGTTGTTTGTGGACTGCTGGTCGCCATCGGCGGATGCACCTATTTTTCCGGCCCTGCCCGGGCGCAGTCGCAAGCGATGCCCACCATGGCCGCGCCGCCGCAGCAGATGCGGGCCAACGAGGCGCCGGCGAGCTATCCGGTGACCTCCTATCCGGCGACTGCGAGCCCGCCAACCGGCTCGGTCACCTCGTATCCGGCGACCGCCCCAAGCACTTCGTCCCCGGCCACTCCTTATCCAACGACGGCGGCAACGAGTGGATCCACTGCGGGCTCTTATGGCCGCCCTGACTATCGCACGACTTTGCCAGGGATCGATGCGTCGCCGCGTGTGGCGCAGGCCAACCCGTGGACCGATGGCTATGACTACAGCGCTGCCCCGGCCTACGCGCCCTACGGCAGTTCCGATCCGCTCGATGGGACGATGCCGATGGAGGCGGGCAGTCTGGTGGAACGTTCGTTGCGGAGCAACGAGCCGTGGACCTGGCAGATGTTGCCGACCGGCTTGATGTATCGGTCCTATCTGGCCGGGCTCCGCGAACCGCGTTTGGGTACGCAGTTTATCCACGAGCGAAACTTGCATTGGCGATGGGACTCGACGCTCGGTGGACGAGTCGGCATTTTCCGCTATGGCACCGAAGACGCACTATTGCCGCAAGGCTTTCAGCTCGACTTCGAGGGCGCCGCCTTTCCACGTTTGAACCTACAGACCCAACGCGACCTCGACGACGTCGACTTCCGGGCCGGAGCGCTGTTGACGACGCGACAAGGTCCGGCCGAACTGAAGTTCGGCTACTATCATTACTGTTCGCACATCGGCGACGAATACTTGATCGCCAATCCTGACTTCGTGCGCAGCAACTACGTTCGCGAGACGCTGGTCCTTGGCGGCGCCGTATACCTCAACTCGTTTACCCGGCTATATTCCGAGGCCGGCTACGCCCCCTACACCGACGGTGGCGCGGGGCCCTGGGATCTCCAATTCGGCATCGAGTGCAGTTCGCTTGAACCGGGCAGCGCGCCGTTTTTCGCCGTCAACGGTCATCTCCATCAAGAGACGGATTTCAGTGGCAACGTGAACATGCAGACCGGCTGGCAATGGCGCGGCCGCACCGGCCATCTGTTTCGTGTCGGCCTGCAATACTTCAACGGCTTGAGCGAACACGCCCAGTTCTACAACACGTTCGAGGAGCAAATCGGCGTCGGCCTATGGTATGATTTCTAAGAATTGGATTGGAGGGCTCGGGCTTGAGGGATTCCGGCCTTCCTTCGTCATTCGCGTTTCGACATTCGTCATTCCGCAGGCCGGGACACTACTTCGGTGAAGCCATATCGCGATTGGGCAGTCTGCGCCGTTCTCGTGTTGGCCGTGGGGGCGCTCTTCGGCCAGACCGCCCGTTACGGCTTCGTCAATCTCGACGATCCGGTGTACGTCTATCAGAACCCGCACGTTTCCACGGGGTTAACGGGCGAAAATATCGCTTGGGCGTTCGGCGGCCACATTTCCAACTGGCATCCGCTCACCTGGATTTCGCTGCAACTGGATTGCCAGTTTTTCGGTCTGTGGGCGAGCGGACACCACGCCACGAACGTGCTGTTGCATGCGGCGACAACCGTCGCGCTGTTTTTAGTTCTGAGACGGTTAACGGGGGGCCTTTGGCCGAGCGCCTTTGTGGCCGCACTGTTTGCCATTCATCCTCTCAGGGTCGAGTCGGTCGCATGGGTGACCGAACGCAAAGACGTTTTGAGCGGCTTCTTCTTTATCCTGACGTTGGCTGCCTATGCCGGCTACGCGCGGCGGCATTTTTCCATCGGCCGCTATCTGTTGGTCGTCGTATTGTTTGCGCTGGCGCTGATGTCCAAAAGCGTCGTGGTAACGCTGCCGGTCGTATTGCTACTGTTGGACTACTGGCCGCTTAGCCGGCTTGGCCAACTTGATCTTCGGCTGTCTTCGCTGAGATCACGAGTCGTCTTGGAAAAGCTGCCGTTGCTGGGAATGGCAATCGCTTGCGGGATGATTACGATTGCCGTGCAAGGCGACGCGCTGGCTGATAATGAGCGGCTTTCTTTCTGGTGGCGGGCAGGGAGTGCCCTGATTTCTTACGTCTTTTACCTGGGTAAGTTCTTCTGGCCAAGAGATCTCGCGCCGATCTATCCGATCCACGAGGCAATTTCCGGTGGGCAAGTCGCGGCGGCGGCGATTCTCCTCGGCGGCATTACCACGGCCGCGATCCTCGGGCGGCGACGCTGCCCGTATCTGTTTGTCGGCTGGTTTTGGTACCTGATTATGCTGCTGCCGATGATCGGCCTGCTGCAAGTTGGGCTGGTGACGGTGGCCGATCGCTTCACCTATCTGCCGCAGATTGGGCTTTGCATCGCCTTGGTGTGGACCGTTCGGGATTGGGCAGCGCGGGCCCCCTTCGGACGGCCGGCCGCGGTCGTAGCGGGGCTAGCCATCGCGGCGGCACTGATCGTCACCGGCTGGCGGCAGACAACCCACTGGCGCGACAGCGAGACCCTATGGAAGCACACGTTGGCATGCACCACGAACAATAGCGCAGCGCATAATGCTTATGGCAATTTCCTGGTCGACGCGGGGCGCACGGATGAAGCGATCGCCCAATACCGTGAGGCGATTCGCATCCGACCGGGCCTTGCCAGCGCGCATTTCAACCTGGCTGCGGCGTTGGCCTCGACCGGCGCGGTGGAGGATGCGATGGCGGCGTACCGAGCGACGATTGATCTGAAGCCGACCGATGCCAAGGCCCAGAACAACCTCGGCAATTTGCTGTTGTTGCAGGGCCGCTTCGATGAGGGTTTGCGGTATTGTCGCGAGGCTGTGCGGTTGAACCCGAATTTCGCGGAGGCCTATTACAATCTCGGCAACGCCCTGTTCGCACTCGGGCACCGCGAGGCATCGGTGGCCGCCTATCGCCGGGCGATCGCCGGGCGGCCGGGCTATACGCTCGCCCATTACAACCTGGGGCTGCAGTTGACCAACCTTGGCCGCCAAGAAGAGGCGATTGCCGCGTATCGCACGACGATTGCCCTCGATCCGCAATTCGCCGAGGCCCGCTATTCACTAGGGCTGGCACTGAAGGCGCTGGGGCGCCGCGATGAGGCGATGCAGCATTTTCGTGAGGCGGTGAAGATTCGGCCGGACTTTCAGGAGGCCAAGTGGCAACTCGGCGAAAACGGAGCTGAAGTGCGAGGCAACTGACTGTTACTCAGTGCCCCCATTCACCAGCGAGGCACGGAGAACACCGAAGCGAAGAGCCTTTGCTTTGCTCAAGAAGCAGTACGCATCCCTGGGGCTGTTCAGCGCATGCGGGCAGCGTCATTGATCGCGCCGACATAGCTGGTCGCGACACGAAAAATCATGATGATGATCGACGTCGCGATAATCGCCCACACCGTGCCGCCGGCGATTCTCGCCATCGCGTTCATCGCCATCCGGGCGCGTTCCTGATACTGTCGGGCGAGGTGGCCGAGCGATTCGGCCAGTTTGCCGCCTTCTTCTCCCACGGCAATCGTATCGAGGAACTCCAAAGGATAGCCGCCGGCGATTTCGAACGCCTCATGGATCGAGTTGCCGGCCACGATTTCCGCGTCGATCGTGCGAATCTGGCCGATGTAGTGGGCATTTTGCGTGCTTCGCAGACTCAATTCCAACGCGCGACGAACGCTCATGCCGGTGCTCATGGTGACTTGGAGGGTCCAAGCCAGCCGGGACAGCGCAAACGTTTGCAGGGCTTGCCCAAGCAACGGCAGTCGCAGTGCCAGACGCTGGACGGGTCCGACCCAGACGACGCCCCGATTGAGCGCGCGGACGAAGATCCAGATGCCGAAGGCAAGGATGACGACCGTTTGAACATAGGTGCGCAGACCCTTTTCGCCCACCAAGCCGAAGCCAAATGGATCGTTCTTCAGTCCAAAGATGCCGACCAGCCAAATCACGACACCAATGAAGACCACGCATGTGCCAAGTTGCATCATCGGCCAAATGATGGTGCCGATAAACTGGCGGCGGGCTGAGAGTTGCTCTTCATAATGCTTGGCCAACTGCTTGAGAACCGAATCGAGCTCGCCAGTGTTTTCGCCGACCGCGATCATTTCGTGCAGCAGGGGCGGGAAGTAGTCGTCCGTGAGTTGGAAGGCTTTGCTGAGCGAGGAACCCCGGTCGATCGCGTGACTGATCGAGGTGAGATGGCGTCGCATCGCGCCGGTCGCCTGTTCGGCCTCGCGGGCGAAGACTTTGCGAACGTCGATGCCGGCCTCCAAAGACAGACCAAGCCGATGGCAGAGGCCCATCAACTGTTTCAGTTTGGCGCGGGGCGAGAAGAACATGGTATGATTGCTCCCCTAATCTGGTCCGCACTGCAAGCCATCCAGTACTAGGATACACCCCTGGCCGGCGCCGGCCCAGTAGGCACTGCTAGCAGTGCTGGCAGATCGTGGAACCGAAAGGGCAAACGACTTCTCGTTCCCACGCAAAATTCCTCGCTGCGCTGGGAATAATCTTTTTCCTGAGTTCACGGCTTCCCTTGGCGTCAAAGTCCACATTCTTGACCCACCCCACAAGCAGGAATATAATCAGTCCCGCTGCCTCGGATCTCGAATGGTTGTCGGTTTTCTGCGATCTCATTGGAAAACTTGGGCAGGTCGACAAACGGATTTGTCGCTCGCGGCAGCAATCGGAAAGGGAATTGGCCTTCGTGCCCAAGTAGGAGCTACCGGTGTCTGGCGGCTCGTTCGACAACAAAGAGCGGGTCAAGCAGGCGATCGATATCGTCGATCTCGTCGGCAGCCATCTGCAATTGCGACGTCAGGGGCGCAATTACGTCGCGCTCTGTCCCTGGCACGATGACTCTCGTCCCAGCCTCCAGGTCAATCCCGAGCGACAATCGTTCAAGTGCTGGGTCTGCGACATCGGCGGCGACGTCTTCAGCTTCGTGATGAAGATGGAAGGCGTCGAGTTTCGCGAGGCGCTGGAAATTCTGGCCGAGCGGGCGGGAATTACGCTGGAAAAGCCGCGGCAGAAGAGTTTTTCGGTCGGCAGTGACGCGAGCGGTGAGCCGACGATCGCGAGCGACGGCCCGAGTAGTTCAGCGAGTCCGGACAAGCGAACCTTGATGCAGGCGATGCGCTGGGCCGAGCAACAATACCATGATTGTCTGCTGCAATCGCCCGAGGCTGAGCCGGCACGCCGTTATCTGGCACAGCGCGGCATCACGACCGAGAGCATCGAGCAATTCCGCCTCGGTTTTTCGCCGCTGGAACGTGATTGGATCCTGCGGAGTGTTAAGACGGGGGGCGATGCTAGCAAGCTTGGCCGCCGGGCACGAATCCTTGAGGCGATCGGCATTTTAGCGCGTCCGACCGAGGGGGGGAACCTGTACGACCGTTTCCGGGGCCGGGTGTTGTTTTCGATCCACGATGGGCAAGGGCGGCCCGTCGGCGTGGGCGGTCGGGTCCTGCCCGAACTCGGCACCAATAGCCCGGCCAAGTACGTCAACTCGCCGGAGACGCCGCTGTTCACCAAGAGCAAGCTGCTTTATGGCCTCGATCTGGCCCGCGAGGCCCTACGGAAGACGCGGACGGCCCTGGTGATGGAGGGCTACACGGACGTCATCGTGGCCCACCAGTTCGGCTTCCAGAACGCGGTCGCCGCCCTGGGGACGGCGGTCGGTGAATCGCACGTCCGGCTGCTGAAGGCCCATGCTGACCAAATTATCCTGGTTCTCGACGGCGACGAGGCGGGGACGAAGCGGGCGAACGAGGTTTTGGAACTTTTTATTGCCCAGCAGAGTAATTTGCGAATTTTGACATTGCCTGAAAACCTCGATCCATGCGATTATTTGCAGAAGTACGGGGCGGAGTCGTTTCGCGGGTTATTGGAAACCAAGGCGGTCGACGCCTTGGACCATGCCTACGAGACGGCGACGCGGGGGATTGACGTCGAACGCGACGTGCATGGGGTGGGACAAGCGATTGAAAAGTTGCTGGGCATCATTGCTCGGGCGCCACGCCTCAGCGGCGAAACCGGCGGCGATGCCCGGATACGAGAACAAAAGATATTGCAGCGATTGGCCGGCAAGTTCCGCATTGACGAAGCGGAATTGCGGCGCCGGCTGGTGGAATTGCGGCGCACTGCGGCGCAGCGGCCGGTTTCCACTGGCCGCGAAGCGCAGGCCGGAATTGAGCAGCGGCCGCCGAAACCCAGCGATCCCTGGGAACTGGCCGTGCTGCAGTTGGTGTTGGCGCACCCCGACCGTTTTGGCGAGGTGCGCGAGAGCATTCGAGGAGAACAACTCCAGCATCCGACCGCCCGGCAGATTTACGAGACCTGCTGCCGGCTATGGGAGACAGGCACGACGCCGAGTTTCGACCGTCTGATGCTGGAATACGAGGAGCCGATAATCCAGAGCTTGTTGGTCGAGTTGGACGAGACGGCCCAAGCCACGGGCCAGCCGTCGAGCGATCCGCAGGTTTTGTTGAACGGATTGATCGAAACCTTTCAGCGAAAGGAGATTGAAAAGCAGCGGCCCGGACAAATCGTGGCCCTGCGCGAGGGAGGTTTGGATTACGACCAGCAGGCAGCTCTGCTGGACGCGATCGTGCGTCAAAAGCGCGGCCTCCCGTAGTGCGGCCCAAGCGTTTAGCGGTCGACGGAACGTCGACCAGGGGAGCACCAGGAGCTGACGTGCCGTCGGCTGCTGAACTCCGCCAAGAACGACGAAGTCGCGCTACTAGTGTTCGATTGACATCGATTTGGTGCTATTGCCCGTGCAAAGGACAAATGATTATTGGCCCCTGAGCGCCACACTCCCCGCGGTCCAAAGCATCCGGCAAACCAAGACAACGATGTGATGCGAGCACACCACCACCACGGCATTTCCAAACTCACGGAGGGGTGAGGATGTTGTGGTTCGGAGATCCTTTTCACCCAGCGCGCACGGAATGCGCGAAAGGAGAAGCACGGTGGATCTTTTTGACAAGGAATTGCAGGAACTGGTCACCCGGGGCAAGTCGCAAGGATACCTGACCTACGACGAGGTCAACGAGTACCTGCCCGACGAGGAAGTCAACCCGGACAAGCTCGACAATCTGTTGATCGCTCTGGAAGAAGAGGGCATTGATCTGGTCAATCAGGCCCCCGAACCGGAGTTCTATGACGGGGCTGACGCGACGGAGCGCGAAGAAGCAACGGCCAAGAAATTGGCGGACGGCGAGGCGCTCGGCCCGCTCGATCCGCCGCCGCTGCCCGGCGAGACCTCGAAGTTCAGCAGCGATCCGATTCGGATGTATCTCAGCCAGATGGCCGAGATCCCGCTTCTCAGTCGTGAAGAAGAAATCGCGCTGGCCAAGAAGATCGAAATCACCCGCAAACGGTTCCGTCGTTCGGTCGTCGGTTGCGCGATGGCGATGCGGGCAACGGTCGGGACGCTGACCAACGTGCACGAAGGCTCGCTACCGTTCGACCGCACGATCAAGGTCTCGCTCACCGAGCGGCTCACCAAAGAGCAGATCATGGCTCGCATGCCGCACAACCTGAGCACGATCTCCCACTTGATGAAGGAGAACCAGAAGGATTTCAATTCGCTGCTGCGGCGGGGCACCTCGGACGAAGTGCGCCAGGAAGCCCGCAAGCGATTCATCCGCCGTCGCCAGAAGATGCTGACGCTGGCCGAAGAGTTGAGCCTGCGGACGCGGCGCGTGCAGGCGATGATGCGGCAAATGGAAGACTCGCTGGAGCGGATGGAAGAGATCCGCCGGCAGTTGCGGATGCTGCTCGATACGCCGGGCACTCGCGACAAGCGGGCGAATCTCCGTCGCGAGCTGCGCGACTTGATGGTACTGACGCAGGAGAGTCCGAAGAGCCTCCGCACGCGTTGCGAGCGGATGCGGCAGCAGTACCAGGACTACGAGAACGTCAAACGGCAGCTTTCGGGCGGCAATTTGCGGTTGGTAGTGTCCATCGCGAAGAAATACCGCAATCGTGGCCTGAGCTTCCTGGATCTGATCCAGGAGGGGAACACGGGGCTCATGCGGGCGGTGGACAAGTACGAATACCGCCGCGGGTTTAAGTTTTCGACCTACGCCACCTGGTGGATTCGCCAGGCAATCACCCGGGCAATCGCCGACCAAGCCCGGACCATTCGTATCCCCGTGCACATGATCGACGTGCTCAGCAAGCTGCGAAATGCCACCAAACGCCTTTTGCAGGACCTCGGCCGGGAGCCGACCAGCGAGGAATTGGCCGCCGCGGCGGGGCTGACCATCGACGAAACTCGACGCGTTTTATCGATGGGACGGCAGCCGGTAAGCCTTGACCGACCGGTCGGCGAAAGCGAAGATAGTTGTTTCGGGGAGTTTATCGAGGATGGTGGACTGCCCCGGCCCGAGCGAGCCGCCAGTAATGAATTACTTCGTGAAAAGATCGAGGGGCTGCTTAAGACGCTTACCTATCGCGAGCGGGAAATTATCCGCCTCCGCTACGGCTTGGGCGACGGGTACACCTATACCCTCGAGGAAGTCGGGCGCATCTTCCGCGTTACCCGGGAACGGGTTCGCCAGATCGAAGCCAAGGCGGTCAAGAAACTGCAACACCCGGTACGGAGCCAGCAACTGGCCGGTTTTCTGGAGCGTGCAGCCTAACGCGCGGCATTACGCCGGCGTACACCAACGGGCGATTCCAGCCCACGGGTCATCCCCGTGGGCTTTTTTGTTTCTTGGGCAGAATTGGACTTTCGGCGCCCACGAAGGTACAGAGGACACGGAGAAAGAAGTCCCTCTGTGTCTCCGTGTGACAAGAAGAATACAGCGCCCTCCATCTACACCCCATAACTGAACGGCACACCATGTCGACCACATCGAACACCAACACCTCGGTATTACGCGTTTTGCACCGCATTCATCGTCAATTGACGGATTTGCGGGAGCGGCTCGAGCGCGGACCTCGACAAATCCAGATTGCCCAGGCACACGCGCAGCACAGCGAGAACCAGTTGACCAAGACCAAGGCCGACGCCAAGACCTTACGGATGGCAGCCGACCAGAAGCAACTGCAGTTAAAGACCAATGAAGAGAAGGTGAAGGACCTGCGGCGGAAGTTGAACGCGGCGGCGAGCAATCGCGAGTACCAGGCGCTGCTGGAGCAGATCGCCGCCGATGAAATGGCCAAGAGCGTGCTGGAAGACGAGATTCTCGAGGCCTTTGAGAAGGTCGACGCCTTCCAGAAGAACATTGCTGATGCCGAGGCCGTGCTGGCGGCGTCGAAGAAGAAGGCCGAGGAAGTGGCCGCCGAGGTGGCCAAGCAAGAGCCGCTGCTGCAGGGCGACATGACGCGGCTGGAAATCGAACTAAAGGAGGCCGAGGCCCAGTTGCCCGAGGATATCCGCGATTTCTATCAACGCGCTGTCCGTCAGAAGGGCGAAGATGCTCTGGCCGTGATCGAAAACCAGTTCTGTAGCGGCTGCAACCAACAGATACCGTTAAACTTGTGCGCCCAGGTGATGCTTGGCAAGCCGTTGCCCTGCAAGACATGTGGGCGGCTGCTGTACTTGCCTGAATAGGTACAATCCCTCGTCCGCTGAGGATTGAAACACCTGAAGGAGTTGCCATGCGCACATATCTTGTCACCGGGGGGGCTGGGTTCATCGGTTCCCACATTGCCGCCGCGCTGGTGGAGCGGGGGGATCGGGTCCGAGTGCTCGACAACCTCAGCACCGGCTTCCGGGCCAATATGGAATCGTTCATCGAACGCGTTGAATTCATCGAAGCGGACGTAACCGATGCGAAAGCGATGGCCTCGGCGGTCGACGGGGTCGACTGCGTCTTCCATGAGGCGGCATTGGCTTCGGTGCCAGCCAGCGTCGAACGGCCACTGGACAGCCATTCCGCCTGTGCCACAGGAACACTGACCGTGCTCAATGCAGCTCGCCAAGCGGGCGTGCGGCGAGTCGTCTACGCGGCCTCCAGCGCCGCCTACGGCAATCAGCCGAATCCTGCCAAGCGGGAAACCGATCTGCCGGCACCGCTGTCGCCCTACGCGGCCGCTAAACTGGCCGGCGAGATGTACTGCCAGGCGTTTTGGGAGACCTACGGACTGGAAACGGTCGCCATTCGCTACTTCAACGTGTTCGGGCCCCGACAGGACCCGCATAGCCAGTACTCGGCCGTGATTCCGCTGTTCATCACGGCGATGCTCAATGGCCGGCAGCCGATCATCTATGGCGACGGGCTGCAATCTCGCGATTTTTCCTACGTGGCGAACGTCGTGCATGCCAATTTGCTCGCTGCCGACGCTCCAAACGTCGCCGGGCGGACGATCAATGCGGCCGACGGCCGTTCCATTAATTTGTTGAAGCTGCTGGAAGTGCTCAACAAATTGTTGAAGCTCGATGTGAAGCCGCGGTTCGAGCCGCCGCGATTGGGCGACGTGCGGGAGAGCCTAGCCGATATCAGTCTCGCCCGAGAGTTGCTGAAATACGAGCCGCAGGTCGACTTTGAGACGGGCCTATGCCGATCGGTCGATTATTATCGGCAAATTGCCGGGCGGTAAGGCAACTCGCGGTTGCGCGAAGACAATACCCGGGGGTTGACAGCTCCCGGGCGCAGGTCGGCTTCCACATTCTACGCTTCCTTGGCACTCAGCCAATGCGAGAGCACTGCAACAACGTACTCGATTTCCTCGGCGGTCAATTCCCGGCCTTTCGGGATGCCGTGCCACTTCTGAAGGCAGCCGCGGCAGCAGGTGGCCGTGGCATGCTGGGCAAGGAAGATCGGATGTCCTCGCATGGGCGTTTGCCGGCCGTCGTTTTTGGGTTCCGCCGGAGCAAGCCGCTCGCGAATGAACTGCCGGCCATGGTCGAGAATCACCGGAAGTGTCTTTTCGGTGAGATACGCCTGTTCCTTTGCGCCCAATCGAAACCGGCTGCGAAAGGTGCTTCGGGCGAGCATGGCAAAGAGGCTATTGAAGTCTCGCATCACCCTACGGTCTTTAAGGATATTCAGAGTACCGAGCACCGGTAGCGCTCAAACGTCTTGAGCCCGACAATCGTCCAGCGAGGCTTAGTGAGATAAATGCCGTTGAAGTCATGCTCCATTTTCAGCCTGTTTCCCATCTCACTCGCAGCAGTCCCCTAACGATCGGCCGGCTTCAAGAGTCGAACAAACCCTTCCTGCTCAAAGTGGCGATCCGTGGTAAGGGCCTTCGAGACACCGGTTGCTTGCATCTGCAAAAAGCTGATGGCGTCGCACAGCGAGTAGGATTTGTCGAGACGTCGTGCCAACAGTTCCAGGCCGGCGCGATGGAGGGTTTCGTCAACCCAGAGGAGTTCCAGCCAGGGACTGTCCATCAGATGCATGATCCGACGGAGCGTGTCTTGGCGCGGGAGATTGCGAGCATTCGCCAAGGCAACAAATTCAGCAAGCACGTAATTGTGTGTCAAAAGCCGATCAGCCCGGCGAAACTCCAGGATGGCATTCTTGTGGAATACATCACGAGAATCATAGAGGCACAGCAAACCGGAGGTGTCGACAAACATCGCTCATCTCACTGGTCGCGCCGGCCATACTCTCGCGCCAGGTCGGCATCAATTCGTTCGTTGTCCGATGAGCTCGGATCGCCGCCATCGAACGCGCCGAACTCCCGTTCCATCGCCGCCTTTGCTTCGCGGATTTCCTCGGACGTCAACTCCCGTCGCCCGGGGCGGCATTTGGTCACATATTCCGCGACAACATCTTCCCACGGCCGCTTCTCGGACGCCGCCTTCTGCTCGAGAATCAGGCAAATCTCCTCGGGCAACTCGTAAGTAACCGTTACTTTTCGATTCATGATGGGGAGGGCGAGAATGACGCCGCTGCCCTATTCTACCCCCCGCTCGTGGCCCAAGCAATCGCGTTCCATCAGGCCGATCTACATGAACGTCGCTAGTACGTCGGCCGGGGCGGGGCCGTAGCTGTGCGGTTCCATGGTGCAGGTCGCCCGGCCTTGGCTCAATCCGCGCATCGCGCTGGAGTAGCCGAACAAACTGGCCAGCGGGGCGTGAGCCTCGATCACCGTGCTGCGGCCGCGGGTGTGCGTGCGCTGGATGAGAGCCCGCCGCTGCTGCAGGTCGCCCATGATATCGCCGAGATGTTCTTCTGGCACGGTGACCTCCAGCCGCATGATCGGCTCCAGGAGCACGATGCCGGCCTCGCGAAGGGCCTTTTCAAAGGCGTCGTGCGCGGCGTAGCGGAAGGCCAGTTCGTTCGATTCGCCTTCGCGCCAAGCGCCGCCGGTGATCGTGGTCTTCACGTGCATCAGCGGGAAGCCCAAAGAACCGCCGCCTTCGCCGAGTTCCGTGATGATCTCCTGGGCAACCACCAAGAAGGGACGCAAATTGTCGTCGCTGATCGCCCCCAGCATGGCAACCGGTTTCGGCATCGCGGCGTTCGGCTCCATGCGGATCTGCACTTCGGCGAAGAGGGTTTGGCCGCCGATGGCCCGATGGCAGTGGCCGGTTGCCGTCACGGCGCGCTCAATCGTCTCACGGTAGCTGACGCGAGGCTTATGGACGCGGACGTTCAAACGGAAATCGCGCAACAGCCGGTGCTTGATCACCTCAAGGTGAAGTTCGCCCATGCCGCTGATAAGTGTTTGGCCCGTTTCTTCGTTTTCGCGGGCGCGAAAGGTCGGGTCCTGCCGCTTCATCATATCGAGCACGTCGGCCAGTTTCTTTCGCTCGGTCGAACTCTCCGGCTCGATCGCCATGGCGATGACCGTCTCGGGAAAGGCGATCGATTCCAACAGGATCGGCTCTTGCACCGAGCAGAGGGTGTCGCCGGTGATCGATTGGCGGAGTCCGACGATGCCGATGATGTCGCCGGCCGAGGCCGATTCGACCTGGCTGCGACGATCGGCCTGCACGCGCCACAACTGCGGCACGTTTTCCTTCTTGTCCTTGCCCGGGTTGAGCACCCGGCTGTTGGCTTTCAGCACGCCGGAGTAGACCCGCACATAGTGGAGGTCGCCGTGGCGGTCGGCCTGGATCTTGAACACCAGCCCACAGAACGGCTCGTCCGGATTCGGATGTCGAATCTGCTTAATGTCGTGCTTTTTTGGATCGGTTCCTTCGATCGCCGGGATCTCGGCCGGGCTGGGCAGATACAGAGCAACGGCGTCGAGCACCGGCTGCACGCCGATGCCGTCCAAGGCCGAGCCGCAGAGCAGGGGGACGACTTGGTTCTGAATCGTCGCTTGGCGAAGTACCCGCTGCAGCAAACCCACCGGGATCGGCTCTTCAGCCAACATCAGTTCAGTCAACTCGTCGCTGTACATTGAGAGTTGATCGAGCATTTGCGAGTGCCAGAGTTCGGCCTCGTCGCGCAAGTCTTCGGGTATCTCCGATTCGGTAACCTCGGCGCCCTTCATGTCGGCCGAAAAGCTCAAAGCCTTCATCGACATCAAGTCGATCACGCCGCGAAAGGCCTCTTTGACGTGGGGCGGACCGGCGCCGATCGGCAAGTTGACCGGAATCGGCTTGCAGTTGAGCCGATCGCGGATTTCGTCGAGGGTGCCGAAGAAGTCGGCGCCTTCGCGGTCCATCTTGTTGATAAAGGCGATCCGCGGCACGTGGTACTTGTCGGCCTGGTGCCAAACGGTTTCGCTCTGGGCCTCGACGCCTTCGCGAGCGCTGAAGACGACTACGCCGCCATCGAGGACGCGGAGGCTGCGCTCGACTTCGGCAGTGAAATCGACGTGGCCGGGGGTGTCGATCAGGTTGATCTCGACGTCCTTCCAGGGGAACGTTACGGCGGCCGCATTGATCGTGATGCCGCGCTCCTGCTCCTCGGGGTCGTAGTCGGTGACCGTGGTGCCCTTGTCCACCTCGCCAACGCGATGGCTAAAGCCGCTATAGAAGAGCATCCGCTCGGTGACGGTGGTCTTGCCGGCGTCGATGTGGGCGATCACGCCAATGTTGCGGAGATGGTGGATGTCGGTAGGCATAAATGGGAGTTTTCAGAATGAAAAAGGCAAAATGCAGAACGCACAATTGCCTTTTCAGAACGCCATAAACAGGCAATTCTCGGATGTCGCCCGGCAATTTGCAATCCCTGCGCAGAAAAACACCGTGCCAGCAAAACGGGGAGCCGGCACGGTGTCTCGGTGTTTTCGAACGGTCTTCGACCCGGCTGTCGCGAAGCGGCCAGCCGATATCAAAAGGCTACCAGGCGAAGTGGGCAAACGCCTTGTTGGCGTCGGCCATGCGGTGGACGTTCTCGCGCTTGGTCATCGCGGCGCCTTCGCGGTTGTAGGCGGCCAACAGTTCGGCGGCCAGCTTCTCGCAGGTCGGCTTGCCCTTCTTTTCGCGTACGGCGCCGAGGATCCAGCGGATGGCCAACGACTGCTGACGATTGCGATTGACCTGCATCGGCACTTGGTACGACGCACCGCCGACGCGCTTCGAGCGAACCTCGATGTTCGGCTTGACGTTTTCCACAGCCTGGGTGAAGACGTCGATCGGCTCAGCGTCCTTGACCTTTTGGCGGATCAATTCCAGGGCATCGTAGAAGACCTGTTCGGCGACGCTCTTCTTGCCGTCCCACATCAGGCAGTTGGTGAACTTGCTGGCCAGGATCGAACCATACATGGGATCCGGCGAAAGCGTTTTTTTGCTGGCGGTGAAGCGACCCATAATGAACAAGGGGTTAGGGGACAGGGGCTAGAGGCTCGAGGCTCGAGATTCGGTGGACACCGTCCGTCTCAAGCCGCCGCGCCCTTAACCGGGTTTCTTGGCTCCGTAACGGCTGCGCGACTGCTTGCGATCTTCCACGCCGAGGGTGTCGAGCGCGCCGCGGACAACTTGATAACGCACACCAGGCAAGTCGCGAACACGACCGCCACGGACCAGGACGATCGAGTGCTCCTGGAGGCTGTGGCCTTCGCCGGGGATGTAGACGGTGACTTCCTTGCCGTTGCTCAGGCGCACGCGGGTAATCTTCCGCAACGCCGAGTTCGGCTTCTTCGGGGTCATCGTCTTGACCTGCAAGCACACGCCGCGTTTCTGCGGACACTTGTCCAGAACGGGGGCCTTGCTGAACTTCCGCGGCATCCGCCGCTGCTTGCGAACTAGCTGGTTGATCGTGGGCATTCTTGGATTCCTAACACGCCGCCACGATGGTGTAGCGGCCTCTGGTTAGCGGAGAACCTTTTATTATGCCGGGTTCCCGCCGGGTGTCAATATGGGGCAGGACGGGGTGACTGGGACTATTCTTCCTCGTCCTCGGATTCGTCGTAGGGTTCGACCTGATCGTCGTCGTCGGACGTGCCGTCGTCGTCGATGAACAGGTGGTCGAGCGAAGGAACGGCGGTCTGGAGGAGTTTTTCCTCTCGTTCGCCGCCATTGGGCTGGGTGAGCGCCGGCGGCAGGTCCAGATCCCGCGGCTTCTCCTCTTTGCGTGGGGTATCCAGCAAGGGGAAGTGGCGGGCCAGGATGTCCTCCTTCTCGGCGGCGAGGCCTTCCAGGGCCGACGGGCGGATACGGACTTCCGACTGCTGGTAGGTATGGAAGCCAGTGCCGGCCGGGACCAAGTGGCCAAGGATCACGTTCTCTTTCAGGCCCACCAGCGGGTCGACCTTGCCGGCCAGGGCGGCTTCGGTGAGGACCTTGGTGGTTTCCTGGAAGCTGGCGGCCGAGATGAAGCTGGAGCTTTGCACAGCAGCCTTGGTGATGCCCAACAACTGGGTGCTGGCGGTGGCCATCTTCGGCTTGACGCCCTTGGCCGGGGTGCCGCCGAGGGCGACGATCTGGGCATTGGCCTGCTCGAGCGTCGTGATCGGGACGATCGTGCCCGGTTCGAAATCGCTGTCGCCCTTGTCGCTGATCTTCAGGCACTTGACCAATTCCTGATTGGCGGCGCGGAACTCGAACTTATCCATCACGCTGCCGGGCAGCAGGGTCGTGTCGCCGATGGTCTCGACGCGGACCTTGCGAAGCATTTGAGCGACGATGATCTCAATGTGCTTGTCGTTGATTTCGACGCGCTGGCTGCGGTAGACGTTCTGGATTTCGCGGGTCAGGTACTGTTGCACGGCCTCTTCGCCGGAGATGCGGAGGATGTCGTGCGGGACCAAGGGGCCGTCGACCAACGCCTCGCCGGCGCGGACGAAGGTGCCCGAGTGGACGCGCAAGTGCTTGCCGTGCGACACCAGGTGTTCGCGTTCGATGCCGGTCTCGCTCTTGACGACGATCGTCCGCTTGCCGCGGCGCTTTTCGCCCAAGATTTCGACCACACCGTCGATCTCGGCGATCACCGCCGGATCCTTCGGCTTGCGGGCTTCGAAGATTTCCGTGACGCGGGGCAGACCGCCGGTGATGTCCTGCGTACCAGACACTTCACGCGGCGTCTTGGCCAGCAACGTACCGGCCGAAATCACCTTGCCTTCGGGAACTTCGATGTTGGCCTTTTCCGGCAGGTAGTAGAAGTCGAGGATCTTGCCGTTCTCGTCTTCCAACACGACTTGCGGGTGGAGGTCGCCCTTGTACTCGGTGACGATCATACGGACGTGACCGCCAGGATCCTTTTCCATGCGGATCGTTTCGCCGTCGATAACGTCCTCGTAGCGGACCTTACCGCCAACTTCGGCGAGAATCGGAATGCTGTGCGGATCCCACTGGCACAAGACGGTGCCGCCGGCGACGTCGTTGCCTTCCTCGACCAGCAGGTTGGCGCCCGCGGGGACCTCGTACTTCTCAATCTCGCGGCCCTTGGGATCGAGCAAGAGGATTTCGCCATTGCGGGTCAGCACGATTTGCTGGCCTTCGTCGTTGCGGACGACTTTCATGCGGGTGAACTGGACCAAGCCGCCCTTCTTCGCGCGGATTTCGCTTTCCTCGACGGCGCGGGCGGCCGTACCACCGATATGGAACGTCCGCATCGTCAACTGCGTACCCGGCTCACCGATGCTCTGGGCGGCGATGATGCCGACGGCCATGCCTTGCTCGACCATGGCGCCCGTGGAAAGGTCCATGCCGTAGCACAGGGCGCACACCCCCAAGGCGGCGTCGCAGGTCATCGGGCTGCGGACCTGGATCTTCTCCAAGCCCATCGCCTCGATCTTGCGCGCGACATCCATCGTGATCAGGTCGTTTTCGCGAACGATCACTTCGTCGGTGATCGGGTTGACGATGTTGGCGCGGCTGACGCGGCCCTTGATCGAGTCGGCCAAGCTGACTTCGACCTTTTCGCCACGGTAGATCACGCCCTTGGTGATGCCTTGCGTGGTGCCGCAGTCGTGGGTGGTGATCACGACGTTTTGGGCGACGTCGGCCAGCTTACGGGTCAAGTAACCCGAGTCGGCCGTCTTCAAGGCCGTATCGGCCAAACCCTTGCGGGCACCGTGGGTCGAGCTGAAGTACTCCAGCACCGTCAGGCCTTCGCGGAAGTTGGCCTTAATCGGCGTTTCGATAATCTTTCCGGACGGCTTGGCCATCAAACCACGCATGCCGGCCAACTGGCGGATCTGTTCGACACCACCGCGGGCACCGGAGTGCGCCATCAGGAAGATCGGGTTCATGTAACCCGCCGGCCGGCGCTGGCTCCCTTCCGTGGGGAAATCGTTTTCCAGTTCCTGCATCATTTCCGTGGTGATTTGCTCGCGGGCGTGGGTCCAAGCGTCCAACACCTGGTTGTAACGCTCACCCTCGGTGATGATGCCGCGTTGATAGAGTTTCAAGATCCGCATCACGACCTTCTCCGCGTTGGAGATGATCTTCGCCTTGTTCGGCGGCGTGATCAGGTCGTCGGTCGCGAAGCTCAGGCCGGACAGCGTACTTTGACGGAAGCCGACCCGGTTGAGCGTGTCCAACAGGTCGATCGTCTTGCGACGGCCGAGGATTTCATAGCAGTCAGAAATCACGCCGGCCAGGTCGCTGGAACGCAGCGGGGTGTTGTAGTAGGGCATGCCCTCGGGCAGCATCATGTTGAACAACACGCGGCCGACGGTCGTCTGCACCTGGTTGTTCGGTTTGACGCCGCGGTCGCCCTTGATCTTGCGTCCCTTGGGCAAGCGGACGGTGATCGCGGCATGGGTGCCGACCTTGCCCAAGGCGTGGGCCAGTTGCACTTCGTTCATCGACGAGAAAACCATGCCGTCGCCCATGTCGTTGGGCAAGGAAGCGGTCATGTAGTAGCAGCCCATCACCACGTCCTGCGACGGGCTGATGATCGGCGCGCCGTTGGCCGGGCTGAAAATGTTGTTCGTCGAGAGGAGCAGGGTATGGGCCTCGACCTGGGCCTCGATCGACAGCGGCAGATGGACGGCCATCTGGTCACCGTCGAAGTCGGCGTTGAAGCCTTTGCACACCAGCGGGTGCAGCTTGATGGCGTTGCCTTCGACCAGCACCGGCTCGAAGCCCTGGATACCCATGCGGTGCAGGGTGGGAGCACGATTCAACAGCACGGGATGGTTCTGGATCACCTCTTCGAGAATGTCCCAGACCTCCTCGTCCTTCCGCTCGAGCATCTTCTTGGCGCTCTTGATCGTGTCGGCGTGGCCGAGTTCCTTGAGGCGGCGGATGATGAACGGCTGGTAGAGTTCCAAGGCGATCTTTTTGGGCAGACCGCACTGGTGCAAGCGGAGCGACGGACCGACGACGATCACCGAACGGGCGGAATAGTCGACGCGCTTACCCAACAGGTTTTCGCGGAAGCGGCCCTGCTTGCCCTTGATCATGTCGGTCAAGGATTTCAGGGGGCGGTTGCTGCTGCCCAGCACGGGGCGCTTGCAGCGGTTGTTGTCGAACAAGGCGTCGACCGACTGCTGCAGCATCCGCTTCTCGTTGCGGATGATCACTTCCGGCGCATTGAGGTCGACCAGCTTCTTCAAGCGGTTGTTGCGGTTGATGATGCGGCGGTAGAGGTCGTTCAAGTCGCTGGTGGCAAAGTTGCCCGAGTCCAAAAGGACCAACGGCCGCAGATCGGGCGGAATGACGGGAATCACGTCCAACACCATCCACTCGGGGCGGTTGTCGCTATCGCGGATCGCCTCGACGATCTTCAGCCGGTTGATCAGGTCCTTCTTTTTCTGCTTCGAATTGGTCTCGGCCAGTTCGGTGCGCAGCTCGGCGGAGAGCTTCACGAGGTCGAGCGCGGCCAGCAGCTTGCGGATGGCCTCGGCGCCCATCTCGGCTTCCCAGCCGGTCGGGTACTGAGTCCGCGCGGCGCGATACTCTTCTTCCGTCAGCAGTTGGCACATCTTCAGCGGCGTGTCGCCGGGATTGGTGACCACGTAATCCTGGAAGTAGATAACTTTTTCCAGGCTGGTGGTCTTCATGGCCAGCAAAGCGCCCAGGCGGCTGGGCATGGCCTTGAAGAACCAGATGTGGACGACCGGGGCGGCCAGTTCGATGTGGCCCATCCGCTTGCGGCGGACGCGGCTATGGGTGATCTTTACGCCGCAGCGGTCGCAGATCATGCCCTTGTACTTCATGCCGCGGTACTTGCCGCAGGAGCACTCCCAGTCCTTCTCCGGTCCAAAGATCCGCTCGCAGAACAGACCGTCCTTTTCCGGGCGATAGGTTCGATAGTTGATCGTCTCGGGCTTTTTGACCTCGCCGAAGGACCAGCTACGAATGTCGTGCGGCCGGGCAAGGCTGATTTTAACCGAGGTGTAGTCGTTAATACGATCGTATGTGCTTTCGCCGATACTCACGGGAATCGCTCCTTAGTGGCCAGTGGTCGGTGGCCAGTGGTCAGAGGTCAGTGGGCGGCAAAACTTCGCTCGCTGCGTTTTGCACAAGCCTCTGAAACCGCTTCTTGATACCCTGTTATTCGCGTCGTCAAAAAATTCGAGACTCAACGCCGAAACGTCGCTTCCGGCACCGGCCCACAGGCCGCCGGCCGCTACATGTGCGCTTTTTCCAATTGCATATTCAGGGCGAGACCGCGGATTTCGTTGGTCAACACGTCGAAGCTGGCGGGGGTGCCGGCCTCCAAGGTGTTTTCGCCCTTCACCATCGCTTCGTAAATCTTGGTGCGGCCTTCGACGTCGTCGCTCTTGACGGTCAGCAATTCCTGGAGGATGTAGGCGGCGCCATAGGCTTCCAGCGCCCACACTTCCATTTCGCCGAATCGCTGGCCACCGAACCGCGCCTTGCCGCCCAGCGGTTGCTGGGTGATCAGGGAGTAGGGGCCGGTCGAGCGGGCGTGGACCTTATCGTCGACCAAGTGATGCAGCTTGAGCATGTAGATGTATCCTACGGTCGACTGCTGCTCGAAAGGCTCGCCGGTGCGGCCGTCGAAAAGTTGGGCCTTGCCCGAGGCGGGCAATCCGGCCGTGTCGAGGGCCTTGTGGATATCTTGTTCCGAGGCCCCGTCGAAAATCGGCGTAATGGCCTGGAAGCCCAGGGCGGCGCCGGCCCAGCCGAGATGCGTCTCGAGAATCTGCCCCACATTCATACGACTGGGAACGCCGAGCGGGTTCAACAGAATCTGCACCGGCGTGCCGTCGGGGAGGAAGGGCATATCCTCCTTCGGCAGGATCTTGGCGATCACACCCTTGTTGCCGTGGCGGCCGGCCATCTTGTCGCCGACCGAAATCACCCGCTTGGCGGCCACGTAGACCTTGACCATTTGCAGCACGCCGCTGCGGAGCTCGTCGCCGCGCTTCATGGAGTTCAGCGCCCGCTCCTTGGCGTCGATGGCTGCCTCGACCGAGGGCCAGAGATTCTTGTAGATCTTCTCGACGTCGGTCTTTCGCTGGGGGCTGCGGATATCGAGCTTCTCGATGTCGAACAGTTGGGCCTGCTCGGCGACGAAGCGGTGCTCCTGACCCTCGACCAACGGGTTGTTGTCCTCGTCGGTGAGTTTCTTCTTGAGCACCTCCTCGATTTCCTTGACCAGCTCGCCAAAGGCGGCGGCAATCCGCTCATTGCCCTTGGCCTCAGCGTCTTTCAGGGCCGCCTCGAAGGCCTTGCGTTCCTCTTCGCTGAGGCTCATCCGGCGGGAGAACTTCTGGGTGCCGATAACGATCCCTTCGACGCCCGAGGGGACTTCCAGCGAGTCGTTCTTGACGTCTTCGCCGGCCCGGCCGAAGATGGCGTGCAGCAGCTTCTCTTCGGGGGTCAGTTCGGTCTTCGACTTGGGCGAAACCTTGCCCACCAGCACGTCGCCGGGGCGGACGTAGGTGCCGACGCGGACAATGCCGCTCTCATCGAGATTGCGCAGTTGCCGCTCGCTGACGTTGGGGATGTCGCGGGTAAACTCCTCGCGGCCGAGCTTCGTTTCGCGGATTTCGATATCGAATTCCTCGATGTGGATCGAGGTGTAGGTATCGTTCTGCACCAGCTCTTCGCTGATGATGATGGCGTCTTCGAAGTTGAAGCCGTCCCAGGCCATGAAGGCCACGAGGACGTTGCGGCCGAGTGCCAACTCGCCATTGAAGGTCGCGGCGCCATCGGCAACCACTTGGCCCTTTTCGACCTTGTCGCCGAGCTTGACGATCGGCTTCTGGTTCTGGCAGGTGCGTTCGTTGAGGCCGACGAACTTGCGGAGCTTGTAGACGTCGGTGCCGATTTCGATCTGGTTGGCGTCGACCTTGGTCACGACACCCTTGCGACGGGCGCGGACCAACATGTTCGAGTTCAAGGCAGTCTCGACCTCCAGCCCCGTTGCGACCAACGGCGGCTCGGTGATCAATAGCGGCACCGCTTGGCGTTGCATGTTCGAGCCCATCAACGCGCGGTTGGCGTCGTCGTGCTCGAGGAAGGGGATCAGGCCGGCGGAAACGCCGACCATTTGCGATGGTGCCACGTCGATGTACTGGACCTGCGTGGTCGGAACCATCTGGAAGTCGCCGCGGTAGCGAGCGATGATGGTGTCACCGACGAGGCGGCCGTTTTCGATCACGGCGTCGGCCGGGGCCACAATCGCCTCTTGCTCTTGATCCGCCCGCAGCCACTCGACGGCCTCGGTGAGATGTCCATTCTTAAGTTTCTGGTAGGGGGTAACCAAAAAGCCGTACTCGTCCACGCCAGCATAGATTGCCAGACTGGAGATGAGGCCGATGTTGGTGCCTTCTGGGGTCTCGATCGGGCAAATTCGCCCGTAGTGCGAGTTGTGCACGTCGCGGACTTCAAAGCCGGCCCGCTTGCGGTTCAAACCGCCCGGGCCCAACGCCGAGAGACGACGCTCGTGGGTAAGCATCGACAACGGGTTGGTCTGGTCGACGACCTGGGAGAGTTCCCCGCGGCCGAAGAAGTACTCGATCGCGGCGGAAATGCTCTTCGGATTGACGAGGCTGCGGGGGGTCATGTCCTCGAGGTCCTTGAGGCTCATGCGCTCCTGCACGGTGCGACGCAGCTTCAAGAAACCCTTGCGCATTTCGTCCGAGGCCAGCTCATCGATGGTCCGCAGACGACGATTGCCCAAGTGATCGATGTCATCGATCTCGACATCGGTGTCGGCGTTGCGAAGCTTCACAAGATACTTGATCGCGGCAATCAAATCGTCGGCGCGGAGCGTCATCTCCGACTCGTCGATGTTCAGGCCAAGCTTTCGATTGATGCGGAAGCGGCCGACCCGACCGAGGCGGTAGCGGTTGGTGTCGTAGAACTTCTCGTGGAACAGGGCCTTGGCCTTTTCCAACTGCGGCGGGTTGCCGGGACGCAAACGCTGGTAGATCCGCAGCAGGGCCTCTTCGTGGCTGGCCGTGTTGTCGTCGGCCAGGGCGTTCAGCAGCAGCGGGGTCTTTGGATCGGACATCACCTCGACCTGCTTGAGGCCGGAAGTGCAGATCGTCTCGGCGGCGTTCTTGGTGATCTTTTGGGCACATTCGACGAGGATTTCGCCGGCCCGCTCGCTATCCGAGGGATAGACGATATCGCCGACGGCCAGCTTGCCTTCGAGCTTGGCGGCGCTGCGGCCATCGACGACCTTGACCGACTCGGTTTCGAAGAAGACCCGCAACAGGTTGACGTTGTCGCTGTACCTCGGCTCCATGGCGCGAAGCAGCGTCATCACCGAGAACTTGCCGCTTTGGTCAATGCGAACCGAGAGGCTTTCCTTGCGGTTGACATTCAGTTCGATCCAGCTTCCGCGTTCGGGGATGATGCGGCAGCTTTGCAGGCGTCGTTCGCCGGTGCCTTCCATCTCGTTGACGAAGTCGACGCCGGGGCTGCGGTGCAACTGGCTGACGACCACGCGTTCGGCGCCGTTGATGATGAACTCACCACCGCCGAGCATGATGGGAATATCGCCGAGGTAGACTTCCTCCTCGATCGGCTGTTCCTTGGTCAGGCGGAGCCAGACCTTGAAGGGACGGCCGTAGGTGAGGCGCAGCTGGCGACACTCGTCCGGTTCGTAGCGCGGCTTGCCGAGCTCGTAGCGGATGTACTCGAGGCGGAGCGTCTTGTCATAACTCTCGACCGGGAAAATTTCCCGCAGTACGCCTTCAATGCCCTGGTCCTTGCGCTTCTGCCAGGGCGTCTCATACTGCAAGAACGCCTCGTAACTGCGAGTCTGGATTTCCGTCAGATCAGGGATGGAGTGGGGAGGTCGGAGGCTGCCAAAGCGACGTGTTTCCTTGGGTTGAAGCCGTCGTTGAGCCGTGGTGGCCATAAGGGATCACCCTCCTGAGGGGAAGTGCAAGTCAAACAAAGCCCAAGAAAGCTGATCGCGCGTCAGTCCGCGGCGAAGCCGACATACGGACTCGCTCCTAAGGGAGCGGCGCACCGCCGCCGCTCCCGCGAAAGTCATGGGCTCCCCAGGGCGCACCCGCGCCGGGGAACCAGACGCACCGTTCCTATGGGTCGAACCGAACCGCCGAACGTTACTTGATCGAAACCGTGGCACCGGCTTCTTCCAATTCCTTCTTCAGTTTCTCGGCGTCTTCCTTGGAGATGCCTTCCTTGACCTTGGCCGGGACACCCTCGACCAGATCCTTGGCCTCTTTGAGGCCCAAACCGGTCGCTCCCCGGACGACCTTGATGACGCCGATCTTCTTGTCGCCGAACCCTTCCAGGACGACGTCGAATTCGGTCTTCTCGGCTGCGGCGGCAGCGCCCGCGGCGGCGCCGTCGCCGGCCGGAGCGGCCATCATCACGGCGCCCCCGGCGGCCGGCTTAATGCCGTGCACGTCTTCCAGGTAATCGCTCAGTTCCTTGGCCTCTTTGAGGGTCAACGTGACGATCTTCTCGCCGAGTTCGCGGGTGGTGGCGGAAAATTCGCGGGTTGCTACGTCGGTCGCCATGACAACATCAGTCCTTTCTCACGCTTAATGAAATAGTGACTACTTGGTATAGGGTTGAAAAAACGCCAAACAATCCGCGGCGTTAGGCGGTGGCCTCGGGAGCTGCCTCGGCGGGTGCTGTGTCGCTCGCGCCCTCGGCCTTCTGTTCGATTTGGCTGGCCAACGCGCCGCCGACGCTGGTCAATTGGCTGACCAGGTTGGCGCCCGGGCTGAGGATTTGCCCCAGCAGGATGCTCAACTGTTCGGTGCGGCTGGGCCACTTGCTGACTTGTTCGACCTGCGGCGCGGTCAAGCGCTCGCCATCCATCACGCCGCCACGAGTTTCGAAGCGGGGATATTTCTCTTCCTTGACGATCTTGGTGATCACTTTGGCCAGGCTGACGATGTCTTCGCCGCCCCAGCAGACCGCCGAGGTGCCGTTGAGTCCATCGAACAGCGGAGCCAAGGTCGTGCCCTGGGTGGCGCGGGCCGCCAGGCTGTTCTTCACCACGAGCACATGGATGTTCTTGCCGCGCAGTTCGGCCCGCAACTTCGTGTTGCTGTTGGCGTCTAGGCCGATCATGTTCACCAGCAGGGCGTCATGGACGCTCTGCAGTTGCTCGCGGAGGGCGTCGGTGATCAGGTTCTTAACGTATTTACTCATGTCAAACCCACTGCTTCATACGCGGCCAGGCGCCGCGGTTAACGGTTGATTCGATAGGCCGGACATCCCCTCGCGGGTCCGGCAAACGGGAAAACTTATCCTGCTTGGACTCGGACGCCGGGGCTCATCGTCGCACTGATCACGATGCCCTTGAGATACTGGCCGCGAACGGCAGCCGGCTTCAGGGCCATGACATGGCGGATGAAGGCGTTGATGTTGTCCACCAGTTTCTCGGCGTCAAAGCTCAGCCGGCCGACCACGGCGTGCACGTTGCCGCCGGCATCGTTGCGGAACTCGACCTTACCGGCCTTGTATTCCTTGACGACTTTGGCGATGTCGGGGGTGACCGTTCCGGCTCGCGGCGAGGGCATCAAGCCACGGGGGCCGAGCACCTTGCCCAGCGGGCCGACCACGCCCATCATGTCGGGGGCCGCGATGCAGACGTCGAAATCGGTCCAGCCGCCCTTGATCTTCTCGGCCAGTTCGGCCCCGCCGACTTCCTCCGCGCCGGCCGCCTTGGCTTCGTCGACCTTGTCGCCCTTGGCGAAGACGACCACGCGCAGCGACTTGCCGATGCCGTGGGGCAGCACGACCGAGCCGCGGACCAATTGATCGGCTTGCTTGGCGTCGACGCCCAACCGCATGGCAATCTCCACGGATTGGTCAAACTTCGTGGTGTTAAAGCTCTTCAATACGGTCACGGCCTCGGCCAGCGGCAGCAACTTCTGCTCGGCCGGCATCTTCTCGGTCATGGCCTTCATACGTTTGGCAATCTTTGGCATGGCTGTTGGCTTTCAGCAATCGGCGATCAGCGGTTTGCGATCAGCGCGGGTACGATGCGGTGGTTCCTAAACTTCTGCTTCCCGAGTTCCTAATCCTTCAGGACCTCGATGCCCATGCTGCGGGCGGTTCCCGCGATCAGCGCCCGGGCGTGCTCCGGATCGCGGGCATTGAGGTCGGCCCACTTCGTCTTGACGATCTCGTCGATCTGGGCCACGGTGACTTTGCCAACCTTCTCCTTGTTCGGCACGCCCGAACCTTTGGCGATCCCGGCAGCTTGCTTCAACAGGGCGGCCGCAGGCGGGCTCTTGGTGACGAACTCAAAACTGCGGTCGTTGTACACCTTGACCACAACCGGGATCGGCATGCCGTTGGCCTCTCGCGTGCGCTCGTTGAACTGCTGCACAAATTGGCCAAGGTTGATGCCGAAACGGCCCAAGGAGGTGCCGACCGGGGGTGCCGGGGTCGCTTGTCCACCGGGAACCTGAAACTTCGCTTCGCCTACCAGTTGTTTTGCCATTGTCGCAGGAATTGGTGATTGGGGACTGGGGATTAGAATCCCGGTTCAGCTTTCTCCGGGACACTAATCCCTAATCCCTAATCCCTAATCCCTCTCCTTACAGTGCTTCGATCTGCCAGTATTCCAACTCGACCGGCGTCGACCGGCCGAAAATATTGATCATCACGGTCACGCGACCGTTCGTCTCGTCGATGGTCTCGACGTCGCCCTCAAAATTCTCGAAGGTCCCTTCCTTGATTTTTACGCGTTCGCCTTCGCGGAAAGCAATCTTCAGCTTCGGCGCCTTCTCGCTCTTTTCCTCTTGCTTGGCGACGATGCGGGCCACTTCGTGCTCCAGCATCGGGCTGGGGCGACCGGCGGCACCGGTGAAGTCGCCAATGCCCGGCGTCTCACGAACCAGGAACCAAGTGTCGTCGTTGATCTCCATGTGGACGACGATGTAGCCCGGGTAAAGCTTCCGCTTAATGACCCGCTTCTTGCCCCCTTTAAATTCGGTGACTTTCTCGGTGGGCACGATCACTTCGCCGAAATAGTAGCCCAAGCCAGCGATCGCCACCCGCCGCAGCAGTCCCTCGCGGATCGACTCCTCGCGGTTGCTCTGCACCTTGAGGATATACCAATCCATCTTGTCGGACTTGGCTTCGGGCTTCGGCTCCTCGTCGGCGGCCTGCTCGGCAACCGACTCGCTGCGAGCGACGGTCTCGGCGGGGGTCGCTTCCTTTTCTGGCTCACCCTTGGCCGCCGCGGACTCGACCGACGGCTGCTCGTCGCGCCGCAGTTCGGCCGGTTCGGCGGGCTGCATCGCCGCGTCGTCGGCCGGCAGGCTGGCGGTGCTGGGATCGTTCGAAAGGTTCAGGTCGTCCGACACGTCAGTTCTTCCTATAGGATGTGGAGGACACGCCTGAGAAGGGTTGCCCAGAACATATCATACGCGGCGAGGACAAAGCCCAACGCAAAAATCAAAATAATCACCACCATCGACGCCCGGAACAACTCGGTGCGGCTGGGCCAGGACACCTTGTTCATCTCGGCTTCCACGGCAATGAGGAAGTCTGCGAAGGCGGGGATGTTTACCACTCGGTAACAGACCCATACGCCGGCGGCCAACAGGATGGCCGGCAGGGCGTACTGCCATGCCGATCCCTTGCCCGCCAAGATCGCGCTAAGCCGGAACAGGCCTAGCCCGACGGCGACCGCCAGGGCGGCAAAGGTCACCTGACGGGTCAAACGCCCTTGGGTTCGCTTGTACACGCCTACGCTCAGCAGTTCTTGGAAGAATGTGCCCACCGTGTGGCAACCTCCTCATCTCGATTCAATGGCAGGGGCGGGGGGACTCGAACTCCCAACCGCTGGTTTTGGAGACCAGTGCT
>CALGFD010000037.1 GCA_937881075.1 uncultured Planctomycetales bacterium
TACGCCCCACGACCAGCAACGCTAATCTTGCCAACGTGTTTCGCCGGACGCTTACCAATTATCCACCCAATAATGAAACAGTCTACCGTGCAACACGGGCCCAAAAAGGTGCCAACAGTGGTGCCGAGGTGCCCAAAATGGTGCCGTACACGCGGCATCGCATTGGTATCAGTTGACATCAATTTGCCACGGCCAGGCAAGATGCACAAGCAGGCCAATCGAACCCAAACGTCGGATCGAAGGCTTTGTCTTCTTTGAAGTTGCGGCCTCAACCGCTTGCAGATACAGCGGTTACATCATGCCGCGTGGAGAAGAGTATGAAGTACGCCCGGAGGGATTCGAACCCCCAACCCTCGGTTCCGAAGTTGGGCCTGCCGCCGTTCCCTAACTCTCTGACAGATAAGCAGTTCTGTTCATAACTTTCTGTAGCAAAACGTGTTGCGTTCTCAAATCACTTCCGTCTGTTCTGGCTCCCGGTAACGCAAATTCCGGGATAAGCGGTAGGTTCTTGAGAATTCTCAAACGCATTGTTGGAGCTAGATCGTCTACGGATGCGCACCGAAACCTAAAGCCGACCGTCCGAACCGCGGTCTTGTGCCACCACACCCAAGGGGTATACTTCCTCTTAGCATGGGGACTACTGGCTGGGGTGTAGGTACGCGGGTTCCTCGCAGCCATTCGAGTTTGACCATGATACTAAATGCGGTATCATAATTACTATGGGCGGACCGAAGATAAAACATGTGCTGCTCCTTCCACTGAACTGCAATCCCCCGCCGGGGACAACGGGTAAGGGACCAGAAGTACCATGGGACGTTATCGATGGGATGCTTGACGAAATCTATGTGCTCTTCGGTGGCCTGACTGTGGCTGGGACAGTGCGGGGTGCATACAAGATGGACAGCGGAGAACGCCAGGACGATGACTCTCTCGAAGTCTGGATCGGTGTGGAGGAGTGCGAGATACCGGAACTCAAGAAATTGGTAGGTAAGTTTGGGAAGAAACTTGGGCAAGAGTCAATGTATTTGGAACGAACGGGAGCAACTATCGACTTCATTCCTCCATCTGAGGAAGGAGAAGTGCCATGAATAAATCAATTGAAATGCTGAAGACGGCTAAAGAGTTTTCTGCCACTACTAGCACCTGGGCAGACCTGTCGAATGTCTTATTTGATCCTATTGATGGCCTGCTTGCAAAGGCATTTCCAACTCGGGAGCAGCGGGCGGCATTTGTCCAATCGAACGAGTATAAACAGATTCGCAAACTGCTCGCAGATGCAGTCACTCGGACTGGAATAGTGGAGGGAGCAACACCGAAAAAGAGTGGCCGATTCGTTGTGCGCTTACCACAATCCCTTCATGCAGCACTGGAGCAAGAGGCTACGCAAGAAGGCGTGAGCCTAAACCAGCTTGTCGTGGTCAAGCTAGCCGTACAGTTGTCCAAACTCTCGTCCGAATCGCAAAGTCTGATGGGGCGGATCATACAGTCGTATCTGGAAGTCCGAGAAAGTTACTCCACAGATTTTGTCGTGGCCCATCCCAAGTTCAATCGTCAATTCCTACGACGTTGCCGGGAGCTTGGTGCAACTGGCACCGATTTTGACCTGAACTGGGCACTCTTCAACGCGCGGAAGAACCGGTATCTTGCGGACATTCCCAAGACCAAACGATTCTCTGTCTCTCGAACAGATGAGTACGAGTATGCCAGTGAAATGGCCATCAGGTTCTTGCAGCGTGACGTCCATCAGAGAGAGGGCCGCGAAGTGTCGCTCGACAAGATCATCTGTGATCCCGATCTTGCAGCGGAGTTTGACGAACTTGCCACTAAACTAGCGTCAGGCTTCGATCCTATCGAATATCGTTGGGTTGCTCTCGGCTTGCGTAAGGCCCGTCGCCTGACACCAAACACCGAAGCGGTTGAAATACCACAACTGGAAGGCTTAGGCAGTACCAAGACGGTTCGTTCGAGCCGGTTGCCGACCGAACAGGGGCTCTATCTATTTCGATGTGAAGACGAAGCGATCTTCTTTGGTGAGACTGACAATCTCCGACATCGCATTGAACGTCATTTTGACGCTAGTGACAGCAAGGGGCTACCTGACTGGCTTTATGATCCGGGCAGGAAGTCCGTTCGGCTAGAAATAGCCCGCCTTCCTGGCATTCGTGCAACAACCCGGAAGGCAATGGAACTGAGAGCCATTAGGGAGTTCAGTCCCATTTTGAATTACGTATACGGCCATTCCCATGCGGCCTAAGCAATACGAGGAGAATGAGTGGATGTCAGGGAAGAAGAGGGAAGCACGAGTGGGCAAAGGAGCGCTGAGGCCGCCTGTTAAGTGGCACGGAGGTAAGCACTACCTCTGCCACTGGATAATTAGACAATTCCCGGAGCACCACACGTACTTAGAGCCATTTGGCGGTGGTGCATCGGTACTGCTGAACAAACCTCCCTCGGAAGTCGAGGTATACAACGATCTCGATCAGCGAATTACACGTCTTTTTCGTGTGCTTCGAGATAATGGCGAAGAACTTCGTCGTCGGCTGGCTCTGACGCCATACAGCGAAATTGAGTTCCAGGAAGCCGCCGTGCCATCGGACGACGAGATTGAACAAGCGCGGCGAGATTTCGTTAGATGGCGACTGTCTCTCGGAGGTCGTGGCGATTCATTTAGCTTTACTCTTCATCGGGTGAGACGGAAGATGGCCGATGTAGTATCAGGCTATCTTTCAATGATTGACGACCAATTGCCCCACATCATCGAACGGCTGCGAACCGTCCAAATAATCCGGCGTCCGGCCATTGACGTGATAGGCACATGGGATAGCCGAGATACCTTGATCTACTGCGATCCTCCGTATGTTCCGCAGACAAGACATGAAGGCAGTAGAGAAGTGTATGGTTGTGAGATGACGGAAGCGGACCATCGAGAATTGGCGAACGTGTTGAATAAATGCCGAAGCCGTGTTGCTCTCAGTGGGTACCCTTCAGAACTGTATCGTGAGTTGTACTGTTCATGGCGACAGGTCGAGTTTGACATCGCAAACCATGCGGCTGGTGGTCGCTCGAAATCCAGGAAGAAGGAAACTCTGTGGCTGAATTGGTGAACACTGCGACATGAGCCGTGCGTCAAAGCATTGCCGCTATGAGGAGTCAGCTTCGTGGAAAGCCCGATTCGTCACGTCGTCCTGGATACAAACGTCCTCAGTGATTTTCTGTATCCAGAGCGAACAGCCGCTGTTGAACGGGCGACGAGGAGCACGACGCTGCTCTCGGCTGTCCTCTACGCGAATTGGCCATGCATCCGAATTTATACTCCTGCAATTTGCATTGCAGAATCAATGGCGATCTTGGACATGTACCACTTTTGCACTTGGGCCAGGGAGGTCAAGGCCAATCCAGCGATTCGCCTCTCGGCGGAAATGTATCGGAAAACCAAGAGTGCTTTGGAAATCGCGGTTAGGCAGCGGAAGATAGAACAATTGGAACACGAGCCAAACCACGTACTTTTGGCTGGATTGATCTCCCCGGTGAACAGCAGTTTTCAGATTAGAAGAAAAAAACGCACGATCAAACCGCCGATGGGAGCAGCGGATTGCGTGATCGTGGGGATGGCCATCCATCTTGTCAGCCGTGTCGGACATGGTGCGGTGAGACTTGTTACCGGCGATCAACGCATGGCAGACGTCGTGATGAGAGCAGGCCGGGTTCGGTCAACGACCGCGGAGAAACTTGGCCTTACTGCATCCGCTGAAGCTGCTGGACTAACTTGGAGTCCGACACTGTATCCAACCCCCATTAATCTTGGACAGGCTTCTCTGTCAGGCCTCCGCCTGGCGTTCGGTGGGTGGCCACTACCGACGAAGCCAGTTACGATGAAAAATCGTGCGGAACTGACTGAAAATGAGAAGGCTGACTTGATCGCCGCATGGCTCGCGGTCGCACGCGATGCTCGTATAAGTAATCCTGATTCTCTGCCCTATCGCCCAGAACTAGAAGACATCAAGGTTCGGTTCGCGGTGAAATCTTCCACGTACTTAACCAACGAATGCATCTTTCGGTTTCTACTAAAAGAGCGAAAGGCGGGACGACTTCCTCGCCCATGAATTCCATTGATTCCCATTGAGCCGACCAATCAAACCTGGGAACCACAAAAAGGGAAACCGATGCGGGCTATTGGGCGCGGTATCCGTAGGAGTGCCAGTCGAACTTTTTTGGAAATAATTTCTCGATTTTCAATTTTGCAACTTGTTTTCGGTTTGCCTCTAACCGGCGAGGGGAAAGTGTGTGCGAAGCGAATAGATAGTTGCATACCCGTTCGTGAACTTGGCGGAGGTCACGTCTCGTAGGCGTGACCTCCTGGCTGTTATTCGTAGTCCTCCTCCCAGTCCTCTTCTTCATCTTCCCACTCCTCGTCTTCCTCCTCGTAATCTCCCTCGTCCCATTCCTCTTCTTCGTGCGGCAGATTTCCGTCCTCGCCGGTTTCCGCGCACAGAATGCAAACATCGCCATCCGGGCCGAAGCATTGCTCGCAAATATACGAGCCACACGTCGGGCAACCGTAGGCATCGGCCTCCGAAATCGACTTGTTGCAGAAGCGGCAGTGAATCATTCGAGCCATTACTTTTACTCCGGTGAAATGCGGGCGACTTGCAGGCCAGTGGCCGACATGCACAAGAGGAAGCGGGGATCGGTCCCGAAGTCGAAATTGACAGACTGTGTGAAGCGACTGTAATCGATCTTGGTCGCCAGTTGTGCCACTAGCATTGCTACCGCATCCTTGTCAGCGATTGTGCTGAAACGAAAAGAGCCGTCGTAGCTTCGCTCGATCTCGTGCTTGCCGTCGAGGAGACGGACAACCTGCTCCATCTCCTCGCGGGTCTGTGTCTGCACGACAAGACTGCCTGGCTTCTGGGGGTGCTGAATAAGGCTGACAAAACCATTTCGACTGAAAATCCACACGGTCATTCTCCTTCTGGTTGTGGTGCGTCGTCATCAAACTCGAAAAACGGTCCGTCGATATTGATCGTTAATTCGCCCGGCTTCGACTCAGTGATCTGAAAACTGCTCCGAAGCCTTGTGCCGCCGAAATCGGTGACAACTTGCACCGGCCCCGGCTTTTGAGGATCGTTCAACGGCTGCATTGTGCCTGCCTCCAGGTCGAGCATCACCTTCCGACGACCAAAACGGATGTATGGCAGGTTGATCTCGCCCGGCTTCGTTTCGCTCACCGACGTGCGATTTCCGTCTGCATCGAAGAGAATCGACAGTCGCCGCGACAGCACTAGACAAATCGGGCGGTTCTTCTCTTTCGCAACTGCGGAAGCGTACTGCTCGGCCTCCTCTCGTGTGATGTCCTTCGGCAATAGTTCTGACCAACCTATTCCGCCGATGTGGCCGAAAACAATCGACGGGCGGATCGGTGTGGCGGCCCATTGGTCCCACTCCCGGAAGTATCGCTGACGGTCTTCATCAAGTAGACGTGCTACCGTCTGCTGATCGATGGTGAGAGCAACAGCCAACTTGACGAGCAGTTCCTCGCAGATGTCTCCGAACTTCTCAAACCGGTCGATTCGTCGGCAACCTTTACTGATATTCCGGTAGCCCATCATTCTGGCAAGTTGGGCCAAGGTGATGTCTTTGCGGCGGCGAACCTTCGAGAAGTGTTCAGCGAGATTCGATTTCATTTAATACTCTTCGGGAAGCAAGATACAGGTTGAGGACCGGTCGGCCTCGGTGATGATCCAGATACGGACATTGCGGAGAGTGCGATAGGCCGACAGGATTTGACTACCATTCACCAGGGCCTCGTCGTTCAGTCGCTGGTCGTCATCGCAGGTTTCGCCCCAGTCACCAAGAACATGACGCATTAGAAAGGCAGAAGGTGATTGCCCCGCTTCTTCCAATGCCGTCAAAGCTCCCGGTGTGGCAACAAGTTGGCCGAGGGGAAACTTATGCTGTAAGTGAGAAGCAGTCATGGTGTCACATCGTTTCCTGCAAGTACGTCAGAATCTGTCCCAGGCTGGGGACTTTCCTCCAGCCCACCGCATCCGAGTGCAGGCGGCAGCCATCCTGGTCATAAAAAGCGAAAAGACTTGGGCCAGCCATCATCACGGATATGCCGGTCACCTCCCAATTCGCGTTCGCTTGATCGGGATGAAAAGGCTCGTCCAGATCGTATCGGACCACCTCCGGTGGTTTAAGAATCGAGCCAATGTCTTCCCAGGTCTCTGAGCCCCATGAGTCCGCGATTTCACCAACCGGAGTGTCGAGCGTCTCATAGGAACACGCCTGGACGCCGAATCCGTAGGTATCGGAAAGAAGATTGGCGGCCTCTTCCTCGGCATCCCAGTCGTCGTCCACGACAGCGATATGCTGCGCGGGCAAACCGAGTTTGCTCGGGTTTTCACCGTTTGTGTCCCACCGGATATCAAAGAGTCGGAAGACTTTCATTGGGATTCCCCTGCTTCTTTGTCTTCGTCCACCTTGGAGACGACGATATGGAACAGCTTCCCTCGGTGGCGGACGAATCCGGCTACCGCACCGTCGCCAATCGGCTTACACTTGGACGCGATCTTGAACCGCTTGACGGCCTTCGTGAATACCTCTTTGAGCAACACGTCATAGTCCGCTTTCATAGAAGATAGACCGCCGAGTTGGCCTGGAGGCTCAGCATCTCACTGCTCTCCGTTCTGCCGCCAGCCTTCGCCGCTTCTCGTGCATTTCAGGGGTAGCTCGTTGACGCACCACAAGGTTGTAGCCACGGCGTTCAAGCTCCTCGAATAGATCGTGGTATTCCTCTGGGGTGGCGGGGTCGCTGCCTGCAACGCAGCCTTGGTAATCGGCGGCTGCGTGCTGGCCAATGTGCTGATACGAGGTGCAATAGCGGCCGAACTCATCCGCAGGCAGTTCCGGGAACAGGGCAAGACAATCCTTCCATCCGGTTCGGTCTTTGCGAAAAATGACTACGGTCATGAGCATTCGGAGAATCGTCGATAACGTTGCCCTCGGGTAAATAGACCAGCATCACGAATCGGAGGATAAAAAAATGGAAACAATCTATTTCAAGATTGGAATCGCAATCGAGAGAGATGCGATGCCAGCACTGGTGGAACTTGCAACACGGCTTGCAAAAGCGGTTCGAGGAGAGAACGAAGGACATGAACGTCGGCTGCGTGCTTCGCAGAATGCTTTGCTTGCCGGAGAGAAACCGCCTCGGGAGAAAGGCTTGCTGATCGACAGCAAGCAAGCGGCGAAACTTCTGAACGTTTCAGAAAGGACGCTGTGGGCTATGTGGAAGGGTGGGAAGATGCCTCAGCCGATCAAGATTGGACGAGTCGTTCGCTTTAGTTACGAAGAACTTCAAGCGTGGGCGAAGGCTGGAGGACCACCGCAGAACGAATGGAGGTGGCCGGGGCGGGATAGGTAGTGGTATCGCCCCTTGCGCGGTGTTACACTGACCAGCACAAGTGACGACCACGAAGCCCCCACCAGAGTTGTGATCGTTCCTCATGTACGGTGGTCTTCGTTACTCTACCTAACGCGTAAGGGCGACTCGCTATGACACGTCAACGACTAACGACCTACGAAGACGTGATTCAGTTTCTTGACAGCCATCCAGGGAAGTTCACCTACGGTCAAGTCGCCCAGGCTCTCGGCTATTCGCCCGGACATGGTGGAAGGGCTATCGGAGCGATGATGCGGGCATTGCACAACCGAGGTTTGCACTCGTACTGCAAGCGGGTTGTGAATACGAGAACCGGCGAGCATGGTTGCGCATGAACGATTCAACGATTGACAATCACAACTCCACCTTCTTCATTGCCTCCTGGTACTTTGATTCCAAATCACCGTCGAGGGCAACGTGCTGGTAAACCGCCAGCGTTTCGCGGCGAGCGTGGCCGGTGATGAGTTGGAGTTCCGCGTCGGCCAAGCCTGAATGCCGGGTGAGCCAAGTTATCGCCTGATGCCGAAACGTATGCGGCGTGGCCTTTACTCCCGCTTTGTCTGCATAACCTGCAACAATTTGTTCGATTCGCCGCGTGGTGAACCTGCTATTGCGACGAGTCTGAAACAGCCAACGATTGCTCGGATGAGCGGCAATGTGCGTCCGTAAGGCAGTGGCGAACGACCGTCCAAACAAGACGTACCGATCCTTCGCCCCTTTGCCCTGGTTGACGAAAATCTTGCAATTCTCCAAGTCCACGTCCGCAACTTCGATCCGGCAGAGTTCGGAGACTCGCATCGCCGTCTGAAATAACAGCCGCAGCATCAGCGAGTGCTGGGCATCGTCTGCTCGATCAACGGCTTGATAGAAACGACGGAAGTCATCAGCAGTCAGGACGCGAGGCAGTTTCCGACCTTTCTTCACCGGCCAGAGGTCGCATTTTTGCCGGACTCGTTTGACGATATACCGCCAGCCATCGTAGTCGAGGCCGTGCTTGCGGACAATTTTTGCGATCTCAGCAACGATTTCCGATTTCGCCTTTGCGTTTTGCGATCCGAAATTGGGCTGGTTTTCGGTCATATTCAGGCCCTCCAAGCGGCCAAGTTGCCCGTCTAATTTCGGGAACTCACCCTTATGCGAAATAGCCTTCGCCCGGCCGCGCCGGGCGAAGGCCCATCATTTCCGTATTTTCAGGAATATCTGTCGCACGACTTCCCCCTGATCCACGCCTGCCAATCCATTTGGATACAGGTCTTGTAAGGCCGCCAGGATTTCGTCGGCGGTAGCATTCAATCCAAGCGACTTGAGAGCCACCATCAACTCGGCCTGCTCCTCAGTCAGTGCTGGACGATCCTGGCGGCTTTTTGGCATGGCTGGCCGACGAGCCTTTCGGTTGAACAACACCGGCTGGCCGTTGCATCCGATACCCGTCTGCCGGATGTCCAGACACTTTCGCTGCAAGTCCAAGTCGAAAACAGGACGCTTACAGGACTGATTCCGCACCGGTCGTGGAAAGATTCCGGCCTGAATCAGGGCATAGAAGCGGCTCTTCGACAAGTTGAGCAAAGAGGACATTTCGACGACGGAAACAACTGCTTTTCTAGGCTTCTCTTGGATGGACATTGAACTGATACTGCACTATTTCAGGACAATTTGGAGATGGTAGGAGGACTGGTGTTTAACTCATACGAGACGCATATCAGACGGTTATTGATTGCAAATTGGCCAAGTGTTCTCGTCCTTCTTGCGTAAGTTGCCGAAGTCCGGTATCGGTCTTTACGATCAAGCCAGACCGAAGCAGAAAGGGCTCGACGGTCTTGGTGATTACCTTCGTGCTGACTCCGAGGGTGGACGCCAGGACGTTCAGCCGTTGTGCCGGCCCGTCCAAAAGCCGGAGGTATTTCTGCTGCGAGCTATCTAAACCGAGGTCGCTGATTCGTTCGATCTCGCACGCCTTCAACAAGTGGGCGACAGTGATTTGTTTGGCTCCTTCTGCAACAGCTACGCGTCGAGAACTCTGCAACAACCGCAGGGCAATGCGTGGAGTCTGTCGGCCTCGCTGGGCAATCTCTTCCAGCAGTTGCGGCTCGAACTGCCACCCCATCGCCTTGCATCGCTGCCTAACGATTTGGGCAAGCTCCTCGTGGTTGTAAAAATCCAAATGCAAAATAATACGAAAGCGATCAATCAAAGGTCCGATCAGTCCGTCTGGATCGGTCGTTGCCCCGACCAGCGTGAAGTCGTTGACGGGAATGGACTGCACTGATCTACCTCCACTCAGGTAAATGCGGCGTTTGTCTAGGACGGTAAGCAATAGATGCTGTAGGCTCGGGTTTAGGAGGTGGATTTCGTCAAGGAAAAGAATGCCCGCCGATGCACCCAGCAGCATGGTGTTCATTTCGACGGCATTGGTGATCGACTGGGCCAAGACTTCTGTGAATGGAACCGCTAGTTCGTTTGCCACCACCGCCACTAGATTCGTTTTCCCGAGGCCAGGTGGACCGCAAAGCAAGGTTTCGTCGAGGCGTTTTTGCTCTTGGAAACTTGCATCGACAGCAATTTGCAAAGCCTGGGCAACGTGCTTCTGGCCTATGATGTGCCGGAAGCTGGTTGGCTGAACGTCTCGCAGGTCCGTTGGAGACTCATCGCACATCGTTTATTACCCTACAGGGAACGAGATTCGATCCTTTTAACATTGCGCAGGTCTTGACCTACGCCAAGACCACCCTTCTATTTTCTGCTGGACATTTTTCAACAACACAGCGGTAGAGGGTTTTCGGGCTCCTCGTTGCGGCACTCTTTCTTGCAAACACGAATCTTGTGTATCGCAATCGTTGGGTTAGGGTCGTCCGCCATCCAGGCGTCGATTGCATCGGCAATTTCGTTCTTGTGAACGAGGTGCCGCACTTTTTGTCGAGTTCGCTCATTGCAAGGGTAGGCATAGATAGGGTTACGACTGGTCCACTCCCGCAAGATGCCCGCTGCCTGTTCAAGAGCAGCAAAGATAGTGTCGAACAAATACGCAGCCCCCACTCCGTCGAGAGCAGGTTCCACCACGAAGTATTCGTCTTCGCGGGCGGGGGCATCTTCGGAATGATGGCAGTTACGGTCCAGCATTTCGATTTCACGCAGGCACATGCTTGGCTTGTCGTGGGCTGCGTTCCACGCCTCCATTGCCTCGGTACACCGATCATCCGCAAGCAGAGCCGTAACCTGATTGGCAGCTTCCGGGTTGCATCGGCCCTTAAAAATGGCGATGGCCCAAGCACGTAATAGGCATGAGGCTATCGACAAGGCATCTGCCTTTGATTGGTAGAGCGAGTGGCTCGGATGGCTGATGACGGTTTCGAGCAGATACATTTTTCATTCCCCTATCGAGATAGAACCGCCGCGAGTCAGCGGAGGCTATCCGTATTTATGCTGCAATCGAGCCAATTCGGCACGCTCGGCAGCCTCGGTTTCGTCGGCCAATTTCTTCTGATACCGCTTTAGCAGTCCAGAATTGCTGAGCCACTCCTGCAATGCCCGCTCGACATCAGAGTAAGTCCAGGCCGGGTCGCCGTAGCAGGGATACGCGAGGGTTTGCTCCAAAAACCGAATCTTGTCGGCGGTGCTGGTGAAGAACTTGCTCCAGAAACCACCACGGTCGTAATGGGCAATATTGCCGAACGTATTGGACAATCGGCGGTAGAAGCGGTCGGTGAAGTATTGGGCGGCGAAATCGCTCTCAACGAAACGAACGAATTGCTTGGCAAACGAGAGTTTGTCCTCGGCGGTGTCCCATTGTGTCGGAGTGAATTGGGGAAACTTCGGGCGAGTCATTCTTGTGTCTCCCGCTGTTGGTCAGCCATTTGTTTCATCGCCTGGAGGAACGGAGCCAAATACTTGTGGTTCTGCTGGCCTCGAAACTCCAGTTGCTCAAAATCGGGAAAACTGGTGATCGGTGCGTCGAGGTGCAAGGGAGACCGCGTTGCTTGGAGAGTGTCCTTCATCGCACCGAAAGCAGTGGCGATCATTTCATTCCACTCGCCCACTTCTTTCACCAGGGCCTTTACGTCGTACTGGCCGTCGTGCCAAGTGTGGACTCGCTTCTTCGCATAAGGCTCGTCGGTGTAATACGAGGGACCATATTTCCCCTCGTCATCGACCGTGACCTTCATCGTTGGCAGTTCCTTGATCCGATCTAACAGGTGGATCACGGATAGGTGGCATCGAATGAAGTTCGGAATACCGCCGCATTTCGGGTCACTGGCATACTGAGTCTTGCAAAAGGTCGAATACCGCCAGCCGCAGAGACGGGTCTTGACCTTCCTCTTCTCCTGGAACTTCTCGTCATCGGGACGATCCCAACGGTCGTGGCCGTTGATTTCCAACCAACGCTCCCAGCGGTTCCAATCGAACTGCCATCGAGTTGCACCGCCCTTCTTGAGGGTCCTTATGAAACGGTCGTCGTCCTGGGGGCAGTAGGCGACGTCGATTTCGGCCGGGTATCGAGCCAGGCCGAAGCTGGCCCATTCCGAGCCGGGACCGGGAATTGTGTCGAAATAAATGACTTCCAACGGTTGGATGGAAATACTGCCGCGTTGCTTGCGATGCCAGGGGATCGGGACAGGTTTGCATCCGTCCAGCACGGCCGAGAACAGGTCTTGCTTTGGCCGCAACTCTTCGAGAGGCTTCTGGCAAATCTCGGGGCCAAGATGTCGGATGTGCTGATCGACCGACTCGAAGGGCAGGTCGAGAGCGAGTTGTCGCATCTGCTCGACCAGAGATTTGGCTCGGTCGGCAGCAACTGTCTTACTGACCAAACCGTAATGGATCGTGAGGCCCATTGGGTCTTCCTTTCTGTAGAAAAAGACCAGCAAGAGTAGCTGGAGGCAGATCGAAGCGAACTTTATTGGCCGAGTGGTTGATCGTTGAGAACGGCGATCAACAGTGCCATCCCTGCCGCGTTGTCGATGAGTCGTTGGGATGCCCGCAGTAGATCGCGGTAATTGCTGTGCGTTTTTGCCCAGTCGAACACCTGCTCGGCGTTCAAGCAGCAGTTTCTTGCCAAGGCGTCGGAAAGTGCCGCCAACATTTGCTCATCGTTGGCATACTTCCAACCGGCTTTAGGTGCCGCAATCGCTTCGGCAAACGTCATGTAAGTCTTCCTCGTCCTCAAAGAAGAACCGGTTGGGGCGACTGGAGGCTGATGATGCGTTAGACGGAAAGAGCATTTCGTGCCTGTGGCACGAAATGCTTCTACCGATTGGCTTGAAACTCTTTGCCCGACAGCCACCCTTGCTTCCGTAGCGCTGTTTCGGATGTTCGCCGTCGGCAGTCGGAACGGTAGCTGGCCCTGGTGACGGAAGATGGTGATGAAGGCACCGGAGGCTCGATACCAATACTCGGCCTTACCATGGCGAACGGCAGTCCAATAGGCCGACATCATCCCGCGACCGCCTCCACTGCCATCGCAACCCGGACCGCCAACTTGAAGGCCCAGTTTTGCAGATCACGGGTGCAGTCCTTCGAGCCGGTCAGGTAATGGGCCACTTCTTCCAGCACCGTCTGCCGCAATTCGACGCTGCCGCCCGCTGCCAGGTCCTCGTTGATGTACACCACGCTGTCGCGTAGGAATCCCCGAACCACGGTGCCGCCATTCATTACTTTTCGGAAGCAGCGGATTGGCGGCTTTTCTCGGCCGTCGTTCATACCAGCGAGGGTGACTTGTTCCCAAACCCAGTCCAGGGCGGTGATGGCATCCGGCGTCGGATCAAACGATTCCCGACCGTCGAGTTCGTCGGCGGATAGAATCTTCGACGGGGTAGCACAACCGTACTCCTCGGCGGCCCGCAGTACCGTCTCGGGAACTTCAAGAGGATCGTATCCTTTGCGGGCGAGGGTTTCGACCGGTCCGTCCTTGACGGCCAGCACTACACTATCCCCGACCAATTCGAGGGCCTTATTCCAGTTGGCCTTTCGGACGGCGACGGATTCTTCGCTCTCGCCCCAGGTTGGTTTTAATTCATATCCACCAAATTGGTGTTCCCAATAGGTTGTGTCGCCGCGAAACGAACGCATCCATTGGGCGAGGACTTCTGGTGCAGCCTTTGCCATTGCCTTGGCGGCGGCATTTCGACACTGGTAGTCGTCTACGTTGCGGCTCTCGTCCACACGCAGGTCGTTCAAGTTGTAGTCGAACAGGCTCTCGGCTGCGTACTGGTCGATTTCCCGAACCCGCACACCACGACGGTAGATAACGGCGGTGTGGCAATCGGGATCGAGATTCCGGGACTTCTTGGCAAGAATGGCGTCGGTGATCGCTTCCGGTTCCGAAAAATGCAAGAACCATTTACCCAAGTTGGCAAAAAACCGAATGACATCCTCGTTGTCGGCGGGGACAAATACGCGGGTATAACCCCGTTTGGCCCGGACCTTTTCTTCAGGCACCAACTCGACTTTGACCCCTTCCCAGGGCCATTTGTTGTTGCCGTTGGCCTGTCGGTTCACAGCAATAGCGGCGTCGATGGCGTTACTGACGAACTCACGAAAGGCCATACCGAGGCAGTTCCAGTCGATAGAACCGTATTCGTCGGTCTGGGAAAGCTCCTCGGTGTAGGTAACATTGGTGCCGTTCTCGTCCGTGCCGCCATGCTTGACGACGACGCGGTTGTAATTTGTCTGGCCTTCGATGGCCTGCATCCGACCAGGGCGAGTGCCGAACTCCAGCTTGTGGTTACCGCAGAAGACGACGGGGAACAATTTTGCCCGAAGCAGTACGTTGACGGCGTGCTTATTCCCACTACCGAATTGGCCAATCGTGTAGGGGCTGTCGTTGTCGGCCAACCGCTTGCTGGTCGCACCCAGCAGGATAAAACCCTCGGTTGGACAGACGCCTGGGTTTTCGATTTTCAGATAGGTCGCCATCGTTCGGCCTTTCGATTGGGTCTGTAGAAATAGACCGCGATGCAGGATCGGAGGGAGGCGGAATCGCGGCGACGAGAGGAGGCAGGAGGAAAGAAAGCCGTCTACGGGGCCGGACCGGCTCGCTTGGTGCTATCCGCGTATTTGGCTATATTGAATCTTGTCCGTACAACAGCGATCCAGGGCAAGGCATCCGGTTATGCGGCAAACGGGAATCGTTCGCTGGTATGCTGAGCGGTAGAAAGGTCGATTTTATGACCGCACAAGAATCTGTCATTGGGCATCAGGCAGCCATCCTTTGTTGTGGTTACAACATGGGCTACTACAAGGAAGCCGATATCGAACGCTGGGCGGAGCAACAAATCGCCAACATGGACGACGCCCCTTTGCCGCTCATCGAGTTGGCAACAATCCACGGGATGTACCCTGTCGACGTAATGAATCTACTCCGAACGCTTTGCGGTGCAGTGCCGCCAAGCGTGATTGTCGAAGCTCAAATCGGTTTCCTTGGTCTCCTATACGACTCTAAGGAGATTCCTGTGCAAAGGGCGACCGGTGAGTTGTTGTCGATGGCAGTTCATGGCAAGGGTATGACGGACCATCAGTTGTCTATGAGTTATTGTCTGGACGACATGTGTGACCTAGCACTTATGGGAACGTATGGGACGGTCGCGCAGGTCGAGTCAGAGTTCCGCTCGTTTGTGCAGCCCTATGTTGATAAGCTAAAGGCCCAGGAGATCGAAATGCTGCGCGGAATTGATGGGTGATGAAAGTTTGGCGGACAAGCGGCTCTTTCGCCTTCTGACTGGGAGGCAACGCCGCACAAACCGAAAACTTCCCTTCAATCGGTCCGCGTAATCTGATATAATGCGGCCAACGTTCTCAGACTTTCTCTAACCGGCTCGCCCCTCTGGGCAGCCCCGCGAGTCACGCTGACTTGCTTTCCGCCTGGTGAATGACGGCCAGATTATTTTCTTGCCCGTCTCGCCAGAAATGCGAGCAACTTACTACATAAAGGCAGGAGGATCACATGACTGAACAACTTTATTCAACCATCGAGGCGGCGAGACTGATCGGCGTGACCGAGTACCGCCTGGTATATGCCCACCGGGCCGGACATCTGGCTGGGCCAAGCTACAAGGTCGCCAACCGTCGAATCTACACCGAAAGCGACATCGAGCGGGTAGCGGAATACTTCAAGAAACAGCCGGAAGGACACCATGACCGACAAAACTGACCGTCTTATCGGCCCGTTCACCGTCGAATTGAGCGGCACCAACAGCTACGAAATTGTCGGCGGCGATGGGACGGTGGCGATCTGGGTTCTGGGCGAGTCCAACGCTCGTCGCGTGGCCGAGGCCCTCAATCGCTCTTATGAGGAGAGCGAGTTGAATTAAAAACAGGCCCGCCGCACCGGAGGATGCGGCGGGCCAAAGGAAACCGTTTATATGCGTACATTCCCCACTAATATAATATCGAAGCAGAGTGATTTTTTCTCCACCAAGCAGACTGAAAACGCGAGAGCCGTCCGCCTTGTTGAGTTTGAGACCTGGGCCGAAGCAAAGAAGGCGGGCTTTCAGACTCGAAGCCAATGGCGGAAAGTCGGAAAAGGAGTCCGAGATCGCTCGACCGCCTTCATCGAATGGAAGGGAGAACGACGTTCTCTATACCACGAGAACCAGACAACGGCCTTGAAGCCAAAGACGCTAGCCGTTGACCGTCTAATAGATCGCTTTGTCGGTAGGACGGATGTTTTTGGCTACCAGCGGCATGGCCGTCATGGCGAATGGTCGCAGGAGTCCAATTATAGATGGGATGCTCGGTCGCTTATCAAACAAGGATTTAATCATCGTCGGTGCCACGATCAGGGAATCCGAATGGGAAGAATGATGGCACAGGCATTTTCTGTCCGCTCTGGCGAAAATACTAGTTTTTTTGTCGTCGATGTCGACTGCCATAATCCCACATCTGTTCAGGTCGGTGCCCATCTGCGACTCGTGGAAGTCCTGCAAGCAAAGTTACCGGAGCTTCTCGAACATCTTGGCGGCGGGAGCATTTTCTACCAGTATCGTCAGATTGAGACCTCTGGCATTCAGTTCTGGGTGACCTTAAATCGGCCTTTCTATACCCAGCATCTGCACGAGACGGTTCGAGCGTTCTTGTCTAGCCTGGACGAAGAATTGGATCAAGAACTTCGACAGGTAGGCTTGTCCGGTTTGGACGAAATTGAAATCAGACCCACCGAAACGCAACTGATTTCCGTGCCTGGCTGCTACGGAAAGACGGTTTTCACCGACCGAGAATTGAAATTGGTGGATGGATGGTTCGACGTGATCGGCCTGGACGAGCATATCGAGAGTCAACGGCTAGCCGGAAACGTCTTTCCCCGATACGAAGCCTTGCTGAAGGCCAACTGGGACCATCGGGTGAAACGAGCACCGAAAAGCCCCATTCGCCCCTCCAGGGCGAATGGGGCCTCTCTTATACTTTCCTTAGATTCGTTGCGGAAAGATGGTTCTCGCTACTGGACTGATCTAAAACGAGTGGCAATCGAGGGCGTGACGATCCCCGATCGGCTTTATCAGAACTATTTGCAGCCTCTCGGCCAATGCCTCTATTTCCGTGATTTTGCCCACCGGCCCGACCGCGAAACACTCGTTGCCAATGAACTCTTTGACTGGGTATTGGCTAAGAGCAACGGTCTGGTGTCACGAATCGAGAAGGAGGGGGAACTTAGACGAGTATGCTGTGCCTTGGCAAAGTCGCTTGAGAAGAAAACGTGCAAGTCGGTGAAGGATTATTATCGCAGTATGCTGATGAAGGATTTGCTCTACCCGCATCGTATAGAGCATCTCTATGAGTACATGCGTGCAGAGGCGAAACAGAACACTATACCTTGTATCTATTGTAAGTGTTCGCTTTCGCAATCAGTAAATGCGGTCGATTCAATCACTCGACCGATGGACGATTCTCCTTTACCTTCGTTAATAGCAAGACAGATCGAGGTCATCGGTGAACAACTACGGAAGGGAAAGGTCCGTCAGCGATTCACGACATTTGCCCGAAACTTCCTAAACGAAATCTGGTCAGGAGACAATAGTGAGAAGAACATTTCCTGGCAGAGGATCAATGTTTTGATGGGCAAGCCGAGTCTAAAGAGCCGTCAGACTCAAGACAAATACAAAAAGCTGCTGCTCCATCATGGGCTGATTCGAGGAGACTGGGAAAAGTACATTCGTCGAGGAGCGTATTCGAGCAGGTATCGGCTGACCGAATGGGCCTGTCAGCAGTTCATGGGTTGCCGAGGGGCGGTAGCAGCAGCGGGATGAGGTCGTGGATTTTATTACAATGGCAAAAGTACGAAAGAAATAAATTGCTGTGGTTGGATTGACCAAGAATGGCTTGGGACGATCCGAATTACATAAATCGATTAGATTGCTATCGTACAAGAAAGAGACGGATAGGCCCCGTTCCCGCTGGGCGGGAACGGGGTGGTTAAATCGCTTAGGCCGATGGTTCAGCGAACCGCAGAAGTTTGCAGCCGGGGTCTCCAATCCGGGACAGCCAAGTCTCGCAATATTTTGATGTGGCGGCCGTGACGACCGAATAATTGGCATAACGAAGGCGGTGTCCCGCCAAACTCTTGCGTCGATCTACGTCAGTGCCGCGTCGAAAGAAAACATCTCCGCCGTGCGCAGCCGTTAACAGCGGCAGCAGCTTGTCGAGGAACCGCGCAACGCGATGCTCCGTTTCCTTGTTTCCCATGGTGGACATTGCCATTCCTCTTTTCGATTTCGTAATCCTACATGAGCGGTGCATGTGCTCGTTTCCCAAAAGAGGACTTGTGTGTAAGATACGCGTATCGCCATTCGGGGCGGGAGAGTCACGATGCGCCCACGAACCCAGAAAATCATTCTGACCATTGCCAGAGTGTGAAGACCATAGGGGCCACCTGTCCCGAGATGAACGGGGGCAGGACGTAAACTACAACCACTTCAGACATGAGAGACGGCCGATGAGTGATTCTGCCCTACCCCAGTATTCGGAAGAGGCGTTCTTAGGTGATATGGGCAAGCGAATCGTGGACGGAATTGTACATGACCAACTCGGCTGGCTGTTTCGCCCAACAGGTCCAAATGACCTGGGGATTGATGGTCAAATCGAGATTCTCCGAGACCGGCGTTCTCAAGGGCGGCTAATTGCTGTTCAGATAAAGTGCGGGCACTCCTATTTGAAAACGACCGTTGACGAGGGGTACGTGTATTATGGAGACGTTACACACCTAAACTACTGGACCTCATTCTCACTCCCCGTACTCGTAATCCTGTGTAATCCCGATACGCGCGAGGCTTATTGGGCACAAGTATGCCCAGCAAATATTCAACACACCGAAATGGGGTGGAAAACGATCGTACCGTTCATCCAGCGGTTTGATGGAAATGCGAAGCCTCATCTTGACATTCTGGAAAAGGCACCACAAGCGCGGGATTTGATTGAACTCGGTCTCTACCGATTGGTTATTGAGAAGTTTCCCGGCATAAAGATTGCGCAAGTGTTCGAGGAGCCTGAAGACTACCACTGGTTCCCGTATCTCGGGAAGATCGGAGAAGAGCTTGTGCAGATTGCTTTTCTCTATCGGCCAGTTGAAGCGTGTTTCACCATAGCCGATGTTGAGGAAGTATTGCATTGGGCCGATCATAACAAGAAGGTCTGCGGGGCGAACCGCGTTTTCCTCTTCTTCTGCGCGGTTCGAGACTCCCAGGCCAAACTCGACAGGCAAGTAGTAGAATTTCTGCGAGCATACCCGCAACTGACTTGGTTTCGCCTTATGTGTTCTACGGAGGGGCATGTGTCTGTGTATGAACTGGACGAGGCTGACCAACCTGTATGGTACTACCCGTAGCATTGTCTCGGGTTGGAGCCGACAACTATCACCCCGCCCCAACCGTCTCCTCCTTTCGCACGAATTCCATCAGAAAGTCAGCAACCTTCGACGCCTGATTGCTGGCCTTGAAAATGTAGGCCAGGTCGTCCTTCATTTGTTTTAGCCATGCCGAAAGGTAGGCAGCGTGATTCTCCAGGGACTCGCCCTGCGGAATGCCCAACTCGGTCGAAAGAAACGAGGCGGCGATCTCGGCGGCCAGTTCTCCCATCGCATAGCCTTCTTGGCAGTGCTGCCAGCCAGTACGGACCTCGCTCCAATGGGCAAGCTCGTGGATTGCCGTCTCGTAGTAGGCTCCCAGCGGATTAAACCGGTGCTTGGGCGGTAGGCAGATATAGTCACCGTTCTTATGTTGCGGCCAAGAACCTTCGGGGACCGGTCGCACGTAGTAGGCCCGGTCGCCACCGAAACGAATGTTGACACCGGTCGCAGTAATCAGTTCCTCGGCAGGAGCAAAATCAGGGTGCCCACCGCCAACCGGCTCTTCCTTGACCTGGAACTTTTCAACGGCCTTTCCCTCAACCTGGTCGGCAGAGAAGACCGTGAAGTACCGCATCATGTAGAAATCGTGCTCTTGCTCCTCGCCGTCTTTGACGACCATCTTCGTAAACGGTTTCCAAAGGACGATGCTGGCTCCCCAATGGCCCGGCTCGACATCAGCGGGCCGCTTCTTGACGGTGCAACTCAGGTCCGACCACTGGCGAAAAGTCCCCCACCACTTCGAGCGAAATCCAAAACGAAGCGAATGTAGCTCAAGGAGCAATGGGTTGATACCCGTGTAGAGTTTGCGGCTGACAATGTTGATTGGTCGGCCCGAATTGGGCGAGATGCTCCAGGGCCGCCGCCAGGGTTTGACGCCTTGTTCAAGAGCCTCGATGATCCGTTTGGTAATTTCTTCGCGGATTTGTTTTTGGGAAGGCATCGGTCGGTCCCTTTCTATTAAAAAGGAACCGAGGGAGGACGAGCGAGGACGGGAATTAGTGCCCAGCGGGAAAGAGGGTGGCGGAAAGCCGGAAGAGCGGAAAATGCCGCCAGTCATTGTGACTGACGCGACCTGGCCGAAGTCGGTCAGTCTCCCGCTCCAACTGCAATTCTTTGCAACTGGTGTCTCCAATTGGGGACAAACTCCCCAATAAGGGAACATTCACCGGAAATTCTTCTTCAACATCTCGATATCGTCTCGGAGCCGCTCGGCATGTGCATAGAGCAATGCCCGCCGCAACCTGCGGCTCCAGCCACTTCCAGTCCAATACCGACGATGGTTCACGATGACGAACCTCGGGAAGTCAGTGTTGACGATTCTCATTTCGATTTTGGCTGGTCTGTGCGGCATGGTCTTTTCTGAAGACAAACCGCCCACTGGGAATCGAGGCCGAGAATCAACCGCTGTCCGCATACATAAGGTATGCAGACTTTCTTCGATTGGCTTCCCGCGTCCGACATCTGGCTCATCGAAACCTACTACAGTTTCGATCCAAGCCAGTACAATCGGCTGTTCGACGACGAGTTAAAGAAGCTCCGAGCATCGACTCCATCGCACCAGCAAGCAATCACCGGGATGCAAGGATTTGACTGGGTTGGGTACATTGCCAGAAGCGTGCGAAATGCGGGCTACCGCGACCAGCGGCAGGTACAGGAGGTGACGCATGATATCGCCGTCAGGCTGCTGACCGCTGGGCTTTTCAAGAATTACGACGAGCGGCGGCACGGTCCATTCGATCTCCGATTTAAGAGGTCGGTGTCCAACGCCGTTAAGAACCTTGCGGAGAAGGATCGGAACCGCCATCGACTGATCCCGACAGTTTCGATTGGTCAGGAGTTCCAACCGGGAGGAATTAAGACCGATGATCTGCCCGACCGGATATCCCCTGAAACCGACGAGAAGGTCATCGATGACTTTCGGAAACTCGTTGGCCAACGGCTCGGTCAGTTAGGTCTGGCCGTTTTCGATGCTCGTCTCAACGGTCAGGAAATGAAATCTCTGATTGGGCGACCAGACCTCGGTTCCCCAGGCCGGTTTACCGTCAAATCAACGGTTCAACAGATCAAGGCGTTGGCCCGCGAGTATGCCGAGTTGATTGCCGATCCGGCCTTCCTGAGAGACGTCTATCGAGCGATGGACCGGGAGGCGGAGACGGTTCGGAAACGCGTTAGGACCACGACGGGGAAAAGGTAGATAATTACTTGCTTCTATCCCTTGTCGCCTTACTCTCTTGCTCGATCACCTTCAAGAGCGGCTCGACTACTTTATGTCGCAGTGCCTCGCAGTCACCAATTTCAATAATCGGATAAGCAAAGGTCGTGACTCTAACGATGCCTTCAGGCGGTTCTTCATCTCCTTTTTCCAGTTTCCAAGTCTCTAGCGGTTCATCTATGCACAAGCTGCCATCGTCTTTACGCGAGTCCATGTAGCAGTGCCAACGGGACCACCAGTGTTCCACTTTCGCACGGTTTTTGCTTGCTCCAAAAACAATGCACCCCGTCGAAAGTAAGGGGTACTCAACAGGTGAATTTCCCGCCGGATCATCGAGATTCACGGCGATGTACGGTAACAAGCGATGGATTTTGGAGTTCTTGAAGAACCGACAAAATTCGTAGGGCAACCACCAGTCAGGTTCGTCAATACGGCGGCATGTGTAGAAAGCAGTTGGGGGGCTTGTGCTATCCCAACTTTCCTGTTCCATCATTCCCGTCGCCGTTCGCAACAGCAGCGAGACCTGATGGCAGAACTTTCGCAATTCACGAAAACCACAAACGATATTCTTTCCGGTATCGTTCATTGCTTAAATCTCCACTTGCACTCATTGATCGGAACCATGTCAAATCGCCACAGCGGACCTTGAAAAGTCCAGTCCGCAAGAACTTGTGCTATTGGTCCGATGCCCTCGAAGAAAGTTAGTTTCATTTTGTCCGACAGAGACGCCAGATCAAGCAGGTGGTGATCGGTGCTGTACCGAAATAGTCTCGGTAATTCTCGCCAACTAAGCCAATAGATCATCGGACTCGGTGATCCGGGGACAGGCTTGCCACAGTCATTGAGGGAATCCAGAATCTCCTCTCTGGGGCAGTTCAAGTCCGCAGTCAAGTAAGCGAGAATTGGTTGAGCCCCGAGCTTGGACGCTTCCACGACGAGATCGGTCCATTCTCTAGCTAGTTGGTCAGACGGTCTCCTGACATTTTCGCCACCATCCGGGGCTTCCTCGGAACCTTCATCGAGGCCGTCTTCGTCGGTCTCCGCCAAACTATCCCCGCTGGCCTCTGCCGCTTTGGACGATTTGCCCGACCAATACTTTGCCTCAACTGCCACTAGATATCTTGACGAGCCACGAATATCCAGCACCACGTCCGGTTCACAGTGCTCCCATTTGGGCCAGAAGTCATACTGCGCGGAGACTGACTGGCTAGCGAGGTTGCCCAACGGGCATGGAAGGCCTTCGATTGTCTTGGCCTGAGCCAAGAATGGTAGAAGCCCGCGCTCCGGCCGGACATACTTCAATGTTCCGAAGACATTGGAAGTTAGAACGTCTTCCATGTTCTCCTGTTTGAACGTCAGTTTGCCGTGCAAGAGGGCAGGAATCATTGACCTCAGTCCGATTGGGCTCGCGTGGTCCGATCTCAATTTAGCCTGGGCTGCGAAACCGGCAAGATACCTGATGGCCTCGCCTCGTTTTCTCGCCAACCCACCCGCTCGTCGTGGTCACCGAGCTTCCCCGGCAGCTTGGGAGATTTGCACCCCTCTAAAGGCTCCTTGAAAGCGGGTTGGTGGCGACAAATCTTGACCAACTTCTCGTCGTTGGCCTCGCTCGGGTGGGTCGATTGAATATACCCCTCGTGGGAAGTACAATCTGATTTCTCTTTGGCCGGTCCTCGTCTCGGATCACCGGCAATGGGCAGTTCGGATTTAAGCAGTCGCCCTTCCCGTGCGGGAGGTGGAGGCCTTAGGTGGCTGCGGTAGCGAGACTAACGCGGAATAAGTTGAAAAATGTGCAGCAGTTCCAACAACATCCTCAGTCAACTCAAGGAAGGAACAGTCCTCGAAGGCCCCCATTGGACCGAACCGGTGAGAGTGTTGACTGCAAAGGTTCGGGGCAATCGGGTCGAAGTTCGTGCGGTCGGGCTGAATACTAAGCGGCTCTGGAACAAGTTGCTCAATACTGCCGACTTCGATAACGTGATAAAGCTGACCCCGGCAGGTGAGCTAGCGGCCCTCGACGGTAATCCCACCCACTTCCGACTGGCTGCCGAGGCTCATCGTATCCGCCTCGCGTATCAATACGATCCGCACTTCGCCGTCTCGGTGTCCCAGGTTGATCCGCTACCGCACCAGATGGACGCCGTTTACGGCCATCTCCTTACTCAGCCTCGCATCCGGTTCCTAATTGCTGACGACCCTGGAGCCGGTAAGACCATCATGGGCGGCTTGGCCATCAAGGAACTCAAATTCCGGGGACTGATCGAACGCACGCTCATTGTCACCCCAGCCAACCTCACCGATCAATGGCGGCGGGAATTACACGACAAGTTCGGTGAAGTCTTCACGATTGTCAATCGGGCCACCGTCAGTGCAGCTTACGGCAAGAATGTGTGGGAAGACAATCCCCAATGCGTAACCTCGATTGACTTCCTCGCCCGCCAAGACGACATCCTTAATCACCTGCGAGACGTGCATTGGGATTTGGTGATCGTGGACGAGGCTCATAAAATGGCGGCCTACAAGTACGGCAACAAGATCAACAAGACCCAGCGATACGAACTGGGTGAATTTCTCCGGGATCGCACCGACCACTACCTCTTCCTCACAGCCACGCCGCACAAGGGCGATCCCGATAACTTCGCTCTGTTGTTACAACTGCTCGACCGCGACCTCTACGTCAACGGCAACATCCTGGCCGAGGCCAGTGCCCGCGACGAGAACCGCATCATGATTCGCCGCCTAAAGGAGGACATGAAGAAGTTTGACGGCTCACCCTGCTTCCCTCCCCGGCACGTCAAGACTCTGCCGTATCGGCTGAGCAGCGATGAATCGGCCCTCTACAACGCGGTTACCGAGTACGTCCAGAACAATTTCCAGCGGGCCGAGGCAGCCGAGAACCGAAACGTGGGACTGGCCCTGACGGTGCTACAACGTCGGCTCGCGTCGAGCTTGGCCGCCATCCGTTTGTCCTTGGAGCGTCGGTTGCGACGGCTCCGTGACCTCCGCAAGCTCGGGAAATTAAAGCAAGAACTTGGTGAACTGCCCGAAGACTTGGACGATCTGGCCGAAGCTGACCGCTGGCATTTCGAGGATGAAGTGGTCGAACGGTTGACAATGGCCGAGAACATGGCCGAGTTGGAAGCCGAGATCGAGGAACTCGACCGTCTCGTTCGATTGGCGAAGCACACGGAGAGGAACTGTCCCGAAACTAAGTTTGAGGAACTGCGTAGTGTCGTCTCCGAGCATCTTTCTGGCCGGGCCGAGCGGCTCCTCGTTTTCACCGAACACAAAGATTCCCTCGATTCGCTCGTCACCCGGCTCACCAATCTCGGGTTCTACTGCTGCACTATCCACGGCGGAATGTCATTGGAGGCTCGCATCGCGGCGGAACGAGAGTTCTTCGAGCACAAACCGTCGATTCTCGTAGCGACCGAGGCAGCGGGCGAAGGCATTAACCTTCAATTCTGCTCGCTGATGGTCAACTACGACATCCCGTGGAACCCCAATCGCCTGGAACAACGAATGGGCCGTATCCATCGGTATAAACAGCAGCAGGAGGCAATGATCTTCAACCTGGTGGCCGAGAATACCCGCGAAGGCGAGGTCATGCAACGGCTGCTCAAGAAGCTCGAAGACATGCGGCGGGCGCTGGGCAGTGATCGGGTCTACGACGTAATCGGGGAAATTGTTCCAGCCCCTCGGTTTGATGCCTTGATGAAGGACTGGCTTTCTCGTCGCAAGACAATGGGCGAGATTCTCGCGGAGATCGACATCCAGACTGATGAAGAGCAGGTTGCCCGCATCCGAACCGAGATGCAGGACAAGTCCCTCGGTTCCCGGTACATCGACATGAGCAAACTGCTGGCCGATCAGCAGCAGAGCCGCGAACATCGCTTAATGCCTGAGTACATCGAAAAATTCTTCGTTGAGGCATACCGATCCCTCGGTGGCAGCATCGTCCCGGTCAAGGACAGGAAAGGTATCTGGGCTATCAACCGAGTGCCACCTGACCTTCGCAGGCTGCCTGAGCATATCGAGCGTCGGTGTGGCAAGATTGGCGCGACCTACGCGCAGGTCACCTTCGACAAAGAGCAGATCGTGGGCTATTCCGACATGGAGTTCCTCGGCCCCGGCCATCCTTTGTTCGAGGGGGTGGTCGAACGAGTCTTAGGCGATTATGGCGGCTCACTGCGCCAGGGCGCCTGCTTCTACAATGCCGAGGCCACGGAACCGACTGTTTTATGGCTTCTGAAATGTGGTGTAGAAGATGGCCGAGGGCAGACCGTGGGCGAGCGACTTTTTGCCCTTCACCTCACGGCAGGCAAATTTCGCAAAAGCCAACCCTATGCCCTGCTCGACCTCAAAACGCCTGAAGGGCAGACTGAAGCCCCACAGGCTGTTCGGAAAGAGGCGACTGATGAGGACTTGGTGGTTAATTGGTCACTCGATACTGTCACCCCGGAATACTTTGGTGAAATAGTAGATCGCCGGGGCAAGGAACTGGGTATTAAGGAAAAATACGTTCGCAAGTCGCTGCAATTTCTGATTAGCGAATCGAACAAAAAGATTGCCAAGTACGACAACCAGTTGCGGCAGATGCGGTTCGACGACGATCCGGCGCGGCTAAACATTCAGGGCAATCGGGCGAAAGAAGAGGCTCGCCGCAACGAATTATCGCAGCGGCTCAAGGACCGTCTTGCTGAGATCGAGCAGGAGAAGCACCTTTCGGAAAGGCCGCCCGAGATTCTCGGTGTGGCGGTCATCCTCCCCGCTCCCCACGAGGTCGTGGCCTCCGTGGAAGGCATGGAGAACGATCCTGCGGTCGAGGCCATCGCAGTGGAGACAGCTAAACAGTATGAGGAAAGCCAGGGGCGGAAGCCGGTATCGGTCGAGGACGAGAACTGCGGCTGGGACCTTACTTCGCTCTGCGACGGCGTGGTTGCTCGTTACATCGAAGTAAAGGGTCGGGCCGGCGTCGGAGGCGTTGCTTTGACGCCCAACGAATGGATCAAAGCCCAGCGATTCGGCAAGGATTACTGGCTCTACGTGGTGGTCAACTGCAAGACCGAACCGGAACTGCACTTGATCCAAGACCCGGCATCGAAGCTGTCGCCTAAGGAAGCGGTCAGCGTGGTGCGGTACATGGTGGGGACCGACGACTGGAAGCAGGCAGAAGAGGCCAGTCTATGAAAGTCCTTTGGATAATAGCCGCCCACGTCCTTGCCATTGGCCTCCTACTTGCCATTGGCTTGTACTTGAATGGGCACACTGATTCTCTAGCAAAGAATTATGCCGGGCTTATTTCGGTCTTTTCGGTCGCTTTTAGTTGCTACACAACGTTTTTAAATTTTTGGTATCACAAGAGTCCGCACTTTCATTTTGCTGTCAATCGGTTCTTGCTTTGGTTCTCAAAAACGCACACTTATTGGCAGCCTCATTTTCAGTTCCACATCACTGAAGAGTCGGGCATTGATTTTCTCGGTGAGTCCTGGTCAATGCTGTGTAGCGGTCGGTATGGTAAGGCCGTCAAGACCGATGAGACACCGACAAGCGTTTCTGTAAGCCTTGACGACTTGATTACTGTGAAGGTTCGGCTCACAGATAGCTCTCTGTTCGTATCTTTCCATCACAAGCTGCTTGTTCCATCTCATCTATACGATGCCTACCGCCAAAGGTTGAGCCGACTCGTCGAAGATTTATCGCGGGTCGTAAAACCAACCGTCACTCAATGCGGCATTCGAATTGAATTTGCGGATGGGAAGTCCAATCCATATTACGGATTCTTCGTTAATCGGATTCCTGCTCGCTTGCTTGAAGACTTCCAAGTGACGTTCCGGCTTGATGGTGCGTCGGATTGTCGAATCGAGGCAGACCAAAAGCACATCAATATCGAAGGCACAAGGTTGACCGAAGTATTTGAGGCCCTTGCACAGGTTCTTGCGCTACGGGCACTTCCAAGCGGAGACGCGCAATGAGGCCATACCAACTTTATGTGGTAAAGAGTGCCCCTGAGTTGCAACCGGGGCAAGTCATCAGCAACCAAGTGCAACTCACCTTCTCTGGTGAGGACGAAGACGTTCGCACGACAATTAGGCTCGAAAACGAAGAATTTGACGGGCGGCTGGCATTGCTACGCGTCAACAGTGAAATAAGACACCGAACCCCTGGTTTCATCAGAAAGGTCATTGCCAGCGAGCGACAGAAGATTGACTTCATCGAGTATCTTGAGCCGGTGGACTTTCCCGCCTACTTGGATCAAGAGCGAAGGATAGTGTTGTTCAACGCCCCGAAGAGAGCGTGTCGAGGAGTTTTGGGGCATCTTCGGAGGAAGCCTTGTGGCTTTGAGTTGAAAGAGATGGAGGTCAATTTTGCCAAAGTAATGGACCGCGCAGATGAGTATCTGGGAGCATGGTTCCGGGGCGTTTCTTCAAGGGTCCAAGCAGCCGGCATCAGCGGTAACCAAATTCAGGATGACAAGCTCTTCCAGAACCTGAGAAGGGTAGCGGCCATGTCCAACGTAACAATACCGTGGAAGTACGAGGACTTCGAGTACTCGGTGATGATTACGAGTGGAGGAGCAGTTGTTTTGGTGCAGAACTACACGGGAAATGTTGCCCTCGAACTTCGGATTGTGGCTGACGTGTATGACCGATTGTTGCGTCACGTTTGGCGGGAACGCAAGAGCAATGGCAAGGCGGATGATTGCCCTGGCGAGCCGTAAGTCGGGGAATGAGGAACAGGCTAATGGCCGGTAACTGGCAAGAAGACTTTTTCGAGAGATTAGTCGAAGCGTCGAAGCGGGCGGGTGATCCCCGGCTGGCGACAGCCACGCTCCATCGTCGTAAGAAGACTGCCAGCTACGAACATTCCCAACTCCAATGGATTGAGTGCGTCTTCGATAGCAACCGCGTCAGCGGCATTGCCGACTCCCAGGTTCTCGTGGTTGAATGCTCCCTGAAGCGGGGAACCGAACTCGACGCCGCTGCCTTGCAGCAGGAGTTTTCTCGTGCTGGGATGACCGGCGATCTGCGAATCGACGCCGAGGTCATCTTTGCCCAGTACCGGTGGGGCTTTGGCCGTGACGCTGAGTTTCCCGTCAACGACCGGCGACGGGTTGAAGAGGCGACCCACTGGACCATCGGCGTCCTGAAACTGCTTTTCGACCATCTCGACCGCAGGCGAGAGGTCGTGGCCGCACCGGCCCCCACGGTGTCGTCCGACTCGCCGCCCGATTTCGCCCTGGCTATCGAGCAGTACCTTGAGGACATCCTGGTGAGCCAGTGGGAATCGCTCGCCTGGGCCGGATGCCTCGAATACCTGGGCCGCCAGATTCCCTGTGGCACGCTGGGCCGGATCGACATCCTGGCTCGGGACCGGATCACCGGCGATTTCGTTGTCATTGAATTGAAACGCGACCAGACCGACGACGAGGTTATCGGGCAGTTGTCCCGCTACATGGGGTGGGTGGTCGAGCACCGCGCAGCCCAGGCTAGCGTCGGCGTGCGGGGCATTGTGGTCGTTCACGAAATGACACCGAGGCTGCGGGCCGCAGCCTTGGCCCACAGCAACTTGGAAATCTACACATACGATGTGACGGTGGCCCTGAACCCCGTCACCCTACGGAAATAGGACAAGGAAGCCATGCTGAAACGCCTCATTGAAGTCGCCCTGCCCTTGAAGGAAGTCTCGGAGCAATCGGCTCGGGAGAAGTCGATCCGGCATGGGCATATTTCGACGCTGCACATCTGGTGGGCACGACGACCACTGGCGGCTTGCCGCGCGGCTGTGTTTGCCTCACTCATCCCCGATCCCGATGACCCGGAATGCCCCGAGAGCTTTCGGAGTCTGGTCGGGGAATTGCTAGACCGGGATGAGTTGATCCCGAAGAACGGTGATGGTTCGGCCATTGCCGATACGCCGCGCAATCGCTGCCTTGAGTTCATCAAGCACTTGGTCAAGTGGGAGAACACAAACAACCCGAAGTACATCGACCCGGCAAGGGCTCTGATCGCAGCGGCTCACAAGGTTCTCTGCCCAGAGCCGCGTAATGAAGCCCCCGTTGTCCTAGACCCCTTCGCTGGCGGCGGAACGATTCCCTTAGAGGCGTTGCGGCTGGGCTGTGAAGGCCACGCCATTGATCTCAATCCGGTTGCCCATTTGATCGAACTCTGTACTCTGGTCTACCCACAGAAGTTCGGCCAGCCAAGTAGCCGTGCAGTGCCCCAGTATATTACGCAACTCATTGCGCACAATCGAAAAAAGGACTTGGAAGAAGGAAGACCGCTCTTCAATGCAAATAAATCGAAAGGATCGCACGCCTCCACGAACGATGAGATAATCCCAGCTATCGACGTTACGGAGAGCGAATACAGGAGCAATCCCTTAGCGGCAGACGTTAAGTATTGGGGGCACTGGGTATTGGAGAAGGCCCGACGAGAGGTTGGCAAGTATTACCATGCGGAGAAAGGAAAGGGAGTTCCTGTTGCTTTTCTTTGGGCGAGAACACTGAAGTGCCCTAACCCTCAATGTGGTATTGAGATTCCACTGCTGCAAACCAAGCTCGTCTTTACCGATAAGGAGGCTGCGACGGTGCTCCATATTGGTGAAAAGCGTGGCGGCCTTCATATAACGCACCGGTTAGTTGCAAAACCTTCCGAGGATGATATTGCGGGCACTCTCGGTCGCAATTCAGCAATTTGCCCCCATTGCAACGTAGCCATTCACAAGTCGGACCTTGAACACATTGGAAAGAAGGGCTTCGGCCAAGTGTTGACGGCGGTAATCGAAGAATTGGGAGATGACAAGAAATGCCGTTGTCCAAGTGAATCTGACCTAAGCCTGTACCGCAGTGCCGAGACGGCTCTAGCCGCGTTGCTGTCATGCTCGAAACCAGAAGATGTGTGTGTGCCTGACGCCGAACTGCCTTACCTGCGAAGCATTTTTAACGTACACGTATATGGCCTGGACAATTGGGCTAAACTGTTCACTCCGCGACAACTCATAACGCTAAGTTGCCTGGCTCGGTGCGTGAGAGATGCTGTCGCCATGCACAGCGATCAAGACGATAGCGATTACTACCGTGCAGTTGCCGGATACCTGTTGCTCGCGCTGGGAAGGCAGGCAGACTATGGTTCCACTCTTTGTCTATGGTCCCCCGAAGGCGGATTCTTAGCTCACACCTTTGGCCGACAAGCATTGGCAATGATTTGGGACTATGCCGAGGGAAATCCATTTGGATCAATGACTGGCAACTGGTCTGGTGGCCTTGACTGGATTTGTCGAGTCATTGTCAATCTTTCTGCAACCCCCATGAAGCCAGGAAGTGTCATTCGAGGAGACGCGACTCGGACAGCCATCAGTGATGGTGCTGTTGATTGCATTCTGACCGATCCTCCATACTACGATGCGATCCCCTACGCAAATCTGTCGGACTTCTTCTACGTCTGGTTTCGACCAGTTGCCAAATGGATGCCCACTGTCTTCGGGACACCATTGGCTCCCAAAGGGCCAGAGATCGTGCAGCTTGCGGAGCGAAACGTGGCGTACAAGCACAAAACGAAGGAGTTCTTCGAGACTGGGATGCAGCGAGCATTTGCTGAAGGCAGACGCATCCTCGCCAGTCACGGTTTGTACACGGTCGTCTACGCACACAAGACAACTGCGGCGTGGGAGACTCTTGTTGCCGCATTGATTACTGAGGGGCTCGTGGTAACGTCATCTTGGCCTTTGCATACCGAGAGGCCGGGCAGGTTGCGAGCACACTCAAGTGCTGCTCTTGCGTCGTCGGTGTTTCTCGTGTGCCGGAGACGAGATTCGATCCTTGGGCAAGGTTTGTGGGATGACGTGCGAAAGGAACTTCGGACGGTCGCCCGAGAACGCCTTGAGTTCTTCTGGTCCCAAGGCATTCGTGGTGCAGACTTCTTCATTTCAGCTATCGGTCCGGCCCTTTCCGTCTTCGGAAAGTACGAGAAGGTCACAAAGCTCTCCGGCGAGGAGGTCACAGTCGGCCAGTTCCTAGATGAGGTTCGGAGCCTTGTCAGCAACTATGCCCTTGGGAAAATTATGAAGACCGGCCAGACAGCCAGCATTGACCCGGAAAGCCGTTTCTACGTGGTTTGGAAGTGGTCTTACGGCGATACCAAGGTTCCTGCCGACGAGTCGTTTAAGCTCTCCCAGGCCCTCGGAATGCCAACCGAAACCATCTGGGATCGCACGGGCGTCTTGGAGAAGGCAGGCGAGAATGTCCAAACGATGCCAATCACCAAACGCATGAAGATCAAAGACCTGGGCGAGCCGTACGCTAACGGTAGCCCTGGCAGCATCATCGACGTGCTCCATCGGCTCTGCGCGTTTCGAGAGAAGAACGACACAGACGGTATGGCCCAGTTCCTTGTTCGCAGCGGGCAAGGGAACAATCCAAGCCTTTGGCTCCTCGCCCAGGCTATCAGCGAAATCCTGCCGGATGGCGACAAGGAAAAACAATTGATGCAGGGTCTTCTCAACCAGAAGGAAAAGCTCGAACAGGCGGCGGGACAAGGCAGGTTGTTCTAGCAGAGATTCCACACGATGCCGTACAACGCACTCTACTATCCGTATATCGACCCTCCGAATCGTGCCACGCTTGCGACGGCGATGCTGTACTGGGATCGACTTTACACGATCGTCCCAGCATCAATGGGCGAGCCGTATCGTCTGCCGGCATCGAGAATTGCGGCAGACCTGGGTTTTCTTCGCGCACGAAGCGTTACCAGTGATTGCGAGCAGGTCGGAAAGGCGAGCGAGGAGTTCCTGAACGATTATGGCCGAAAGGTAATAGCCAAGGACATGCGTTCTGCGCAAAGAATTGGCAATGAGCAAGTTCGTTTACACGTCGAAAAAATGACGCAAGGACTCGTCGATGCGATTGTGCGACATCGGAGAGTGGACAGACTAGGATTCCATGAAGTTGCGTCGAAGATTGCCGCGCCATATATGTCTCGGCTTGCGACAATAGTTGCAGAATCTGACGGGACCACACTTCTTACTGATCGAACTCTTAGTCAAAATGCCGCACTTGACCGCTACGTGGAAGGACTCCGCTCGAAGGTAGCTCAGCGACACGAAGCCATACTGGCGATGTTGTCGCTTAGGACAATAAGAATGCCGCCATCGACTTCTCTTGCTGACCTCTGGGCTTTTAGGGAAGAGCATTACGGGGAACTCGTAGCTTACCGTCGAGCGATACGGAATTTAGCAAGACAAGCTGGCGTCGTGGAGGACGTCGACGAGCTTGAAAGTAGATTTCAGCAGATTGTCCGCGACGAGGTGCGTCCCGCCGAGGAAAGAGTAACTGTAAAGCTACAGGAGGCCAAATTTGACGCCGGTCTATGCTTCACAGAGGCTGGTGCCGTCGGCGCCGTGGCCCTTGCTGCCTCGGGCGGCCGGCTCTTGCCCGGCCTTGCGGCAGCGGGAGTGAGGCTGGTATTCTCGGTGTGCCGATGGCGGATTGCTGAGGACAGGCTTCGGAGAGAACCTTTTGCGTACTTATGTCATGCGCGGCAGCGTTTCCAATTTGAGGAAGACTGAGCGCGGTATGACCAACGTCCTGATCTATTGGCGCGACTATAAGAAAAACGCAACCGGACGGTACGCGGGCTGGCATTCTAATTCGCAGCTTCTTGGTAAGCTGCTGCCTGGGGATCGCATGTGGATGGTCACGTCGGGCAAGGGGATTGGAAGCGAGGCAGAACAGGCAGGGTTCCTGGTGGCCGTGTGGCAAGTGGCCGAGGCCATTGAGAACCCCGGCGACGATCCGAATTATCCGCGTGAGAAGTTCCGCTATCGAATCGTCCCCGACGAACCCCATTCGATCACACTGACAGAACCCGTTTTGGTGGACCACGTTGTCCGACCCGAGCGAGCAAACAAGGCGTCGTCCATTGGACGATTCCTGCAAGGACCACGAAAAATCACCGATCAGACCATGCTGCTCCTCAGGGCTGCGGCTGGCCCCAAATTGGCACTTCATTGGTTGAAAGGAAAATAATGGCTACGCTGACACCCTGGCGGCAGGTCGTCCAACCTCACACTGACATCCGACTGGGAAAATTCGATTCCTCAGTCTTTGCCGCCGACCTTGGCGAGGTCATGGCCGGACGAGGGGCGGTTGATTACCGCGATGCCTGCACGTTCTTCTCCAAGACCTACCTGACGGCCGGGCTTTCGCAACTTCTCATTGAGGTCATGGAGCGGCTGGCAGGCACCGGGAAGACGGAACCCGTCATCCAGCTTCAGACTGCGTTCGGCGGTGGAAAGACCCACACGCTCTTGACCATGTACCACATGTTCAAAAGACCAAGCGAAGTGGGCCGGTTGCAACAAGTTCAAGAATTGGTCAGCGCGGCTGGCTTGAAGCAGATTCCCACGGCCAAAGTAGCGTGCTTGGTGGGCACGGCCCTGAATGCTTCGAGTGATCGAACTTTGTGGGGAGAACTGGCTTTTCAATTGGATGGCGGTAAGGAAGGCCCGCTGTACGATATTGTGGCGAACAACGACCGCACCAAGTCGGCCCCCGGCTCGAAAGACCTCGGCAAACTACTCCAGCAAGCTGGTCCCTGCTTGATCCTGATGGACGAAATCCTCGTTTATCTTATCAATGCCGCCACCGTGCCTGTAGGTGAAAGCACTCTTCGCGGGACAACCCTCACATTCTTACAGCAGCTTTCCATCGCCGTGGCGAACTGCCCCCATGCAATGATGGTCGTCACGCTGACAAGCCAACTCAGCGAGTACATGGACGAAAACGCGGAACGGGCCTACGAATCGCTGGAACGGGTCATGGGCCGGATCGAAAAGATTCGGCAGACCGTCGAGGGAGCCGAAATCTACGAGATCATCCGGCGACGGCTCTTTGAGGACTTGGGCGACAAATCCCAACATCAGGCGATTGCTGATGCTTACTGGGAGATGTATCGAAACCTGGGTGAAGACGTGCCCGCCGCATGCCGCGAACCAACCTACCGCGACACCATCGTCAAAGCCTATCCCTTCCATCCAGAGTTAATTTCCGTGCTCTACGAACGCTGGGGCACGATCACGAGCTTCCAGCGAACAAGAGGTGTGCTGCGGCTATTGGCCGATGCAATCTCGGCTTTGTATCAGGCCAAGGACAATGAACTACTGATCCAGAGCAGTTCGCTCAACCTCGGCGTTGCAGCAGTTCGCAGCGAATTAGTTAAGCACACCGGCACGGGCAATGTTTATCATTCGGTCGTGGACGGCGACATATCCGGTGCCTCGGCAAAGGCTCCCCAGATCGACAGGCAACTCGGCAGCGAATACGCTAAGGAAAGCGTTGCAGAGAAGCTAGCTCGGGCGACTTTCATGTATTCATTTAGCGGTGGCCAGCAACGTGGTGCCACGTTGCCGCAACTTCGTCTTTCCGTGCTGAACCCGGAAATGGCTCCCCCGTTCATAGCCGATGCCCTAGAGCGAATGACGAAACGGCTCTGGTATCTCTACAACGACAGCGGACTCTACCGGTTTGATTCCCGTCCGAACCTGAATCGAATCCTGGTGGACCGGGAAGAGATGGTTCGCTCAGAGCCTGACAAGATCAAGGATTTTGCTAAGAAGACGCTAAATGACTTGATCGGGGACGCGACCTTCAAGGTGTACCGTTACCCGGAAGAGGACCGCGATGTCAGCGATGAGCCGCGTCTTAGCCTAGTCGTTCTCGATCTGCACCAAGTAGTGAGTGAGGATGGCGTTCCCGAGGAAACCGAGCAGTTCGTGACCGGCATTCTCAAACAGTGCGGCAAGGGTTTTCGTAAGAATGCAAATGTGTTGGTTTTCTTGGCTCCCGATCAGGATCAGGCGTCCGGCATCATCGACGCTGCCCGCCGTTTGCTAGCCCTGCGGAATATCGACGAGGATAAGGCCACAAAGAAGCAACTGACCGAGGAACAACTGAAAGACCTTGCTGATCGCTTGAAGGAGGCCGAGGCCCGATTGCCGGGAGCGTTGACAACAGCATATCGTCATGTTCTTGTGCCTGCCGAGAAAAAGACGCTTCGTTCGTTTGATATGGGTATCGGTACGTTCAGTGGCCGCACAACGCTGAGCAGCAAGGTGTTGGAGAAATTGGACACCGAACAGCAAATCCTCGACAAGCTCGACCCGACGATAATGATTGGTTCTCGGTTTGGCCTTTGGCCCGACGACCAGGAAGTCATCAACGTCAAGACCCTAGCCGACTACTTCGCCCAATTGACGCACCTACCCAGGCTCCTGAACGCCAACGTTTTACCCGATTGCATAGTGAAAGGCGTCGGACGCGGCCTGTTCGGCTACGCTGTCGGAGACAGCGACAAACGCGAATTCGACACCATCTATTTCAACAACAAGGCCGTGGCTGCCGCTGATTGCGAAATCATCGACTCGGCATGGCTGCTGCGGCCTGCCCTTGCAAAGTCGCTGATACCCGAGCCGAAGGCCCCGGAGGTGACGCTCTCTGATGGTGGCCGCACTGGTGGCGGTCACCCCGGTGAGGAAGAGAAACCCGGCGACGGCGCGACGGGTGGCGGCGGTGAAGACGAATGGAAGCCAGACGGCGGCCAGGTCAAGATCGTCGGAGGCGAGCGTCGGCTCAACAAAGTCCGCATCAAAATGGACAATCTCCCCTGGGAAAACTGGAACGACATCTACAACGAGGTCATCGACCCCCTGGCTCAGGAAGGGGCGGAAGTGCGTTGCGATGTGATAGTGGTGGCCAAGGGTGATGCTGCAATCCGCGAGAACACGATTGAACTAGGCATCAAGGAATCCCTCGGCCAGCGAGGAATTCAGGCAGATATTCAGACGGGGTGAAACATGCAGGTGTTTCCAAGTTACGATCAGTTCCAACGCGATCCTACCGCAGCCGCTCTACTGAACTGCCTACAAACGAATGAGCAGCAGTTGGGCCTCTCTGACGCAATGCTCTACTATGCGTTTCCCTTGTACAGGGACGATGAAGGGGGGACGATTGTGGCAGACGCGGTATTGTTATCGTCCCGGCACGGCGTGATCGTCTTCGCGTTTACACGGGAATCTCACACGCTGTCTAGCAAGGACTTGCAGCGATGTGTGGATGTCGTCGATCAATTCCCTTCCTATATCCAGTCTCGTCTGATCAAGAACAAGTATTTGCGGAAGGGGCCGACCCGTTTAGCCTTCGACATCACTCCGTTGATTTACGCTCCTTTACTTCCAAGCCGCCGACTGCCTGATGATTTATCAGTGCTCAACTCCGACGAAGCACTGGCCGCCTCCCTCGATTCAATTCGGGAGGCCACATCACCCTTGGGGGCAGATACGCTCAATGAATTGATTTCGACCATTGAGGGAGCGAAAGGGTTGATCCGCACGAAGAAGCGAGACTTGCCTACCCAGGACGAATCCTCAAAGGGGAAACAAGCCGAGCTAGTCGACGCGGCAATAACACTCTTTGATCGTCAGCAGAAACACGGAATGATGGGGCGGATCACCGGTCCGCAGCGAATCAGAGGACTAGCGGGTTCCGGCAAAACTGTCGTCCTTGCCATGAAAGCGGCCCAGACACATCTGCAATATCCTGATGCCAAGATCGCGTACACATTTTACACCAAAAGCCTCTACCAGCACGTTAAGCGTCTTATTACCCGCTTCTATAGGCAATTCGATGATCAAGACCCCGACTTTGACCACAGTATCCACGTTCTTCATGGGTGGGGTGGCTCTGGCAATCCCGGCATCTATTCAATTGCCTGCGAACAACATAAAGTTCCCCCACTCTCGGTACAGGAAATACATGCGCTCGGTGACAAGTTTGACTACGCCTGCACTGCCTTGATGAAGGCGACGGAGATCACGCCGCAGTACGATTTTGTTTTCGTTGACGAAGGGCAAGACTTCCCCGCTTCCTTCATCCAGTTGTGCCATTCACTGGCGAAACAGGGTAAATTCGTCTTTGCATACGACGACCTGCAAACAATTTTTCAGGCCAAGACACCGACAACGGCCGAAATTTTCGGAACGAACGAAGATGGAAGTCCCAAAGTAACGTTTGAGGAAGACGTAGTTCTGCACAAATGCTATCGGAATCCGAGGGAGGTTTTGGTCGCGGCGCACGCACTCGGCTTTGGCGTCTACGGTAAACGGATCGTCCAAATGCTTGAAAGCCGGGATCATTGGGAAGACATTGGCTACGTTGTAAAGGAAGGAGACTTTGTTGAGGGGTCACAAATAACAGTCGAACGTCCCAAGGAGAACTCTCTTGAGATTATTTCAGATTTGAGCGGCCTCGATTCCATTGTTCAGTCCCATAGCCATAAGGGAATGGAGGAGGAAATTAGAGCCGTTGCGAAAAGCATCGCCGCAGACTTGGCCGATGGCATCCGCCCCGACGACGTACTTGTCGTTTGTGTAGACGATAGACATGCCAAGAACTACCTTTCTGGTGTCGAGTTGTCACTCCACGAGCACCGGATTGAATGTAACAATCTTCACAGCGATTCCTTCGGCATACGCGACTTTTCAAAGGACGGCCGAGTGACCCTATCGACGGTCCATAAGGCGAAAGGTAACGAAGCCTTCATGGTCTATGTGTTGGGGGTCGATTCCGTAATGAGTAGCCCAGACGTTCGCAGAAGAAATATGTTGTTTACGGCCATGACGCGGGCCAAGGGGTGGGTCCGGGTCTCGGGAGTTGGCGACGGAGCGAAGCAATGTATGGCTGAACTGAAACAGGCAAAGGAGAACTTTCCGACACTAGTATTCAAGTATCCGGGACCAAAGGAACTCAAGATCATGAAGCGTGATCTTGCGGAAGCCGCCGACAAGAAGCTCAAGTTGCGCCGCCTGATCGATCAGCTACGAGAGGAGAACCTGTCAGAGGAGGAGATTGAAGAAATTCTGAAAGAGACGAAACGTGCAAGTGGCTCTCGTCGCCGGAAACCACGGAAGGGGATTTCCGATGATCGGTAACGGTCGCTTCAATGCCCAGCTATCCACCGTCGAGATGATACTCAACAATGTTGCGGTGCTCGAAGAGAGGGCAGTGGCACCAAATAAGACGCTTGGGGCCGCACATTTTCGGGGAATGACTTATCGGCAGGTGTATGAGGAATGCCTGAAGGAGTTTGTGTATGATTTTCGGTTGGTGGACCAAAGCCTTTTGCTGTTCGTAAAGTCTGGACGTAACGAACATGATGGAACACTGGGCTTCTGCTATTACGAGTGCCCGGTCCCCGCTATGGCTTATAGGAATTTCGTCGCCCTGCAGTTAGATGTGTCCGTAGACGACCGTGCGGTAACGGCCTGGGGCGATGACTTTCGTGCGGACTACGAGCAATATGTTACAAGTTTGGAGTCCAAGCGAATGGTGACGCCAATCCGCTACGATTACAGCGCGGCGGCATATCGTGAAGGAGTACATCCGGCGTCCCACGTCCACTTTGGCTTTGCCAACGAAATCCGCGTGGGAACACGTCGCATTATGAACCCGGTTGGGTTTGCACTATTGATACTCCGGCAGTGCTACCCTAAATCATGGGGACAAGTGCTGAACCAGCGATATGGTCAACACTGGTGCCGCAACGTCCGAGACAACGCGAGTGAAGTGGCTGCGGCATATTGGAATGAACACGATCTGCACGAGCTAGCGTTGCAATAATACATAATTTCATTCGGACCATTTAAGCGGGATCCGTACATGCCAAAAAAACGATACTCGCCGCCCGATCAAGCCGAGATTCTCCAAGAAATCAATGTGCGCGCGACGAAGATACCGAACTGTGAGGTCATTCAGTCAGCCGTACTCAAACCTGGTCCGAAAACGTACAAAGTCGCCAGCGTTTTGCAGTTCAGAAACCCGGCCACGTCTGAGGTTACTCATCAAGAACTGCATCTGAACGATTACCCGTTTCGAGTTCATAGCGGAATCAAATGGGAGGTCCGGGATCGCTTGAAACACTGGGGGTGCAAGGACGATGAAATCGAGCAGCTTCGCATTTTCCTCTCCACTTTTGAGAAAGCGACAACACCTGGCGAATACACCGTAATCGAGGGTGCGCCGACGCCACCTTTCCAGGAGTTGCTGAAGGCTGTTGGACAACTTGAGTCCCCTAATTTACCGGGGCTAATTGCGGCCCTCGCGGAACGATCCGCAGACCTAAGGACATTACCGCCATTGGGAGAAACGGACAACCGCCGTATGGTTGCCTCAGCCCTTCGTGCGGCTCACCGGGCAAACGCACTAGATAGGCTTTATCAACTTATTCGTGACGATGCGGAAGAGTGCGGCTTTCAGAAACTCTTAGATCAGAACTGGTGGATGCTAGGCGGACAATACGTTGAGAAGATTCCAAAGCGGCAGTGGACTTGTGAAGAAAATCTCGACATGATGCTGAAGACCGCTGATGGCAATTACGACATTATCGAACTGAAGCGGAGCAATGCATTATGCTTTAAAGAACATCGCAAGAAAGTCGTTGTATCGTCAGAGGTAAACGATGCCGTCAATCAGGCAGGGCATTACATTTCGGAGATAGAACGGCAGCGAGACCATTTTATTGCGAGATACAACGTTGATTTATATAAAGTGCGGGCAAAGGTGCTGATTGGCACGATAGCGGACGATAGTCCGGATGCGGACAAGCAGCGACTCGCATTACGGATGTATAATTCTCATCTACATCGCATTGAGGTGATTACTTTTGACGGATTGATTCGAATCGCCGATCAAGTTGTCCACGCAAATCGTGAAGAAAGTAAACACGCGGCTTCCCCACAGGACGACAGCACCGTCACGTTCTAACGTTCCGACGCGCCTGCATAAAAAGAGGGGAGCAGTAACAGGCCGCAATTGAGCGGCTCGCTCAGTTTTGGGAAAGGCATCGGAATAGATCAACTTCGCCCTGGCACGAGGATCAATTAGAAGAAGTGATTTGACGCTGGGAGACTCCCCGGTGAGGCATTTTTGCCCGAGTTTCGCCAACAAGGCTTCCATCTCCGAACCGTTCATTGCCATTTAACATCTCCTCTTTTGCTCCTGCCAGCATAGCACCCCCACGTCCGGTTCTGGTTAACAGTGACGGGGCTGGCCGTTAGGTTCTCACTTCGGCCTCTTAAACAGGTTATGGAACAACATGCAACACACTCTCTCTTCGGGGCAACTGCAATCAAAACAAATCCGCAATGCTCTCCGAAAATTGCACCAACGTGACAGCAAGTGCGTCCCTCAACTTGGTCTTGTCGTCTGCTGAAATAGTCAAGCGGCCATTCGGCAAATCCAACAATACGAATGCGTTCGTTTCCACAAGTCCAATGGACGGGTTTGTAGCCAGCAGTCCCTCGCAGAACTCCCTACCGATGTCGTCGAACGGTTCAGGGTCCAGCAAATACAGAATTAGCCAGCCGTAAAGGATACGGCACCGACATGTCGTGACTGTGCCGTCAGCAACGGAACAGGAGATAATGACGTCTTCTGTTTCGTAATCAATGTCTACAATAGGGACATTCTTCCCGCCTGACATTTGGTTGCTCCTTGTATAAATAGCCGGGGCCGGACCTCAATCAAGAGCCCCAAGGCTGCCAGTAAGGAAGCGTTGCAACCGCCCGAAAGCGAGCCGTTAATTGTCGGATTCGTTTCCCATCTCGGTAGATATCGAAACCAAGATCGGTCCGTCCCGATTCGAATGCTGGAATTGGACGGTCCCATTGGTTAGCAAGAACACGAATAACGAAGGGACTATTTGACCCATCCTCGAAGAGCACCTCGTAGCCATCCCTCCCTTCGAATCGCCCTCTCGTAATAATGACGTACTGGGTACCGTCAAGCACATCATCGTCGAGCCCCGATGAGATCGTGCTCGGTAGCAACAGCCGGACACATCCAGCATTGACCGAGAAGTAGCATACGCCTGCCTTGGCCTCGCTGCTTGTCCAGTAGTTGGTGGAAATAAGCTCGGGACCGTCATTGGTAACGGAGATGTATCCGCCGTCTTCAGAACCAATATTTCCAAAAGTTTCCATTGGGGTACTCCTCTTTGCTGAGCAACAGGTTTGTGTTCGCTGCGACCTCCGCAGCGAGCGAAAGACTATACCCGCCTTTTTCGAACCTGTAAAAACGACACAGGCCGAGGAATGCGGATTTGGTCGGTGGCTCTTGGAACGACGAAGGTTACGACAAGCTGCACCATGATCGTTTTCATAATTGCTTGCTAGTTCTGCGGCAGCTTTGCTACGCACACAACGAAACTAAAAAGCAAATACTTGCGACTCCTCTTCGTGTCTTTGCTCGGGCTGATTGTTGCTCTGCACGCTGGATTAGAGCCGATTGATGCCCGAAATGTTTAACCGCGGTGCAAATGAAAACAGGCGTAATTAGTGGAAGTCCCCTGGAATGTCCGATTGCGGGTATTTTCGTCAACGCGGGTCATAAGAGTCTGTCCGCAATAAGCTCCGCTCGTCGCTGACAAGCGGGTATCTCTATACGTTGAAAACAAAAACCCCTTTGTAGCTCGGTCTCGGGCTACGAAGGGTTCATCGAAGGCAACGCACTAAGCCGCTAATCTTTCGAACGAAGTGTACGACCGCGGAATTAGTCGCACACTCGACGATTACCGCCTTCCCCTGTGCCGCTTCTGCTGCGACACCTCCGCCAACCGCGTCAACGCCTCCCGCTTTCCGATCCCTCGGACGGCGACCAATGCCGTTATGCGAAAATCGTCTTGGTAATCTGGTTCAATTTTGCCCGAGGTTCCAGTCACACCCCATATTCGACCGCCTTCTGCTGAATCCGTTTAATCTGCTTCTCAACTTTGCGGTCGTCTGCGGGGTCAACATTTCTGCCAACGCAATTTGTCAGGTCGCGGATCGCGGAATCTACGACTGCCGATTGGTCGGCGGAACTCAATCTAAAGAATCGTATGGTGAAAATACGTCTCATTCTTCTATCTCCTTTTCGGTTTGGACCTCGATGATCGACAACGCTTCGTACAACGCCTGCGGCACGTCAAGGAACACCGGCAGGTAGTCTCTTGCTGGCATGGAACTCGCCGTTCCTACCTGGCATCGCACCCAGCCGTGCCGCTCCCGAGGCATTTGGAAGATGACCGGATACTTCCAACTATCCGGCAACGTTGCGACGTACTCCAAAGTGATGCTATTACAGCCCGCCTCAATAGCCCGCTGATTGGCTTCCATCAACTCCCGCTTCGTAAAATACTTGTATCTCTCGATTGTCATGCCTTAAACCTCTTTTACTTGTATTGATGATGTCCGGCAGTGGGCCGCCCATCGCGCCAAGTGATGGGCGGCGAACACAACCGGGGTGCTATCTCTTACTCGGCCTCCGTCACGTCCGTTGGCTCTTCCTGGGCAACCAAAGCGTCCAATCGCTCCCATGTGAACTCTGGGGCATCCTCGATCCTAAACTCCTCGACCAGTTCATCCGTCAGATCAGCGGCGTAATCGTCCACCTCTCGTGAACCAGTGCTATTTGGAGCGACACTTTCGTCCCATGCGTAGCTCGATGGGTCATCGTAGTCGTACAACGTGTCATCTTCCTCAAGCAACTTCTCGTGCTTAGATTGCACGCCGAGTTGCTCAGCACATAACTCAGTGACGAAATCGTCAATCTCGTCCACGTACAGATTCACCGAGCCTCCTCCGAAATCAGTCTCCGGGTAGTATTCCCGCCACCAATCTCGATGCAGGTATTTGTTGTCAAGTGCCTCTGCATGAGCGAGGCCGCTTGAGTCTACTTGCTGGAAGTACGTCGGAGCCTCAAGGTACTCCTCCCGCAGTTTCTTAATGTAACCCTTAGCTTCCCGCATTCTTTCCGGGGAAAGGCGAAAAGACTTGTTCACGCCGGTCGTTGTATTACGATTGCACATCGCTTCTTCTCCAAATGGCCGAAAAAGTAATTTGCCAGCGGCCTGTTCTGGCGTTAGGAATGACGACACCACGGGCATCGTCGGGATGATCCGCTCCGCAACAGGCGGGCGGCTCGGGCCTTCGCAAGAGAGAGCGAAGAGCAGTTGGAGAAAGTTATAGAAAGTTCAAGAAGGTTGGCGGCATGTTAGCAGATTGGAGGACCCAAATCAATACAAGGATGCAATACTCCTCGGCGTGAACTGGAAGCAGGAGAACGAAGCCGGTCAATTTCTGCTGTTCATTTGCCTCTTCAGAAAAAAGTGGTGTTTTCGGAGGCTCTAGCAAGCGAGTCGATAATTAATTCAATCGTTATGGCACCGGGGCTATATTCCGGTGTGTACGAAAGCTGCTAATGTCGATTACTTGGGGCAAAACTGGAGACCGGAGCCAGCACCTCATTGCCGAAGTAATCCCAATCCGGAACAATGTGCCGTGCGAATAGCTCTATGCGCGGTAGATTGCCCATCAGAGCGAGGATTCTATCTCTTATCTCCGGTGGCTTTGTTGAATGGTCCTCCACCGGTGCCAAGCATATCTGCTTTACTTCCTTACTAATTCGTTCTGGCCGACCCCGTTTTGCAAACAAGCACAACTCCGAATTCTGGTTCGTCCAATGGCCAAGGCCGGAGTAAATGCCAATGCCGTTGGGATTAGTCTTTACCCACACAAACGCGCATGTAATGTAGCGAAAGCCCCATGCGTCGATGACATCGAGTGCTTCTTTTAACTTGGGCATTGTCGCCCACAGAAACAAGGCACAGTCTGGCGCAGCGATTCGAGCAATCGGAAGTGCGCCGATTTCTTCTGGCGTCATTTTAGGATAGGTACTGCCGCCCATCGCAGGATTATCGTCCCGTGAATTATCGTAGAGCCAGGGCGGGTCGGCGTAGATGATGTTGTACCTACCCGTTATCGCTTCGATGGTGTTGAAAGTGTGGCTCATGTCAATTAGAGCCACCTGACATCCAAATTGCTTTCTGGTTGCAAGACGTTTCTTCCTGCGATCCTGTCGAGGCGGTTGCGGCCATAAAAAGGGGTGCCACACCTGCCTGGCGGAATACAGGCGGCCAAGGCGCACGATCAACGGGACTCCAATCCATTGATAATCGGCTATGGACGGTCGCCAAGAGATTGGTTTTTGGCTTGTTCCGGCGTAATCGGGGAAGTAGCGAGAACTCCTCCCACACCTTGCACCTTCAGACCGCCGACCGTTGTGGTCGGTCATCCATCTATCCTACTGGCTGCAACACCGTGCAATCGGTGTCCCTAATTCGGGACATCATGAAGCGAGTCTTAGTCGCGTAGGAGCCACCCCGGCGTGCCGACTGCAAGGCATTGCAATGGTGCGAACCTACCTGGGTGCGAGGAATCACCGTACAAACCGGGAGCTAAGCGGTTCTAGGTGGAACAAAGGAGCGATATATGAAGATGGTGCTGTTCCCGTATCCCGGTGGCAAGTTCCAATGGATGGGCGAACTACTCTCAGTTCTGCCTCAGCATGATCACTACGTATCGGTTTTCGGAGGTTCAGGCGGAGATATCTTTCGCAAGCAACGATCCCCCCGAGAAACGTACAACGATCTTGATCCCCATGTCTGCAATGTCTTTCGAGTTCTTCAATCCGAAAATCTTTGGCATAATCTGGCACAGCGTATCTGCGTGCCACATTGCCGGAACATTTATGACGGCGCTCTTCGTATTCTTCAACAGCCGATCATCGACCCCGTTAGGTCGGCAGCGGCCTTCCTCATCGCCGCATATCAAGGCAAATGCACGGCCCATCCGTGCCTGAAACGTCCTGAGGCTTGGTGGACATACATTGAGAATTCGCACATTCGCCACTGGATGACTCTGCCCGCTGTTCTGCCGCTGATCCGCGATCGCTTCCAGCAGGTCCAGGTCGAGCAGAATTCCTGGTTTGCCTGCATTCGGCAGCACGATTCTCCAACGACGCTCTTCTTTGTTGATCCACCCTTCTTTCCCGGCACCGTAAAAACATTCTACCCAATAGAAATGTCAGTGGCCGAGCATCGCGCACTACTAGCGATTCTTAAGCGAGTCGAAGGCTTCGTCATCCTCTGCAATTACAATAATGAGCTATACCGTCGAGAACTGGGAAATTGGAAGTGTATCCCGAGGCCAATGACCGGGCATATTAACCCAAATTCGCGGCCGACGAATAAGATCGGATATACCTGGATGAACTTCGATCCGACCACGACGCCCTTGTGGACGCCATAATCTGATCTGGCTCATCATTCATTGATCGGCCCACCCTCGGCGTTGCCCAGGGTGGGCTTTCTTGTTTATCGCACAAATCGGGGCGCAGCCGGTTCTAAGAGGCGAACAGGAAGCGACGTGCTTCCTGAAAGAACTCTTTTATGCGGAAAAGGAAGCTGTTATGGAACGGCTGCGCAAATGGTCACTGATGCCTAGACTGGCAACACTATTCCCAGAGCACCGCCATTACGTGTCCGTCTTCGGAGGTGACGGAACAGATATTCTTTGCAAGCCGCCATCACGGTTGGAGACATTCAACGACCGCGACCGCCATATCTACAATCTGTTTACAGTCCTCACCGACGACGCGGCCCGGTCCGAGTTGGAACGGCGGCTTTGCTCAGGAAGGCCAGATGGAAATGGGCGATCGAAGAATGATCCCATTGCCGCTGCGACCGCATTCATCCTGAACATTCGAGAGGGCTTGCACTCGGCGGACCTGTTGTGTTCCAAGAGCCGTGTTGACTTGCTTGAGGATGTTCGCAAGCGTTTTCTGACCGTTCAGATCGAGAATATTTCTCCGTTTACTCTCGTCTGCAATCCGACTCTACGGGACGCCCTGTTCTTCGTCGATTTGCCAGTTGACATGCCCGGCGGCCAGCGAGAGGGATTGCTAGCTGCCTTGAATAGCATTGCCGGACGAGTTGTGCTGCTGGGCGAAGCGAACCCCGATACCGGTAACGGACTCTCCAAATGGGAGCGGCGAGACGCGGACGGGCTGACGGTGTGGTTGAAATAATACATTCAACGCAAAGAGGAGATTCCGAATGAACGCTCTTTTTCCTTACCCCGGTTCCAAGTGGAATCTGATGAAGCAACTAATCCCATTGCTCCCCGCCCATGACCATTATGTGTCGGTGTTTGGTGGATCGGGGGCTGAAATCCTCGCCAAGCCGCCATCGTTGCGCGAGACATTCAACGATCTCGACGAGGAAGTTTACAACGTCTTTCGAACAATACAGAATGAGCACGACGCGGACCGTCTTGCGGCACAAGTAGAAATCCCGCTGAGCCGCGACTTCTATAATCAAGCTCTTCAGGTCATCCGGGAACCGATTCGTGATTCTGTAGTCTCCGCGGCGGCATTCCTCGTCGTCGCTTATCAGGGGCTGAATGTCGGGCATCCCCTGCTGAAACGACGTTGCAACTGGCGAATCTTGCCAGAGGTTTGCAAGGTGCGAAAATGGCTCGCCCTGCCGGCAACAATCCGGTCAGTTGGCAATCGGCTTCGCCAAGTTCACTTAGAGAATCGGCACTGGTCCTCGGTAATTAGAGAATACGATTCGCCCGGAACCGTCTTCTTCATCGACCCTCCGTACTATCCGGGAACCGTTGCTCGTCTTTATTACGAGACAATGACGCAGGCGGAGCATCCAGCCCTATTGGCCGCCATAAACCGCTTGCAAGGCAAGGCGATCATCTGCAATTACGCTAATCCGCTCTACGATCAGGCCCTTTCCGGCTGGCATCGGCAGGAGTTTTTGACGGCTGCCAACCTGACCGGCCATCGATTACCTAGAACGGAAGTCGTTTGGCTCAATTACAACCCCAACGCAACCGCACTATGGTTACCACCATAAGGAGAGACACCGATGACCTACCGCCCTCTATTTCGGTTTCCTGGCAGCAAATGGCGGTTGATGCCAAAGTACATCTCGCTTTTCCCTGAGCATCGTCACTACATTTCAGTGTTCGGCGGAAGTGCCACCGATCTGTTTCGCAAGCGGCCATCCCCACAAGAGACGTTCAACGACCTGGACCAAATCATTGTCACTGTCTTCGAGGTGCTTCAGGATGACCGGTTGGTCGAGCAAGTAAAACGAAAGATCGCAATTCCCCATTGTCGGCTTCTTTTCTGTGATGCCTTGTCGGTGATTTCCTCGGACATTGCCGATCCGGTCACAGCAGCAGCGGCCTTCCTAACCGTAGCTGGGCAGGGTATGTGCTCTAGCCACCGGCGAAAGAGCCGCGAGACGGCCTGGACGGTCCACAGCCGCCTCGAACATCTCGCTGGCTGGCTCCGTATGCCGGAGACTATTAATCTCGACCGATGTAGGCTCACTGGCGTCAATCTTCGGAATGAGCATTGCCTGGCTCTAATACAAGAACTCGATGCACCGGATGCCTTCTTCTTCCTTGACCCGCCGTACTTTGGCGTGGACCCGTTGTACGCAGTCACTATGTCAGGGGAAGATCACTGGAGACTGCTGCAGTTGCTCCATACAATCAAGGGCCGGGCCATGCTTTGCGGCTACCGCAATCCGCTTTACGATAACCTTCTGACGGATTGGCATCGACATGAGTTCGACGTGGTAACCACGCTCGACATGCAAGGGAATCGCACGAAACGAAAGGAGACTGTGTGGTGTAATTATGATCCGGCAACAACGAAGTTGTGGACGCCGTAGATCACGCTGACAAATCGATGCAGATTGTGCCCCACGTCGGCAGTGCCGACGTGGGGCTTTTCATTTCGATACTCGTCTTTTGCGAAAATCGACCAATTCGGAGGTCAGCCGGTTCTAAGAGGTAGTGGGAAAAGAGTGAGCCACGTTGGCTTCACTATTACCCTCGAACAATTTGGGAATCGGATGGTTCTAACGAGCGTTCGGCTCCCTGGTACCTCTTTAGAAAGGATACCTGCAATGACCACTGAAAAGAAGCGTACGACGACTGAAGAGAAGCGGCAGACTACCGACAAAGCTCTGACCGACGACGAGAAGAAACGGCTCGAAGAACTGGAGCTTGGCATCCGCAACCACTACATCTACCGATGTAAAGCCTTCCGTGAAATCAATTCGCGGCAACTCTATCGGGAGTACAACACGTTTGAGAAATACGCACAACACAAGTGGGATTTGGAACGCTCCCACGCGTACCGCCTTATTGGTGCGGCCGAGGTCATCGAGCACCTTGAAAAGACAAATCAGCCTCTACCGGCAAATGAGTCGCAGGCGATTGCGCTTGCCGACTACCGCGCCGACCGCGATGAGTTGGACAACATTTGGGAGGTTGTTCGAGCAGAGGGACGGCCGGTTACAGCAAAACGAATCAATGAAGTAGCGGCCGAACTGTTCCCCAGCAAGTATGGCCCGAAGGACATACAGCCACAAATACCGATCGACCATCACGCGGAACCAACCGCCGCACAATCTGGGGCGGCAAATCGTTACGAGGCCGTTATTACAGCGAATGCCGCCCCTCCGGCAATCGCCGCACTTGCAGATGCACTAGGGGCGGCACATTCCGGGAATACAAATGTGGGCAACTTTAGGAAAGAGATCGCTGACAACCAAGTCTTCAACTCCTTTTGCGAAGTGTTTAGCTGGGTTGCAGCAACTCAACCGCAATCGTTGTCAATCGAGTTGAAGCGAACATCAGCAGCCTAAAAAGCATTCAGCGGAAAAGAAAGGGAATCTATGACACCCCAGGAAATCACAGCGAATATCGGAAAACGATTCCGAATCGCGGTACCCGGCCAACGGAAGTTTATTGCCACCGTACTGGAGCGGGAACCGGACAATCGAGGATGGAAGATTGCCTACGAGGTGTCTGACTCGAATAGGAATCGTCGCACCAAAACGATGGTTGTCTCGCCTGAGCAGATTATGGAGGTGTACGAACCATATGTCCTCGGTGAGGAAGATGCCGAGCAGAAACATCGTCGGATCAATGACGACGAATCGAACTGCCATTTGGACCAACCGATTGATTGCATGCTCATGCCTACACTTTGGAGCGGCGGCTTCGAATTGATATCTCCCCAGGCCGTCAAGGTGTGGTTGGCTTTGCTCACCCACGCTCTGATGACACCTCGATCACACGCTGGCCATGCGCACGACGGCGCGGTAGGTGCCGCAGATGATGGCCGAGGCGTCCCCGCCGTCGAAAATGATGGCCCGGACGGCTTCTGGACCGTCGATCAACTCGCCAAGGCGGTCGGAAAGAAACCCCGAGCAATCCATTACGCACTCGACGAGTTGGATCAGTTCGGATGGGTCCACCGAGAAAAGCTCCGTTCCGAGGGCGGCATGGTTCTAGGTTTCCACTACCGCCTGTTACCGCCGCCAAAGGCGTTGCCCAACATCGCCCGTACTGTGAAGGAGCGAGAGGCCAAAGAAAAGTTTCAGACGGCCCTAGAGGAACTTCGCCGGGTCAAGCGGGCGAAGTAGAGGAAGGTTTACATGTGTAACCGACGAGTAAAAGGTTTTGTTCAGATCGCTTGCGGCATCGCTGACCTGCAAGGTCCATTCGGTGGCTTCGAGGTTGGTGAAGTTAAAGCAGCCCTACGAACGGCCCTCAACATTCCGTACTTCTCTGATCCATACGTCAATGGGCGGCTCGTTGCTCTCAGCTATACGCTGGTCACCGATGATTGCCTGCAATTCATCAAATGCTTCGGATCAAAGGGGGCAAAAGATTACCCCGCAACGACGTTCCAGGTTCAGGCGTTCCTGAAGAGCTACGCTGATGACCTTCGACGCGAATTGATTGAAGCGGTTGATGGAGCCATCGACGCAAAGTTCGGTGATCTCAAAGAATGGTTTGAAACGAGGTTCGGAGAAATTCCCGACGACATCATGCCGATTGTGGTCGCAATCTCCAAGCGACTCACGAAATCCGAGGCTGAAGTTCGGCCCGGCCTCGTTGCTCCGGCCCCGCCCGGAAAGCCAGGAGTGAGAAAGCGGGCGATGACGCAAATCGCGGCTGACTTTGCAAATAAGCGTCGTCCCCAAAAGTCCTGGAAGGACATTCTTGCTGAACTGAAACGCAATTACTCGTCCGATCCAGTTATTCAAGAGATGACCCCTGAAAAAGTCCGTGGAGCCTGGCGGCGGACCTACGGAGATAAACGCAAATCGGGTTTTCAGGGCTAATCGAAAACCCATTTTGAGCCCTTCACTGCGTCTCGGTAACCTTAGCGTCATTCAACAGCACCGTTACGAGCGTTGGCTCGTGTGCAAGGGCTTGTTCCTCAAATGATGCGAAAGGAATTGAAACAATGAAGATTAAACGAGATTTGGGTGACGGTTCGACGCTGATCGTCGAGCGATTACCGGACAATGGTGTAATGATTTGGTTCACCGGCCAGGTGGTAGTGTCTGACAAGGAAGTCGTGCTATCACTAGAGCAGGCCGATGTCGTCAGCCAGGTAGTTCTGGAGTGCAGGAATTGGGGGCAACGTGAGCCGGATGTCACAGTTGACATTGGTTGGCACCGTGAGCAGCTACCCAATGGCAGTGTAAAGATTTCCTTTTCTTATCCGGTGATACAGGAGGCCGGTGCCGATGCCGCCAATGTCATTCCGCCCCCCGTGTCCCAATGGCGAAAGGAAGAAACTGACTACCTTCCCGAGGAGGTCTACGAAATCGAGCTTAGTGATGAGGTTTACCAATGTATTGCTGACCGTCGCCGCGACCACGAGACGATGGGGCAGGCGTTGAAGCGATTGATGGTTGAGGAGGGCCTGAGACGGAATTGACGCTGACGTCGGTTGTCGCCGTCTGCCGCAAGCACCTTTTCTTCTAGGAATCCGATGATGAGCGGCAACGCGTTGAGATCGTCACGACAAGATCAACTGATTTGGGGTACAAGCATGGCACATTACATAGCGGGCGTCGAAGTTGTTTTGCTGTGGTCCGATTCTGGCGACCCGTTGTTCGATCCTGCCGATTCTTTTGCGGGCGTCTATGTGGATGCCAGCGGTCAGCATTATTTGCGGGTCGACCACTGGAACGGCCGTCGACATGTCCTACGTATTACGTCGGACGAGGCGGACCAGATCATTTCGACGAACAATCACCGGCTAGTGTTTTGGACACACTTGTATGGGCCAATCGAGGCGGAAGATCAGGGTGACAACCAGAAGGCCGAACAGTTGGAGGCTTCGATGAAATTGAAGTGGGAGGAGCGATAGTCGAGACACTAAACACACTACCGTAGGCCAAACGGACAAGTAGGAAATCGAGGTATGGTTTGTACAATCAAGACGCGAGGTACTTCAACAATCGTTCACGGCGGGACCGCTCTGGACATTCCTGCCGGTGGCTTCTCAATCAGCGAACTTCGATACGCTTACCGAGACGTGCTAAACGTCGGCCAAGGGACACCGGCCTATGTCCGTGGGTTGCTCGTCGATGATGACTATGTTGTCCAGCCCTGGTCCTACGTCGAGTTCGTGGCAGATTGGGGTAGGAAAGGTGCCACTAAAGCACGCGCCGCCTACTATGGCTCGGACAGCGGCATGAGCCGCTCAGTCTGCCGCACTCTTGAAAAAAGTGGTGGGCTTGGCCGAATTGCTGCGGAGTTGTTTCGCGTCCAGAAGGCGTCGAGCCGGGCAAAAGTTTACCGGGGTGGTATTCGACGCGGTAACGGCCATCGTCAGTCTTTTCGCACCCTCGCCTACGGGCGTAAGAACCAGGGCCTAGCAAAGCTCGCTGCCCTTTTACAGGCCAATAATTGCGGACTCGTTTGGGGTTGGGCAAAGGACCCCGGTCAGTTTCGGGCGAAGTTCGTCCTCTATATCGACCTTCCGCAAGGCCAAGTGAGTTTCCATTCCACTGAAAGGTTTGCCGGCCCGGATTACCCTGGTCGTTGGGACCAACAGCATTTAAGCGAGACGAGGATTATCGAGTTGTGCGATACTTTGTTGAGTATTGCGGAACAGGCATCGTAAAGAACAGAAAGGCGAGAAGAATGGATCGCACAACGGTGACCGATTATGTGCGGTGCCTGTGTCCAGTTGGCTCCTCAATCAGAAAGGTCAACGTCGTCTACGGAGCCCATGACATGGACCTGCCGCTTGCTGGATTTACTGTCGAGGAAATCCAATTCAGCCTCCGCGACGTGCTGAACGTCGGCATGGATGTTCCGGCCTATATCGACGGAAAACGAGTTGGCGACAAGGGATTGTCGGTGCAAGCCGGTCAACGAATCGAGTTTTGTTCCGATTTCGGAAACAAAGGAATCGGCAAAATCTACACCAAAGAAGAGTTCATGCAGGCATTTCGAATGTCTGAGGCCGACTGGTCGGATTGGGTGGAGAAAGGACTGCCTTTCGATTCGATGCGGGACGGGACCATCGTCGTGAACGAGACGGAGGTGGACGCTTGGAAGGCGGGGAAGCGGGGGCAGAAACGAGAAAATCTGGCAGCGTTGGAGCGGATGGCCGGTGCTGCTGAAGAAATTGCTCGCCACTTGGACCCGACGCCGCCCGAAATAGTGAAAAGCCGGTACATTGCTGAGAAATTGGGATGTTCCGTAAAGTGGGTAGGCGACATGGCGAGAACTGGAGTGATCCCGAAACAGTGCATTGTCGGTGGCACAGGCGACGGAAAGCAGTGGCGATTTTACCGATCCAAGATTGATAAATGGCTATCGAGGGAATCTGCCTAGCGCGAGATGGAGGACGGCGCTATAAAGGAGTGGAGAAGGTTGACGAATGCCCCGCAAAGCCCGACGAGAAAAACGAAAGATCGAAGTCGTCGTAAATGGGCGACTTGTCTCGGTCAATATGTTCCCACCGAAGGGAAATAGGACATCATGGTATGCCTATTGGACCGGCTTGCGGGCTGGCAAATCAACAGGCCATAGAAACTTCGATGATGCCGTCGCTGCTGTCACGGATATGCTACTAAACGGCAATAGGAAGAGCAAGCATGCAGACACTTTGCTTTCGGATCAAGAATTCGAGGACATTCAGAGAACGCACTACGGAAAGAAGACTGAGCCAGCAGCAGCAGTCAGGGCAAACAAGTCGCTCGTCGCATGCCTCGATTCTATCAGTGCTTTTCGTGAGATCACAGGAATCTCTCCGATATCTCTGGCAACTCCTGAAGACTGCGAAAAGTTCCAACGAGAGGCCCTGAGGAAACCTCGAAACTGGAGAATGCAGTTTCGTACTAAGGATGAGCCCCGTTCGCTTAGGCCCAACACTGTACTTAAGTGGTCGACGGCTTTGCAAGCGGCGTTTGAGCGTGCCAATAGTAATGCGGGCAAGAAATGCGTTCGAGGCGTCGTCCCAAAGGAAAAACTTCTAACTTCCAATCCCTGGCGCGAGTTTACGTGGATCGACGGTACTGCACCGACAAAACGCATCTTCAACGATGAAGAACTGCTGTCCATTCAAGACATGCTAGACGAGAAGTGGGCGGGCGTGCCTATTGCCGCGCTGTTTGCAAAGATCAGTCTTTGGATTTGGGCACGAAGAGCGGAGGTCGCCGGATTAAAATGGGATAATCTTCATGTGATTGGCGATGAGCATCATTTTGATTTTATTGGCAAATGGGGTATTAGGAAGTGGGCGCGAATCCCGCCTAGTCTCTACGAAGAACTGCTGCGTTCCAGAACAGCAAGCCCTTATGTTTTTGGCGGGTTCCCACGGGAACTGCAAACGCACTTTAAGAAAAAGCGTCCGGGGATGGAGAAGACGGTAAACGGTGAATATTCGCCGGAGGCTCTTGGCTGGTGGTTCAACGAAAAGCTGAAGTCGTGGGCAAAAAAGACGAACCGCCCCCACGCTAGCCATCATTCGTTTCGGAAAACGGCACTCCAGTTCGCTCGCATTGGCGATGACCGGAATGAAGCCGTCGCAATGGACGCCCGGATTAGTCGAAGCGTGATGGTCCGCCACTACGTCGATGACAACGACGAAGTTCTTCGGCTTCGCAGCAATAGAACGTTCTACCGATTGGTCGCTGGTTTGACCCCGGCCGTGGCGAAACGTTACGGGTACGTGCCCGATTCGGACATTCTCGGACTACAGGCCCGCCTCTATGCCGCTGCGGGAAATCAGGATTGGCAGACGGTGAGAGAAATTGCGGGTGCTCTCTGTGAAAAAGGAGCGGCTCTCTAGTCGCCCCCTTCTTCCGTTCTCTTAGGTTGTCCGATTTGAGAAATTTTGAGAAAAGAAATTGGGGAAGCGGAAGTGCCGCCTCCCCGTCGTCATAAGTCCTTATTCTTATAGTGAAAATCAGTACGCCCGGAGGGATTCGAACCCCCAACCCTCGGTTCCGAAGACCGATGCTCTATCCAATTGAGCTACGGACGCCAATGCGTTCGTCGGAAACAGTTTTCGCTGGTGATCGATTTTCCAAGCCGCCCGACGTCATCCGAATAGCTCATTGTCGGGCTTTTTCTCGGGCCGTCAAGTGGCCAATGGTGCAACGGGTGCAGTAACCGGATTGTGCAGTATGCCGTTCTGACCAGTTTCACATTCTTGTACCAGGTACTATGAAGGTATGGGTTGGGTAAGTTCGCTGCGCTGCTGGAGTGAGGGCGTAGCCCGAGCGGAAGCAGCACAGCGGGCCGCGAACTCGGCTGGGGTTACGTAGCCCAGGGAGCTGTGCGGCCGGTGTTGGTGGTAATCCATCGAGGATCGTTAGCCGGTGCTATGGCATTTGCCCAATACCTTGCTGATACATTCTTTCCGGGGCTCTATTTCGTGCGGGTACGGTCCTGACGGTCAGCTCGCCTGCAACTCCGGACTCTTTATCGGATACAAGCGATCGACGCAGGCCATTCACGGCCCGGACGACTGGATGGAGATCTCCGGTCACGCCCGAGGTGGCGACAGCGGCGGTCCGATTTTCAACGACCAAGGCCGCGTGGTGGGCGTGCTTTGGGGCACTGATGGTGATCACGTTGTCGGTGTCCAGGCCGGGCGGATTCACAAACTATTGGACGAACCGGTGCCGGACCGAATCGAGCAGAAGGCCGAGGTACTCTTGGTCGCTCTAGAACGCAATCCGACGCCTGCACAGCCCAGTCCCGATCCCTGCGTGCAGCCGGTGGCGCCGTTGGTTCCGGTGCCCGCGAAGTGATGAGTTGTTGCAGGCATTGTTGAAGTTAGAAGAAGAAAAGAAAGAAAGAAAGAGATACATCCTTGACAGGAACAGCCTCTCTGGATTGAACTAAACCGCTTCGCGGATCTCGTGCAGCGCGTTTTCTCCGATGCGGATG
>CALGFD010000038.1 GCA_937881075.1 uncultured Planctomycetales bacterium
CCCGGCCAACGAAGAGCGGCGAATTCGCGAGGCGGCCCGGGCAATCAACGTCTACCTCGGCTCGGCCCGTAATCGGGCCATGGAAACCGGCCGCCCCTGTGGCGTGATGTTTAGGATGCTTCGGGATGGTGGAGGAAATCCGATCGTTCGTGCCTCAATGAATGCCGATCAGTGCGAGGAACCTGCCGCGTATTCCGGCGACTCGGAATACGGAAGAGCGCAGATAATCGAAACATCTCGGGATTCGCAATATGCGGTTCTGGAAGCGTACTTCGATCCGGCTGGCACGTTCAATTCCGATCTTATTCAGGTCGGAAACATGGTTCAGTTCAATGCGCAAGGGCCTCTTTATGAGGTCATTTTCCTCTCCCCAGCTAACGACTACTTCAGGGTGCGGTTGGATATAAGCCACGGCCAACTGCATCCGTGGATGCAGGCTTTGGCATGGGACAGTTCAACGACATACACAGCCGGAAAGACTGTACTTAACAATGGTCGCTTGTATGTTGCGTTAGACAAGAAAGACGGCGATGGCAACACTATTCCAAATGTTGGCAATCCACCATCAAGCAGTCCGGACTTTTGGGCGGCGGCGCCAATGCCTCTCCCAGTTCTCTACCGCGTTTTTCGCTCTCCTGCGAAGGGCTTTGCCCAGCCGCTGCAACTCCTAGCGGCGGCGGTGGTAGATATGACCGCGTCAGGAATAGGCGACAATGCTGCGTTTAACGTAGATGGTGACACGGTCGTCATGTTTGATCCAAACGGGGCAGTAGAATACGTCTCAATCGGTGGCACAGCAGTCAATCCCACCGAACCGATCTACCTCCTCGTCGGCAAGCGCGAGCGGGTTGGCAATGGCTTCGTTCAGAACAACGCGAACGAACAAACGTTGACCAACTACCAGGACCTCAACAACCTTTGGGTCGTGATCAATCCGCACACCGGGCTGATCACTACCGACAACGTCGCTAGCAGCGCCGGGCAGACAACCGAAGCCGCCGCCATCGCCGCGTCCCGCACCCTGGCCGACAAGGCCCAAGGCATCGGAGGCAGATAACTATGCAAGTGGTCGGTGCAGCAAATGCAGAATGCAGAATGCAGAATGCAGAATGCCGGCGCTCTCGATCTCGCGCCATTCATCATACATCCTTCATCCTTCATCCTTCCGCGCGCCGCGGCATCAGTCTGTTGGAGGTCCTGGTCTCGATCTTCATTCTTTCGGTCGGCCTGCTGGGCGTGGCCGCCCTGATCCCCATCGGAAAACTCTCGCTGGTCGAGACCAACATCTCCGACCGCACCGGCGCCTGCGGCCGGGCCGCCCTGCGGGAGATCAAGATCCGGCGGCTGCTGGATCCGGCCTGCCGTGCTTCAACGCCGGGCGGCTCGTTTGTCATCGATCCACTGGGTGAATTGAATATCGGCGCGACGTTGGGGCCGCTAACGAGGATCAACTTGTACACCGCGCCAGGTTCCGGCACGTTGTACACCACTACGACTGCACCTAGCGTCTTCATTTGGCCCGACGACCTAATCGTGACGCTGCCGAAGGACATGACCACTCCGCAGAACGGTGACCGATCGTCGCTGCAGATTTCCGGTGGCGTGCCGCAGAACGAAGGCGCGTTCTCCTGGTTCTTCACAGTGACGCCGCAGCGGGTTGGCGGGAATATGACCGGCGTGTTCGATGTTTCGGCCGTGGTCTGTCACAAACGGGACTTCACTGCGAATGGTGAGTACTCGACCGACGTCACTCAATTCTTGGGCGCAGGCTATGGTGGCGGAACGCTGGAACTTGCCAATGGCAACTTGGATGACCTAAGAAAACACCTAAAAATCGATCAGTGGATTATGCTCGTCGGAACGAACGGCACCACCACTGTAGCAAAATGGTATCGCATTGTGGGCCTCGGTCTCAACGAAGACACAACTAATCCAATGAGAATGATTACGGTCGTCGGTCCCGATTGGGATACGACATTAACAACAACTCTTGTGGCTGTCGACGGCGTGACCGGCGTTTATACCAGCACCATCACCCTCGACACCGACAGCCTGTGGAACCAATAGGGCCAAGGGTGAAGTCGGAAGGCAGAAGGATGAAGGATGAAATCGCACCGACAACCGAGAACTGACCACTGACAACCGACAGCCGCCCCGTTTAGCGGCCGACGGCACGTCGGCCTAACAGAAAACAGAAGACCGGAAATGATCACGCGCAGTGGGCAAAGGGCGCAAACCAACGGCCGCCACGGGCCAACGGCGGCCTCGCGAGAGCGAAAGAAATGAAGATGGAACAGAACAATATGCAGAATGCAGAATGCAGAATGCAAACTGCAGAATGCCGGCAACGCCCCGTTGATGAGATTCATCATTCATTATTCTGCATTCATCATTTTCAGCGCCGCCGCCGCGGCGTGCTGTTGCTGCTGGTGCTGGCCTTGCTGGCGATGTTCGGGCTGATCGCCGTGGCCTTCGTGGTCCTCACCGGCCAGGCCCAGCGGAGCGCCAAAAGCGTCGAACGGATCGAGCAGAGCGTTGCCACGACCAACGCCATTAGCGCGAAAAAACTGCTGCACCAAGCGGCGCTGCAAGTTTTACGGGGGCCGGCCGTCGATGCGTCGGGAGCGGCCGTTCCCAATTCGGTGATGGGCACGCATAGCCTGTTGGAAGGCATATACGGCGTGAACGGTGGTGTGGGCGATGTCGCTCAGAACCAGGCGGGTAGTTCGCCATTAACAACCAACGGCGGCGGCCCCTATATGTACTCCTGCCCGCTGTTCATCAATACGGCCAACGAAGCGACCTGGGCCACGGGGGGTCAGCTGATTTGGATCGCCGCGCCGGCCTTGGCCGCCAACGAAACGGTGGCCGACCGGATGCGTTACGTCGGTTGCGTGCTGACGATGATTAGCGGTCCGGCAAAGGGGCAAAGCGTCCGAATAGTCGGCTATGATCCGACGAATAACCGGTTTCATCTCACCGGCTTCGAGGGGCAAACCGTCAGTACGAATTTGCCCACCCGCGGTTGGCTGATGGTTCATGGCGACTTTTTCTACGGCAGCTACGTCGTCAACGGTGTTCCATTCAGCGGCACGGGGTTCGGCTATAACGTCAATACGGGGGCAATGGATCAGAGGCTGGATATCAGCACGCTTGGATTAGATCCTGCGTGTTACACGAACGCAGCTTCGGCCTCGTGGCCGCTCGCCCTACTTCCCAACGCTGAGGCGAATCGAGCTCCGGAAGATTACGGCGCGAGTGCCAATTCCGACTACACGGCGGCTGACTTCCAGCACATGCTCCTGGCCGCCCAGGTGCCAGGCGTTGGCACCTTGCCCTCGATGCACCGTCCGGCACTAGCCAATTACTGGTACCACCGGTTGTATAACGAGATCGATTGGGCGTCCATCAACGTCACGGATCCAGTCCAGAAATGGACCTTCATCCTCCAACCATATGGCCCCAACTATGATCCCGGCGCGCTCACTGATGCGGCGAAGCAAAAAGTCGCGGCAGTCATTGTAAACCTGAAGCGGCGAATCCTCATGCGACCCTTGCGCGAGGACCACCCCAACTTCACCGGCAGCAATCCGACCGCCTACGCGTTTAACGCGGCCATTAATCCAACGACAAACGATGTGACGGCGTTCTGGGAACGCGGCGATGGTAATAGCCAATGGGACGTCGACAACGACGGCGACGGTGTGCCCGACAGCGTCTGGGTCGATCTCGGCATGCCGGTCCGTTCGACGCCTGACGGTCGGCAGTACAAGCCGCTGTTCGCGATCCTCTGCGTGGACCTCGACGGCCGGTTGAATCTCAACGTCCACGGCTCCGCTGCTCAAACGGATCCGGCCTATTATCAATCGATCACGACCAGCAATCCTCAGTTCGCCGGCGGGGTGAGTCAGACGCTGCCCCGCGGCCAAGGCTACGGCCCGGCCGAGATCAATCTCCGACCGCTATTTGTGGACGCCAACGATGGAGCGAACAGCGAACAGCACGAACTATGGCGGTATCAGAACGTCTTGGGACGACACTGGGAAAACCCGAGTTCAATGACCCCAGAGGCAGTGCGTGGAAACAACATTCTCGGTCTCGATGGCCGGTATGGACAGTTGAGCTTGCTCAACGTGGCGTCTCCTCCTGCCGTCTTGCCCGGGGCTGGCGTGACCAACAGCATCGACGTTTTGAACGCCAACAAGTGGCTGCCCTACGGCGGCGACTATTGGAACACAGTCACGGCCGGAACGATCACCGGCAGTGGCGCCTACGGGACGCCACCCGACACGTATGGCTACGGGGCGGTTGGCCTCGACACGGCCGGCCGGCCGATTTACGCGTATATGGGCGCCGGCACCGCGGACAACCCCTATGAGCTCAATCTGGCCCGTGATGTTGCCCGTGGGCTGTCGAACAGCAACAACGCGGCCGACAATCCCTTCAGCGTCGCGGAGTTGGAACGGATTCTGCGCCCCTATGACAAGGACGCGCCGCGACTGCCTGTCAGGCTCGCGGCGTTGACGCCGGCGTACGGTGGGGCGAACTCCATTTTGCAGACTCCGCAAGCTCGGACGGCCGTCACGACCGAAAGCTGGGATTTGCCTTGCCCGAGTGGACTGCTCACGACGGATAAGGTCACGGAATTCACAGCGGAGGTAACCGGGAATCCTCCCACGATCCCCCGCATGCCGCAGGAGCTCAGCAACGGCTTAGGTCTGAACTTCGGCCGAGTCAAACTAATTGACTTGCTCAAGGTCAAGCTGGCCCGAGCCGTCTGGAGCGACCCAGATACATTCGCCAACAAGGATCCGCTAACTGGTACGGAAGTGAAGACGATCGTTCAGAGCGTTGCCCAACGATTACCGGCGCTGCTTCCCGCCGAAGTCTTGTCGAATCTGAAGATGAATCTCAATCGGCCCTTCGGCAACGGGCAGGATGACAACGGCAACGGCGTGGTCGATGAGCCGGCGAAGATTGTCTGGGATACATCCACCAACGCGTGGGTTGTCGACCCAAATTTCCCCGGTGAATCGTCCGACTTGACCAGACAACTCAATGCCTTGGGGGGGCTGTACAGTAGCATCAACTTCGACGGCACGAACGGCGTTGATGTGACCGGAGCGCCGACCGCGGTCGATCGGACCATGGCCCGTCAGCTCTACGCCCGTTTTCTCTATGTGCTGGCGATGGCACTGGTGGATCGCCAGGGAGTGGAAGCGGAGTTGACCGCTCGCCTCGGTCGCAATCCAAGTCAAGCGGAGTACGCACGATATTTGGCTCAATGGGCGGTCAACGTCGTCGATTTTCGCGACCGCGACGCAATCATGACCCCGTTTGAATACGACATTGATCCCTTCGCGAATGGCTGGCGAGTCGATGGCATCGTCGGAAATGCGGCTCACGCAAGCCCGGATGACGGCTTTTCCTACCGCGGACTCGTGTGGGGCACCGAGCGCCCCGAACTGCTGATCACGGAAACCCTGGCGTTCCATGACCGACGCACGCAGGATACGGCTAGTGAACAGATCAACAATTCGGAGTCCGGCAACGAGAGCCGCACAGGCCCAGGACGAACCGACGATTCCGATGCTGATCGGAGGGATGTAAGTTACGACCAAGTCTTCAAGCCGCAGGGTTCGCTTTTCATTGAGCTATACAACCCTTGGACCATCAATGAACCACGTCCGGCCGAAATGAGTTCGGCCATCAATGGCGGTATCGATCTGACCAAATTCACGCCCAATGTACCGGCTAGCCAACGCTCACCCGTATGGCGATTAGCGATCGTCGACCGTGCCCAGGCGATCACCGACCCGGACGACCCTGCGCTCACACCGGAACGAACCGTGTACTTCGTGGGCCCGACCAACGTGCCGACGTTGCCCGTCGACAACGCCCAAGTCCAGTTTAGGCCAAACGACGATTTCGCTGGAAAAATTGCTCGGATTATGCCAGGTCGCTACATGCTGATCGGCCCCGGCGAAGCCGGCGATACCGATAGCAGCACAACGTACTTGGGCTTTCGCCAGAACCAGAATCCCGGGAATGCCACCACGGCGACCACTCGACGAATCGTCTTGACCCCCGATGCCAATCCGGACAATCCGACGTCCATTCCGCCGTACCAGGTATCGGTCCACAACACAACCGAAGATGACGGCTCCGGCAATATCACGACTGTGGATGATTTGACACAGGTCAGCATCAAGCATCCTGCCGCAGCGGTGATCAACCAGCCGCAGCGGTTAAGCATTTCGGAGCCGAGCAATGGTTATTACGACAATAGCCCTGATGGAGCCAATCAGCCTAGCGGCACCGCATACAGTGCGACAACGGGATATGCACCTGGCTGGGATATTCCGCTAGACGTTTCTTCTACAGTCAATTCAGTCGTGAAGGACGCTATCCAGAATGATGGACGCACGGACAATGTGAAAGTCATCCATTTGCAGCGGCTGGCCAACCCGCTCTTGCCGTACGACGCCGCGACCAACCCGTACCGCACGATCGACAGCATGCCGATCGACTTGTACGCTTTCAATGGGATTGAGCCAGATGAACGAAACCACGTAACGGGCATCAATAATACCAATGAGAACGAGTTCTATGCTCGTCAGCGCGGCCAGAATAACGGAGGCAACAACAATCTTTGGCGGCAGGAACCGTTAACCGGAACATCCCCTAGCGCAAACACTAATGCGCCAGTTCCCACGCAAGCTGCGTCGGTCTACCATTTGCGAGTGCCATTGCATAACAGCTTGGCCTACTTGAACAACCCCTTTGGCACGCCCGATACCGACGCGAACCGAATCGGTGATCCGACCAATCCATTCCCCTGGCTGACCTGGCTCAACCGCCCGTTTGCCAATCATCTGGAACTGATGCTGGTCCCTGGCGACAAGTCGTACGAGCTGCTGAAGCGGTACGGATTTGCAACGAGTACGGCCAATCTCTATCAGCCGACCGCTTTGCCGAATGCCGCCTTTCCGCAATTGCCCGATTTCTTCTTCTCGCAAGCCCCGGGGGGCGGCGACGGTTCGCAATTGCATCGGCTGCTGGAATACGTCACCGTACCGTCACTGTTCGCCGGCACCGAGACCCAAGCAAATCCTACCGCTGCTCAGCTTGGCAGTCACCTCTTCTATCCACCGTTCAACTCCATTTCCGACTACCGCGAACCAGGCAGGATCAATCTCAACACGATCTACAACCAAAAGGTATTTGAAGGGTTGATGAAGGCCTTTCCAGGGATGGACAGTAGCACTGTTTGGCAGAACTTGGTCCGCAGCAGACGCGGCTACGATGCAGCCCCTCAATCTAATCCTCTTGGGCAGGATATCAATCCCGGAGCTCCTCGCCCCTATTCGCCCACGGAATTTGCGAAACCATTTCGATCCGCTGCGGGGGCCGCGTTGGTTCCCTCCCTTGATTCCGACCCAGCGAACGACGTGCTCCGATACGATCGCGAGATCAACGCCACGCTGCTGCGAGCCGATTCGACGGGCAACAAGCCGCTCTTCCAATCGCCCGACTCAATCGCAGCGAATGCTTGCAACAACACCGACCGCAACCCCTATTTCCGCTATCAAAACTTGATGCGGTTGGGCAATCTGGTCACGACACGCTCGAACGTCTACGCCGTCTGGATCACCGTCGGGTATTTTGAAGTGACGCCTGTGGCAACCCCTGATGTGACTCGGTGGCCCGACGGCTATCAACTCGGCCGCGAGCTGGGCGTCGACACCGGCGAGATCGAGCGTCGTCGGGCCTTCTACATCTTCGACCGCACCATCCCCGTCGGCTTCCAACGCGGTCAGGACCTGAACGTCGAAAAGGCGATCCTCGTCAACCGATTCATTGAGTAGGGACGAGAAATGCAGAATGCATCACGAAAGCCCGAAATCGCGAAATACAGAAATACCCTGGCAACTGGCCACTGACAACTGAAAACTGACAACCGAATGCAAAAGTGTTTAGTTACCGGCGGGGCCGGGTTCATTGGCAGTCACTTGGTCGAGGCCCTGCTTGCCCGCGGCGATCGCGTTTCGGTGATCGACGACGAGTCGACCGGCTCGATCGACAACCTGGCGGGCGTGATCGACCATCCGAACCTCTGCTACACCAAGGGCACGGTGGCCGACGAGGATCTGGTCCGCCGCGCGGTGGCCGACGTCGACGAGGTCTATCACATGGCGGCGGCGGTGGGCGTGCAACTGATCGCCCAAAGCCCGATCCGCACCATCGAAACGAACATTTACACCACCGAGCTGATCCTGCGTCAGTTGGGCGAGTTGGTCGATGCCGGCCGGCCGGTGAAGTTCTTCCTGGCCAGCACCAGTGAGGTCTATGGCAAGAACCCCAAGTCGCAATACGCCGAGGACGACGACATCGTGCTCGGTCCAACGGTCCGGCCGCGGTGGTCCTATGGGGCATCGAAGGCGATTGACGAGTTCCTGGCCCTGGCCTATTGGCGCGAGCGCGGCTTGCCGGTGGCGATCGCGCGGCTGTTCAATGTGGTTGGCCCGCGGCAGACGGGGGCCTACGGCATGGTGCTGCCGCGATTGATCGACGCCGCGCTGGCAGGCGGGCCGCTGGTGGTGCACGACGACGGCCAGCAGCAGCGGTGTTTTGCCCACGTGTCGGACGTGGTGCGAATGATTCTCGCGCTCGTGGCTTCGCCATCAGCGTTGGGCCAAGTGGTCAACGTCGGCAGCGATAAGCCGGTGAGCATTTTGGAGCTTGCCCAGCGAGTGATCGCGGCGGTCGAAGGGGCGGGGGACGTGGGGCGAGGGGCCGGGGGCGGGGGACGGGGGGCGGGGCGTTTAGCGGCCGACGGCACGTCGGCCCCGAGCGGCAACGAAGCGGCGGGAGACGGGCGGCGCGGGGCCGGGAACGACTCGCCGCTGCAGATCCAGTTCGTCAGCTACGCCCAGGCGTATGGCGACGACTTCGAGGATTGTCGCCGGCGCGTGCCCGACCTGTCGAAGGTTCGCCGGCTGACCGGCCTGCAAGCCCGCTACACCCTGGACGACATCATCCGCGAGTTGGTCGAGTGGAAGCGATGTCGAATGTAGGATTTGCGATGTAGGATGTGATGCACGTTCTCGCGCATCCTACATCGATACATCCTAGATTCTCATCAGCCCATCACGATCGACTGGGTTTGCTTGTCGAAGCGGGCGACCTTGTTCTCGCGATGCGAGAGGATGCCCATCGACAGCGGTGCCTGGACCTTGACCGCCATTTCGATGCTGCACTTCGGCTGCCGGCGGGTTTTGACGCACTCGATCAGGTCGAGCCAGAGCTTGTAGGTGTCGCCTTGGCCCTTCCAAGGAATGAGGATTTCTTTGCTTCCCTTCTTCGACGGCTTGATGCGGACGCCGTACTCGTCTTTGCGCGGACCCTGGAGCATCGCCCAGGTGATGATGCCGTCGGTGCCGCGGATGATCGTCTCGGACGGAGTGGCGTTCGACAACGAATTGGTCATGACCACACACGGCCCGCCGGGATAATCGGCCAGGATGTTGCACTGGTCGGGCACTTCGCGGCTGTACTCAATCGTGCCGCCACCGCCGAACACCCGCTCGGGATATTCGAGTCCCAAAACGCAGAGCACGGGCGTGAAGGTGTGCACGAGCAAGTCGGTGGCCGGCCCGCCGGCGTAGTCCCAGTACATCCGCCACTGGAAGAACCGCGAGACGCTGAAGTCGACCTTCGGAGCGTCGCCCAAAAAACGCTCCCAGAGGAGATCGGGACCCGGCTTGGCGTTGTGGTCGTCGATCGGCATCCGCTCGCCCCAGTCGCCGCGGCGGAAATAGCTGCAGGTGACATGCTTCGGCGTGCCGATGATGCCGTCCTGAATCAGCTTGCGGATCTGCGGGTAGTTGTCATCGGCCATGTGCTGGGTGCCGACCTGCACCAACCGCTTCGTCTGGTTGGCCGTCTCTTGGACCTTTTTGGCCAGTTCAAACTGATTCCAGTGCGTCAGCGGCTTTTCGCAGTAGACATCCTTGCCGGCCTGCAATGCCTCGATCGATTGTGGGGCGTGCAGGCGGTCGGGCGTCACCAGGCAGACGACATCGACGTTCGGGTCGGCCAGCAGCCGCTCGTACTCCATGTAGGTCGTCGTGCAGCCCGTCTTCTTGCTGGTGGCTTCCAACCGCGGTCGGTAGACATCGCACAGCGCCACCAATTGGGCGAGATTCTCGGCCTTTAACTTGTCGACCGCCGCGACATGGAACGGATGGCGACTGCCGAGGCCAACGATGCCTACACCGATCCGGTCGTTGGCGCCTTTCGAGCCTTCACTCGCGATGGTGAAGCGAGGCTGGAAGGTGGCCGCGGCGGCTGCGCCGAGGGCCGAGGTTTTCAGGAAAGTGCGGCGATTGCCCGAAGTGTTCTCTGCCATGGCGACGTTCCTTTACGATTGAGAGGAGTTAGTTCTTGTCGTCCGCCAGCTTCAGCCACTGCTGGTAAACCTTCTCGACGGTTGCCTTGTCGACTTCGCCATCCCACAGGGCAACGCCGTAGCGCAACTCGAGGGGCTGGCCAGTCTTTGCCACGAGGGGCTCCTTCCACTCGCCGCGGGTGGCGGAAAGATACGCGAAGGGCGCCGTCATGGTGAACATCTTGGCCGGGTGACGAACGTTCTTGGGAGCGTCGAACAAGGCGACGGTAACCGGCTTTCCATTGACCTTGGCAGTGTAGGCGCACCACTTCGTTGCGGTTAGTTTTTCCGTATTCTTGACGACCTCGCCGGCATTGTCATCGGCATTGAAGAATCGTCCATCCTTGTCCATCGACTCGAGGAATCGCATTCCCAGGCCGTGGTAGTGGGTGCCGGTGAGCGAAACCGAATCCTTGCCGGGGGGCGTTTGCAGACGTGTCTGCCAAAGGACCAGCGTGGCACCGAGATCGGCCGTCTTCGCGACTTGGACTTGCCGCTCTTCCAGCAACTGCGGTTGGTCGGAGTTCGGCGCCATCCATTCGAGCGTCTCGACAAAGCCGGCTCGGTCGACGCCCTCGGTTGCGTTGGAAGCATCGGCGTATTCCTTGTGCACCTGCTTGCCCGACTTGCCTTCCAGCTCTTCCCAGTAGTTGACGCCGTCGACTTTCACGGCGAACATCAGCCCGTGATGATGCTTGTGATCGGCAGGGGCGTTGCGGAGGATCTGAACGCCCTTGGGGGTGAACAACTGATCGGCGTACGGCTTCATCGGCACGTCGTCATCGGCCCGATAGCGGAGCACGGCCCGGTCGCCGTCGAGGATCCAAGTGACTCCTTCCTGCTGGGCCATCGAAAGCTCGTCTTCGGCTGTGGCGGTTTGACCCAACGCGCTGAGGGCAACAACAACTACCGGGGCGAGGAGGTGCCAGGTTCGCAATGTCATCAGTCGGACTCCATCGTTAGGCAAATTGCGAGGGAATTGTGCAAAACGCCAATTGTAAGGCCGCCAGTAGCCGGTTGCCAGTGGGCAGCGGAGGCCCGGGGGGGGAGGGGTACGAATTCCTCCTGCTCTGAACCCGGCGTTCTGAACCCCGAACCTTGGCCGTCAACGAATGCCGCAATCAAAATGCCGAAGGCCGACTTTGTATCGCGCCACTCGCCCCCGAGCCCAAAACCCGAGCCACTAGTCCCTAATCCCTAGTCTCTCACCAACGCCCGCAAGTGCTTGATGCTCCGTTCGGCTTGCTCGACCGTGCCGCATTCGACGCTGAAGACGATGTCGCGCGGGGCCGTTTTGCAGATCTCCACCACGCGCGCCCAATCGATCACCCCGTCGCCGCAGGCGCAGCCGACCGGTGTGCCGGCCACCTTGCCACGCTCGGCTGCGGACTGGGTTACAGAAATATCTTTGGCGTGCAGGTGCACCAAGCGGCCCTTCACATGCTCCAGCCAGGCGATCGGATCTTCGCCGCCGAGATAACTGTTTCCGGTGTCGAAGTTGATGCCGATGGCCGGCGACTTCACCAGGCAGTAGATGCGGTCGAGTCCGGCCGGCGTCTTGCTGTACTGTTGGTGCGGCTCGAGACCAATCTTGATCCCGCGCGGTTCGGCCACCGCGGCTGCTTCCCCCAACGTGTAGCGCATCAACACGTGATCTTCCTCGGCGGACGTCCACTGCGGCTTCGGGCCTTCGTCCGTAGTCACCACCGGCGCGCCACACTCGGCCGCGAAGCGAATCGCCTGCTTCAGGTACTCGACGCTCACCTCGGGCTTGATCAACGGGCAATGGGCCGAGAGGCCAGAGAGCTTGATGCCCGCCTTTTCACAGGCACGGCGAACGCGGTACGGATCGTCCAGCATTGAAACGCTGTGGAAGTAGCCGGCCTCGCTGAGCAATTCGCGCCCCCAGTGGACCATCGGTTCGCAATATTCGTAACCGAGTTGGGCGGCCTTTTCAACGCCCCACTCGAAGGGCTTGTCGTCATGCCGCACGAACTCCATGTTGACGCCCAAAAAAATCTTGCCCATCGATGGGTTCCTTTGCGTTTCGTATAGAAAAAAGGGGCTCGCGAGCGCTGGAGCCGGCCGTTCCAATGTGATAAAAAAGGGGAGGGGAGTCGTTCAGGATTTTTCAGTGAAAAGGTTTGCACGCTGGCCCTTGGTACAAGGCACCAACGGCACTCGCATGGCGGGCATCCTGAGCGCAGCGAAGAATCTGGATGGCCGCACCCTAAGAGTCTACGGCCAGATTCCTCGCTGTGCTCGGAATGACCACGGACCGGAAGGTGTTGCACATCGAGACGCGGTCTCCTTGTTGAACTATCACACGGCATGTTGATTCCCATCTACCAAGACCGCAAACGGAAGTTCGCCGCGGACACCTGTCGGCCCGTGGTTGAGGCCGTTGCCGCTGGGCAGCTTCGTCAGGTGGCCCTATCACGTGGTCAATATCCGGGTCGCCGCTTACCACCGCGCGTATTGCCGGGTGTCAAAACGATCGGTTTCTGGGACGCGACACATCGACAGGACTGGGGCCTGGACTGGCACCGCAACGAAGGCGTCGAATTGACGCTTCTAGAAAGCGGCGAACTGGGGTTCGCCGTCGATAACGCCGAGTTCCAGTTGAAGGCTGGCGACTTGACTTTCACCCGGCCCTGGCAGCGGCATCGTGTGGGCGACCCGAAGGTTGGCGCCGGTCGGCTACACTGTCTGATCCTCGACGTAGGCGTTCGTCGCCCGCACCAAGCCTGGCGCTGGCCCTCCTGGATCGTCTTAACACCGGAAGATCGCCGCGAACTGACTGAGGTTCTGCGCCACAACGAACAGCCGGTCTGGCAGGCGACGTCCGACATGATCCACTGTTTCCGCCGCATCGCCACGGCCGTGGAAAGCGATCAGAACGGCAGCAGCGTCTCCCATTTGGCCGTTCGGCTGAACCAGTTGTTCCTGGCCCTGCTGGAAATGTTTCGCGGCCAGTCGGTACGCCTCGATCAGTCGTTGTCGAGCACGCGGCGAACGGTTGAACTGTTCTGGAACGATGTCCGCGACAACCTGGAAACCTTAGGAGCGGAGTGGACGGTTCGCGGCATGGCCAGTCGTTGCGGGATCGGGGCCACCAACTTCATCAGCTATACCCGGCAATTGACCAACCGGACTCCGATCCAGTATCTGAATCATTGCCGGCTGAGGGCGGCGGCACAATTGCTGCGGGAGCGGCCGGAACTCAGCGTCACGGATGTCGCGTTACGCTGCGGTTTTAGTTCGAGTCAATATTTTGCCACCCTCTTTCGCGAGGAGTTTGCCGCCAAGCCGCGGGACTATCGGGCGGCGTCGGTCGGCAAGCGGTCAGCAACGGAAGCCGCGGCCGTTTCGGATAAGAAATCCTGACCTCCCGCGCATCTGGGGGGGCTGGACGGTCTGGGCCCCCCGATGTTATCATTGCCGATCTGACATTATCTTGCCCTGATTACCGATTTCACGCGAGGGGATCGAATTAATGGCCGACTACGCCGAACTCTACGACGCCATTCTGACGGGGAATGCCAAAAAGGCTGAGGAAATCACCAAGGCCGCGTTGGCCGCCAAGGCCGACCCGAGCGAACTGGTGCAAAAATACATGATTCCGGCCATGGACGAGGTCGGAAAGCGATTCGAGTGCAACGAATACTTCGTGCCCGAACTGCTGATCGCCGCCCGCGCGATGAAAACCTCGCTGGAACTGATCACCCCGTTGTTGGCCGAGGCTGGCGCAGAACCGGTTGGCCGGGTGGTGATCGGCACCGTGCAGGGGGACTTGCATGATATTGGCAAAAACCTCGTGGCCTCGATGCTCGAAGGCGGCGGCTTTCAGGTCATTGATCTCGGCGTCGACGTCCCCGCCGAACGGTTCGTCGAAGCGGCGAAAGAGAAGGACGGCACGATCATCGCCCTGTCGGCCTTGCTGACCACAACGATGACCATGATGAAGAACGTTATTCAGGCGTTGGAGAAGGCCGGCATCCGTCAGAAGACCAAGGTCATCGTCGGTGGGGCGCCCATCACGCAACAGTATGCCGACGAAATCGGCGCCGACGGCTACAGCGACAACGCCAGCGCCGCAGTCGCCCTGGCCCGCAAGTTGACGTGATCTTGCACCGCTGCCGGGTATAATGATTTGTGGCGGTCGTCGTTCGCAAGCTCGCTTCCGGAGGGTCATCCCGTGACATTTCCGATTCTCGTGGAATCGTGGGAAGGGCAGTTCGCGGCGACTCTCGTTGGCGCACCAGATGTGCGCGGGATCGCTTCGACGCGTGATGACGCCATCGCCGCTCTGAAGAACCTGCTCGCCGAGCGAATTGCCCACGGAGAATTGGTTTCCCTGGAAATGGAGAGTAGCGGCTTGGGCGGTTTGGCCGGAGCATTTGCCGACGACTCCTCCCTTCCTGGGCTCTGCGCGGAAGCCTACAGAGATCGCGACGACGAGAACCGGGGATGACCGTCTTCGATACGGACGTCTTTGTCGAGATTCTCTTGGGCAGCGCCCGGTTGGTGGGCCGCGTGGCAACCATCCCCGAAGATCAATGGGGCGTGACGGTCGTTACGCTTGAGGAAATCATGCGAGGCAGGCTGCGTGCCATTCGACGCATTGAAGCAGGCAAGGGAACAGGCGAGATCGTACGAGCTTACGAACTATTTCAACGTTCGTTGGCGGCTTTTCGACATTTGAAAGTCCTCCCGTATACTAACATCGCGGATGCGCAGTACCGGAGCTGGCAAAAAGAAAAAGTCCGAGTCTCCACCCACGACCTGCGAATCGCTGCAATTGTCGTTGCCCATTCCGCGACGCTCGTCTCCCGAAACCGCCGGGACTTCGAACGTATTCCTGGCCTGTCGGTAGATTTTTGGAATTGAGATGCTGGCTGACCAAAACTTCACCTACCGCGATATTCTCACCTCCGACCGTTTCCACTACGGTGCGGAAGTCGTCACTAGCCGCGGCCTGGAGCCGGTCGATACCCCGGGTAACTTGGCCTGCTTCGCCAAGGACCTGCTGGCCGATCCGCGAATCAGTTGGATCTCGGTTACCGACAACCCCGGTGGCGGCCCGATGCTGCCGCCCGATTGGCTGGCCGGTCGGGTCGCCGAAGAACGCCAGCGGATTGTCCTGCACCTGACCTGCAAGGATATGAACCGCAACGGCATCGAAGCCGCGGCGTGGCGCTACGCCTCGGAAGGGTTTGACAATATCCTGGCCATCACCGGCGATTATCCCACCGGCGGGTACGGCGGTCGGGCGGAACCCGTCTTCGATTTCGATTCCGTCGCCTTGATCAACCTCCTGGAGTCGATGAACCAGGGGCTGCAGATCCTCGGCCGCAGCGGCAAGCCCGAAACCCTCGCCAAGACCAACTTCTACACGGGCTGCGTCGTCTCGCCCTTCAAGCGGCACGAGCGCGAGTTGATGCCCCAGTACTTCAAGCTGGTCCGCAAGATCGCCTGCGGCGCCAAGTGGGTCATTCCGCAACTCGGCTACGACATGCGGAAGTTCCACGAGGTGAAGCTCTTCCTCGAAGCCCGCGGCATCAACGTGCCGGTCATCGGCAACGTCTACCTCTTAACCAAGGGCGTGGCCAAGCTGTTCAGCAGCGGCAAGCTGGCCGGCTGCGTGGTTACCAACGAACTGATGCGAACCATTGACCGCTATGCAGCAGGTCCCGACAAGGGCAAGAAGTTCTTCCAGGAACTGGCCGCCAAGCAACTGGCCGTCTTCAAGGGGCTCGGCTTCGCCGCCGGCTACCTGGGCGGCATCCACAAGGCCGACGGTTTTGGTCCGATCATCGAATTGGCCGAAAGCTACGCCCCCGACGACTGGAAAGAATTCCTCCGCGAGATCCAATACTCGCAGCCCGACGAGTTCTTCCTGTTCGAGCACGATCGGGCGACCGGAATGAGCGACGCCAGCCGGATCAATCGCGAGTACCTGCGGTCGTTGAAGCACCCGACGAAGTCGAAGGAAGCGAACGTTCATTACCGTTTGTCACGGCTGGTGCATAAGCTCGCCTTCACTCGCGACCAGGCGTTGTACCCGTGGCTGAAGCGGCTCTACGCCCGCTGGGATAAGAAGCCGGGATTCTTGAGCCGTATGGCCAACCGCGTGGAACGTTTTTCCAAACTGGCGATGTACGGTTGCCAGGACTGCGGCGATTGCAGCTTGCCCGACTGCGCGTACTTGTGCCCGAAAAAGAACTGCTCGAAGTGCGGCCGCAACGGCCCCTGCGGCGGTTCGGCAAACGGCCGCTGTGAACTGGACGACAAGGAATGCTTCTGGGCGCGGATTTACGAGCGGCTGAAGACCTACGGCGAGTCGGAGACGATGCTCGAGCGTCCGGTAACGATCTACAACGCGACGCTCAAGGAGACCTCCTCCTGGGCAAACACCTTCCTCGATCGCGACCACAACGCGCCACGCGAGGGCCAGTCGAGCTCGCAGACTCCGTAGCGAAATAACGTCGACATATAATCACATTAACAATAAGGGGACATCTAATGCCCATTCCCACGCTGACGATCATTGGCGAGACAATTAACGACTCGGTCCCTTCGACGAAGAAACTGTTCGATGCCAACGACATCGACGGCATCCTCGACATCGCCCGGATGCAAGACGAAAAAGGGGCTGCTTACATCGACGTCAACGTCGGTCCCCGCTCGGCCGAGTTCATGGCCGAGATGGTCCGCAAGATCCAGGGCGTGACCAGCAAGCCGTTGTCGATCGACACGCCCGACCCGGCCCTGGCCAAGGCCGGCCTCGAGGCCTACGACTGCAACCGAGCCGGCGGCGCCAAGCCGGTGCTCAATTCGATCAGCGCCTTGCGGGCGGAGATGTTCGACCTCTACCAGATCTGCCCCTTCAAGCCGATCCTGCTGGTTTCCGAGACCGTGGTTGACGGCCGCTCAAAGCCGTGCCACACCGCCGAGGAAACCTACGAGGCGGCGAAGAACCTGGTGGGTGCGTTCTTTGCGAAGTGCCCCGGCGCGACCAACGACGATTGCATCATCGATCCCGGCATTGCTCCGATCGGCAGCGATTCGGAAGGCAACATCCATCGCCTCGTCCGGGCGATGGAAATGATCCATGCCGACACGAATTTCGCCGGCTGCCATGCCTCGGTTGGCCTGAGCAACTTCACCGTGATGCTCCCCTCGAAGCGGAAGGACGGATCGCCCGTCAAAGGCGCGTTGGAAAGCGCGTTTTTGACCAAGGTCATGCCGCTGGGCCTCGACATGGTGATCGGCTCCGTGAAACGGAACTACGACCTGCTGCCGCCCGACCATCCGGCGATGATGTGCCTGGAAGAGTGCCTGAAGCTCCAGGGTTTTGATGTCCTGATGCGGGTCCGCGAGTTCTACGCGGGGTAGGGAACGCCTGCGATCGTCGTGCAGTAGATTTGGACGCCGTGGCCACGCTTGCTGGGCATGTCGCGATTGCTCGCGCCTGCCATGTTCTTCGCGAGTCCCGCCCCGCTTTAGGGAGCGGTCATCACGCAGTAATCTTGGTTGAGTAGCCGATCGCCTGCACCTCTGCCGCCGTCGCGGCATCGCAAGAAAGCGCCGGAGGTCGGAACACTGATCTTCACTAATCTCCGCTAATCTTGATTAGTGCCGATCAGTGGCAATTAGTGTTCCTAGTGTGCAGCGAGAACCAGAAGTCAAAACACGGTTTTTCACGAATTTCCACGAACGGCACACGCTTAGTTTTACCGCCGAGGTCGCGGAGGACGCAGAGGGGCATCGCAAGAAATCGCCGTAGGTTGGAACGCTGATCTTCGCTAATCTCCGCTAATCTTGATCAGTGCCAATCAGTGGCAATCAGTGTTCCTATATGCTATAAACGGCTCGACTTGCCGATCGTACAACGGAACTGTGGGTGCGAGCAACGCATGTCGAAGAAGAAACGTTCCGTTTTCTGGGTAGTATCGACCCATGTCCTCACCACGGGCTTTGTTATGCCAGCGGCCGCAGGGATGCTCAGTGGTCCGCTCGTGGAAATGTATCCCTCCGGCGGCCTTGGCTTTCTGCTTGCGTTAGGATGCCAAACATTGGGATATATTGCCGGGGCGTATTACTCGCTCTCTTACCTGCGCAAGGCAGCATGGATCGAACAGCCGATCGCCTGCGTAAAGCCCTCGATCATCACATTCGCAGTGCTGGCTGTCATCAGTTTCGCTGTCAACGTCGGTTTACTTTTCGGCAGTCGGTCGAGGGGCATCAATGCAGTCGTCGGTATTGCTGGTCTCGCCGTCTTCTACGCCGTGATATCGTTCGCCTTCGCCAAGATTACCCAACGTGGTTTTCGCGCGATCGGCTACCAGCAGGGAGACTTGCATCAGTAGGCAGTTGACCGGCCCGAATAGGCGAGTCGACCAGAAGGGGAGCGGCACTGTTTTAGCCGCCCCTCCGGGCTCCGCTTCGGCCGGCGCGTGTTCACTGCCAAGGGCTCACGCCCCTGGCTATGACGGTGTCCCTCCGGGACGGACATCAGGCGACGACGCCGCGGGCGGGTGGAGCGAGCGGCCGATCGGCCGAGATATTCGATTCGGGACGGCCAATCGGCGCGCCGGTGGAAAGTCGCCAGCCGTTTTGTTAACATGGGAAGGACGTTGCCGCTCGGAGCGTATCAGAGCGGAGCCTATTGGGAACTCCCGTTAGAACGTGTGCACTTTGCATCCGTCGAGTCGAAAGGCGAGTGAAGCATGAGGTTGTTGCATACATCACACGCCGTGGTGATCGTGTTGGTGGTCCTTTGGTCGGGCAGCCCGTTACGGGGCGCGGAGCAGGACAAGAAGCCGCCCGACAAGGGCGCGCTGCACACCGTCGACGCCCGCGTGACGTACTCGGCTGGCACGAGCACCGGTACGAACGTGCTGGCGGAACGGCAGCCGGGGTTCTTCAAGGTGCCTGCCGGACAGGTGGCCCGGAACTTCAAGTACTACTTCGCCGATCCCAAGTCGGGCATCGAGCGTGACAAGCTCAACAACCACACGATCTACTGCGAGACGACCAAGAGCTGGGTTGACATCCCGGCGGACCCCAAGACGCTGGAACTGCCGCCGGGCGACTACAAGTTCGTGGTAGGCGGATTGCCGGGTGCCAGCGGCACGCTCAACTTCCGCACCTTCGCCAGCAGCGGCGTTGCCCCGCCGCCGCCCGACCCCACGAAGAAGCACCATCCGCCGCCTCCCAGCGACACGACCAAGGCCGACATCAAACGCGACCGGTTGCATCCCGGCGGCGAAGGCAAGAGGAAGGTCCAGGTTCACGTCGACGCGACTATCACGGACAGCCGTGGAGTGACCCGTGGCAGTGGCGATCTAAGTGCGACATTGACCGTGTCCGAGGGAGCGATCCGGTTGGACTTCGACACGGAGCGGGGCGAAAACCCGAACAAGAAAACAGACCGCTGGGAGGGGACTCTCACTATACGGGGGCAAGTACTCACCGTCAAAGGAAGCACCCTGAAATACTACGCGCCCGTAGTCGCCGGAGCTCCAGACACGACATGGCGAGGCACATTTGAAGGCCACCTTGAAGGTACGGTTCTCAAAGGGACAACGGCTGCCCATATGGTAATACCAGACGTTCGTGGCGATGTGACTGCGGATCTGAAAGCCGAGTGGTCGATTAAGGACTTCGCCAAGTAGCTCCACGACCATGCCAATGGCCAAGAGGGGGGGGGCGGCCTTTCTTCAGACTCCGCGCGCGGCCATGACCATGCTGCTGGTCCTTGGACTCGGCAGCATATCACATGGCGCGGAGAAGGATACGAAGACACCCGACAAGGGCGTGCTGCACACCGTCGACGCCCGCGTGACGTACTCGGCTGGCACCAGCACAGGTACGAACGTGCTGGCACTGGCTGGCTAGCAGCCAGTGGCACCCAGCGAAAAGAAAAGATCAACGTCCAGTGGGACGGCTAGTCGGCGATGCTAATTCTGCATCCAAGCCTGCTTTGATTCGCTGAAAGGTCTCAAGCCAATCACGCCCTTCATTCTGATGATAAGCATTCGTAATGTGCCTCATTAAGTCGCACAGCATGATGCCGTAGGCAAAAGGATCTTTCCAAACGGCTGTTCGCAGGCTTATGTGCTGCCCTTTATTGGCAATCCATATTCGGAGTAGCTCAAACGACTCCGGGTCTTTCAACGCTGCATCTGGAATATCAAGCTGAGCGGCCATGATTACCCTCGGTGAACAAATTCTTCTCGACGGTGGGAGTAGTGGTTACGGTTCTGAAAGGACACGCACGACAGATTCTTATGAGTGAGCAAAACCGAGAGATCACCATCTACTATGTTAGTCTTGTAGGGTGCGCATTTATACGCACCCGTGCTGTTAATCGTGGCCCCGGTGGCTGGTGCGTGCGAGCACACACCCTTCTATGAAGGTCTGTTGCTTGTCAAGGCGGACGGGCGAAGGAA
>CALGFD010000039.1 GCA_937881075.1 uncultured Planctomycetales bacterium
ACCGGGCCTTCTTTGCAGACGTAAACCGGGCCGCAGTTGCAGCGGCCGCACTTGCCGACGCCACACTTCATGCGGTTCTCCAGGCTAGTGTAAATGTCGCGATCCTGCAAGCCAATGGCGTTCAGCACCGGCAGCGTGTACTGGATCATGATCGGCGGCCCCACCACCAGCGCCGCCGAATTGTCGGCCGCGATTTTTGCCTTCTCGACCACCGACGGTACGAAGCCAATCTCGCCGGTCCAATCGGGTGTTTCTCCGCCGGGATCGACGCAACGCACAACGCGAACCCGCTCAAGTTCGGCCCAACGGTCCAGTTCGTTGGCGAAGACCAGATCGCGGACGGTTCGCGCCCCGTAGACAATCGTGATGTCACCGTAGTCTTCGCGATTTTCCAGCGCGTACCAGATCGCGCAACGAATCGGCGGCATGGCGATCCCGCCGCCGATGAAGATCAGGTTCTTGCCCTTCCAGCGATCCATCGGGTAGCCATTGCCGTAGGGACCGCGGAAGCCGATCGTGTCGCCTTCCTCCAGATTCCACAGGGCTTCGGTCACACGACCCGTCTTGCGGAAGCAGAACTCAATGAAATCGGTCCAGTCGGAACTGGAGCAGATGTTAAACGTCGACTCGCCGGCACCAAAATATGAGAAAATGCCGAACTGACCGACTTGGAAGGAAAACTGGCGTGCTCGCTCTTCATCGCGAAAACGGATGCGCACCGATTTCACGTCGCTCGTTTGCTGGCGAACCTGGAGCACTTCCATCAAGTCAGGCTGGTAGATGTTGGAACTCATTTCGTCCTATCGAGCGTTATTTCTGCGACTGGTTCTCTCTCGGCGCGGCGGCAATCGCCTCGACGACGCTAAGTACGCCAAGCCCTACCGGACAGTTTCGCGTGCAGTTGCCGCAGCCGGTGCAAAGCGTCTCGCCGAACTTGTCGGGATAGATCTGAAACTTGTGGTGGATGCGCTGCCGCTGCCGCTCGGCCTGGTTGTGGCGAGGATTGTGCCCCGAGGCGTGCAACGTGAACAGTCCGAACTGGCAGGCGTCCCAATTCCGTGCCCGCAGACCACCGGCCGCATTGCCCTCGTCGACGATGTCGAAGCAATGACAGGTCGGGCAGGTGTAGGCACACGCGCCGCAGCCCAGGCATCGCAAGGTGGTCGTCTTCCACTCCGGTCGCTCGTAGCCGCCGGCCAAAAACTCCTTCAGTTGCTCCATCTCGAACCGCTTCGGCGGTGCTGCGGGCTCCGTGGCATTTTCATTGGCGGTCGTCGTCGCACCGTTTAGCAGCCTCCGGCCCTTCTCAGTCACGAACCGCACTTCGTACCGCTCAGCATCGACGGCCAGCAGCAGTACGTCGGAGCCGCGGGCGTCGACGGGGCTCGAGCCGACCGATGTGCAGAAGCAGTGGCTGTCGAAACTGCGGCAGGCAATCGTCACGATCGTGGTCAATTCACGCCGACGGTTGAACGTCTCGTCGCGATAGTCCCAATTGAACAAGTGATCCAGTACCGGCAGTGCCGCCGCGTCACAAGGTCGGCCACCGACGATGATCTGTTCCGTCGACGGCTGCTCCGTGTCCGTCAATTCGATCTGCCGGCCCTTGAACTGGTAGCCGTAGAGCTTTTCGTGCCGTGGAAAGAAGAATTCTTTCAGCGAGTTAGCCGGACGAGTGTCGCCGCTGAGCAGCAACTCCTCGGCGGACGCCACCCGGCCGTACTGCACGGGCACCTCTTGTCCCGACCCGTTCGCTGGCTTGACCTGGCGCGGGCCAATCACAGATTTGCCGCCGCCGATCCAGACGGAAACCCGTTGCAGCAAAGCGCCTCGTGTAATCGTCTCGCTCATCGGATGAACTCCTCCCGATCCCGCTCCGAATAGGCGCCCACGATTGGCTCCGCTTCCACGTCGACTCCCGCCCGGAAGTTAAAGTTCTCTTCCGCGGCTCTGGCCAAGGACAGGTTCAGCAGCCGCAAGTCGATCCCCGCCGGACATACGCGGGTGCACTCGTCACAGCCGATGCAGCGACCGCCCAAATGAAAAGCGCGGGTGATTTGCCAGGCAAAGCTGCCTTTCAGCGTCGCCGACGTGCTAATCACCACCGGGCGGTTTTTGTCCGCGATGCATTGGCGGCAGTAACACAGCGGGCAGACCTGCCGGCAAGCGTAGCACTTCACGCAGCGGGCCAACTCCGTTTTCCAATAGGCCATCCGCTCGTCGGGCGTTTTCTGCATGAACGCCTGGAGCGCCGCGTAGCGATCGGCCGTGGTTTTCGCCGTCTCGCCGGCCGCATCGCCGATGGTGACGTTCGCCCAGCGCGGCGTCCGATTCTCGCAGGCCTCGCATTTTGGCTGCTTCACGCCGTCCGTGCTGCACGCAAGGCCGATCACGACCAACTGCGAACGGTCGATCTGGGATTCCTTTTCCAGCACGACCAACGCCCGCTCATCGCAGGCCTTGACGCAAATCGCCGCCTTACCCAAGGCGAGAATCTCGGGACGCGTCAGGTAGGTTGCGAGGTTCGTATAACAGCGCTCGTTCCATACGAGCCGCTCGACGTCGTCGCGGCGGGTGACGAAGGTCGGGAAGGTTTGGCCGTCGGTGCCATCGCCGTAGCCGATGACTACCTGCACCGTCCCTTCCTCTAACAGCCGTCGACATGTCTGGCGTAATTCGTTCTGCATCTTGATCGTTACTCTGCCTGACAGATTTCTCGATAGGCTTGGTACGGCCCCAATGCCCGCGCCGTCTCCGTAATCTCGGTGACGAACTGTTGGAACTTCTTCCCTTCGGCGGCCGAAATCCATGAGAAGTGAACCCGCCGGGTGTCGATGCCCATTGTTTCCAACAACTGCCGGAAGAGAATCCAGCGCCGCCGCGCATGAAAGTTGCCAGCCGTGTAGTGACAATCGCCCGGATGACAGCCGGAAACCAACACCGCGTCCGCTCCCATTTCGAACGCTTTGATGATCAGGTTGAAATCGATCCGGCCGGTGCACGGCAAACGAATGATCCGCACATTCGCCGGGTACTCCAGCCGGTTCGTGCCGGCCAAATCAGCGCCGAGGTAGGTGCACCAGTTGCACACGTAGGCGACAATCTTCGGTTCGAAAGGCTGCTGTTCACTCATACCAGGCTCTCCACCATCGCGTAGACCTGCTGTTCCGTGAACCCTTCGAGGTCTGCGCTCTTCGATGGGCAAATGGCCACGCAGGTGCCGCAACCCATGCACAACCCCGGATTCACCCGCGCTGTCCGCTTGACCAATTGCCCCTTGCGGTCGCGGACCTCGGCCCGCTCAATCGCGTTGTAGGGGCACGCCCTCACGCAGGCGAAGCACGCGGCACAGTTCGTTTCGTTAATGCGGGCGACTTCCGGCTCGCGCGAAAGCTGCTCGTTGCTGAACATCACGAGCACTTTGCCGGCCGCAGCACTCGCCTGGGCGACCGACTCGGGAATATCCTTCGGACCCTGGCAGGCACCGCAGACAAATACCCCGGCAGCGTTTGTCTCGACCGGCCGCAACTTGGGATGCGACTCGGACAGGAAGCCAAACTCGTCGTAACCGACATTCAATTTTTGGGCCAACTCGGTAGCCCCACCGGCCGGCTGCATCGCCGACGCGAGCACGACCAGATCGGCTTCGATGGTCAGCGGTTCACCGACCAAAGTATCGACGCCACGAACGATCAGTTTGCCATTTTCCTGAGTGATCTTCGATACGCGGCCACGATGATAGTGAGCGCCGTCCTGCTCAATCGCCCGGCGAACGAACTCGTCGTAGTTCTTCCCGCCCGAACGGATGTCCATGTAAAAGACGTGGGCCTGGCCGTCGTGCACCTTGTGCTTGTACAGCATCGTGTGCTTGGCGGTGTACATGCAACAGATCTTCGAGCAGTACGAGATGCCTTTGGCGTTGTCGCGCGAGCCGACGCAACTAATGAAAACGACCGACTTCGGCTGCTGGCCATCGGAAGGCCGACGAATTTCGCCACCGGTCGGCCCCGAGGCCGATACGATCCGCTCAAATTGCAGTGCGTCGACCACATCTGGGTACTGGCCATAGCCGTATTCGCCGTAGCCAGCCAATTTGCTGCTTGCCTGATCCCTGTCGATGCTGTAGAGCTTGAACCCGGTGGCCACAACGATTGCGCCAACCTCTTCAGTAATCACCTCGTCCTGATCGTCGAACTTGACGGCGTTGGCCGCACATTTTTTCGCACAGATACCGCACTTGCCTTTAAGGAAGTGCAGACAGGCGTCGCGGTCGATTACCGGGCGCGCTGGCACGGCCTGGGGAAACGGCACATAAATCGCCGTCCGATTGCCCATCTGGTAGTCGAACTCGCTCAAGTTTTTCTTCGAGGGGCATGCGTTCCAGCACTGCCCGCAGCCGGTGCAGGCGTCCATGTCGACATAACGGGCTTTCTTTCGGACCGTCACCTTGAAATTGCCGACGTAGCCTTCGACGCCTTCGACTTCGGAGTACGTGTACAAACGGATGTTAGGATGCTGGCCGACGTCAACCATCCGCGGCGTCAAGATACACTGCGAGCAGTCTAGCGTCGGAAACGTCTCGGACAATCCGGCCATCTTGCCGCCAATTGACGGCTCTCGTTCCACGAGCACTACTTCCCGGCCGCTATCGGCGATGTCCAAGGCCGCCTGAATGCCCGCCACACCACCACCGATGACTAAAGCGCGACGCGTGATCGGAATTGAAATCGGCTGCAAGGCCGCATTTGCCCGCACCTTGGCCACCGACATGCGAATCAGTTCGACAGCTTTGGTCGTGGCCTGTTGCCGGTCATGGTGCACCCACGAGCAATGCTCGCGGATGTTGGCCATTTCGACCAGGTAGGGGTTGAGGCCCGCCATTGCGGCCGCCTTGCGAAACGTGCGCAAGTGCATGTGGGGCGAGCACGAGGCCACCACCACGCCGGTCAATCGCTCGCTGACAATCTTCTGCCGCATCAACGACTGCCCGGGGTCCGAGCACATGTACTTGTAGGCGACTGAACAAACGACGCCGGGCAAATCGGCCACTTCCGCGGCGGCGCGCTCGACGTCCACGTTGCGAGCAATGTTCTCGCCGCACCAACAGATAAAGATCCCGATCCGCGACATGGCTCTCCTACCGTTTCACCACGAAATGGCGGTCAATCCCCAGCGATTTCTCGTCCAACCCCAACGCCAGCCCGACCAGGTCCGAAAGATAGTAGACCGCCAGATCGTGTCGGCAGTCGTACTCGCGGTCGATGTCCGCCTGTTTCATGTCCAGATTCACATGGCACATCGGACAAGCAACGACCATACAATTGGCGCCGTGGGCGACCGCGTTGCTGAGGATCTTGTGCGACAACTCAAGCGTTGTCGGACCGTCGGCCATTGTCATGCCCGCGCCGCAGCACTCGGTCTTGTAGTTCCATTGAACCGGTTCCGCGCCCAACGCGCAGAGAATCGTCTCCATCGAACTCGGCTGCTCACAGTCGTCAAATTGCACAGTGTCGGCCGGTCGCGTCAGTAGGCAGCCATAGTAACAAGCCGGCCTGAATTCCTTGAGTGTCCGCACGGCCCTCTGCTTGATCGCGTCCAAGCCAATTTTTTGCAGAATCTGAATCAGGTTGAGCACCCGGGTCTTGCCTTGCACTTCAAGCTCAACGATCTCCGACACCTTCTCCCGCAAATCGCTCGAAGCCGTAAGCGCACAACGGGCCTTAAGCAACTCCATCGAGCACATCGGACACGGCGCGAGCAGTTCCTCGTAGCCCTGCCGCTCGGCAATCGCCAGGTTCCGAGAGGGCAGCGCCAGGGCCAGCATGTGATTCAACGAATGAGCAGCCGTCGCGCCGCAGCAGATCCAGTCATCCAATTCGCACAAGCGGGCGCCCAGGGCGTTCAAACACGCCCGGACCGACGAACCATAATCATTCGACGAACCGTGCAGCGCGCAGCCTGGATAGTAACCGATATCCACTAGGAGTTCTCCGACGTGGCCAAATCGAGTTTGATGCTGTTACAGCGATCGAAGATGCGTTTCACCAAGCCGCGGTCCTTCACCCGCTCGCCGCGGAAATGAAACTTCCGCCGCCGCATCAATTTCGGGGCAAGGGGGGCGTCTTCCATCAACTTCAACAGGTCCCAATCCTTGGCGAAGGCCTTGGTCTTGAAGACGCCGATCAGTTCCAGTTCACACACCCGACCGTTGCGACGGATGTTGTCCAAAAAGGCTTGCTGGAACAGGAGCGTCCGTCGCCGGGATGGCGGGACCTTACCTTGCTCGAACGCCGCTTGCCGCAAAAGGTCCAAAACGGCTGCGCAGTCCACCGACTTGGGACATCGCGTCGAACAGGTAACACACGAAACGCATTTCCAAATTGCCTCGGCCCGCATCGCGCGGTCGAACCGGCCCATTTGCACCAACCGCACGAGTTGGTTGGGCAACAGGTCCATGTGCTCCGCCATCGGACATCCGGCCGAACACTTGCCGCACTGATAACACGCCGCTACGTTGGCTTCGCTGAAGACGTCGCTTTCAGTAGCGTGGCTATTTCCCGACATAATGGTTCCGAATTCGTGTTGCAGGCTCAGGGTGAGGCTTTATCGGTGGGATCGCGGTGACGACGGACGCCGACGATAGTCAACAGGTCGCCATCTCGCGTACCAAATGCTCGGCCAAGGCCTCAGTCACCGCCGGCTCGAAAGCCAACGGGCTTGACTCGATGCCGCTCGGTTGCACCAGGAGCGTAGTGACCTTGTCCGCTCCCGGACCAACCAAAGCTACGTATTCGGCCTTGGTGTCGCGGGTCATGCTGCCCGGCAAACGACCAAAATCCTGTGCGATTACCACAATCAGCCGGTCACATCGGTTGGCCACGCTCAGCAGGTGCATCGGCGTGACTTGCGTCTCGCTCGGCGAGCTTTCCAGCGGAAAACGCCGCTGCATCAGCTTGTGACGCAGCAACTGGCCAAGGCCTTCCTCCTGCCGCAACAACCCAGGCGCCGCAACCAGCCGAACCCTTGTCCCCTTCTGGTTGGTGATCGACAGACAATTCAAGGCCTGCGCAAACTCGCGATGCTGACCGTGCGGCACGGTCGTCTGAGGTTGGAAAGCACCAGCCAAGACATCGGCGATCTCGTTGTCCGTGAACGGCTCAACCGCATAGTAAAAGATGCGGCGAATGCGATAAGCCGCTTCGAGGATGCAGTCAGCCGAGGCCATCACTACAATTCGGGTCGCGGGGTTCTTCGCATTGATTTCGCCGACGATCCCAGGACCGTCGTTGCCCGCCGAGGTGGCGTCAAACAACAGCACGTTCGAATTGAATTCCTTTTGGGCGGCCTCCACGTCCTTGGCGTCGCGAATCGTGTAGACGTCGCAGCCAAGCCACTGCAATTTCTTCGCCTGGCTCGCGGCCGCTTCCACGTTCGAGTTTAGAAGCACCACGCGGCGCTGCTGGCAGCCGACCGATTCCTCTTCCAGACGCGTCGGGCTGATGCAGGCAAGCCAACCTTCGCCACACGGATCGGTCAGCACCTTGCTCGGATCCTTCGCCAAGGTTTCGTTCACGCCGACCACAATGCCCGACAGCGGAGCGGGAATGCTGTGTTGCTCTTGTCCAGCAATCTTGACGGCCGCCAGCGGCAGACCCTGGTAGACCACCTCGCCGATCTTGGGCAGGCAAACCGATTCAATCTTCGAAGCGCCTGGCCGCACTACCATCGCTCCGGTCCGCACCGCGCCCTCGTCGGCCGCTTGGTACCAGGCATCGCGGTAGAAGCGGTAGTCACCCCTGCTCGTCGCCGCGGGGCTGGCCTCGCTGGCAACCGGCGATTGGCTAGCGTCCGTCTTCAACAGGCGGTGCACCGCTTGCGAAATCTCTTCCGGCGTGAACGGCTTAGTCACATAATCGGAAACGCCCAGACGGATCGCTGAGGCCGCACTGGGAATGCTCGGGTAGCCGGTCATCAACACCACGGGCATCGACGGCTTCAGCTTCCGCAAGGCTTCGAGAAAATGGATGCCGTCCATGCCGGGCATCTTGATATCCAGTAGAATGGCGCTGTATTCACTTTTCGTCGCCTTCTCTAGGCCCACGTTGGCATCGCAACATTTCTCAACGTCGAATCCCTGCCGCGAGAAGATCCGGCTGCAGCCCTCGCAAATCGCCTCTTCATCGTCAACGACTAAGAGTCTCGGTTCGGCCAACATGAACGTGTCCTTTCTAAGCGGATTTTGTATGCGTTTGATCGAGTCGCGGACACCGCACGAAATGCTGCCCGCTTGTGGCTAGGCAAACTAGGCTGGCGTAGCCAAGTTTGCAAACCGAACGGGAGCACTGTCGGCATCGGCACTAAACTAGGTCCCCGGTGGCCAATGACCAGACGTCTTTTTTCTAGGGTCGATTGGCGGCGTTGGTATCAAAGTGCACTCTTTTCCGCCGTACGCCGGCCTTTGCAACATGCGTGCCAAAGGAAAAAACTGAGCACTGTTTAAGCAGAAAACCCGGTGAAATGGGTGTTCGGATAGAGATTTAGGGCCAATTGGCCCCCAATCGGGGCCGGAGAAGCCGGGATGAGCCCGGTTTTGTGTATGCAGGCCGCATACAGTGTATATGCTAGAAGCCGGACAAAGCCGCCGTCCGCATATGCTGCGCAAGAAAATAAGCCCCGTACCATTTCAGGATAAGGCTGTAATATTTACACCGAGGAATCGAGCCCGGCGCAAGCTCAATCTTCCGCTCCGAGCCCGTGCTTCCGCATTAAGGCGTGCAAGTTTGTCCTTTGGATGCCGATTTCCTCGGCCGCGCGGCTCACATTACCGCCGCACCGCTCCAGCGACTCGCTTAAGAATCGCCTTTCGAGCTGCTGCACCGCCGCGTCGCGAACCTGCTGTTTCAAGAGCTTGAACTCCTCCCAGGTCCTCGGCAGCGGGGTGGCCGACGATGCCCGCGGGGCGACCTGGCGAATCTCGGGTGGCAGGTGGACCGATTCAATCCGGTCCTGGTCGCACAAAATCGCCAGCCGTTCGACGATGTTCCGCAACTCACGCACATTGCCCGGCCACTGGTAGCTCTCGATCAGGCACATCGCCTCCGGCGAAAAGCTCTTCGGGTCCACCTGGTTCTTCTTGCAAAAACGATCGAGAAAAGCGGCCGCCAGCAGGGGAATGTCGCCTTGCCGCTCCCGCAGGGGAGGGAGATAAATGGGCACCACGTTGAGCCGATAGTAAAGATCCTCGCGGAAGGAACCTTCCCGGACCATTTCAGCCAAGTCACGATTCGTGGCTGAGATCAACCGGATGTCGACGTCGTGTTCCGACGTGTCGCCGACCTTCTTGACCCGCTTGGTTTCCAGCGCCCGCAGGAGCTTGCCCTGGGTTTCCATGCTGAGGTTGCCGATTTCGTCCAGAAATAGCGTCCCCTTGTCAGCGGCCTCGAAAAGCCCCTGTTTCGTGGCAATCGCCCCGCTAAACGACCCTTTGACGTGCCCAAAAAGCTCGCTTTCCAGCAGCGTCGGAGCCAATGCGCTGCAGTCGCAGGCCAAGAGCGGATGATTTTTCCGCCGGCTAAGACGATGGATCGCGCGGACGAACATTTCCTTGCCGGTGCCGCTCTCGCCGGTGATCAATACCGTGCCGTCGGTGGGGGCCACGCGTCGGGCGAGTCCAAAAACCCGTTCCATCGGCCGGCTTTCACCAATAATGCCCTCAAAACCTTGGTGAATTTCCAATTCCTGCCGCAAGGCGACGTTTTCTCGCAGCAGCTTCGAATGCTCCCACGCCTTCTGCACCGTCATCTTCAACTGCGGGGGCGAGAACGGCTTGCTGATGTAGTCGTGGGCCCCCTGCTTCATCGCTTCGACGGCCGTTTCCACCGTGGCGTGCCCGGTGATGATGATCACCTCCGAGGGAACGCCAGCCGCCTTCATCTCGGAAAGAATATCGAGCCCGGTGACCTGCGGCATCATCAGATCGACCAAGACGACGTCGAAATCGCCGGTCAATGCCGCCTGCAGCCCGGCCTGTGAATCCTGGACGTACTGGACCACGTGACCGTCCGATTCGAGGATCCGCAGGCAACTCATGCCGATGACCTGCTCGTCATCGACGACCAAAATCCGTAGCGTGGCGTTGCCGTTGTCGTTGCTCATTGTATCGTCCAACTGTGCCTATTCTCTTGGTAAGGCAGGAAATGTAATCGTGAAAGTGCTCCCCTGCCCTTCCTGGCTCTCAACTTCCAACTCCCCGCCATGCTGTTCCACGATGCCATAGGTCACGCTCAACCCCAAACCCGTGCCTTTACCGACTTCCTGGGTAGTGAAAAAGGGCTCGAAGATCTTGTCCAAGTGTTCGGCCTTGATGCCGCAGCCTGTGTCCTTGACACTCATGATCACATGCCCGTCAGCCGAAATGGTTCGAAGCGCCAACCGGCCCCCTTGGGGCATCGCTGCACATGCATTTAACGACAGATTCAGCACCACCTGCTGCAGTTGGTTCATATCGCCACGAACGTCGGGTAGGTCCGGCTGCAAAATCTCCTCGATAATGATCTTTTCAAACTTCTTCTGATTGCCGATCAGCCGGACCGTCCGCCGCACCACATCGTTCAAATCCAACGGCTCCATCAGCACCGGCCGCTCGCGGGCGAAATCGAGCAGGCCACGGACAATGTCGGCCGCCCGCGTGGTCTCATGGATGATCAGATCGAGGTCCTGCCGGTCCTGATCGTCCATGTTGGGCTTGTCGTGCATCAAATGGGCAAAAGTCAGCACGCCGGTCAGCGGGTTGTTGATTTCGTGAGCCACGCCCGCCGCCAATCGGCCAATCGACGCTAGCTTTTCTGCCTTGGTAACCTGCTGGCGGGCCACCCGCGCCAACTGACTCTCCCGCTCGGCAATCGTGTCGGCCATGTTGTCGACCGCCTCGCACAACAGGCCAATCTCCCCGGGCGGGCGAATGCCAACTCGGGCCGAGAGATCGCCCGCCATCATTTTTCGGGACATCTCCACAATCCGGCCGATGGGCCGCATCACCACCATAGTCACCAGGTAAATGAGAACCAGACTGACGATGGTCCCCAGCGTCATCAGGACGAGGAAGCGAATGACCACCGTCGTCCAAGTCTCGCTGAACGGAGCCTGCAGCAGCCCCACATACAACGCTCCGATGACTTGATTATTAGGATCGCGAATTGGCTCATATGCCGTGATGTACCAATCGTCGACGACAAAAGCCGGGGCGGCCCAAATATTGCCTTGCTCCAAAACCTCACGAGCAACAGCTTCGCTCATCCGCGTGCCCACGGCCCGCTGCCCGTCCCGCCCAACCACGTTCGTGGCAATCCGCAAATCACCTTGAAAAATTGTCACTGTACCGACTTCTTTGCCCGCGTGAGTTCCCGCCGGAAAAACGATTTGCTTGATGGAGTCCACCAGTTCGTACCGCCGGTTAAGCAAATTGCCACCGTACAAGACGCCGACCACCTTGCCCCCATGGTTGATAACGGGCACGGCAGCGGAAATCAGCATCCCGGCGGACATGTTCTTCTGTTCGGTAGGCCGCGCAGCCGGCGTCGGTTGCACGACAAAACGTGCGCGCTCCGCCAGTTTCTCCCCTTCGATCGCCAACTCCTCAGCGGTGACGATACTACTGGCCGCTGCCGCTTTCCTCTGCCGCAGCGATTCCGATACAACCGAGTTCTTCGCCAGGCTATCCCCTTGGCGATGAGGATTCTGGGCCCGGTACCGAACCTTTCCCTCCGTATCCAGGACGTTGAGAAAATCGGCTCCCAATGTCTCGTGAAGCCGCTGACTCCAAGCGGCCAGCTCTGCTTGCCGACCGCTTTCGAGCGATTCGATTAGCGAACCGTCCAACGCGGCGATCTGAAGCGAACGCAAGAGTCGGGCGACACGGTTCTCGTAGGCAGCGCGGGCAGTATTCAGATCCAGCCGAACCCGCGTCTGCAACTCGTCCTGCCACGCGCGTTGCAGATAGATGATGTTCACTAGTGCCAACAGCGAATTGGCGACCAGGATTACCGCGATGGCCCCCATCGTGAGTTTGAAACGAATCGACGTCGGGCCACCGATCGGCATTGTTTGGTCATATCCTTCCCGTTTAGGCTCGTACAGTGTATTCCCCGACTATACACCTGGCCGACGTGCCACACAAGCCGATCAGCGGTCAGCAAAGAACGACGACGGGCGACTTGCGCTGATGCAAAAGTAGACAGGCAATGCAGTTGCGACATGAAGGCCGTCGTCATTCTTCAACCATCAGGCAGCCGCCCTAGCTCTATTTAGCGGCTGGCACGCTTCTTGCAATCCCCTTCGACGCCCACCTAATTTCTTGCCCCACGCCCCGGGAGGGTACATGGTTACCGTTGACTTGCAACCGATTCTCCAGCGCTACCCCAACGCCTCTCGCGACGCGTTGATCCCGATCCTTCAGGAAGTCCAGGAACATCAAGGCTACCTGTCGCGGGAAGCGGTCGTCGAAATCGGCAAGCACCTGCGCCTGCCCGCCAGCAAAATCTACGGCGTGGCCACCTTCTACAACCAGTTCCGCTTCCAGCCGCAAGGCCGCAACCATATCCAGGTCTGCCGCGGAACGGCCTGCCACGTAAAAGGCTCCGCGGCAGTGCTCGACACTCTGAAACGCGAACTCAAGATTGATGCCGGTCAGACCACCCGCGACGGCCAGTTCAGCCTCGAAGTCGTAGCCTGTATTGGGGCCTGCGGCTTGGCGCCGGTGATCTGCGTCAACGGCGAGTTCCACGCCGGCGTGACCACGAAATCGATTGCAAAGATCCTCGACTCCTATCGAAGAAAGGCGACGCCGAATGACGGCAACGAAGCTGCCTGAACTGCTCTCTTGGGTCGTCGATAGCGACACTGCCGATCCGCAGCGGCAACAGCGTCTGGCCGAGTTGCGCCGGGACCGCGTTAATCGTCCGGTCATCTACGTTGGCGCAGGAACCTGTGGTTTGGGGGCCGGAGCCCAGGAAACACTGACCGCCATCCACGAGTATCTCGATAAGAATGAAATCAAAGCCGACGTCGTCAAGGTCGGCTGTATCGGTCTCTGCTCGGCCGAGCCCCTGGTCGACATTCAGTTGCCCGGCCGGACGCGTGTCAGTTTCAAGCACATAACTGGCGCGAAGGTCGTGAGCTTGCTCAGTTCCGTGTTGACCGGCAAGATGCCCGAAGATCTTGTGCTCGGTCAGCATCGCAACGACTCGCTCGAGCCCTGGCTGGACGTCGCCTACCTCGATGAGCACCCCTTCTTCGCGCCGCAAACTCGCTGGGTTTTGACCAATTGCGGCCTGGTCGATCCGTCGCAGATGGACGAGTACATTGCCCGCGGCGGCTACAAGGCCTTGGTCAAGGCCCTGCGAGAGCACACACCCGACGCATTGTGCGACATGGTCGAAGCCAGCGGTCTTCGTGGACGAGGAGGCGGTGGCTTCCCGACTGGCAAGAAATGGAAATTTGCCCGCCAGTCGCCTGGTGATCAGAAGTACCTGATTTGCAACGCCGACGAAGGCGACCCCGGGGCATTCATGGACCGCGCCGTGATCGAAAGCGATCCCCATCGCTTAGTCGAAGGCATGGCCATCGCCGCCTACGCCATCGGCGCGTCGAAAGCCTACGTCTACATCCGCGCAGAGTATCCGCTGGCGATCAAGCGGCTCAAGGCCGCCATCGCCGAAGCCGAGTCGAATAACCTGCTGGGGCAAGACATCCTCGGCAGCGGTTTCGACCTGAAGGTCATTATCAAAATGGGGGCGGGGGCGTTCGTATGCGGCGAAGAGACTGCTTTGATTCACAGCATCGAAGGAAAACGCGGCATGCCGCGTCCCCGCCCGCCGTTTCCTGCGATTAGCGGCTTGTTCGGCAAGCCAACGATCATCAATAACGTCGAGACCTTGGCCAACCTGCCCACCCTGGTCGACCATGGCGCCGAATGGTTCAGCGCCGTGGGCACCAAGACCAGCAAAGGCACGAAAGTCTTCGCCCTCTCCGGAAAGGTCGCTCGAACCGGATTGGTCGAGGTCGCCATGGGCATGCCCATCCGCCAAGTCGTCTTCGACATCGGTGGCGGCATCCCCAATGGCAAGGCCTACAAGGCCGTGCAAATCGGCGGCCCCTCCGGCGGCTGCATCCCCTCGCAGCATCTCGACATCGACATCGACTACGAGTCGCTGAAAACCGTCGGCGCGATGATGGGATCCGGCGGCCTGGTCGTGATGGACGAGGACACCTGCATGGTCGACATGGCCAAGTTCTTCATGGACTTCATCCAGCGCGAGAGTTGTGGCAAGTGCATTCCCTGCCGGGAAGGCACCCGGCGGATGCTCGAAATCCTCAACCGCATCACCCGCGGCCGCAAGAAGGAACGCGGTATTGAAGCCCTCGAACGCTTCAAGAGCGTGCTTCACATGCAAAGCCTGGCCGAAACCATCCGCGACACCAGCCTCTGTGGCCTGGGGCAGACCGCACCCAATCCGGTGTTGAGCACTTTGCGATGGTTCCGTGACGAATACGAGTCCCACATTTACGATCGCCACTGTCCGGCGGCCGCCTGCAGCGAACTCGTCACCTACTCGATCATCGCCGACAAATGTCGCGGCTGCACCCTCTGCGCCAAGAAGTGTCCAACCGAGGCCATTGTCGGCGCCGCCAAGTCGCCCCACCACGTCGTGGTCGACAAGTGCATCGGCTGCGGCAGTTGCCTCGACAGTTGCCGCTTCGATGCGATTGTCAAACAGTAACCCGCCACCTCCATCACAATAGCCATCCATGACGACAGAACGGGAACGATCCATGATCACGATCGAAGTCAACGGACGTTCAGTCCGGGCGGAAAAAGGCGAAATGCTGCTGTCGGCCTTGCGAAGGGCTGGCATCACCGTGCCGACGCTGTGCCACATCGACGGCCTGACGCCCAGCGGCGCCTGCCGAATTTGCGTGGTCGAGGTCGAGGGCCAGCGGAACTTGGTGCCGAGCTGCGCATTTCCGGCCGCTGACGGTATGAAAATCCGCACCCATTCGCCCCGCGCCGTCAGCGCCCGCAGGACAATCGTCGAGCTGCTGTTGGCAAATCATCCCGACGACTGCCTCTACTGCTCCCGGAATGGCAACTGCCAGCTGCAGACGCTGGCCGAAGAGTTGGGCGTCCGCCAGCGTCGCTTTGCCGGCGACCGTACCCGCCACACCCTCGACACGTCGAGCCCCTCGATTGCTCGCGATCCGGCCAAGTGCATCCTTTGCGGCAAGTGCGTGCGCGTATGCGAAGAGGTGCAGAGCGTGGCGGCCATCGATTTTATCGGCCGCGGCTCCCGTGCCAAGATCGGCACGGCCTTTGACGAGGGCTTGAACGTCTCTAGCTGCGTCAATTGTGGCCAGTGCATCAACGTCTGCCCAACCGGCGCGCTCACCGAGCAAAGCCACATCAAGGAGGTGCTCGACGCCCTCGACGACCCGAACAAGGTCGTTGTGGTGCAGCACGCTCCCGCGGTTTCCGTCACTCTGGGTGAAGAATTCGGGCTGCCGGCCGGAGCCGACGTCGCCGGGGCGATGACCGCCACCCTGCGACGTCTGGGCTTCGATCGCGTCTTCGACACCGGTTTCGCTGCCGACCTGACGATCATGGAGGAAGGCTCGGAACTGGTCTACCGCATCAAAAACGGCGGTAGACTGCCGATGCTCACCAGTTGTTCGCCGGGCTGGATCAAGTTCGTCGAGAGCTACTACCCCGATTTCCTCGATAACCTCTCCACCTGCAAGAGCCCGCAACAGATGATGGGAGCGGTCATCAAGCATTACTTCGCTCAGCGCGAAGGTCTTGCCCCATCACGGATCTACAGCGTCAGCATCATGCCCTGCACCGCGAAGAAATTCGAGGCTGGCCGGCCGGAAATGGGCAATGGTACCGATCCCGACATCGACGCCGTCCTCACCACCCGCGAACTGGCTCGAATCATTCGCATGCGCGGCCTTAGCCTGCTCGATATGCCGGCTGAGACCGCCGACACCCCGTTTGGCGAACGGACCACCGCTGGCAAGTTGTTCGGCGCCAGCGGCGGCGTGATGGAGGCCGCAATTCGATCGGCCCATTATCTGATTACCGGTGAAGAGATGGGCAATCTTAACGTCCATGACGTCCGCGGCCTCAACGGCGTTAAGGAAGCCCGGGTTAATATTGCCGGCCTTGATGTCGGCGTAGCGGTGGTTAGCGGATTGGGCAACGCCTGCAAACTGCTCGATCAGATCCGCGCCGGCCGCAGCGACCTCCACTTCATCGAAGTCATGACCTGCCCCGGTGGCTGTATCGCTGGCGGCGGCCAGCCGCTCGGCACCAGTTCCGAAGCGGTTCGGTCGCGGATGAAAGCCCTTTACTCGATCGACAATCAGGAAGCCGTTCGCACGTCGCATCACAACGAATCGGTGAAGCGATTGTATGCCGAATTCCTGGGCGAACCGTTGAGCGAGAAGAGCCACCACTTGCTGCACACCCATTACACTCGCCGGGAAGTGCTCGTATGACCACTGGCAGGGCTACGTCTGTGTTTCTTCACAACAACTGGCCCGCCGACAGCCTTGGACTGTTCATCCCCCTCACCATGAGGAGCAACGTGTGAGCACGGCGTTCATCACGACCGTCACCGACCGTTGCCGCATGTGCTACACGTGCGTTCGGGAATGTCCGGTTAAGGCAATCCGGATCACCGAGGGGCAAGCCAAAGTGGTCGGCGAACGCTGCATCGCCTGTGGCAATTGCGTGCGGGTCTGCTCGCAACACGCCAAGCTCCTCCGCAGCGCGGTGGAGGAAGTCCGCGACATTCTGCGGTCCGGCGCTCGCGTGGCTGCCTGCCTGGCGCCGAGCTTTCCCGCCGAATTCCCCGACATTCCGTATACCCAGTTGGTTGGCATGCTTCGGGCACTGGGATTCCACCTCGTCGCCGAGGTTTCCTTCGGTGCCGACTTGGTCGCCCGCGAGTATTCGAAGCTATTGGCCAATACCAACGGCCATCGCTACATCGCCACCACCTGTCCTGCAATTGTTGGCTACGTTGAACGATACTATCCGGACCTGGTGGATTCACTGGCACCAATTGTCTCCCCGATGGTCGCCACCGCTCGCGTCCTTCGCCGCCTGCACGGTGCCGACCTGAAGGTTATCTTTATTGGCCCCTGCATCGCCAAGAAGGTCGAGGCCACCGAACTTGCTGGCGAAGTCGATGCGGTGCTGATGTTCCCGGAGTTGCGTCTCTTGTGCAACGAGGAAGGAATTTTTCCCGCCGGCGTGTGTGCAAGCGATTTCGATCCTCCACACGGCGGCAGCGGTGGCCTGTTCCCGGTAAGCCGCGGTATTCTGCAGGCCGCCGACCTGCATGAGGATATCATGACGGGCGAAGTCGTGGCCACGCAGGGCCGGCGGAACATGCTCGAATCGATCAAGGAGTTCGAGGAAGGCGACCTCGGCGCTCGACTCCTCGAAGTGCTCTGCTGCGATGGCTGCATCACCGGGCCGGGCGTCACCAGCGACATCTCTCCCTTCCATCGTCGTCGGCACATCCGCCTGCACGTCTGCCATCGAATGAAAGAACTCGACCGCAAACAGTGGCAGCACGATCTCAACCACTTTGCCGATGTCGATCTGCAGCGAGGCTTCGTGGCCAACGATCAGCGGATAGCCCCTCCCGCCCACACCGACATCGTGGACATTATGCACCGCATGGGCAAGTTCACTCCGCACGACGAGTTGAACTGCGGCGCCTGCGGCTACGACACGTGCGTGGAACATGCCGTGGCCATCTACAAGAATCTTGCTGAAAGCGAGATGTGCCTGCCGAACACGATCGACAAGCTGCGGATTGCCCTGCAAGAAGTGGAAGAGTCCCACGCGCAACTGGCCGCCGCCCAGGAAGCGCTCGTGCAATCGGAAAAAATGGCCAGCATGGGCCAGTTGGCCGCCGGCATCGCCCACGAGGTCAATAACCCGCTGGGCGTCGTGCTAATGTATTCGCACCTGCTCTTGGACGAATGCGAGCCGAAGTCGAAACTCCGCGACGATCTCGTGATGATCACCGAACAGGCGGATCGCTGCAAAAAAATCGTGGCCGGCTTGCTGCATTTCGCCCGGCAAAACAAAGTCTGCCGCTCCAGTTGCGACATCTGCCACATGGTGGATCGCACCATGCCGACGATCACGGTACCCGAAGATATTCAAGTACGACTCGAACACCAATTGACGGACCGGATCGCCGAAATTGATCGCGACCAGATCGTGCAGGTGCTGACAAATCTGATGAGCAACGCCGTCGCGGCCATGGAATCCGGCGGCACCCTTTCCGTCCGCACCAGTGGCGATGAGGAACGTGTGAGGATCAGCGTTAGCGACACCGGCATCGGGATCCCACCGGAAAACATCAAGAAGATCTTCGATCCGTTCTTCACGACCAAGGAAAAGGGCAAGGGCACGGGACTTGGCCTCGCCGTTACCTACGGCATCATCAAGATGCACTCCGGCGAAATCCACGTCGACTCCCAAGCCGACCCAAACCAAGGCCCGACCGGCACGACTTTCACCGTCGTTTTACCGCGAAAAGGATGACGTCCGCAAACGACATGATTTGCCCCGCTTGCCATTACGAACTACGCCTGGAACAATGCCAGAGGTTCCCTGAGGAGAAGACCATGACCACCCATGACAAAAAAACCGCCGTTCTCTTGGTCGATGACGACGACGACTTCTTGCTGCAGCAACGGATGCAACTGGAACGAGCCGGATTCGAAGTGACTGCTGCCCAAGGGCAGGCCGAGGCCCGCCATCTCCTTGCCATCCGCCGACCCGACGTCGTCGTCGTCGACGTAATGATGGAAAATCCTGACTCGGGCTTTGTCCTCTGCCACCACATCCGCAAAACGTACCCCGAACTACCCATCATCCTGGTCACTTCGGTCAATAGCGAGACCGGCTTGGACTTTGACCTGTCGTCACAGGAGGATCGCGAGTGGATCCGGGCGGATGCGATGCTCGCCAAACCTATCCGTTTTGAGCAACTGCAGCGCGAAATCGATCGATTGGTGTCCGTTGCCAGATAAATCTTGTCCATCCGTAATCCAGAGCGCGAACAGCCTGGCACAAAAGAAGTTTATGGAAACGCTACGGGTCCTTGTGACTGACGACGAGATTGGGATGCGACTCGGGGTCGTTCGCACCTTGCGCGATCTCGTCGTGACCGTCGAGGACGTCAACGTCGACGTGAACTTCGTCGTCGACCAAGCGGAGTCGGGGGAAGAGGCCCTCGAAAAGATACGTCAGCAGCCACCCGATATCCTGCTGCTGGATCACAAGATGCCAGGCATCAGCGGCCTGGAAGTGCTTGACCAGTTGGCGGCGATGTCGACCGAAGTCTTGACGATCATGATCACGGCCTACGCCTCGATCGAGACCGCGGTGACGGCCACCAAGCGTGGCGCCTACGACTTCCTCGCCAAGCCGTTTACACCGGACGAATTGCGAAGCACGATTCGCAAGACGGCCGCCCATTTGATTCTTGCCCGACAGGCCCGGAAGCTCACGGAGGAAAAGCGTCAAGTCCGCTTCGAGTTCATCCGCGTTCTCGGTCACGAACTGAAATCACCACTGGCCGCAGTCACCGGCTACCTCGATCTGATGCAAGAGCGGCACCTCGGCGAGGACATTAGCGCCTACGTGGACATGATTCGCCGGAGCCTGCTACGCATCGACGGGATGCGAAAGCTGATCGACGACCTGCTCGATCTCACGCAGATTGAATCCGGCCGCAAAAACCGTCAACTCGGTCTGGTCAATATCGTGGCCATCGCCAAGAGTGTCATCGAGTCGCTACACTTGGAGGCCGAAAGCCGCTCGATCACAGTGCGCCTCGACGCCTCCGGCCCGATTCTCTTGATGGCCGATATCCGTGAAATCGAGATGATCTTCAGCAACCTGCTCTCCAACGCCATCAAGTACAATTGCGACGGCGGCCAGGTGGAGCTGACGATTACCGCCAGTGATACCAGGGCGACCATCAAGGTGGCCGACACCGGAATTGGGATGTCCGCCGACGATATCTCGCGGCTGTTTGGCGAATTCGTGCGGATCAAATCGCCGGCCACCACCAATATCCCCGGCAGTGGCTTGGGCCTCTCAATCGTCAAGAAACTCGTCCAACTCTACAACGGTGATATCCGAGTTGAAAGCGAACCGGATCGGGGAACGACCTTCGCGGTTTGCCTGGACGCCAAAACCACCACAAGCTGAACATCGCCAAGCGTTAGTATGCGCGGCGGCATTTGCCCACGGATTTCGGCCGCAACGCTTTTTTAGCAATCTTATCTAAACAACTTGACTGTACTTTTTGCCCGAGTTAAACACCGGCAGCAATAGTCCGGTATCGTCTTCGAGGCTATTGCCCCACTCGCTCATCACGGCTGCCACCAAATCCCTGTGGCTTACCCCACCCCCCACGTCCGACGACACGCCGCCCAACGTCGAACTCGTTAGCGCAAAGCTCGACGGCGGCGAGCTGATTGTAATGAACTGGAACAAGTGCGACGTGGTAAAGGTCCCCTGGCCATCCCACATGTACCCGGCAATGGAATACAACCCAGGCGTCACCCCCGCAGTGTTCCATAGAAAGCTGCTGTTGCCGTTAACGGCCGAGACCTGGTCCACTTCAATCCAACGTTCATTGCCGTTGAAGGATGTGTCGATATCGTAGGCTAGGCTGATTTTGCTGCCCGTCCGCACGCCACTGGCCGACCACTGAATGCTGACGGTCTGCCCGACTAGAAAGTTGCCCGAGGTCGGACCGCTAAGCGAAAATGCTTGCGGTGGAGTGGGAGTCGAAATCGTAAACGACTGGTTCAGATGCGAGGTCGTGAACGTTCCCCTGCCGTCGTACATGTAACCGGCGATGAAATAGGATCCCAGCGGCACGTTGGCCGTGTTCCAAGCAAACGAGCCCGCGCCGTTGGCTGCCACCACCTTGTCGATCTCAATCCAATGCTCGTTGCCGTTGAAGGCCGTATCGGTATCATAGGCCAGACTAATCGTACTCCCGGCGACCACGTTCGCCGCGTTCCACTGGATGTTGATGGTCTGCCCACCATTAAAAGTCCCCGAGGTCGGGCTTGTTAAAACAAAGCTCTGCGCGGGCGAAACGCCCTGAACCCGAAACGTCTGCGCCAGATGCGAGGTCGTGTAGGTCCCCTGGCCGTCGTAGAGGTAGCCGGCGATCGTATACGTGCCGGTAAGCACTCCCGTAGTGTTCCAGGCGAACGAACTGCTGCCGTTGGTTGCTACGACCTTGTCGATTTCGATCCAACGCTCATTGCCGTTGAATGCGGTATCGGGATCGTACGCTAAACTGATCGTGCTACCCGGCCGAACGTTACTGGCCGTGTATTGGATCGAGACCGTCTGCCCGGCAGTGAAATTCCCCGAGGTTGGCCCGGTCAAGGCGAACGATTGCGGCGGCGCAGTCCCCGATAGGGTAAACGACGTGTTCCGATGCGAAAACGTGTAATTCCCTCGGCCGTCATACAGGTAGCCGGCGATAAAATAGGATCCCGACGGCACGTTATAAGTGCTCCAGGCGTACGAACCGCCACCGTTCGCCGCCGTGACCTTATCGATCTCGATCCAATGCTCATTACCGTTGAACGCCGTGTCGGTATCGTAGGCTAGGCTGATGGTGCTTCCGGCCACGACGTTGGAAGCGGTCCATTGAATCGAAATTGTCTGCCCGGCGCTGAAAACGCCCGTCGTCGGCGCAGTCAAATTGAAACTGGCTGCCAGCAGTGCCCGCTCCTCGAGCGACTCAAGACGCAAGCGGCGCGATCGCCTGGTGACAGGCCGTTCTTGAGGCACCCGTGCCACGCCTCTTGTTCGCTGCGACCTAAAACCTGGCACTCGGAAGAACATGGCACCATCCCTCCCTGCACGAGCTTGTCGATGATTGGCAATGCCTCACCACGGCAATTATTACCCCCTCCCCGCTATGAGTCAACGCACTCTTTGGCAGGGAGGCAGTGACGCCGAGTGGCACTGTGTCTGTTCACCCGACGGCTTGAACGACGCGTCTCGCCCTCAGAAGATCATTGCCAGGACGACGGTGATCACGATTAGGGTGCCTAGGAAAATCTTTCCCACGGTCCCCAGCACGCGTCCAATAAACGCTCCTTTGCCCGTCGCCCAACTGTCGTCCAACCCCTTGCCGGCCCAGCCTTCGCCCATCATAGCGCCGGCCATGGCGCCCACGCCGGCAAAGACGATGGCCGCCACGAGCGAGCCCACCAGCGGAATCGGCAGACCAACAAAGATGCCCGCTATGCCGCCCACGAGCGAGCCCACCAGCGCCAACAGGGTCGCCCGCCGACTGCCGCCCGCCTTCGCGGTTCCTGCCGCGCCGGCGAGAAACTCCACCCCTTCGCCGAGGAGGGCTAGCACCGCGGCCGCCCCAACCGTTTTCCAACCGACCGCCGCAGCCCACTCCGCCGGTGCAAAATAGGCATAGAGTGCAACCGTGGCGACGATTAGCCAATTGCCCGGCAGTCCGACAACCCCGAGCAACAGGCCGGCCAACATCACCGCCACCACCAAAATCGGAACCAATAGGGACATCTCGACCTCCGCAGCGACTCGCCAACCACAACGCCTGCCCCGTAGCCAGCCTCTCTCGGCCACGGCGGCCCGATTACTGCTCTCGCTACTTCCGCCCCAGCAACTTCTTCAATTGCGGCCAAGTCCGGGTGTTGGCCACGTCGGCCTTGCTCAACCCGCCGCGACGCGCCTGCACCACGCCACAACGCATCAATTCCAAGCCCTCCGGCGAATGCGCGTCCGTGGAGATCACGATCGGCACTCCCAACTCCTTCGCCCGAGCGCAGGCCACGTCGTCCAAATCAAGCCGGGAAGGATGGGCATTGAGTTCCAAAAACTTGCGATGCTCCCGGGCAGCTTGCATCACCGCTTCCAGATCAATGTCAAACGGCTTTCGCTTCATGAGCATGCGTCCCGTAGGATGCGCGATCGCACAGACATGCGGGTTCTCCAAAGCTTCGATCGTGCGTCGCGTAATTTGCTCACGCGATTGTCGGTGCCCGTAGTGTACGCTGGCTACCACCCAGTCGGCCTCGACAAGCACTTCATCCGGCAAATCAAGCCCGCCCTGCTCCAAAATATCGCACTCTACTCCCTTGAGCACCGTGATGCCTTTGAGTCGCTTCCGTAGCGCGTCGATCTCGGCCCATTGCTGTCGCAGGCGATTTCCATCCAATCCGCCAACCATAGAAACTCGCTTGGAGTGGTCGGTAATCGCAATATACTTCAAGCCTCGCCGCTTGGCTGCCTCGGCCATCTCTTCGATGCTGACCATGCCATCGGTCCACGTGCTGTGCATGTGGAGGTCACCGTGGATGTCGCTCTGCTCAATCAGCTTCGGCAATTCACCGTGGTCCGCCCATTCGAACTCCCGGCGCGCCTCGCGGAGTTCCGGAGGAATGACCGGCAGTCCAAGCGTTTCGTACACCTCCTCCTCGGTCCGTCCGGCAATCTGCTCCTCGCCGCGAAACACGCCATACTCGTTAATTTTAAGGCCCCTCGCCTTCGCTCGGCCCCGGACCACGATGTTGTGATCTTTCGAACCAGTGAAATATTGTAGCGCTGCGCCAAACGATGCGGCCGGCACGGCACGGACATCAACTTGGACCCCCGAGGCAAGTCGTACCGACATTTTCGTCTCGCCACGGGCGAGCGTCGCTGCCACCGCTTGATACTCACTCAGACGATCCATCACCGCTTCGACGTCCCGAGCAACAACCAGAAAATCCAGGTCGCCCACCGTATCCTTGCCGCGGCGATAGCTACCGGCAACCGCAATTTGCTCGATGGCTTGGCAACTCTTCATGTGCTCCAGGACTTCTTGCACGAGTTGATCCGCCTCGATCCAAAGGATTCGCCTGCCGGCTTCCGAGGCGATCCCCAGCCCTTCTAGAATGGCCGTCTCGGTCTTCTCACCAAAACCCTTCAGGCCGCGAACCTTCTGCGCCTCGCAGGCCTCGCGCAGGTCTTCGAGCGTCTTCACCCGTAATTCGTGAAACAACACGGCCGCCCGCTTCGGACCCAAGCCGGGAACTCGCAGAATGGCTAGAACGCTCTCCGGTACCTCCGCCCGCAGCTCCTCCAGCATCGGCAGCGTGCCGGTGGCCAAAAGGGATTCAATCTTCTCCGCCAAATCCTTTCCGATCCCCGGAATCTCAGTCAATTCACGCTCCGGGTTGGCGACAATGGCCGCGGCCGATTCCGGCAGGTCATGAATCGTTCGGGCAGCGTTGCGGTACGCCCGCACGCGAAAGGTGTTCGCGCCCTGAAACTCCAACAGGTCGCCAATCTGCTCAAAAACCGTGGCAATCTCGTGATTGGTCATCGAAATCCGAGTGCATTGAATGGTTTGTTCAAGCCTGTCAAAGCTGCCCCTGGCCCCTATTCTCGGGCCCCGCCCGTTACATGTGCAATTCAACGATGTCCTGGTCGTTCAAAACGTAGTCGCCTTTGACCTGTGTCCCATCGTGCACGGCCGCGCCCCATACCCGGGCACATTTCAGTCCCTCTACGAAATCCTTATGCACCAAGCCGGCCATTTCCAGCAGGGTGCTGCCACGACGCACCGTAAACGGCCGGTCGCGATCCGGCTCCTTGGCCGTCGGCAGCTTCGAATACACTCGCACCACGTCCATTGCCCGATAAATCGCCGAGCGTAGATCCTCCAGCCCAGTTCCATGCTTCGCCGACACCACGTACTCCGCAAAATTGAGCGGCAACAGCTCGTGCAGCAACTGCAATCGCTCCTCAGCTCCGGCAGCATCGATCTTATTCGGGACCAAGAACGTCTGCGTGTAGGAAAGCCCGACGTCCTGCTCATCGAGCGAAGACTTGGCCGCTAGGCGTGTCTTCGTTTGCGCAAGACGGTCAAGCAACTCTTGCACCTGCTCGATACCGTCGTCATTCTCCAGGTCAACCATCAATAACACCAGATCGGCAGAGCGAATCAAGTTGTGCAACAAGGGCTCGAAATAATCAGCCGTAATCGGCGGCGTATCGATCAATTGTACGGCCACGTCCTCCCAAGGCATCATCGCCGGAGCCGGCACAGTTGTCGTAAATGGATAGGGAGCAACCTCGGGAGTAGCATGGGTCAGACTGGCCACCAATTGACTCTTGCCCGTGTTTGGACTGCCGAGCAATACGACGGTTCCCGCTCCTTGGCGTGGAATTCGCAGTCCACGGGTCTTCTTGCCGCTGCTTCGATCGGCGACCATCTCCTTCTTGAGCTTGGAGATTTTTGCCTTCAGATCCGCCTGCAGGTGATCGGTTCCCTTGTGCTTGGGAATCTCCTTCAACATCACCTGCAAACACTGCAGCTCCTCTTCGGGCGTCGACGCCCGGCGGTATTCTTCCTCGGCCTTCAGGTATTGTTGCGTGAGGTTGGCTGGCATTGCTTGGCAGAAACTTCGCGAACCGTTTTCCCGGGCGGCATCCACGGACAACATGCCGTAATTGAGTCTCAGCTAAGGCATGTCGGGAGGTTTACCAACAAAAGGTCGGCAAGCACGAGCGTCTCGCCCACAATCACCCAACACTACTTACCTGAGGATCACTCGACACGGCCTCAAGCCTAACAATTGCCGCATCGCCCGCTGCTACTCCAACGCCGTCAATATCGGACAGTCTAGCCGAGATGCAAAGAATCAGCTAGCCGGGTGGAATGATGGGATGCAGCATCGGCTTTGGGATTCAGAAAATAAATGCCGGTGGCCGACTAACGGGAGGCCGGTAAACACGAGCCCCTGATTCAGAACACCCTCATTTACCTGAGTGCCAATAGGGGCCGACGGCACGTCGGCCGCAGAAAAGCGACCGTACCGGCCAGAGCTAGAAACTTGGCGTTAACTCTTTTGTACAAAGAACCACTGCACTGCCCAAGCCCCGGTGCGAAACACTGCCTTTGATGGCATGACAAAGACAAAACTGCGGCAACTTAGTCTCGGGCTGGCTGCCAGCCATCCGCATCAGGGGCCGTCGCCTGGGCTGGGCGGCCAACCAATCGCACCTGCGGCCGCGAATACCGAGCCGCCGTTCGCGCTTCCGGATCGTTCAGGATCGGGGCCGGCATCGAGTTCAACGTGCCACTTGGCTGTTGCTGTGGCTGCGGCGTCGCTTGCGGCTGAGACTGCGGCTGCGGAATCGGCTTCTGCGTTTCCGTTTCGGGACGCTTCGTCTGTTGCTGTTGGTAGGTCGACTGCGGAGCCGACGGACCGGTAGGAGGAGCCGGCGGCTGAGCATAGGTCGACGGCTGCTGCAACGACGGAACCGGTGTCACCGGCTGCAAAGGTGCGGCAGGGACACAACTGGCACAGGCCGGTGCCGCCGGTTCTGCAAAGGTAACGGGTGCACCACACGCACCGCCCTCGCAACCGGTTGCACAAGGGGTCGCACACGGAGTGCAAGTTGTACAGGCCGTTGGGCAGACCGGGGCATAGTAGGTCGAGTAGGTCACCGCCGGCGCCGGTTGATAGTAAGTCGTGTAGGGAACCAAGCGTGTTTCGTACGTCCCCAGCAGCGGCCGGTAAGTTGCCATCGGCGTATAGGTCGCCACCGGCAGATAGGCTGCCCTCGGCGGGTATAAAGCGCGATAGACGACCGTCGGCATATTGCAAAGTTGGGGAGTGGCCGTCGCACAACCGGGCACCACAACGGGCGGGCTCGGCGCGACACAAGTCGCACAGGCCGGCGCCGCGGCAACCGGTGCGACGAACGTCGGCGCGTAGGTCGTCCGATGGCACAACCCGTCAAACAATCCGCCGTAGCCTTCCCCAGGCACCGCGAAGACCAATGCGACCACGGCTAGCAAAACCGCTAAGCAAACGGCAGTTTGGCGATACATTGCACCTTCTCCGATTTCTGAGGAAAACATTCCTGTCCCATCAAACCGTTTGCGGATTATACTGTCAACCAGGAATTCCCTTATGTCCCGCGGTTGGCAAAACTTTCCGCTTCTGCCAGTTATTCTGATTCGGCAAGCCTTGCAGCCCGCCTTGAAGCAAGCAGCGAACGCAAGACAAGCGCAATCGCTAGGCTTGGGGCCCACTACTTATCAAGCTTAGGTCAAGAATTCGAAACCCGCTTGATCGCCTCCGACTTTGATACGGAAGCCGGCCGTCGCCGTTCGCACAAATCATACAGGTCGAACAGCGTTTCACGAAGATTGCCCCCGTGCCGTTCAAAGGACGCGAGAAATTCGGCGGACGTGAACAACGCCGGCCCGCCAGCGAGAAACTGCTGTACGATTTGTTCCGCCGCTGTAGCCGTCAACGCCGTGTGATAGATCGGCGGCAACCCGACAGCCCCATGAGCGGTCACGAGCAGGCCAAATCCCCGTGACCGACACAATCGCTTCAATCGGAATCGGCTCCAGCGACTCAATTGTTCGTAGCCGTCGACAACCACTAGCGAGTGATTCGTCTGCCGAAGAGTCATCCAGGCATCTCGGCGTAGAGCCCGTTGCCCGTCGTGCAGTTCGATCACCAGCGGCTTATGTCCGGCGCACTGGAGAGCGGGCAAGAGGGCTGCTAGCAGCGCCGATTTTCCGGTACCATGCCCACCGGTGATCTGGCCCCACCAACCGCTCGCCTGCAAGCGAGCAATCACCGCCCCACAATCCTCGCCCGCGGGAAAGAGAAATGGCACCGCCCCGGGACGAATATTTCGCGAGCAAAAGGGGTTGCTTTCCACACTGCCGCTCGCTTCTGAGCCTTTTCTAAACTTGCTCCGTTAGCCCCAGCCCCTCTGGCCCTACTCCCGGACTCGGGGCAGGTGCCCCAACTGAAACACCTTCTCACCGACCAGTTCTCGGCGGCGATTCAAGAACACCCGCACACGCACACACCATCGCACCTTCACAATCTGGCCATCGTAGCTCAAAGGGCTGTTCGGCAGGGTGACGCTGAACGGCTCGGGCCTGGAGGGGTCGAGTGGCTGACCTCGCTCCGACTCGCGTCGCCAGAACGCGCACACCGCCAGGTCCTCGTCCCCTTTTCCCTCGGTGTGCCAGAGCACCGACGCTTCAATGGCCTGAACTCGACCGGAGTGCAAACCGTTCACCCAATATTCCCCAGTCAGCGTTTCTCCCGGCTGGTGCCCCAGACCGTTGGCGTCAATAATAATCACAACCGTCGGCTCAACACTCATGATTGGCGTTCTCCGGGGCAAACGACCACAGGAAACGCGCGGCGGTATCGCGGCCAATTGGCTAGTTCTCCCTCGATCACCAGCATCCAATTGATCTCATTGTGCTCGGCCGCAAAGGAATGCATGGCACCCTCCGGAACGCACAGACTCAGGTCGACCTCCAAGGGAATGCCCGGCTCAATCTTGATCTCTTTTCGCTCAAATAGAGTTTTCCGATATACTTCGCGGGTCTCGGTGCGGGTATTCGTTCCCTGACAGTAGGTGGCCGATTCCTCGCAGGTCAATGAGAGCCGCAGACAATTTACCGCCAGCATCCCGGCCTGGGATAAAAAGATCTGATACCCTTCGCCCCGCCGCAAGGGATGGTCCGAGATCTCAACGAGTGTTGGACCAACGCCGGTCGTCAGCAAAAGTTGCCGCAGGAAGAAAAAAATCGCACCAAGCCCGATCATCAGAAACGGCACAAGCAAAACCGTGAGAAACCAGTCCGGCTGGCCATCGCGGTGCCCTCGCACGGCCACGACAACAAAGGCTGCCACAATCCCATTCCAAATTAGACAGAACACCAACGCGCCAACCAACGCCCAGCCCGGCGAGTTGGACATCGGTAACCGGTAGCGCAAGCGTGTGCCGGGACTATTAGTCAAATCGACGCCGCGAGGAACCGCTGGATATTCGTCCTGTTCTTGGCTCCTTCCGAACAGATCTCGTTCCTGGCTGCGGCGCGAAAGCAGCGCTCGCCGCTCGGCCGATTTGCCCCAGTTCAGAATGGTATAAACGAGACCGCCAGCGCCAATGATTATAAACGAACCGGGCACCGTAAAAATTAGCCACACCCACCAATTCGACTGCCGCATGACCACCGCCGTCTTCGGATCAAGCGGATCGTACCAGCAGGGTACGGTATTCTTCTTGGCCGCGTCCCAAATCGGAAATTGCGCAAGGATGGCCTCGGCACTCTCGCGTGACCCCCGGTACTCCTTCCGCAGATCGTAGTGCCAATCGTCGGAGTAGAGTTGGCCTTCAACCTCGTAGGCGATCCGCATTTCGGGCCGGAAGGAAGGCCCGTCAGCCGCCGGCTCTTCTACGACACGTTTCTCGATCACCTTGCAGGTGGTGGCCACGAACTCGTGGTTCAGACGCCACTGCGGCACCACCAGCGCATCAAACAACAGGGCAAGCCCACCGCCGCCAAGTAGCAGCAGCACGGCAAAGAAGGCGGCTTCGCCGTACTTGGCCAGGGCCGGCGAGCCGGTTCGGCGGTTCCCCCGTTTTTTTTCGTAATACCGAAAAGCGCGCGCCAAGGCACCACTCCGCGCATTCTGATCAAGCTGGCATGTCAGAGAATAGCCGCTCGATCAACGGCCAGTTCCACAATGGTTCGCGACCGCGGCCATCCCCGCTCCACCAAATCCCCTTCCCGTTCCCGCAAAACACACTAACCAGCAACCGACGAGGCGATGGTGGCCTCGGCAGATGTCGAGTGAGGTCCTCGACGGCAGAAGCCAATTGCTTCCAAAGCCTTATAGACTTCTTCCAGCGTCTTTTCGCCGAAGTTCGAAATGCCGAGCAAGTCTTCTCGTGTACAGTGAAGCAAGTCATTGACCGTGAAGATTCCTCGTTCCTCCAAGCAGTTGGTGGTGCGAACGGTCAATCCGATTTCGGCCGTGCTCATTTCCAACTTCTCGGCAAGATCCTTCGCCCTCGTATCACTAGCACGAAGTGGAATCCGCGTACCCATGGGTTCCCTCCCACATTGGGGTGATTGAAGATGTGACGGTTGTAGACGCCGACGGTTTCCGCCGCGACGCCGTAGTATAACAGCTTTGGCGATCTTGGGTAGTAGCTGCCGAATGGCAAATGTTGCGGCCGCCCCCGACCAAGAGGCTCGTTGCCGCAGAAAATACGGAGCCCTGATTGACCAAAAAACCTGGGCAAAATCGGCACCAACAACCGCCCCTTGGGACCTGGAAAAGATTGCTTATACTGCTAGCTACTTTCACTGCCAGCCCAGAACCTCTGCTCGACTCACTCCCATGCTGACCGGTCTGACCGACGCCCAACGCGAGGCAGTCACCCATATCGAAGGCCCTTTGTTGATCCTTGCTGGGCCGGGCAGCGGAAAAACTCGGGTCGTGACCCACCGGGTGGCTTGGCTCCGGAAAAACGGCGTCCCCGGCCATCAGATCCTTGCACTGACCTTTACCAACAAGGCGGCTGACGAGATGTCCCGCCGCATCGCTCAGCTTTCCGGTGATCCATCGGTCTGGGTCGGCACATTTCACCGTTTTTGCGCGCGATTGCTGCGAAAATACGCTCCCTCAGTAGGGCTGCAAGAAAATTACACGATTTATGACACCGACGATAGCAACAAGGCTCTCCGCCAAGCCCTCGGCCGCTTGAAAGTCGACACCGACCATTACACTCCGGAAACCATCGCCAAGTCGATTAGCTGGGCAAAAAACAACTTGGTATCGCCCGAAGCGTACGCGCCTCGATCGGACCACGCCCTCGGCCAAGTCGTCCAGAAAGTCTACCCGGCCTATCAACAACATCTGGCCGCCGCCAACGCCGCCGATTTTGACGACCTCCTCTATTTGACCGCAACACTGCTACGCGACAACCCCGAGATCCGCGCCGCCTTGGACGCCCGTTACCATTTCATCCTTGTCGACGAGTATCAGGACACCAACCTCGCTCAATACGCAATTGCCCGTGCCCTATCCGTTGACCATCAAAACCTGGCGGTCACCGGCGACCCCGATCAATCCATCTATGGTTGGCGCGGCGCGAATCTCAGCAACATTCTCGAATTCGAACGCGATTTCCCCGAGGTTCGCGTAGTCCGCTTGGAGCAGAACTACCGAAGTACCCAGCGGATTCTCCGCGTGGCGTCGCAATTGATTGCTCACAATCTCCGCCGCAAGGAAAAGGCGTTGTTCACCGAAAACAGCGCCGGCGCACCGGTCCGGTTGATTACCTATGCAACACAGAAGGAAGAAGCGGAAGCCATTGCCGCACGAATTGTCGCCGATGTCGCCGCGGGACGGCGGCGGGCCTGCGACTTCGCCATCTTCTACCGCATTAACGCCCTGAGCCGGGCATTCGAGTTTGCCTTGCGAAACTTTGGCGTCCCCTATCAGTTGGTCAACGGCCTTGAGTTTTTCCAACGCAAAGAAATCAAGGACATCCTGGCATACCTGCACCTGCTCAACAATCCGCAGAACGAAGTGGCATTTCTCCGCGTGATCAACACACCCGCGCGCGGCATTGGCAAGACAACGATTGGCCGGTTGAACGACTACGCCACTCGTCGCGGCCTCTCACTGCTCGAGGCGGCACGCCGCGCGAGACAAATTGAAGGAGTCGGATCCCGACTGGCGGGACTGCTGCAAACATTCGTCCAGCTGTTCGAGCGCCTCGCTCCGGCCGCGGGCGGACCGGTCGAAGAACTGCTGGGGCTGGTGCTCAGCGAGACTGGCTACCAGCGTCAATGTCAGCAGTCGGACGATGAAGAAGACCAACAGCGACTGGCCAACATCGAGGAATTGCTGACCGTCGCTCGCGACTTCGACGAACGCCGCGGTAATCTTGGCCAACTCGAAGCGTTTCTCGAGGAGACGTGCCTGGTTAATGACACCGACGCCTGGGAAACCAACGTCGACCGAGTAACTCTGATGACGCTGCACGCCTCGAAGGGACTCGAATTCCCCGTCGTGTTTCTCACCGCCGTCGAAGAAGGCTTGCTTCCCCATGAGCGTAGCCGCGAGCACCCCGATCAACTCGAAGAGGAACGCCGTTTGATGTTCGTCGGCATTACTCGCGCCCAGCAGGAGTTGCAGATTAGCACCGCCCGTTACCGTGACTTCCGTGGCCAGCGAAAGCTGACGATTCCCAGTTCATTTCTGATGGAGCTGCCTCGCGGGGAGATGATCGTGGAATCAGCCGCCGAAAAAGAGGTGTTCGACGAAGCCTGGCAAGCGCCGGCGGACGAAACTCTTGGCGACTTTCCCGACGACCACATCGACCAGGAAGTGATTCCTTCTCCGACGCGATTACCGGTCTCGCTTCCGCCCGGCCTGCGGTTGACCACGGCCGCTGCCCTTGCCGGCAACGAAAGCGTCGTTACCAATACCGATGCCTTTCGCCAGGGGACGTGGGTTCTGCACCGGGAGCTTGGTCTGGGACAGATCGTGGCGCTCAGTGGAATTGCCCCGGACCGCTACGCCACGGTCGACTTCCCACCACCCGTCGGTCGCAAGAAGATACCTGTGCTCGACAATTCCCTCCGGCCCGTCCGACGCAACAAGCGAGACCGGAAGAGTTAGCATCGAGCACTTACTCCAGTTCGATATCGCCCAAATAGTAGGCTCTACCGGTCGCCTGCGGACCTGCCACCGGCAAGCGTTTCCCCGCGGCGTCTTCAACGGCCATCATCAATCCGTAGTGGCCGCGTTTCAAAGCCGGCGAGAGCGAGAGGCTATACGTTTCAGCGACAACTTCTCCTTGGCGCCACGTATCGAGCGACCGCGTCCCGTAGGCTGGCTGCGTCACATGTAGCAGTTCACCCAGTCCACCATTACCTTCGAGAGATTGGGCGTCGCTTCGTCGCAGGCCAAGAAGGATCGAAAACGTGGACTTGGTTTTCACTTCTTCCTCCAACTTCCAGTAACGGGAGATCACCAGGCGTCGTCCCTGCGCAAGCATCCGGTAGGGAAGATCATACCCGACCAGCCGCAAAGTCGACCCAAACGAAGCACCTGCTCGCTGTTCACAGCCACAGTTGCCCTCGACAATGCCCAGCGGCAATTGCTCGGCTGGCACCAGCACGTGGGTCAAGCTGCGCGACACAGGATCGACAATCGACGTCACCACACGAAGGTTAGGGCCTTTCTCCAGGGCCTCGCGCAGGCCCTCTTCACCAACCGTGGGATAGCGACCTAGCACACGGCCAGCAAACTGTACTTGGGCAACCCGATTGTGTGGCCCCTCACAAGGAGCAAGGACATCCGCCGGGGGTTGGTCAAAACGTGCCTTCCATATCCCACAACTCAGGTCGCCACTGATCGGAAACCACTGCAGAAGCTGCAGCGTGCTAAGATCGATCGACCAGTATTTCCCGCTCTTCCAACGGGACTGAGTTGCGTAGTCCGAAAAGTAGCCTATCTCCCGATCCCGGAGGTACTGCTCAATTCGCTCGGGCCGCAAGTACCTCTCGAAATACTCGCGATCATTCACGAGGCCGTCGAGGTTAATCATTTGGTGCGACGGTGCAAAAAACGCCTGAAACCCCGAGCTGAAGCTGGCCACCTTTTGCCGCGGTGGAAGATTGGCCGTCAACCATTCTGCCGATCGATAAAACGTCGCACGACGCGCGTCGCGTTCGGGTAGTGGCCAAACCGCACGAGGCGCCGCCAGGATCATGAGTAACGCTACGGTCCCGGTCACGATGGCGACAACCGCCGGCTCAGCGACTCTTGCACCGAGACTCTGCAGACAAGCCGCCACCCAGCTGCCAAACAGGGCAAGACCAACACCAAAGCCAATCCACAAAGCCAAGAACTCGGCGGCAAAATACCAAGTCCCATACGTCGTGAAGTGCGACATCGCAATGGAATAGATTGCGAAATGCAGCCCGACAAAGGCGGCCAACACGACACCAAAAACTACCAATGGCGGGGAAAGCACACTGCCTCGACGCCGCAACAACCGGTAAAGCCCGTACGTCGTCCCAATTGCCAGCAGCCACTTCAGCAAGACCAAACTCCACCAGGCGATTGCACGATGCGGCACCGCCCCATGCTCGAAGTGCCGCCCAACCGGCCATGTGGCAATGTCCCACAAATACTTCGCGTGCCAGTGAAGTTCCTCGACGGGGCCACCATGAAGGGGCCCCCATGCCTTCTGATAATATTGTTTGACATACCCGCTCAGAGGCATCGCACTGCCGAAGTAAAGCCAACTGCCAAACAGCGTGCCGCCAAAAAGGATTGCCCCCGGTATCGTCAGCCAGATCGCGCCGCGCCAATTGAGTTTGACTCTTCCTGTTCCGCCAGGGCGCACCAGCCCCAACCAAATAACAATGCCCATCAGCAGGGCCAGTAGTGCGCTGTCAACGCGTGCCAAGGCAAACAGTCCCAAGAGAATTCCCAGCTGCCAATAGAAAGCCGGGCCGTCACTCTGCTTAGCGACCTCACTCGGTAGCCGCAAGTACCGAACACCATAGGCAATAATCCACGCGAATAGGAAAGCATGAATACCATTCTCCATCCCCTGGAAAGCTAACCGATTCCAAAACCCGGTCATGAGCCATCCGACCAACACCAACAACGCTATCCAGGGGTTGAAGCACCGCAGGGCACGATACAACACCACTCCTGCACCGATCCAGAACAACGCTGCCACGATGACGACCACATACAAGATCGAGGCATTGTTTGGACACGCAGCCGTCAACAATACCACGATCATCGCCCACAGCGGCTGCACCCCGTTGGTTCGCTTTTCCCCATCGAAGCTGTAGCCCTGCCCCGCCAGGAGGTGCTGAGCCGGAACGATGTAATAGAGGGAGTCGTCAATGATGATGCGTCCAGTTAACCCTTCAACATTCACGCCGATCAGTCGCGCTCCACCGACAAGCGTGACAGCGAAAACCGCTAATAACAACACTCGTCGTGTCAGGCTGCCGAGTCGACTCCCCGCATAGCCGTCGCTCTTTGCCGGTGCCAGTTCAGCAAGACAGTCCGCTTGGCCCGCGTTCATCACCAAAGTCGTCGCCGTCCTATGCATGATAGATGTCACGTCCTCCGTAACTGCTGACCGCTTCACCATGACAAGCCGACCCAATTTATAGGATTGGCAGCCGGCGAGCTTTATAGCCAATACAGCCGGTTCAGGCAAGACAAGCAAACAGGGAAGGCGCACTACGGGCCCCACTCTTTCGCCCTCGTTGGGGACGGCCGATTGCCGTTGTCCCCCATTCCGCCTTCCGCTAAACTGCCGGCATTATTAAGTCCTGCGCGGCCAATGGCCGACTCCGCGGCTCATGAAGCCCGGCAAACGCGACTGAAACAGCTGTGTTTGCCGGTGAACTGCGAGCATTGGCTACGTCGGTATCAATATGGCAAGCGTTGAAACAAACATCTGGAGAGCCGAAATGCTGGATCGAAGAAACTTGCTGGTGTCGCTGGCCGTAGTGCTTGCTTCAGGAACGATTGCGGTGGCCGCCGACGCCAAAAAGCTGCCCCGCTGCTTCCTCGATATGACGGCCAATGGTAAGCCGCTGGGGCGAATTGTCGTCGAACTCCGCAGCGACGTCGTGCCCAAAACCGCCGAAAACTTCCGCGCCCTTTGCACGGGTGAAAAAGGCTTTGGATACAAGGGCTCGACCTTCCATCGAATTATCCCCGAGTTCATGTGCCAAGGCGGTGACTTCACCCGGCACAACGGCACCGGCGGCAAGTCGATCTACGGCGCCAAGTTCGCCGACGAAAACTTCAAGCTACGACACACTGGCCCCGGCATCTTGAGCATGGCCAACGCCGGCCCCAACACCAACGGCTCACAGTTCTTCCTCTGCACCGAAGCCACTCCGTGGCTAGACGGCAAACATGTCGTTTTCGGCTCCGTGGTGCAGGGCATGGACGTTGTCAAGAAGATTGAGGCCTACGGCTCGCCAACCGGCGCGCCGCGGGCAAAAATCGCGATCGCCAATTGCGGGCAACTGTAGGTCGGAGCGCAGCGGTAACGTCGCAAACGAAAGCAGAAGCACTTCCAGCCTGATGGGAACACCTACGGCTGGAAGTCCTTTCCCAATTCCCTACCCAGCCGCTCCTTCACCATCCCGAGGTCGTTCTTTGCGCCCTTTGACGCAGGCACGTCCAAAGAAAATGGCCAGTGTGGCTCGTTGTCGCTCGGGCCGATCAACTTCCTGTGCCGCCACTCTTGCGCCAATTTTGTCATGCGCGTGAACAATGTAGAGAAATATTGCCACAGGATCGACTTCGTTCCATCGCCAATTGGGAATTGAATCGACGCGACATAGACAATGCTAGTGTAGATCCGCGATTGAAGGCAACAATGAGCCGCACTTCACCCAAGAGGAGTACTCCCTCTGGAAAGTTTTGGCGGACGAACAGCTTTTCGGTCCAATTCCGTCTCCTGACCCAGATATAATATTTGGGCTTCTTCCGAGCTGATCTTTCGAGGGGGGTTAATGAAAGCTTGCCCGAGTTTTCCAACTGCCTATTTTGAACAAACGCGAATGAGTCCGCCATTATCCGCTTGGCGTTCCCACGAGCCATCTGCTCGCACACCCCAGCAGCACAAACACCGCTCCCTCCTACATGGTTTCACGCTCGTTGAACTGTTGGTGGTGATTACGATCATCGGGATTCTCG